>JBGALR010000055.1:0-37402 GCA_044223735.1 Limisphaerales bacterium | reverse complement strand
GCGGGGTGATCTTTGGGCACCCAATCCTCCAGGGCGGGCGGAAAAATAAATTGCTGGCCGTAGTCCGGGGCGATGGGGTGTGCCATGCAAATTTTGACGCCCTCCGGAAAAATGCGTTCAACTTTTGAGACAGTCTCGGCAGCGCCGCCCTACCATCTCCGCGCTTCCGCGGTAAAAATTCACATGTCAAAGATCATCCCGCCCGGACATGCATCCGGGCTCGGTGGCCCCGCATGCGGGACCAACACTTCGATCTTACCTCTGCTCCAAAAACTTTCAAGAGCAAAACAACAAGAACACACAAGTTTTATCGGCAAGGTCGGCAAAACCGGCAATCGCGGAAGTTCTTTTACTCCCCACCGCGAAAAACCGGCACTCCAACAGACGGCAAACGGGCGCTCCTCCACCGTTCGGAGTCCCGCCTTTAGGCGGTCGGCCCCCGGCATTTGATTCGCCCTCCAGCCCCCGGTTGGTCCGATGGTTTCGGACCAACCAGGGGTTACCGAACCCGCAAGCTCCCCAACCTCGAACGAGGTTGCGCCTCCGCTCGTTCTGACCATTGCTCCCGTCGTGACAACGGACGCAACCTCGTCGAGGTTGTCGTCTCATTCCTTCGGAAACCCCACGTTGGCCCCTTGCCTGTGGGCCAACGTGGGGCTGGAGGGCGCAACGCCGTTGGCGTTGGGAAGGACGTGTTCCATACGCATCCAGCCTCCGTGTCCTTCTGCGCAACCGATGCAATATCTGTGGCCTGTGGGCAGTGCATCGCCTTCCCGGAAATAGTCAGGCATTGGAAACGCCGTAGGCGTGGCATATTTGTAGAACAGCATCGTTCAGCAAGACATTTTCCGGAGTAGAGTAGGCGGGAGGAGATGGATTGAAAGGCTCGCAAGCCAATGACCATCATCCTCGCCGCCCCTCATCGAACCGTACGGGCGGTTTTCCCGCATACGGCTCTCCGAGTGTCATTCCTTCGGTCCGCCTTCGGCGGATTGTGCTTCACATCAGCCGGTACAGCCCATGGGATTGAGCCAGAGTCTGGTATTCCACCCGCACGGTCTTGTCGTGCCGCTTCCAGAGCCAGCGTCCTACTTTCATCTGCACGTAGAACTGCATTTTCTCGAAGACGTGGGTGTAATTGCCAAAGCGGAAGTATCCCGCCCATCCTTTCAAGGTCCGGTTTAGACTGCCGATGACTTCTGCTTCGGCTTGTCCTTGCGTCCAGTGATTGAGGCGCGCTTGCACCACCGCTCGCAGTTTCTGCCGACTCTTGGCGTGCGGCTCCACATGGACGTAGTGCCGCCCGCTGAACCCCTGGCGGTGACTCAGGCTGAAGCCCAGAAACTTGATCCCTTCCCGCCTGATATCCACCAGCCGGGTCTTGGTCTCGTTCAAGGTCAGCCCGCGATGTTCCAGCCAGCGCCGCAGCCGACTCAAGAGCGCCGCTCCCTCTCCGGGCCGGCACATGATCACGAAGTCATCCGCGTAGCGCACCATCACGGGCTTGCACTCACAGCGTTCATTGACTTCATGGTCCAGCCGGTTCAGGAACAGGTTCGCCAACAACGGGGAGATGACTCCCCCCTGTGGCGTGCCTCGCTCATTGCGTCGGCGGCGCGGTGGTCCGCCCGCCGGGTCTTGCTCTTGGATGGGCGCTCGCAGCCACGCACGGATAAGCTTCAACATCGTTCCATCACTAACCCTTTGGGCTACCAGCTTCATCAAGGCCCGATGTGGAATGCTGTCAAAGTATCCGCTCAGGTCCGCATCAATCACTTCGGTGCGCCTGCCCCACAGCACCCGGGCAATCACCTCGATGGCTTGATGCGCATTGCGCGACGGCCGATACGCATAACTGTGCTCATGCATGTCGGCCTCGAAGATGGGCAGCAGCACGAGTACGGCGGCTGCTTGCACCACGCGGTCTTTCACCGTCGGAATCCCCAGCGGTCGAACCTTGCCATCCCCTTTGGGAATGTACACCCGCCGCACCGGACTGGGCCGGTACCGCTGGCTTTTCAGTTCCGCCGCCAGTTCTCCCAACCACTGCGCGCGCCTTTCCTCACGGTTGACTTCGGCCAGTTCCACCCCGTCCACTCCGGCAGCCCCGCCATTACGCGTGACCCCCACCAGTGCGTGCTCCAGAATGTCTGCCCGACTCAACTCCCCATACAGGCTGTAGAACCGATACTTCGGCTCCGCCTTTGCTTTCCGATATAGCGTCCGTTGCAACTTCCGAATCTTTTCAGGGGTTACTATCTGGTGCCACTCACTCAGGAGTCGCTCCCAGCCATCCCCTTGTCCTTTGTTACCCGCTAACGCTTTGACACAAGTGCCTCCCCTTGGCTCCCCGCGGGTTATACTCTCCTGCGGCTCATCGCTACTACGGGAGACTCCGACTGCTCCCCCCGCCCGGACAGCCTCGCTCAAGGCTTGTGCCGCCGGTTGCCGCCGCTCGGCCCGGTGGGAGCTCTCCTGGCTTATCCCAGCACCCTTTCCAGACATGCCGTCCACGCTGACACCGCCACGCTCCATCGCCTCCTGACTGTTTGATAGCGACGGCTGGCACCCTTCGTCCACAGAGCAGAGACTCGGGTTCGTGGGTTTGCTCCTTTCGATGCTCATTAGATGTGGTTCATTTTCATTACGGCCTGCCTGTTCGACGACACTCTGCTTACGCCCCGGCCTCGCAGCCTCAGCGCGAATGTCCTCTTACGCCGTGAACAGTCCAACTCGGCGTGTGGGACTTCCACCCACATTGATGCTGGCTTCACCAGCGCACGCTCCGCAGGAGCGGCATCTGCGCACGTTTTACATTTCGTGGACGATTCCCGGCGTAAATCGGAAAATATGCCGCTCCTACGGAGCTCGGGAATGCCTTTTTGGGTTGATGGCTCTCTCTGCCAGCGACATAGTTATTTTAGGTGGCTTTAAATAAGAGATTGCGGTTCGTGGAGATATGGCTGACGGCACATGAATGCTTACGGAAAACAGTTGCTGCTTAACTTAAGCGTTGTGTTAGGCGGCTCCCTTGTTTTGCTTTTTGTTGGCAACATCAAACTTGTTTTGCATGGCCCATGGTTTATTGGCGATTTGCTTTGGATCCAACTCCTTCACCGCGGGGATGGTTTTGAAGGTTGGAGTGGTTCTGTTATTTGTGCGTGCGCTACAGTTGCGATAATGCTGCTGGTTTCCAAAAGCAAAATGCTGTCCATCTTGGTCGATATTTGGTTTATCCTTAACATTGCAGCTACATTTGCTTTTGTTGTGAAGGTCGCCGATGCATAAGAGCGATACAGTGATGAGCGATTCACTGTTTTCGTATCACTGCTTTGTGGAAAGACGAGAGACTCAACGCCCGCACCGCCAATTTCCTCGTGTGGACATTCGCCGTGAACAAATTGTCTGCGGTCACCCGCCCTCGTGGGCGACCCCTTTATGAGGAATGAATCTATAGGAAACTACGCTTTTGAAGATCTCTGCAAAGAGGTGGAATCTTTGGCGATATACGATGTTGGTGATGACTTTTTGATCTTCGTTCAAGTTGCCCTAAAGTCGGTTAGATTTGACCTGAAACGGGAATGTGGGATCGATATTCTTCGATTGACGACCCTCGACGATGTGGCGAGATACACAAAACTCATATTGAATGAGCATCCGAATTTGGATCCCGCCACAGCTCTCATGGTCGTCTCCACTGACCTGGAATTCGAGTTTAAGAGAGCTCTAAAGAAATCTAAATCACAATAAAGTCGAGGGTAAAACAGTGCCGCAAAGCGCCCCCCCCATCGAACCCTTCATTTCGTCTTTTGATTCCCGTCTCTCTCCCCGCTCAACATCGGTGACCTCTTTGCCGGAAAAACTTTTTCGATGCAGGTGGATTTATCGAAGCATGTGGGTTATACTCGAAGTAATGGAGTGAACTTGTCCCCATTTTCAAACCACTGACCGCCGAAAATAAGCGGTGACTTTTTGGGTCGGCTGGACGGTTTGGTTGACCGTCATTGCGCTGCTCCCCGAGAGTTTTGGAAAGGAGAAAGGACGCCGGAGCGCCACTTTCTCCCTCCCATTTTTCTTGGGGTGATTCTCTTTTACCGCCAACGGCGGTCTGACTTCAAGCCCAACCTGCAGGCTGGGCGCCGTGTGATTCGGGTGCGTGATACACCTCGGCGGGCGTGGCATAGCCCAGGGCCTGGTGCGGCCGATGCTCGTTGTAATTGCCGAACCAGTCGCCCACGCCTCGCCGCAATTCCAGGCCGTGTTCATAACCGCGCAGGTAGATGTCTTCATACTTCAGGCTGCGCCACAACCGTTCCACAAACCGGTTGTCCATCCACCGCCCGCGACCATCCATGCTCACCCGCACCCCGGCGGCCTCCACCGCTCCGACATAGTCGGCGGAGGTGAACTGCGCTCCCTGATCGGTATTGGAAATCAGGGGCGCCTGACGGCCTCGCGCCAAGGCCAGCTGCCAGGCCTGCACGCAAAAGGCCGCTTCGAGCGTATTGCTCAACTCCCAGGCCAGCACAAACCGGCTCCACCAGTCCATCACCGCCATCAGATACATGAACCCGTGACGCATCGGCAGGTAGGTGATGTCCGCACACCACACCTGATCGGGACCCGTAATCGCCTTGCGCCTCAATAAATACGGGTAGATCTGGTGTCCGGGTTGCGGCTGGCTGGTGCCGGGCTTGGGATAGATTGCCTCCAAGTCCATGACTCGCATCAGTCGGCCCACCCGTTTGGCGTTCACCGCCCAGCCCTCCCGACGCAACACCGCCGTCAAGCGCGGGCGGCCATAGACTGGATGTTGCAAATGCAACTCGTCCAGCCGACGCATCAAGCGCAGGTTCTCGGCACTCTCCACACATGGCTCGTAGTAGTAGTTGCCCCGGCTGACGCCCAGGAGCGCACATTGCCGCCGCACACTCAAACCGGCAGTCGGCGACACCAGCGCCAGGCGCTGACCTTTTACAGCCCCAGTTGTCTGGACTTTTTTTTAAGCCAGTCCAGTTCCATCGTCAACTGCCCCACCTTCTGCTCCAGGCGGGCCACTTCCCGGTCGGAGGCTTCGGCTTGCGCCGTGGCTCCGTGCTCAAACACTTCGGGAAGCCGCTCCACAATCGCGCGCTTCCACTGGCTGACCTGCGCCGGATGCACCTGATACTCCCGGGCAATCTCTGCCACCGTCTTGACTCCCGCTAAGGCTTCCAGCCCCACCTTGGCCTTGAAGGCCGGTTGATGTCTTTGTCGCTTCGCTTTCATTTGGTTGTCTGTTCTTTCTGCCGCCCACCAGGGCGTTCGTCCAACAGACACCAAAAAGTCTTACTTAACCAGTGGTCCGAATTTCGGGGACAAGCTCAGCGTTCTTTGGTTGGGTTATCATTCAGCAGCGGGAGTTTGTGCACTTTTAAGGTTGCACAAATTTCGAAAGATCGCAAAACGGCAGGGGTTTTCCACAGATGCCCTTTCGACGTTCATCTCGTTCAGGGTCTTGTGCCTGGTTACCTTTTTCGTACTTTTCATCTGCGGCGCGTGAGCCGTGATCCAGGATAATTTCAGATCTTTTCGATCAGTGAAGATTTCAGGTAACACCATACAAGTCTCATATTCCTGGCAGAGATTGAACGAAGAATTACCTCTAACTGGCATTCAAGGTATTTACATAATGCCGACTTCTTCGCGCAAAACTCCCATGCGCCGATTGGTAATTGTGACAACTGACGGCAGGCGCATCCGCAGTATCGCGACCGACGATAAACTAGTTATCGATGCCTGTCAGGAATTCGTCGACACTTTGCCCACAAGGAGATGAAATCAAAAGTATTTGTTCGCTGCTCGGGAATTCCGTGAGCGCCTGCACGGCCATCCGGCTGATTGCCGCGGATGGCACGGTCATTTACGCGCGCACGATGGAGTTCGCCATCGATATTCATTCGGACATCATCACAGTGCCGCGCGGCTTTGCCCGGACGGGCAGCACACCCACTGGCGAGAATGGCCTGAAGTGGTCTTCCAAGTATGCCGCCGTGGGCACCAACGGCGTGGGGCTGCCGTTCATTTTCGATGGCGTCAACGAAAAGGGGCTGGCGATCGGCCTGCTCTATTTTCCCGGCAGCGTCGGCTACATGAAATTCAACGCCGCAGACACGAGCCAGACGCTCGCCCCTTGGGAAATCGGCTCCTGGATTCTGGAAAACTGCGCCACAGTGGAGGAGGTCAGGCAGGGACTCGAAAAACTCGTGGTGCCAGAGGTGGTTTACAAGCCGTGGGGATTCTCACCGCCGGTGCACTACGTGATCCACGACGCGTCGGGCAAAAGCATTGTGATCGAATACATCGACGGAAAGCTCCATATCCACGAAGATCCGCTGGGTGTGCTGACGAATTCGCCGACGTTCGACTGGCACATGACGAACCTGCGAAACTACGTGAATTTTTCACTCGCAAACGTCCCCCCGGTGCAGGTTGGCAGCGTCAAACTCACCGGCTTCGGCCAGGGCACCGGCATGCTGGGCTTGCCCGGAGATTTCACGCCGCCGTCCCGGTTCGTTCGCGCGGTTGCTTTCACCACTTCGGTGCTGACGCCCACCAACGGCACGGCCGCGATGCTGGAGGCGTTTCACATTCTTAACAACTTCGACATCCCCAAGGGCGCCGCACGTGATGAACACAAGGATGAGCACGGTAACATCGTGGCGGATTATACGCTCTGGACTGGCGCCAGCGATTTGAAGGCCAAACGCTACTATTTCCGCACCTACGAAAACA
Source organism: Limisphaerales bacterium (assembly GCA_044223735.1). Taxonomy (GTDB): domain Bacteria; phylum Verrucomicrobiota; class Verrucomicrobiia; order Limisphaerales; family UBA8199; genus JBGALR01. Next base: position 30,628 of record JBGALR010000055.1, on the reverse strand, counting down.
GCCAGATACGTTCCGTGGACCTGATGAAGATGAACCTCAACGCGAAGGACATCACGAAGATTTCGATGATCGGCGGGGAAGTGGTGAAATCGCTGACTCCGTAGCGATAGCCTTTTGCAATCGCGCTGGTCAATCAAAACCCGCGATTCGCCCGCCACAACAAGGCTGCGCCGACGGCTTGGAAGATCAAATCGGGCAGCCAGATGATCAGATACGGAACGAGACCCGCGCGCGGTTCAAGCGACTGGCCGAGAATCACCAGACTGTAGTAGAGCAACGCGAGCCCGAGCGCCATGGCGATGCCGGCGTTGGTTTCGCGGCGATGCGCCCGAATGCCAAGCGGGATGCCTACGAGCGTGAAGCCGAAGCAGGCAAAGGAAACCGCCACCTGACGATTCATTTGCAGCAGGATCGCGGCGCTCGAATTCGCCGGAGCGGGCATCGTGGCCGTTCCATCCGGAAACTGTGAAACCAACTTCAATTCCGCCCGCAACTGGAGAAAGGTCATGTCGTTCAAATCGAGCTTCGCCGGTGCGTGCTGAAGCTGAGGCACGGTGAAGGAATCGTTGAACGATTGTGCGGCGCCCGGAGCCCACTGCTTTCCATTCCACTGCATCCCGACAATGTCTTGAAGATGCACGGTGATTTTTTCCTCGCCGCGATCCAGCGTCCCGTGGGGTGAATACGCCATGCCCTCGGATTGGTTGTGCGCCGTGTCCCACTTGGATGCGTAGATGCCATAAAGGTTGGTTCCATCCACCCGTCCAATGATCAGCACGTAGCCGGGGAAATCCCGTATTGGTCGCCCTTCCGGGATGGCCGCCGAGACCAACCGCGCGCCCATCCGGACTTTCAGTTCGTTGTAGGCCACCCGACAGCGCGGCGCGATTTCGAGGTTTACCGCCGCACTGACGGCACACAGCAAAAGACTCAGCGCCAAAATCGGAGTGGCGAGTGACAACAGGCTGACTCCGCTGGAGCGGGCCGCGGTCAATTCCTGGTCGGCGCTGAAGCGCCCAAAAACCAGCAGCACCGCCGTGAGCATCCCCATCGGCAACGCGAATACGAGCACGAATGGAATCAACAGCGCGAACGCTTCAATCACCCCGCCCACCGTTGCCTGACGGTTGATAAGCAGAATCAGAATTTCCTTCAGCGCATTCCCGACGAGCAGGACAAACGTGAAGATGGCGACCGCCATGAAGAGCGTCGCCAGCACCTGCCAGGTCAGATAACGATGCAGAGTTTTCAACCGGTCAATGCCGGTCTAGACCCTTGGTGGCGATTCGGCAAGCCGCGAGCGACAGGGGGGACAAGGGCCGCGCCTTATAGACTCGCCCCAATTAGCCTCATCGACGGCGATGGCCAAGCAGCCGCGCGGGCAGAAAGACGATCGAGCGAAACAAGGCGAACACCGCGTCCACCGAAATTCCCACCAGCCGCAACGGCAACATCAGCAGCCACACAAGGGGAAAAAGCAGCAGGGCGATCAGCGCCGCAGGCCAGCACAGAACGAATAAAATGCACCAGGCAATGAAGGCGATCAGCGTTTTCATATCGGCATCCTTATGACACGGCAACGGCCGGATTTGTTTCAACGTATTTTCCGCACTGCCTGAGCACCATTACAAACGGGCGGCGATTGTGGAATCTGTTTCGCCTTGTCAGGTCCGACACCCCTGATAAGGTAGCCGTCCATCAGCCTGGTTGTTTAGTTCAGGCTTTCGTTTCGGGCGGCAAATCAACCGGACATGAATCGCAACACGGAGAAAACAACTCATGAATAGAATCCATCGCGCGTGGTCATTAATGGGCGCCTGCTGGCAGGTGTTGAAGCAGGACAAAAGCCTGCTGCTATTCCCGCTCATCTCAGGCATTTGCTGCCTGATGTTGCTGGCGTCATTTGCGCTGCCGCTGTTTTTAACGAATCACTGGCAGCCACCGCATGGTTCCGCGGGCACCCCCAGCCAGATCGCCTACTACGGCGTGCTGTTCCTGTTTTACCTCTGCAATTATTTCATCATCATCTTTTTCAACGCCGGGATCGTTGCCTGCGCCACGATCCGCATGACCGGCGGCAATCCCACCGTTGGTGACGGCTTCCGCGCCGCCGCGTCGCGCCTGCCGGTCATCGCCGGTTGGGCCATTATCTCCGCGACGGTTGGGCTGATCCTGCGCCTGATTGAAGATCGTTCCAAATGGATCGGCCAAATCGTCGCCGCCTTGTTTGGCGCGGCATGGACGGTGGTGAGCTTTCTCGTGGTTCCGATGCTGGTGATCGAAAACAAGAATCCCCTCACGGCGCTGAAGGAGTCCACGCTGCTGGTTAAGAAAACCTGGGGCGAACAGGTCGCGGGCAATTTCGGCTTCGGCCTGCTCACCTTCCTGCTGGCGCTGCCGGGCATCGGCATCGCCCTGCTGGGCATTTTCTCCGGCATCCCCACGGTGATGGTTTTATGCATCGTGACGGCGGTGGTTTACCTGATTGTGCTGTCGCTGGTGCAATCGGCGCTGCGCTCCATTTTTCAGGCGGCGGTTTTTCTGTACGCCCGCGACGGTCAGATTCCGGCGGGTTTTGATGCTGAAGTCCTGGGCAACGCGATGGTCCGGCGCTAGGGATTACGACTCGGCGCGCGAGGCGCGACGAACTCGTAAGCTCCCGACGCAACCTCGTAAACGGCAGCGCCATTTTCGGCACGCAGGAATTTCACCCCGTCGGTTTTGCCGGCGGGGTTTTTGCCTTCCATGACCTTACCCGGATCCGCGTTGGGCATGAACACAGTGGCGGTGGTGTTCGCCGGAATGATGACCTTGAGCCTGAACGCATCCTTGTCGATTGACCATTCACTGGCGATGCGCCCGCGTACGGAATTATAGCTGGCTCTCGCGTAGGTCAGGTCGCCCAACACATTTGGTTTGATGATGAAATGTTTGAACCCTGGCGACGCCGGGTCCGGATTGATTCCCGCCAGCGCCTTGTAAAACCACGCGCTGATGTCGCCGAACATGATATGGTTCCGCGAACCACTGCCATTCCACTCCTCCCACAGCGTCGTGGCGCCCTGTTCGATCCACCAGCCCCAGCCTGGCAGATCCTTCTGGCTCGCGACGCGATAAGCGACATCCGCGCGGCCATTTTCCAACAGCACGTTGAGCACGTATTTCGCGCCGAGAATACCCGTGTCGATGTGGCCATTGCGAGCTTCGATGTTGGCCACCAGGTTGCTCACGACACGCGCTTTATTTTCTGGATCCACCAGCCCCTGATACAACGCACAACTCAACGAAGTTTGGCTGCCGTTGCCGTAGGAACCGGTTTCAGGTTGATAGAATTTCTTGAGGAAGGCGCCCTTGATACTTGCGGCCAGCTCAAGATAACCTAGCGCGTCGCTCTGATTGCCCACCATGTTCGCCGCCATGGCGACAATGCGCGCATCGCGATAGTAATAAGCCGTGGAGGTGATGTCCGCGGGGGTCTTGGTATCGTAGGGCGCCCAATCGTTCAGGCCGATATCCACGATGCCATCCTTCGTTCCGCTCGTGAGGTAGTCCACGTAACGCTTCATGCCGTCGTAATGATCCCGCAATGGTTTCGTGTCACCGCAATATTGATAGAGGTAAAATGGAATCAACAAAAACGCGCTGTCCCACGCTGGACCGTTGCCCCACTTGTAACCCCAGCCGCTGGTGGGCACGATGCCGGGCAACTCGCCCGAGGGGCGCTGCTCATCGCCGAGATCATCGATCCATTTTGCATAGACCGTCTGCGGCGCAAAGTTGAGCAGCCCCTGTTCTGCCGCGAGATGCGCGTCGCCGGTCCAACCGTTTTTTTCGCGATGCGGACAATCGGTCGGAATGCCTTGCAGGTTGCTCAAGTACGACCAACGGGCCGCCCGCCAGATTTTATTCAGCAGCGGATTGGAACATTCGAATTCCCCGGCGACCGGCACCGCCGAGTGTACAAAGACCGCCTGCAAATTCTCCGCCGACGGCTTGCCTGGAAAGCCGGTCATCTCGATATATTGAAAACCGTGATACACAAACCGCGGGTGCCAGCTTTCCTTGCCTTCGCCCTTCAGCACATAGGTATCCGTTTGAAATAACTGGTTCGTATCCAGCTTCACAACGTGCTGCTGAATTTCCGCGCGATCCAGCAGGCCGTTAGTGGCAAGGCGTTCGCCGTATTTCATCACGACGGATGTGCCTGCCGCCCCATGAACCGTGAGGTCGGCATACCCCGCAAGGTTTTGACCAAAGTCGAATACGAACACTCCCGGCGCCGGTTCCATAATCTTGACCGGCTTCAGCACTTCAAAAGCCTTGATCGGCGGGATCATTTCCGCCACCAATCTGCCGCCCGGCGGCGCGACCACCTTCGCGGGCGCCCACGTCGAATCGTCAAACTCCGCCTTGTCCCAATCCGGCTGTTCAAGGCGGGCCTCATAAGTCTCCCCGCCGTAAATACTGTCGAACATGATCGGCCCGCTGCTGGTTTTCCATTGATTGTCCGTCACAAAAGTTTCGACGTAACCGTCGGCATATTCCACTCGCAATTCCATCAGGAGTTTCGGCACGGAACGCCACGGAGCGTGGTCAAAACCCCAGACCGCCAGCGTCTGCACGTTATACCAGCCGTTTCCCAGAATGACTCCCATCGCGTTCTTCCCGCGTCGCAAATCCTCCGTGACGTCGTAGGTGGAGTAAAACACACGCTTGTCAAAACGCGTGTACGCGGGATCGAGCAACCGGTCGCCGACGATTTTGCCGTTGATATGCAACTCGTAATAGCCCAGACCGCAGATGTAAGCCCGGGCTCGTTTGATTTTGGCGGTCAGGTTGAAGGTGCGCCGCAAATAAGGCGCGGGGCGGGAGTTCGTATCGCTCGTGCGGGCTATCCACTGCGCGGGCCAGTCCTGCGGAGTGAGCAGGCCCATCTCCCAAAAGGCCGGTTCACTGACAGATTCGTTGCCCGCGGCATCCCAGACTTTCACCTTCCACCAGGCGCGTTGCCCCGAGGTCAACGGCCGGCCCCCATACGCGATTAGCAACGTCTGGTCTGCCGCAATGCGGCCCGTGTCCCACAATTCGCCGACGGAGGACTTCAACTGCGCTTCGTTCGTCGAGACGATAATCTGAAACGCTGATTGAACCTGCGACCGCTGCTTTGAATCAACGATCCAACTCAGGCGCGGTTGCGGCGCATCGATGCCGAGAGGATTTGCAAGGTATTCGCACCGCAAGTCAGTGACGGTTAGCGCCCCTGCCGCAGCGAAGCTACGTCCCGTCGCTGCCACAAGAACTGCAACGGCGAGGAGCGGAAGAATAAATCGGGAGAATGCGGACTTCATCAATTTTGTTACCGGATCACAGCAACGAATCGGCAAGCCGGGCACTGTTTTGCAACACTTTGATGCCCAGCGGACGCTGCCGCCATGCTTCCGCCGAAAGGCGGGCGCTGTTTGCAAAGTAGCGCTCCTGCACCCGGCGCAATTGCTTTGCAACTTCCCTGTCATAAACAACCAGGTTGATTTCGGCGTTCAGCGCAAACGAGCGAATGTCCATGTTGGTCGAACCCAGCAGAACGATTTCGTCATCCACCGACAAATGCTTGGCGTGCAGAAAACGCGGCTCATAAAGATGAATAATGACGCCGCATTCCAAAAGCGTTTCGTAAAAGGAGCGTTGCGCCAGTTGCGTCACCATCTGGTTCGCGTGCATCGAGACAATCAAGTGGACCTCGACTCCCCGCAAGGTGGCTGAACGCACCGCTTGCAAGACCGGCTCATCGGGCACGAAATAGGGCGTGGTGATCACCACGCGCCGACGCGCGGCATAGAGGAGTGCCACGATGAACTGTTGTCCGTTTTCGCGCCCGTAACCGGGACCGCTCGGCAGCACTTGCGCGGCGGCTTTGCCCGTGACTGGCAATTCGGGAAAGTGTTGTTTAAAATCCACCGCCTGCCCCGTTTCGAAAAAATGATCCGCGAGAAACACGGCCTGCAATTCCGTCACCACCGGCCCCGTGATGCGCGCGAACAATTCCTCGTTGGGAAACCCCTTCACAAACTCGCCGTTTACAATGTTCAACGACCCCGTGTAACCAATGCCGTTGTCGATCACCCCAATCTTGCGATGATTGCGCAGGTCGAACCGCCCGGCATTGCGGCGGAAGAAGCCCGCGACGAGCATCGGGTGAACATCCACGCCCGCCTCGCGCAGCACCGGCCCAAGCAGCTTCAACCCTCGCTTGCTACCGACGGCATCCATCAATACGCGGCACCGCACACCGCGCTTTGCCGCCCGCATTAATGCATCGCCGACGCGTCGCCCGGCCGCGTCAGCCTCAAAAATATAAAACAGCAAGTGAACGCTGTGTTTCGAAGCATCGATGTCCGCAATCATGCGGTCAATCGTGCCGGCGTAATCTGTAATGAGTTCGACGGAATTTCCCGCGACCAGTTCGAAATCGCCAAGTTGTTTGCCCAGATTGACCATCGGCTGAAGATAATCGGGGAGGTCCGGCGCCGAACCGGGCTGCGTTTCCCGTTGCGCCTGCACTTCACGAATCCGGCGCGAGGTACGTTCCTGCATGTCGAAACGGCGTTGCGGCAGATAAATCCGGCCGAAGAGGGCGTAGCAAATCATGCCCGGCCATGGCAGCAAAAAGATGAACAACAGCCAGGTGCGCGATGCCGCCGCACTACGCCGTTGCGGCACATACACCAGCATGACAATGCGGACAATCCATTCGCTACAAAGGTATGCCAGTGACCAGCTCATTCCCTTATCCATGTCGCATCACGCACAGCCGAAACCGCCGTTCTCGCCATTGCGGCCGGTGGCATACAGTGCCATGCCAAATGGAAAGTTTGACTTCATAATCGGAAGACGACGTTTGTTCGTAGAATTCAACGTAATCGCCGCCAGAACCTGAGGAAAGAAAAAAGGCGGGCACAACCTCCTTACGCTGTCGTCCGCCACGCGCGACGCTTGCATCTCTTGCTCCTCGCATTATCATTCAACCAATCGCACCACCATGAAGTTCACGAAAAGTTTCCTCGCATTGCCCACTGCGGCATGGCTGTTCGCCTTCGTAATGCTCGCTGGCTGCAAGAGCGATCCCCGGGTGAAGACCACCGTTTCCACTCCGCCCGCGCAGGTCGGTCCCGCGGGAATCGCCATCACCAACGCCGTCCAGCCGCCCTCGGTGATTTACGTGACGGATTTCTATCTAAATCCTGCTAACATCCAGAAGGAAACGATGATGAATCGCGAAGGCCCGCTGCGCAGCCGCATCGAACAGCTTCGCGGTGACGATCCGGTCAGCCAGGCGCAGAAGCTCGTCCGTGCGCTCTCGGATGGCATCGTCGACACGCTGAAAAAGGCGGGCTACAATGCGCAAGCCAAACCCAACCAGCAGGGCTTCCGCACCGACTTCATTCCCGAGGGCGTGACCTTCCCGCCGAGCGGCTGGCTCGTTGGTGGCTGGTTTACGAAGGTCGACGAAGGCAATCGCGCCATGCAGGCCGTCATCGGTTTCGGCATGGGCGCCGAAAGCGCCGAGACGCAAGTCATGGTCTCCGACCTCGCCAAGGATCCGCGCGAGCCGTTTCTCATGATAGGCAGCGCCACCGGCGCGGCCGGCGGCATGATGCCCGGCGGCATCGTTTCGAAGAACCCTTACGTGATGGCCGCCAAGTTCGTCATCTCCCGCGGCGCCACCGAACGCGATGTGAAACGCCAGGGCAACGCCATCGGCGAGGACATCATCAAATACATCAAAAACGGTCCCGTGCCCGCCAAGTAAAAACCCTCTCCCCGCGAACGGGAAGAGGGCGACAGTGATTTCGCCTTTTGGAAAATACCGGCGCGACTAGAACTTGAACGACGTGCCGGCGAGCAGCCGGATGTCGTTTTGCTTGCGGCCCGGCGCCGGCTCGCTGGCATACATGTCCTGGAACACCACGCGCAGGTTCCAATGTTTGCTGATCGCAGTGTCGATGCCGGCTTCGAAATTGACGAGATAATTATCCCACTTCGAAATCTGCGGGATGTAGGCCACACCCTGCCAGAGCTTGGTGGTGTCGGTGAGCTTCCATTCGAAGCTCTCAGCGAAACGTGCCGCGACATAGCTCGTCGCACTTTCGCCATCGAGATGTTCCCACACCACGGACGGACCCGCCTCACCAGAGAGCAACACTTTCTTGCTCTTGATGAAATGATAACCGACCAGCGGGGAAATCTTGAAACGATATTCCACGCCCGCGATGCCGTCGTACTGGCCGTCCCCACGCAGACCGAGATACAGGCGTTCCGTCAGGTTGTAATTATATTGGCCGTAACCTTGCAGGAACTCCGTGTTCTTCGTGTTCACATCGTTCACCGTGCTGTCGCCGTAACCGCCGGAGATGCCGAACGCGATATCGCTTTTCGTCCACTTCCGTTTCGTGTCGAGGCTGAGTGTCACGAGAAAGTTCTCGCTGTTACCGCGCGTCAACGTCAGCGCGGCCGCCGCGGTGGTATCCCAACGATTGGTATCGGCGGGCGCCGCGGGTGCGATGCTGGCGGCGGGGTCCTGGGCGAACGCGGCGCTGGCGCCGAGCAACAGCGCGAGGAGAGCCGCTCCCATTGCCGATCGTTGGCTTGGTTTGGTTTTGATTTGGTTGTTCATGATACAGGCATTGTTTGGTTGTTATGGGACTTTGTGGGAATTCGACACGCCTTCCGGGAGGGCGCCCCGGTAATCTCGGAAGGATTGATCCTTTGAAATTCAGTTCCAGCCGACACGCAAGCGATTGCACACCTGATTGAGTTCCTGCAACCACACGTTCGACGCCTGATACAGCACCGAGCACATGTTGTTAAAGGCCGAGGGGCTGGACTCGCCGTCCGCCACTTCCTGCTGATAATTGCTGAACGCCTCCTGCAAAATATCCAGCCCGCTGCTCAACTGCGCAAGGTCGTTCGCGCCGCTCGATTGCTGCTGCGACGTCAGCGACGCTTGAAACGCATTGTAGCTTCCGCGCAACGCCTGAAATTGTTGAAACACATTTCCGTACGAATCACCTTGATAACCCGACGCGTTCCGCAGGCTGTTCTGAAACCAGTTCATCTGCGATTGCACTGCTTGCAACCCCGCCCGCTGCGCCATCGGATTGGTGGACGGCGCCATCGGCGGCGGCGCGTAAAACCACGGCTGCGCGCGCAGCAGCAACGGCGAAAGGCACGCCGCTCCGACCACCGCGCCCACTACCACCGACAAAACAATTTTTTTCAAAGTCGAGGGTTTCATATTATTTGGTCGCTTTGATGGGTTTCAGAATCGCCAGATCCTTCTTCAATTCCTCCATGATCGCAGTCAGGCCCTCCACCACCTTCTGGCCGCTCTCCCGCGTCTTGCCAATCGTCGCTTGCAGCTTCTCTCCGGACGCCGCCGCCGGGTTGGTCTCCAGCGCGTTGCGCACGCGATGCACGCCCGAGATATACGTGCCGAACGCCTCGCGCGTGTCTTTTGAAACGTCGCGGATTTTGTTAAAACTCTCCTGCAACGCATCGTGACGTTCCGTCGCGAGCTGGCGCGCCTCCGCATCTTCAATCGCCGCCAGGTGCTCGTGCCACTGCTGGAAATACGCGTCGCCCATCACCTTCATCGCCTGCGCCCGCGCCCGCAATTTGAACGAATCGATCTCCAGTTGCTGCACGTCCTGGTTGAACGTCTTCAGCGTCTCCGGCGAACACGGATGCTCGCCGCACGCCTTGTCAAACGAAACCAGGGTCGCCTTCATCGCCCGCAAGGCATCGGCCGCCGCCTCGCGATACTCGGACAAGTCCTCCTTCTCCTTCTTCAACACCGGGTCCGCTTTTTTTGAAGCACACCCCGCGGCCACCAGCAGCGCCGCCGCGATCAATATCGCGGGCGCCACCGTCCGACTTGTCATCCTGAATAACTTCCCCGGGTTCATTGCTGATAATTCTTCGAAGCGTTACTTCGTCTCTTCCGGCAGGATGTTCACCTTGCCACTGTTCAGCGACAGCACGCCGCCGATGACTTTCACCCGCCCCGCCTTCACGCTCTCCGAGATGATCGGGCCGGTCTTCTTCAACTTCGCCGCGATGTCCTGCACGTTCGCCTTGATCGCGTTGTCCAGCGGATCACCCGGCATATCCTTCGACGCCTTCACCGCCGGACGGATCGCCTTGATCACATCGGCGATGTGGCCCGGCTCCTTCGCGTCGGCCACCGCCGCCGCCACCGCGCCGCAATGCTCATGTCCGAGCACCACCACCAACGGCGACCCCAAATGCGCCACCGCGTATTCGATGCTGCCAATGCCCGCGGCATCCAGCACCTGGCCGGCCGTGCGCACGACAAAAATATTTCCGAGCTCCTGGTCAAACACGATTTCCGGACCCACTCGCGAATCCGAACAACACACCACCACCGCAAACGGCTTCTGGCCCTTCGCCAGCTCAGCGCGTCGCGCATTGATTTCCTCAATCGTCACGGAGTTGAGCTTCCCGCCCACAAACCGCTCGTTGCCCGCCTGCAACGTTTTGAGCGCGTCGTCGGCATTGACTGTGGAAGGCGCGTCCGCGTTCGTCGAAATGGCAATCGTGAACGCTGCGGCCCCGATGAGTGCGAACAACATGAACTGATGTCTTTTCATATATATATTAATTCCCCTCTCGCATCCGAATGACAGGTCGGTTTTGCGAGGAATCGCGCGCATTCTCTAGCGGAAAAGCACGCTCGGCAAGGAGATAGATGCGTTTCCCATCCCTCGCGGGCCACCCACCACCAGTCCTAAATCAACAATGCCGCCGCAAAAAAATACCGGGGCGAAGTGGTCTGAATTACCATTGAACCCTTACCGTTTCATCGCGCCCATTCGCCACTCCAAAATTCCATTCGACATTCGAGATCCTACATTCACAACGCCCCGGTTTGGCTTCGTTTTGGGCCGAGTTGGGTTCTTTTTTAATGCCAAAAACGGTCAAAAATCTTCCTAACTGACTCTTCCAACAATAGTTACCCAATTCGCGATTTGGGTTCGTTTGGTAAAATTTCTTTTCGCGACGTTCCGCCCCGCTGCGCAACACTGAGCAACGGCGCGCAAGACAGCGACCCACAGCGCAGCCAAGCCGTACGGCTCCATGACCAGGCCGAACCAAGGCGTCTCCATCGCGTTCCGCTCCATGACCATTTACGTCCCAGTGCGACCAAAGTCGAACGCAACCCGTACAAATGGAGTCCTGCATTTTCCACTCTCCATTCTGAATTTCAATATCCCCGCTATTTTCAAAGAACAATCTACCGACCCCGCAATCTTAAACCGGAGGGTTGGACAAATACTGTCCAATGGTCCCGCCCGCAAAATTCCGACGAAATATCTAACAGGAGGGCGCCAAGATCGCGGAGCAGAAAACGAAACCTGATGACCACTGATATCACAGATTACACGAAAAAAAATCTCTCGTAACAGTAAGGCGTTGCTGTGACGACACCCTGACTAAAACTCCCCACCCCAACATCCTGAAAGGATGTCGGAAATTAGCCGGGGGTCGAGCAAAGCGACTACCCCCGGAACACCCCGGCCCCAAATCGAAAGCACCCTGAAAGCGGTGCCAGATTTTTTCTGTCAGGCATTATCCAACACCACGCACTACGCGCCACCGATCTTCTCAATGCTGGTCTTCAAATAACCGCGCGTTGTGAAATCGATGGTGGCGTGCTGCCCGTTTTTTCCCGTGATTCCAAGCCAGTAGTGACCCCGATCCATGTGTTCCAAATGGAAACTGCACTCTTTCGCTTCGAGCATCTCCAGTTCATCAACGCTTTCACCGGTCACACGAAGCCACGGCGGAATGGACGCGACAAAATCAATATCCAGCCTGGTATGAATGTGTCCTTTCAGCGACGTCCACAACTTGATGAGATAGCCAGTCCCCGTTAGCGGCTGAACTCGCATCTCATAACGCGCGACTCCCGAGCGAACGACGACCACCGTGCACTGTCGAATGCAGAAATCCGACACAAGCCCGCTCGAACACTGTTCTAAAAATTGTGGTTCCACTCCGTGACGTTATCGTTGGGAATCCATTTTCTCACCCACCTTCTCATAAATCTCCAACAAATGAACCAGCTTGTCCGAATCCACCCTCCTCGCGCTGTCAGCAGGCGTTTTGCCTTCGTTGGACTTGGTGAGGGGATCGGCGCCCTTCCACAGCAGATATACGATGATATCCACCGGCGCATCATCGACGCGGCGACCGAGCTTATGCTTGCAGTCCGAATCGATGGATGTCGCCACCGCCCAATGCAGCGGCGTCCAGCCGTTGGCATCCCTGCGGTTCACATCCGCGCCGCTTTCGACGAGGAGCCGCACCAACTCGAAAGACTCCTCGTCACACGCGCGCAGCAAGCCGGTCGAAAGCGTGTCTACATCGACCGGATGCTCGCGCAAATACTTTGAAAGGGCCTCCGTCGCCCCCTTGTGCACCAGCTTAAAAAACTTTTCGTGCTCTGTAGTCATAACATTCATCTCATCGATGACGGCGAAAGAAGAAAACCACGGATATCACAGATTTCACGCATTAAAAAATCGCCGCCCGAACATCCTGAAGGGATGTCGGAAATTAGCCGGGGGGGGTAGAGTGTAGCGCCCCCGGGAACACCCCTGAAAGCGGTGCCAGAACCTTCCTGCCTTCCTCAGAGGTAGGGCCACATTCCATTTCCGGCTCACTCAAACCTCATAACAGCCACCTTTCCCGGTCATCGGCCCGACGGCGCATCTCCGCATCCAGACCGTCGATGTGTTGACGCCACTCCACTTCGGCGCTGTGTCGAATTTTATCAACCGCCGTCTCGGCATCGTGCACCGAATCAACCCTGAGCAATAGTCCGCAAAGATTTTTACCTTCCGAATTCTCCCTGTTTGCAAAACCCTGGGCGTTGCCTTCGGCAACCACGTTTGTGCCTTCCATGATGCGGACGAGAGTCTTCGTGCGAACGGCGAGGAGCAGCGAGGATTCCGTCTCCGTCGCCGGCCAGGAGCTAAAATAAAAGGCCACCACGTCATTTGTTTGCAGCTTGAAAGCATTCACCGAATCCCACCCCCGAATGACGTCGGATAGCTGAATGACGATGGGAGCCAACATCTTGGGCTGCTCGGCGCCGGTGGAAATCACCGGCGCATCGGTGGGGACGGTTGCAACCGCCAACACCGCCCAATCACGATTCACCCTGGCAGGCGGAGTCGGATCGGCGGCAGTGATATACATCATCTTCGGCAGGCCGGCCGCCACGGTGGAGAGCCCCGAGGCGAACAGAAACGCAAGAATGAGAATTTTCATGTGGGAGGTGGTGTTTTGTGTTGGTTGAATTCAGTGCACTGGATTGGCGCCGCAAATATCATCCTAATAGAAGTTGTTGCCATTGGTATATGACCTTGGAAGCAGTCGGAGTTCCGCAATATCACCATCCGCGCCCATGCCATTAATGCGAATCGCCGCCCTGCTTGAAAAAACCTCCGGCGTCCTCGCCGTGATCATCCACGCGCTCAGCAGGCCCAGCGTAGCCGAGCCCATCACCACCCGACGACGCAGTCTAACGATGCTCCAATAGTGAACGAGTCGCCAATACCACAATCTTCGTTTCGTGCGAATAGCCATACCGCCTGACCGCCAATGTACGAGCCGCCGAAAAAAAAGAGAACCACGGATTTCACTAATTTCACGGATGAAAATCGAAGCGATCCTTTGGCAAAGCGCAGGCTTCCGGCAAGCTCCTTCTGTCTCCGCTCCATTTTCTCATCGGGCTCCGGACCCATTTTTTCCTTCGCCCTCCGTGCCTCCGCGCCGCGGTTAATTCCAGCCCACCCCACACGATCACTGAAGCTGACGATTGATGGTCTCAGCCAAATCCTTTGGATTTGCGGCGGCCACTTTTCCCTGCCGGTCGATGACGTAGGTCGTCGGAATGCCGTTAATGTGAAACGCTCTGGCCGCCCCGGATTGCAGCCACACGTTGTGAGTCTGGTTCCAACCTTTCGCTTCCAGGTGGGCGATGACTTTGGCTTCGCCTTCATCCACGGAGCCGGCGATCAGCATCACCTTGCCCTTCCACCCGGGATGTTTGGCCGCCTCGTCCTGTAAAGCCGCCATCGATGGCTGGCACGGGCCGCACCAGGTGGCCCAGAATTTTAATACCACCACCTTGCCTGCATAGTCGGACAAATGCTCCGGTTTCCCATCGGCCAGCAACGTCATTTCGATGTCCGGCGCTTTCGTGCCATTGGTCAAAAGCAGCCCGTCGCCCCACTGCGACAGGGACTTGATTTCACCCCGCACGATGCTCACCTCACGGGCTTGCGAGACATCCTCTCCTTCGGAAAAAAGTGTCAGCCGGACGGTCGTGCCTTTGGTACCGCGAATCATGCCCACCGCCTCCACGAGCTTGCCATTCACCGGCACGGCGGCGTTTGTGCCTTGCGCGACCGCGATGATGCGGTCTCCGGGGCGAATGCCGGCATTGGCCGCCGCCGGCGAATCGGCCAGCTTGCTGCTGATCACGACATTCGGTCCGTCCAGGCGAAGGGAAACCCCGATGCCTGACATCAAGTTGGTTTGCGCCGAAACGCCCGTGATCGTGAGCCACAAGGCAAGTGCGAGGAACGCGGGCTTTTTCATAAGTGACATCGAAACAGATTTATAATTGTCCCGGCTTTTTCACCTTTTGGGTTCCCACGTGATTGTCGAAATACAGATAGTTTCGCGTCGCGCCGTGGACCGCAGTATCGGGCAATTGCGGGTACCACACCATATAGTCGCGATTGATGCCGACCTTGTCCACGTCCACAACCGAATAGACATCCGCCGGCGACGCTTCGGCGGCGATGCGGGACATGCGGGCGGGCAACGATTCATCGGTCTCCATGATGCCGGGTGGGTAGCCGAAGGGATTGAACGAGAGCCGGGGACGGCCCGAGTCGTCCACGTAAAAGTTGGTGCTGATGAGCCCGTAACAGATTCGACCGGAAAAATCCTCGCCGGCCTTGACGTAACCGCGCGAGCCCGGACAAAAGAAAACCACTGCCTGCCGCAATTGCGCGTCCGGTTTGGGATAGGACAAATGCTCCGCGAGATAGTAGGCCAGTTGGTAGCGATATCTGCGGGGCGTGGTCTCGTCCTGGTAATCGGTGCGCAGGCCGGTGAACAAACCGTAGCCCAAACCTTCGCCGGGTGGCAGGAGATCGTTATTGTCGTCCACCCACAGTCGCAACGCGGTGCCGATCTGCCGGAGATTGGAGATGCAGGCCGCCTGCTGCGCCTTCCGTTTGGCCCGCGATAACGCCGGCAGCAACAGCGCGGCAAGAATCCCAATGATGGCAATCACCACCAGCAACTCGATGAGAGTAAAGGCGTTCCGCTCCCCGGCGGATGGATTGGCCCTGCACATATCCGTTATCAGACAGATCCCATGACCAGGCGTTTCAACCGGAATACATTAAACGGATCCATCAACGATAAAGCAAGTAATAAATGTAAGGTAGCCCGTTTATCCCCGCCGCCCACCGCCTTGCCGACGGCAGCCCTTTCCGCAATGAATCAGGCTGATTAACTCGTGCGGGTTCAAGTCAAACCTTTGTGTTCCAAAGGTCGTAAATGCCGGTGTGGCTCGCGGGGAAATAACGCGGCCAAGGTAATGGCCGATACCCGCGACGGCAACCGAAGTTTACCCCGGACCAAGTCCCGGACTTCCGATTCTAAAATGACTCCACCAACGCCGGCCCGGGAGTCACTTCTCCGGGCGCTGGCCGCAGATAACGTGCGAGCCAGATGCAAGCGAGCACACACATCGCTGAGACCGCGCCCGCAACCGGGTAATGTGTGATTTCCTGGTGCGGCCCCTGGCCGATGAACGTGCCGCTAATCCACGCAGCGAGGCCGCAGGAGAATTGCTGCACGGAGGAGTTCACGCTCATAAACCCACCGCGATAACGCGACTCCACGGTGGCGGTCATCATCGCCATCGCGGGAACAAAGCGTCCGGACATGCAGATCATCAACAGCGTCGAAACCGCCAGCGCCGCCACCAGTGGCACATGCGGCAAATTGGTAAGAATTAGAACCGGCACCAGCGCGGCGAACGACATCAACGTGAACACATGCCGCTTGCCGGATCGGTCGGCCCAGCGTCCAATCAGGTTCATGCTGAAGAGCGTGCACAAACCGCCGGTAAGATAAATGAACGGCAGTTGTTTCTCGGTCAAACCCACGTTGTAAACCATGTAAGTGGCCAGCGTGGGAAAAATCGTGAAACCGGCAAATGTCAGCACGGCCATGAACAGGAAGGCCATTTGATGACTCGGCTCGATCAGCACCGACCACATCCGCGCGAAGGGATGTTGATCCTGGGGATGATCCAGATGTCGTCGCAACGCCGGGACAAAGCGATAGACCGCCAGCAAAATCGGCAGGCAAAGGCCCGCGATGACGTAAAAAGGCACGTGCCAGGTGAAATACGAAGCCAGCGCCAACCCCAGCGGCACGCCAAATATCGAGGCGACCGAAAACGCGGACATCACCAATCCCATCGCCGCGCCACGGCGGTTCTCGGGAATGACATCGCCCACGATCGCAAGAATCACCGCACCGGTCACGCCGCCGAATGCGCCCGCGATGGCGCGGGCAGCCAGGAGCAAATGATATGTCGGCGCGAGCGCGCACAGCAGCGTCCCCAGCGCAAAACCAAAAAAGAGCGTGAGCAACGCGTTCTTGCGATCAAAGCGATCGAGGAAAAACCCGGCCGCGATGCCGGAAAGCCCGGCGGCAATGGCGTAAGCCGCGACGATGGCGTCAAATTGCAGCGGCGTGATGTGCATCACGCGCATGTATTGCGGGCCCAACGGCAGGATGATTAAAAAATCCAGGTTGGTCGTGAATTGTATGGCCGCCAGCAGCAGCAGCACCCATCGTTCGTTTGCCAGTTTCAAAATTAAATTTCCAATTCAGCGTTCCAATAAAAGCTCCGCATCGATGGTTTCGCGCGGGAGCGTCGGAGGTCGCAAGGTCCAGGGGCGGAAACGTAGCACGGATTCTTTTCGGCGCGAATGGAAAAGCGAGGACGAGCCAGGGAGTTCCTTGCATGTTTGCCGGAATTTGACCGAAAATACACATTTTCGGGGATCTTCCACGCCAAATTGGCGGGCTTTTGTTCTTTGACGGCAGCGCAAAGTTCGGATAGGGTATAACCTGCAACAATGAGTTCCAGAAGTTCGAGTTCCAAAGCGCCCTGGGTGTGGATCGCCCTGGCGATTTTCGCCGGTCTGCTCGCGTCCAGTTCGCACGCCGCCGATCCGCGCGGCAGCGGCCGATCCATCGAATTCTCCGCTCCGAAAAGCAACGAACTCAGCACGAACTTGAATCAGTTGACGAGCAAAAAGGACAGTCTCAAGCAGTTGGAAGAGGACGCCTACAAGACGATTCAATCGTTCACCCCGCTGGGTTCACTGGATGGCGTGACGCCGACAGCGGTGCGGCCCATCGCTCCCCCGCCGGGTCCATCAAAACGAATGAAGGAGAAGATGGATCGGGACAAGAATTACATCTGGATGGCGCCGGAACAACTTTTGCCCGACAAGACGGTGGAGGAAATGTTGAAAGTTCCCGAATACGACAAGGACGGCCGGGACAAGAAATCGATGTCTCCGATGGAACGTTATTACGACAAGCTCGGGACCAAACCGATCATGGAAAGGCCGGACACTTCCGTGCAGAAGGACACGATGAACCTTTTCGGCCGTCCCGGCGCCCGCGAGGAGAGCGGCTATGATGCTGATCTGCCTGGCGGTCTGAAGGACAGCGCGCAGGCCCTGAAGAAAATGTTCCTCGACGAAGACGACATGAAGCTGCCCGAGGCGAAGGCGGCCCAGCGCTCCAGTTTCAACGACGTTTTCGGCCTGGGCGATCCAATGACCTTGCGGGAAAAGGACAGACAAGATCAGGCGCACAAAAAAATGATGGATGATTTTCGCACCGGTCTGGATCCCAACTGGCGCTCGAGAGGAGGGCTGGATTCGCTGCAACCGACAGACACCGCTTTCGATACGGCGCAACCGAAAGCGCCGGCACCCAAAATTCGTCCCAGCATCTTGAGCCAGCCCGAGGCAACTCCCGAGTCGATTTTGTCACCCATCGCCGCCGCGACCGCTCCCACCGGGCCGAAGGATGTAAATGTCGAAGCGCTGGGGAAGTACAATCCCGCGCCAGTTCCCAGAGTTGAATTGCCAAAGCAGGGTCCGCCGAGGACGGCTTTCGATTTTCCCAAGCGGCCCGGGCTTTGATGCCTCCGGGTCCGCCGTTCAATCCCACCGCAACACTTCCACACGCGTTCCCGCGCTCAATACAGTTCCGGGCGGCACGTCCACCATGCCATTCGCCATCGCCGCCGAACTCAAGGCATGCGACGCTTGCAGCCCCGCTGAAAACACTTTTCGTTCGCCGTCCATTTTCACCCGCATGAAGTGTCTTCGTTCGCCGGGGTTTGAAAGCGGTTCGTCCAGCATGCCTGGCTCGGCGGGAAGTGCGACATCCGCGATCCCCCGCCAGCGCAGCAATGCCGGGCGCACGAGCAGAAGAAAAGTCACCAGCGCCGAAATGGGATTCCCCGGCAATCCAAAAAAAAGCCTGCTCTGCCATCGGCCAAACACGAACGGCCGGCCGGGCCGGATCGCCACCTTCCAATAATCCAGTTCTCCGCCGATCCCGGCAAACGCGGGCTTGATGAAGTCCATCTCCCCGACAGACACGCCGCCTGAACTCACAACGACGTCACACGCGGCTAAAGCTTCCCACAACCGTGCGGTCGTCGTGGCCAGCGAATCCTCAACGAGCGGAAAAATCTTCGGGACGCCACCCGCGAGACGGACAAGTGCAGCGAGAGCGGGGCGATTGCTTTCGTAAATCTGGCCCGGACCCAAGGCCTCACCCGGTTCTTTCAATTCAGAACCGGTCGCCAGCAAACCCACCACCGGCGCGCGATTCACCGCCACCTCGCGGCATCCGACGGCCGCGAGCAAACCGATCCGGCCCACCGTGATCGTTTCGCCCGCCTCCAGCAACGTGGCTCCCTGGCGCACATCCTCGCCGCGAAACCTGATGTTTTCACCTCGTTCCACCGGAGAAACGATTATTACCTCCCGCGGTGAATCTGGAGAAACGCGCGTGTCTTCCTGCATCACAACCGCATCCGCTTCGCGCGGCATCGGCGATCCGGTGAATAACCTCACACAGGTGCCCGGCGGCATATCGCCTTCGATCGTTTCGCCCGCCGCGACCCTTCCGCTTAATCGCAGCTTTGCTGGTGTGCCGGGCGTCGCGGCAGCCACGTCAGCGGCGCGCACGGCGTAACCATCCATGGAGGAGTTATTGAAAACGGGAAGATCAAGCGGGGATGGGAATCGCTCCGCGAGCACGCGCCCATGAGCGCCGCTTAGCGGGATCCTTTCCGCGGTGGGCGGAGGAACGGCCGCGAGAATTCGCGCGACGGCTGCTTCCAGTTCGAGCATGGAAACAGCATGGCCGCTTCCGAAGCGCTTTCAAGGTCAGACTCAAGTCAGTCCGATTTCCGCGCTGACTTAGTGAGCCGACGTCATGACCAGCACTTGTTCCAGGGTCGAAACGCCATCGCGCACGCGATCGAGGGCCACCATGCGCAGCGTTCTCATGCCCTGACCGATGGCGATCTTGCCCATTTCACGAGTGTTGGCGCGCGAGATGATCAGCTTGCGAATTTCATCCGATACCGTCATCGCTTCAATCACTGCCATACGGCCGGCGTAGCCGGTGTTTTTGCAACGATCACAACCGCGACCGCGATAGAGCGTCGCGCCGTCGAAAATACTCGGATCGATGCCCAAATCCTGGTACATCTTCGTCGGATAATTCACCGGTTCCTTGCAGTGCGAACAAATGCGCCGCATGAGGCGTTGCGCGCACGCGAGGATTACCGATGACGAAATCAAGAACGGCGCGATACCCATGTCGTCCAGACGCGCGATGGCGCCCGGCGCGTCATTACAGTGCATCGTGCTCAGCACCTGATGGCCCGTAAGCGCGGCTTCAATCGCGATTTCGGCGGTCTCCGTATCGCGGATTTCGCCGATCATGATGATGTCCGGATCCTGGCGCAAAATGGATCGCAGCGCGTTGGCGAACGTGAGTCCGATTTCCTTCTTCGTCGGCACCTGGTTGATGCCCGGGACCTGGAATTCGACCGGGTCTTCCACCGTCACGATGTTGAAGACCGGACTGTTAAGTTCGTTGAGCGCGGAATAAAGAGTGGTCGTTTTACCCGAGCCGGTGGGGCCCGTCACGAGGATCAAGCCATGCGGCGCGTCCACCGCGGCGCGCACCTGCTGGAGCGTGTCCGTGTCGAGGCCAAGCTTGTCGATGCTCGCGGAAAGATTTCCTTTATCAAGCACGCGAAGCACGATTTTTTCGCCGTGCACGGTCGGCATGAGGGAGACGCGCAAATCGTAATCGCGGCCGCCCACCCGAATGCGCATGCGTCCGTCCTGCGGCAGGCGGCGTTCCGCGATGTCGAGGCTGGCCATGACCTTGAAACGCGAGACGAGCGCGAGCTGCATCTGCTTCGGCGGCGGGGTCGCATCGACCAGCACGCCGTCCACGCGGTAACGCAGCCGCACATTTTTCTCAAACGGTTCGATGTGAATATCGCTCGCCCGATCCTTGACCGCCTGCACCAAAATCAGGTTCGCCAGTTTGACGACGGGCGCTTCCTCGCTGGACGCCGCCAGTTGATCGAGGTTGACCTCCTCGATGGATTCCTTTGCCACCACCACACTGTCCGCGTCCGCTTCGTCCTCGGCCTGCTTTTGGGCGTCCTGGATGATATCCTCCATGCTGCCGCTCTTGGAGGAATCGATTTGATTGAGCTTGTCGGTGATCGCTTTTTCGGAGGCGATGAGCGTCGCGACTTCAAGCCGCGTGATGCGCCGCACGTCGTCGATCGCAAGGACGTTCAACGGATCGGCCATCGCGATGAACAGCTTGTTTTCCAGCCGGGAAACCGGCACCACCTTGTAGTTGTGGGCGAGTTCGCGGGGGATCAGGTCGGCAATCTCCATCGGGATGCTGACACGGGCAAGATTGATCGGCGGCGTGTTAAGGACACGGCCCATCGAAACGGCCATGTCTTGCTCGCTGACCAGCGCCTTTTCCAGGATGAGCTTCAGCAGCCGGGTGCCTTCCTTCTTTTGCTGCTCGAGCAATTCCTCGACCTGCCGCGTGTTTAGCAGGCCGTCTTCGACCAGCGCGTCGGCAATTCTCTCACCAAAATTTTTGACCGGTGCCATAGGTTTAACGGAAAGCTTTTCGCAGGTTGGAGATCAGATCCGAGGGCGGCACGAGATACCAAAGAAGCCGGTTGGCGGTGGCT
Source organism: Limisphaerales bacterium (assembly GCA_044223735.1). GTDB lineage: Bacteria > Verrucomicrobiota > Verrucomicrobiia > Limisphaerales > UBA8199 > JBGALR01. Next base: position 9,168 of record JBGALR010000055.1, on the reverse strand, counting down.
TCCGCCAGCTCCTTGGCCGCCTGTTGGTTAAACGGGTTCGCCGTCGCGACGAAAATCGATTTGCTCATGCGATCAAACGGCAATACGCACCATCGCTGGCACGTCTCCGCCGGAAAACTGCGGGCGAGGTCGATGTCGATGTCATAGCTGCTCAACGGCAGATACGCGAAGCGCGATTTGTCGGAGAGCGCCTTCAGCGATTTCTCGACGGGCATGATGCCCTTGTCGGCCAGCACCTGGATGAAGGGATCAATGACCCCGCCGGGCGGACCGGAAAGATTTGGCTTGGCCCAGCACAAATCGAAGTCGCCGGCGGTGATGATTTTGCTCTCCACGAACAGCTTGTGCATCGAGCGGCGGCCGTCTTCGATCTCGGCGGCGACACCCGGCGCCTTGCCTTTGGCATCCCCCTGCATTCGGAGAGTCGGCGCATCGCCGGCCGGGGTCTCCGGTGGAAAATTATTCGCCTTGCTCTCGATCTGTCGCAAAGCCGCCTGCACGTCCGGATCATTCGGGATGCGCTGCAGAATGGTTTCATATTCGAGGATCGCGGAGGAAAGCTGCCCCATCTGCACATAGGCCTGCGCGATGCGCTTCGACGTGGTGACCACATCCGTTTCGCGATTCAGCTTCGAGTAAGCTTCTTTTAGAATTTCGAGCGATTGATAGTCGTTGGGCTGAGATTGAGTGATGACCTCAAACATCTCAATCGTCTGCGCCAATTGCGCTTCTTCACTCGGACTTAATGTAATTGCCATGCCAATTCGGGTCCGCCGGGTTTACAGTCCTTACGCCGATGCGAATAGGACAGACGGACACCCTCTAGGAGCAAACTTGTGGCCACATTTTAAAATGCCGCAAACTTGATGAATTTCGCCCGTTTTCACGCTTCAGGGCTCTCATCGGCAGACACTTGTGTCTATTTTTCGCACGTCCGATCGCTCCATTTCCCCCAATTCAGCCACGGGAAAATGGATCTTCGGCCCTGACCAGGGAAATTCCTAGTACCGCGTCGGCAGGAACGGGGTTAGCCTGCCAAATAAATTGCAATCGAGGCATCCGCTGATACCTTATAATTGCTAGTTGTTGTCGCTGTTGATCATGGTCACGCTTACGATTCACCTGCCTGGTTCTCCTCCTGTCACCCATGTGCTGAAGGATGAGACAATCACGGTGGGCCGCATGGCGGGCAATACGCTGATCGTCAACGACTCCTCGGTTTCCCTAAACCATGCCAAGATCACGCGCAAGGGCGGCGAGCTTATCCTCAAGGATTTGAACTCGACGAACGGGACGTTCGTCAACGGCCAGTCCATTATTGAGGCGCGGCTTCGGCACGGAGACAAAATTCGATTCGCCGACATTCATACGGATTTTGCCGATGAGTTGACGGCGGGCGAAGCGGCCCCGGCTCCGTCCTCCGCCGCAAAGCCCGCGCCGGTTGGAGTGGTGCCACCGGGTGCCGCTCGCGTCGCCGGGTCCATTTCCACCGTTCAACCGGCAGCGTCACGACCTGCGCCATCGGCTGCGGGCCGATTAAGCTCCATGCTGGTGGGGGCCGCCGCTGCCGTCGTCGTGCTTGGAGTCGCTTCCTTTGTGGCGTGGAATTATCTGCGCGAAAAAGCCCCTATCGACTCCGCGGGTGCTCGCCTGGCAACATCAGCATCAGCCGGAAAAGTAGCCGCCGCGCGGGAAACGTCACCCCCGGCCGCGCCCCTGCCGTTGACGGTGGATCAGCCCGCGCCCGACTTGCCGCAATTGATCAAGACCTTGCAGGACCCCGACCCCGCCGCGCGGCGACAGGCGGTTGCCTCGCTGCACTCGATGGGATCGGAAGCGCTCACCGCCACGCCGGCTTTGCACCAGGCTCTCTCCGATCCGGATCAGGAAGTCCGGCTCTGGGCCGCATTGACGTTGATCAACAACAAATCCTACGACAAAGCCATTCAGCCGATCCTCGTCCACGAACTGCATGACGAGAAGCCGATGCTGCGCCAGCTCGCGTGCGTTTCGCTCGGATTGCTCCCCTACGAAGCTTCGGAGAAAGATACCGTGGTTCCCGAACTGGTCGCCGCCGCGAACAACGACGCGGACGAAGATGTCCGCAAAGCCGCCAGCTCCGCGCTGGGTGTGATTGATCCGGATGGCGCGGGCAAATCGCCGAAGTAACCTTTCCTCCGGTCTCAATTCGGCACGGCGTTCGTATTTCCCGCTCGCGCTGCAACTTCCGCAATGGAAGTGTTGATGCGCGTCTGCAAGCGCACATTCGGCGGACTCTTTTGCAACACGGACGGCAACAGCTTCATCGCCGCCAGCGCGGCTTCGTAGGATTGCTTCGCTTCCGTAAGACGGCCGGCCGCCGTCTGAATGTCACCCCGCTGCATCAGCCAGCGTTCCTTGCGGTCCGCGCCTTGAATGATGGTCTCCAATCGCGCGAGCGCCGCGTTTGTATTTCCCTGCTGAAGCTCCAGCGTCACGCCGTAGACTTGCAGCGTGTTGGTCGGACCGAATTTATTGATACCCTGATCGAGCCGTCGCAAGGCATTGGTTCCCTGGCCTTCGGCGGCGAGCGTTTGGGCCCAATCAAGATAAACTTCCGCCTCGGGTTCCGGGATGAGACTGATTCCTTTTTCAAAATCCGACAATGCCGCTTTGCGCTGTCCGAGCCTGACCAGCAGTCGTGCGCGGCCAATGAACGCCAGCCCGTTCGTCGGTGCGCGCTGGATCGCTTTGTCATACATCCGCCCGGCCGCCTCCAATTGTCCTTCGTCCACCAGCAATTTCGCGCGGCAAAAATCCACGTCCACCAGTTTGGGATCCAACCGCGCCACCTGGTCGAGGTCAGCCGCCGCCGCCTCCCAATTCCGGTCTTCGCGATACAGTTCACCCCGTTGGAGATATAGCTGCGGCGTGGCGTTGGTCGCGAGCTGGCGCGTCACCCCGGCTATGCGGATAAGCAACTCGCCGTGAGCCTGCGCGGAACGGGGAAGGAGAAAGGCAACCAGGCAGAACAGGTTCAACACCCAAGGGGTCCGCCAGCGACCGCCTTCAGCTTGTCGAATATTCCTCGCAAGTACCGCCCGAAAAATCATGAAACTTCAACCGGCAGAATCCCACACGCGGGAATCCTGCCGGGAGAAAGATATTCGCCGCGCGGCAATTGTAAACCACCGCACCCGGGCACCTCAAAACTCCCGACTACTTGTTGGTCGCGGGAGCCGTCGAGAGATTGGTCGATTCGACTGACAACGGAGTCGTAAGGAGACTGTTCGTCGAAACGGAGGTCGGCACCAACGCCGGTTTCGGCGCCGTGGCGGGCGCCGGAGCACTCGAGCGCCCCTCGTCCGCCGGCGTGGAGATCGTCGTGTTCAGCTTCTCTTGAAACTCGACCGCGTTCCGGGTGTGGTATCGTGATTGCATGATCGAAAGCACGATCGCCAGCACAAAAAATGTGGCGGCCGCGTACTTCGTGATCTTGGTCAGGAAATTGCCCGAGCCCGCGCCAAACAGCGCGTCCGTGGCACCCGCGCCGAATGCCAGTCCCGCGCCCGCCTCCTTTTTGGGAAGCTGCATCAGCACCAGAAAAATCAACACCAGGCAGTCCAAAACCATGACCACCGTCAGCAATCCAATTAACAAGCCCATATCTCGTCCTAAATAGAATTCTTAATAATATCCGCGAAACCGCGGGACTCCAGAGAAGCACCGCCGACCAAGGCGCCATCCACATCGGGTTGACTCATCAACTCCCGGGCATTAGACGCTTTGACACTGCCACCATATTGAATCCGCACGCGCCGGGCAACTGTTTCGTCGAACATTTTCCCCAGCACCCCGCGGATGAACGCATGCGTTTCCTGCGCCTGCGCCGTTGTCGCCGTCTTTCCGGTGCCGATGGCCCATACCGGTTCATAGGCCACCACGGTCTCCAGCATCTGTTCCTTGCTCAGCCCCGCCAGGCTGCCGCGCACCTGCCCGTCGAGCACCGATTCCGTCTGGCCCCCCTCGCGTTCCGCCAGAGTCTCCCCGATGCACACAATCGGCTTCAACGCCGCTGTATGCACCGCCATCGCCTTTTTCGCGATCAACTCGTTCGACTCCTTCTGATACTGCCGGCGCTCCGAATGGCCGAGAATCACATAACGAACAGAAAATTCCTTCAACATCACCGACGCGATTTCGCCCGTGTAAGCGCCGACGTTGTGCTCGCTCATGTTCTGCGCGCCCAACCGGAGATTCGAGTCCAGCATCGCCTTCGACACCTCGCTCAACGCGGTGAACGGCGGGCAAACCACCATGTCCACTTCCTTGATGTTCGCCAGCTCGATCTTGAGACCGCGCACCAGGTCAACCGCCTCGGCGACGGTCTTGTTCATCTTCCAGTTGCCCGCGACTATGAGTTTTCGTTCTTTGTTCATCGAAATTTGAAAATCCTGAATGGTTGGTTGACTCGCGTCGCACTTACTTGTCGCTCAACGCCGCGACCCCGGGCAACACTTTGCCTTCGAGAAATTCCAGGCTCGCCCCGCCGCCCGTGCTCATGAACGTGACCTTGTCCCCGAGCCCCGCCTTGTTGATCGCCTTCACGCTGTCACCGCCGCCGATGATGCTCTTCGCGCCGTTCTTCTGCGTGGCATCCACCACGGCCTGCGCCACGACGTTCGTCGCGCCGGCGAAGCGGGCGTCTTCAAACATGCCCATCGGGCCGTTCCACAAAATCGTTTTGGCCGTCGAGATAATCTTCGCGAAATTCGCTTCGCTTTCCGGCCCGATGCTCAGGCCGTCGCCATCATCCGGAATATCGCCACTCAGCGCGCGGATGTTGGTATAATCAAAAACCGGCCGGCCCTTCTTGTTCACCTTGCCCGTGTCCACCGGCGTGGCCACAAGCACATCAGTCGGCAATTGGAAATTCACCTTCAGCTTCTTCGCCTTCTCCTCCGCGGCGAGCGCCGTGGCCTTGTGATCCGGCTCCACCAGCGATTTGCCCACTTTTTCGCCGTGCGCCAGCTTGAACGTATACGCCATCGCGCCGCCGATCAGGATCGCGTCGGCCTTTTCCAGCAAACGATCGATCACCTTGATCTTGTCCGACACTTTCGCGCCGCCCAAAATCACGACAAATGGCCGCGCGGGATTTTCCAGTTCATCGCCCAAAAATTTCAGCTCGCGCTCCATCAACAGTCCGGCCGCGCACTGTCCGCCGCGCTTCGCCACGATTCGCGCCACACCCTCCGTCGAGGCATGCGCCCGATGCGCCGCGCCGAACGCGTCGTTCACGTAAATATCGGCGACTTTCGCCAGCTTCTCCGCAAATGCCGGGTCGTTGGCTTCTTCCTCGTTGTAATAGCGGACATTCTCCAGCAACAACACATCGCCGGGCTTCATCACGCCCACGGTTTTTTCCACCTTATCACCGATGCAATCATCCACGAATGCAACCGGGCGGCCGAGCAAATCCGCCAGCTTGATCGCCACGGGCCGCAGCGACATCGTCGCCTCGCGCTTGCCCTTGGGACGCCCCATGTGGGCCGCCAGAATGATCTTGGCACCCTGCTCGATCAGCAACCGCAGCGTGGGTAAAGTCTCCACGATCCGGGTGGCGTCGGTAATGACCATCTGGCCATCCTTTTCCTCGAGCGGCACATTATAATCCACGCGCATGAAAACGCGCTTGCCCCGAGCATTCAAATCTTTGACCGTTAGCTTTGCCATAGAGTCCAATCTTCTGAAATCGAGCCGGAGAGCATACCCAACCGGCAACCGGAGTCAAAACCATTTCCGCCCCCGCAACCCCCCCGCGCGGCCCCATTCCACCGTATTGCATTCAAAATTACCATTCTCCATCGCCCAAACCCGACCAACCTTCAGCACTCCATGAATGCCCCCAAGTAACCGTCCAATCGGCCTGCTTAAAGCCCCGCAAATTCACCCACACCCCAAAGAACTGCATAACCCCATTCTTAAATCCAAATCCCCCTTTTAGAATTCCCCTTTTTGGGTTTGATTCGGCCCTTTTTGGCTTCCTTTTTGGTCGATTTGGGTTCGTTTTTAGTGTCCAGAATGGCCGAAAATAAGTCATAAACCACTATAATCTAGCACTTTACACATTTATCGAGTTGGGTTCGTTTGGCAAAATTTACATTTGCGCGACTCGCCGTTTCGCCACCCAACAACCGCGCTGCGCAACGGTGCGTAACACAGCGCCATACAGCGTCACCCTGCGCGGCTCTCCGCCTTCGCAGCACCCAATTCCCAGTTCGGCATTCGAAATTCCTCGCAGCACTCCGTGACTCTGTGCCCTTGTGGTGAAATCGTGGTCTCCTTCCCTCGGTCCCCGCGACCGTCATTTTGCATTCCAAAATCCCCATTCTTCATTCAATCCACTTTACCGCGCCAAACACTGCAAGGGCCGACACACCGAAAACGCCAATTAAAGTAGCAATTTTCGGCAAGGTCCAACGAGCAAATACGACCACAAGATTGTGCCATTGCCCGCGAAGACGGCTTTTGTTCGCTCTTATATCTTTAGTTCAGCGAGGATTTTGCTTAATGCACGAATGCTCGCCCTCACAGCTCCCTCTTGGAATCCCGGAATGATGAGCGATTGACAAGCAACCACCATCTTCATGGCAAAATAATCTTTTTCGTCCCCCCCGTATGTTCGAAGCACTTCTAATGCAAGGCGACGTGTTTCAAGACTCGTGAAAACAGCAATGCAGGAGGGCTGTGATGAAAGTAATGAGGGATGCGAAGCTTTAATATTCTCAAATGTTTGCCCCGTTGTGAACGTTTGATAAAAGCATTCCACCATTTTATCCTCCCCTTCCGACATGCGAAAATGGGTATAAAGTAATGACGCCTCAAGCCTCACAAGGTCAAAAGCCGGGTGCCCCGGCCCACTGTTTGCAAAATCGATGAACAACGGTTCGCGATCCAGCCTCACCAAAACATTCTTGGAATGAACGTCTCCTTGGCACTGCGCCTTACCATATAGCTTTTCAACTTGCACGCGCGCGGCTTCGGCGACGGCAAAAATATCGATAGATTTTCCTCCCTCCGGAATCGCGAATTCGACGTTATTCCTTTTTAATTCCAGTAGTGGTTCAATTTTGATCCAGCATTTGTTCGAAATTGTTGTTTCCGGACAGGGCCTCTTATTCAGGATGGCAAGCTTTTCAATCGCGCGGCCAACGGCGTGTTTCAAATCCTCAAAAGAAGCGCAGTTCACTGCAGCAGGATTTCGCTCTCTGTTTCCGAGAGAGATAATCCGGTCGTAAAGTGTTGGTGCGGGTGTGTTTTGATCACCTGTTCCATCTATCAAGGCAAAAAAGATGACGGCCACGCCGTGATGTATATAAAGTTCGGGTTTAAGCTGCGGCTGCCACGTTTCGATAAAAGTTCGAAACCCGACTTCAGTCACCAGCGGGTCACGGAGTCTGCAAGCACGACATAAATGAGGAAAATTCGGAATCAAATCAGCTTTCATCGACGTCGAATCGATTTTCAACCAAATGAAATTTGAAAAGCAACGCAGGGTTCCCCAATCCCCCGACAGCAGACCATCTCCGTTCGCGAATTTTCCACCCCACCCGCTCCCACCTCATCCCATTTTTGCCCGGGTTCATCCCTTTTAATTACGGACACGCGCAGTTCGGGGCTATCGTGTTTCATCAAGCATGAATACGCTCGTCAGACCGCGATCGTTCGGCAGCTCGCCTGTGGCGCGGGTGCGACAGTTCCTTGGTTCCGGCCGGAAGGCTCCGGCGACGCGGCAGTCCAGCGTCGAGAACATCTACCACTGCTGCGTTCACAAGACGGCGAGCCAATGGATCGCCCGCATCCTCGCCGCGCCCGAGACGCATCAGGGCTGCGGCCTGCGGACCCATGCGTATCAGAGCCAGCTTCCGGGCGGCGCGGACACCCGCAACATCGACGAGCGGACCTTTGATCACCCCTTCCCGCGCCGCTGCATCGTCACCCCCATCTACATCGGGCGCGAGGCGTTCCTCGATTTTCCCAAGCCGGCCGCGTGGCGGGCGTTTGTGGTCGTGCGCGATCCACGTGACGTGGTCGTCTCGTGGTATTATTCGTGGAAACATTCCCATCCCCTCATGGGCGACGTGAGTGAACAACGCCGCCAGCTCAACGCGCTCAACCAGGAAGCCGGCCTGTGCTGCGCCATCGAACGGCTGCGCGAGCGCGGCCTCTTTTCCGCGCTCGCCTCGTGGGTGCGGACGCCCCTGGACAATTCCGCCGTCGCGCTCTTCCGCTACGAAGACCTCGTCGAACGCCCGTTCGAGACGTTTCAAAAGCTCTTCGCGCATTGCGACATCGCCATGCCGGACGGCACGTTGCGCGCGTTGCTGAACGCGCACTCCTTCGCCGCGTTGACCGAAGGCCGCCCGCGCGGCGTCGAAGACATCACCTCGCACCTGCGCAAAGGCGCGCCCGGCGACTGGCGCAACCACTTCACCCCCGCCGTCACCGCCGCCTTCCAAACCCGCACCGGCGACCTCGTGACCCAACTCGGTTATCCGGTTTGAGCCTTTCGCTCCCAAGCTTTCGAGGCCGTGATCAGTTGCGATGAAAGATTTAGATGGACCGCCGTCATCCATCTAATTTTGGTCAACAGCCGTCGAACTCATTCAAAGGTTAACCACGCGACAATCTTTGCTCAATTCCTTCGCCAGCGCTTCCGCCAGATAAATCGGGATTCCCAGGAGCTAACTCACGGCAGAGCCCGACAGTTGGTTTCCCAATCATCATTGGACCACTGAAGCCGACCCCCTCGCCTGGGGGCGAGGGTCGGGGTGCGGGCGAGCCACACTTTCAAACTGATTTCTCCTCAAAAAACTAAACCCATATTGCCGCCAACAATTCCCAAGGATATGGGTTACATTTTTTGATGCCGGGGAATGGAACTCACTCCGTAAAAATTCAAGCCAATCACTTCAATCCAGATCATGTTTGAATGGAATAGACGGAAGCTCGCCATCACCCTGCCCTCGCCCCCAGGCGAGGGTAATTGTCCGCTGACTAACCAACAATCTTTGCTCAATTCCTTCGCAAGTGCTTCCGCCATGTAAATCGGGATTGCCAGGAGCTAACCCACGGCAGAGCCCGACAGTTGGTTTCCTAATCATCATTGGACCATCAAAGCTGACC
>JBGALR010000054.1:0-38572 GCA_044223735.1 Limisphaerales bacterium | reverse complement strand
GGATAGGCTTGTTGCACCAGGCCCTTCGTTTGCTCGCGAACCGCAGGGGCAGGTTGCGCCTGGGCAAAGAGTGGAACGGCGAGCAGGGCACTCGATAAGACGAGGCGGTGGAAATTGGTTTTCATGAGGGTGATGATGGGAGTCGAGGGGTGGGTTGGGCGGGGTTACGAAGCGGCGGGCACATCCAGTTCAAAGATTTCGTAATAGGTTTTTTTAAAACCGAGTTTGTCGTAGGTCTGACGCGCGCGCGTGTTGTGCGCCTCGACGTAGAGCCGCAGGTTCGGGACGTTGCCTTCTTTTTGTGCGAGCGCGCGAATGTGATTGAAGAGCGCCTTGAAAACGCCGGTGCCGCGAAATTGTTCGGCGACGAACACGCTTTGGATCCACCAGAGGTTGCCGTTGCGCCAGTCGCTCCATTCATAAGTGATCATCAATTGCCCGGCAATGACGCCTTCCGCCTCGGCGACATAATAGACGCCCCTGGCCGGATCGCCCAGCAGCGCCTTGACGCCGGCCTGAACGCGGGCGGGCTCGAGCGTCAGATTTTCCGTCTCCGCCGCCAGGCGCGTGTTGAAATCAGCGATGACCGGCGCATCGGTCGGTGCGGCGCGGCGGATTTTGATGTCCATGCCGGATGATAAAACGTGCGGGTTTTGGAATCAAAGCTTTCCCGGCTGCTTCCGCGCGGAATTGATTTTTGAATGCCTTGCGACCCGGTAAACTTCGAGCCATGGATGAGCCGATGGAAATCCTGATTGATGGCGTGCTGGACTTGCACACCTTCAAGCCGAGCGAGGTGGGTGCGCTCGTGCCGGAGTATCTCGCGGCCTGCCGGGAAAAAGGCATTTTGCAGGTGCGCATCATTCATGGCAAAGGCATGGGAAACCTGCGCCGGAGCGTGCATTCCATCCTGTCGAAGCTGCCGGACGTGGTTTCCTATGCGCTGGACCACCCGCAATTTGGCGGCTGGGGCGCGACGGTCGTTGATTTGCGGCCGCTGGAACAGAAAAATGGTTGTAATCCCGACGCGCCGGTTTAGCCTTCGATCCGTAGAGATGAAAACGTTCGCCGAACTCGGTTTCCCCGGCCGCCTCGTGGCGGTCGAAGGCCTCGACGGCTCGGGAAAATCCACCCAGATTTACCTGCTGAAACGCTGGCTCGAATTGCAGGGGCTGAAGGTCTATTTCAGCGAGTGGAACTCCTCCGAAATCGTCAAATCCGCCACCAGCAAGGGCAAGAAACGTGAGTTGCTTACGCCTACCACGTTCAGCCTGATTCACGCGACGGATTTTGCCGATCGCTACGAACGCCACCTGGTGCCGCTGCTGCGCGCCGGCTACATCGTGCTGTGCGATCGTTATATTTTCACCGCGTTCGCGCGCGATGTCGTGCGCGGTTGTCCGCCGGAATGGGTGCGCGGGCTGTATAATTTCGCGGCGCTGCCGGACCTGACTTTCTTTTTCAAATCCGACCTGGAGGTTTCCTTGAAACGCATCCTCGATGGACGGCCGCAGTTGAAATATTTCGAGGCGGGCATGGATCTGCGGCTGTCGACGGATCCCTACGAGAGTTTTCGAATTTTTCAGGGTCGCATCCTGGAACAATATCTTTCGATGAGCACCGAGTTTCAGTTCCTGGTCGTGGATGCGAACGAACAGATCGAAAAGCAACAGGCGCTCGTGCGTGAACTGGTGACCAAGCGAATTGACCTGGCCCAATTCAAACGGGCGGAGCGGCCGGCGTCCAAAGCGCCGGCGGATGCGCACAAAAAGGCCGCCCCAAGGGAACCAGTGCTATGAGGCGAACGCGCGAAAATGAGATTTTGGTGCCGCACCGTTCGGACCGGCGCTTTTACGGGCACGGCATTCCCGGTGTCGATCTCGAACAGCTGGCGGGCAAGCTGATCGTGGTTGAGGGCGCGGACGGCTCGGGTCGTTCGACGCAAATCGCGTCCCTGGTGGAATGGCTCGAAGGCACGGGTCACGCGACGGTGCAGGTCGGGTTGAAGCGTTCCACCCTGGTTAGCGAGGAACTCGAAAAGGCCCAGCAGGGAAATATTCTCAGCCGCACCACCCTGAGCCTGTTTTACGCGACCGATTTTGCCGACCAGATCGAAAACATCATTTTGCCGTCGCTCAAGGCGGGCTTTGTGGTGCTGGCCGACCGCTATATCTATACACTGATGGCGCGTGACATGGTGCGCGGGATGGATGAGGCGTGGCTGAAGAATCTTTACGGCATCGCGCTGGAACCCGATGTGGTGTTCTACCTCAATGTTCCGCCGGAGGAACTCGTCCAGCGCAACTTCGCGAAAAACGCGGCGCTCGATTACTGGGAGAGCGGGATGGATTTGGGATTGTCGCGCGATATGTTCGACAGTTTCATGAAGTATCAGACGGACGTCGAAAAGATGTTCCGTCATTTGCAGGCGATTTACGGGTTTACGATCGTCGATGGGATGAGACATGCCTCGGTGGTGAACGCCGAGTTGCAAAAGAAAATCAAGGCCGTCCTGGCCGGCAAATAGATTTGGATTGGAAGTATGGCTGACGGCAACAAACCGGAATACGTAGTCGGCGTCGATCTCGGCGGCACAAAAATCCTTTCGGGCGTTTTCAAAAACCCGCTGGAATGCATCGGCACCGCCAAGGTCAGTACGAAAGCCCAGCGCGGCGTCGAGGCCGTGATCGAACGCATCGCGCGCAGCATCGAGGACGCGGTCGATGAGGCGGACCTTACCCTGAAGCAGGTTGCTGGCGTGGGCATCGGGGCGCCCGGGGCGGTCGATTTTGCCTCCGGCACGGTAATCTTTGCGCCGAACATGGAAGGGTGGAAGGATGTCCCGCTCAAGAAGGACCTCGAAAAGGCGCTCGGGGTTCCTGTCTTCGTCGAGAACGACTGCAACATTGCCGCCCTTGGTGTGCATGTCGCCGAACTCAAGGGCAAGCCGAAGCACCTGGTGGGAATTTTTGTCGGTACCGGCATCGGTGGCGGTTTGATCATCAATGGCGAACTGTTCGCGGGCTATAATCATACGGCCGGTGAAATCGGCCACATGGTGGTGGATGTGAACGGGCCGAAGTGCGGCTGCGGCAACAAGGGTTGCCTCGAAGCGCTGGCCAGCCGCACGGCGATTTTTCAGCAGATCAAGGCGGGGGTCAAAGACGGCGAGAAAACCATCCTGACCGAAATGCTCGGCGACGATTTGAGCGACCTGCGCAGCAATGATTTGCGCAAGGCGATTCGCCGCGGAGATAAATTTGTGGATCGCATCATCGAAGGAGCGGCCGAATATATCGGCATCGCCACCGCGAACCTGGTCAATATTCTGGGACCGGAAGTGGTGGTGCTCGGTGGCGGGGTGATCGAAGCGCTCGCTGACGAGATGATGAGCGTGATTATTGAAACCGCTCAGGACTACGCCATGCCCGGCACGATGAAGGGTGTGGAAATTATTGCTTCGAAGCTGGGTGACAGCGCGGGGATTACCGGCGGCGCCGTACTGGCAAAAAGGGAGACGAAGTAAATCCTTGAACCGGGCTGGCGAGGCCTTTCGGTGTGAAGCCGAAAAGCCCCGTAAGCCGTCAATTGGTGGAGGCACCTTCCATCAGCTCCGCACGGTGGGTTTTCAAATAAGCTTCCATCGTATCGATGCCGCTGGTCTGGGTTCGGCGCATCTGGCCGAGTTGCCGCACCATGCGATAGTGGATGAGCCGCTTGCCCAATTCCACGATTTCGATGTATGCATCCTTGGTTTTCCAGCGCTGCCCTCGCGCCAACTGCACATGTTTGCTGTTAGCTTTCAATTTCATTGTTATTAGACGCGCACACGGTCGTTTCGTTCATTACCATGCCAAAGGGCCCGCTAATGGCTGGTTTCCTTGTTTATTCACCTATCACTTTCACTAAAATTCGCTTTCGCCGCCGGCCGTCGAACTCACCGTAAAAAATCTGTTCCCACGGCCCGAGATCCAGCCCCCGAGGGTGATGGCAACCACCACCTCGCGGCCCATGATCTGTCGTTTCATGTGCGCATCCGCATTGTCTTCACCGGTCTGGTTATGACGGTATTGGTCCGTTGGCGCGTGCGGCGCCAGCTTTTCCAACCATACATCATAATCCTGCAAAAGTCCATTTTCGGCGTCGTTGATGAACACGGAAGCAGTGATATGCATGGCGTTGGCGAGGCATAATCCCTCCTGAATCCCGCTCTTTCGCACCAAGCCGGCCACGGTGTCGGTGATGTTGATAAAGCCCCGCCGGCTGGGGACTTCAAACCAGAGATGTTCGGTGAGGCTTTTCATACGCCTCTTATATGCCAGGGAATCCGGCGAGGCAACGAATGCCTTCCGGCCGTCGGGGAATTTTCCAAAACCGGGCGGACTTCAGGAGCCGTGATTGTCCTGCGGAGTCGCGCCCAGCACGAGGTCGAAGCGGGCGGCCAATTCGCCTGTGCGCGAACCTTTGAGGGGAGCAAAGTCGATGGATACCGATTCGCGCGCTTTGCGGTCGCGGATGTCGTTGTAAATGCCGTCGCGGTCGTTGCCCGCATAACCTTTGATGAAGCACTGGGTCGTCAACAATTCGCGGCCGCCTTGTTTGACCTTGTAATGAATGTGCGGCGTGCGGCCGGTGTAGGGGACCGGCTTGATGGTGCGGAAGACATACTCGCCGGTGGAACCGGTGAGGAAACGGCCGTAACCCTGGAAGTTGGGATCACGCTTGCTTTGCCCGCCGAAATTGCCGCTGTGAATGTAAACGCCGTTGTGATCGCACTGCCAGATTTCCACGACGGTGTTGCGAAGGGGCGCGCCTTTCGCATCCAACACGCGACCACTCAGCCAGGTCACGTCACCCACGGCGGGAGTGATGCGATCATTGATGATGAGAAGATCGTTGTCGGTGTCGAGCGGGAGTTTGTCCGGATAAAACGGCCCCTCGGTAAGACGGGGCGTGCGGACCAGTTCCTCGGCGTAAGCACCGGGAACGGTGAACAGCGCCGTGCACCAGGCGATCTGTCGGAGGAAATTGCGACGCGAGTTGCCGATGCTGAACGTGCGAACCACGGGGCCGGTCATAATTTTCATACCCTCATTGACGCATAATCGGCGGCGAAGGTGTTGTTAAGAAGTATTAAGAACGCCTTCATAAGTTCGATTCTGGGGTCAGGCGGTCAGACTTTATTTCCTTTTGTCAGGACAGATGCCCGCCGACTCCGGCATGTGATAGTGTTTCAGCAAACGGTTATATTCTCCGCTCGCGCACAGTTGCCTGAGCCGTGCATTGAACTCCTCCCGCGTCGCGGCATCGGCGAACGCCGCTTTGAACCGGGTGGTTGCCGGGAACAGATCATGATACTCCGCGCCGTCGGTGGAGTGGCCCATTTCCTCGCTGAAGTAGTCAAAGATGCTGCGGTCGATGACGATGACTTTTCCCTTCCCTTCCCAAAATCGCCGCACCTGATCGGCTTGATTGGCGACTTCGACATAATTGGTGCGTTGCGGGGATCCCGGCGCATACTGCCTTTTGAAGAGGTCGCCAAGTTCAGCCCACGCATTTTGCCAGGTGAGCACCGGATGACCGGCGAGGCTGGCGATATCTTTGATGGCCAGGTGATCCGCCTTTCTGCTGATGGCGACATTGACGAAGCCGATGTAATCGGTTGAGTAGTAGACGCCTTGCCGGTCTTCGTGAACGCTCATCGCGACGTCCGCCTTTTTGTCCGGCACGGCCGATTCCAGCGCGTCGTAATCCATCTGCACCCATTTCAAAGAGCGGCCGGCCAGCGTCTGGCGGACGATGTCCACCTGGATTCCCGTGGTTGCATTGCTCATCACGTAAGGTGGGATGTCGAGCGAGACCGCCACCGTGAGCGGTTGATCGGCGGCGTTTGCGATCATTCGCAGTGCCAGCGACAGGAGGGCGGTGGCGATGGCGTTTCGAATGGAAAATAGTGACTGCCGTGGTTGGTATCCGGGCTTCATGGCGTATTGGTTCGGAGGGTAGTTCGGGGGCTTTGGATTCGCAAGCGCGGGCCGGTGATACTGGAAGAAGCGGATTGATTTCATTTTGGTCTTTGGCGCATTGTCCTGTCCATGCACATCCGTCCCTGGACTCTTCTGCTTTTATTCGCAGTCCTTCCGTTCCCGGTGATCGGCCAGACGAATACCGCCCTGGCCAACACAAATGTCATCACGCGCGAAATGGTCGAGGAAGCGCAAAAGCTCGCGGGACTGGATTTCTCGGAAGCCAAGGTCGATTTGATGCTGCCGGATCTGAAATCGCAGTTGGGAAAATTCGAAACGTTGCGGCGCTTTTCGTTCTCCAACGTACCGCCGGCGATGTCGTTCAATCCGATACCGGTTGGTTTCAAATTTGAAACCGTCCGGCGAAAGTTTAAAGCGAGCTCTCCCGGGAAAGTGACGTTGCCAAAAAATCCGGACGATCTGGCGTTCTATTCCATCGCCGAACTCGGTGCACTCATCAAGACGCGGCAGATCAGCTCGGAGGCCTTGACTCGTTTCTACCTGGAGCGGCTGAAAAAATACGGGCCCAAACTGGAGTGCGTGGTCACGCTGACCGAAGAGCCAGCCTTGCTGCAGGCGCGGCAGGCGGACCGGGAGATTGCCGCCGGCCACTATCGCGGGCCGTTGCATGGCGTGCCGTACGCCGCCAAGGATTTGCTCGCGGTCAAAGGCGTACCGACGACGTGGGGCGCGGCGACGTTTACCAACCAGATTTTTGATTGCGACGCCACGGTCATCAAACGTCTGCGGGAGGCCGGCGCGGTGCTGGTGGCCAAGACCACGCTCGGCGAACTTGCGATGGGCGATGTCTGGTTCGGCGGCAAGACGCGCAATCCGTGGAATACCAAGGAAGGTTCCAGCGGCTCCTCGGCCGGCTCCTGCGCAACGACGTCCGCCGGGCTGGTGCCGTTTGCCATCGGATCGGAAACTTACGGTTCCATCATCTCGCCCTGCGACCGTTGCGGCGTCACCGGACTGCGGCCCACGTATGGCCGCGTCAGCCGCACCGGCGCGATGCCGCTGAGCTGGTCGATGGACAAGATCGGGCCCATTGCGCGGTCGGTCGAGGATTGCGCGCTGGTGTTCAACGCCATTTACGGGCCGGACGGAGTTGATCAAACCTTGTTCGATGTGCCGTTCAACTATGATGGCAAGGTGAACTGGAAGAAATTGCGCATCGGATTTCTACAGTCTGACTTCGAGCAGCAAAAAGGGGCGCGCAAGGATAACGACTACGCCGCGCTCGAGCAGATGCGCAAGCTGGGCGCGACGCTGATTCCCATCAAGCTGCCTGACTATCCGCTGCGGGCGATCTCGTTCGTGCTGTCCACCGAAGCGGCGGCGGCGTTCGATGAGTTCACGCGCAGCAACCGTGATGATTCGTTGAAGCAACAGGACGGCGACGCTTGGCCCAACGCGTTTCGCGAGCGGCGATTTGTTCCCGCCGTGGAATATTTGCAGGCGCAACGGCTGCGTTACCTGCTGATACAGGATACGGCAAAGGTCTTCGAAAACGTCGATGTCATCCTCGCGCCGTCCCAAGCCGGTTCCAGTGTCCTGCTGGGCAACCTTACGGGCCATCCGTGTGTGGTGGTGCCGAACGGATTCTCCGCCGCGGGCACGCCAACAAGCATTTGTTTTTTGGGAAGGTTGTTTGGCGAGGCCGATCTGCTGGCGGTGGCCAAGGCGTATCAGGATTCGACGGCATTTCATCGCCAGCATCCGCATGTGGACTAACTGGGCGGGCCGGTCCATGCGACAGCAACTTCGATTGACATCCGCGAAGCTCATTGGATGGACAAACCTCCTTTCGTGTGTTGAAGTTATCAGCACGAATGAAAGAATTTGATTTCCTGGTGCTGGGCAGCGGCATTGCGGGTTTGTCGTTTGCCTTGAAGGTCGCGAAGCGGGGGCGGGTTGCCATCATTACTAAAAAGGATCGGGCGGAATCCAACACCAACTACGCGCAGGGCGGCATCGCGGCGGTGACGAGCAAGGAGGATTCATTTGAATTGCACGTTCGCGACACGCTCGAATCGGGCGCCGGACTTTGCAAGGAACCGGTGGTACGGACAATCATCGAGGAAGGCCCGGCGCGGATTGCCGAGCTGATCGAGCTGGGAATGCATTTTTCGGAGCGGGAAATTCCGCTGTCGCACGGCGCGCGGGAATTGGACCTGGGCAAGGAGGGTGGCCATTCCAAGCGCCGCATCCTGCACGCAAAGGATATCACCGGCCGCGAAATCGAGCGCGCCCTGCTGGCGGCCATCGCCGCGCAGCCGAACATCGAGATTTTTGAAAATCACATCGCCGTCAATCTGATTACCACGCGCAAGCTCGGGAAAGACGGTGACAATCGATGCGTCGGTGTGTATGCGCTCGATAAAAAGTCGGGGCGCGTCGAGACCTACACCGCGCCGGTCACGCTGCTCGCCACGGGTGGCTGCGGAAAGGTTTATCTCTACACTACCAATCCCGATATCGCGACGGGCGACGGCGTGGCGATGGCGTGGCGCGCCGGAGCGGCCGTGGCCAACATGGAGTTCGTGCAGTTTCATCCGACGTGTCTTTACCATCCGAAGGCGAAATCGTTTCTCATCAGCGAGGCGGTGCGCGGCGAAGGCGGGGTGCTCAAGAGCATCGAAGGCATCGAGTTCATGGAGGATGCGCATCCGCTCAAATCGCTCGCGCCGCGCGACATCGTGGCGCGCGCCATTGATAGTGAAATGAAAAAAACCGGCGCGCCCTATGTGCTGCTCGACATCACGAACAAACCGGCGCGCTTCATCATCGACCGCTTTCCGAACATTTACCAAACCTGTTTGCGCTATGGCATCGACATCACCAAGGAACCGATTCCGGTGGTGCCGGCGGCGCATTATCAATGCGGCGGCGTCATGACCAACGTGGACGGCGAGACCGACATTGCGGGCCTGTATGCGGTCGGCGAAGTGGCCTGCACGGGATTGCACGGCGCGAACCGGCTCGCGAGCAATTCGTTGCTCGAAGCGCTGGTGTGCGCGCATCGCGCGGCCGATTCATCCGCCAAGGACCACAAAAAAAGCGTGGGCCTGAACATTCCCGCGTGGCAATCGGGCAACGCCCACAATCCCGATGAATTGGTCGTGGTGTCGCATAACTGGGATGAGATTCGCCGCACGATGTGGGATTACGTCGGGATCGTTCGCACCAACAAGCGCCTGCAACGCGCGCAAAAGCGCATCGCCAATTTACAGGAGGAAATCCAGGCGTACTATTGGGACTTCATCGTTACGAGCGACGTGCTGGAGCTGCGCAACATCGCGACGGTTGCGGAATTAATTGTGGCGAGCGCCTTGCGACGCCCTGAAAGCCGGGGCTTGAATTACAATCTCGATTATCCGAACGCCGACCCGCAATGGGCGCAGCACGACACGGTGTTGCGGCGTTCGGGATAGTCGTCCTCCGGCAAGTATTTCTCCCAGGTTTGACGGTCCGCGCCAGCGGTCCTTTGGCTCGTTTTCGGGCCTTTCAACCTTTCATTTTTGTAATGTTCCCGAAAGCGTGCCGTCATCGGCGTGTGGTCTATTACCTCAGATACCAAGCGAAAGCGGTAACTAAGAAAGAGCAAAGACAAAGCACAGCCTATGAACGAAAAGACACCGAACCCTTCCCGTCGCTGGACCGCCGTCACTTTCGGCACCGCCGCCGTTCTGGCCGGCACCGCGCTGGCGTTTACGGGCAGCCCGACGGATTCCTCCAAGGCCAAGGCTACTACAGTTAATCTGTCACTCGACGAACGTCCGGTCAGCCGCGATACCATGGGTCGCGCCAGTTTCTCACCCGTCATCAAAAAAGTGAGCCAGGGCGTGGTGAAAGTTTCGGTGACTTTCAAATCGGACAATGCCTCGATGTCTGGCGGCCAAGATTCGATGCGCCGTTTCTTTGGTGAACAGGATCAGCAACCGCCGCTGCAACCAGGGCAAGGGCAGGGCCGCTCTCCCAAGCGCAATTTCAATATGCCGAAGCAGGAAGCGGTCGGCTCGGGCGTGGTGGTCACGAAGGATGGCTACATCCTCACCAACAATCATGTCGTCGAAAACGCGGACGAAGTGAAGGTGGCGTTGCAAGACGGACGCGAGTTCACCGCGAAGGTGGTTGGCCGCGATCCCAAGACCGACGTGGCGGTGATCAAGATCGAGGCGAAAGACCTTCCGACAGTCTCCATGGCGAACAGCGACCAGGTGGAAGTGGGCGATGTGGTGCTCGCCATCGGCAACCCGTTCGGCATTGGCCAGACGGTGACCACCGGCATCGTGAGCGCGAAGGATCGCGGCGACATGGGCCTCGATTATGAAGATTTCATTCAGACCGATGCGGCCATCAATCCGGGCAACTCCGGCGGCGCGCTGGTGGACGCCGATGGCCGATTGATCGGCATCAACACCGCCATCCTCAGCCGCACGGGCGGCAACCAGGGCATCGGTTTCGCCATCCCCATCAACATGGCCCGCGACGTGATGGCAAGCCTCGTGAAGGATGGTCGGGTAACCCGCGGGTATCTCGGGATTCACATGCAGGATCTCACACCGGTGCTGGCCAAAGAGTTCAATTTTAAAGACAAAACCGCCGGCGTGCTCGTCAGCGATGTCACCGAGAGCAGCCCGGCGGAAATGGCCGGTGTGAAGAGTGGCGACCTCATCACCGAGTTCAACGCCCATAAGGTCACGGACACCCGTCATTTGAAACTCGAAGTGGCGCGCACCTCGCCGGGCCAGACGGTCGCGGTGAAAGTACTTCGCGACGGCGCGGTCAAGACGCTCAATGTGAAATTGAACGACGTCCCGGGCGCTGAAACAGCCGCCAAAGCGGACGCGAAAGACGGCGATACCGGCACCCTGACCGGCGTGGGGGTTGCCAACCTCAACGACGACGCCCGCAAACATTTCGAAGTGCCGGCGACCGTGAAGGGCGCGGTCGTGACCGATGTGGCGCCGGAGTCTGCCGCCGCGAATGCGGGACTGAAACCCGGCGATGTGATTCTTGAAATCAACCGCAAACCGGTGAAAGACGCCGGGGAAGCGGTGCAGATGACGCAGAAAGCGACGGACAAGACGACCTTGCTCCGCATCTGGCGCGCCGGTGGCAGCCACTTCATGGTGGTGGACGAAAGCAAAGCCGGCTAAACAATCTTCAGCATCCCCCTAACCCCTCCGCGTCAACACACCAGACGCGGGGGGGCTTCTCTTTAAAAAATGCCCCCTGACATCTGCGAACCTCGGACCCGGCCCGCACAAAACGAGTGGCAATCGGCGCCGTCCGATCCTATGATTGGGACCATGCGAATCCTGGTGGTAGAGGATGACAAGAAGATCGCCTCCTTTGTGTGCAACGGCCTGAAGCAGGGCGGTTTCGCCGTGGACCATAGCGCCGACGGGGAGAACGGCCTGATCATGGCCCAGACAATTTCCTACGATGCCATCGTGGTGGATATCATGCTGCCCAAACTGGACGGCCTGAGCTTGATTCAACAATTACGCACCAAAGGCGCGCATATGCCGGTGCTCATTCTCAGCGCGAAGGCGTCAGTTGATGATCGCGTCCGCGGGTTGCAGGCGGGCGGCGATGATTATCTTACGAAACCGTTCGCGTTCTCCGAATTGCACGCGCGCATTCAGGCCTTGATCCGGCGCGCGACCCACGCCCCGGAACCGACGAAATTGACGGTCGGCGACCTGACGATGGATCTGCTGACGCGCGAAGTGAAGCGGGGCGAGGGAGTGATCGACTTGCAGCCCCGAGAATTTGCCTTGCTGGAGTACTTGATGCGTCACGCAAACCGGCCGGTCACCAAAACGATGATTTTGGAGCACATTTTCGACTATAGTTTCGATCCGCAGACGAATGTCGTGGACGTTCTGGTGCATCGGCTGCGGAGCAAGGTGGGCAAGGATCATCCGATGATTCACACAATGCGGGGAGTCGGCTATGTCCTCCGGCCTGCTTGATCGGCTGCGCCGCAACATCGGCGTTCGCCTGAGCCTTTGGTATGCGGTGATCTTTGCCTTCAGCAGTGTGGCGCTGCTCGCGCTCGCGTATTATCTCCTCGCCGGCGCGGTCGAGAGCAAGGACCGCGAAGTGCTTGATGCGCGGTTGAAAGAGGCGGCGGTGGTCTACCAGGCGGGCGGTATGAACGCGCTGCGCAACTGGGTGCGCAACCAATCCGGCGAGGTCAAGAACACCCTGTTCGTGCAACTGGCCAATCCGGTCAAAGACATCAGCTATGTCATCACCGCGCCGGAGGACTGGGTGGCGTTCAAGGACACGCCGGGCTGGGAAGGCATGTTCAAGACGCCCTACCTGCGCATCCCGCAAAATGCCGATCGCGATTACACGCTCGGGAAAGCCGACCTGGCCAACGGCTGGGAATTGCGCATCGGCCGCACCACCAACAGCCGGGAGGGAATATTGAATCCCATTCGGCGAAGCTTCTTCATCATTGGCAGCCTTACTGTCTTGCTTGGTTTTCTCGCGGGCTCGTTCGTCGCGAATCGTGCCACGCTGCCGGTACGTCAGATTGTTTCCACCGCGCGCTCGATTATTCGCACGGGTCAGATGGACGCGCGCGTGCCGGTGCGGGATTCCGACGACGAATTGGATGAACTGGTGCGGCTCTTCAACAGTCTCCTCGATAAAAATCAAGCGCTCATCCGGGCCATGCGCGAATCACTCGACAACGTTGCCCACGACTTGCGGACGCCGTTGGCGCGACTTCGCGGGACGGCGGAGCTGGCATTGCAGAAGAGTTCCGACCCGGTGACGGCCCGAGAGGCGCTGGCGGATTGTGTCGAGGAATCCGAACGCGTGTCGAACATGCTCAACACGTTGATGGATATCACCGAAGCCGAAGCGGGCATGATGAAGTTGCAACGCGAGGCGGTGGATCTCTGCCAGCTCGCGCGCGAAGTGGTGGAGCTTTACGAATACGTGGCCGAGGAGAAAAAAATTAAAATCGTCGCCGATATGCCCGCGCCGTGTACGACCAGTGTGGACCGCACGCGCATGCGCCAGGTGTTCGCCAACCTCCTCGACAACGCCATCAAATATACGCCCGAAGGCGGCACCGTAACTATTGCGGTGCGCGACGAGGCGGCTGGCCCGGTCGCTGCGTTTCGCGATAATGGCATCGGTATTCCCGCCGATGAACACGAAAAGATTTGGGCGCGATTGTATCGCGGTGACAAAAGCCGCTCGCAACGGGGGCTCGGCCTGGGGTTGAGCCTCGTCAAAGCTGTCGTGGAAGCGCACGGCGGCACGGTCGTTGTCGCCAGCGAGCCGAACAGAGGCTCTGAGTTTAGCGTGCGGCTGCCGAAGAAAGTCTGAACGAAATCAGGGGCGGGAGACGAAGGCGTTGCCATTGATATAGAAACGTAGCAGCCGCTTAGCCCAGTGCTTCGCGTAGTCCACGCCGATTCTTGGCCGTTTCACGATGGTTTGCTTTTCCTCCTGCTCCGGGCGCGCGATGAAGAAATTGTCGCTGAGCAGGTCGCGGCCGTTGAGGCTGCGATCAATTTGCATGGCACGGCAGAGCAGGCCGGGGCCTTGTGTCCGGCCTTCGAGATTGCGCACCGGTTCAATCGCCCGCAACAACACCGCAGACGCATGGCCCTCGCGTTCGGTCACCACGTTCATGCAGAAATACATGCCGTAGATGAAATAGACATATGCATGACCGGGCGGGCCGAACATGATTTTGGTGCGTTCGGTCAGACCTTTGGAGGAATGTGCAGCCAGGTCATGCGAGCCGAGATACGCCTCCACTTCGACGATACGGCCGATGCGCTCAATGCCCGCGGTTTGATGCACAAGCAGTTTGCCGAGGAGTTCGCGGGCGACGAGCGTGGTGTCCCGATCGTAAAATGCACGCGGCAATTTCTGCACAAGGCCAGTATAGCCAGTGCGGTGTGATCGCAAAACTGCAAACAGGCGGGAAGCGACGTGGCTCGATGGCGGCACTCCTGCCGGGTTGCGTCGCGGCGCGTTCCCGGCTATATAATGGGGCATTACCCGATTACCCAGTGAGTATCAGTCCTGTATTACTGGCCGAAGATAATCCGAACGATGTTCTTTTGATCGAAAAGGCGTTTGAGGATTTGAACATTCCAAATCCCATCGTAGTCGTGAACAATGGGGATGAGGCGATTCAATATCTGTCCGGCGATGGAGCTTTCGCCGATCGTGCGGCGCATCCGTTTCCCGCGCTGTTTTTGCTCGATTTGCACATGCCGGTGAAAGGCGGCCTGGAGGTGCTGCAGTGGCTCAAGAAGCATCCGGAAATTCCCAACAAACTTCCGGTGGTGGTTTTGAGTTCCACCGATTTGCCGGAAGATGCCGAGGTGGCATACGCAATGAACATCCAGTGCTGCCTGGTGAAGCCGCTGGGCTATACGGAGCTTCGGGAACGGATTCGCATCTTGAAGGAGTATTGGTTGGATTATGCGACCGAAACTTAGTCTTTTAAGGAAATCGTCTACAAACAATTAAAAAATGCAGGTTTAGGAGGGTTTTAAGTGGCACGATAACGTTAAAGAGTGTTTGGCTAAGAGTGGTCTAAAGTTGCAATTTATGCAGATGATCGCGGGCACGTCGGTTCGACAAATCCTTTTGGCTTTCCTGCTGCTGGGGCCGCACCTCGCCTTCCCTGCGATTACGAACCTCTCCTCCGCGCGTCCTTTGGTTCTGGCATTTTATCATCCCTGGTACGGGACGCCTTCGGGGTCGGCGGGAAGCTGGCACAAGTGGGATTCGTTTTATTTTCCGGGACGCTATCATCCGGAAAAAATCAAAGCGGACGGGAGGCGCGATATCGCCTCGGGAGAGTATCCGCTCATTGGACTGTACGATCAGGGCGATCGCGAAGTGGTGCGCTGGCATTTTCGGCTGGCGAAAGCGGCGGGCATTGACGGCTTTTTGTGTAGTTGGTGGAAGTCCAATCGGCCGGGGATGATGTCAGGGTGGCAGGCGGATTTATTTGAAAAAGTTTTGTTGCCCGTGGCGGCGGAGGAAAATTTCAAAATCGCGGTAATCGATGAAAACGCCCATTACCAGCGCGATTACGATCAACTCGTCAGCCGCATCACGACGTATCTTCCGCGATACGCGACAAATCCGGCCTATCTCAGAATCAACGATCAGCCGGTGTGGTTTATTTATCAGGTCTGGGACGACTGGCTGACGCCCGCGCAGGCCGAGAGCTACATCGCGGCGGCGGAGGCCAAAGTAGGGAACGTCTACTGGATCTTCGACCGGCTGAAAACCGCCGCCTCCGGCAATCCGCCTACGGTCCGCATGTCGGTGTCGCCGGAATGGTTGAAGCTAAAACAGATCGACTGTTTCGGGACCTATTCCTATTTCGGACATTGGCGCGACGTGAGGCCCGAGGCTATCGAGGAATTGTATCGCGGTTTCTCGGATTCGGTTCACGCGTCCGGGCACGCGGTGGAATTGCCGTTTTCGCCGGGGCACGACAACACGGCGGTGAACGACGCGCCATTCATCGTGCCGCGCGATGAGGGTGCGATGCTGAAGACATTTCTGCGCGCGATCGATGCCGCCAAGCCGGACATCGCGGTCGTTTGCTCCTTTAACGAATGGCTGGAAATGACCGGAGTCGAGCCGAGTTCGACCTGGCCGGATCCTTATCTTTACCTGAAAATCATTGCTGAATGGCAGGGAAAGAAATGGAGGACACCTCCTTTGCCGGCGGGGAAGCGTGATTGAATTGAGAAACCAGCCGCTTCAGCTCTCCGCCGAAGCGGAGGCCGAAACGGCGTCGGATTTTGCCGACCGCGCGGACAGGCGGACTTTCTCGGTCCGCTCGATCTGCACCACGTTGCCATCATGAACCACCACTTGGACGACGCCAAACCGCAGGGAACTGACCTGCTGCCGGACAATTTCCAGCCACGCTGCCGTCTCCTCGTTGGATGATTTTTGCATGGATCGCCTCAATTGATGTCGCTGGTGTCCTGATAGCGGCGCCAGTTGTTTTCCTGCACGCTGATCCAAGTGAGGTTGGTTTTGGTGCTTTGCGCGTGGCCGTCGGCAAACGTGATGTTGGCGGTGCCTTTGTTATGGCGCCCCAGCATGCGGGCCTGGGAGGCGATATCGAATGCCCACGGCTGCGGATACATGCCGCCGCGTGACGCGGTGCCGTCCGAGCGGCCGGCGTCGCCGAGCAGGATGAAATCCGATGCACGTCGCAAGGACCCAACCGACACGGACTCGTTGAACCCGAAGTCCGGGTGTGATCGAAACCATGCCTGCTGGGAAGCACCCGCAAGATTGGCTTCGTTGTGGTTGTTGCCGTAATCGGTGTTGTACCACGCGCCGGCCTGCGGTTCGTCCCACTTCGTGCCGTTCGGGCACTTGAATACGTTGGTCGATGTGCCCAGGTAGGGGACTAATTGCTGCCGATAAGAATACGGCGCGCGTGCTTCGGCGGTGTCCGGGGTGCCGGCCGGAGCGGTGCGTTCAGTAACATAGGCGGGGAACCGCTCGTCGTGATCGGGCAAAAAGCCCTGGTACGCCAGGCCAATCTGGCGCACATTGTTGAGACAACTTGTCTTCTTGGCCGATTCCTTGGCCTTGGCCAAAGCGGGGAGCAGCATGCTGGCGAGCACCGCGATGATGGCGATAACCACCAGCAACTCGATTAATGTGAAACCTGCGGCGCCCCGTCGCATTTTAGGTTTTGCCAACGACGCAACCGCCCGTATTTGTGACATTTCCGACTTCATATATGTTCCGATCTCGTTTCCTTGGAGATTCTTCCGTTGGTTCGGTCAGAACACTCGTATTTAGCTGGTTTGCCTCTGTTTGATGCAGTCGGCTTTCGTTATGAGAGACGACTATACGGATAAACTCTATTATGTCAATAGATAATATGTATATTTTAAAAAGCGGCTGTTTATTGAAAATTTAAAGGTTGGGCACCCTCCATGCTGGAGAAGAGGTATGCAAGCGAAACGAGCGAGCAATAAAGCCAGCGAAATAGTCGAAGCATTCGCGGAAGGCAGCACTTGCGAGCAAATTCTCCAGGCGGATCGCACGCTTACCTATCACGATATTTTCCACGCCGTCTCGGAAATGCCCACCAGCCAGTGGCGGCGTTACGGCGGACGGAACGGATTCAAGAAGCGGACATTGACGAATCTGCCATTCCGCAAGGCGATGCAGCATCGCGCGGACTAAACTGCAGGGAGCTTGGCGTTCCTTTCGGTACAACAAAAAAGCCGGACCTTTGATCCGGCTTCTTTGAACACATTACACAAGAACTACGTTCACTCGTAAATTCGTAAAGAGACTACCATCTCCTTGAAATTGCGCATGTCACCAGTTGTGGTGACAAGAAGTCCCCAACCGGGGATAGGTCATATTTACTTCCCGATGGCGCCCGACTTGAAGGCGATCAGCCAGTATTCGTAGCCCACGCCGATGTCCTTCGTGACGGCGGTTTTTTGCAGCAGGGCGGCGTTGGCGTGTTTGGATTTGCAAAGGGCGGCCAGCTTGGGCTCTTCCTGCGCGAGCGAATTGTAGCCGTAGGCGACGGCGATTTGTGCCTTGCCCACGACTTCATATGGGCGCGAGGGATACTGATCGAGATCGAAAATCTCGATGCCGTCCACGATGTGGGACTTCGCAGTCGCCTCGGTGGGCCAGTTCGATTGCGCTCCCGCATAGCGCTCATAGGTCACCGCCTTGGTGGCGCAGCCAACGAGCAGGGCCAACACGCAAGGCGCCAACACGAGCGAAAGGAAGGGCTTCATGAATTTGACTCTTCGCCATTGCCCGGGTTTAGGCAAGTTTTTTTGGCGGACGCGAAGTGCATCTAGTGTCACCACGACACATTTAGCGTGTGCGCACGGGAGCTGAATCGGCGGCTGTCTTTCCCCAGGTGTAACAACGCGAAGCGTAAGGCTTCAGCTTTTCCGTAAACTTATTTTTTACTGGCTTAAAAGTATGGCCGTCGAACAATCCCGTCAGTTCAGCAACCGGGAGGTCAGGTATGGAAATCTCCGCGTAGCGTTCCGCGTTTGCGGTATTGATCACGAGCACCATGCCGGTTTTGCCGCCGTTCAAACTTTTCGTTCGCGCCTGAATTTCGGGCAGGTTCGACTTGGTTTCGAGTTCACTCCCGGAGGCGAGGAGCCAGGGAGCCATCTGCTGCATTTCCCGGTTGAGCACGCCCACGGATTCCCAGGTCTTTGGTGCTTTGGGCCAATAGGAGAAATAAAACATGCCGTTCGCACGATGGACCAGCGCGATGTAAACCATGCAGCGGACCTCCGCCGGGTCCGGCTGTTTCCACTTGCCGCCCTCGCAATCCGCGCCGCCGAAGATCTGAATGAAGGGCATGTGCGGCCAGTTCACGTCTTTATGGATATCGCGGGCATGATCCATGAACAACCCCACATGAGTAATGGGCGCAGGCCCGTTGGCGAGTAACGGATAAACGCTGGTCATGGTGAAGTCACAATCCTCTTGGTAATTCACGAGCGCTTCCCACATGAAATGATCCAGGGTGATGGGATGATTCGGATCGCTGGCTTTCAGGCGGAGATATTTCTGACGCAGGCTCGCGGGACTGTGGCCGTGTCCTTCGGGTTCATCGGAAAGATACCAGGCGAGCAGGGCGGGGTGGTTGGTTCCAGCTTGAAACCATTTCTCCTCCGGCGGACAAAGCCCCATCAAGCCTTCCTTTTGCAGCCAGTCGAGTTGGTCTGGGGTGTGATGCTTGGTCAACAGACTGACGGTGTTGAATCCGAGCCGCTTGATCTCCGTCATGGTCGGCTGATCGAGCGAGTAGCTGAAAATGCCGATGGGGAAAAACGGTTTGCCGTTCACCACAAAATTACCCGCCTTGTCGAAAGTGACCGTCGCGGCCCGGGTGGCGGAGGGGACGCCCGTCAGCAGCGCGCAGGCAATCAAGGCAAGGCAGAGTTTCATGACAGCCAGCATGTCAGAACATCCCGCCTATGGCGAGCTCACCGATACCATCACATGTATGTGCGAGGTGCACAAAGACGGAAGCAGGCTAGGATGACAGTGGTTCAATGAATGTAAGGTGTAATTCCGGCCTATGTTCCGAACCCGTATGTTGTATGCGATCGAGCAGCGAACTGGTTGTTGTATATGTCTGAAGAAAATAACGCGCCGTCGTCTTCCGCCGACCTCGAAAAAAACTCGCTGCTCTATCAACATTACCTGGCGCAACGCGACGAAGTCTTGAAGCACAAACAGGCCGAATCCGGCAAGGTCGGGCACGACATTGGATTTGAGCGCGCGCTGACGGACTGGACGCTGCGCCATCGGTCGGAATGGCTCAAACGCTGGCGGGGCGAGGCGCGATCAAGCGAAACGCGCACCATAAGAAATTGGTCGGGCGGCACACGCCCGGCATGGTAAGAGATTTCCCGGAACTGTCTTCCCGGGAAGTTGCAAGTAGAGGTGGGGCTGAGGACCGGTCGAATAGCGAAGTGTTCGGCCGGTCTTTTCCCTTTTTAAAGTCTCATCGTCGATGGCACCAAGGATCGTAGCGACCTTACGCCACCGATCTAATGATTACACTTAAGGTAAACACTCCAATCATCGCCATGCAGATCGCCAATTTTCCCACCGCGCCGGCCAGCAAACCGAGCATTGCCCCCATCCCCGCGCGCGTGGCTGGTTTGATGTGACGTCCGCCGGCCATTTCGAAGATTACAGCGCCGACGAACGGGCCGAGGATGATTCCCGGGATACTGAAAAACAGGCCCACGATTCCGCCGACGACCGCACCGATGACGCCCCGCCTGGTTGCGCCCAGTTTTTTCGCGCCGTACATGCTCGCCAGATAATCAAATCCGAACGAGAGCAGGGTCAGTAGCGTGAGGCAGATCAGGACGAGTGTGCTCGCGCCGTGATCGCCGAAAATGAGACGATGGATGATGGCCGCGAGGAGAATTACCGGTGTTCCAGGGAGGACCGGCACAATACTGCCGATGAGCCCCACCAGCATTACCAGCAGGCTCACGCACAGGCCGATGATCTCTTGCGCCGTCATGCTGCTAACCTAGCGCGGAAAGTGTCAAATGCTACCACAAGTGCGCAAGTTCGCGTAACCTGCTAAAAATCAGGGCATTACGATATTTTAAGAATTGGCCTTTCTCAAACTTGAGATGGCACGAGTGGTGCAATATGGGACAGGTGTTGAGACAATATGAGAAATAAAGACACTTTTATGAAATCGCTGATCCAATCGCAATTGCACCCCGTGAAGACGTTGAAACAAATGGTGAATGATCGCGGCCTGTATCGCGTGATGATCCTTGCGGCGATCGTGTTGAATTGGTGCTTCTAAGCGGTCGAGGACAGGTTCGATTCCTGTCCGTGGTCCTCGGACCAATTCGGTTCCGAATTTCCCTTCCTCGCAATTTCCTCCCGGCTTTCGGTCTTCGGCGTTTCTCCGTTGTCTTGGTGCGTGGACGCTGGCAACGTTCGGCGGCAGACCGAACTGATGCAAGCCCCCACCCACATTCTTGTCGGAGTATTGATTCAAAAAGGGTTTGAATCTAAGAAACATCCCCGGGTGGCCCTGGTTCTCACCGCCATCTGCGCGTTTTTGTCGCATGGCATCCTCGACAAGCTGGCCAACCTGACTTATCACCGCGCGAAGCCGGATTTTCACAGTTTTATCTGGGTGACGTATCACGCCGCCCTGGTCGTGGTGACCATCCTGTTTCTCTACTGGTGGTGGAAGCCCTACAAGTGGGGAATCATCTTCGCCTGTCTGCCGGACCTCGACTGGGTGTTCATTCACGGACAGGCGATTCTGGGAATCAAACTGCCGTTTTATCGCGAGGCGCACCTGCACCACCTGGTGGGCGGCATTATCCACCAAATGCCTTTTCTCTCGTGGCTGGATAAACTGCCAAATTATCGCAACAACCCGTGGGCAATTCTCCCTGAGGTGGCGGTGGTGGCGACCATTGTCATTCTCCTGCGCGGCAGGAAATCGAAAGTGTCAAAAGCCTGATTTGCCGAGCCGATTTTTTTTGATGCGTTTTCACTTGCAGTTTCATTTTGAAAAGATTTAAGTGGAGTCGCAGTGGGCGCGCGAGTTGGTGGGTCAAGCAATGTGGACGCTGTTTCGACGATAGTTTTGCCGCGGGCAGGCGAGGCAGAATCAAAGGCTTCCCCGTCCCCACTCAGCCGGCGATGCACCTGTGGCGGCACACTCACTCTTCATCTTGATGCCGAACGGCCGCGTACGCGCTCCCGCCGCCGGGCACAACCGGCCCGGAATGGACTTTTGTATTTCTGCCGCACGTGCAAGAAGCAGGTGACCTTTCCCACCACCGCGATGCAGTTGCGACGATGCGTGATCGCGTTTCTGGCGGCAGGGGCGGTTTGCGGGCTCGCGGTGATTCTGTTTTACAAGATGGTCCATCGTTCCAGGGTCCCGATGATCGGCGCGACAGCGGTGGCGCTCGGGCTTTGCCTCTGGCTCTGCCAATCCTCGCTGAGCGCCTTTCTGCGTGGCCGACGCAACCAGCGGCGTTATCCGTTGGAAGATTCTGCCGGGGAAAAGTAGGCGCCGCCGGACGGTGGAGATTTCGGAGGATTGACACCCGACGTGGCGATGAGAATGATTCGCCCATGAGCGAACGAATCTGTCCCCGCAGCCCGCGCGAAACCATGTGCGGCTGGATGCACCTGCCGCGTTTCATCGATAAAATCCGCCTGCACCTTGCCGGAAAATTGCACGCGGATTATCAGCCGAATTTTTGCTCGGGTTTCGACGGCAAGTGGCTCACCACGGCCGGAGTGGATGCGAAGGAGTTTATCGAGGTCGTGCGCAAGTCGATCACCGACGGCGAGGTCTGCGACTGGGTGTTGAAGCACGTGCGCAAGCCGGACTCGGTCAAAGCCGCGCACGGTGCGGCCATGCTTGATTATCCGAAAAAGGACGATGAGGAATCGCAGGCGCGGTTGAAACAGCGGAAGGAACAATCCGGCCTCGCCAGCCGCGACGACATCCTGAATTTCGTGGACTACATCGACGCGGACGAACACCGCATCTGAGCAATTCGCCTCAAGTTTCGCTGCAAAGTATTGTCAGTTTTTTCGGGCCGTGCGCGCCGAGCACCAGGATGCGCTCGATGTCGCCGGTGCGGCTCGGGCCGGTGATGATCGAAATCATACTCGGATAATTTGCGCCGTATTTTTCCTTCAAAAATGCGAAAGCCGCCGGCAGGTCGGCGATGAGCTGGCTGCGCCGCGCAAGCACGACATGATGCGGCGGTAAAACGGACAGGGCGCGACCGCCGCCGCTCCGGCTGGTCAAAATAGCGCTGCCGGTTTGCGCCACGAGCACATCGCATTCGCTGATGCCCGCATCGCAGCGTCCCAATTCCTGATGATCAAACCCGGCGTCCGTGAACAACACTGGCAAGCCCAGGGCTGCGGACGCTTGTTCGGGCAGGGGGGCGCGGTGGGCGGCGACTCGTTGCCAACTTTCCGCCTGCGCAATATTTTTCAACTCCGCATGAACGGCGTTCATGTCGGCAACCAAACGAAAATCCGCGCGCAGGTCGGCGGCGTTTTTTCGGAAAAGCGCCAGTTGATCGTCGGCCGAAGCTCCCACCGGAGGCATCACCCGACGATGGTCGGCGGCGGTCGGAAGGATCGAAGCGGCATCGGATTTGGCGTGGCTCTTTGCCGCCGTCGAATCGTGAGCGTGGCCGGGACGCGGCGCGGCGACCGTCAACGCTTCGCGGATGCGCGCGAATATGTTTTCGCGTTCGCTCATGGGCGCTGTTTCCACCATTCGCGAAAACTTTGCCCGGCGACGGGCGGGAGGTCGCGGGTCTTCGTCCACGCATACGCGGGATCGAGAGGCGTGCCTTTGACGAGGCGCTGAAAGGCATTTCCGATGCGCGCGAGTTTGGTCACCAGCGACCAGACCGCCGGTTTTGTGGCAATAGGGGCGAAAATCTTGAAGGCGAAACGCTGCATCGCACTGGGCTTTTGCCGTGCGCCGTTGCGGCGGTTCTGCAACAGGTGATGGTGCAAATCGATTTTTACCGGGCAGGTTTCCGTGCACGCGCCGCAGAGGGACGAGGCATCCGAGAGGTGTTTCCAATCGCCAAGCCCGCGCAGGTTCGGCGTAAGCACCGCGCCGATGGGGCCGCAATAGGTCGTGCCGTAGGTGTGGCCGCCGACATTGCGAAAAATCGGGCAGACATTGAGGCACGCGCCGCAGCGAATGCAATGCAGCGAGTCGCGCTGTTCGGCATCGGCCAGCACGGCGGTGCGCTGATTGTCCAGCAGCACCACGTGATATTCCTCCGGGCCGTCAGTTTCGCCGGGCTGACGCGGGCCGCCGTAAAAAGTGTTGTAGCAGGTGATCGGCTGGCCGGTGCCCATGGCGGCGAGCATCGGGAGAAACAAGGCAAGATCCTCGAAGCGCGGCAGAACTTTTTCGATGCCGACCAGCGTGATCATCGTGCGCGGCAACGCGGCGGTGAGGCGGGCGTTGCCCTCATTTTCCGTGATGGAAATCATGCCGGTCTCGGCGATGGCGAAGTTCGCGCCGGTGATGCCGACCTGGGCTTCGAGATATTTGTTCCGCATCACCCGGCGCGCAACCATCGTCAATTCCTCGGGATCGTTCGACGGATTTTCACCGAGCTTTTGCTGGAAGGTTTCCTTGATGTCATCGCGCGTGAGATGCATCGCGGGAAAAACGATGTGATACGGCGCCTCCTCGCGAAGCTGGACAATGAACTCGCCGAGGTCGGATTCGATGACCTCGTAGCCGAGCTCCTCCATGGTGTCGTTGAGGTGAATTTCCTCGGACGTCATCGCCTTCGACTTCACCACCACCTTTGCCTGTTTCTCGCGCAGGATGCCGAGGATGATATCGCGGCCTTGCTGGGCGGTGCTGGCCCAATGAACCTTCGTCCCGCGCGCTTCGAGATTTTTGACGAACTGGTCGAGATACCGGTCGAGGTGATTGACTGCCTCCCACTTCGTGTTGGCCGCGAGCTTGCGCGCCTCGTCCCAGTTTTGAAACGCCGCCTTGCGCTGGTCGCGCACGGTTTCGTACTTGCCCATCGCCGTCTGGATGATGCCGCGATGCCGCAGGTCGGCGGAGAGCCGCGTGGCGTCCTGCAAAAACTGGGTGGCCGGTGAGCTCATTTCTGCACGAGCACTTCCGCGAGGTGAATGGTCTTGATCGGCTTTTGCTGGCGATCCACCAAACCCTGGATTTGCATCAGGCAACTGGAATCGCACGAAACGATGTATTCGGCTTTGGATTCGAGGGCGCTGGCGCATTTCACCTCGCCCATTGCCGTTGAGATCATGGGGAACTTCGCCGAAAACGTGCCGCCGAAGCCGCAGCAGGTTTCCGCCTCGCGCATCTCGACCAACTCCAGTCCGCTGACTTTCGCCAGCAATTCGCGCGGCGGTTTCTTGTTGTGCAATTCGCGCAAGCCATGGCAGCCGTCGTGAAAGGTGACCTTGTGGGGAAAGCGCGCGCCGAGATCGGTGACGCCCAGTTTATTGACGAGGAAACCGGAAAATTCAAAAACCTTCGGCGCGAGTTCGCGGGCCATCGCCTCGTATTTGGTTCCCGCAAACAGCTCGGGATAAAATACCTTCATCATTGCGCCGCAGGAGCCGCTGGCGATGACCACGACTTCCGCCCCTTTCAACATTTCGAGCGCCTTGATGGCGACCGCGCGGCTCTCGTCCCAGTAACCGGTGTTAAACGCGGGCTGTCCGCAACAGGCGGCGCCTTCGGGACAGACGACCTTGTGACCCAGCTTTTCGAAAATCTCCACCATGGCCATGCCCACCCGCGGGTAAAGCAGGTCCACGAAGCACGGGATGAAAAGAGTTACCGTCATGCTGCAAAATCATTCTGGCCGGACGCGTTGGGTCACGCGAGCCAATTTCCGTTGCCGCGGTTTTCGACCGCAGTCGAACGGCGTAAGGGAGAAGTTATATGGCGGCGTCCCACGGCGTCCACCCTGACAAAGGTATCAAAATGCGCGGGCGGGCAGCGTACCGAAGCGGGCGATGGCCGCCTCCCAACCCGCGAGTTTGCCGGGAGAAAACGTTCTCACGCCACCCGAATGGCGGACCACTTCGCGCATTTCCGCCAGTGAGGAAAGTTCACGGCTCGCGCGGACTTGCACGAGCAGATTGCCCAGCGCGGTGGCCTCGACGGGGCCGGCGACCACCGGGCGCTGGCAGGCGTCGGCGGTGAATTGATTGAGAATCCCACTTTGCGAGCCGCCTCCCACTACGTGAATGACTTCCATGCGGTTGCCGGTGATTTCCTCCAGCCAGCCGAGCACCTCGCGATATTTCAAGGCGAGACTCTCGTAGGCGCAGCGCACCAGTTCACCCTCGGTTTTGGGAACGGGCTGTTTCGTTTCGCGACAAAAATCCTGGATTGCCTTCGGCATGTCGGGCGGATTCAGAAAACGGTGGTCGTCGGGATTGACCAGCGAGCGCAACGGCGCCGCCTTGCTCGCGAGCGCGGCGAGTTGCGAGTATTCGTATTT
This sequence comes from Limisphaerales bacterium, assembly GCA_044223735.1. Taxonomy (GTDB): domain Bacteria; phylum Verrucomicrobiota; class Verrucomicrobiia; order Limisphaerales; family UBA8199; genus JBGALR01. The sequence continues at coordinate 12,948 of JBGALR010000054.1, read as the reverse complement.
GCGCCCGCGCTCGTCGAAGGAGCGCTTGCAGCGCTGCACGAGCCAGAGGCCCATGATGTTTTTCAGCAGACGATACGTGCCGTCGAGGCCGCCTTCGTTCGTGAGATTGAGTTCCTGCACGCGGGCGGATAACGCGGCCTGTTTCACTTCCGCGCCCATGAGCGACCAGGTGCCGGAACTGATGTAGGCCCAGTTGGCCTTGCCGGTGTTCGCGGTGGGGACGCCGGCGACCGCCGACGCGGTGTCATGCGCGGGCGGGGCGACAACCTGTATTTTGTGGAGGCCGAGTTTTTCCGCCAGCGCCGGACGGAGCGCACCGAGCTTCGCGCCGGGTTGCACGAGGTCGGGAAAAATTGAAACCGGCAGCTTGAATTTTTTTAACAAGCCGTTCGCCCAATCGCGGGTGAGCGGATTGAGGCATTGGGAAGTCGAAGCGATGGTAAATTCCGCCGTGCGCGAGCCGCACAACGCCCAGTGCAGAAAGTCGGGCATGAACAGCAGGCACTCCGCCTGTTCGAGCAGTTCGGGCGTGTTCTGTTTTACCGCCAGCAATTGGAACAGCGAATTGAACTGCATGAACTGCAGCCCGGTCTGCGCAAAGATTTCGCGGCGCGGGACTTTTTTGAAAGCCCGTTCCATCATTCCGTCGGTGCGCGGATCGCGATAGGCGTACGGCTGGCCGAGCATCTCGTCGTGCTTGTTCAACAGCACGTAGTCCACGCCCCAGGTATCGGCGCCCACCGAAACGATGGACTTGCCGTACTTGCGGGCGGCGAGGGCGAGGCCGTTCTGAATTTCCGCCCAGAGCCGGAGGACATCCCAGCGCAGCGTGCCGGCGAGCGGCACCGGGCCGTTGGGAAAGCGATGGACTTCTTCGAGACGAAGCGATTTGCCATTCCAAAGGCCCGCGATGACACGGCCGCTTTCGGCGCCGAGATCGATGGCGAGGTAAACGCGCGAGGACATGAAATTTTCAGGAAGCCTGGCTCTTCAACCACGTCCCGATGCCGATGATGATGGTCGAGAGCACCAGCGTGAAGATGCCGGCGGCGATGAGGCCGTGCGCCTTTTTGCTCGCGCCTTTCCATTCATGCAGAATCACACCCCAGATGGTGCTGAAAATAATGATGCTCGCCATGTGCAGCGTCCAGCTCGCGAAACCGAACTTGCCCATTTGAGTCTCGCCCATGGTGTAGAAGAAAAATTGCAGATACCAGGTGACGCCGGCCAGCGCGCTGAAGAGATAATTGTTCAGCATCGGCACGCTGTTGCCGCCTGCCGCTGTCGAGGTGTCGGGGGCGTGCACCGCCATTTCCTCGCCGGGCGCGTCGGTGGCGTTTTCGATGATGGGTTCGTCCGCGCGGTTGGGCAACGCGCCGCGCAGGCTGGAACTAAAGTATTGGTAGCCGGTGCGATTTTTGAGGTTGAGGAAAACGCACCAGATGAAATTCGTCGTGAAGCCGCCGAGCAAAACCACCACGAGCTTGGGCAGACCGCTCCAAATCGCATTGGTGCCGGCGGTGCGGGAGGCTTCGCCAATCGGATTGCCGGCCGTTAAGGCGAAGGAAAAGCAAGCGCTCATGATTCCGGAAAACGTCGCGACCAAAATGCCCTTGGTGAAATTGAACTCGGCAATGGATTTTTTCTTCTCCGCCTCCGGCATTTCCTTTTCCTTGGTGAGACCCGCGAGCGCGGCGATGCCGATGCCGATGAGGCAGACGAGCACGCCAAACAAGGTGACCTTGCCCGGTGTGGTGGCGGCGATTTGTCCGATACTTTCCGCCACCGGGATGCTTGGCTTGAACGCCTTCAGAATGGGCGGCACGAGCGTGCCGAACGCGGCGCAATAACCCAACGCCACACCCATGCCCAGCGACATGCCGAGGTAGCGCATCGTGAGGCCGAACGTCAGCCCGCCGAGGCCCCACATGGCGCCGAAGAAATAAGTCCACCAGAGGGTTTCAGCGGATTGTCTGCTCAGGACACCGATCAAGTCAGTGCTCAACAACATGGCGAGCAGCCAGGGCGCGATGATCCAGGAAAAAAAACCGCCCACGAGCCAGTACACTTCCCAGGCCCATTTTTTTACGCCTTTGTAGGGAACATAGAAACTGCCGGACGCGAGGCCGCCGAGCCAGTGATAGATGAGGCCGAGAAAGGGATGCATAGTATCGTCGGGGGTGGGTAAGGGTTAACCGCGTTTGGCGAGCACGTCGCGTTCGTGGGTCTTGATTTCCGCGAGCCAGGCGTCGCCGACCGGGACGTTCTGCTGCGCGCAGTAGTAATCCCAGACCGCGCCGAGCGGCAGCACTTTCGCGTCTTCCATCAGGGCAAGGCGGGAGGTGTAGTCGCCTTCCAGCTCAAACTTGCGCAATTTTTCCACGGGCGCGACGAGGGCCATGAGCAGCGCCTTGGCCATATTGCGCGTGCCGATGACCCACGCGGCGATGCGGTTGATGCTCGCGTCGAAATAGTCGAGGCCGATGCGCACGCGGTTCGCGTACCCGCCCCAGACGATTTCCTGCGCGATGGCCTGGAGATCGTCGGTGAGCGTGACGACATGGTCGCTGTCCCAGCGGACGCCGCGGCTGACGTGCAGCGCGATTTCCGGCAGATAACAGAGGACGGAGGAAATTTTGTCCGCGATGCCTTCGGTGGGATGATAATGGCCGGCGTCGAGCGTCAGCAAAATTTCGCGGCTCACCGCGTAGCCGAGATAAAATTCGTGCGAACCGGGTGTATAACTTTCCGCGCCGATGCCGAAAAGCTTTGGTTCCACCGAATCGACGTTGAGCTTCGGGCTGATTTTCTTTTTGTAAATGGCATCGAGCGATTCCGCGAGGCGTTCACGCGGTCCGCGACGGTCCGCGGGTGTGTCCTTCATGCCGTCGGGAATCCAGAGATTCGTCAGGCAGGTATTGCCGAGCGCCTTGCCGATGGCCGCTCCGATTTCGCGAGAACGAATGCCGTGTTCGATCCAGAATTGGCGCGTGGCCTTGTCGGAACTCGTGAGCGTGAAACCGCCGCGCACTCTCGGGTGCGCGAAAAAAGTGGGATTGAAATCGAGCCCGATCTGGATGCGTTTCGCCCAGGCGATCCAGTTTTTGAACTGGTCCGCGCTCAACTCGTCGCGGCCCACTTTTTTTCCGCTCATCTCCGCGTAGCACGCGTGGAGATTCAGGCGGTGCCGACCGGGAATGACGGAGACGGCCTTTTCAAAATCATCGCGCAGTTGCGTTGGTGTGGTGGCCTTGCCGGGATAATTTCCCGTCACCGCGAGGCCGTCGCCGAGGGCCTGGCCCGAATTTTCGAAACCGCCGACGTCGTCACCCTGCCAGCAGTGGATGGAAATGGGGATGCGGGCAAGTTGCTTCAGGGCCTGGTCTGTGTTGACTCCTAGGTCAGCGTAACGTTGTTGGGCGAGGTGGTAGGCTTGTTGGACTCGTTTGGCGGTGCTCATTGCTCAGGGTATTTCGGGACCTTTTGACGTGCAATCCGGGCGGATAGTAGCGGGGACGATTGGAGGGGGCAACCTTGGGTTTGATTGGCGGGTGGTTTTTACCGCGGAGGAGCGGAGGCGCGGAGAGAGGGATGGGAGTTAACCACAGAGGTACGACGGGCCAGAGTCTTATATGCGCGTGCGTTTTTCGGTGGGTTCAGTTATGTTTTTCGTATGGAAAATGTGCCGCCCCTCCCGCAAGTCACCGTGGACAACGAACATCTCAAGCTGCTTTCGATTTTTCATTACATCGCGGCGGGGTTGGGAGCGCTGTTTGGTTCCATCCCATTGATTCACGTGGCCCTTGGCATCGGTCTGGTGATTGCGGGCGACCATCACGGGGGGAAGTCGGACCTGCCGCCTGCATTTATTGGGTGGTTCTTCATGCTCTTCGGTTTGGTGTTTGTGATCGTCGGCTGGACGCATGCCGTGCTGCTTTTTCTTTCGGCCCGATTCATCGCGGCGCGCACGCATCACACGTACTGTTTTGTGATGGGCTGTATCCAATGTCTCTTCATACCGATCGGCACGATTCTGGGCATATTCACCATTATCGTTTTAAACCGCCCTTCGGTGAAGGCGCAATTTCACATTGCGTCGTAGCCTTACCGTGGGGGGCAACGCGGCGGGTTGCGGCGGCAAATCAAGTGTGCGATGGGTAAAGCAGGTTATCCATGAGTATTTTGCGGCTAAATTTTATCAGCCACTCTGTTAAGGAATAACAAATGAGCACCCCTTCACAAAATCCCTCGCGCACGGAAGGCACTGAATCGGACGACCTGATCGGCGTTAATCGCCGCGAATTTTTGAAGCTTGCCCTCGCCGCTGGCGTCGTGGTGGGCGGGGGCATCGGCGGGCTCGCGGCCGAAGCGCACGACGGCATGCCGTATCGCACGCTCGGTCGCACCGGCGAAAAAGTATCAGCGATCGGCCTGGGCGGTTATCACATCGGCTCGCCGAAGGACCCGGCGGAGGGGATTAAAATCATCCGCAGCGCGGTCGATAACGGCATCAACTTCATGGACAATTGCTGGGACTATCACGACGGCGACAGCGAAGTCCGCATGGGCAACGCGCTGCGCGACGGCTATCGCGCGAAAGTGTTTCTGATGTCCAAGATCGACGGCCGGACGAAGGAGGCGGCGTCGCGGCAGATCGATGAGTCGTTGAAGCGCATGCAGACCGACCACGTGGACCTGATGCAATTTCACGAGATCATTCGGCTGGAAGATCCCGACCGCATTTTCGCCGATGGCGCGATGGAAGCGATGCTCGAGGCGAAGAAGGCGGGCAAGGTGCGCTACATCGGTTTCACGGGCCATAAGGATCCGCTGGTGCATTTGCGCATGTTGCAAATGGCGGCGGACAATCAATTTCATTTCGACGCGGTGCAAATGCCGTTGAACGTGATGGACGCGCATTTCCGCAGCTTCGAAAAGGAAGTACTGCCCGTTCTCGTGAAGGAAGGCATCGGCGTGCTCGGCATGAAATCGATGGGCAGCGGCGCCATCTTGAAAAGCAACGTCGTCACGGCGCAGGAATGCCTTCGCTACGCCCTCAGCCTCCCGACCTCCACCGTCATCACCGGCATGGACAGCATGAAAATTCTGGATCAGGCGCTGGAGGCGGCGCGCACGTTCAAGCCGATGACCCCGGCGGAAATTTCCGCGTTACTGGCCCGCACGGCGGACGTGGCGAAGGCGGGGAAATTCGAGCCCTTCAAAACCAAGGCCTATTTCGACGGCACCGCGCAGAATCCAAAGTGGCTGGGATAGGTTTTTGTTCGAATTTGGCCTGAATTCTCCCAAAATTGCCCATATTATCCGTAGTCGCCCGCGCGCGTTAACGCTTGAAGTCCGGCCTGACATTCGTTACCCTTACACTGGCTTTTGACCGCATGCGTAACGATTGCATGGCGTAACGCGAGAGCGACCGATGCCAGCACATAGCGAAAAAACGAATCCGCTTCCGGACATCAAAGTGTTCATCCGGAACACCCAGGGCAAGTACCTCGCCCAGGATGGCACGGGCCTTTTTTTTACCGATGACCGCGCGTCGGCCATCATTTTAGGCTACAAAAGCGACCGCGTGCCCGAGCAACTCGAGGCCATCCAGCGGACGCAAGGCGTGACCCTCGCCGCCGATCCCGTCCCGCCCGAGGAGATCTACGAGAGCTGCGATCGCTGCAACGAGCTCTTCATGCCCTTCATGACCTATTACGACGGAAAATTTTTCCTTTGCGGCGACTGCCGAAAACTCGTTCGCGCGCGAAAGGGGTGAGTTGCGCTGCGGTTAGAACGGACTCCACTTTCGCAGCAGAAAATACTCGTTGAACGGCTTGTCGTCGGTGATGCGAATTTTCAGGTCGGGGTCGAGCACCGATTCGATCGGCAATTCCTGGGAAATCACCTGCCTGAGATAATTGGTCGCATCCTGGCCACCGCTCCATTCCACGAAATCCTTTTGAGCGGCCACCGGCATCCGCGCGATCAGTTCCGGCAGGGTGCGGGCGGGAATGGGCTGCATCGAGGCGAGCACATGATTGCCCCAGCCTTCCACCGACCCAAAACATCTCACATACGGAAAGCTATCGCGAATGGATCGCAGCATGGCGTGAGAGGTGGCGACCTCGCCGCCGGGCAGCCAGGCTTGCAAGATGCCATTTTCCGCCAGGTGCAGTTTCGCCAGCTCATAAAACTCCTGGGAATATAAGAGGCTGGAGCCCGCCGCTTCCTGCGGCGGCGGCGGATCAATCACGATCAAATCGAATTTGTCGCCCGTGCGCTTCAAATAGCGGCGTCCGTCATCGGCCACCATCCGGCCGTTGGGATCATTTCTGAAACGGGCGGCGTCCGCGTGATAAAATTCAAAAGCCTGCAAGACACTCGGGACGAGTTCCACGGTGGTGGTCTTGATGCCCCAACTCAGCGCGGCTCGATAGGAAGTGCCCATCCCAAAACAGATGATCAAAGCGGACCGCGGCTCGCCTTGATGAAAGGCCAGCGGCATGTGAACCATGAACTTCGTGATCGGCGTCAGCGAGGTAACTCCCACCCCGTTCACCACAAGGTGTTTGCCGCGCTCTTCGCCAAATGAGATGACCGAGGCGGCGTAGTCGCGTCGCACCTCGGAGTGTTTCTCGACTTTCCGCACTTGCTCCTCGTAACTGCGGCTAAAAAGGAAGACCGATCCGAGGACGGCGAGGATGCCCGTTTCCATCCACATTCGTTCCCGGGGCGTCACAGTGCCGCGCGCAAAAAGATACAGCAGCAGCAGCAGGAAACTAAGGATCACGAGCGCGTATCGCTCGCCCATCCCGGGCAAAATCAGATAGGAGGCAAAGAGCGGCCCCAGGATGCAGCCCAGGACATTGAACGCATACGCCCGGCCGGCGCCGCTGGGCGTGCCCGCGCCGTATTCATCGATGACTCCCGGCGTCAAATAGCCGAGCAGCGCGCAAAACGGACAAATGCTGGCCAGCAACACGATCGCGCTGACGGCATCGATGTCCACTGTCCAATTGGCCACGACCAGCCGCGGGTCATTGATGAGAATCGGCAGGAAAGCCGCGACGCTCAAGAGTCCCAGCAAACGTGCGATGGGCCAGATGCGTTTCGCCCGCAGATGACGGCGATAGGCATACGAACCAAAAAGCGTGGCGCCCAGATAAATCGCCACCACCAGCGCGAACGAGTAAACCTGCGTCTTTAGTACCGGCCCGAAGGCGCGGATCCAAACCACCTCCATCGCCATGGAAACGAAGCCGGTGGTAAATAAAATCAAAAGGATGAACCGGTTGCCATGGCTCCCCGCGAAGTCAGTTTTTTGAAAATCCCTCGTCTCATCAAGCGGGGAACTGTTGCCCGGTGCGGCGCCCTTGGATGGAGCCAGGCCAAGCCTGAGCGCGAGGCCGGCGATGATGAAGTTCCCGGCCGCCGCGACCCACAAGGTGTGCCGAAAGCCGAGGGCTTCGATCAAAATAAACGCGGTGGCCAGCGTGCCCGCTACCGCGCCGCACACGTTGGCGACGTAAAGGAAGCTGAAACTTTTCGAAGGCAGCGCTGCCCGGTCCCGCAGAAATTGCATCACGAGCGGAAAGGTGGCGCCCATGAAGAAGCACCATGGCAGGATGGCAATGCAGAGGACCAACGCGGAGAGCCCGAGATATCGCGCCGAGTTCCCCGGGCCGATCTCCAGCAATACGCGCTCGCCCACGCCGAAGGCCGCGGGCACCGCGAACGCACCCAGGCCGATGACCAGTTCCGCCGCCGCATAATAGACGATGGCCGGAACGGAAAACTTCTTAACCAGCGCGCTGATCCATTTGCCGCCCAGCCACGATCCCAGCGACAAGCCGAGCATGAAGGCGGAAATGACCACCGACAGCACCGGCGTGATGACTCCAAACGAGGCCATGGCCATGCGGGTCCACACGACCTGGTAAAGCAATCCGCAAAAGCCGGAGACGAAAAACATGAAGAACACCAAATTGAGGTCGGCTTTTCTCATCGTGCTGCTTTCGGGGACAGGCGCGTCATCATGTGGCAAAGCGTAAAATATGCGGAAAGGCGGTGGTTAATGACAACGGAAATCCGTGCGGCACCACTGCACGCAGCAAAAACGGGGCGCAAAAACGCCCACCAGGTTGGTTCGTCAGCATCCGAACCCGGGTAGCCCTGGTCGAAGCGCAACCGCCGCCACCCACGAGAATTATTGCCCCCGCCAGAAAATGCCCAGCGCCGCCTCGGGCACCCTCGCTTCATCGCCTTTGCGATGAGGGTTGGGGAGAGGAGCAGCTCTTTTTGAAATGGATTGGTTTTGCCGGCATGCTGGTAGCGATAGTATTCTGCATGGCGCGCACGTCTGCGCTCCAGTCCCGAAGGGCTGAATCCCCGCCAAGTCCTACGTCAGTTCGTATTTCCACTGCGTCTTCAGCAACCGGGAACGAAGGCTATTGATCCGGCCAACTTTGCGTGAATGGCTATGCCCGTCCAAGGGAGGCATCGCACGAACCCACGTCATGAAGGCCACTGAGATTGGTGGTGTTGCCGATCATGTTTGGATTGAGGCTCAGCCGTCTCTTCGGGGCTGGTGTTCCAAGTCGCGCGTTCCCAACGTTGAAACGTCGGGCTATTAACGTGTTGTTCCTTCGGGACTCATAGCACCCGGCTTCGCCGGCAGTACCAGGACTTTGTCCACGCGGTGGCGGTCCATGTCGAGCACTTCGAAAATGTAGCCCTGCGTCTCAAGCGTCTCGCCTTCCTTGGGGACGTGGCCGAGGGTTTTGACGACGAAACCCGCGAGAGTCTGGTATTCGGAATTGGCGGCGCTGCCGAACTGGAAGCCGGGCAAAGCCTGCTCGACCGCCGCCAGATCGATCATCGCGTCGATCAGCCATGAGCCGTCGTCGCGCTTTTTGGCCTCGGGCTTGGCGCGTTCGCCTTGCGTGGGAAATTCGCCAACGATCGCCTCCATCACGTCGTTCAAGGTCACCAGGCCCACGATGCTGCCAAACTCGTTCGTGACGAGCGCGATGTGTTTGCCGCTCGATTTGAAAGTCTCCACCAGTTGCAGCACCATCTGCGATTCCGGCACGATCAATGGCCCCGTCATCAGGTCCTTGAGCTGCACACCCGCGCCGGCGGCGAGGTTCGCGTAGATCGACTTCACCGACACGAACCCGACCGTGTTGTCGCGCGTGCCTTCATACACCGGGAAATGCGAATGCCCGCTCACGACGATCTTGTGCCAGATCTGGTCATGGGAATCCTCGCGATTGAGCCAGATCACCTTGGGCCGTGGCGTCATGATTTCGCGCAGCGGCAATTGATCCAGCTCGAGCGCGCTGTGGACGATGTGACTCTCCACCTTGTTGAACGCGCCCGCGCGCACCCCCTCCTGCATCATCACGCGCACCTCCTCCTCGGAGATGGCCGCCTCCTTTTCCGGTTTGAAACCGAGCACGCGCAACAGCGCCTCCGTGGACACGCTGAGAAAACTCACCACCGGCCCGGCGAATTTCGAAAGCCAGTTCATCGGACGGGCGACCCGCATCGCGATGCCCTCCGGATTGCTCAGGCCGAACCGCTTCGGCACCAGCTCGCCCAGCACGAGCGAAAAGTAGGTGATGCCCGCGACCACGATGCCGAAGGCGATCTTGTCCGCGTAAGGTGTGAGCAACGCCACTTTCGAAATCGGCTCGGCAAGTTTCGCGGCGAGCGTGGCCCCGCCGAACGCGCCTGCGAAGATCCCCACAAGGGTGATGCCGATTTGCACGGTAGCGAGAAAGCGATTGGGCGACTCCGCCAGTTCCAGCGCGACGGCGGCGTTGCCGTGTCCTTGGTCGGCGAGGCGTCGCAGCCGCGATTTTTTCGACGACACAACCGCAATCTCCGCCATCGCAAACAACCCGTTCGCGATGAGGAGCAGCAGGATGATGATCACTTCAATCAAAACCGGACTCATAAAATGACTTTACCCGCGTTTGCGATGTTTCGAAAGCGGGGAGAATGGCCTTCTGCTCGCCAGCCGACCCGCGGGGTTCCGGGTGGTTTTTATTCACCGCAGAATGTGCGGGGAATAAGAGCGTTATTCCCCGCAAGTTATGCGGTGAATGGAAGGTGGATCCGCCGGCGATGCGAATGGTGGTGTTTCAAATGAGAGTCGCCGCACAGGTGTGAGGCCCGGTTGCGGCCCAGCGGGGCGCCTCCGTTTAGCCGGCGCTGCGCCGCAGCCAGTGGCGTTCATGCCGGGCTGCGTGCAGCACGGCGGCAATGACCACTGTCTTTTCAACTTCCGATACCTCGTAAATTATCCGATAAGGAAACCGTTCGGGATAACGCCAGCGTATATTTTTGCGGGGATGTCGACGGCTGTGAAGCAGCGGGTTTACCCCGAGGGACTCAAAAACCTGGATTACTTCCTCCCGAAATTCATCGCCTAAACCCGCGAGCTGAGAATCATACCAGGCGGCGGCCCTGGCCACGTCGTGTTCCACTTCCGGGCGGGCCACTACGTGCCACTTCATGCCCGGGAGCGCAGTCGTTTCTTCATTTTTGCCAGCGGCACGGACGATGCAGGATTGGCGCGGTGTGACGTCAGCCGGGATTCCACCAGCGCCTCATCGGCTGATGACAACGGCGAGTCGTCCAGTTCCAAAGCCCGGCGGATGAGCTGCTGTCGCTCCGCAACCGTCAGCCGTGGGAGTTCGGCGATCACCTGGCTAAAACTCATGATGACAATCTAATCCCGGAGGCTTGGGAGTTCACGAATAATTTACGGCGAAGAATTTGAGGCGGGCATCGCGGAATGTCTGCGTACTTTTGGCAGGGGGGAGCGGCCATTGTTGATTTGGATTCGGCTTACCGGTGTGCTGGCCGCCCATTTCTGTGAATGGAGAGAAGCCCCTCTCTCCGTACTCTCTCCCCGTCTCGTACGAGCCGGGGCGAGCTTCATCCTATTCCATTCAAACATCAGTTCTGCGATCGGCTCCTGCGGGTCGCACCTGGTCGCACAGAGGCCTCGTATAGTCAGGCAATGGATGCGGCGCTCGCGCCTGCAATTCGTGAAATATTGTGTCGCGAATGCTTTGCGAATGGCGGCGAAGGTGCGAGTTCCAAAACCGGAGTGTTTTGATCCCACGCGCAGCGAGAACAGCATCGCGCTCCACATCGCGTTTTTGCTGGCCGGGATAGCCATGCTGAGAGCCGTCCAATTCAATCGCCAGGCGCGCCTCTTCACAGAAAAAATCAACGCAATACTGGCCGATGGGATGTTGTCGACGAAACTTATAACCCGCGAAACGATGGTCCCGGAACCACGACCACACTAATTATTCGGCCCAAGTCTGCCGCTTGCGAAGGCTTCGAGCGACTTGCACGTCGAGCATGAGGAAAGGATAAATAAATTGGAAATCTCAGGTCAATTGCGAGACGGCAGGAAAAATGTTAGCCATTTGCTTGGGAGAAAGTATTGGAGAAGTGATTGGGAATTATAGTCGCTCGCCCGCACCTCGGCCCTCGCCCCCAGGCGAGGGGGTCAGCTTTGATGGTCCAATGATGATTAGGAAACCAACTGTCGGGCTCTGCCGTGGGTTAGCTCCTGGCAATCCCGATTTACATGGCGGAAGCACTTGCGAAGGAATTGAGCAAAGATTGTCGCGTGGCTAACCTTTGGCAGAGTATGCCGGCTGGTCTGAAAAATAAAGGCGGACAACCGATGCTGAACCCTCGCCTGGGGGCGAGGGCAGGGTGAGGGCGAGCTTCATCCCATTCCATTCAAACATCAGTTCTCCGATCGGCTCCTGCCGGTCGCACCTGGTCGCACAGAGGCCTTGTATAGTCAGGCAATGGATGCGGCGCTCGTGCCTGCAATTCGTGAAATATCGTGTCGCGAATGCTTTGCGAATGGCGGCGAAGGTGCGAGTTCCAAAACCGGAGTGTCTTGATCCCGCGCGAAGCGAGAGCTGCATCGCGCTCCGCGTCGCGCTTTTGCTGGCTGGGAAAGCCATGCTGAGAGCCGTCCAATTCAATCGCCAGACGCGCCTCTTCACAGAAAAAATCGACGCAATACTGGCCGATGGGATGTTGTCGTCGAAACTTGTAACCCGCGAAACGATGATCCCGGAACCAGGACCACACTAATTTTTCAGCCCAAGTCTGCCGCTTGCGAAGGTTTCGGGCGACTTGCACGTCGGGCATGAGGAAATGATAAATAAATGGGAAATCTCAGGTCAATCGCGAGACGGCGGAAGAAAATGCTACCCATGCGCTTGGGAGTTGTTGTTGGCGTTTTTACGGGATTGGCATTTTGGGGATAGATCAGTTTGGGAAGGTGGCTCGCCCGCACCCCGGCCCTCGCCCCCAGGCGAGGGAGAATACGTCGGCTGTCCAATGAAAATTGGAAGACCAACTGTCGGGCGCTGCCATAGGTTAGCTGCTGGCAATTCCGATTTCATTGGGGGGAAGCGCTTCCGAAGAAATCGAGCAAAAATTATCGCGTGGCTAACCATTGGCAGAGTATGCCGGCTGGTCTGAAAAATAATGACGGACAACCGATACTGAACCCTCGCCCTGGGGGAGAGGGCAGGGTGAGGGCGAGCTTCATCCTATTCCATTCAAATATCATCGGTTCGACTTTTGATGGGAGAAGCACCGTTTCGTGCCATGGAAAAGTGTAACCTATGTGCTTGGGAGAAAATGTTGGAGAAGTGATGGGAATTATGGTCGCTCGCCCGCACCCCGGCCCTCGCCCCCAGGCGAGGGGGAATACGTCGGTTGCGCATGGTGATCCAAAGATTAAGTGTTGAACTCTGCCGTGGGTTAGCTCCTGGCAATTCCGATTTCATTGGGGGAAGCGCTTCCGAAGAAATCGAGCAAAAATTATCGCGTGGCTAACCATTGGCAGAGTATGCCGGCTGGTCTGAAAAATAATGACGGACAACCGATGCT
>JBGALR010000053.1:0-39206 GCA_044223735.1 Limisphaerales bacterium | reverse complement strand
AGAGCAAGAGAAGGCAGATCAACGCCTCGATCAGTTGGGACTGTTCGGAGGCGAAAGCCGCTTGGAGCGGCTCCAAGACTAATCCGCTTTGAGCGGTTCACAATCTACAAGCCTCCGGCTTTGCCGGAGGTCGCTGACTGCGGTGTTGCCGGAGTTGTTCAGCGAGCGAACGCGCACGCGATAGAGCTGGCTGGCGTGAAAAGGCAGCCAGGAGCCGCCGTCGAGCTTCTCAAGGACCACTTCAGTGAAGTTCGTGGCGCGAGTCGACTGACCGAAGGCCGGCGTGAAGAGGGTGGCGCGGTCAGCCTTGGGGTTCTCGTTCAAGCCAAGCGAAATTTTCCTTCCGCGCGGCCAGGTTAGGTTGATTTCCGACTTCACCGGTTCGATATGGAACTGGCCGCGATCGACCCAGAAGCTGAGTTTGCCGGGCGCGCTGACGAGGTCGCCGTTGAGGATTTGTAGACCTTCGGGATCGCCTTGATACGGCCCCGGCTTGATGACAAAAAAGTCACCGTTGACGGCAGCAACTGGTTGCCCGGCTTCGTGCGGGACCGATTTGATTTGGGTCGTTAACGGGCTTAAGCCTTCGATGGTGCCTTTACCCAGGGTGGTGACGATATCGAAGTTCTTCTGCGAACGTTCGAGCCGGGCGACGTGAATGGACCAAGGCTGATTGGTTATCTGTAGATGGGCGTAATCCAAGCCTGGCTGAGCTGGGGTGTATTGAGGCCGAAATTCCGCCGGGTTGGCCCCGTGACTGAGGCTGGTGGGCGCACACGCCAAAAGGCACGCAAGGCTCGCGGGTCGGATAAAACTCTTAATGAATACAGGACTCAGGCGCATAGCGCAGGATAGACGAGCCCCACCGCCGAGCTAAACAAAAACCTTATTTCGGAGTTTTTTTGGAGGCGACGTGATAGTCAAAGTAAAGGTAGGTCCGCAATGCCGGAATCTTGCTGCCATGGACCGGCTCCAGCGCAACGTAATTATAATAGGTCGACGCGGTATAACCGAGATAGGTCAACAACTGCTTATCGCAATCGACCATCGCGTACTCATCGGCAGCCCGGCGAATCGAGGTTTGTTTTGCGGAATCGGCTGCCGGACTGTTGGGCCGTCCGAACGGATATCGGATCAAATCCTTCCCGATGCCGGGGTCGTTGGTAATTACCTCCTGCGAAAAGTAGCTGATCGGCACAGAAAGCGGTGGGCTCTGTGGGGTTTTTGGAAGCACTGCAAAAGACGCCGGGCAGATCGCGACCTTCGCGGTTTGCAGGATCGAAGAGGCGGGGCGATAGGCCAGATATGGCGTTAGAAAGCCGGCGAGGGAACCGTTGTAGGGATCCGCTGCCGAGCCGCTGGCCTGATAAGTATAAAACATTCCCAACCAGCACGGTCCGGGCAGGCGATCGTTGTTGTCCTGCGTGTACATTGCGATCGAGTATCCCACTTGTTTGAGATTGCTCACGCAATTCGCCTGCATTGCTTTTTGTTTCGCCTTAGCCAGGGCCGGCAATAAAAGCGCGGCCAAGATGGCGATGATGGCAATAACGACGAGCAATTCGATCAGAGTGAAGGCCAGCAATTGGCGAGGTGAGCTAGCGTGGGGAGGAAGGTTCGGTGTGCAACTCATAATAATGCGGCGCGACTGGGCGTCGCAGGTCTAGATTACCGAGCGAGTGGCAATGAAGTCAAGAGTTTGGCCGGAACGGTCATGGGTCGGACGTCACATATGTATGTGAGGAGCTTATCGCGCGGCTAACTTGCTGTCGCAGAACTATTTCACCTGCCGCACTTCCAAAAAACCATGCAACTGCCGGATGCGCGTGGGATGGCGCATTTTTCGTAACGCCTTGGCCTCAATCTGTCGGATGCGTTCGCGAGTGACGCTGAACTGTTTGCCCACTTCCTCCAGCGTACGTGAATGGCCGTCGCCGAGTCCGAACCGCAATGCCAGGACCAATTGCTCGCGTTCGCTGAGGCCGCCGAGGACGTCGTTGAGTTTGTCTTTTAACAAGCTGAAGCTAGTGACTTCGGAAGGATTTTCACTAGACTTATCCTCAATAAAATCTCCAAGGCTGGCCTCGTCGCTGTCGCCGACCGGTGATTGCAGGGACAACGGTTGCTGCGCCATTTTTAGGACGGCCCGGACACGTTCGACGGGGAATTGCATCTCATCGGCGATCTCCTCCGGTGTCGGTTCGCGTCCGAAATCCTGTAACAGTCGCTTCTGGGTCCGCATCAATTTGTTGATCGCGTCGATCATGTGAACCGGGATGCGGATGGTTCGCGCCTGATCGGCGATCGAGCGGGTGATCGCCTGGCGAATCCACCACGTGGCATAAGTGGAGAATTTGTAGCCGCGGCGGTATTCAAATTTTTCCACGGCCTTCATCAGGCCCATGTTTCCTTCCTGAATGAGATCGAGGAAAGAGAGGCCGCGATTGGTGTATTTTTTGGCGATGGAAATGACGAGGCGCAGGTTGGCCTCCACCATTTCGGTCTTCGCCTGGATCGCGCGAGCGGCCGCGGCACGTAGCAATTCGCAGTCCTGCAAATATTCCTGGTGTGGCAATCGCACGAACATTTCCAGCGCGCGAAGCTTGACTCTCTCGGCCTCAATCGCAGCCTGCGACGTGGGCGTCTGTCCCAACTCTTCGATCAGCCGGACGCTCGATTCCATTTTGTCGCGGATGTTTTCCGCGACGAGCGCCATTTCCTCGATGGCCTTTTGCTTGTAGTAAAATTTGCCAAACGAGGCTTGGAGCTTCTCATTGAGCTTGCGGCAGTTGGCCTCATGGCGTTCACGAGCGGCGTCGGTTTCAGCCGATTGCCATGCTATGAACTCCTGGTCCACTTTGAGGTCGGCGTCCTGCAAAGCCGGAATGAGTTTGAGCAGCGAACGAACATGAGTTTCGCGCTTCTCAATTCGTTGATCGAGCACTACCCGGTCAAAGCGCTCCTTGGGCGGCTCGCACACCAGTTTTTCCGCCAGCGCGATGTGTTCTTTCGCGGCGAAACCGAGGCGGCAAACGATTTCTTTTACCTCGGCTTCCGCGTGTTCGATGCGTTTTGAAATCTCGACCTCCTGCTCGCGGGTCAGCAACGGAACCTGGCCCATTTGCCGCAAATACATGCGGACAGGATCGTCGAGAATATCGAGCCTGGATTTGTCATCCTCCTCATCAGCGCCGCTTTGTTTGAGCCGGTCCACCTCGGCCTGATTGACAATCTCGACCTCCAGGTTGCGCAACCGTCCGTAAACCTCGTCCAGTTCATCGGGCACCTGAAGATGTTCGGGCAATGCCTCGGTGATGTCGCTGTAAGTCAGGTAGCCCTGTTCCTGGGCCAGGAGAACCAGTTCCTTGATTTTAAGCGCGATCTCCTCGCTGTAACGCGAATCACCGGGAGACAGACCTTCGGTAGCGGGAGGCGAAAAGATTTGGGAGGCTTGGTCGGACAACTTTGCCGAATGGCTACCGTTTTCAGGCGCTGACGTCGAGGCTTGCCGACGCGTGCCCGTTGTTGACGCGCGCTTGCTAACCTTCGACTTCGCCATAGTGCTCCGGACTCAAAACAAACTGCTGCTGCTTTGCATCGAACCAAACCATCGTCGGACGGCATGCCACAGTCAAGCGGGCATCAGAGTCTTTTCCAATGACCCACAAATATTCAGGCCGCTTGGCCGCCCGAAGCGAAGCTTCGGTCTGTGAAAATCAGCAAACCTGTGCCCGCGCCAACTCGGGCGATTATCTGCCACCCACTGGGACGCTGACGCCAACGCCGACCGTGCCGCCGCCGGCCTGGATGCCCTGGTTGGCCGCGAGGGTGGTGACGAAAGTATTCAGGATGATATTGAAATACCGTTTGAAAGTGGTGTACGGAGAGTTGGGAACGTAAACAATGTCGCCTGGCTCGAGATGGATGTCCGGCGATTTCCCGCCGATGATGGCGCTGTAATCGACGATGGCGATTTGCGGTTCCGCCAGCGACCCGCGCAGGATGGCGACGTGAGTAAGGTAGGCGTCTTTTGCGAACGGTCCCGGATCAAATCCACCCGCGGAAATCCAGTTGTAACGATCCATACCGTTGCCACCGGAAATGGCGGCGATCAGAGTCATGCGTTCGGAGTAAGCCAGCGCGTGGGGATACTTGACGGCGCCCAACACATACACTTCCTGCGAGAGCGAGGAGGGTACGTAAACGAAATCATCCGGCTGCAAGTAAATGTTTTGCGTGGTGTCGCCATCGTGCAGCAGCTTGTGAAAATCAACCGGGAGGAATTGTCCCTGGCGCACGATGAAGCTGTGTCGCAGGTCCGCCAGATTCTCGCTGCTTCCCGTCGAGGTTGAATGTGCGGTGCCACCTGCCAGTGCGATGAGTTCGAGGATTGTCGTCGGACTGGACAACGGATAAATCCCCGGCTTGTTCAGCTTGCCCAACAGCCAAACATATTTGCTTCCCACCGTGCGTAACGTCACGGAGACATGCGGGCTGGTGAAAAATTTTCCCAGTTCCTTTTCCAGCAGGTCGCCAGTCTGCGCCAAGGTCAGGCCCCAGACGTCGAGGCCGGGCAGAAGGCTGTAATAAATCTTGCCGTCCGGTCCAACGATCGTGGGAGCACGGGAGGCGATATTGCCCAACATCTCGATGTCGATGGAGTCGCCGGGCCCCAGTGTGAACAAGGCCTGCTCGGGCTTGAGCATTTCCGGGCTGAGCGGGTTGGTAACCGTCGTAGTACCAGTGAGCGGAGCGGAGGGCCAGACTGGCGGGGCGGACACGCGGGATTCAAACTTCCCACTGTTGGTGCTGCTGCATCCGGCGAGCAAGGCCGCCATCATTCCTGAAGCGGCAATGAAATAAAGAGCTTTCATAGTCTTGATTACCAGTTGGCGGGCGGGATTTTCAAAGTAGTACCTTGAATGACGACGGCTTGGACGAACGACTTGGCGGCCACGTCCAGCACTTCGCCGGCAATGACCCATGGATTCATGCTGACATAAACAATATCATGCGGCTCCAGGGCGAAATCCTTCGCTTTGCCGTGCAAGATGTCGGCCGTATCCACCACGAAGGTCTGCGGGTGTTCCAATGATCCGCGAATCACCAGCACCCGGCTCTTGAACGCGCGGGTCGTGTAACCGCCGCGGGTCGCGATGGCATTCACCACGGTGGGGCTTGAATTGTAAATCATCGCGCCAGGCATCATGACTTCACCCAGCACATAAATCTCATTGCCGCTCGCGGAGGCGAAATACAGGTAATCCCCTGGTTCCAAGGGAACGTTTTGACTGAGATCGCCTCGTTGAAACAAACGCTCGAAATCCACTTTCACCCGCTGGCCGTTGCGTGCCAGGAAGCTGCGACGCAGGTCGGCCAGTTCCACGGTTTTGGTCTCATACAATCCGGTCTCAAGACCGCCAGCGCGAGCGATGGCCTCGATGACGCTGGTCGGACGGTCAAAACCGAAAACGCCCTTGTTCACCACGGCGCCCATCACGATGTATTTCTTGCTGCGATAAGCGACCGGTGTGATGATTGTGTGCGGGTTCTGGTAAAATTTCCCCAAGTTCTCGTCCAGTTTCGCGCGCAATTCATCGATTGTCATGCCGGACGCCATTACATTCGCGGCTTGCAGGAAACTGATGCGGCCGTCCGGTCCCACTGGCACTTCGATGCGGGCCGTGTCCGGCATGTCCAGCACTGAAATATTCAGAACGTCTCCCGGCCCCAAGGTCAGGTGTTGCTGCCAGGCGGCCCGGCGGCCGGGGCTCGAGACCGACAATGTGAGATTATTGGTCCCGTCAGCGGCGGGATCGGACGCGGGCGCCGGTGCGGGATCCGCCGCGAGCAAACAGCCTGAGCTCGAAGCAACGATCAATAGGCACGCGATTCGTCGTCGAATGGAGTTTTTGTTCATGGCCGCGTTCATAGTAGGGGGCGGTAAATAAGGTCGCAATCACGAATTGTACGGACGAAATGGGGGACGTTTGCGGATTTCGCCGAGATCATGCGCCAAGGAAATCTTCCACCTTATTATAAAAATCTTCCGGCGCTTCGACGTGGACCCAATGCCCCGCGTTCGCAATTGTCCAAATGACCGCTGCCGGAAACAGTTTTTGAATGTGCGCGAGATCGTCGTCCACCAGGTAATCCGATTTCTCTCCGCGAATAAAAAGGCTCGGTCCAGGGAATGGGCTCGTTGCCTTCAATGCTGCACGCAGGTGCCCGGAATTGGCGCTGATATCGCGAATGTTCGTCTGCCAGAATAATTTCCCGTCCGGGTGGCGTCCGATGCATTTAAGCAGAAACAGACGCAGGGCCGCGTTCGGGATTTCGCCCGCGAGCGCTTCTCCCACCTGGTTTCGATTTTGAAATTCATCGAGCTTCAGCGCGAGCAGCGCGGCAAAGATTTTTGCATGCAATGGCGGATACGCCTTCGGAGCCATGTCGGCGATGATCAACTTCTCCACCCTGTCAGCATGCGATAGCGCGAACTTCATTGCCGTTTTGCCGCCGAGGGAATGCCCGAGCACGTGTGCCCGATCTATTCCCTGTGCATCCATCAATTCGGCGACGTCGCTCGCCAGCAGTTCGTAATTCATTTCCGCACTATGCGGCGAACGGCCATGATTCCGTTGGTCCACGGCGATGACTCTGAATTTCCCTGACAGCCGCCGCGCACCGGGCAGCCAGTTGTCGGATGAGCCGAACATCCCGTGGAGAATGATCAGCGGCGGACCTTCGCCCACCGTTTGGAAATGCAGGCGCATAAGAGATGCGATGATAACGGGTGGCCGACTTTGCGCGGGCGCTCCGCCGTAGTCTCTACACCTTGCCGAGTTTTTGCAGCGCCTCGTAGCTGCGCTTCACGGCATCGAGCGGATTCTTGCTGGTTTCGTGTTCGACCACGTACCAGTCGGTTTTGCCGGGGCCTTCGCAGAGCGCGAACACTTCCGTCCAATCAATGTCGCCCTCCCCAATCACCGCTTCGGGCCCTGCGCCGTGCGGCTTGATGTGAATGCTTCGCGCGCGGCCGGGGTATTTCTTCAGCACCGCCACCGGGTCCGCACCGCCGTCACGGCAATTGCTCGTATCGAGCTGCATAATCACTTCCGGGTTCGTGTTGCCGATGAACACGTCCCACGCGGCCACGCCGTCCACGAGTTTGAAGTCATGCTGATGAGAATGGTAACCGATGAACATCCCTTCCGGTTTCAGCTTCGCAGCGATCTCGTTGAATAATTTCGCGCGTTGGAGCCATGCCTCTTTCGAATCGGTCTGATCCATCCACGGCACGATGATGAATTTATTTCCAATCACGCGATTGAACTCGATCGTGCCCGCCAGCTTGTCCCCCTGGACATCCGCAAACGGCGTGTGCGAGCCGCAAACCAGAAGGCCGTTTGCATCCAGCATTTTGCGCAGCTCCTTTGCCGTGCGGCCGTGGTAACCGGCAAATTCCACACCCTGGTACCCAATCCTGGCCACGGCTGCCAGGGTTCCCGGGAGGTCGTCTTTGCATTCGACGCGCAAGGAATAAAGCTCCAGGCCAATCGGAATTTTTTTATTTCCTTGCGCGGCTTGCACCACGCTCGAGCCAAGCATGAGTCCGGCAACGGCGGTGGCGCTGCGGTTAAGAAAATCACGGCGAGTCAATTCCGACGAGGAAATACGATTCATAAAATAATCCTGAGTTTGAATGTTACTTTGCCGACCCTGGCATTTTCGCCGCCGCAGCACGAGCAGGAATTGTCACAACCGAAGCGCGCGTCCCCTGTTGATGCGGCTCGCCCGCACTTTGAAATTCCGATTATCCTCTTATAAGCTCCTTCCCAGGAACGTTACGCTCACGGCACCTGCCTCCAAAACTAATATGGTGCGATTAGGTGCTATAAGGTGCGAATCGCTGCGAATTGCCTTTAAATAGTACTGTTTTCAAGCGCCCGTCGGCCTTTCCCATTCACTTCTCCACCCCTCATTCTAAAATATGCGTTCATCACTTTTCATTTAAAAGTTGGGTTCGTTTTTTTATTCCTTAACCATCAAAAATCACGCAATGTATTATCAATAAACAATTTATAACTTTCCTGCGTTGGGTTCGTTTGGTAAAATTTACATTTCGCGAACTTCCGCCTCGTACCAAACACCACGCTGCGCAACGGTGCCTAACACGGCGACACAGGGCGTAACACTTCGCGACCAAGCCGGAACCATGCCGTATCCAGCGCATCCCCGTCCCAACTCCATCCCCTCTCCAGCACGACCTATTAAAGGTTCCTCAAGCGGCCTTTCGGACACTTTGATACACTATCACCTGGCTGGCCAATTTCCCCTGATATCCGCCCACCCGCACGACCGGTTTCTTACCGTAACGCCCATTGGTGCATCTTAACCGTCGCTTACCCGATATCCCGTGCTGCCCCACCCCGCTCCGAGTGCGGTAAACCGGCACCCGCGTCGCCCGTCCAAATTCAAATGTCAAAGATCATCGCCCCACCCAGATCCTGCGCTCAGGCCGGAAGCAGGGACACCGACCTGCCTACCTTATCCCCGCGCTTTATAGATTTCAAGCACTTTCTAGGAACTTCCCAAGAATTTTAATATGCGGGTGGCCCGAGAAGTCAGCGCAAAACGCCGTGGAGGCCATCCCGGACCATTTAAGTGGAGTGCTTGCGTCGGTCGGAGTTTAAACCAACCAGACTCTCACGGGCGAGCCTGCCCGGTCTATGGCTTGCGACTTGGTCCGGGTGGAACAGGCGGCCCGCCTGTCCTGTTGGGCAACCTGCCCAACAGCGTTCGGCCCACCTGGTTTTACACAGGTCACCTCTATTGGGAAGGGAGGGGAAGGCTGCCGGCAAGTTGCCGGCAGCGACGGGCAAGTTGCCCGTTCCACCCGGATCAGGTTCCTTGTCTGATGAAAGTTCGGAGCGGTTGACTCTAAAAAGGGTTGAAAATGAAAAGGGTCCTAGAATTATGACACTTTTGCGCCGGACACGGTTTTTGCGTTTTGTTTAAGCCGGGCGTACCAAGGCCAGGCCGATTCGCATTCTGTATCCGGGGCTGTGGCCATCCGATTTCCACAGCGATGTTTTCCCTTGCGGGAGCATCGCTGGCACCCGCTATTCTTCGGGGCGACATGAGAATCATCACCGATGAGCAGTGCGTGACTTACGCGGGAGCGGGACATCCAGAACGGCCCGAGCGCATTATTGCCACTGTGAAAAAGCTGCGGGGCCAGACCGAGTTGCCGATTACGTGGAGCGCACCTGAGGTGTGTGAGGAGAAAACGATCCTGCGCGCCCACACGGCAGAAATGGTGGGTCGTTTGCAGATACCAGAGAATTTTGATGCGGATACGGGTTACTTTCCCCAGATCGGCGAGCGCGCACGCGCGTCCGCAGGCGCGGCCTTGGCGGCCATGAAAGCCGCGCGCAACGGCGAAACCGTTTTCAGTCTGATGCGTCCGCCGGGGCATCACGCCACCCGCAAGCAATCGATGGGATTCTGTTACTTGAACAGCATCGCCATCGCGGCGCTGGCCGCGCTCGACAGTGGCGCAAAGCGCGTCGCGATTTTCGACTTCGACGTGCATCATGGCAACGGCACGGAGGCGATTCTGGTGAATCAACCCGGCGCCTCGTTTTTATCCATCCATCAGTATCCCTGTTATCCCGGCACGGGTGGACGCAATGTCGGCGATAACTGTTTCAACTATCCCGTCGCGCCGCAGACTCCGCGCGGCGAATATCGTCACGTGTTCACCAGCGCGCTGGAGCATCTGGAATCACTTAGGCCCGATGTCGTCGGAGTGTCGGCGGGTTTCGACGCCTACGCGCGGGATCCGCTGGCGCAGGAGACGCTGGAAGCGGAGGATTTTTATTGGCTCGGCCAATCGTTCCGCAAGCTGGGCGTGCCTGTGTTCAGCGTGCTCGAAGGAGGCTATAGCGACGATTTACCGGAATTGATTTTCGCCTACCTTAAAGGCATCGAAGGGAAGTAAGTGCGTGAGCGGAAAGGGGCCGCGAAGGTCGTTGCGATTTAACGGTGCGTTGCGGGCCCACGTTCCACGACGAAACCCAAGGCCTCAAGCTTTTGCGCGAGTATTTCCGCCGCCTCGGAAGATGAAGCCGTGAGGCTCAGTTTTCCCTCTGCAAAAAACGCATCCATCTTTTGCCGGGCAGCGAGCAAGCCAACACCCAGAGTATCGCGCAGCACCTGGGTGACGGCGACCTTGTCCACGTTCGCTGCCGCGCTTAGGAGAGAAATCTGCGCGCTCGATGCATGATGCGGATCCCCGTACTTTTCGTAGCAGTCGAGGTAATGTTCGAGGGACTTGCCGGTGCCCAGCCTGATGATCCGGCCGGAATCGCGTTCCACCAGATAAGGAGCATTACCGGCGAGGAGATGGCAATCATCGCCGGTCTCCTGCCAGCGGCGTGACTGATGGAAAAATACCCAACCCCAATTTCTTTCCAGCGTTGCCGAATCGTTAATGACCAGCGAATCGTCGGTTCGGTGCTCCCACTCTTTGGCGAGGATCTCCTGTATTAATTGGCGAGCCTGATCGTGGGTGATCATGTCGCAAACACCGCTGTGGCGGCTTAGATATGTTCGCCGAGGTTCGGCGGCGCCTGATATTGAAATTCTGTTTCCGACGACAAAGACGCCGTGTCGGCGGCGAGGATGCGGAATTGGCGGATTTGGAAGGATACTTCCTTGCCGTCCTCCAGACCGTGCTGGGCGTATTCCTCCTTGGTCATGCGCGCGCGAATCATCAGGCCGCTGGGCAGTTCCAGTTCAACGCGCAACAGCACGCCCAAAAAGAACGTGTGCCGGAGCATCGCGCGATAGCGGTATTGCGTAAGGTCGGCGGAAATCTGGACCGCGTAGGGCCGGAAGCCGATGCGAAGTTTTTGTCCGTCGGCCGCGCCGTGCGGATCGAATTCCAGTTCGGCGACCCGGGCGATGTCGCCGCGCACGTCGGCCTCCAGCACATTCATCGCGCCAATAAAGCGCGCGACGAATTCATTCGCCGGCTGCTCGTAAACTTCGCGCGGGGTGCCGACCTGTTCGAGCGCGCCACGTGAAAAGATGACGATGCGATTGGCCACCTCGAGCGCCTCCTCCTGGTCGTGAGTCACGAAGATGGTGGTGACGTTGAGATCGTGATGCAGCGTGACGAGCCAGTCGCGCAGTTCCTGCCGGATTTTCGCGTCCACGGCGCCGAACGGTTCGTCGAGCAGCAACACGCTCGGCTTCGGAGCGAGCGCGCGGGCGATGGCCACGCGCTGGCGCTGCCCGCCGGAAAGCTGGTGCGGATAGCGATTTTCCAGGCCGTCCAGCCCGAACAGTTTCAACAATTCCGCAATGCGCGTGGCGATGTCGGTGCGTTTCCATTTCTTGATCTTCAGGCCAAACGCGATGTTTTTGGCCACGGTCATGTTCTTGAACAACGCGTAATTCTGGAAGACGAAGCCAATGTTGCGCTGCTGCACGGACAGATCGTTCACGCGCTGGCCGCGAATAAAGACGTCACCGGTGGTCGGTACTTCGAGGCCGGCGATCATGCGCAGGACCGTGGTCTTGCCGCCGCCGCTGGGACCGAGCAGCGCCATCAACTCGCCGTCCTTCACCGAGAAGGAGATTTGTTTGACGGCGGAAACCTCGCCGAACTTCTTCGTGACGTTTTTTAGCTCGATGCTCAAGGGGTGGTGATTCGAAAGACGGCTTGCATCACTGGTGGTTCAGTGATGGCTAGGCGCCCGCGGCTGCCAGGCGTTCGAGACGCGCTTGTTTCCATTCCAGAAAGGTCTTGATGCCCAGCGTAGCCAACGCGAGGAGCGCGAGCAAGCTGGCGACCGCGAAGGCCGCCACCCCGGAGGCCGCGCTCGCGCCTTCGTAAAGCGACTGCACCCTCAAAGGCATTGTTTCGGTCTGGCCGGCGATATGGCCGGACACCACCGACACCGCGCCGAATTCGCCCATGGCACGCGCGTTGCAAAGGATGATGCCATAAACCAGGCCCCACTTCACAGAGGGCAACGTCACGTGCCAGAAAGTCTGCCAGCCGTTCGCGCCGAGGGTGAGTGCCGCCTGTTCCTGTTCCGTGCCGGTGGCCTGCATGACGGGAATCAATTCGCGCGCGACAAAGGGAAACGTGATGAATACCGTGGCCATCACTATGCCCGGCACCGCAAAAATGATTTTAATCTCATGCGCCTCGAGCCATTTGCCGAAAAATCCCTGCAGCCCGAAGAGCGTCACGTACATCAGACCCGCCACCACAGGCGAAACCGAGAAGGGGAGGTCGATGAGCGTGATGAGCAAGAGCTTGGCGCGGAACTCGAATTTTGCGATGGCCCATGCTGCCGCGATTCCGAAGATGACATTGAGCGGCACGGTGATGGCGGCCACCAGCAGCGTCAATCGTATCGCCGCCAGCGTGTCGGTATCGACCAGCGCCTTCAGGTAAAACTCCAGGCCCTTGGAGAATGCCTGCGTGAATACATTGGCAAGCGGCAGCAGCAGAAAGATGAAGCAAAATGTCCAGGCAACGAGAATGAGGGACCATTTCACAACCGGTGATTCCTCCAGGCTGCGGCGGGAAGGCCGGCTCGCGCTCTGTTCGTGGTTTTTGGAAAAGCCGGACATGACTAGTGTTGGAAGCGGTTCGACCAACGTTCCAGGAAGTTGATGGTGCCCAGCATCAAAAATGAACTCACGAGCAGCACCACCGCCAGCGCGATGGCGCCGTTGTAATTATATTCCTCGAGGCGCACGACAATCAGGAAGGGCGTGATTTCAGTCTTGAACGGCTGGTTGCCGGAAATGAAAACGATGGAGCCGTATTCGCCAATCGCCCGGGCGAACGACAGCGCGAAGCCGGTGAGCATCGCCGGCAGCATCGCGGGAGCGATCACGCTCACAAATGTGCGCAGCCGGCTTGCCCCCAGCGTCGCCGCGGCCTCCTCCACTTCAAATTCGAGGTTCTGCAAAACGGGTTGCAGTGTGCGGACGGCAAAGGGGAGACCGACGAAGGTCAGCGCGATGATGATCCCCAGCGGGGTATAAGTGGCCTTGATGCCCAGCGGGACGAGGAATTGTCCCAGCCAGCCGTTCGGCGCGAAAATGCTGGCAAGCGTGAGGCCCGCCACCGCCGTTGGCAGCGCGAACGGGAAATCCACCATCGCGTCGATGAGGCGGCGTCCGGGAAATTCGTAGCGCACCAAAACCCACGCGATGAGGGTGCCGAAAACGGCGTTGACGAGCGCGGCGATGAGCGACGCGCCAAATGTCACTTTATACGCCGCCAGCGCCCGGTCGGTGGTGGTGAGATGCCAGAACTCGCTCCAGGTAAGCGCCGTGGTGCGCAACGCCATTGCGGCAAACGGTATCAGGACGATGGCGCTCAAATAAAAGAGCGTGAATCCCATCGTCAGGCCAAAGCCTGGCAATACGTTGAACCGTTTCATCAACCGCGTCGTCTAGCGATTACCCTGCTGAATCTGGTCGAAAATCCCGCCTTCGGCAAAGTGAACTTTTTGCGCTTTTTGCCAGCCGCCGAACAATTCGTCGATCGTGAACGTATTGACCTTCGGAAAAGTCGCCGCGTATTTCTTCGCCACCGCTTCCACGCGCGGGCGGTAAAAATGCCTGGCCACGATTTCCTGGCCTTCGGGCGAATACAAATATTCGAGGTAAGCCTTCGCAACCGTCGCCGTGCCGTTTTTCTTCACAACCTTGTCCACCCACGTCACCGGTGGCTCGGCGAGAATGCTCCACGATGGGATCACCAACTCGTACGTGCCGGGCGTGGATTCCTTGATCGTCGAAAGCGCTTCGTTTTCCCAGGCGATCATGACGTCGCCGATTCCCGATTTCACAAACGTCTGGGTGGCGCCCCGCGCGCCGGTATCGAGCACCGGAACGTTCTTGAAGAGACGGGCGACAAAATCGCGCGCCTTGGCTTCGTCGCCGCCGAATTTTTTCAGCGCATAGCCCCACGCAGCGAGATAGTTCCACCGCGCGCCGCCGGAGGTTTTCGGGTTGGGGGTGACGACGGAAATCCCGGGCTTTACCAGGTCTTCCCAATCTTTGATGCCTTTAGGATTTCCTTTTCGCACCAGGAAAACCACCGTCGAGATGTACGGCGAGCTGTTGTCCGGCAAACGTTTCTGCCAGTCGTTGGGAATGAGCTGCGCCTTTTCGGCCAGCACATCGATATCGTAAGCCAGCGCCAGGGTCACGACGTCCGCCTGGAGGCCGTCGAGGACGGCACGCGCCTGCTTCCCTGAGCCTCCGTGCGATTGACGGATCTTCACCTGTTCGCCCGTTTTCGCCTGCCAGTATTTGGTGAACGCCGTGTTGAAATCCTGGTACACCTCGCGAGTCGGATCATATGAGGCGTTCAGGAGCGTGATGTCCTTGCCCGACGCTAAAACCGCCGTTGCCGCGAGGAGAATGGTACTTAATATGAGTTTCATTTTCAGCGTTTCTTCCGAAATAGAGTCAGCGACCCGCGTCGGAGAGCGGTTGCAATCCAACGTTGGGACCGAGCATAATTATAATCCACACTAAGTCAATAGGCATTATTGACGTTAATTATCATCAATTCCTTCAAGTGAATTCCGAGGGTGCCGCGAAACAGCCATATTCTTGACTTTCTTGCTGTAGATTCTACTTTACATGGATATGAAGCTGTCTTTGCGTGGAGAATATGCTTTGCGGGCATTGCTGGTCCTTGGTTTGAACTACGACGGATCGGTGGTTCGCATTCAGGCCATTTCGGAGCAGCAGAATATTCCGAAGCGTTTTCTCGAGCAGATTCTTAATGACCTGAAATCCGCTGGCATCGTGCAGAGTCGGCGCGGGGTGGCGGGTGGTTATCGCCTCGCCAAACGGCCCGATCAGATATCGCTCGCCTCGGTGGTGCGTCATATCGAAGGGGCACTCGCGCCGGTGAGCTGCGTGAGCGAACAATTTTACGAGAAATGTTCGTGCCCCGATGAGGATCGCTGTGCCATTCGCAGCGTGATGAAGGAAGTGCGCGAGGCGGTGGTGAAACTGGCGGAACGAATTTCCATCGCGGACCTTTGCGAACGCTCGAAAAAGCTGGAGCAGGTGCCGCTGGGACCGTTGGATTTTGTGATTTGACCGCGTCCCCGCATCCACTAAGGTTGCATCCATGGAACACGCACCGGGATTTCTGAAGCTGGTTAACGAAGCGCGGCCGTATGTGCAGGAAATAACCGTGGAGGAGGCGAAGGAGCGCCTGGCGAAAAATCCCGAGGCAGTCCTGATGGATGTGCGCGAGGATTCCGAATGGCAGAAGGATCATGCCGCGCAGGCCATTCATCTCGGCAAGGGAATTTTGGAGCGCGACCTCGAGCATCTTTATCCCGACCCGAACCGGGAACTGATAATGTATTGCGGTGGCGGGTATCGTTCCGTGCTGACGGCGGCGGTGGCCAAAAAGATGGGATACTCGAATGTGTACTCGCTCGTCGGCGGTTTCAAGGCGCTGGTCAAGGCGCAGTGGCCGATGAAGAGCGGCCACTAGTCTTTTCGGGCGGGCTTTCAGCCGCCGGCCACGATCTTCACAATTTCCAACCGATCGCCTGGTTGAATCGGGCGTCCGGAAAATTCCGAGGGAGCGACGGCTTCGCCATTGTGTTCCACCACCACGCTGCGCGGCAACAATTCCTGAGCGACGAGAAACTCGGTGAGCGTGGAGGGAAAGCGCGTTTCGATTCGCTGGCCGTTGGCGGTCACAAAATTTTCCGGCGCGTTTGTGGTTGAAGCGGGCTTCATGGATTTCCTATGCGGTCAACGCGGCGTCCCAGTCTTTCCACACCGGCTCGTAGCCGAGGCGGCGAATCAATTCGGCCATCTCCTGTGGCGACCGTTCGTCGGCAATCTGAAACTGTCCGGTGGCCGCCGTCGTTTTGCTCTCGGCCGCGGCGGCCCATTCGCTCGCGCCCAGTTCCACGATGCGTCCGCGTTCGGTGTGATGCAGCTTTTCCTTGCCCGCACCGGTGTAACCACCCGGCTCCGTATGGCTGCCCGCGCTGATGAGCGTGACGCCGAGAGGAATCAAACCATCGCGCAGCTTCGCGGATTCGCGCGTGGAAAGCACAAGGCCGACGTCCGGAAACATCAGGCGAAAAGCGCAGACAAGCTGCACCAGTTCCCGGTCATTGATGAGTGCAAGCGGCTGAAATTCACCCGCGCAGGGACGCAACCGGGGCAGTGAAATGGTGAGTTGCGCCTTCCAGCAATTGCGCAGCAAAAAATCGGCGTGCGCGGCGACGCACAGCGCTTCGTAACGCCAGTCGCTCAAGCCAAACAGCGCGCCGATGCCGAGCCGGCGGAAACCCGCGGTGTAGGCCCGCTCGGGCGTTTCCAGGCGCCAGTCGAAATTGCGCTTCGGTCCCGCCGTGTGCATGTCTTCGTAAACGGCGCGATCATAGGTTTCCTGATAGACGACCAGTCCTTCCGCGCCGGCCTGCACGAGCGGACGATATTCGTCGGTTTCCATCGGCCCGATTTCCAGCGAGATGCTGGGGACTTCCTCGTGCAGCGCACGGACGCAGTCGGCCATGTAACCGTTCGAGACAAATTTGGGATGCTCGCCGGACACGAGCAGGAGGTTGCGAAAACCCTGTTGCAACAATTCACGGGCTTCGCGTCGCACGTCGTCGACGCCGAGCGTGACGCGCAGAATGGGGTTGTCGCGCGAGAAGCCGCAATATTTGCAATTATTGATGCACTCGTTGGAAAGATACAGCGGCGCGAACAAACGAATGACCTTTCCGAAACGCTGCCGGGTGACTTGCTGCGAGCGTTGGGAAAGCGGTTCAATCAGTCCGGCCGCCGCCGGCGATATCAACCGGGCGAAATCCTGCAACCGGAGGGTGGACGATTCCATGCTCTGGCGCGCCGCTGCCAAATTGGTGTCCAGCGATTGCCTGGCGAGAGCGGCCAGCGGCAGCGAATTAAATTCAGCGACAAAACTCACACCTGAACCTTAACAGGCGCGCGCAAAATGTCGAGGCGCGCCCGGGAACAAACGCTTCCTCGTCACGAAGGGGCATCGTCCGCTCACTTCGCGCTTTTCTCCGGCCCTTCCATGGACTCCTTAAACAGCGCGAAAAATTCGCGCGGAGCGGTGACCTCACAATTCAATTCCGGATGACGGCTGTTCAGCAGCGTTAACGCTTCCCGGATCACCCTGGGACTGGTCCATACCGTGCGAAATAAATGAAAGTTGGGCCGTGTGTTGCCCCGGCTCAAAATGACCCTCGCGAAAACCTCGGCGATTTCGCCGCTCGTATGAGAGTTGCAGGTGTCGTTGAGCAATTCGAGTATGGGCATGCCTTTCCATACTTGCGGCGGCGGATAAGTGCCGCGCGCTCCCGAAACGGCGGCAACGATGGTGGCGTAACCGTCGGGTGCGAACTGCTGGTAGGCGTCCTTCACTTCCGCCGAGGGCGGTTCCTGATCCAGCACCATGGGTGCGATGGTCATGTCGAGTTCGCGAAAATATTTCTGATTGTGTCGAACGAAAAGCGGGAGCGACTCCCCGGGGATGCGGCTGGGATTGAAATATCCGGCCGCGCTCGCGTCGGCGGTAAACGTATCGGCGGGCGTGGCGGTTTCGTAGAAGTAGGCGATGAGGTCGGGATACGTTTCGACCAGGCTGGGATTGATGCCCCAGGCGAGCGGGATCTTTCCGCGCGCGGGGTCGTTCCAATGCTTCGGCAGGAAATCGTACAGCGGCGTGGCGGAATCGTAGTCTGCCATGAGGATGCAAAGGTAGTTTTTGTCTTCGAGCTTGGCCGGCTTGGCAACGGAGCGTTGCTTGAGCGGCTTCCGGGGCGCCTGGCTGTGCAGTGATTGATTGTAGCAATCGCTCGAAATCGTGTTTTGATAGCAATTGAAAGGCGACATGAGCGCAACGGATTCCCACTCCGTCGGCACGCCTTCGTGAATGCTTTTGTGGTCCGGCATGTTCGAGTATTTTGAGAAGGCGAAGAAGCCGGTGAGTTCGATCATCTCCTTGCCCGCCGCCTGCCGTTGGGTTTCAGCGAGAATCATTTTGTAGGTGTCACGGTCGGTTCCGGGAGCCTGCCTGGGATCGTCTCCAGGGGCTTCATCCCCCCACGGCGAGAGATCAAACACGAACGCGCGATTTTTTATCGCCCAATCCCGCGTGACCACATAGCCCTCGTCATCGCGTGCGCGCGTGCTGAACGAATCTTCAAAAAGACAGAGACGCTGCGGCGTGGAGAGACCTTTCGCGAGGCATTCGCGGATGGCCCAACGATAGGCGTCGTTTTTCGCACTGCCGGTTTCCTTGCCGGTAAATTTTCCACGAAGATCCGCGAGCACTGGCAGTTGCCATTTTACCAGGTGACGATCCGCCAGTTCCGGACTGAGCACAACGGCGTTGGAAATGCCGGCGCAGGTCGTGGCCACATTGAGAGTTGCCGGCACGGTGGGATCCCAAATGACGACGCCTTGCACGCGTTTGCCCGCGAGCCTCATCAGTGCGTCGAGATCGGGGACGGCATTCGCTTTCCGATCACGAAGCCACCGCCCATCACGGCCCATCAATTCAAGCCAATATTGTGGACGGGCGTTTTTCCGAGACACCACGGCCAGGTCGGGCGACGTACGATTAATGATGCCTTGCAGACAGGCGACCGCCATCGCCTCGTCGTACGATGCGGGCGTGCCATCCTGGGGCAGTGTGTAAATATAAAGTGGAGCGCCGGCCCTAAGGCTGTACAGGGAAGTCAGAAAGAGCAGGGACGTCAGAGCCCATCGAAAAATCGTTGGGCATTTCGCGAATGCGGACTTAACCATGAAGGCACCCTAGACCTTTTGGCGTCGCTCACAATCCACAATTGCAAAGGGCTTGAAGCCTCTTTGTATATTTATTCCGAGCCAGCATCGGGTTGCACGCTTGACGGCAAGTTGGCGCGCGCGGAACCTAGCCGCACGTGAACGAAGCACTTACGCGGAATCGATTCCGGCAGGCGTTGGTTTGAACGGCGCCCCATGTCCACCGCGCCTCGAAATGTTCGTCGCTGGTTCATACTCGCGCTGATTTTTTGCGCCATTGTCCTTAACTATTTTGACCGCCAAATCGTTTCAATTCTCAAGCCGACGCTCAAAGGTCATTTCAGGCTCGATGATTCCGGGTACGCGTTGCTCGCGAATATTTTCACTGCATGCTACGCGTGCATGTATCCGGTGGCCGGATGGCTCGTGGATCGTTTCGGAGCGCGGATGATGATGTTGGCCGGCGTGGTCACCTGGTCCTTCGCATGCCTCGGCGCCGGCGTGACGCGAACGTTCGGGCAGTTCGCTTTTTTTCGCGGGCTGCTGGGTCTGGCGGAACCCATCGCGTTTCCCGCGCAGTTGCGGGTGGTGACGGTGTGGTTTCCGGGCAACTTGCGCGCGACTGCCAACAGCCTGTGCGTGGCGGGCAGTTCCATCGGCGCCATCATCGCGCCACCACTGGTCGCGTGGCTCGCCCTCACTTTTAACTGGCATTTGGCGTTTGTGATTCCAGGCGTGGTGGGGTTGGGTATCGCGGCGTTGTGGTGGTTTGTCTATCGCGATCCCCCGGCGGAGATCCTGGCGCACTCCGCGGTGTCGCTGGCGGCGCCCGCGTTCACCTGGCCGCAACTCTGGCGCACGCGTACGCTCTGGGGCATCGTGCTTTGCCGTTTCATCAGCGATCCGGTCTGGTATTTTTGTTTATTCTGGCTGCCAGGCTATTTGCAAGAGCAGTCCGGACTCTCCCTGAAGCAAATCGGGATGGTAGGCTGGATTCCCTTTTTCGCTGCCGACCTGGGAGGCATCGGCACGGCGGCATGGTCCGATTGGTTGGTGAAGCGCGGAATGCAACCGTTGCATGCGCGAAAAGTCATGCTGTGTTCGGTGGCTTTGCTCTGGCGATTTTCAGCGTCGTTGCCGCCATTTGTCTAAGCTGGCTTTTCAGCCTGAGCGTGGTGATCGCCGAGACCTATCCGACCCGCAATACCGGCAGCGTCCTGGGTATCGCCGCAGGATTTGGAGCGCTCGGTGCAATAATTTTTAATTATTTCGTCGGCCAGATGATGGGAAAAATCGGGACGGCAAACCTATTCGTTGTGATGGCGTTTCTTCATCCGCTGGCCGCATTCGTTTTGTGGAAAATGGTTCGTCGCGAAGAGCCAGAACGCAAGGCGTTGCGTTGAAAGCTTGGCTAAACAGCCGATTTAAGCAATAGCTAGGGGGTATTTTATCAGAAGCCATATGTTGTTAAACAATTTGAAAGTGATTCATGAACCCGCGCGCGATGTATCCGTGCGGGCGGAATACGATGTGTTGGTGGTGGGCGGGGGGCCTTCGGGCTTCATTGCCGCGCTGGCGGCGGTCGAGGATGGTCTCAAAGTGTGCGTCGTGGAGAGCCGCAGTTTCGTCGGCGGCAACATGACGATCGGTCTGCCGGTGCTCGGATTTCTGGGGCAAAAGGGAAATCAGATCATCAAGGGATTGCCGCAAAAATTCATGGATCGTCTGAAGGCGCGAAAAGGCGCGAGCGAGCATCGTCCCTGTCCCTTGCACATGGGCATCACGCTGGTGGAGCCGGAAGCGGTAAAAACCGTCGCGCTCGAAATGCTGACGGAGGCCGGGGTCGACGTGCTTTTTTACACGATGTGCGCCGGGGTGGTGATGGATGGCGACCGCATTCGCGGCATCATTACCGAAAGCAAAAGCGGCCGCGAAGCGATCCTGGGCAAAATCGTGATTGATTGCACGGGCGACGCGGACGTTTCCTATCGCGCTGGCGTGCCATGCGGCAAAGGCAACGCGGAAGGCGGCATGCAGCCGCCGACGCTCATGTTCTGCCTCGCGGGCGTGGACACGGAAAAGCTGCGGCATAGCATCGCCAACCAGCCGCGCACGTATCTCACGGATTTTATTCCGGCGGAATATTTCGGACAAAACAACCAGTTCATCGTGGTTGGCTTGCGCGAACTGATCCAGCAGGCGCGCGAAGAAAAGGGACTCGAGATTCCGAACGAGCGGACGATCATCATCACCGGCCTGCGCGAGGGTGAGGCGTGGTTGAACATGACACGCGTCAAAGGCGTGGACGGCACGGATTCGATGAGCCTTTCCCGCGGCGAAATCGAAGCGCGCGCGCAGATCGCCGACATTGTTACCTACTTGCAGGGGTATGTGCCCGGCTTCGAGAAATCCTATTTTACCAAAACCGCGCCGTTCCTCGGTATTCGCGAAACTCGCCGCATTGAGGGGCATTATGTGCTGACGCAGGAAGACGTGTTGGGCTGCCGGAAATTCGAAGACTCCATCGCGGTCGCCAGTTATCCGATCGATATTCATCGGCCGGGCGACAACGGTTGCACCCTAATCTGGTGCGGCGATTGTTACGACATCCCGTATCGCTGTCTCTTGCCGAACAAGGTGGACAACCTCCTCGTCGCCGGTCGCTGTATTTCGACCACTCACGAAGCCATGGGCGCGATTCGAGTCATGGCCACCTGCATGGCGATGGGTGAAGCCGCCGGCCGCGCCGCGAAAATGGCGGTGCGCGATGGCGTTTCTCCTTCAGCCATCGATCTCGCCAAACTTCGCAAAGAACTCGTCGATCACGGTGCGTATTTACGGAGCTAAGTTCGCCGGCTGGCCGCAAGGGAGCGTTCTCGCTTTCATGCGACGCCACGCGTGGATATCGTGCGCGGATGAACACCATCGCGCCTGTGACTACGCAGCAGCTTCCAAATCTTCTGGAAATGATTCGTGAACTCGCGCGCTTCGAGAAGTTGGAGCACGAGGTTGGCGCCACTGTGGAGTCTCTCGCTGAAGCTTTCCTCGGAAAGAAACCGGCGGCCGGGGCGTTGCTCGCAACGTCTGATGGCGCGCTGGCGGGCTACGCGATTTATTTTTTCACCTTCTCCAGTTTTGTCGGCCGCGTGGGCATCTGGCTCGATGATGTTTATGTCCGGCCCGAGTTTCGTCAGCGAGGCGTCGGGCGCGAACTGATTGAAGCCGTGGCACGCATTGGCGTGGAACGAAATTGTGGACGTTATGAATGGTCCGCGTTGAACTGGAATCGCAAGGCTCTAGATTTCTACCGCAAGCTGGGAGCACGGCAAATGGACGATTGGGTCATGCTGCGGCTGGATGCAAAAGGTATGCGGCGAATCGCCGGTGTGGAATGAACGCTTATGCCTGCTGAATAAGATTACTTGCGAAGGCGAGCTGCGCTTCGGATGACAAACACGAGTGGCAAAGATGTCACCAGCCATAGCAATCCCGGGGCGATCGCGGTGCTGGAAGGAAACCCATAATTGCGGGCTACCACGATAAAGAGCAGACAACAACAGGTGCTTGAAAGAATGAGTGCCGACGAGGCGTCCCGGGTCAGCTTCACCCCCGCGGCCTTCAGGGCGAAAGTCATCCCTGCGCCGGCCAGAATTAGAACATTCAGCAGAAACACGAAGAACAACATGACTTTGCAGACCACACAAAGATGGGGAAATTTTCCCGTGACCGCGGGATTGCTCACGAAGGGAATGGACGCGATGCCCATGATGAGGCCAAAGCAGGCGACCAGACCGGACAGAATGGCGTGCGCCTTTCCTGGCGCCGGCGCCAGCGAACCTTTGGTGGGAAGAATGGAGGATTTGCTTTCCAGAAATTCCGTGACCAATCGGTCCATGCTCGCCTCCCAGAGATCCGACGCCGGGGTCAACCCATTGTAGTCAAAAACTTCCGCGATATCCGAAGGCATAAACTTGGGATCCGGTTTTATGAAATAGCGATCGAATATCGGAACGATGTTCTTGTCCTGGCGAATGGCGTGTCGAATTTCCTGTCGCATCCAGTCGTCGTCGTTTTGACTGTGGTCAAAACAACCCTTTGTGCAGATCACGATCACGTCAGTGGCGAGTTCGATCTTGCGCAGAATCGCCAGGCTAAACTCGCCACTTTGGAGATTCTCCATGTCCACGAATACCGAAAATCCCCTTTGCCTGAGTGCTTCCACCACGAGCCGGGCGAGGTGTTCGCCCCCTTCCCGGCGATAGCTTACAAACACATCCTGCGCTTTTATGCTCTGCAGATCCTGTGCTGACGGCACGCTTACGGATGCCTGGCAGGAGGGACAACTAACCGTGACGCCGCCCAACGATTCGTCGCAGGCTATGTGCTGTCCGCAAAGTGAGCAGGGAAATTTTAGATCGCCCATCGATTCGGTGCCCTTACCGGATTTGGCCGGTGTTCAACCGGGAATATTTACCCGAATCCGGTTCGAGGATTGTCGCGGTCATTATTTTCCTTTTCGATAAAGAAAAGCCGTCACCAGATACGGAACGGTGTTGATCAACCACATCAGGTAGTCCCTTGCGGGAACTCCCGTTTTGTATTGCGGGTAGGTGGAAGCCGCCTTGATGAAAAAATAGCAACAGACCAGATTTGCCGCCACCGCCGCCACGGATGCGGCGAGGACGAGCCCGGGCCCCAGTGGTCTCTCTTTTAAGCTCAACCACGCGCCGACGGCCAGGGCGGAATTACAAACGACCGCCAATGACACGGTGGCTCGGGCAACGGGCGCGAGCCGGCGAAATTTTTTGGTAAAATGTGTGTTGAAGATCAGCGGCACGCAGATAAGCGTTATCAGCAATGCCAAACCAGCGATCCAACCGGCTACCTTCGCCCGGAGTTGAAATGAACTGAAAGCATGGGCACCGCGCTTGCGGCGGGAATCCGGCTTGCCCTTGAGAAACTGGGCGACCAGCCGGTCCATGCTGGCATCCCAATTTTCCGAGGCCGGCAAGAGCGCCGGGCAGGTGGCCAGCTCCGCGATATCGGTCGGAAGGGATTCCCGCGGTGGCATCACAAAATTGCGTTCCTGCAGCACCACGACGTTTTTGCCGCAACGAAACGCGTGACGGATTTCCTGCCGGACCCAGTCGTCCTCGTTCGCACAGCGGTCCAGCGCGCCTTTGCTCCCGATCACCACCACATCCTTCGCCGCCTCTATGTTTCTCAGAATTGCGGTGTTGAATTTGCCGCTCTTGAGGCTTTCGACATCCACAAAGACTTTGTAACCCCGCTGAATGAGCGCATTCATCACCAGCCGGGCCAGGTGCTCGCCGCCTTCCCGGCGATAACTGATGAACACACCGCCGGTCTCATCCTTTTTTAGGGGTGAGAAATTTGTCGGAGACTCTGGAACGGTTATTGCCGCGCGACAGGCCGGGCAATCAAAGCGTGCGCCCGCGCTCCCCGCGTCGCAGGAAATTGTCTGCCCACAATGGATGCACGAGAATTTGGTGTCTGGCATAACCGTCCAATAGCGGCAGCTTGGATATTAGAACGCTGCTGGAAAGTCCAGATTATTGGTATGATGCGAATTTCCGGACAGCCTGGCCTGAAAGCAAATCGCACTCATGCGACGTTCGACCGAAGTCCTGAATCAGTTGCCCAGCCGGTGCTTGAACTCCCGGCAGGCGGCGGCCACGTCCTCGGCGTTCAGAATTGCGGAGACCACGCAGATGCGGGTTGCTCCGGCGGCCAGCACGTCGTCGAGCGTTTGTAAATTCACGCCGCCGATGGCGAACCAGGGGATCGTCGCATTTTTCGCCGCCCAGCGGACATAATCCAGGGTCACCGGGCTGGCGGTGGGCTTGGTGGCGGTTTTGTAGATGGGGCCGATGGCGATGTAATCCGGCTTGGCGGCCAGCGCGCGCCCAGCCTGTTCGGGCGCATGTGTGCTGAGGCCGATGCCCACGGCGGCGGTGGCGTTCGAGTCGTTGCCGCTGAGCAATTCGGCGACGCCCGAAAACCCGGCGTCAAAAAAGTCCTCCTGACCGAGGTGACACATTTCCGCGCCGACTTCCCGCGCGACCGAGAGATGATCGTTGATGACGAGCGGAACGCCCGCACTGCGGGTGATGGGCAATATCGCCTTCGCCATCAAGCGAACATCGTTCAGCGTAGCTTCCTTGGCGCGCAGTTGAATGATATCCGAACCGCCATCGCAGAGTTGTTGCGCCACCAGTTCGGGCGCCCGCCCGCGCAGGTAGGCGGTGTCCACAAAGGTATAAAGACGGCATTCCGCGATGGCTTTCACGGTTAGAATATTAAGCGGGGTGGACCTTAAGGCAACAACACGACGCGGAAAAACCTCCGCAATGCCGTGCTCACGTCGTTCGTGCCGCCGGTGGCGGCGGCGCTGGCGACGATGTCGGGGACGATGGTGTGCCATGCTGGATCGGCGAGGCTGTCCTTGTATTGCAAGCGATACGTCTGTCCGGCGACGGAATTCCACGCCACGGTTGCGACCTGATTGGTTACCGTCACGCCGGAGATTTGCGGCGGGGGCGGCGTGCCCTGGCCAAGCGCCACACGAAACATGCGCCGGCTCGTCACGCCATTGGAGCTGGCGGCGGAGGTGGTGATTCCGCCCGCCGTCACCCCCGGTAGCAAGTCATGCCATTGCGGATCGGCCAGACCGTCCTTGTATTGCAATCGATAATTCTGCCCGGAAACGGAATTCCATGTCACTGCCGCGGTGCCGTTGGTCTGCTTGAAATCTGTAATCATGAACGCTGATTCCAGGGGACGCACCAGGATCACACGATAGAATCTCTGCGCCAGATTTCCGAACGGAGCGAGCTTCGAGGAAAGCGATCCGACGGCGACGACATCCGGCGGCACGTCATGCCAGATGGGGTCCTTGAATCCATTGCGATACTGCACGCGGTAGGTGTAGCCGACGATGGAACTCCACGTGATGGCGACCATTTCGTTTGTATGGACCACGGAGGCAATCGACGGAGCCGGCACGAGCGCCAGTTGAGCGATCTGGCTGGTGAGGTTTCCAAAATGATTGCTGACCACAACGCTGTAGTCAGCCACATCCGCCGTGGAGACGTTCGCCAGTGTCAGAGTGGAGGAAGTCGCCGACGAAATTGGCGTGCCGGCTTTGAGCCATTGGTAAGCGGGCTGGGTGCCGTGGGCGGAAATTTCGAACGTGGCCGTTGTGCCGGAAATATTCGTGCGACTCAGCGGCTGGCTGCTGATGACCGGATCGTTGACCGCCAGCAGCGAAGGCGGAGCGCTCGTGATGCTCCCCGCGGCGTTCGATACGACCAGCGTATAGTAGCCGGCGTCACCGCCCAGCAGGTTGCTGATGGTGAGGGTGGCGTCCGTCGCGCCGGTCACCTTCACGTCATTCGCAAGGCGGTTGGTTCCGTTTAAAAACCATTGATAGGCAAGCGGCGCGGCGCCGAGCACTTTGGCGCTGAGTTGAACGGCGGCGCCCGCGTCCATCGTCACCCCGACGGGTTGTTCGACGATGAGCGGCGAACCCGTTCCGCCTACGGAAAACCTGACGGTCGCCGTGCCGAGATTGTTCGAGCCGTCGTTGAGCTGATATACAAAACTGTCCGGGCCAAAAAATCCGGGTGTCGGCGTATAAACGAACCCCCCATTCGTGTCCAGGCTCACCGCGCCGTGTGCGGGCGCCGAACTCAGGCTGGCCACCAGGTTGGTGCTGTAAACGCCGGTGTCGTTGGTCAATACCCCGGGCGGCGCGTTCGTATAGGCCGTGGCGTCTGGCAAGGCAAAGCTGTCATTCACCGCCAGCGGGCGTGCGACGATTTTATCCACGAACATCTGATAGCCTGCCGCCGCCGTCCACAGGTCGGCGCTGATGC
Source organism: Limisphaerales bacterium (assembly GCA_044223735.1). GTDB lineage: Bacteria > Verrucomicrobiota > Verrucomicrobiia > Limisphaerales > UBA8199 > JBGALR01. The sequence goes on along the minus strand of JBGALR010000053.1, from coordinate 12,459 downwards.
CTCCACTCGCATAGGGCAGTGCTTCGCTGTCAGCCATGCTAATCACGAGGCGTTGGTCGAAGTAAACAGCGATGCGGTTGCCGTGGAACGCCAGTTTGAGGCTGTGCCAGTTCGTCCCCACGCTCGCGAGGTTTACGGTTTGCATCACCGCGCCCGCGACGTTGTTGTAGGCGAAAGAGCTCCAGTTTTGAAATTTGATCAGTTTGATCTGATTCGCGCCGCCGCCCGACGCGTCGGGATAAATCCACGCGGCGTAATGAGATCCCGTCGTCGGATTCAGCCGCCCGCCGATCCCGCCGCCCCATGCCGAGGTGGTCGAAAATCGAAGCTGGCTTTCCACGGCGTAATTGGTCAGCGCGGCCGGCAGATACGCGAAACCGTAGGACTGCGCCGTGTTCTCGCCGCCGCGCAACACCCCACCCGTCACCGACCATGCGCCCGATTGCGCCACCCAGGGTGACAACGGGCCGGGATCTACGAGGCGCATGAAATCATCCGACGCGAATGCGATGCTTGAAGTGATCGAAAGGCTTACGATGGCGGGGACGGAGTTCGTCTGGAAATTAGCCGCGCGGTAGGCGAAGCTGTCGGCGCCAACAAAATTCGTCTCCGCCACATAAGTGAATTCGCCGACGTCCGAAAGTTTTAAGGCACCGTGCAGCGGCGGCGTGACCAGCAACGAGGTGAGCGGATTGCCGGCCGTGTCAGAGTCGTTCGCCAAAACACCAGGCGCGAGAACTTCGAGCGTCGTGTTTGCACGCAAGGCGAAGCTGTCGTTGTTCGCCTGCGGTACCAGGACGACAGTGAGAGCTGCCGGGCTGCTGGTGACCACATTGAATAGATTGCTCACAACGACGGCATAATTGGTGGCGTCGGTGAATGCGACGTTTGAGAGCGTGAGACTCGCCGCGTTCGCTCCGTTGATAACCAAGCCGCCGCGTAGCCATTGATAGTTGAGCGACGTGCCGGCTGCACCGACGCTAAGAGTGGCTGTGCCGCCCGCCGTTACGTTCTGGCTCGCCGGTTGGTTGGTAATAACAGGATCAATCACCGTCAGCACCGCGGGCGGCGCGCTGGTGATGCTGCCCAGCATGTTGCCCACGATCACCGAGTAACCCCCGGCGTCCGCGCCAAACGCCGCGTTGATCGTCAGCGAGGAATTGGATCCGTTCAACATCGTGGCGCCGTTGCGCAGCCATTGATAAGTGAAGGGCGGGGTGCCGATGGTTCGCGCGATGAACGTGACCGGTGCCCCGGCGTTGTTGGTCTGACCGGCGGGCGTGACCATAACATCGGGCGGTCCGCTGACGACCACCGTGTTGTTGGAAGTGGTTGCAAATTCGGGAACATTTCCGAAGGTGTAATTGATCGCGCTGTCCTCCCCGGTGAAAACATACACGCTGGTGTCGAGGTCGGTTTTGCCGGTCAGCGTCACCGAGATATTTCCCGACGAGGGATCGATGGCCGTGTTCACCAGACGCGAGGTTCGTGTGGCGCGAACATATTTGCTGGCGTAATCGAGGGTCACGAAGGAAGGCTTGTAAGCACCAAGATTGTTGGTGATGCCCTGAAACATCGCGCGTAAATTTTCGGGCGTGATCGTCGTGTTACCGCAACAGGGCGTGGGATGGAAATACCATTCGTGCGTGAAGAGTGTGGCCATGACCATGCTGTCAAACTCGCGTTTCAAAATCGTCGTGCCGCGCGTCGTGCTGCCGAAGACGTCGTTGTCCGGGCACCATTCCCCGCAATTGGAGCCATCGCGCACTTCGGAATAGGCATTGAAAAATTGGCCATTAAACTCAGGATGGCCCGGCACCGTCAGCCAGTCCGCGTAATAAGTGGGCCACGGCACCTGTCCCTGCTGCGGCGTTTCGTAGAGCCGGTATGGACCTGCGACCACCCACGGTGCGAAGGGGGAGTAATATTCGACCGTGCCGGGGACGACTTCGATGGGCACAAATTCCATGCCCCACGCTTTTAGGCCGGCAAACGCATTGGGCCCGATTTCCGAATAGTGCGTCGCGCAAACTTTGGAGATGGGAATGCCGTTGGTCTGATGCCACTGCGTGCCGATGACGAAATTGTTTGATTGCACGATATCCGAGTTCGCCGTCTCCGTCTGATGATTGAAATAGAACATCGTGGACGACGCGAAGGAATGGACACAAGCCGTCGCGTTGCCATTGGTCACAAGGTTGCGAATATCCGCCGAATCCGCCGCGGAGATTTCATTGATGAAGACGGCAAGCAGCGGTTTGAAGCCCGACTCATTCGCGATGTGCGCCCACGTCAGCGGGCCGCTTACGTCATCCACGCGCATGCTGATCATCGGCGGAATGCCGCGCATCACGAACGGCTTGCGCGCCGACCACACCACGCCGCGCCAGAGCAGATCGTCGAGGCCATCCACGGGACCTAGCACCGTCGAAACCATCCAGCCATAGCTGCCCCATTGCACCGCGCGCCCCAGGCCATATTTGCGAATCGCCACGAGGGGTTTGCCGCCACTCGACGCCAGGGTGGTGGCGTTTCCCGGCAGGCTGATGCCCGGCATCGTGATGCTTGAACGATAGTTAATCGTGTCATTGGGCGAATGCGCGGCGGTGATGTAATGCATTTGCGACGATGGTTCCGTCGGGGGAATGCTGACGCTCGAAGCGGAGCCGCTGGAACCGTACGAAAATCCAAAAATATCCTGGATGAACTGGTAGCGCGCAGTCGTACCGTTTGCGAGATTGCTGTCGAAATTAACCAGGCCCGTGCCGTTGGATACCGCCAATGAGATGCTGTTTTGCGCCGCACCATTCAGGAAGGTTTGATTCGTATCAAGCTGACTGTGGCCGATGATAATGACCGCATAATTGGTAAGCGATTCGCTCGGGACATTCGTCGAAATATCCTGCACCACGTAAGGGAAGCCAAAGTTATCGAGATACGGCTGAATGAAATGCTGGAAGTCCGAATATTTCGTGCTTTGCGAGTTAACCAGCACGACGGCATTCCCGCTGACAAGTGTCGAGGCGTTCGCAGGGATGGCGGCCGCGAACAGGCCGAAAATGAATAAAAATGACCAGCTGAAAACCCAAAATAGGCGTGACAAATCATCCCGGCTGGCGAACCAGACGGCGACAAACCTCCCCACCCGGGCAAAGTTTTTGCAACCCGACAAAACTATCATCCAAAAAGCGCGCTACAAATACCAAACCAGGATCGATTTGAAAATGCCACAGAATCAGCAGGTTGTCTATAATTAAATCTGCTATTTCTGGCCTCTTCGCGGCGTCGCATTAATCTGGTTATTACCATTTTTCATGGCTCCTCCTCTCCCGGATATTCTCCCGCCAGTAACTGCCCGGGGATAGCCCAATATGATCCAAGCATGGGACTGTTGATTTCTTCACGCAGGTTGAGCATGCATACCTTTCATCCTGCGACGAGGCGGGAACGAAGAATAAATTGAACTCTTGCCGTCAATGGATAGACATCGTCAATTGTCTCGCCTGGGCGAGCCATCGAGGTTGACGGGCGCCGCATTGGTCCGCCATCCCCGCGCGTAATTCAAGGCTAGTTGCTCATAGGGGCTGAACACGAGCCGCGGATCGTCCGGCACGTTTATCAATTCGCTCGCGTGGTTGACGACGAGGTAGGGGATTTGGGCCGCCCATGCATCTTCGTAGGGCACTTCATTCCAGCCTTGCGGTCCGTCCGGTGGCTTGAGCAAGGAGGGTGGTCTCGCGGCCGTAAACTGGAACCACCCGATCATCCACACCCGATGGCCGGACGTTAAGGCCTCGGTGCAGCTTTCAACGACCGGAGGCATCGGGTCTTCGCCCAGCATGTGCTCCATGAGTGTGTCGAACCTTTGCACGCGATGATCGGGAATGGGCGGAGTCGTAAACCATTTGGCCTGGCCCCGGTAATACCGTTGAAAAGTCACGCCACTATACCAGGGGTGCAGGACAATCACATCCCCCGCCACGGCGTTGGTATTCAGGTAGGCGGCTATCTGATCAACATTCGTCTGGCGCGGGCGGGTCAGTTCAGCCGCCTTGGGACAAGTAACCAGAATAATCAACCCAATACATGCCACAGTTCCCTGCCGCCAGCGTGTGAGGGTGACGGCTGATTTCACCCGGGAGGAAACGATTTGCTCCAAAGCATTTGGCAGTGCGGCATTCACACAGGCGGCGAGAACCACCAAAAGCGGCAGGAAATACCACACCTGGGTTGGCAGCCCCGACATCCAAATGAAAAACATGAAAAAGCCGGTGGCCAAAAGCATGGTGGCCCCGGCGAAAAGTTGCAGGTCCGCCCCGGCGGAGGCGCCACGCCAGCCGTTGACCAAACCCGCCACCATGGCCAGCGGAACGATAATCAGCCACAGCACCGTCTGCCATTCATAGGGCGAACCGGTCGCACTGCTGAAGTTGAACCAGATCCAATCCGGAACAAAACCCGTCTTCTGGATGATCCACCAGTTCGACGACGACGCCCGAATCCCCGGCACATAAGGGATCAACGAAAGCGCCGCAATCAATCCAGACCCGAGCACCATCGCAACGCTTTTCCACTGACGCCGCCGCCAGCAAACTAGACTCGCGCTGAGCCCCGCCGCCAGCAGCAGAAACGCGTTTCCATAAATGGTATGCACGCTGACAATCGCCGCCACGGTGGCGAGCGCGAATCGTATCGCCGTCGGCGCCAAAGCCAGGCGCCACACCAAACCCAAAGTCAGCAACATCGCGGCGCACGCCAGGCCATAGGCGCGAACGGAATCCCCCCAACGCACCAGCACCACACTGGTGCAGAGCAGGCCCAGCGAAAAAAGCGGCACCTTGCGACCGAGCATTCGCGCGTTAAACCAAAGGCTCCCCAGCACCGCCAGGCCGATGAGAAAACCGTAGGTGCGCCACCCGGCATCGCTGCCGCCCAAGCCCAGAACGGACCAGCCACGCAGGAAGAACGGGGAGCCCAGCCCGGCGGAATCCAGCGTCAAGAAGCCCCACAACTCCGCGAAGGTTGGCATGAGCGCCGTGTTGATGGCGCATACTTCATCCCGCCAAAGCGCGCCGGCATGCGTCAGGAACTCGACATGAAGCCAGATCGCGATTCCGGAGGCGACAATGCAGAGAAGCAATTCCCAGCGTTCGAAAAACCGCGGGCGGGAGGAGTTCATTCCGCGATACCGGCCTCACTCACATTGAACTTGCTCGCGCCACATCGTGGGCGGTATTCGCAGCGCAGTTGGCAAGGCATCAAAATCTACTAGCGGTTCGTGCTGGCAGAGTCAACAGCGGGCGACAGCCGCAAACGCGCAACGGTTTTTTGACTCGATAACGATGCCGATGGCCTTACGTACGGACCAATGACTGGGATAAAATTCGTCCTCCATGCAGTTCTCAATCTGCCTTTAAAAGTTGGGTTCGTTTTTTTATTCCTTAACCATTAAAAATTACGCAATTCACTATAAATAAGGCGTTTATGAATTTATAGAGTTGGGTTCGTTTGGTAAAATTTACATTTTCGCGAACTTCCGTCTCGTTTCAAAAGTCGCGTTGCGCAATGGCGCGCTACCTGGCGCAACATGCCGTAACACTCCACGACTCCGCCGAACCAAGGCGTCTCCATAGCGGCCTCACCCAATATTCAACCCGCGCCCAAGGCAACCAAAGCTGACCGCAACCTCGTACGAATGGAAAGACTAAGCCGTCCTTCCGGTGGTATGGGTAGCGGCCGGTCCGGCCCGGCCCTCTCCGCGCCTCGGCGGCTCCGCGGTGCAAATTGGCATCTGTCCCGCGCAACGCCCCTCAAAATTCAAATGTCAAAGATCATCGCCCACCTGGCCCGGCGTTCCGGCCCCCTGGTAGGACACCAACACTTCGACCTTACCCCTGTCGCGATAACTTGCAAGAGTAAAAAGTTAAGAAAGAGCAAGTTTTTATCGGCAATCCCGGAAGGATCGGCAATCGCGGAAGTCTTTTACGTCCATGACGACGGAAAAAGGGGCGGCTTCGGGTGTCCTTGCCTCCGCGCGCGTCATTGGCCTGCGCGCGGCGCTGTCGTCATGCGATTACATTTGTGGCAGCGGTCAAGTTTGATTTGTATCGTACTGTGATGGGCGATCCGTCCGCGATGAATGCCGACGCGGGTTTTTCCGACAGGCTCTCCACAAATGGCTGCCCATACAAACTGGCGATATTGGCCTCGTATCCGGCTTCGACGGCGCGCCACACGCGCCAGCGGGGATGTTGCACCTGATACTCGCTGCAGCCGCTCCGCCGGGCGGTGTAGCCCCAATAGTGTTCGGTGATAAATTCCTCCAGCGAACCCGCCGCAATTTCCTCCGGCTGCCCCGTGCCCGCCGCGTGCAGCGATTCCCAATGTCCCGCCCTTCGCCAGCCGTATTCCACGCGGATGCCTGTTGCGGAACGCTCGATGTGATGCCGCATCGGCAGCGCTTGATACGGTTCGTCGTAGAACGTGCGGGCAATGAACGCGATCGCCGCGCGGGGAACCAGTTCGCGCACGAACACCACACCCCGACGCCACCCATCCGCGCTCTTGCGCCGGACGTAAAATCGCAGGTTGACCTCCTCGAAATTGATGTGCAGCGGGATGGGAACGCCAAAGACGCGCGTGCGCAGGAATTGAAATCCCACAATGCTCAGGAACGTCCGCCCTTCAAAGAAATCCAGTTCCGTCCCTTGCGGAACGAGCGGCTGCAACACGTCCGGGGCGACCTCATAATTCAGCATCACCAGGTGCCGCCATTCAGCGACCAGAAATCGGATCTTCATTGCCGCGTGTAAACCAAATGACGTCGGCCGCCACCGACACGCCCGCCGCGCCTGCGAAGCTGCGCCGTGCCGCAGGATTGAGCCACATCGTCATCATCGTCAATCGAAATAGTAACCCGGAGGGAAATCGCGTCATGCTTTTCTTGCGGACGGATGATCGTACAATCGCCAGACTGTCGACGGCATCTTGTATGCGAATTGGCTTGCGCGATGCCGAGCCGATGCAAGATGCACTTCGTACTGGCGGGCCCATCGTTCCGCGGTTCGAGCAGCGGATCCATGGTTGAAAAACGATCTCATTCAAAATCAACCTGTCGTACTATTGCAGTCGCGGAGCTAATTTCAAAATTTGACACGAGTAGGGTGAACCAGGCGCGACGGCGATTGCCTGACTCCGCTGCCCGATCTGCACGGGTGCCCGCCATTTTCGGTTACGCTAGGCTAGTATTGGAACGCGCGATAGTAGCCCGCGCCCGGGGGAGCGTTAGTGTCCGCAAAGATGAACGAGCCATCAGCGGCGGGAATCAAAGGATCGGAGTTGACTGTGCTCCAGTTCGCCGGCGAAAGAATCGTGGCTCGTTGCATGCCGAACTGCTGGCCGGGATTGCCGTGGCAGTTGACGTCCGCGATGCCGGAGAAGGGCGCCGTGATGGAATCCACCACGCCGCCCGGCGGAGCGATCAGATAGGCTTCGGCGATGTGAGCGGATGCTTTGCCGCCTGCCGTGGTAAAATCGCCTCCGGCATACAGCACGCTCCCCGAGACGGCGAGTGCGTACACATTGGTGTTCATGCCTGACCCCAGCGGCGACCAGTTGCTCCCGTTCCATCGAGCAATGTAGTTGGCCTCGTTGCCGCCCGCCGTCGTGAACCAGCCGCCGGCATACAACGCACCGCCCGACGCCGCCAGCGCCGTCACCGGACCGTTCATGCCCGACCCCAGCGGCAACCAATTGCTCCCGTTCCATTGGGCGAGGTAGTTGGCTGGGGTGGTGCCCGCCACTGTGAACCAGCCGCCGGCATACAGCGTGTTGCTCGACGCTGTCAACGCGCGCACAGTGCCCGGAGAGGGAAAGCCGGGAAAGGGATAATTAACCACGCCCGGCAGCCACGACCAACTGCTCCCGTTCCATTGAGCAACGCCGGGCGTGCTGCCGGCAAAGAGCGTGTTGTCCCAAACCGCCAGCGCATACACAAAACCGTTAGTCCAATTCAACGATGACCAACTGCTCCCGTTCCATCGCGCGATGTAAATAGCGGAGGCGCCGCCCGCCGTCGTGAATTCGCCGCCGGCATATAGAGTGCCTCCCGACACCGCCAGCGCAGCTACCGCCCCGTTCAAGCCCGAACCCAGCGCCGACCAACTGCTCCCATTCCATCGCGCGATGTTAGTCGCTGCCATGCCGCCCGCCGTCGTGAACCGGCCACCGGCATACAGCGTGCCGTCCGCTATCGCCAGCGCTTTCACTCCGGAATTTAACCCGCCTATGCCCGACCCGGGCTGCGACCAAGTGCTCCCGTTCCATCGTGCGATATTGGTCGCAGCCGTGCCGCCTGCCATCGTAAACTGGCCGCCGACATAAAGATTTCCCGCAGGATCCACGACCATGGCAGCGACGACAGGCACCGTGCCGTTGACCCCGCCCACGCTGAGCCAGTTTGAGTCGCCAAATGTCGCACCTTGCATCACCGTCGCCACGAGTAACGGCGCTCCGGCGGCGCACCGCACAACTTTGAGAAAAGCCCCGCACCTCATAATCATTCCTTTTCTGCTCTGGAATTAAAACAGATTATCGAATGAATCGCAAGTAATTGATTTGATTTATTTATGGTATGGAATCCGCGCCTGCGTTGAGTTTGCCATGGCTCCCCACTGTTGCAACCCTCTCCAATCACCACCCATTGCTCAAAAAAATGGCCCGAGAGGAATAGAATGCGGCGTTGGATTTCCAATCCCCGACGTCCAATCTGCAAATGAAGGAGCGACGCGATTAATGGCCAAATGGCCGTTGGCGAGTTGGCGTTGGCGAGTTGGCGAGTTGGCGAGTTGGCGAGTTGGCGAGTTGGCGAGTTGGCGAGTTGGCGAGTTGGCGAGTTGGCGAGTTGGCGTTGGCGAGTTGGCGTTGGCGAGTTGGCGTTGGCGAGTTGGCGTTGGCGAGTTGGCGTTGGCGAATTGGCGTTGGCGAATTGGCTTGCCCGCTACCCCGCTCGGCCCACAATGTTTTGGTAGAACCAACCGACTCCGAGACGGAGCAATAACAAAACAAACTGCAAAGCCAAATGCCGCTGCACATCCACAGCTCGCGCGGCTAGTTTCCCAGGAGGCAGCGTGCTCATCGCTTCCGAAGCCAACGACCAGTAAACGCTGCATAAATGAAAGCTATCCCAAAGAAAAGAAACATCGCAGTTTCGACGACCCAACGCCACAAGACAGAACCAGTGCTGCCAAACACGAATAGGCCAGTCAAACAACCAGCGAGGAGAAAAAGAACGCCAAGGAAACCAGCAAGGAATCGGAAGACCGGCGGGCTCCTGCGGGCTCAATACTCTGGTTGAGCCAGCCAGTCATAGTTTCAAATCAGTCAGATAGTTGGTGTACAGAAATCCTCGGCCGCCGTGCCCGCGGATTCGTCCCACGAAATCTTCTCTGAGTTGCTGCCATCGGTTGGCTCCGGGATTGTAGTCCTGGTAACCCCACAGGAACGGCACCCGGGTGTTCTCGTTGGTTGAGGCTGCGGCAACAACCGCCACGCCGGATTGTCCGGCGAGCAGCTTCGACATTCTTTGGCGGGGGGCGGGCGGCGCGCCGGTCCAAATCCCGTTCGATTTTACCTCGGGCGGCCACGGCAGATAAACAATCGTGGAACCGCTCAGGTTGGTGAGCGTGACCGCAACAAAGTCGGCATTCGTAGCAGTCGGCACCGCCAAATGACCAAACACAATCGGTGACGTCGGGCTTTTGGGAAGAGAGGTGCGAATCCAGACGAGGATGAGCAGCACTGTCAGGCTGACGAGGCAGAGGGCGGTTAACTGGAAGCGGTTGAGCATTGGTGCTGGGTGCGTGTGTGGATTAACGGCTCAAAGTACCGCGTGATTCGTTGATGAAAGAAGCCAAACATCCATGAACGAGACTTTGCATTACCGCCGTCGGGACGTCCATCGAGAAACGATGGCGAATCCTTCTTCGCTCCATCAGACAATGGAGCGAAGAAGGAAAATGGTTAGGGCCGGTTTGACCCCGGGTGGCGCTCTGGGAATCGCTTGCCCGGGGCTACTGTCGATTGCCCCATCCGGGGCAAGTCAGATGGACTTTGTGAGGGCTCTCACCTCCGCTTTTTCGCGGAAGCGAGGGAGTTGAGCGCAGTGCTTGATCTGGTCAAACTGTTCTTCGTTTGCTCCGGGGCTACGAGCGGAGGGGGCGCATTTACAAAGCTTCATCGAAACGTTTGATTTTGAAAGGAATAGGTTCCTGATGCTGCGATATGAGGATGAAAATCACTTATCCCGGCAAACTATCAGGTTTCAAAAAATGAGATGCGCCCACGTCGTCCCGCTCTGGCTGCGGCGATTTGTCAGGCTGCATGACGCCGATATTTTATACCACGCAACACCAGCCAGACTCCGCCGATGCCCAGCAGCAAGCCAAGCAGGAGGGCAACGGCGGAGGCGCCGGAAAGTGGATCTCCCTGCCAGGCGCGCAACTGCGTAATGCCGCCATAAATGCCCATGATGCCCGCCGCAACCGTCTGCAGACCAATTGCAATAAGGACGATTCGCAGCAAGGTTGGTGACTTCGTTTGCATGTCACTGGTTTGACTGTTCCTGCGACCATTCGTCACGATGGTTTGCCGCCTTTTCGTGAATATACAATATCCGGTTCGTATTGCACGAATACAGTGCGTTCGGAATGAGCTGGGGTGCATCTTGAAATCGTTCTTGAATCGCCAGTTGATAAGAGCGATTTAGGTGGCTCGCCCTCATCCTGACCTAGTGGCTTCCCAAGCCCGCCACCAGTCAGTTTCCCCACAAGCGACGAGCGCTCGGCGCTTTGTGGTCCCCCAGTGGAGAAGGAACAGCATGCGATAATCCGTAATTTTCGTTTGGCCAACTGCGATACTCTGTCAAAGGTTTGTCATCGGACAGAGGAAAATTCTCCTTCTCCAGGACCGGAACGATTCAGTTAGGTGATGTCTAAGCATGGAAAATGCACTGCTAAACTTTGGGCCATTCAACTGCATAGCAGTTAAGCGGAGGCAGTAAATCGCGCAGTTTTTCAGCTACTTTGATCCACCACTGGCGTTCCTTTTGGCCCTGCACTGCGAGCTTGAGCGTCGGTTTACCTTGGGCCCTGCTCCATACGCCCGCCCGGCAAAACACGCGCCAGCGCAGGGTTTGCAATTCCACTTTCTCCAGCAATCCCAACTCGCGCTGCAGCAGGACGCAAAGGTTGTAAGCCCAAATGGCAAACTGGCAGGCTGCCTGCGTGGCCCAAAACTTCTGGCAGCACAGACCTTTAACGCCAAATTGGCTGCCCAGTTCCTTGATCCGGTTCTCACTATCGGCGCGCCCATTGTAGTATCGCCACACCGAGAGCACATTCCAACTGGCGGGCAGATTGGTAATCAGTGCCTGAAAACGATACCCCGGCAACTGCAGCAGGCGCTTGCCCAAGGCTTCCGGCCGTTCGCTCAGCCGATGCCGCAGTATTACGATGCGCCGCCCGAGTTCCTCACTGGCGATTTCCTGGGCTTCGATCCCGGCCACATCGGTTGGCGTCCACGCCTCATCGGCATGCCGGCAATACTTCTGCCATTTGGGATACAGCCGCATGACAATGACATAATGGAGCCGTCGCTGCTCGAGCATTTGCAGCACTTTTTCATGATAAAACCCCGCGTCGGCCCGCACACAACTCACCCGAATGTGGCGCGGCAACCCGGCCAGCATCTGGCTGACGAACTCGGGCGCCTGATCCGTGCATTGGGCGTTACCTTTGCGCAGCCAGAACCCGGCCACCAATTTGGGCTCCGCCAAACAGGCAATGAGCGGCCGATGACACGGCTTGAGCCCGGTCGGTGTATGGCCAGAAGTGACTCCTTCCTGGTGGCCGTCCCGGTGCAACAACGACCACGAATCCAAATCCAAGGTGTAGCCGCCGGAGCGGCTGGGCAGTCGGCCCACGGCCCAACGGTGCAATTGGTTAAGCCGATTGCTGGCGCCTTCGTCAAACGCAGCCAGAAAACGGCTCAAAGTCGACTGGCTCGGGACGGCCTCGACCCCCAAAACCTGGGCGATGGCCGGATCCTGCCGCAAATAGGCCACGCGCGACAACTTGTCCGCACCGCAAATAACGCCTCCCAGCAGACCCAGAGCCACATCAGTTGGCACATACGCGTTGGGACTCGTCGGCTGGTGCGGCATCACCGATGCCAGTTCCGCGCGCACTTTTTGCTTGTGCAGAAAACTGCTCCAAAACGCCATGCCGCCATAGGCGGTGAGCCGTTGATCAGTGAACCCCATTCGAATCGACGACGCCGAATTGGTCGTGCTAATTTCAAGCACCGTTTGGTGAGTGTTGCCCGTGAGTGGTCGCGTTGGTTTTTTCATCGAAACACAGTTCAACCCGCAACACCGCCAAACGTCAATTGCATCGTTCCGGA
>JBGALR010000052.1:0-39644 GCA_044223735.1 Limisphaerales bacterium | reverse complement strand
CTCCATTTGCCCGAGCAAGGGCAGGAAGAATTTTAAACCTAATGCCGACAATCAATCAATTGGTCCGCAAGGGCCGTAACAAGTTGAAGCAAAAGTCCAAGTCTCCCGCCTTGGAAAACTCCCCATTTCGCCGTGGCGTGTGCGTCCAGGTCATGACCCGCACACCCAAGAAGCCCAATTCCGCGATGCGGAAAGTGGCCAAGGTGCGCCTGACGAACGGGTACGAGATCATTGCTTATATCCCCGACGAAGGCCACAACCTCCAGGAACACTCCATCGTGCTCGTGCGCGGCGGCCGTGTTAAGGACCTCCCCGGTGTCCGCTATCATATTGTCCGTGGCACCCTCGACGCCGCCGGCGTGGAGAAACGCCGTGTCAGCCGTTCCAAATACGGCGTGAAACGGCCCAAGAAGGAAGCCGCCAAGCCCGCCGCTTGACCGGATTGAATTTCAGACTACTTTAACCAGCCATTTACAGAATAGGAATACATGTCTCGACGACGTCAAGCAGTCAGGCGACCGATCAGCAAGGATGCGAAGTTCAGCAGCGTCCTGGTGACGCGGTTGGTGAACACGGTCATGATCATGGGCAACAAGAGCGTGGCACAGCGCATTGTGTACGGAGCGTTCGACGAAATCGCCGAAAAGAATCCGGCCAGCAATCCGCTCGACGTGCTCCAGCGCGCCGTGGACAATGCCAAACCCCGCCTCGAAGTGAAGGCCCGCCGCGTGGGCGGCGCCACCTATCAGGTGCCTTTGGAAGTGCCTACCGACCGGCAGTTCTCGCTCGCCCTCCGCTGGATCGTGGACTTCGCCGACGCGCGCAAGGGCGTGCCGATGAAGGAAGCGCTCGCCACTGAAATCCTCGAAGCATTTCAGGGCCAGGGCAACGCCATCCGCAAACGTGACGAAGTTCACAAGATGGCTCAGGCCAACAAGGCTTTTGCTCATTTCCGCTGGTAATTTTTTAACCAATAGTTAGAGAGTGCCCCGGAGACCCGCGGAAGGCTCAGGGGCATTTTTGTTAATTAGCACATCCACCAAAGTCAACGCGATGCAAACTGTGACCGAAGATAAAAAAACGACCAAGGGCAGCGAGGCCAATGCCCCGCAACGCCAGTACCCGATGGAGCGCACCCGCAACATCGGCATCGCCGCGCACATCGACGCCGGCAAGACCACCACCACCGAGCGTATTCTTTTTTATACGGGCCTCATCCATAAGATGGGTGACGTCGATGACGGCAATACGGTCACCGACTGGATGGAGCAGGAACGCGAGCGCGGCATCACGATCACTTCCGCCGCCACCACCTGCTACTGGACCCAGAAGCCGGACGGCACTTACAAGGCCTTTGAAAGCGTGCCGCACCGCATCAACATCATCGACACTCCCGGTCACGTGGATTTCACGGCCGAAGTCGAGCGCTCCATGCGCGTGCTGGATGGCGCCGTCGCCGTGTTCTGCGGCGTGGCCGGCGTGCAGCCGCAATCGGAGACCGTCTGGCGTCAGGCGACCAAATATCGCGTCCCCCGGATCGCGTTCGTCAACAAGATGGACCGCACCGGCGCGAATTTTGAAAACGCCCTGAGTGACATGCGCAAAAAGCTGGGTGCGTATGCGTTCCCGATTTTCCTGCCCATCGGCAAGGAAGACCATTTCGACGGCGTGGTCGATCTCGTCAACCAGAAGGCGATCATTTACGATAAGAATGACGAAGCCGGCCTGAAATATGAGGTCAAGGAAATCCCCGCTGAACTGAAGGATTACGCCACAAAGGCGCTTTCGGAGTTGATCGACGCCGTCTCCAACAAGGACGACGCCATCGCCGAATTGGTAATCGAAAACAAGCCGATCACCCCGGCCATCCTCAAGGCGGCCATCCGCCGCCTGACCTGCAAGATCGAAATGATCCCGGTCATGTGCGGTTCCGCCTTCAAAAAGCGCGGCGTGCAGCCCCTCGTGGACGCGGTGGTGGATTATCTCCCCTCCCCGCTCGACGTGCCCGCGGCCACCGGCATGGTGCCCGGCAACGAGGCGGAAAAAGTGGAAGTGCCTTCCGACGACCGGACAAAATTCTGTTCGCTGGCGTTCAAGCTCTGGACCGATCCCTTCGTCGGCAAGCTTGTGTTCTTCCGCGTTTACAGCGGTCAGCTCAAGAAAGGCGACACGATCTACAACCCGCGCACCCGCAAACGCGAACGCGTCAGCCGCGTCATGATGATTCAGGCCGACAAGCGTATCGACGTGGAAACCTGCTACTCCGGCGATATCGCCGCGCTGGTCGGCTTGCGCAACATCACCACCGGTGACACGCTGTGCGATGAATCGTTCGACGTCATGCTCGAACCGCCCACGTTCCCCGAACCCGTCATCTCGATGGCCGTCGAGCCGAAAACCAAGGCCGACCGCGAGAAGATGGGCGAAGGTCTGCAACGTCTCGCGGAGGAAGATCCGACGTTCCGTTGCTTCACCAATGAAGAAACCGGCCAGCTCATCATCGCGGGCATGGGTGAGCTGCACCTGGAAATCATTCGCGACCGTTTGTTCCGCGAGTTCAAGGTCAGCGCCAACGCCGGCGCGCCCCAGATCGCTTATCGCGAAACCTTCACGAAGGCCGCCGAAGGCGAAGGCAAATTCATCCGCCAGTCCGGCGGTCGTGGTCAATACGGTCATGCCTGCATCACCGTCGAACCCAACGAACGCGGCAAGGGCGTCGTCATCGAGAACAAGATCGTCGGCGGCACGATTCCCAAGGAATACGTTCCGGCGGTGATCGACGGAATCGAAGAGGCCGTCAAAGGCGGCGTGCTCGCGGGCTACCCGGTCGTGGACATCAAAGTGTCCGTCGTGGACGGCTCGTTCCACGAAGTCGATTCCAACGAACTCGCGTTCAAGATGGCCGGAATCTTCGCGTTGAAGGACGCGGCAAAATCATCCGCGCCCATTCTCCTCGAACCCATCATGAAGGTGGAAGTCACCACCCCCGATGAGTATCAGGGCGATTTGCTCGGCGACTTGAATCGCCGCCGCGGCAAGATCATCAGCATCGATGCCAAGGACGGCTCGACGGTTCTCACCGCCGAAGTGCCCCTGGCCGAAATGTTCGGTTACGCCACCGCCGCCCGCTCGCTCTCAAAAGGCCGCGCGGCCTACTCGATGGAACCGTTCAATTTCGAGCAGGTGCCGAACAGCATCGTCACCGGAATTTTGGATGCCGCCAAGGGCAAGCCCGCAGCGCGCAGCTAAGCTTCCATTCCTGTCAGTTTCAAAACGCAGCGGTCGCAAGCCGCTGCGTTTTTTTGTATTCACGGCCCTGCCTTTTCTCGAGTCCTCCATTCAATGGTCGATGGTTATTGGAAATAAATTCCGCTTTTTGGCATTCGCACGCAAAAAGCCCGTCGGTCGAAGCCAAATGGCTCCATCCTGCGGGTTTCGTTGTCAAAAGGAGAGCGCTTTTGCGCGTCGGCCGCAGCTGGAAAAAGCCATGATATGCCGGTTTTGAATCGTCATCCCGTCTTAGGCCGCGGGAACACAAAATATTGTCAGAAATTTGTTGCACGGATTTACCCAGCTGATATATTCCGCGCTCCGTTTTCCCGGTTGGGCAAGCGCACGGTAGAAACCATTAATAGACAATTGTTCTTTGTATGGCTGGACAACGCATTCGTATTCGACTGAAGGCCTTCGACCATCGCGTCGTGGACCAATCCGCTCGCGACATAGCGGATACTGTCAAACGCACCGGCGCTCGCGTCGCCGGACCGATCCCCCTCCCCACCCGTGTTGAACGGTTCACCGTGCAGCGCTCCCCTCACTCGGACAAAAAGTCCCAGGAAACTTTCGAGCAACGCACCCACAAGCGGCTGATTGACATCATCGAGCCGACCGCCAAGACCGTGGACGAGTTGAAGAAGCTCAACCTCCCGGCCGGTGTGGACATCACGATCAAGATCTGATGCTCCGCGTTTAACCCTTTAACAATTTTAACTTTAACTTTTTCTTAACGCCATGCCCTTAGGATTACTCGGAAAGAAGCTGGGCCAGACCCGCGTTTATGACGCCAAAGGCTTGATCGCGTCGGTCACCATTGTGCAGGCCGGCCCGAATCGCGTCCTGCAATGCAAGACGCAACAGAGCGACGGCTACAACGCGGTGCAGCTCGGTTTCAACGACCAGAAGGAACAGCGCCTCTCCAAGGCCCTGCTCGGACATATCAAGAAACACAACGGCGTCGCCGTCAAACGCATCCGCGAATTTCGCGACTTCTCGAAGGAAGTCAAACCCGGTGATGTCATCGGCGCGACGATTTTCGCCCCGGGCGATTACATCGACGCGATCGGCCTGACCAAGGGCCGCGGTTTCGAAGGCGTTGTGGCTCGTCACGCGTTCCGCGGTGGCGATTCCACCCACGGCGCCAAGGGCTGGCATCGCCGCTCCGGCGCCATCGGCCAGCGCTTGTTCCCCGGCACCGTCATGCGTGGCATGAAGATGCCCGGTCACCTCGGCCAGATCCGCCGCACCACACAAAACCTCGAAATCGTGAAGGTGCTCGAAGCCGACAACGTCCTGTTGATCCGTGGAGCGATCCCCGGCGCCAACGGCGACTACGTTGTGATTCGCGAATCCAAGAAACGCCCCAAGGGCTGGAAGCCGCATGCCGAACGCGCGGGCACTCCCAAAAAGGCCGAAGCCAAGAAGAAGTAACCCTCACCTGAGGATCTGATATGAAACTTACCATCAAAGACACCAAAGGCAAAAGCCAGGGCGAGCTCGAGGTGAAATTTTCCCTGATTGAAGACGGGAAAGGCACCCAGGCCGTCCATGACACCGTGGTGGCATATCGCGCCGCCCAGCGCATGGGCACCGCCTGCACCAAAAATGTCGGCGACGTCGCCGGCACGAACAAGAAACCGTGGCGCCAAAAAGGCACCGGTCGCGCCCGCGCCGGCTCCTTCCGCTCGCCGTTGTGGCGTGGTGGTGGCGTGGTCTTCGGCCCGAAGCCCCGCGACTACTCCAAAAAGGTTTCCCGCAAGACCCGCCAGCTCTCGCTGCGCAAGGCTCTCAGTGAGCGCCTCCGCGCCGGCGATGTCGTCGTGGTCAACAACTTGAAACTCGAAACGCCCCGCACCAGGGACTTCATCGGCGTGCTGTCCGCGCTCGAGCTCGATGGCACCACGCTGATCGTCGCGCAGGGCAGCGACAAGAATCTCTCGCTCGCGTCGCGCAACGTCTCGTACGTCGCGCTCACCACCAGCGAAGAGTTGAACACCTACGACGTGTTGCGCAGTGACAAACTGATCTTCACCGCCGACGCGTTCGCGCAGGTCGAAGCCCGCTTGAACAAGGAATAACATGAATTCTTTCCAGATTATCCAAACGGTCCGCCTCACGGAAAAAGGCACGCGCCAGGGCGAAAAGTACAACCAGTACACGCTCAAGTGCGACCGCCTCGCCAACAAGACCCAGATCCGGAACGCCGTTCAGGAACTGTTCAAGGTCAAGGTCGTGAGCGTCAATACGCTGAACGTGCGCGGCAAGTTCCGCCGTCAGCGCACCAAGCAGGCCGGCCAGTCCTCCAACTGGAAAAAGGCCATCGTCACCTTGAAAGAGGGCGACAAAATTGAATTGACCTAAACTCAATTCCAACCTTTCAGCAACGCGAAGTGTCACCACTTCGCGTTTTTTGTTGTACCGGCCTGGGTGGGAACGCAAAGCATCAACGAAGCCTGCCCGCGCCACTTGCATTTCGTCTGTTTTTGCATGAGTTAAACATCTGCCCGGCGCGTCCAATGAAGGATGAAACGTCTGGAACGATTATCTTTGATTCCAACAAAAAGGATACGTTTGATGGCAGAGGGAACACTTTAAAATCGCTCCCGGATCGCTGGTGGGTATGAATGATCTCTCTGACCTTCTTCCATCGGTCCTCCATCAATTTCCGTAACCGTGAAACTCTGTCAAAGATTCGCGATTGGACAGCGGAAAATTCCCCCTCGCCTGGGGGCGAGGGCCGGGGTGAGGGCGAGCTTTAATCTCCCTCCATTTAATTACGGCGATGGCATGCGTTTGCCCGCGAATGGCGCGAGAGTTCCACATGGACGAAGCGGGCCCATTAAGGCAACATTGGATTTCGTGCGGACGATCCTGCATCGAGTGAATTTCCGGGGGCTTTTCGCGCTGCTCGCAGTGTTTGGTGGCAGTGTTTGTCATGGCCTGGCCGCCTCGGCCGCGGTCCCGCCGCTACCCGCGCCCGCCAGTCGCAAAGTCAGCTTCGCCACGGACATTCAGCCCATCTTCGCCGCCAGTTGCTATGAATGCCATGCGGCCGAAAAACAGAAAGGCGGGCTCCGGCTTGACCAAAAAGTGGACGCGCTCAAAGGGGGCGATACCGGCCCGCTGCTCGTTACCGGGGACAGCGCTCACAGCCTGCTGATTGCCGCTGTGATGGGTTCCCGCGAAGACCTCGCCCGGATGCCGAAAAAGAAGGAACCGCTCACGCCGGAACAAATCGGGCTTTTGCGCGCGTGGATTGATCAGGGTGCCGACTGGCCGGACGCCGCCGTCGCCGCGACCAACCCCGCCAGCACGCACTGGTCTTTTATAGCGCCCGTGCGGCCCAAGGTTCCAGGTGTCCAAAACCCCAAATGGGTGCGGACGCCCGTGGACGCGTTTGTGCTCTCCCGGCTTGAAAAGGAAAAACTCAAGCCGTCCGGCGAAGCGGACCAAACCACGCTTCTTCGCCGCTTAAGCCTCGACCTCATCGGCCTGCCGCCAACCATCGCCGAGGTGGATGCCTTCCTGTCTGACAAAAGTCCCGGCGCCTACGCCAGGCAGGTGGAACGTCTCCTCGCTTCCCCCCACTACGGCGAACGCTGGGGACGCCAGTGGCTCGATGCCGCCCGCTACGCGGATTCCGATGGCTTTGAAAAGGACAAGCCTCGCAGCGTGTGGTTTTATCGCGATTGGGTCATCAACGCCTTCAATCGCGATCTTCCCTACGATCAATTCGTCATCGATCAAATCGCCGGGGACGAACTGCCCAATGCGACCCAGGACCAGATTGTGGCAACCGGCTTCCTGCGCAACTCCATGATCAACGAGGAGGGCGGCGCCGATCCGGAACAGTTCCGCATGGACGCGATGTTTGATCGCATGGATTGCATCGGCAAAAGCGTGCTCGGCCTTACCATTCAATGCGCGCAGTGTCACAACCACAAATTCGATCCGCTCAAGCAGGAGGAATATTACCGGCTCTTCGCGTTCATCAACAACGACTCCGAGGCGCAACGGGTCGTTTATTCTCCGGATGAGCTGATGAAAACGGCGAATATTTCCCGCCAGATTCGCGACCTCGAAACCGGCCTGCAACACGCGACACCCGGCTGGGAGGAACAGATGGCGAAGTGGGAGGAAGCCGTTCGTACGAACCAGCCTCGCTGGGTGGTTTTGACACCCACCGTGAATGACATTTCCACCGGCGGCCAAAAATATCTGCCCCAGGCCGACGGCTCGTTTATCGCCGCCGGTTACGCGCCGACCAAGCACACCGTCAAAATGACGGTAACGAACGACCTGCAAAATATCACCGCGTTCCGCCTTGAATTGCTCACCGATCCAAACCTGCCCTGCGGCGGCCCGGGGCGTTCGTTCAAAGGCACCTGCGCGTTGACGGAATTTAAAGTTGAAGCCGCCGATTCGAACAACGCCACCAACAAGACCACGGTGAAGTTCGCGAGCGCCTCGGACGATTTCGAACAGCCCGAGACGCCCCTGGAATCCAATTTTTACGACAAGTCCGACCGCAAACGCGTCACCGGGCCCGTGGCTTATGCCATCGACGGCAATGAAGACACCGCCTGGGGCATCGACGCAGGCCCCGGCCGTCGCAACCAGGATCGCAAGGCGGTTTTTCAATGCGCGACGAATGCCGGCTATTCCAGCGGCACCGTGTGGACCTTTTTGCTCGCGCAAAACCATGGAGGCTGGAACAGCGACGACCTGATGAACAACAACCTTGGTCGCTTCCGCATTTCCGCGACGACCAATGTAGCACCGGTGACCGCTGACCTCGTCCCGAAACGAGTGCGTGACGTATTGAATATTCCGCGCGAGCGCCGTAGCCCGACGCAAACGGAGACGGTTTTCAGTTACTGGCGAACCACCGTGCCCGGCTTCACCAACACGAACGACAAGATCGAGGCGCTCTGGAAGCAGTGGCCGAATGGCTCCACGGCGCTCACGCTGATGGCACGCGACGATTCCCGGGACACCCGCATCTTGAAACGTGGCGACTGGCTCAAGCCCACCACGTCTGTTTCTCCCGGCGTGCCCGCCTTTTTACATGCGCAGTCCACGAACTCGGCGGCGCCGGCCGGCTCACGTCTCGCCCTGGCGCAATGGCTCGTGGACAAACGTTCGCCCACCACGGCCCGCGTCATCGTGAATCGAATCTGGCAAACTTACTTCGGCATTGGACTCGTGACGACGCCGGAGGATTTCGGGATGCAAAGTGAGGCGCCGTCGCATCCGGAATTGCTGGATTGGCTGGCGTGCGAACTGATGGAGCCGACGACAAAATCCGGCAGCGCGCCCCCTGCCCCGTGGAGTTTGAAACAGGTTCACCGCCTCATCGTCAACTCGGCCACCTATCGTCAGTCTTCAAAAATCACGCCAGAGCTTTACACGCTCGACCCGTACAATCGCTTGCTGGAGCGCGGGCCGCGCCTGCGGGTGGAGGGGGAACTTGTTCGCGATATCGCGCTGTCCGCAAGTGGCTTGTTGAATCCAAAAGTTGGCGGCCCCTCAGTCTTTTCACCTGCTCCGGAATATCTTTTCCTGCCGCCCGCCAGCTACGCTCCCTTTCCGTGGAAGGAGGAAACCGGCCCCGATCGGTATCGCCGCGCGCTCTACACGTTCCGCCGCCGCTCGACGCCTTACCCCGTGCTGCAAGTCTTCGACGCGCCGAACGGGGACTTTTCGTGTGTGCGACGCATGCGCTCGAACACGCCCTTGCAGGCGCTCGCCCTGTTGAATGAACCGGTGTTCGTGGAATGCGCCCAGGCGCTCGCCCGAAAAACTCTCGCGGACGGCGGCCAGACGGATGCGGATCGCGTCACCTACGCCTTTCGCCGCGCGCTGTCGCGTCCGCCTGATCCGGAGGAAAAGGCGGACATGCTCGAATTGTTGAAAAAGCAGCAGGATCGCCTGGCGGCCGGTTGGCTGAATCCGAACGAGATTGCCACGGGAAAAAATCAGGTTGCCACCAATCTCCCGAGCGGCGCTACTCCGACCCAGCTTGCCGCCTACACCATGGTCGCGCGCGTGCTGCTGAACCTCGACGAAACCATCACCAAGGAATGAACTGCCAATCTCATCTCTATCGCGGACAGGAGCGCAAACTCATCACGCGCCGGTGGTTTTTCGAGCAGTGCGGCGTCGGCCTCGGTTCCATCGCGCTCGGTTCGCTCTTTCGCCAGAACGGTTGGGCGGCTCCCGCTCCCGCCGCCGCCATGCCCAATCCGCTCGCGGCCAAAATGCCCCCGCTGCCCGCCAAGGCGAAGAATGTCATTTTCCTTTTCATGGCTGGCGCACCAAGTCATCTGGAACTGTTCGACAACAAGCCTGAGCTGACAAAGTGGAACGGCAAATTGCCGCCCGCTGAATTGTTGAATGGTTATCGCGCCGCGTTCATCAATCCGCAATCCACGCTGCTTGGGCCCAAGTTTAAATTTTCCAAGCACGGCCAGTCGGGCGCGGAACTCTCCGAATTGCTGCCGCATCTGGCGGGTGTCGTGGACGACATTGCCATCGTGAAATCGATGCATACCGACGCGTTCAATCACGCGCCGGGACAAATCTTCATGAACACCGGCTCGCAGCAGTTTGGCCGGCCGAGCATGGGCGCGTGGGTGACGTATGGCCTCGGCAGCGAGTCGTCCGATTTGCCCGCCTACGTCGTCTTCAGTTCGGGTGCCAAGGGGACGAGCGGCGGCGCGTCCAACTGGGGTTCCGGCTTTCTCCCCTCCGTGCATCAGGGCGTGTTGTTTCGCAGTTCCGGCGACCCCGTGTTGTATCTTTCCAATCCGAAAGGTTTCGACGCGCAGGCCCAGCGGGATTCCCTCGACGCCATCAAACAGCTCAACCAACGTCACCTGAACATCGTCGGCGACCCGGAAATCGCGACGCGCATCAGCTCATTCGAAATGGCTTACCGGATGCAAAGCAGCGCGCCGGACCTGATGAACATCGGCAGCGAACCCGAGCATGTGCTGAAAATGTACGGCGCCGAACCGGGCAAATCTTCCTTCGCCAACAATTGTCTTTTGGCGCGGCGCCTGGTCGAGCGCGGCGTGCGTTTCGTTCAACTGTACCATGAGGCGTGGGACCAGCACGGCAATCTCACCGCCGACATCAAGAAAAACTGCCTCCATACCGATCAAGCCTGCGCCGCTCTCGTAAAAGACCTTAAGCAGCGCGGGATGCTGAAGGACACCCTTGTCGTCTGGGGCGGTGAGTTCGGCCGCACTCCGATGGTTCAGGGCGGCGATGACGGACGCGATCATCATCCCAATTGCTTCACCATGTGGATGGCCGGCGGCGGCATTAAGCCCGGCATCACGCTGGGCGAATCCGACGAGTTCGGTTTCAACGCCACTCGTGATCGCGTCCACGTTCACGACCTGCACGCCACTCTCCTGCGCCTGCTTGGCTTCGATCACACGAAATTAACCTACCGTTTCCAAGGTCGCGATTTTCGCCTGACCGATGTGTCCGGTGAGATTGTGGATAAATTGATTACCTGAGCGGGTGCGAAATCTCCGACCCGGTGGGTTGGAAAAAAGGAAAAGTTTAAGGAAAATGGTGGAGCCGACAGGGATCGAACCTGCGACCTTCTCATTGCGAACGAGACGCTCTACCAACTGAGCTACGACCCCGACCAATTGTTTTTAGAATCAACTGTGGGCGGCCAAAATGCAAGTCTGTTTTCACGCGTTTTCGCAGGAGAAAACTCCCGCTATCAGGCAATATTATACACTTTGAGTTGACAGGGTTGTAAATACAGTTTATCTAATCATAAGACCGTGAGCAAAGAACCGTCAAACGAGCGAAAAAACATGAATGCCGCCTCTTCCATTCGTCCGGAAACAATCGAGAACCAGCCGTTACCTTCGTCCGCCAGCCGTTTGTTGATGCGAATCGTTTCCATTTCCACCGGGATTTCCTTCGGGGCGGGCATGGCCTCGGTGCAGGCGTTGCGCTACACCTCGGGCGGGTTCTCTTTCGCCTTCTCGGCGTGGACAGTGGCGGCGTTTGCCGTCGGCTTCCTTTGCGGCATCGCGTTTTGGCGGCTGGTCGCCGGCGATCGCTCCGGCGTGTGGAAGGGCTCGCTGTTGATCCTCGTGATGGGCGCGGGCATGTTTCTGTATCCGCTGCGTTACGTTCAGGCCCGCCTGCTGCCGGAAGTGGCCTTCGGACTGGTCGCAGCCGTATCCGCCCTTTCAATCCTCGGATTTCTCACCTGGCAGGTGAAACGATACTTCGACGCTGACGAACGCGAAAATAAATGACCGCAGCCGTCATTTTGTCCGGCCGCCGCCAAACACTTTGATAACTTCATCGGGGCCGACCAGATAGACCTGATCCTTTGGCCCGGGTGTGACGGCGTGCAATCCCGTGAAGCTTCCAAACGCCGGCAATACGGCGACGTCCTCCGTGAAATAAAAGCAGGGCGAGTGCAGACCGGAACCGATTCGGTCATTAAATCGAAACGAAGGATGCCAGTGCCCCGACAGCACGTAGCTCCCCTTCACCGGCGCCGGCGCGTGACAGCAATCGAACGGCGCGAGCCGCCACGGCCCTTTCACACATTCGATGTTCCAATCCTCCGGCGGCTGCCCCGCGTGACGGTCGTGATTGCCAAGCACCAAAATAATTTCCAACCCGTGGTGGCGCTGCCGCCAATCTGAAAGCGCGGAAAGCGTGGCCTGGCTGCGCCCTGATTTCGCATGAAAGAAATCGCCGAGAATAACGAGCCGGCGAACCGCCAGTTTTGCTGACAGCATGCCCAATCTCGCGAGATCATCGTGATCCGGCAGGTCCGGCGCGGGAATGCCGGCAAACCGAAACGCGGAGGCTTTGCCAAAATGCGGATCGGTGATGAACAAGGTTTCCTCGCGTTCCCACCAAAGCGCGCGCTCGGGCAGCAGCGCCAGCGTTTCGCCCGCCCATTCGATTGTCACCGTTTTATTCTTCGTCACTTGTCCTTCTGTCCACTCTCTCGCATCCGCTCATCGGCGGCGGCTTCCAATTGCTCCGCCATGCGTTTCACCCGGTCACGCCATTGCTCCGTGCTAACTTCCGCCTGCACCCACATGCTCCACAGTGGAAACGCCAGCGGCGTCAAACGTTCCGTCCGTCGCAAAACGACGGCCATCGCCTGGGTCTGCTCCAGCGCGGAACGCAACCGCCGCACTTCGAGCTGCCGGTCGATCACCTCGCGCCGCGCCTGCGCGAGGAGACGATTCTCCGGATCATACTTCGCAAACACCTCAAAAAAAAGTC
Organism: Limisphaerales bacterium; assembly: GCA_044223735.1. GTDB lineage: Bacteria > Verrucomicrobiota > Verrucomicrobiia > Limisphaerales > UBA8199 > JBGALR01. The sequence goes on along the minus strand of JBGALR010000052.1, from coordinate 27,080 downwards.
CGCTCGAAGCCTGCAATTGTCGATTCGATTTTCCCGCGCCGGGATAGCCTTGAAACACCAGGCCGGCGATCCGCGCGATTTCGCGGAACTGCCGTTTTGCCAGCTCGGTGGAATTGAGGCATTCCAACAGATCATCCAGCAAACGTTCAGGCGAAAGGATGGATCGCCAGCCCGCGTCATCCAGTTCCAGCGCCGCCGGCGTGCTCAGGGCAAAGCCATAGTCATTCATGGTCAGCGCAAACGAGCGCGGAGCGCGCTTCGCGATGCGATAGGCGGACAACGCCGCGAGGCCCTCGTGCGCGAGCCGGCCCGCGAAGGGATACACAAAATAGTGAAAACCATATCGCGTTTGCGTCCACTCGATCAGCAGTTCACCGACATCGGGAATCAACGACCACGCCGATTGAATCTTCAGCACCGGCGCCACCGCCTGCATTTCCGGCCCGTTAAACTCACCTCGCCGCGCCTCCGCCAGCAAACGCCGCACGGAATTGGCAAGTTGGGTTGACAGCGGCATCTTGCCGCCCATCCATTGCGGAATGCGCCGGGCGGGCTTCTTCGACTTGCGAACGATTGCAGCCATATCGCGCACTTTCACCAGTTCAAGCTGATGGCCGGCGAAGGAAAAGCCATCACCAGGCCGCAAGCGGGCGACAAATGACTCTTCAATCGTGCCGAGAAACCCGCCACGCTTGAGTTTCACCGACATCGATGCGTCGCTCGTAATCGTCCCGATCGACATGCGATGAAACTTCGCGATCAAAGGCTTTTCGACGCGGAAAAAGTCGCCCTCCTGCCGCACCTTTTGAAATTCTGGATACGCCCGTAACGATTGTCCGCCGCGCGTGATAAAATCAATCACCCACTTCCAATCGTCCGCATGGAGATTGCGATAGCTGTAGGCGCTGCGTACCTCCGCCAGCGTGTCCGCTTCGCGAAAGCCACCGCCCAACGCCAGCGTGACCAGGTGCTGCGCAAGCACATCCAGGGGAAACTGCAGTGGCACTCGCGATTCCAGTTCGTCGCGCGCAATGGATTGCCGGACCGCCGCGAACTCGACCAACTCAAGCGCGTGAGCGGGTACACAATAGATCCGGCTGATGGCGCGTGGCTGGTGACCACTCCGACCGGCGCGTTGAAGCATGCGCGCCACCCCCTTCGGCGCTCCCACTTGAATCACCTGCTCCACCGGCGAAAAGTCCACGCCCAAATCGAGGCTGGATGTGCACACCACGCATTTGATCGTGCCCGCACGGAGACGCGACTCGACCGTTTCGCGCACCTGACGGTCCACGGAACCATGATGCAACGCCAGTTGATCGCCCCAATCGGGCCGCGCGGCCTGCAAGGCCTGATACCATATCTCCGTTTGCGAACGGGTGTTGGTAAACAGCAACGTCGTGGAACGCTTCTCGATTTGCCGGACAACCGCGCCCACCAGATTGAGACCGGAATGGCCCGACCACGGAAAGCGTTCCATGCTTCGCGGCAGCAAGGTTTTCAGTTCGAATTTCTTTTTCACATCGGCCGATACCAATCGACCCTTCGACGCCGTAGCTTCCCCCAACAAAACCGCCATCGCCTGATCCAGATTTCCCAGCGTCGCGGAGAGTCCCCATATTCGCAACGTCGGAAGCCAGCGTCGCAATCGCGCCAGGCAAAGCTCCGCCTGCACTCCCCGTTTGGACCCGAGCAATTCATGCCACTCGTCCATCACCACGCAGCGCAGCGATGCAAACTTCTCCGCCGTATCGGCGTGCGTCAAGAGTAGCGAAAGACTTTCCGGCGTGGTCACGAGTGCGGTCGGAAACCGCTCACGCTGGCGTTGTCGTACCGCGGAGGAGGTATCACCCGTCCGCAATTCAACCGTCCACGGAATATCCAATCCAGCCAGCGGTGCGCGAAGGGATTTCACCGTATCATTCGCCAACGCTCGTAACGGAGTGATCCACAACACGCGAATGGGCTCCGGCTTTTTGGGCCATTTCGCGCGATCGGGATTTTCATCCAGCCACTCCAACACCGGGCCGCCCCAGACCGCGTATGTTTTACCCAAGCCGGTGGGCGCATGGACCAATCCGCTTTCGCCGGCGAGATAAGCCGCCCACGTCTCCTCCTGAAAAGGAAACGGTTTCCACTTCTGGCGCGTGAACCAGGTCCGCAATGTTTTGTTCACCCACGGACCTTTCCCAGCAGCGCCCGCAAAATTTCCAGCGTGTCCGCATCTTCCGGCTTTTTGTCGTGCCGCCATCGGCTTATGCGGGGAAAGCGCACTGCGAGACCCGCCTTGTGACGACTCGATTCCTGAATCGCCTCGAACGCGAGCTCAAAAACCAGCTCCGGCTTCACGGCCCGGATCGGTCCGAATTTGTCCGCCGTATTGGCGCGAACAAATTTATCAACCTCCAAAATCTCCTCATCGCTCAAGCCGGAATACGCCTTGGCCACGGGGACAAGTTTGCCCTCGTGCCAGACGCCGAAAGTGTAGTCCGTGTAGAGACTCGCGCGGCGCCCATGGCCCAGTTGGGCGTTGATCAGCACCGCATCCATGACGAGCGGATCGATTTTCCATTTCCACCAATCGCCCCGCTGCCGCCCCACACCGTATGGCGACGACTTCCGTTTGAGCATAATGCCCTCAACGTGCCGCGCCCGCGACTCGCGACGCAACGCCCCCAACTCCTCCCACGAGGACGCGGCGATCAACGGAGACATTCGCAATGGCAGGCTCGGCGCCGGCGTGGGTAAGAATCTTTCGAACAGATCTGGCGTCTCGCTAACCGACGCCGCCTCTTTCTTTTTCGGCAAAGGGCGCAATCTGGCTGCGCCGACCACGGATTCGAGTTGATCACGACGCTCGCTTAGAGGACGCGCCCGCCAGTCATTCCCCTGCCATTCCAGTATATCGAACGCCAGAAACACCACCGGAAATTCCGAGCGCATCTTCGCGCTGACGCTTTTGCGTCCCAACCGGCGTTGCAACCGCGCGAACGCCTCCGGCATTTCGCTCTGCCACGCCAGGATCTCACCGTCGAGCACGGTCCCATCCGGAAGCAGTTCGCCTACTTCAACAATCTCTGGAAACGTGTCATTCACCATCTCATCGCCGCGTGACCACAGCAGCACTTCGCCTTCGCGCTTGATCAACTGCGCGCGGATGCCATCCCATTTCCATTCCACCTGCCATTCGCTCAAATCACCCATTGCCGCCGGCTCGCCTTCCAGCGGCGACGCGAGAAAAAAGGGATACGGACGCGCGACTTCCCCGCCCTTGGCTTCTCCGGTGCCGAGAATGCGCTGAAAATCCTCAACGGTCGGCTGCCAGCGTCCCATGAGCCGATGCGCCATGATCGAAGGTTCAACGCCCGCGACCGACGCGAGCGCACGCGCCACCAACGTCTGCGCCACACCCACGCGAAAACTGCCGGTGATCAATTTGTTCCAGACCAGCCGCTCCGCCCCGTTCAATTCTCGCCAGGTTTGAAGCAACAGTGTCCGCGCCGTGTCCACGCCCGCGCTCATCGGCAACAATCGATTCTCCACCACCGTGTGGAGAGGCAGCGAAGCCGTGCCGGTCGAGCGCGGCAAGATCAGTGCCACTGTCTCCGCCAGATCGCCCACCGCGTTATAGCATTCGTCCATCAGCCAGGCCGGCAATCGCGCTTCCTCGGCGGCATAAGCCCGCAACGCAGTGGAGGTCACCGCGCGTGGCAGCGTGTGTCCCGTCAGAAAGTGCAACGCCCATGCTGCATCAATCGGCACTGCCTCGCGAAAATAGGATTCCAACGCCGCGACTTTTTCATTCGTGCGGTTGGTCCGGTCGAGCTCGGTATAAAGTTGGGTGAACCGCTTCATGCCGACGTCGCCTGAGATTCCTTTTCGTCCGTTTCTCCGGTGAAGCGCGTGGGCAACGCCTCCGCCTGCAGGCCTTTTTCCGACAGCCAGCGCACCATGGGCGCTACATATCCATGCGTCACCAAAACGCGGTTCGCGCCCGTCGCCTGGATTGAATCCAGCAAACCGTTCCAATCCGCGTGGTCGGAAAGGACAAATCCCCGGTCCAAGGCCAGTCGCCTTCGCGCACCGCGCAATTGCATCCATCCGGAAGCGGACGCCTTCGAAATCTCCCCAAATCGTCGCAGCCACGGCGTGCCTTCGACGGAGCCGGGCGCGATGACCAATCCTCGCCCGGCTGCGGCCCGCACATTTTCTTCATTAACCGCCTGCACCTCCGGCAACTCCACACCCGCCGCCGCATACGCTGGCAGCAACCTCGCCACCGCTCCGTGCACAAAAATTGGTCCAATGGACGCATCGACCGCTGCGAGCAGCCGCTGCGCTTTGCCCAACGAATAAGCATAGAGAACGCTCGTCCGCTTATTGGCGCGGTTCATCTGCCACCAGGAATTGACCTCGCCGACGATTTCGCTTTGGGGACGCCATTGATAGATCGGCAGGCCGAAGGTGGATTCGGTGATGAAGGTATGACATTTCACCGGCTCGAAGGGCGCGCACGAACGCTCGCGTTCCACTTTATAGTCACCGCTGACCACCCACACTTCGCCACGATGTTCCACCCTTACCTGCGAGGACCCCAAAACGTGTCCCGCAGAATGAAGGGAAATAGTAACCCCGTTGCGCACGAGCGTCGTGCCGTAAGGCAGCCCTTCGATCCGGGCATCCGGACCGAGTCGTTCCTGCAATACCTGCCGTCCCGGCTCCGACGTGAGATAATAACGCGAACCGGCCCGCGCGTGGTCCGAGTGCGCATGCGTCGTGACGGCAAAATCAACCGGCCGCCATGGATCGATATGAAAATCGCCCGCCGCGCAATACAACCCGTCCTCGGTAACGTGCAACAACTGCATTCGGCAATAGTTTAAACACAAACCGGCCGGAGTGCGAATGCGGGAGAAAGATTCGTCTTTTGGCGGGACGTGCGTTGGTGCAATGTAAACGTCATTCCATGTCTGCTTATCGAGAAATGCAATCCCGGTTGAGAGCCGAACCGAAAAAATGGCTCATCACGGGCGTCGCCGGGTTCATCGGCTCGAACCTGCTGGAAACCCTCCTCAAGCTTGATCAGGAAGTGGTCGGCTTCGATAATTTTTTGACCGGTCGCAAACCCAACCTCGACGAGGTCAAGGCGTTGGTGGCTCCGCGACAATGGGAGCGGTTCAAAATGATCGAGGGCGACCTCGCGATTTTGGAGGATTGCCGCAAAGCGACATTGGGCGTCGATTACGTCCTGCATCAGGCCGCCCTCGGTTCGGTGCCGCGGTCCATCGAAGACCCCATTGCGAGTCATCGCAGCAACGTGACCGGTTTTTTGAACATGCTGGTCGCGTCTCGCGACGACGAAGTGGAGCGGTTCGTTTACGCGTCGAGCAGCGCCGTTTATGGCGACAGCGAAGAGCTGCCGAAGGTTGAGGCGAATACGGGCAAACCTCTTTCACCCTACGCCGCGACCAAGGCGATGAACGAGCTATACGCCAGTGTCTTCGCTGAATCGTACAACTTCGCGACCGTGGGCCTGCGCTATTTCAATGTCTTTGGCCCCCGCCAGGATCCCGATGGTGCCTATGCGGCGGTCATTCCCAAGTGGATCGCCTCCCTGTTGAAACAAGAGACGGTCTACATCAACGGCGATGGTGAAAACAGCCGCGACTTTTGTTTCATCGATAATGTCGTGCAGGCCAATCTACTCGCCGCCACCGTGGAAAAACCGGAAGCACTCAATCAGGCCTATAATATCGCCCTGGGCGAACGCACCACGCTGAACGAACTGTTCACGTTTGTGGAAAGTTCCCTGCGCGAAGCCAACCCGACCTTGCCCCAGCAACGAGCGATTTACCGCGCGTTTCGTCCGGGCGACATCCGGCACTCTCTCGCGGACATCAGCAAGGCCCAACGGTTGTTAGGCTACGCACCTACGAAGCGGATTCGCGAAGGCCTGGACCTGGCCATGTCCTGGTATCAAATGAACGTGGCCTGAGCGCGCTACGCCCCCCCGTCGCGAGCTTCGATTAAATCAATCATGCGGCAAAATTTTTAATTCCCACCTTCCGGGCATCCAAGCTACAGTGAGTCAACATTTCCGGAACGGGCTGGATGCCGGGAAAATTATAAGGATATGCCGTGGATTGAGGAATTGCGGTCGGCGAACTGGAGCCAGGCAAGCTTCACCGTTCTGGGCGCTTATCTTCTCGGCTGCTTCGCCACCGGATATTACCTCGTTCGACTGCGCACCGGGCAGGACATTCGCGAAGTGGGCAGCGGCAACGTCGGCGCACGCAATGTCGGTCGCCTGCTGGGGCGTGCGGGATTCTGGCTTACGGTTTTAGGAGACTTCGGAAAGGGCATGCTGGCCATATGGCTGACACTCTATTTCACTCACGATCCAAGACTGGCGGCACTGGCGATCGTTGCGGTTACGCTGGGCCATGTCTGGCCGGTGCAGCTTCATTTTCGCGGCGGCAAAGGCATGGCGACCTCGCTGGGAGCGCTGTTGGCGTACGATTTTCCACTGGCGGTTTCCTTCGCCGTCGTTTTCGCCATGGGCCTGCTGGTATTGCGCAAGACCGTCCTGCCCGGCTTGTTCGCGTTCGCCTGTCTGCCCATCGTAAGCGCCTGCCTGCATCGCGGCGTGTGGAATTTGACGGGCATCACCCTGCTGGCAGCGTTGGTTTTGCTGGCGCACCGCAAAAACATTGCCACGGAAATCTCGTTGTTGGTAAAACGCGGAAACATACAGCCGCAGGAGAATCCCCCCGCCTTATGAGTACACGCGCACCGCTGGTCTTCAAATTCGCCACCGAGGATTGGGAGTTTGAATTGATCCACCGGTTGAATTACCGGACGTTCGTCGAGGAAATCCCGCAACATCATCCGTCGCCCACTGCGCGGCTCGTGGATAAATTTCACGCTGAGAACACCTATCTCATCTGTCTCAGCGGCCGCAAACTGGCAGGGATGCTGGCGGTGCGGGGCAACCGTCCGTTTTCGCTCGACCAAAAACTCGAAAATCTCGATTCCCACCTGCCCGCCGGCCGCTCCATTTGCGAAATTCGGTTGCTCGCCGTCGAAAAGAAATTCCGCGGCGCGCAGGTGCTGCAAGGGATTCTCGCGCTGCTGTGGCAGCACGGCGTCGAACGAGGCTACGATCTTGCGATCATTTCCGGAACGACGCGGCAATTCAAACTGTATCAGCATCTCGGCTTCGTTCCGTTTGGGCCGCTCGTGGGCGTGGGTGAAGCGCAGTTTCAACCGATGTTTGTGACACTGGAGACGTTCGAAGTCACCGCCCGAGACTTCCTGCGTTCCTCGCCGTCCCGCGCGTTTCATCCCAGCGCGGTCAATTTCCTGCCCGGCCCGGTGGCGGTGCGGCGTGAAGTGCGACGTGCGTTTGAGCAGGCGCCCGAATCACATCGAGCCGAAGCCTTTACCAGGGATTTTTCGGCGGCGCGACGGATCCTCTGCGATCTGGTGCACGCGCGCAAAGTCGAGCTGCTCATGGGCGCCGGCACTTTGGCGAACGACGTCATCGCCGCGCAGCTTTCCCTCGTCAAAGGCCGGGGCCTGGTGCTCAGCAACGGTGAATTTGGAGGGCGCCTCGTTGACCACGCACGCCGGTTTAATTTGCCATTCAACGTGCTGGAATTTCCCTGGGGAGACCCGTTCAACCTCGCTGACATCCGCGCCCGATTCCAGTCCGACGCGCCGGCGTGGTTGTGGTGCGCGCATTGCGAAACCTCCACCGGCGTCCTCACGAATCTGGAGGCGCTCAAGGAATTGTGCTCGGAATTCAACGCACGCCTTTGCGTGGACTGTGTCAGTTCCATCGGCACGGTGCCGGTGAATCTGGAGGGCGTGTACCTCGCTTCATGCTCCAGCGGGAAAGGCCTTCGTTCTTATCCCGGCCTTTCGATGGTTTTTTACAACCATGAGTTCCCCACGATATCGCAACCGCTGCCGCGCTACTTCGATTTGAGTTACTACGCCGCCCAACAGGGCGTTCCGTTCACCTTCTCATCGAATCTCTTGCACGCGCTGCACGCGGCCATCAAGCACGTGCGTTGGGAGGATCGCTTTGCCAAAACAACCGAGCTTTCCCGTTGGATGCGCGGTCGCCTGCGCGAACTGGGATTTGATCTGGTCGGCAACGACGAACACGTTTCGCCTGCGGTGACCACCATTGCGCTGCCCGCCGCGTTGGATTCCGGCAAAATCGGCGCGATGATTCAGGAATCGGGCTACCTGGTAAGCTGCAACAGCGAATACCTGCGCCGGAAGAATTGGATTCAGATTTGTCTGATGGGCGAATACACCCGGGAAAAAGTCGTCTCGCTGCTTAATGCCCTCAACCGGGTATGCTTTCGAAATCGCCCGATGCCGTCCGACGTCACAGATTCGGGCGCCACGGTCCGGGCCGCCGAATGAGGCCTCGCCGGAAAATCAGGACTCGGTCATCCAAAAAATGAAATCCTTGTTGGTACTCTTCTGCCTGGTCACCAGCACGGTGCTGGCGGGCGCCCAAACCAATCACCCCAATATTATCTTCATTCTCTCCGATGACCTTGGCTATGCCGATATTGGACCGTACGGGCAAAAAGACATTCTGACGCCAAATCTCGACAAACTTGCGGCCGAGGGAATGTTGTTCACCGACGCATACTCCGGCAGCCCCTTATGCGCGCCGTGCCGTTCGACGTTGTTTACCGGGCTTCACACAGGCCACACACCCATTCGCGATAATCCGCTCGTGGCGCGTGATTGGGTTCAAGCCGAGCAAGGCGATCCGCCTTTGCCCGACGGCATCTTGACGTTTGCCAAAATCTGCAAGCAGGCTGGCTACGTCACCGCCTGCATTGGCAAATACGGCATGGGCACGCCCGGCAAGGAAGGCTCGCCCGAGCGGCTGGGCTTTGATTATTTCTTCGGCTACGACTCTCACGTCTCCGCGCACAATTATTATCCCGACCACCTGTGGCGGAACAACCAGCAGGTGCCGCTCGATGGCAAAACGTACAGCCACGACCTATTCACACAGGAGGCGCTGGCTTTCGTGCGGACCAATCAAAACCGCCCCTTCCTGCTCTACCTGCCCTTCACCATCCCTCACGTCAAGCTGAACCCGCCGAGCCTGGAACTTTACGCCGACAAGCCCTGGCCCCCGGCCGAGCGCGCGTTCGCCGCCATGATTACCCGCATGGATCGCGATATCGGCACGCTCGTTGAGCTGCTGAAAAGCCTGCACCTCGACGACAACACCATCATCATGTTTGCCGGCGACAACGGCCCGTGCCTCGCCGGCGGACATAAGCCCGCGACGTTTCATTCCACCCCGTTTCGTTCCTTCAAAGGGCATCCTTACGAAGGCGGCATTCGCGTGTCGTTTATCGCGCGCTGGCCGGGACATATTCCACGCGGGCAAAAGACCGCGCAGCCGATCGCTTTCTGGGACGTTCTACCGACGATGGCAGACCTGGCGGGCGTTCCGCTTACCAATCAAGTGGACGGCTTCTCGTTCCTGCCAACGTTGCTCGGAAAGACGCAGGCACAGAAACAGCACGAGTATTTTTACTGGGAATTGAGTTCCGACGGAGGATTTCAGGAAATCCGCATGGGAGACTGGAAGGCCAACATTCTTAAATTATCGCAGCCCGGAAAGCCGGTTGTTGAACTGTACAATCTCAAGGACGATCCCAAGGAAACAAGGGATGTCGCCGCCATCCATCCGGACATCGTGAAAAACATGGAGCAGATCGCAATTGAGGCGCACACGGACAATCCGCGTTTTCCCTTAACGTATGCGGAAGCACAGAAGGCGGCACCGCAGCGCAACGTGGCGCCCAAGGCGAAAAAATAACCTCATTTGCGCAGGCTCGTGCGAATCTCGGTCAATTGCCGCCGCGCTTGCGAAACATTCGTCTGGACGATGCTGGCAAACACCGCATCGAGCTTCGGCGTGAGCGCGGCATTGGTCGCCGCCATGCGGCGCAAAGCGTATAACTCCGAGGCGAGCGTAAGGTCGTTTGTGCCATAGGGAAAGGAAGGTTCGAGGTAAATCCGGCGGCAATCCTGGATGATCCCCAGGTCACGCGTGCCGTATTCCACGGTGGGTTCCACCACGGTGCCTTCACTGAAATCATTCCACGTCACGATCTGCACGATGGCGGAACGATTCGTCAACGCGCGGCTCAAAGTTAGTCGCAGCGTATCACCTTTGCGGTCGCCGAGATAGCCCCAGTAATCACGCACGCCGGCGGGCTGATACACATCGTGGAAACGCGGGAAGGCGCTGCTGATGAACGCGGGCCAGGCGGCGGCGTTCTGTTCGAAACTCGCGAGATAGCCTTCCAGGGCGGGCATGGAAAGCACGCCCCGCGCCCCGGGGGAAACGCTTAGCCACATCGGAGGCCAGTTAAATGCGCCCGCGCCGCCGGCGAGCCAGTTGTCCTCGGTGAAAAATGCCGGGCGGTTTGTCGCTTCAAGCACGGAAAAAATTTTATCCCACTGCTGGCTGGACTTGAAATATTGCGGGCCAAAGTTCAGCAACACCGGGCGATTGCTCCAGGTGAGATACGACGCATCGCCGAAGTAGTTGGTTTGAACGTAGAGCATCGTTTGCTGCGCATGCACCACGGCATTGCTCACCGGGAGGAAGCCATCCGTGATTTGCTGCAGGATCGTGCGGTCTTCATAGCATAAGGCAAACTTGAGACCGGCCTTGCGCACGAATTGGAAAATCGCCCGCGTGCGTTCGTTATTGGAACCATAGTCGAGAAAGTTGTCGCGGCCGTACCAGTCCACGATGACCCCATCGATGCCGGCCAGTTTCATCAACAACACGTGATATTCCAGGACGACCGGATCCGCGGAATCATACGGCCCGATCACGGGATGATACCACGAGGCAATCTGGCGTTCGCCGGAGGCATCGATGATATCGGGGTTGAAATGATTCATCGTCCAGTGCCAGCCCCAATTCGTGCCGTATGGCTTCGCCTCAAACCATGGCATGTAATACACCATGAGCGGCTTCGGCCCGGCCCAGGCCTGCGGCGCAAAGGCCAGCAGTACCAGCAGCAGGGCGGCAAATTTGCGGACGGAAAACTTCATCGCAGCAAATACTTGGCAACCGCCTCCGTGCGGGATTGCACGTGCAGCTTTTCGTAAATTCGCCGCAGATAGGTGCGGATGGTGGCGATGCTGATATCCATCTGGTCGGCGATTTGTTTATAGGTGAGACCCTTGGCGAGGCAGTCGAGGACCGCCTGTTCACGCGGCGCGAGGTGAATCTGGGTCGAGACCACCGGTTTCGCGGTGCGGAAACTGGCGACCACCTTGCGGGCGATCGAACTGGACATGGGCGAACCGCCCGCCTGAACCTCCTTGATCGCCTCCAGCAATTCCTCGGGACTGGAGCGTTTCAGCAAATAGCCGCTGGCGCCGGCGGAAAGCGCCTTGAAGATTTTATCCGTGTCCTCATAGACCGTGAGCATGACGATTTGCAAGTCGGGCGCGGAGGTCTTTAATCGTGCCACGCATTCGATGCCGTCCATGCCGAACATGTTGATATCCATCAACACGACGTCCGGTTTGTCCTTGGGCAATCCGTGCAACGCCGCCACGGCGTTCGGATAAACGCTGACACATTCAAAACCGGGCGAGCCGCTGATGAAGGTGGCGATGGACGAGCACAATTCCTTTTCATCATCCACTACGGAGACTTTGATCATGATTTCACCTGACTTTCGCTGAGGGTATTCACCGGGAGGACAAACGTAACCGTGGTGCCACGCCCCGGCGAGGAAACCACGCTGCATCGACCGCCCACGCTTTCGAGCCGGTCGCGCATATTGCGCAGGCCATCCTCGGAACCGCCGCCGTTTTGACTGATTTGCGCCGCCGCATCGAAGCCACGGCCATTGTCTTCCACCACAATTTCAAAATTGGAGTGCCGGTAGGACATCGCGAGGCGCGCTTTCGTCGCCCGGGAATGTTTCAGAATGTTCGTGAACGCCTCATGCACCGCGAGAAACAAGTGATGCCGCGCCTGCGACGACACGGGATACGGCGCGAACTGGTCCGGCATGTCGAGTTCGCAGACGATGCCCGTGTTCTGAAAATAATTTTGCGCGTATTGATTGATGTAGGAAGCCACGTGTTCGAGCGTGTCGTTTTGAGGGTTCACGGCCCAGACAATTTCGTCAAGGGTATGCAGGAGTCCGCGCGACTCGTCAGCGATGGTGTGAATCTGCTCGCGCAACGCCTCCTGGGCGTGACCATTGCGTTTCGCGTGCTCGCTGAGAAACGAGATATGACAAAGTTTGGCGCCCATCTCGTCGTGCAAATCCTGCGCGATTCGGTGACGCTCCCGCTCCAAAGCCCGCTCCTGCTCCAGTCGTTTCAAGCGGCGTTGTGCCTTGCGCTTCTCGACGTAACGCACCACCGCGCCGACCGCCACCAGCAACGTCACGGCCGCCAGCACGATGACCCACCAGCGCTGCCAGAAGTGACGCGACACCGCCAGCGGCAGTGCCATGCCGGATTCAGACCACAGATCCCCGCCGTTGCTCGCCGCCACGCGAAACCGATAGTCGCCAGGCGGAACGTAATTGTAAAATGCGGTGCGACGCTCCCCGGCGTCGATCCAATCCGCATCCAGTCCCTCCAGTTGATAGCGAAAGCGCATCTGTTCCGGCGACTCGAACTGCGGGGATGAATAATGCACTTCGACCTGATGCCGTCCGGGCGGAATGCGGACGGAGACCGCCGCCGGTGGATTCGAGCCCCTGCGACCGGACGATGAAGGCACCGGCAATTTCGGCGCGGACTGACCGTCCACCAGCACTTCCTCGAGAATCACCGCCGGCATCGCCACGCGGGGCGGGAGTTGCTGCGGATCGGCCACCACCACACCCTTGTCGCTCGAAAACCACAAAAGCCCGGAACGCGTCTTGAGCCCGGCCGGGGAAAATCCCGTCGAACAGGCCTCAGCCGCATTGCGGTCGATGCGGTCGAAAGGCGATTGAAAAATGGTGTTCAACCGCATTGGGGACTTTGACTCCAAATCACGCTTGAGCACAGGCACGATGCCGTGATCGCCGCCCAGCCACAACCGGCCCCCGTCGTCCTCCAGAATTTGGGAGACGGTATTTTCCGGAAGGCCTTGCTGCGTCGTGAAGGTCGTTATGCGCCCATCCCGCCACCGCGACAAGCCACCGCCCGCCGTGCCAATCCACAGCGATCCCCCGACATCGCGATACAGCGTGCGAATCACTTCACTAACCAGCCCGTTGGTTTTCCCGAAACGAACCGCCGCGACGCCGTCCCAGCGAAACAACCCGCTGCCGGTGCCGATCCAAACCGCGCCATTTGTTTCCGCGAGCAATGCGGTGATGGCGTTCGTCGTGGAAAGTTTCGCCGAACGTGTCCACGTTCCGCGCTTGAGGCGCCAAAGTTCCGCCTCCCGTGTGCCGGCCCAAATGGTGTCGGCGGCGCCCTCCGCAAGCGACGTGATGGAAACATTGGTCAATGCAAGCAGCCGGCTTTCGTCGGAAAGCGCCTGCGGATCGCGATAGAGGAGAACGCCATTGGTGCAAGCCACCCAGCAACTGCCGTCGCTTGCGACCAGCATCGCTCCCAGGCTGGCATCCCGAACGCCCAAACCGGCGGCGGTAAGGCGATTAAACGACCGGCCCTCCCAGCGATAAAGGCCGTCGTTCGGTTTCACCGCCCAAATGACGCCCGGTGCGACCTCCGCCAGACCGCGCACCGCGCCAAATCCGAGGCCTTCGTTTTGCCCGACCGCGAACAGGTGCGTGCGCCGCAAGCGGCTCACTTCGGTATCGCTGCTGATCCAGAGACCGCCATCGCGATCCACCAGCAAGCCCGTCACGCGATTGTCGGGCAAGCCGGAATCCACATTGAGAGTCGTCAGCTTGCCCCGCTTGAATTGAAATAGTCCCTCACTCGTTGAACCGGCCCAGACGGTGCCGTCAGGTTGTTCCGCCAGACAACTGATATACGGAGTGGCTGTGTGACCGGGAATTCGAAAGCGGCGCCATTGGTCGTTCTCGCGACACAACACCGAATCATCGCCAGCGCCGATCCAAATCCGCCCGCTGCGATCCGCGAGCAAGCAATGCGACTGGCGCAACAGTGAATCAACGGCATGGTCCGTCACCGCTTCCAGCGCCCCTTGCTTGAACCGGAACACTCCTTCGTCAGCCACGCCAATCCAGATCGTATCCGATGAATCCCGGCACAACGCGGTGATGCGCCGGTCCTGCAATTTTTCCGTGCCGGGAATGATGTCACGTTTGCCATCCCGCCACGCCGTCAGGCCCGTCGTGGTCCCAATCCACAATCTCCCTTCAGCGTCCTCCGTCAACGAAGTAACGCTATTGGTCGGCAAACCGTTGTTTGAAGTGATCGAAACAAACTCGCCGTCGGTGTAATGCACCAGACCGGCGCCGGTGCCGATCCACAAATCGCCGTGCGAATCGCCCAGCATGGATTGCACCCGGTTGCCACGCGCGGGCAGGCCCAGATCGAAATTAACGAAGCGCGCGCCATCGAACCGGGATACGCTGTCCTCGCCGCCCAGCCAGAGGTAACCGTCGCGCGTTTGCGCCAGCGCACGAATGGCATTGCGGGGCATCCCCGGCTCGCGCCGCCACGATTGAAAACTCAAACGTTGCGGACTGAAATTGATATCCGTGGCCGGGCTCGCGGGCTTCGCGCTGCTCGTATCGACGAAATCGGAGAAGGATGTCGCCACCGCCAATCCGCTGAATACCCAGCCGGAGCCGCCGCCGCCATGACGCAATCGCAATTCGTCGAACGACGCGTTCGCATTGAAACGGGTGGTTAGCGATTCCAGCTGCGACACTTCGTTTGCACCGGAGCTGAGGTCGGGATTCAACCAGACAGTCACGAGGTCATCGCCGCCCGCGACGTATTGCACCTTGAAGACGATGGTACGTTCGACGCCCCGGCGCGGCAGTTCGTAGCCCGGCGCCATGTTCGGCTCGGAAGGCTCGGTCGAAGCGGAGTGCAAATCCACGTAACCCGGCGCGGGATCGGCTGAGTCGGCGCCAGCCGGTTTAACGAACGCACTGTAAGCCCAGGCTTTCAAGGCGTTCCCGATACCCAGCCGTTCCGCATCGCCTTCGTACAGTTCCACGCCCGCATAATATTCCTCCGTGGATGAGTCCGATTGCGGATCGATGTGAAATTTGAAATAAAGCGTGTCGTTGGAAAAATCATCGCGCTTTACCGCCCCGCCCAGAACATCCCGGCCCGCGCCGTTTTCGAAAACGAGCGTCGAACCGGGATCGCTCCAAAGCGTCACCGCGGACGTCCGCTGATTTGTAAGAAAGCAGAGAACCGGCAAAAGCAGCGTCCACCAATGGAGCTTTCGCCTGCCGGAAGCACGAGGGCGAATCCTGGTCACCGCGCCGGCGGGCTCGGAGGGGGCAAAGTCAGGGGACATTGCGTGGCCCATACTATGACGGTCACCCGGGCGTTTTACAAGCCGGGAATCCCGGCCACTGCGAAACCTCAAAATCTCAGTTCACCGGGTAACATTCTTCCGTGAGTCAACGCGAAACGAAATCGGCCGAACAGCTCAAGGGTTCGTCGTGCGCACCCGGTAAAACGTCGGCCCGCCCTGAGTCGAAAGCAAGGTGGAAAAAAACATGGGATTCGTACCGACGGCCAGCGGCCCCGCCATTTGCCACGGTTCGGCCAGGCTCGACGTCGTTTGAATCTCCGCGCCGCCGGGGGAGACATACCCGCCGATGGAAAAGCGGAACGTACTGTTACTCAATCCTGTGTTGTAAACAATCGGCACCCCGGCCTCCAAACCCGCTAGTTGCGATTGGGCAGTCGGCAGCTTGCCGGTGACGAGATTGGTGAAAATGCGGGCCAGTTCCGCGGTTGCGACCTTGTTGGTCGCATACTGGCGGCGCAATGTGTAGAAGCGAAACGCCAGTGACAGATCGTTCGTCGTGCCGTTGAAAGAGGGTTCCAGATATTGACGGCGATAATCCTGAACGACACCGAGATCGCGATAGCCAAATTCAGTGGTCGGCTCCAGAACTGTGCCCTCGCCATAATCATTCCAGGTGACGAGTTGCACAATCGAGGAGTTATTGGTCAGCGCGCGCTGAAGGGTGGATTTGAACGTCGCGCCATTATTGTCGGCCAGCGTGCCGTAACTGAATCCGAGCCCGGCTTGTTGATAGATATCCTTGAAGCGCGGGAACGCGCTGCTGATGAACGCCGGCCACACGGCCGCTCCGTTCTGAAAATTCGACAGATAATTTTCCAGCGCCGCCGTGGACAGCACTCCGCCGTTCTGCTGGCTGAGATACATGGGCGGCCAGTTATAAGCGCCCGTGCTCACGGGCAAACGGATGTCCTCCGTAAAAAACGCCGGCTGGTTGCCGGCACTCAGGACGGAAAAAATGTTCTGCCAGTCCGAGTTCGACTTGAAATACTGCAGGCCGAAATTCAACAACACAGGACGGTTGCTGAGTTGCAGGTAATTGCCGGAGGCAAAATAATTCGACTGCGCGTAAAGCATCGTTTGCTGCGCGTTGGCAATGGCATTGTTGGTGGTGATGTAACCCCGATTGATTTTTTCCTGCACGGTCCGGTCTTCAAAGCAGAGCGCAAACTTCAGGCCCGCACGACGCGTTTGATTCAGCAAAGCCAGCGTGCGTTGGTTGATAATACCGTAATCGACGTAATCCTCCTGGCCGTACCAATCGACGATGACGCCGTCGATGCCGCCGAGTTTCATCAGGAGAACGTGATATTCCAACACCACCGGATCAGCCGAGTCGTAAGGACCGATGAGCGGATAATACCACGATGAAATGGCCCGCTGGCCCGCCGCGTTCGTGGAATCCGGATTGTAATGATCCATCGTCCAATGCCAGCCCCAGCTACTGCTGTAGGGCTTCGCGACGTACCACGGCATGTAATGGACCATCAGCGGCTTGTTGCCGGCCAGTGCCGCATTGGAAAAGAGCAAAACACACAATGCCGCCAGGGCCGCCGGAAATTTGCGCCGCGAGCAGGTGACCGCGAGCCGGACAAAAGAGAAGAGGTTCGAGGCCATCCTATGAAACAGGTTTCAGCCGAACAGCCAGCCCCCCACCGGGAGCGAGATGAACCGGAAGGTGCGATTCGCTCGTGACAGATTGCTTTTCGATTACGTGGGCGGCCGGATTGCTCTTCCAATTCGCGTCGGCGGCGTCCCGATAAATCTCGGCAACATATTTCCGATTCCTGGGCAGAAAATTCAGCGTCAAATCGAAGGCGCGCTCCTTCTCATTGGTGATACTGCCGATGAACCACTCGTCACCGCCGCGCTGCTTGCGCGCAAGCGTGGCGTACTCTCCGATTTCGCCGTTGAGCAAACGCGTTTCCTCCCAATCCGTTGGGACGTCGACGATGAACTGCAGCAAGTCGGGATGTTTCGCGTAATTCTCCGGCAAGTCGGCCGCCATTTGAAGCGGGCTGTAGAAAGCGACGTACATCGCCAGCTGTTTTGCGACAGTGGTGTTGACCCGGTTATTCTTGCGATATTGCGGATAGGTCACTTCGAGCACTCCCGGCGTGAAATCGAATGGTCCGCTCAGGAGGCGGGTAAAAACCAGGTTAACGTCGTGGCCCGGTGGATTGCCGCCATCCGGCGCCCAGGCGTTATATTCCTGACCGCGCGCGCCCTCCCGCGTCATGAAGTTCGGCCATGTGCGCCGCTCGCCGGTGTCTTTGATGGGCTCATGAACGTCGAGCATGACTTTGTGCTTCGCCGCCAGCTCGGCCATTTTTCGGTAGTGGCGAACCATGTATTGTCCATCGAGGTACTCGGCGCCGAGCAAGTTTCCTTTCGCATCGTAACGATTCACGCGCGGCTCCATGCCCACGTAGCCGGATTTCACGTGGTGGATGCCAAGCTTCTCGCATTGGGCGAACGCCGCCTCCGCTTGCGCTTCGTAGTTCGTGATGATGGAGCCGGTCTCGTGGTGGGAAATTAAATCGATACCCTTTGAGTGCGCGTACGCGGCCAGTGCGGGGAGATCGAACTGTGAATTTGGTTCGGTGAAACTAAACTCTGCTGCGTGCGCGACCCAATCCTGCGCCCAGCCTTTGTTCCAGCCTTCCACGAGGACCCCGGTGAAACCGTGCTTCTCCGCAAAATCAATGTAGTCCCGGGTATTTTTCGTCGTGGCGCCCAGACCGTCGGCGCTGTCC
This sequence comes from Limisphaerales bacterium, assembly GCA_044223735.1. Lineage (GTDB taxonomy): Bacteria > Verrucomicrobiota > Verrucomicrobiia > Limisphaerales > UBA8199 > JBGALR01. Next base: position 8,804 of record JBGALR010000052.1, on the reverse strand, counting down.
TTCCCCGGCTGGCTCGGATGCCACGTGTATTTGCCGAGGTGCATGCCCCACCAGATGCCGGCATATTTACCGGGCTTTATCCAGGAGGTATCCGCGACGCGGGACGGCGGATTTAGATTGAGCGCCGTCAGGGTCGTGTGCTCAACAATGTCGGACAGCTTGTCGCTGATCATCACGAAACGCCAAGGCGAGGTCGAAGGCGCGGTGGCTTTGACGCGGACGCCATCGGACCACGGAACGAGCAAGCACTTCAATCCGTGGCCGTCCTTCGGCTGTAGCATCATCGCTGCGTAGTCGGTGAGGTCGGCCTCGTGAAGGGCAAGGTAAACACCATCGTCCGTTTGCAGCATCAACGGCGTGGTCACCGCTTTGATGGGTTCCTTTTTAGGATTGTCGCCCGCGCTCTCGTCTCCGTGCTCAAGTCGAGTCTGCCGCAGCAGTTCACTCAAGCGGGTCTTCGAATAAAGCTGTTCCGACTGTTGCGGTCGCAAACCGGGCTGCCAAAGGGCAACGGGATCGGAGGCAAAGTTGAACTCGGTGAGTTCATCCATGATGTCAAAACTCTGAAGGCCGCCCTGCTCCGGCCATTCGTAACGAAAAGCAATCGCGTCATCGAACACGCGAAACACCACGCGCAACTTCAACTTTTGGCCTGCGGTTTGTTGCAAGGTCACGGCCAGTTGATTGAAATGATTGCGCACCTGTTGTTGTTCACCCCATGGCTGAGTCCAGGTTTCATCCTTTGACGATCTCTTCGTGTCGATCAATTCCAAGTCGCCCCTCACGGAGGCATGCTTCAAGTCAAAGCCCAGCGCGGAGGAAGTGATGACGGGACGCTTCTGGTAGTCCACGGAATACCTCGGCGAACCATCCGGCAGGGAGAAGTTCAACACGATGTCGCCGTTGGGAGATTTCAGGGTCCGGGTCTTGGGCGCGGAATTTTCAGCGGCAGGGCACAGGGAAACCATCGTCACGCAAAGGCACATCATGCCCACGGTGATTAAGAATCGAAGAGTTCTCATCGAATGAATGCCCCGGTCAAAAAGTTCACGGCTGACTCGCAGTCGCCACATCGGTGCAGCGTTGACTTCCAACCAATCGCCGGCGGGCTATTCGCGGGCACTCGACCACTCCTGGCTGTCCAATGCCTTGCTGCTGATGTACGCATCGGATTGCACGGTGCCGACGGGGGTGGAAGGCGACGTCTTGAGGGCCGTCCCCGGAGTGAACACTCCGTAGAATTGACCCCACGTGAGCGAACTCGGCGCGGAAGGCGCCGCGTGGCCATCCACGTAAACCACGTTGACCTTGTTATTGTGCTTTGCGTAGGCGGTTTGCAGGCGGGCGTTTTCCGACGTCACGGGCTGCGAAGGGCCGGACGAACCCGCCCAGTAGGAATCCAGCCATGCGGCGGCGGGGGTGTTGTTCGGATCGTTCGAGCCGCTCGTGTCGGTGATGGTCACCATCTCGGACGGCCGGGCTGCGTTGACTGCCTTGAAGGGGCGGGCATTGATCATATTGCCATCGCTCGGATTGACGGAACCAAACACGCCGCAGGAATTGAACCCATACGAAAGAAAGCCGGTGACGCTCGGATCAAACTCACCCGAGGCGGTTGTGTAAGTGAGACCGCGGCGGCGCTTCGGACAAACCCACAATTTGTTATTGGGTGCGTAAGGCGAAAGCATCGGCGCCGGCGTATTGGGGGTAATATGATCCTTCAACAACCACTCCCCACCGCACAGCAGCGAGGCGGTGTTTCGATACGGGCCCGGCACCCACCAGTTGGGCGGGCACGGAAAGTAGTCGTTGTTTTCCCCGGCATACATGAACACCGCGAGGCTCATCTGCTTGGTGTTGTTCAGGCAACCCGCCGCCAGCGCACGGTCCTTTGCCTTGCTCAGCGCCGGCAGCAACAGCGCGGCCAGGATCGCGATGATCGCGATGACGACGAGCAATTCGATCAAGGTGAATCCGGAGCGGAGTGATTTCGCTTTATTCTCCGAGTTCATAACATTTCCTTTTCCCAGTCCGCCTTACGGCCTTCACGGTTTGTACAGCCGATAAAACACCGATGGACCCGACGGATTCACCGTGGTGATAAACGGGCTCACAGTACCGCTGCCCGTGGAATTCCACCCGGTGTTGCCGATACCGGCGCTGTTAGTACGGGCGAGCACGCTATAGCCGGGATAGGTTGCGCTATCCCATGAGAGCGTCAGGGTCAGATTATTCCGCGATAGCGAAAGGCCTGGAGAGCCCACCGGCCCGCCGCCAGTCACGGCAAACGATCCGCTCGTCGCCAGATTATCCACCCAGCTCAAGCCGCCGGGCAAGGTGGGCAAGGTCGTGGAAAAGAACGTGCCTGCGTAGTTGGTGGCGTTGAAAAACTTGTAACTGTTCCCGGAAATCGGCGCCGCACCGGAATTAATCACTTCCAAATTTCCGGCGTAATAAAACGTCAGCGGGTTCAACGGATAATATTGCATCACGATCTGGTTGGTTGCGGCGATGTCGAAGATCATCGTACCGTTCAACGTCGGCGTGTTGGTCGCCAGCGTAATCGTCGTGCCGATCAGATACGTCCCGTCGATCGTAATCGTTGGCAGCTTGAAAGGCTTGCCCGTGATGACGCCATTGCCACCAAACGAAACGCTGCCATATCCTTTGCCGGCGATTAGCCCCTGGTTGGTAAGGCTTCCACCGACCCGCCAGTAAATGACGTCAGACACATTCCACGCCAGAACATTGGAACCCACCGTCATGTTACCCTGAAAATTATTGAAGCCGGACGCTCCATCCAGATCCACAAGCAGATCGCGCGTTCCGGTCAGGAACGTATTGCTGCCTACCGTCAGATTGTAGGAAGAGGTGTCCCACTTGTTCGTGGCGCCGAGGATCATGAGATTGCCCGTGATGCTGAAGTCGGCGCCTTGCTGCACCGCCACATTGGTTCCGCTCAAGGTCATGTCACCCAGCACGTTGATGGGCACCGCTCCCGACCCGGGGATGGTACCGTTGTAGAAATCACCCACTCCGCTGAATATCAGATTGTAGTAATCCGTGCGCTTGGCCCAAAAGGGGTTGCCCTTGTAATTGACCGTGGCGCCGGTCGCCGTCGCGTTCAATGTGCCAAGTGTCAGCGCCGCGGACCCGCCGTTGGCCGCGCCCAGGATATTCAACGTGGCTCCCGGCGTCAGCGTCACCGTGCCGTCGCCATCGAGCACGGCAATGGTCGCCGTGGAATCCACCGTCACTTCGATGCCCGCATCAATAAAAACGCTGTCATTGGTGGCTGGAACCGTTCCGTCCGGCCAGGGAAAATTCGGCACGGTGGAGGTCCAGTTGCCACTGTTGATGGCGGGAATATCGGCGGCTTGCGCAACCGGGGACAAGGCGAGGAGCGACAAGACCGCCGCTGCGACTGCCAGGAGGGATTTGGTTTTCATGTGACGGCTAAACTAAGTGACGAGGGTTCTGCCCTCCGCGAATCGGGCTTTCACCGTCGCGGAGGCGCAAACAACTTCTACCAAACGAGCGGATCGATCAACTATTCCGCGAACGACGGCGGGCGATGACCAGGCCGGCGAGGCCCATGCCCAGCAACGCCATCGAACCGGGTTCGGGCACCGGCGTCAGAAGCGCGAGACTGAGATAGGTGATCTCATAGGGAGCACCGTTGCCGTAGCCGGCAGGATCGAACTCAAGGTTGAATGCGGTGATATTATTCACATCCAGCGGGAGGCCGCCGAATTGATCGTTGAGCGAACCGAAAATCGTATAGGTGTTCGGGCCGCTGTAATTTCCATACAGCAGAAATCCACCGTCGGAGTTCGCACCGGTCAGGTGAACCAGGTGCGTGCCGTCCGCGATATCCACACCCGGATTCATCCAGAAAGTGGAGGTCGGCGAATTGATCTGAAAAGTGAACTGAAACATCGTCGCGCCGGGCACGCTGATGGGCGAGGCGAAATCATACGCCCCACTGCCGTAGGCCTGCGCCTGCACGGTGTAGCTCAACGGGCCGGACGTGATCACCGGGGTGAAACCACTGCCGCCGTTCAACGGATCCGAGCCATCCACGCTCCAGTTGCCATAAACAACCGATAAATTGAAATTGTGAAAATCGCTCAGGACGTTGGTGGTGTATTGCGCCTGCGCCTGACTTGCGCCGACCAAACTGGCGCCCGCCAGCAGTCCCATTGCGAACCATTTTTTGGATTGTGTCATAGTCGTTTACTCGGGGGTTTGAGGGTTTTTCATTGACTCACCGCTGACTACGGCAATCGCTCGCCGGCCAAAACCGGATGTCACGCACCCGTTTTGGCGACTTTCTGCTGCCGTTGTTACGATGATATTCATCAACACTTCACGTAGCCTGCGCTCACACTAGGAGAATTATAAGATGCAGAATAGTCGCATAAAGTGCGGACATAATAGACGGCACACGTTTTGGCGGGATTCGATCAAATTTATCCGTCATAAAATACTGTAAATGAGCCGTTTATAATTATTTCAGCCGCTCAATAACAGACCCATGCATCCGATCCAATGCGGCAAAAAGCCCTAAAAAAAATCCAAATCGCCAGTTGATCGTGTCGCCAAGGTTGCGCGAAAGAGGGAACTTGTTAGAACTTCCGGGTGAACATAAGGACGATCCTCGGCTTTTTAACCGGTGAAGCGAGGCGGCGTACCCGCTGCGATGCTAAGCCCCATCACTGGAATCGTTCCAGACTTGTTGACGGAGATGCCGGGTAAGGGTACCCGGCCTACAACCTGAGCGCGCCCACGAACTCTGCAGTCCGGGCGCCCTTAACCGGCACCACAATATCCCCGGGTTTTGCCCTATTGTAGGCCGGGTACCCTTACCCGGCCCTCCGGCCGCTGCGACCGGGATCCAAAAAATGCCTGCCTCGAAATGGTGGGCCCAGAGGGATTTGAACCCCCGACCAAGCGATTATGAGTCGCATCCGGTCGTCACAAGTTGCGAAAACCCCATTTCCATTGGGTTTCACGCTGGAGGCCCGCTAACCCCCACAACCCGACACAACCACTCAGGACCGAAAAATTAGCCAAGAATTGGCCAAGCATTCGGAGGCGTCAAGCGCCATTGAGGTTCTTCTCCAGGCCGCTGGTCGGAGACGTAGCGATCTGGCGGCGCGCTTTGTGTAGCTCATGCACCTATTCACTTCCGGGGTGTGTTGAGATGGCCGTTCAGAGAGGACATCTATGAACGCCTCTGAACTGATCGAGCAGGCAAACGCGCCGAGTGCCATCGCGAAGGAATGCGAGGCGAAGCGATCGTATCCCAAGACCCACGCAAATTATTGGAAGGCCCGTCTGGAGCACCGGACATACACGCGGGACGGCAAGACGTACGAAGTGCCGGAGTGGTCCGTGAGAATTCATTTCGGCGGCAACCGCAAGAGCTTCGACTTGGAGACTGGGAACAAGGAGGAAGCCGCCGCCAAAGCGCGGGACATTTACCTGTGCCTGATCGCCAAAGGTTGGTCCGCAACCCTCGCCGATCTTAAACCAAATGCCATTCAACCAATCGGAATCACTGCCGGGGATGCAACCATTGGCGAATTTCTGGCCGAAGTGGAAAGAACATCCAGTCTGAAGCCGAAGACATTTCGCCGGTACTCTCAATGCCTGCGACGAGTGGCTGCGCATATTCGCGGAGTCAAAACTGACGAGTCGCGGTACGACTACAGGACCGGCGGCTTGCTCGCCTGGCGGAAGCAAGTTGACGTGATTCCGCTCTCTGCCATCACCCCTGCTGCTGTTGCGGACTGGAAAATTCATTATCTGCGGCGAGCGAACCCCGATCCCCGACGAAAGCTGGAAGTGAATCGTTCCTTCAACACTTGGCTGCGAAACACAAAAAGCCTGTTCAGTTCCGCGATCATCAACAAGCCAAACTTCGGGATTAAAGTTCCCAAGTTCAAAGTGCCAGACGGACAGCGTGGAGAGCGCGAGGCTTACTGGTTTGAAACGGTGGACTTCGAAAAGATGGGCTCGATGAAATTCCAAGCACCCGCCGGGGTTACCTATGAGGACTTGGTGATGAAAGCACGGACGGAGTTGCGAGCAGGCAGTCCTGAAGCGTACAAGCTCTTTCTCCTGTGCATGTGCGCCGGGCTGCGGCGTGGGGAAGCCGACGTGTGCTTGTGGTCGCAATTGAGGCCGGATGACTGTTCCATTCGGGTTGAAGCCACCGAGTTCATTGAACCAAAGCACGGTTCAGGAGGTACTGTTTACGTCGATCCGGCCCTCATGAAGGAGTTGCTAAGTTTCAGGGCTGATGGCCAAGAGGGATTTGTGGTGCAATCTCATCTGGAATGGAAGGCGACGGCGTATGTGCGCTACCGCTGCGAACCGCATTGGCGTACGCTGTTGGACTGGTTGGAATCGAATGGCATCTCGGCGCGAAAGAAAGTTCACGAACTGCGAAAGCTGTTTGGTGACGCCATTGTCAAACGAGAGGGCATTTTCGCGGGCAGCGCGCAATTGCGTCATTCGACAATCCAAATGACGGCGAATCATTACACAGACCCTCGGCAACGCGCCGCGCTTCCGGTCGGCCGCCTGTTCTCGGACAAGACCCCTCACCGCAGTTTCAAGTCTCGCCGGATCTCGCAGGCACATGGGGAAAATGGGAATGGCAATGGCAATGGAACTGCCCGAGGTGCAAATACAGGCCCAGGCCGCGTGAAAAAGTTGACGTTCGGGAGGAAGCTATCACAATGACACTACGCGATTGCTCGCGCGGGCCTGTAGCTCAATCGGTTAGAGCATGGCACTCATAATGCCGGGGTTCTCGGTTCAAGTCCGAGCAGGCCCACCAATCTTGCGTTGCACCTCATCGCGTCGTAGCACAGGAAGCCGCGGCTTGCGAAACCGCAATTCAACGCCCCTGTCCTGATCGTTCATCCCTTCCTAGATTATTCTGCACACGATCCGATTCCAGGTGGGATCGGTCATCCGATGAGGTTTCCGTCGTGTTCATCCCGCATATGTCCGCGCCTCTGGTTGCTCCGCGCAACCTCGCGCCAGCGGTCGAAACATCTTTTCGTCCGCTGTCACTCCGTTGCTGATGCTCCGCCGCCCGGCGGCACGGGCATACGCGGATGCGTTTCGTTTGGAGCAGGGCTGCTCTCTCGGGGCGGAGGTGAAGAGAGCAGTCCCGCTCGTTCAGAACGAAACGCAAAACATGAACACAACGGAAAACCTCATCGCCGCTGGATGCCCCGCAATCGCTCCGCAACCCGAAAACAAGATCGTCAAACCAATCAAGTTTCCACCACAGCCACAGGAATGGAAAATCGTATCACTTCGGGAATGTCCCACACCCGACACCATGCAACAGTGCGAGACGCCGGATCAGGCAGCCGCCTATTGGAGAACGCATATCGCGACACATCCCTACTTCAATTCTGAATGTGAATGTCTGGTGGTTTTCATCCTCAACACCCGCCGACGCATCAGAGGCCACTATCTGGTGTCCATTGGAACGATGGATACCATTCTCTGTCATCCCAGGGAGGTATTCCGTTTAGCCATCATGGCGAGCGCCGCCGCAATCATCATCGCGCACAATCATCCGAGCGGTCAACCGACACCATCCGAAGCCGACATCAAAATCACCCGTGACCTCATTCGAGCGGGACAACTTCTCAAGATCGAGGTTCTTGACCATATCGTGATTGGCAACCCAACCATTTCATCATTGCGATCCTTGGGTTATTTCTACTCCTAGCCGACAGCGGCTACGCCTTCGATTGGAGGCGCATTTCTTGCCGTGGAGGGAGGACTGGCGCGCAAATGGCTCGTAATAGCGTTTGCACAACGTAGCGTCGGACGCTACGATACGGAAACGATGAAAAAGTCAAAATGCTCTCAAGACAGCCGCCTGATCGGTGCGGCGGAAACCTTCATCGAAGCGCGCATGGCTTTAGGGCGCGTCGCCTTTTCGCTTGAGGAATTGACCAAGGAATCCGGGTTGTCAGCCATCGCCGCGAAATTTCAGTTGTTGCGGCTTCGAGTCAAAGTCGCCCGCGTCTCGCCCCGGCAGCAGTTTTTCCTAATCGTCAGCCCCGAACATCGCAACATGGGCGCACCGCCACCGAACTGGTGGCTTCAAGATTATTTCAACTGGCTGGGCAGGCCGTATTATCTGGCGCTTCAATCCGCTGCGAGTTCGTTTGGTTCAAATCCGCAGGCGCTCCAAGTCACACAAGTGATGACTGACCGGCCTTGCCGGGCAATCAAGGTTGGGAGAACCCAGCTTCGATTTTTCGTAAAGCGCGGGATTGAGCGAACGCCTACTCAACAGCCTGAAGGGGCAGTTGCACCGCTCTTGATCAGCACGCCCGAGGCAACAGCGTATGACTTGGTTCGCTATGCAACCCGCATCGGCGGCATCGAGCGCGCGGCGGAGACCATTCGCCCACTGCTGCCGCTCCTTCGCGCCCGCGAACTCAAGCGGGTGCTGGTTGGAGAGAACGAACCCGGCGTTGCGCAGCGGTTGGGGTTTGTCATTGAAGCGTGCGGCAACAAGTCTTTGGCGAAAGTTGTCCGCGATTGGCTGCCCGATGAACTGACACCCGTTGCGCTCGTTCCGGGCAAAGGCAAGCGCGGCAACCTCCCGCTCGTCAAACGCTGGCAGGTGCTCAATAATTCCAGTGAGCTGAAAGTATGACGCCGATCACCCGCCAGGATGTTCTGGCTCACCAAGCCGTTGTGCCGTGGGCGGCGCAGTATCAGGTGGAACAAGACCTCCTGCTATGCCGCGCGATGGT
>JBGALR010000051.1:0-39886 GCA_044223735.1 Limisphaerales bacterium | reverse complement strand
ACGAAGTGGCGTCTTTGGTGTCAAGGTTCAGGCGCACCGTTTGGTGCGCCTCCTGTCGAGGCAGCGAACTTGAGTTTTTCATTTACATCCCAAGTCCGCCAAACGGTGCGCCCTTTTTCAACTGAATCGTTCCGGCTAAGAGGGTACTACAAGTTGCAAGTTTTGGTATAAATTTCCTGGCGGTCCCAATGTTGGAGGGCGGAAGGGAAATTTTAATTTTCTTTCCAGTTAGCCGATTGCACTATTCCCTTTCACAGTCCGAGCCGCTATAAATCCCGCGATGTCGTTTAAAGATTTTCCGCAGTACCAGCAGAGCATTCAATTGCTCCAGCGCTCGCTCGAGCGCGGACGCCTGGCGCACGGATATCTCTTTACCGGCCATCAGTTGGCGGACCTTGAGACACTGACCGGCGCACTGGCGAAAACATTGAGTTGCCAGCAACCGGTCAGGAAAGGTGGCGTGGCGGTGGATTGCTGCGACAAGTGCGCGCCGTGCCTGAAGATCGGGAATTTCAATCATCCGGATGTTCATTGGGTGCGGCCCGAGTCGAAGTCACGGGTGATCACCATCGAACAGATGCGGCAGTTGATGCAGGAAATCAATCTGAAGCCGAACGAGGCGAAGTTTAAAGTGTGCGTTATTGTCGCCGCCGACCGGTTGAATGAAAAAGCCGCCAATGCCTTTCTGAAAACGCTGGAGGAGCCCCCGGCAAACTCAATTCTAGTCCTCCTGACCACTGAGCCGCAGCGACTGTTGGAGACGATTCTGTCACGGTGCCTCCGGCTGAACTTCGCCGGTGATGGTCCCCGTCCCCTGCCCCCCGAACAGGTGGCATGGTTGCAGAAATTCAGCGAACTTGCGGCCACCGGACAAAAAAGCCTGATCGGGCGTTATCGCTTAATGGATGTGCTCGTCAGCAAACTGAGCGAGATGCGCGAAGGCATCGAAAAACTTCTCACCGCCCGCTCACCGCTGGAGCGCTATGACGACATCGAATCAGACTTGCGCGAGCGCTGGGAAAAGGAGCTTACCGCGTCCATCGAGGCGGAATATCGCCGTCAGCGTTCGGATTTGCTGCTGGCGTTGCAATGGTGGTTGCGTGATGTCTGGTTGCGCACACTGAACGCCGGCCAGGAGGTGGAACAGGCCGCCGCCGATGGATTATTAAATTTTCCCGACCTGGCCGGCACCGCGCAGGTCGCGCAACGGGTTTCCGCGGGCGACGCCATGGAGAATCTTCGCGTGATGGAGCAACTACAGCGCTGGCTTGGCACTAACGTTCAAGAGTCTCTGGCCCTTGAAGTCGGTCTGTTGAAACTGCGGCTCTAGCCGCCACGGCGAGCTCATGAAACCCGAAAGGAAAACGGCCCCTTCAATACCAACGCCGCTCGCCGCACGCCTCTTTGCCGCGTTGTTCGGTGCATTTCTTGCGCTGACGCTGTTGAAGTTTGGCAATCCCCCCATCATGTCAAAATGGGAGGTCACGCCCATTACCTTCGTGGAAATCATGGTGGGAACGCCCTGGCCCTTGAATTGGGCGTATCGCTTGATGGTCGCGGTCATTGCGGTTGCGGTATTCGGAGTTTTTCGACTGAAACCGCGACCGCCCTTATGGCTTACGCTGTTGCCCGCACTCTGGCTCGTGTGGCAAATCGCCGCCGGCGCGAACTCGGTCGACAAGCAGCTTAGCCACGCAACGCTCATGCACTTTCTAGGCTGTGTGGTGTGCTTTTATCTGGGATTGTTCGCACTCAGCCGTGTTGAAGATCTCCAACCTTTCTTTATCGGCCTGCTTTGCGGTTTGGCGTTGGTGTTTGCCATTGGTTTCGACCAGCATTTCGGTGGATTGGCGGAATCGCGCAAGTATTTCTATCGCCAGATGGAGCTTTATCCGCTGCAGCGGGAAACTATTCCGCCTGAATTTATAAAAAAAATCGAGAGTACCCGCATCTACTCGACGCTATTCTATCCCAACACGCTGGCAGGGGTGGTTTTGCTTTTTTTGCCGCTGATGCTGGTCGCCACGCCGAAATTGCAGGAGCGCTTGCAGGGCGTCTCCTCATCGCGCATGCCGGTAATGGCAGCGATCCTGGGCACCGCGCTGGCCTGCCTGTATCTTTACCTGCTGAACTCCCACGTCGGTTGGATCCTGGTATTGCTGCTGGGGCTAGCGATGATATTGCCCGTTCCAAACTGGGTGCCTGCTATTGTGCTGGGATTGGGAGCAGGCGCCTGCCTCTTTTGGTCTGGATCCAAAGGGGGATGGCTGCTGCTGCTTTTCTTGGGATTGTTAGTATTGCTCCGGGTGCCATTTGGCAAACGCCTCAAAGTCGGCCTCGTCACTATTAGTCTTGTCGGAGGTCTGGCTGGATTCTTCATCAAATACGCCGGGTTCTTCCGCAAGGGTGCCACCAGCGTAGTGGCCCGATTTGATTACTGGTGTGCAGCCTTGCAGACGGCAGGCGAACATCCTATTTTAGGCACAGGCCCTGGCACTTTTTCCATCCCGTATCAGGTCCTTAAGCGCCCGGAATCCGAAATGGCTCGCCTTGTCCATAACGACTACCTTGAGCAGGCGTCGGATTCGGGAATTCCTTCCCTGCTGGCCTATTCCTCACTGATTATTGGCGGGCTAATCTGGACCTATCGTCGGACTGTGTTGACTGCCGAAACACCCCCCGAGGCGCGCTTGCGATTTGCTCTTTGGCTGGGGTTGCTGGGATTTGCTTTGCAAGGTTTGTTCGAATTTCCCGCATATATTCCCGCCTTGGGATGGCCAGCTTTCGCGTTCTTGGGACTTCTCCTCGGCAAGGCTCGTTGAGACGGGCTCTGCCCCACAAATCTAATCGACAGTCCGGGAGGCGGTGCTTATCATGAAAAACGGAATGAAGATCCTCTTCCTCAATGGTCCCAATCTCAACTTGCTTGGACAGCGCCAGCCGGAAATCTATGGCCGCACGACCCTGGCTGACATCGAAGCCCTGGTCCAAAAACGAGCCAATGAACTGAAGGTCACCGTCGAGTTCCGTCAGTCCAATGTCGAAGGAGAATTGGTAAATTGGATTCAGGAGGCTAAAGGTAAATTTCAAGTCATTGTCATAAATGCCGCCGCCTACACGCACACGAGCGTTGCCCTCCGCGATGCCATTTCATCAGTCGAGATTCCTACGATCGAGATCCACCTTTCCAACATTCACGCCCGGGAAGAATTTCGACACAAGTCCGCGATTGCGGCGGTGTGTAAGGGGCAAATATCGGGTTTCGGCGCAAATTCCTACGTTTTAGGTCTTGAAGCGGCGGTTAACGTTACCGAAATGCGCTAATTTTCAATTTTCGACGAAATAAAGGGTGCATTTTGCACGTTTTTACATCCGCTTCGCGATGAACGATTTTCCTTATTGACGATCTTGCCCCATTGGCCTAGCCTCCCCTTCAGATTGAAATGAAGGCTATCCGGATAATTACGTGGTTTGAGGCAAATGTGGCTTCCCACGCGGAAAAATGCCTTTAAAATTGCGTCAATCACTCACTCTAACGATAAAAGGCCGTGGACCTAAAAGATATAAAAGCGATCATCGACTTGATGAAAAAGAACTCTGTAACTGAGTTCGAGCTCGAAAAGCAGGATTTCAAGATCAAGCTTAAGCGGGGCAATGGAGGAGGCGGTCAAGTAGCCTCGTACGACGAACCCCAAGGCATGGGTTACCCCCAAGGAACTGTAGCCTCGGGGCTGCCCGCTCCAGCGGTGATTGTTCCTGCTGCCGCGCCCGCCAGTAGCGAAGTTGAAATCAAGTCGCCAATGATCGGCACGTTCTACCGGGCGCCCTCCCCGGAAGCCGCGTCCTACATCGAAATCGGCACCGAAGTCGGTCCAGACACCGTGGTGTGCATCATCGAAGCGATGAAGGTCATGAATGAAATCAAAGCCGAGGCTCGCGGCGTAATTACCCAGGTGCTGCTCGAAAACGCCAAGCCCGTGGAGTTCGGCCAACCCCTGTTCAAAATCCGGCCCCTCTAAGCGCGGCCGGGGAAAATTTGTGATTCGCCACTCTTCTCCACGTTTTAACGTGTTGATGTCCTGACGTCGCAACCCATTTAGCATGTTCGAAAAAGTTCTGGTAGCCAATCGTGGCGAAATCGCCGTGCGAATCATCCGCGCCTGCAAGGAGCTGAATATCCGCACCGTGGCCATTTATTCGGAGGCGGACGCCAACTCCATGCACGTCCAACTGGCTGACGAGGCCATTTGCATTGGCAAGGCCCAGGCCGGGGATAGTTACCTGCGCATTGATCGGATCATCAGCGCCGCTGAAATCACCGACGTCGATGCCCTACACCCGGGTTATGGTTTCCTGGCCGAAAATGCTCATTTTGCGGACGTCTGCGAAAGCTGCAATATTCGGTTCATTGGGCCCAACTCGCGCGCCATGAACTCGCTCGAAGACAAGGCAGTAAGCCGCGCGTTGGCGAAGAAAGCCGACGTCCCGACCCCTCCCGGTTCCGAGGGCGTGGTGGAAAATGAACAGGACGCTTTGGCGGTTGCGAAACGCATTGGTTATCCAGTGATAATCAAAGCCATCGCAGGTGGTGGCGGACGCGGCATGCGCGTCGCTCACAACGATATCTCCCTCGTGAAAGGCTATCACACCGCCCGGGGTGAGGCCGAAAAATCCTTTGGTAACTCCGGGGTTTACGTGGAGAAATTCATAGAAGACCCCCATCACGTCGAATTTCAGATTCTCGGCGACAACAAAGGGCACATCATTCACCTTGGCGAACGCGACTGTTCCATTCAACGGCGCAATCAGAAGGTTGTCGAAGAATCGCCCTCGCCGCTGCTCAGCAATCCGAAGCACAAGAAACTACGCGAGCGAATGGGCAAAGCCGCAATCAAGATTGCCGAAGCCGCCCATTATACCAACGCCGGCACGGTCGAATTTATCGTGGACCAGGAAGGCAGATTTTACTTCCTCGAAATGAACAAGCGCATCCAGGTGGAACATCCGGTCACGGAGGAAGTCACCGGCATCGACCTCGTGCGCTATCAAATCATGATCGCGATGGGTGAAACGTTGAAGCATTCGCAGAGCGACATCCAGCTCAAGGGTCACGCCATCGAATGCCGCATCAACGCCGAGGATCCTTTTGACGAATTTCGTCCCTGCCCGGGGCGCATCGAAATGTATTACCAGCCAGGCGGACGCGGAGTTCGTGTCGACAGCCACGCTTACGCTGGTTACACAATCCCCTCGTATTACGATTCGATGCTGGGCAAACTGATTACCTTCGGCAAAGACCGGCGCGAAGCGATGGATAAAATGAGCCGCGCCTTGGGCGAATATATGATTACCGGGATTAAGACCACGATCTCCTTCCAACAGGCGATCCTTCAGGATCCCAACTTTCGCCGCGGCGTTTATTCCACGAACTTCATCGAGCAACTTCTCAGTGGCGCCCGTCGCGGGTTGATCGAGGAGTAAATGTTGATAGCGCGCTTCCCAGCGCACGTAGCGGGGCGTCTCAGCCCATTTTCGGCACTACAGTGTCATAGTTCAGGGGGGTAAGCACCCGGCCGTCCGCGGATTTGATGGCACGCGTCTTCTCATCGAAGAACAGCGCCAATCCTAGCCGCTCCGACATTTCCGCCAGACACAGGACCGTATGGCCGCGAATGGCCAGTTCGATATTCGCCACCGGCATCTTCCCGCTGCGAATGCAGTCGAAATAGTTTTTCTCCAGAACTGGAATTCGCTCGGTGGGCTGCGGATCTGAATATTCCTCCGCCCCCAATTCATCGGTGAAAATCGCCTCCGGTTTGTATTCGATACGATTCTGGCTCGACGCAAAATGAAGCGTCCCCTTTTGGCCGCGCAACACGTCAGGCAGGCCCTGTTCATTCACGGTTGTGCCTACCGCCACCAACGTGAGGCCGCTCGGAAATTCGGCAAGTAAATGGGTGGTATCGGTGATTTCACGATTGGTGGACACCTTTCGCGTGCCGGTGGCAACCACGCGACGCGGAAACTGTGGGTCACCCGTACCCAGCATCATTGGATAGAAACGATGCGGCAGGAGATTACCGATAATTCCCGAATTGTAGGTATAATATTTGTGCCAGGAGAAAAAGCGCTCCGGATCGAAGGCCACTTTTGGCGCCTTGCCCTGCCAGCGAACCCAATCAAGGTTTTTTTCGTTCGCCTCAGCTTCAACGGGGTAACCCCATTCGTCGTTGTTCTTGTTGTTGCGACAGTAGGAACCCTGCCCCCACACGAGGGGTCCAAGCTTGCCGGCACGGACCCATTCGGCCGATTTGTGCCATTTGCTATCCATGCAGCCTTGCGAGCCGATAACGTAAATCTTGCCGCTTTTTTTCACAGCGTCATAAACCTCGAACGCCTCGCCGAGATAGCGAGTCATTGGCTTTTCGCAAAAGACATGCTTGCCCGCCTCCACCCCATCGATCGACACCTGCGCATGCCAGTTGTCCACCGGCGCTGCGACAATGGCGTCGACATCTTTCCGTTCCAAAAGTTTACGATGATCGCGATACGCGTCCGCTTCGCTGACACCGATTGCCGCACGGGCCTTGTCCAGATGCGGCTGATACAAATCGCAAACCGCGACTTGCGCGATATTGTTGTCGGTGGCGAATTTCTTCTGCGAAAGCAGATGAACGGTTCCCTGTTTGCCGAGGCCGATGTAGCCGACATTAATGCGATCATTCGCTCCAATCACCCGGCCCGTCGATGGCGCCTGATTCTGCCCATATACCGGAGTTTTGAAAATGTTCGTGGCACTGACCACGGCGGCGGCGGTCGCTGCTTTCTTAATGAATGCCCGGCGTGTTTCACCGGCGGGGAGACCCTCGTTGGAAGATGATTTCATATATTGAATTTTCGCCTGATTCGGCCCGAACCGGCGCTCAAAGCTAGCACTTAGAAAGACGAATAAGCAACGAATCCATTCAATTAAAAGCTGCGCCTCTCCAATCGGCACATTCCGGGATTGAATACTCACGACCTCCCCCTATTATCGCGACAAAATGAGCGCCAAAACTTCGACCCCGAAAACCGCCAAACCCAAGGAAAGCCCCGCTGGCCGTTGGCTCTCCTACCGCCCGGAAATCAAAGTGCTGGATTGCACCATCCGCGACGGTGGCCTGATGAACAATCACAAGTTCGACGATTCTGTGGTGAAAGCCGTCTATACCGCGTGCGTACAGGCGGGCATTGATTACATGGAACTGGGCTACAAAGCCTCGCAGAAAATTCTTGTGCCCGGCGAGCATGGAGATTGGAAATATTGCCGTGAAGAAGACATGCGCCGCATCGTCGATGACAACCCATCGCCGTTGAAACTCACCGTGATGGCCGACGCCGAACGCACGGACTATCATGAGGATATTTTGCCCAAGAAAGACAGCGTCATCGACATGGTGCGCGTCGCCACTTATATCAGCCAGATCCCAAGCGCACTTGAGATGATCAAGGATGCCCATGACAAGGGCTACGAAACCACGGTCAACCTTATGGCGGTATCCACGGTACCGGACTATGAGTTGAACGAAGGCTTGGAGATGCTCGCTGCTTCTGAAGCCACCTCAATCTACGTCGTGGACAGCTTCGGAGTTCTTTACAGCGAACAAGTTCAACTTCTGGTTGGCAAGTATCTCGGCTATTGCAAAAAGGCTGGCAAGGAAGTCGGCATCCATGCCCACAACAATTTGCAACTCGCCTTTGCGAACACCATCGAGGCCATCGTGCTCGGCGCGAATATGCTGGATGCCACCATGGCAGGCCTCGGTCGCGGCGCGGGTAATTGTCCCATGGAGTTGCTCATCGGCTTCCTGCACAACCCGAAATACAATCTGTTGCCCGTTTTGAAATGCGTGCAGGACGTAATCGAACCGATGCGCTCAAAATTGCTTTGGGGTTTCGACCTGCCCTACATGATCACCGGCTTTCTCAACGAGCATCCGCGCGCTGCCATCAAATTTAAAGAGGCCAAAACCAAGGGTGATATCGTTGAGTTTTACAACGAGATCTGGGAATGATCCGCAGGTTCGCTCTGGTTCCGGCACGCTCCTTTTGGCTCACAAAATTCATGAAACGGCATTCCCGATCAGTGCTGTTTGCCCTCGTAGCGACGCTGACCATCGGAATCTGCAATGTCACAGCAGCCAATCTCACCGTCAGGGGACTAAAATGCGAGTATCGCTCGACGCCGCTGGGAATTGATCAGGTTCCACCACGCCTGAGTTGGTTGCTCGAATCAAAAGAACGCGGTGAAAAGCAAACCGCCTATCGCATCCTCGCGGCCAGCACCCCGGAAAAGCTTAAGGAAGGCATAGCGGACCTTTGGGATAGCGGCGAAGTGGCCGCCAGTGACTCAATTCACGTGCCTTACGGCGGCTCGCCGTTAGCTTCCGGCCAGCGCGTCTACTGGAAAATTCGCGCTTGGGACCGCAACCATAAGCCATCGGCCTACAGTGATGATTCCTGGTGGGAGATGGGTTTGCTGAGCTCAAACGATTGGCGGGGTGCCTGGATCACCCAACCGCGCGCGACCCCACTCACGGACGAGCAATTGTTTCAAGACGATCCCGCCCCGCTGTTTCGCAAGAACTTCGTGACCCAAAAGAAAATCCGCCGCGCGCGCGCTTACGTAAGTGGCCTTGGCTATTATGAATTACACCTGAACGGCGAGCGCGTGGGTGATCACGTGCTCGATCCCGGTTGGACCACCTATTCCAATCGCGTTTTGTATGCGACCTACGACGTGACCGATGCGCTGAAGCGCGGAACCAACGCGCTCGGCGTGATGTTGGGCAACGGCTGGTTCAATCCGTTGCCATTGAAAATGTGGGGTGCCATCAATCCGCGCGCCAATCTTGTCATTGGCGAGCCCCGCGTCATTTTACAACTCGTCGTGGAATACACCGACGGCACGACGGACACGGTCGTTACGGATGAAACCTGGAAGACTGGCACCGGCCCGATCGTGCGGAACACTCTTTATCTCGGTGAAAAATACGATGCACGCAAGGAGCAACCCGGCTGGGACAAACCTGGATTCAAGGATGCCAACTGGACATCCGCGGTGATTGCCACACAAGCGCTTGGACCACTATGCGCGCAAGACGCGCCACCGATTCGCATCACCCGCACGCTGAAGCCGGTCAAGGTGACTGAGCCGCAACCAGGTATTTTCATTTTTGATTTCGGCCAGAATTTCGCCGGCTGGGCGCGCCTGCGCGTCAAAGGCGCTGCGGGAACGCGTGTGAAATTGCGGTTTGGCGAATTGCTGTATCCAGAAGGAACACTCAACGCGATGACCACTGTCGTCGGCCAGTTAAAAGGCGGTGGCCCGGCGTATCGTTATGATGGCGACGGTATTCCCAAAACCGCGTGGCAACAGGACGAATACATCCTCAAAGGTGACGGGGAGGAAATCTATACACCGCGATTCACTTTTCACGGCTTTCGCTACGTCGAAGTCACCGGCTTTCCCGGCAGGCCCGATTTGCGCGCGCTGGAAGGTTTGCGCTTAAACTCTGACGTTGCACCCGTCGGCTCGTTCGAATGTTCCAACGAGCGCTTCAATCGCATTCAACAAATGATCCTCTGGACCGAGTTGAGCAACTTGTTCAGCGTCGAATCGGACTGCCCGCATCGCGAGAAATTCGGCTACGGCGGCGATATCGTCGCCGCGAGTGAAATGGCGATGTTCAATTTCGACATGTCCCGATTCTACGCGAAATCGGTGCGCGACCTCGGCGACGCCGTGCGCCCAAACGGGGGCTTTACCGAGACCGCTCCGTTCGTGGGGATTGCCGACGAAAGCCTCGGCGGAAAATCGGGGCCGATTGGCTGGGGCACAGCCCAACCATTTTTGCAGTGGGAATTATATCGTTACTACGGCGACAAGGCGCTGCTGGCCGAGAATTTTGAACTGACGAAGAAATGGATCGCGTTCCTGCAATCCTGTGCCCGCGACGGGATTCTCGACAACGGCATCAGCGACCATGAAAGCCTGGTGCCCAAGCCACGCGCGCTGACGGGCACGGGTTTTTATTATCTCAACGTGAAATGTTACGCGCAAATCGCCCGGGCGCTCGGAAAAACGCAGGAAGCCGCCGATGCCGACGCGCTGGCTGAAACGATCAAGACGGCGTTCAATCGGAAATTTCTTCAGCCCGGCACAGGCCGCTATGACACTGCAACGCAAGCCTGCCAGGCATTTGCGCTCTACCTCGGCCTGGTTCCGCCGGACGAACAGCAACGCGCGCTTGAAGTGCTGGTAAATGATATTGTGAAGGAACATCAGGGGCACCTCACCACGGGAATTTTTGGCACCAAGTTCATGTTCGAGGCGCTCACCGACGCCAATCGCGTCGACGTCGCATATCAAATGGCCAACCAGCGCTCTTTCCCTGGCTGGGGCCACATGCTCGAAAAAGGGGCGACCACGCTTTGGGAGCATTGGGAGTTCAGCGACAACACTTACTCGCACAATCATCCCATGTTCGGTTCGATCAGCGAGTGGTTTTACAAGGCACTGGCAGGCATCAATCCCGCGCGCGATACCGTGGGATTTAATCGAATCGCACTCGCGCCACAAACCCAAGGCGACCTCACCTGGGTGAAAGCCAGGTATGACTCGGTGCGGGGAACAGTCGTGAGCGAGTGGAAAAGTTCGCCCACGAAACTCGATTATTTAATCCGCGTGCCGGTAGGCGTGACGGCGAGCGTGTCGCTTCCCGCTGGCAACAAGGATAAAGTTACCGAAAGCGGTCGCGCCATCGATGGCCGACCAGGCATTCTGTTTGTGCGCATGGAAAGCGGAAAAGCGGTTTTTGCCGTCGGCTCTGGGGAATACAAATTTGTGGTTGAGCGCCCGTAAATTCCGTCATTTCTACGGCAGTAAAGCAGTTTTGAATTGACGCGCTGACTTCGCATCACCTTAATACGCAGCATTGGCACGGTTCCTGCCAACTTTTGGCTGTTCCAAATGCACGATCAGATGATAGCAAAGCTCAGTCAGTCCATGGTCCTTAAGATGTCAGCAAAGTTGCGACTCTGGGTCGCCGCAGGTTTGGCGGCGCTGTCCTTTTCCACCGTTGCATACGCCGACACCACAAATTTCACCGGCGATTTCCAGGCCGCATTTTGGGAAGCACAGCCCATGGCGGGCGCGGTCTTTTTTACGAACGCCAATTCAGAGTTGGTCGTCGCAGGCCCGGATAAGCCGGTGGAACTGGTATCAAGCATTGATGCCGTCGCCTACAATGGCCCAACTTCCAGCGGCCTCGTCATGGACGGCACGCTCGCTTTCGATTGGGAATATGATTCCCCCTACGGCCTCGGCGACGCGGCTTATTTCAGCATCACGCCTCCAATTGGCGAGCCCGTTCAGATCCTTCTCGCCCAAGGTGGCGGCGTCAATATCACCAACCATTTTTCCATCGAACTGACCCAGGGCACGACGTTTAATTTCACCTTGTTTTCGTACACGCCCCCCAACAAAGACGGGAGCACACTGACGATCAACAGCTTTACTTTCCAGCCGAGCATTCCCGAGCCTTCGACGAGCGCCTTGTTCATTGGGGCTTTGGTTTTCATCTCTAGTGTGCGCCGCAAAACGCGCCGCTAGTCGCCCGATTTCTGGTTCGTCCCAAGGTTAGACGTTCCCCGTCTCCGCCCCATCCTCCCGCCACACAAGCCTGCGGCGCGATCCTCACGCCAGGTCGCCTGTCCGATTCCCGGACAGATGGCTTCGGATTTTCCTCATAATTGCGACACCGCCACGCTAAATCCCGCCAGCGCACGATTTCTTACCCACGAACGCAGGCCAAGGCATAGGGCTTGCTAATTCTCCCTCGGATTCCGGTGGTCGTTGGTTGGCGAAGTTTTGCCGACGCTGGAGCCGCATTAGTTGTGCTATGAATACTAAAGAACGCAATCGGTGTGTACCGACCCCATCAAAACCGGGTGGATTCAGATCTTTGTTGGCCGTTACGGCGCTGTGCCTTTGGGCATCCGTCCGGGTAGCCACCGGGGCGCTGTCACAGCAGGTGGTGCAACAATTCTTCGTGCCGTTCCCGGAAACCGATTTCAAAACTTCGCTGCAAGGCATCGCCGGTAGCACCAGCGTCGGCACCAATCTCCAAACCACTCTCTCCATCGTCGTGGGTACCACGAACACGATCATCGTTTATGATCATTGGGAGGACGGCTACGAAAACGACCTGAATAGCCCCACACAGCCCAACACCCAAATCTGGGGCGACGGCATTCTGACCAACGGCGTCGCGCCCGGCTACACCAACGACTTTCTCCCACCTGGTGCGGTCATCACGCTGACCAACCTGGTCACCCTCCCTCGCAATCCTTCCGTGTTGCGTTACGACGGCCGCGACCGCATTGGCGCCACCCGGCCAGTGACGCTCACGCGCGCGGGCTGGTCCACCGCCATCGGTACGTTGCTGGCAAGTTCCGCCGAAGTTTACGATGTCAGCCGTTTCGGCACCTCATTTCTCATTCCCGTCGGCACCAACACGACGCCAAGCGTGGAAAGCTTTTCCTACTCGTCACTGCATATCGTTGCGAGTCAAAACGGAACGGTGGTCAAGGTGGACAAAAACGGTGACGGCCTCGATGACCTCACCAACACCCTCAATATGGGCGAAACCCTATTCGTGGATGGCGGCGTCAACGTTGGCGCGACTGTCAGCGCAACCAAACCGATCCAGGTGCATGAACTGACCGGCCGCATCAATTCGAGTTATCAATCCCGCACCTTCGCGATACGGCCGGTCGAGCAGTGGGATACCACGTATTATGCGCCGGTGGGCACGACCACGGCCAACAACACCCACAACGTTTTTCTTTTCAACCAGTATGCCACCAACCTGACGGTGCTTTATTCCACACGAACCGCGACGAACTCGGTCACGGTTCCACCGAAGGGAAATTACAAGTTTGCAATGCCCCTGAACTCGGGAGCCAAATTCTATACGACGAACAATGGTCGATTCTACGCAGTGGGCTGTAATGACTCCGGCAGCACGACCGCCGGGAACAATCAGAATTTTGATTGGGGTTACGCCCTGTTGCCGGCGGCTGCGTTGACACCCGTCGTCATCGTAGGGTGGGCGCCCGGCTCCGACGATCAAAATGGCACAGCCGGTCCCGACCAAAACGGCAGCCCGGTCTGGGTCACACCCACCAAGGCCACCACGATCTACGTAAACTACGCCGGCAACTACGATATCGGCCCGCTCGTCGCGCCGAACGGACATCGTTACAACACCAATTACTCGTTGGTCGCCTATCAATTTCAAACGATCTTCAATCCCACCACGCGCAACATGACGGGTGCGCGAATTTTCACCTCCGACGGCACGACGTTTGCGGCGGCTTGGGGTGAGGATGCCAATGTGGCCTCCCAAGGCGCGCCGTATCTCGACGCCGGGACGGGTATCATTCCTTTCCCCGTCCCGAACATCGCCAAAACTTCCGCCATGGCGGTCGACCAGGATGGAAATGGCAAGCTGAGTTGGGGCGACACCCTGGAATATACGATTCGAGTCCAAAACGACGGCATGCTGGTGCTCGGCAACGTTCTCGTGCTCGACGCCTTGCCTCCGTCATTACTCTACGTAACCAATAGCACGACCGTAAACGGAACGCCCGTGGCCGACAATCCGGTGCCGCCGGCGACGAGTGCCTTCCCGCTCGATGAGGCGGGCCTGATCCTGCCGCAGATTCAGGTCAGTGGCTTTTCAGAAATTAAATATCGCGTCACCGTCGCCCCGGGCTCCACCGGCATCTCCAACTCGGTGCTCGCTTCAGCAGGCGGAACGGTCGGCACTGGTGATGACACCGTGCAAAGCACAGAATCGGTAATCGCCGCGCCGCCGGTCATCGTCGATTTCACCGATGCTTCGGGCAACCCCGTTTCCGCCTATCTCATTAATAGCGGGATCTATGTGACGCTTACCGACCTCGCGCGGAACACCAACTCCACCAGCGCGCAATCCATCAGCGTCCTGGTCACCAACATTTCCAACGGGGATCGCGAACTCGTCACGCTTACGGAGACGGGCACAAACTCTGGAATTTTCCGAAACACCAGCCCGCTGCCGTCGTCAATTTCCACTGGCTCGGGCGTAACGAATGGAACACTACTCGCCCTCGCGGGCCACAATCTGACCGTCGCATATACCGATCCGATCACGGCAAATTCCGATTCAGCCACAGCCACAATCGCCGCCGCGCCGCTGCCGGCGGTCAGCAAGCGCTCGCTTTTGTTGATCGATCAAAACAACGACGGACGCATTGGGTGGGGTGACACGGTCTCTTATTCCATTGTGCTCACCAACGCCTCCGGTTTTGCCATCAGCAACCTCGTGGTTCGCGATACGTTGCCGACCAATGTCACCTACGTCAGCAGTAGCACGACGAGCAACGGCGTGAGCGTGGCGGACAGCGGCGCCACGCCGTTCCCGCTGGATGAAGCCGGGTTCCAGATTTCCACTTTGCCGTCAGGCAGCGCGCGGACACTAAGCTTCCAAGTCGTCGTCACTGCCGGCACCGTCATCTCAAACTCAGTCACCGCTACCAACGCCGCTGGTCAGGTGCAGGCGCAGGACGTCGCGACCGTGCTGCCGCCACCGCCGACTTGTAATTTGAATTTCAGCGACTCCGTGGGAAACACGCTCCCGCTCAGCCAGGAAAACGCCGGCATCTACGCCACGTTGGTGGACACGAGCAAAAACACCGATTCGACCACCCTTCAGACCGCGACGGTTACGGTTACCAACCTATCCACCGGTGACGCGGAAAGCCTTGTCCTTACCGAAACGGGAACGAATACCGGCGTGTTCCGTAACAGCGCCGCCCTACCCTCCGCCACCCTCGGCGGAATCAGCCAGGGTGATGGCACATTACATACCCGCTCCGGCGACGTGATCTCCGTACTCTTCGCCGGTCCGTCGAGCGAAACCTGTGCGGGCCTCGCGACGGTGATTCCTGCCATCCAAATCAAAAAGCTTTACCTGAACGCCGACAACGCTGGAGACGCCTATCAAAATCTGGATCGCGTCGATCCCGTGGCTGCAGGCAGAACCTTTACGAGCAATAGCGTCGTCCTCGCCAATGGAGGCAGCACGACGTTTGCCCAAACGCCGCCGTTCTGCTCGCCATTCTTCCTGCCCGCCGGCAGTACAGTGGCGATCACCAATTATTTCTCCGTCACGAGCGGCGTAATGCCGGCGGCCCCAGCGATTAGCGCGACGCTAAGGAAAGGCACCAACGCAGCCTCTGCGACCAACATCATTTCATTGACCAATCCTTCCACCAACTCGGCGTCGTTACGCTGGACTGCGACCCTGCCCGCGAGCATTACAGTGAACAGCGGTGAGATGATTTACCTCGTGGTCACCTCCGCGCAATCAGGCGTGACGTTCAGTCTCCAATACAACAGCAGCAGCAAGCCATCCGTTGTCGCCCTGCCCACGACCACGGTCATCACGCTGGATCAGTTTGGCGTGTATGACGCGGCCTATCCTGGCGGCACACTTATCACCAATGCGGGCAGCGGGCAAACGGTATATTTCCGCGGCACGGCGAGCGACCCATTCGGCTCTTATGACGTCACCTCCCTGACCTTGTCGATCCTCAATCCGGGCGGTTTCACGTTCGCGACGAATCTCAACGCCGCCAATGTCGTATCCACCAATTCGTGCTCGAAGACTTTCGAGTATGCGTGGATCGCGGAAAACTGGCAGGGCAGCCACACCATTCGCGCCACTGCCTACGAAGGCACGGAAGGCATCACCAACTCGGCGCAGACATCACTCCAGGTGAGTTACCCCGCCGGCGGCACGCTAAGCACCACCACGTTCATCGACAGTACCGGCACCGCCACTAATAGCTATGCCACCAATCAGAGCATCTGCATGCGAGTTACTGACTTGAACAGCAATCTCAACCCGGCCACGATCGAAACCATCACGGTTTTGCTGACGAGCACTACCGGTGATAGTGAAACCCTCACTCTCAGTGAAACCGGCACCAATAGCGGCATCTTCTCCGGCTGTATCAATGCCAATACGAATAATCCCAGCGCTGGCAACGGCATCATCAATGCCGCTGGCGGCGCGGGCCTCACGGCTACCTATACTGATCCGACGAATCCTTCCGACAAGTCTTCCGATACCGCCATCGTCCGCACGCCGCCCGGCCCGCGTCCCACGGTTAATATCTTCAAGACGTTGATCACGCCAGCCAATGGCAACATCTTGCTCGGTAGCACCGTCCAGTTTGACATCACCGTCGGCAATCCGGGTTCCGTCACCGTCACCAACGTCACCCTCGCAGATGTTTTCCCATCCAGCCGCCTGCAATTCGCCACCGCGTCCATATCGCCGGACAGCACGACTCCCGCGGGAACTCTGACATGGAACAATCTTGGACCGCTCGCCTCAGGCCAAAGCGTCACCATTAGCACGTTTTTCCGCGCCATTTCCGCCGGTGCGCTGACAAACTCGGCTTCAGTAACAGGCACGACCAACGCCGGCCCTGCCCTCGCAACCGCGCTCAATACCGCTCCCGGCATCGCCGTCAGCAAGACGCTGGTCTCGCCGAATCCCGGCCCGGCCTATATCAACAGCAACGTGGTTTTCCGCATCGCCATCACCAACATCGGCAGCACGACCATCAACAGTTATATCTTGCAGGATCAATTCAGTTCCGCCTGCTTCCAGTTCCTCGACGCAACAACCACGCCTTCCGGCTCCGGTGGCGGTCTAATTCTCTGGACGGGACTGGGCTCCCTCGCTCCAGGTGCCAGCACCGTTATATTCGTCACCAACAAAGTCACGGGCACCTGTAGCCCCGCGCTGAACACTGCCACCATCAGTTCCGCCGTTGACCAAAACGGCACCTCCGTGCCCTCGGTCCAAAGCAGCGCCAGCATCATGAACATCGGTGCGACAATGAGCGGCACGGTTTGGTACGACGCCAATGCCAATGCCACGAATGACACCGGTGATAGCGCACTGTCCGCCGTGATTGTTTACGCAGACGTCAATAACAACGGCATACGCGAAGGCAGTGAGCCGTTCGCGAACACGGACACAAATGGCTTTTATCAGATCACCAGTTTGCCTGGCGGCAATTACACCGCTCGTGTGGACACCAACAGCCTGCTGTCCGGCGTGCGGCCAACGTACGACTTGGACGGCACCAATACCCCGCACATTGTCACCCTCACGGTCACCAACGGCCAAACCCTTACCGGCCTAGACTTCGGCTATATCGGCAGCGGCTCGATCGGCGGCTACGTTTGGAACGACCTTAACGCCAATGGCGCGAAGGGCGCCACGGAGCCATTCCTCGCGAACATCGTCCTCTTCATCGACTACAACGGCAACGGCGCGCGAGACGGCAACGAACCGTCCCTCACCACCGGCCCCAGCGGCACTTACATTTTCTCAAACCTGGTTGCCGACTCCTATCGTGTGGCGGTGGATCTCGCGTCCCTGCCGAGCGGCTTGCGCGAAACCTACGATCTCGACGGCACGAACACGCTGCACGTCAGTACGGTCTTGCTGGCAGCCAACCAACTCGTCACGAATGCCAATTTCGGCTATCAAGGCGCAGCCAGCCTCAGCGGCGTCATCAGCGATACACTCACCGGCTTGCCAATACCGGGCGTCACCGTCGTGGTGGTGGACAGCCTCGGCGCCACGCAAACCGTCACGAGCGACGGCACCGGCAACTACAGCATTCCTGCGCTATGGACCGGACCGGCAGCCATCACCGCGAATCGCGTGGGTTACGGCAGCGCGAATTCCTCCCCGACAATTGTGACGGGCGTGAACACCCAAAATCTTGCGCTGACGCCCAACATCCTCACCGGCGTCATCCGGGACTCGGTCACCACCCTGCCAATCGGGGGAGCAATCGTAACAGTTGTCGATAGCGCCAACGTAACGAACACAATTGTTACAGGCGCAGGCGGAACTTATGCAGTCACGAATATTTCCATCGGCGCGGCGGCGGTGACCGCGCGTAAAACTGGTTACACCAGTGCGAGCGCCGCCCCGGTAATTGTTACCGGCGCCAACACCCAGGATCTCAACCTCACAGCCAACACGCTCACGGGTCAGGTGACAGATTCCTCCACCGGCCTTCCGATATCGGGAGCGACGGTCACGATAACGGACAACTCAAATGTGGTTCACAGCGTTTCCACCGATGTCACGGGGCATTACTCCGTTTCCAATCTGCCGACCGGGCCAACCACGGTATTGGCCGCCAAGACTGGATATTCCAGCGCCACCTCCACACCGACAATAGTATCGGGCAGCAACACGCAGAACGCCCTGCTCACACCGAACATTCTGACCGGCGTTATCCGTGACGACAGCACCACCCTTCCGATCGCGGGCGCCATCGTGACCGTCATCGACAACGCGGGCGCGACCAACATCGTCGTCACGGGCGCGGGCGGCACATATGCCGTGACCAATATTGCCACGGGCAGCGCGGTCGTTAGCGCGAGCAAGAGTGGCTACACCACAGCTTCAGCGAGCCCGGCTATCGTCGTAGGCACCAACACGCAGGATCTAAATCTCATACCCAATTCATTAAGCGGCCAGGTCACTGACTCGCTGACAGGCCTTCCGATTAGTGGCGCGACCGTCGCGGCAACCGACAGTTCCAACGTCGTGCACACCGTGACCACCGACGGAACGGGCCACTACGGCATCGCCACTCTCCCGACCGGCACGACGACCGTAACTGCCAGCAAAACCGGCTACGCCAGCACCAATTCATCGCTGAGTATTGTGTCGGGCACGAACACGCAAAATGCCCTGTTGGTGCCAAACATATTAAGCGGTGTGGTCCGGGATACTTCCACCGCCCTGCCGATTACCGGCGCGTTGATTGTCATCATTGATAATGCAGGTGTCACCAACTCGATCACAAGTGGCGTTGACGGCGCCTATAGCGTCACCAACATCGCCACCGGTTCGGCCTCGGTTTCCGCAAGCAAGGCAGGCTATATGCCCGCCTCCACAAATCTCTCCATCGTGGTCGGCGCCAACATTCAGGACCTGAGCCTGACGCCGAATACATTGACAGGTCAGGTCACGGATTCGTTCACCGGCCTGCCGATCAGCGGTGCGAGTGTGACTGTGACTGATAGCTCGAATGTCGTTCACACCGTTTCGACCGATGGCACCGGCCATTATGCGGTCTCCAATCTACCAACGGGCGCGACGACCGTTGCCGCGAGCAAGTCTGGCTATTCCAGCGCCAACGAATCGCTAACCATCGTCACCGGCGCAAACATCCAGAACGAAGTTCTAACACCGAATATCTTGTCCGGCGTGATCCGCGACACCTCCACCCTCCTGCCCATAACGGACGCCACTGTCGTGGTCGTCGATAATGCAAGCGTCACCACCACCATCACGACCGGACCTGATGGCAGTTACGCAGTGACCAATATCGCCATCGGCGCGGCTACCGTGACGGCAAGCAAATCCGGCTACACTTCGGCGTCCGCAAATCTGCTCATCGTCAGCGGCGCGAATGTCCAGGACCACAATCTCACGCCGACCACGCTCACGGGCGTGGTTACTGACTTCCTCACCGGTCTGCCAATCAACGGCGCGAGTGTCACCGTGACCGACAGCGCAAATGCGGTCCACACATCCACCACCGATGGACTCGGCCAATATGCCTTTTCCAATCTACCTACGGGCGCGACGACCGTTGCCGCAAGCAAAACCGGTTACTCGAGCGCCAGTGCTTCGCTAAACATTGTCCCGGGTGCCAACACGCAGAACGAAGTTCTGACGCCAAATATCTTATCCGGCGTGATTCGCGACAGCCTCACAGCTTTAGCCATCACCGGAGCCACGGTTGTGGTAATCGATAACGCGAATCTTACCACCACCATCACCACGGGCCCCGATGGCGCATACGTCGTTACCAATATCGCGACGGGTGCCGCCACCGTGACCGCCAGCTCGTCCGGCTTCACTCCGGCATCGGCCAATCCCGTCATCGTTGCTGGAGGGAACGTCCAGGATATCAACCTCACGCCGACGACCCTTTCGGGCGTGATCACCGACTCGCTCACCGGGCTGCCGATTAGCGGAGCAACGGTTTCCGTCACCGACAGCTCGAATGTGGTTCACACGGTGAGCACCGACGGCACCGGATATTACAGCGCTTCCAGGTTACCGACGGGCTACGCCACCGTCACCGCCAGCATGCCCGGATATTCCAGCGCAAGTTCCTCACTCTCGCTCGTACCGGGGGCGAATACACAAAATGAAGCGCTCACTCCAACGACACTCACTGGCGTGATCACAGATTCTGGATCTTACCTGCCCCTGCCGGGCGCGACCGTGATAGTGGTCGATGCCACGGGAACCACCAACTTCCTCACCACCGACGTAAATGGCTTTTATGCAGTCACCAATCCCGCGACCGGCCCCGCCACCCTCATCGCGACCAAAAGCGGCTATACCCCTGCCTCAGCCACCCTGACTTTGGTCCTGGGCCCGAATACCCACAACCTCGAACTCGCCTCCAGTAATCCCACGCTCGCTGTGATTAGCGAAGTGAAGGCGTATGCGTGCGGCAGCAACGTCCTTGTGCGCTGGCAAACGGCCTCCGAAGTCGGCACGGTGAGCTTCGACCTCTATCGCCAATCTTCGAGTGGCTGGACGAAAGTCAATGATGAGCCGGTGATCGCCGGCAACGTGACCACGGGCGCGAGCTACGACGTCCTCGATGCCGACGCGAAACCACAATCCGCCGCGGAATACCGCATCGTCGAACTGGAAGAGCACGGCACGACCCGCACGTATGGACCTTACAGCTTGAATGCCACGGAACCCTTGCCCACCCCTGCCACCAAGGTCGCAGCCAAATCGGCGAAGACCACTGCCGTGGCCGCCGTTCAGTCTGGCGGGAGCGCCGCGAAAGTCGCTTCGGCGAAGTCCTCTGGCGGTCCCGCGTTTGTAAAAATCGCCACAACCAATACCGGCATCCAATACGTAACCGCCGCCGCCGTGGCGAGCGCGCTCGGTCAATCCACCGCCGCCATGCAGCAACAAATTGCGGGCGGTCAATTCGAGCTGTCCAATCAGGGCTTCGCCGTTTCCTATATTCCGAATGCCGATGGCAGCGCGCTCTCCTTCTACGCAGAAACGTTGAAGAACAATTACACCGCGCAAAACATCTACTTCCTCACACCCGGCGCGAATGCCGCACTCCCCTCCATCGGCGGCCCACCGGCGAGTTCGAGCGCGCCGGCCACGGCTTACTATAAAGCGCAACTCAACCTCGAACAGGACCTGCTTGCTGTGCCGACACTCGTCCAGGATCAAGCTCAGGATTTTTGGATGTGGCAACGTCTCGTGGGCGGACTCTCGACCTTCGACACCGCGAACATTCCGCTCGTGGTGAACCATCTCTCCAGCGGCGGCGATGCAACCGCCCGGGTGACGCTGCAGCTGCTCGGCGGCAGCGAAGCGTCCCACGTCGTGCAAGTTTCCGTGAATGGCACCATCGTCGGTCAGGATACCTGGGAGGGACGTGCCGCGCACACCAGCACCCTCGACATTCCAGCGAGCTTGCTCGTGGAAGGCACGAATCGCCTCAGCCTCAAGGCGCTGCGCAAAGTCACCACGGTGACCAGCCAATGGTATCTCAACAACATCAGCCTCGAATATCAGCGTCAGTATTTCGCGCAGAACGGGGTGTTGTCCTTCGGCGCCAATAGCAATGCCACCATCACCATCGATGGCTTTACCAGTTCCGCGATTACGGTGTTGGATGTTAGCGACGCTGAACAACCCATGTTCGTGTCCGGTATCACGACCACGCCGAGCGCGTCCGGCTTCGCCGCCAGCTTCAGCCCCGCCGATCCGCAAGGCCGGTTCGTTGCGTTCCAATCCGGCACCGGCACAACTCCCGCCGCACTGACAAGCGGGCAAATAGTGAATCTTAGTGGCAAGCAAAACGCGGCTGACTATTTGATCATCACGCCTTCCATCTTCGCGGACGGCGCCACCCAGCTCGCCGGATACCGCCAGCAAAAGGGATTGCGCACGCTCGTCGTCACGCTCGACCAGGTTTACAACGAGTTCAGCGATGGCATCGCCACGCCTTACGCAATCAAGCAATTCCTCGCCACCGCTACGAAGCAATGGTCGGTGAAACCGCGCTACGTCATCCTCATCGGTGACGGCACCTACGACTACCGCGACCTGTTGCAAAAGCATGACAATTTCGTTCCGCCAATGCTCGTCGCCACCGCGTATGGCTTGTTCTGCTCCGATACCGCTTACGGCGATTTCAACAACGATGGTCTGCCGCAGATCGCCATCGGTCGGTTGCCCGTAAAAACTGCCGACCAGCTCGCGACCATGCTCAATAAGATCAAGTCCTACGAGGCGAACGCTCCCGCGCCCAACGCACAAGCGTTGCTCGTCAGTGACGTTCCGGATACCGCGGGCGACTTCGCTGACGCCATCCAGCAAGTGAACGCCACCCTGTCCGGCCAATATTCCAACGACGTCTTGAAATGCACCAGCCAGGACAACCTCACGGACGTTCGCAAATCCATTCAATCCAATCTCGCCACCGGCGTGGACCTTTTCAACTACATCGGCCACGGCGCGATCGATCGTCTGGGCAACTCCGGCTACATCACGAGCAGTGACATTGCCGCGTTGCAAACGGCCAATCGCCTGCCGCTCATTGTCGCGGTGACCTGCGTCGCCGGCCAGTTCTCGGTGCCGGGCTCAGACTGTCTCGCGGAAAAGCTCGCCCTGCAAAGCAACGGCGGCGCGGTAGCCGTGATTGCCCCCACGGGCCTCTCGGTGAATCATGATGCGAGCCGCCTCAACCTCCGCCTGATGCAATTACTCAACGCCAACGAAGGTCCCGGCTTGGGCGACATGTTCCGCCAGGCCCTCGCTGATCACGTGGCCCTCGACAAGCCCGCCACGGAACCTGCCATCTACAATCTCATCGGCGACCCCGCGCTCACCTACAACGTCGCCTCGAAGTTGCTCGTGACCGCGCCGCAGATCACCTCCATCGTTGCGGGCAAAGACACCCTGACCATCACGTGGTCCGGCGGCAGCGCGCCGTATCATGTGGAAATGCGCTCCGCCGACACCACCTGGCAGGAAGTCGGCTCAGCCACCACCGGCACCACCGCCACGATCCCGATGAACGGCCCGCTCGGCTTCATCCGAATCCGCAGCGGCCAATAAAAGATTGGAAAAATATAGCGGGAACGTCTGGCGCGAATAGGTGCTATAAGGTGCGATTTACTGCGAATCGCCTTTAAAGCCATCCCATTTATCGCACCTCATTCGTATCGACAGGTTTCAAATGAAGGGAGTGATTAAACCATCCATTCCAACTCCCCTTCGCCATTTTTCCGTTCAAAAGTTGGGTTCGTTTTTCTTTTTCTTAACCTTAAAAAAAGTCGCAATCTATTATCAGTAAGATAGTTGCGAGATTTTAGAGTTGGGTTCGTTTGGCAAATTTACAATTCGACCACCGCGCGGACCTCGCCAAAAAAAATAGGCTGCGCAACGCCGGGCAGCTCGGCGCATCACAGCGCAACAGGGCGTATGCCTCCCGGAAACACCTCAACTCATCGCGTCCCAACCCCGTACAAATGGAAAGACCAGGCCGTCCCTTCCAGCCTGGGCTCCGGGTTCCGACGGAGCGCGGGTCTGTAACCCGCAGCACCCCGGCCTCTCAAACCCAGCCGTAAGCTTCCCACACCCGTCCGACAATCGGAGCCTTGCACCGTCTCACTCCGCCATTGAAAGAACCCATCCACCAAACCTGCAATCCCAGACCGGAGGATTGGACAAATGCAGTCCAATGGCTCAGGGCCAAATTCGGATGAATGCCTGACAGAACACCGCAAAAGATAAGACCGCCCCGTTCCATCTCTCGGACAAACTCAAATCCTGCTACGTTCCCCTTGTTATCTTCTGCAAAATATTCCCCGCCTTGCGTCCCTCTCCACGACTCCGCGTCGCGGTTAATTCCCGTCCAAATTCAAATGTCAAAGATCATCGCCCCCCCAACTCCTGCGCTCAGGCCCTTGGTGAGACCCCAACACCCCGACCTTATCTCTCCGGCAAAACTTTGCAAGGGGTCGGAGGGTGATTTTTTGCCGAATTCAGCAGATTTATCGGCAATCGCGGAAGGATCAGCAATCGCGGAAGCCTTTTTCGTCTGTTCGGGGAAAAATCGCCTCTCGGAACGGCCTCGCATGAGCGGCGAGACAGCCCGTCGCCGGGCGCATCAATTCACGGCTGCCGCTGACCACCGGCGAGGCGCAGGCTATGAACCGCGGCGATGGGTGACCAACAAACCAAGGCGCTTGATTGCAGTACCGAGCAATATTAATGGATCGGCAAGAACGTTAACGGCGCGATGGCAACCCAGTGCATTTTGTTCTGCACGGTCTGAAAGAATTCAATGCTCTCAACCCGGGTAGGGTCGTAATCAATGCTGGTGGCATAGATATCGGTGATCTTCTGGTAAAACCGGCGCTCCGACGTGCGGATGTCCTGAATCCGCCTGAGCAATTCATCAAAGTAATCGAACGGTTGGTCGGGATTTTTCAGCCGTTCGTCGTCGAGAACAAAACCCTTAACGCTGTATTCCCGGAGCTTTTGGGTCGCCCAAATGCGAAAACGCGTGGCCAGAGCGCTTTTGACGCGGTAACCCACCGAAATGATGGCATCGAGGTTATAGTGTTTGGTTCGGTATTTCTTGCCGTCCGCGGCAGTGATTAAGAATTCCTGAATAACTGAATCCGCCTGCAACTCGCCCTCGGCAAAGATGTTGGCAAGGTGCATGTTCACGTTGGGCACGGTGGTCTGAAACAGTGTCGCCATGTGAGCTTGAGTCAGCCACGCGGTTTCACCTTGCAGCCGGACATAAATTTCCAACTGCCCGTCATCCGCTTGATAAACGAGAAACTGCCCCTTGTCGGGCGGGGTGGGGTCATGGGCTTTGCTCATGCTTCAAGTATTTCTTTCACGTCACCTTTATCTGGCGGCGCATTCCGTTGCTCGATGATTCGCAACTCGTCTTGTTTCAAACAACCTCGATGGAACGATGATGAGTGGGTTCAAATAGCCCAAAAACTCCTCAATGGAAGAGCAGCGTACGATAGAAACGAAACGGGAAGTTAGTAGAGTTCGTGTCGGTGAATTGAAAAGGAACGGTATTGGTTTGGAGAGACAACCAATTCGTCAAATTGGTGGAGGCTTGGATAACGTAATTATAGCCTGATAT
The DNA here is from genome assembly GCA_044223735.1 of Limisphaerales bacterium. GTDB lineage: Bacteria > Verrucomicrobiota > Verrucomicrobiia > Limisphaerales > UBA8199 > JBGALR01. Next base: position 14,515 of record JBGALR010000051.1, on the reverse strand, counting down.
ACCCGACCCGTTAAGACGGAATTGTCCGTTGGCAGTCGGTGCAACGCCTTCAACAAGGCCATGGGCATCGGGGGAGCGTAGGCGGAAAAACCTTTTCGGATCATTGTCAACCCAATTGGTATAAGGACTTATGGCTCCTGGGACATCCGCATAGATACCCACGGCGTTGGTCGCCGTTTGGAGCTGGTAAGGGGCGGGCCAGGTTAGGATGAAGTTGCCGGTGCCCGGAGTGACGCGAAGGCCGGCCCCGACCGTGAGCAGAGCTGCGCTGGTGGTTGAGCCATACAGGTTGGAAATAACAACGCGGTAGCTCCCCGCGTCATCAAATATGGTGTTGGCGATGCCGAGGCTATTGCTCTGCGCCCCGTATATGCGGGGCGAATTGGCGAGCACTAATCCGTTGTGTTCCCATTGGTAGGTGAATGGAGGCGTGCCAAAGGCGTTGATGGAGAAATTGGCGGGGGCATCCGCGGCGACTAATTGATCAGCCAGAGGCGAAACGAGGGACGGTGGAAGCGGGTTTACAGATTTGCCTGCATTTCCCGCTGAATAAATATCGTTAATCTCGGCAACGGTTAATGCGCGGGAGTAAATGGCGATCTCATCAAGGTCGCCCAGCAAGTGATCAAGCGTCCCATTGAAATCAGCGCCGATGAATGCCCGCCCCAGGGGAAAACTGACGGGAAGAGAGGATTGGGCAATGCCGTTGGTAAAAAGGGTAATGTTGGTTTCAGAGGCTCGAAAAACCAAATGAACCCAGCTTCCAGTCGGCGCGATGTATCCAAAGCTCAGGTCGGAGTCGCCGAAATGCGTGATGCCCACCTGACGAGTGCCACTATATTGCTCAAGTTTGAGGGACGTGTTGGTGTCGCCCATAAGGGCTGCGGAAGTGGCCGGTGAGTTCTGGCGATTAACCCAAAAGCAGGCAGTCCAAGGAACCGGCAAGTTGGTAATTCCAATGTCAATACGGGATGTAAGTCCATCAAGGTGGAAGGCGGAGCCAACCTTGCCCGAAACGTAGGTGACGGGATTCTGAATTGTGCCGTTGCAGGCGCTGACAATATCGTTTGCGTTGCTTTCGCCCGGCCACCAGTGGACCAAGCCAGCGGGCGCGGGAACTGTGCCGTTTCCGTTGGTTGGCTGCGGCAATACTGAGAGAAATGAATTGCTGCTTAAAATGGACCCGAAGGCATTACTGACCAGGCAGCGATAATTGCCCGAACTGGCGAGTTGAAGGGCGTTGAGGCTAAGCAGAGGGTTCGTGGCTCCGGGAATGGGACTCGTTTCAAAAAACCACTGATAAGAAATGGGCGCCGTGCTGCCGGCCACAATGGAGAACGGGACCGATCCGCCAACATAACGGGTTAACAGCGGTTGCGGTTGGAAAAAGATGGCCAGCGAATTGGTCGCAAGCACGCCAAGAATGCCCTGGCTGGCCAGGAGGTTGGTATCCCACACGGTGTCAGGTCCCGGGGTGGGAGGCACAATGGAGCCAAACGCGTTGGAATAACTTCCGGCATTCAGCACTTTAAATCGGTCTCCGCTGGCGAGCACACCGGCAAGGTTGGTTACCATGAGCGAGCCGCCGCAGGAGAAAGCGTTGGCGGTGATCTGATCGTTGGTGCCCGTTGCGGCCGAAATTTTTACGAGGGTGGCCCCTTGCAATATGACGTCCCCGGAGACCGTTAGCGCGCCAAGGGCGGACGCGTTGGTGCCGGCACTGAGTAGCGAACCCGATCCGGCGATCAACGTCCCCCGCAAGGTGCCATTTCCCCGCAAAGTCTGCCCGGAGGCGAGCGCCAGCGTGTGATCAAATCGTTCCGCGGCGTCGAGCACGGCGCCGGCGGCGATGGTGATGTTCGTACTGGCCGCGATGGAGCCGGACACTCCCAGGGACAAAGTTCCCGTATTGACCAGGGTGCTCCCGCCGTAGGTGTTCGTGGCCGTCAGGAACAATTTGCCGGCGCCCGACTTGGCCAGTCCGCTCGGGCCGTCGATGACGTTATTAAAGGCCAGCGAAGTTCCCGCGATGTTGAAAACGCAGTTGCCGACCGCTCCGGCGCCATTGGTGGAGAGCGTGACCGGACCGATGATCGTATTGACCCCATCCGCGTTGGCAACGGTGGCGCCGGGGATGAGAACGATTTTCTTGTCCAGTTGATTCGTGAATCCGAAACACTGAAAGGTCGCGGTCGCGGCAACGGTGAGCGTCGAAGCGGGATTCCCGAGGGAGGTTGAGGTGCCATTGAACTCGAGCGTGCCATTTTGGATCGTGACGTTGGCGAGCGCGGGATCAATCGTAGCATTGGCGAGACTGATAAAATTGGCGCCGGTTTTGGTCAAATTGAAGGGCTGGCCCGCAGTACTCAACCGGGCCATCAGCGGATTGACGGACCCTGAGGAACGGAGGTCCCAACGACCGCTGCCACCGATGGTGGCGTCGCCCAGCAACGTAAGGAAGGCGAGTCCGGGACTTCCGCCGAGGGCGGTGCCATTGTTGACGATCACGCCGTTATTTCCAATGCCCGCGCCGGAGGCGGCAACGGCGTTTGTGCCGGGGACACCGTTAAGATCGAGGGTCGCGCCGCTGGAAATGGTGATAAGCGTATTTGTACCGCTGCCTGCGGCGTTGGCCGAAGCCAGGCGGAGGGTGCCCTGGACGACCGTCACCGCCCCGGTAAACGCGCGGTTGTTTCCGCTGAGGATCAGGAGGTTCGAATTGGTTTTTATCAACACCCCCGAACCGGTGCCCGAGATGATGTTTCCCACGGTCATCGTGTTCGTCCGGTTGAACGTGAGCGAGCCATTGAGGACGGCATTTCCCGCGGGAAGATTCCCCCGGCCATCGTTGAGGCCCACAAACACGCTGGCCGGGGCGGCGATTGACAGGCCGCCCGACATGGCGCTGTTGCTGCCGGCCAGGATCAACGTTCCGTTATTGACGGCGACACCGCCGGAAAAATCATCGCCACCCGTCGACGCGAGAGTAAGCACGCCGGGGCCATTCTTGGTGAGCGAGCCGGATCCGCGGACACCGCCGTTGCCGGTAAAAACATAATTCGAGGCGGAGTTATTGACGGTCACACCTCCGGGAAACATTGACGTGGTGAGAACAACATTGGCGCCCCCCGCCAGACTGTCATCAAAGGTCACAAAATCGCCCGGGTTGAACTCAACCGAAGTTGCGGCGCTCAGCCAGTTCGACGTGGTCGTGTCCCAATTGCCATTCGGGATGCCTCGCCAGACCAGATTCCGGGCCGCAACCACGGCGACGCTGGCACCGGCGACATTGGACCCGAACTGGGTGGTGGCAACCACCTGATAGGCGCCAGCATCGGCGGATGACATACCGGTCACCATCAAGGCACTGCTTCGCGAGCCGGTAATACGACCGCCGTCGGTCAGGTTGGTGCCGTTGAAGCGCCATTGATAGGTCACGGGATTCAGACTCGAAGCAGGCGCGGACAGGAATAAGGTTCCGCCAAGGGCGATGCTTTGGTCCAGTGGCGGCAAGGTAAAGTAAGGCTGGCTATACTTGTTTTCCAAGTAGGCCCATACCTGGGCACGTTCGGTGGTTGATAGCTCGGAGGTATAGACCAGGAATTCAGCGAGGTCGCCCTGCCAGTATTCCCCATTCAATGAGCCCTGGCGTCCGAGGGCAAAGGGAGTCGTGAGAACCCTGGCGGACAACGGGTTGTTCGTGACGGCGATGCGGGTTTGATTTTGAAAAAGCTGCATGTTGGTGACACCGCTAACGCCGGTGAGCGTAAAATGAGCCGCCGGATTGGTGACGCTGCCGACGCCGCCGGCCTGGAAATGGTCGGTGAAGCGGGCTTGAACCGGATTGTTTTTGGTCAGCCCGAAGAAGACGGAATTGGTGGTGTTGGTGGTGGCCCAGTTCGAAAATATTTCGCGGGATGAACTGCCGATACTGGAGTCATTCAAAACCGCAAAAATCGTACAGACGGTGTTGGTCAGGATCTGGCCGTCGAGGTCGAGAAAACTATTCCCGCCCGCGCCAAAGCGAACGACGGGTTTTCCGCCGAGCCCGGCGTTCACAAACGAGGGCTGGGAGCCAGCGGTGATTTGACTGGCGATATGAGCAAAACCGGATTGGTCCGACCAGGAAAAGACGCGGCCGGAAGCGTTCGTCGTGATGCCCGAATCGGCGCGCAACCAAAGCGCAAGGGTGGCGGCGGGAAGCACCAGGGGATTGACAGTCAGGGCGGCCACGGCGCTGGTCACAGAGTTGAATCCATTATTGATGACCACCCGGTAATCTCCCGCGTCGGACGGCTGGACGTTGGCGACGACCAGGTTGGGGCTCTGCGAACCGCTAAAGCGCAAGCTGTCCGCGAGATTGGTCCCGTTCACACTCCATTGGTAACTCAAGGGCCCAGTGCCGGAAGCCCCCACCACAAATGATGCGGTGGTGCCAACGCTGTTGGTGAGGCTGGACAAATCCGAAGTAATCGCAAGCGCATCAAAAACCGGGCCAAATCTGACGCCGCGGAGGAGCTGGTTGGTGCCGGCGGTAACCAAGGTGACGATGGGTGAGCCGGCGCCGGCGTCCGTGACTTTGACCAGTTTATTTTGAGCCAACCCGGCGGTGGTGGCGTAAATCACCGGGTTGGAGCCACTCCAGTCCACCTCGACGTGCGAAACCCCCACGCTACCCAGGCCGTTGACCAAATGATAGGAATTGGACCAGACGCCATTGGTGGCATTGATATCCCATCGCTGAATACCACCGGCGGTGGAAGAAACGGCGCGCTCATCGGCGAAGTAAACAATGGTATTCGAGGGGTTGATCGCGAAATCGGTGATTCCCGAAGGGCTGGTAAAAGTGTTGGTGAAGATAAAAGGCACCGGCAGGGCCGTGGCGGTTTTCGGCAGGCCGTTGAATTTGTAGATTCCGGTCAAGGCGTCCCCGGCGGTCGAGGCGGAAGACATGTAAAGATTGCCGTTAAAAATTTGCACCACGCGACAATTTGCCTTGCTGCTCTGAATGACGGCTCGGGCGGAGGTCTTGCCCAGGTAGATAGTCCCGGCACCTGAGCCTGCCCCCCAAAAATTATTGGATCCGTCCGAGGCTGTCGCACGCCAGCTAACGGAGCTGTAGTCGTTGGTGGATGCCAGGGCTTGGGAATACGAAGCCAGGGCATTGAACGTTGCGACCACGCGAGGAACCGCAGTGGCCGGGGCGGTTGTGATATCAATGCCCGCTCCCAGGTTGGTGCCGTAGGCCGCGAGGCAAAGCAACCGCGCATCCGCAGAACGGGTAAGATAGCCCTCGACGAAACTATTCCCGGATAAGACCACCCCCGTCGGGCCGCTATTGGTAATTGGCAGCGAGTCCACGTAGTTACCGGCGGTGCTGTATTGATCCAGAAACGCGGAATTACCGCTGGTGGAAAGCGCTTGCGCACCATCACCCACCCGCACAACGATCAAGTTGGTCTCATAAAGACGGGCAGCATGTGCTGAACCCAGGCTGAACGAGAGTGTTAACAGGCAAAAGACCCTTAAAAAGCGGCTCAAATGAATCATAGGGATTTTCATAATCTCGACACCCGGATTAGCTTTAAGTTGGATAGGTTTTAGAAAATGCATTTTTGATGGCGTCGTTCACCATGCCGTCCTGCGATAATTGATTGTATCCACGCGCTGAATAGACACCCTCAATCCTGTGCTCTTTCCACTCGGGAGTTTTAACTTGATAACATGGTAAAGGTTGCCCCTTAGTTTCCAACTTTTTAGCAGAACTTTCGACGCGTAATGCTGATTTTCTCCTGTGCAGTTCATGGCCAATAGCCGCTCGGTAGTCAAATACCAACCATAAGCCATGTCACTACGACCCCGGTTGCGCAAGCATATTCTTCATTGCTCAGCTTTGAAGGGCGCATCTCACCTTGCGGCCAAACCTTGTGCTGGCGTTTCCGCGCTCCAAATCGCACCCTATTCGGAATCGCAGCGACAGCCGAAGCGTTGCCTGACCAAATGCATTTTCTCAAATCATCATGATTCCAGGACTTCTGCACGGGTAGAGTCCCGGCCAGCCACAAAATGAACCTCCACTACGAGCACACCCAAAAAATCAGCGAGGCGGATTTTGTCGACCTGCTGAAACGCTCCACCCTCGCCGAGCGACGGCCTGTCGATGACCCCGAGTGCATCCGGGCAATGATTCAGCACGCGAATATACTTTGCACCGCGTGGGATGGCGACAAGCTGGTCGGAGTGGCGCGGTCGGTCACTGATTTCGCATACTGCTGTTACCTGTCGGACCTGGCGGTGGATGCGGCGTATCAGAAGCGCGGCATCGGCACGGAACTGATTCGTCTCACCCAATCGCTGCTCGGCCCGAAGGCGAAACTGATCCTGCTCTCCGCCCCCAAAGCGGCAGCATATTATCCCAAGGTGGGGTTCGACCAGCACCCGTCGGCCTGGTTGATCGTCGCCAACAAACCCGCGCGTCGTGTGTGACACGGAGAGAGAGCCGGTGAGAAGGGAATTTTATTTCGATAAAACGTTCGCATCGACGAAGCGTTTGGTGATCGAAAAGAGAGCCCCCTCTCCCAGCCTCGCCTCCGTCCAGCAGGACGAAGGCGAGGAGTTCCAAGCGCTTTGGAATTGTCGAAGTCACGCTGGTGCTAGATGGAATCCTTCCATTTGGTTCAGCCGCGCCTGGCTAGCTGCAAGAGCGGCAACGTAGATTTAATAAAGCCAGGAAACAAAACCAGACTTCGACCCTCTCGCCCTGGCTCGTATGAGACGGGGAGAGAGCCGGAGAGAGGGGAATTCAAAACTCGATAATCATTCGCATTGCTCGTGGCCAATGGCGTCAGAAAAGAGAGCCTCCTCTCCCAGCCTCGCCTCCGTCCAGCAGGACGAAGGCGAGGAGTTCCAAGCGCTTTGGAATTGTCGAAGTCACGCTGGATTCGGATACGCCACCCGCATCGAAGTGGGCTTGATCGGGGAACTCCGACCTCTACGAACGCGGGCGTGAAAGGTAAATTCACGGTAAGAAAAAGCGGAGCGGAGCGGACATCCCGGTCGCAGTACGACCAGGGCAACCTTGGAGAATGGGACGCAATGAGGCTGTCGTTTTCTGTTACGTGCCCAAGCCTCCCTCACACAGCGCGCGTTTGACTTCGTTTCGGGTTCCGTCAATCCTGCCGGACTCATGAAACTTACCGCCACCCCGTTCGCCGTCCTTTCCATCTCCGCCGCTCTGCTCATGAATACTCACGCCGCCGGGTCCAAGGGCCTTTTGATCGTCGCCAACAAGGGCGAGCACACGATGGGCATCATCGACACCGTGGCCGGCAAACAAATTGCCACGGTGGCCGAGGACGGCATCACGGGTCACGAACTCGTCGCGTCACTGGATGGCAAACGCGCGTTTGTCCCGATTTACGGAAACTCCGGCGTCGGCAAGCCCGGCACCGACGGCACTTTGATTCGCGTCATTGATATCCCGAAGCGGGAGATCGTCGGCACCATCGATTTCGGCAGGGGTGTGCGCCCGCATTGCGCGGTCATGAGTGAGAAGACGGGCAAACTCTACGTCACGACCGAAATTGAAAACAGCATTTCGGTGATTGACCCCAAAACATTGAAAATCATCGACAGCGTCCCGACCGGCCAGGCGGAGTCGCACATGTTCGCGATTTCCAGTGATGGCAAACGGGGCTACACGGCGAACGTCGGCCCGGGCACGGTCTCGGTGCTCGACATGGAGGCGAAAAAAGTCGTTTCCATCATCCCGATCTCGCGCGTGACCCAACGCATCGCCCTCTCCGTCGATGATCGTTGGGCGTTCACCGCCGACCAGACGAAGCCGCAACTGGCCGTCATCGACACCGCCACGAACGGCGTGGCGCGCTGGATTCCGCTGCCCGGCATCGGCTACGGCGCCGCGCCGACGCCGGACGGCCGCTGGCTGTTGATCGCGATATTGAAAGTGAACAAGGTGGCCGCAATTGATTTGAAGACCATGGAAGTCACGCATACGTTCGATGTGCCGAAGGTGCCGCAGGAAGTCGCCGTCCGCCCCGACAGCATGGAAGCGTATGTGTCGTGCGACGCCAGCCACCAAATCGCCGTGCTCGATCTCAAGGATTGGAAAGTGTCGAAACTGATCGACGCCGGCGCGGGCGCGGATGGCCTGGCTTGGGCGAAGTAAATCTGGCGACGCCGCATGGCCGCCCCGATTGAAAACGCGCCGCCTTCCACCGAGGCAGCCCCGCCCATGGAAGCGACCAGTCTGCGGCAGCTCTCCAGCGCGCAATGGCGTTCGGGCATCGCAGCGTGGCTCGGCTGGACCTTCGACGGCCTCGAACTGCACCTTTACACGCTGGTCGCCGCGCCTTTCGTGGCGCAGTTGCTCGGCAACATCAGCACCACCGATCCGCGCGTTGGCCGCTACGGCTCCATCATTCAAGGCGCGTTTCTTGTGGGCTGGGCATTGGGCGGCGGTTTCTTCGGACGCATCGGCGACCGGCTCGGACGCGCGCGCGCGCTGAACCTCACCATTCTCACATACGCCATTTTCACCGGTCTCTCCTTCTTCGCGCAGGAATGGTGGCACTTGATGATGTTCCGGTTTCTCGCCGCGCTCGGCATCGGCGGTGAGTGGGCGGTCGGCGCGTCGCTGCTTTCGGAAACATGGCCGAAGAAATGGCGTCCGTGGATTGCCGCCGTCCTTCAGTCCGGCGTGAACATCGGCATCCTTTTCGCGGCGCTGGCGAATTGGATTCTCGGCGCACAGCCACCGCGCTATCTGTTTCTGGTCGGAATTTTGCCCGCGCTGCTGGTGCTCTGGATTCGCCGTGCGGTGCCGGAAACCGACGAATGGCGCTCCGCCAAACAGGACGCACACCACTACGAGCCGGCCATCCGCGATTTATTTCGCGGCGACGTCCGGCGCATCACCGTCTGGGTCGTCGCGGTCTGCGCCGTCTCCCTCACCGCGCATTGGGCGTTCATGTTCTGGCACGCGCAGCAACTGCGCAATCTTCCCGAAGTGATTGATTGGGGACGCGAGGAAAAAAACCGGCTCGTCAGCCTGGCGATGTATGTGGTGATCGGATCTTCCATCGCAGGAAATTTTTTTGCGGGCTGGTTCGCGCGCATTGTCGGCTACCGCGCCACCATCGTTTCGATGTTCGCCGTTTATTTTTTCGCGATGCTGGGCGCTTACTGCGTTCCGCGAGATCACAGCGCCCTGCTCTGCTGGTTTCCGCTCATTGGTTTTTGCCAGGGCAGCTTCGGGCTGTTCACGATGTATCTGCCGCCGCTGTTCCCAACGCTGCTGCGCACGACCGGCGCGGGATTTTGTTACAATATCGGCCGCATCTTCGCCGGTATCGGCACGGTTTTCTTCGGCTTCTGGTCGAGCCTGTTCTCCGATGCCGGCGATTACCGGATCGCCCTCCTGCTCGCGGGAACGCTCTTTCTCCCCGCCGCCATCGTCGCCTGTTTCCTGCCGAAGGTGCGGGATTGAGACGACACCGCATTGACGTCCCGGCTTTCGGTGACACTGTTATCTCATGAGCCGGCAGAACCATTTTATGGCACGCGGAAGGGTTGTTGCGTCAAGCCTCGCGCTATCCTTGTTTTTCGCCACCGGTTGCGGGCGCGGCAAATCTGCGCCCACCGAGCAAGCGGCAGCGCCCGAAGTCAGTTCCCAAACGCCATCCCCGCCTTCGGGTTCCGAATTGCCAACTCCCGCGAAGGCTTTTACTCCACCACAGCCGCCGCGAATGTCCGAATGGGACGCGTTGAAAACCAAAGCCGAAGGCGGTGACGCAGCGGCACAGGCGGCGTTGGGAGATTATTACGCGAGCGGGCGCGGCGGACGCATCGACACCGCCGAGGCGCTGAAATGGTATCGTTCCGCCGCCGCGCTGGGCGATGCGCGCGCGGAATACAATCTGGCAACGATGTATTCACAGGGTTACGGCGTGGCCCGCAACGACGCCGAAGCGCTCAAGTGGTACACCCTGGCCGCGCAGCAAGGCGACCGGCAATCGCAATACGAAGTCGGCACGATGTATTTGAATGGCCAGGGCGTCGCCGTCAGCGCCGAGGAGGCGAACCAATGGTTTCAGAAAGCGGCATCGCAGGGTGACGCGATGGCGCAACTTGCGTTGAAGAAAGCCGCCGCGCAGGAAGCGGGAACGCCGCTCAACCCGCAGGAATTGGCCGCGCTCTATTTGCCCGCCGCTGAGCAAGGTTATCCCGAGGCCCAAACGGCGCTCGGTTCGATGTACGCCAAGGGCAGTGGCGTGGAGCGCGATCCGGCAGCCGCGCTCAAATGGTACTCCGCCGCCGCCGATCAGGGAGATCCAAAAGCATTGCACTGGCTCGCCGTCAGTTATCTGAACGGTGACAACGTCCCCAAGGACATCGCCCAGGCGGTGCAGTACTACACAAAGGCGGCGGACTCGGGTTACGCCAATTCACAATACAATCTCGGCATGATGTATTTGATCGGCCAGGGCGTGGACCCCAGCATGGACCAGGCCGTGCAACTTTTCCAAAAGGCGGCGAATGGAAATTTCACAGCGGCGCAACTGCAACTGGGTTCCATGTACGAAAATGGCCAAGGCATCGGCCAGAACGTTGTCGAGGCATATCGCTGGTATGTGCAGGCGGCGGCCCACGGCAATCCGCAGGCCGCGCAGGCGCGCGACACGCTGGCACAGCGGCTCACGCCCGAGCAAATCAGCCAGGCGAAAACGCAGGCCGGTGTTTCCGGCCAGTAATCTTTTAAACTCTCAATTTCGAGAAAAGTTTCCTTTTGTTTTCAAATTAAGTTTCAAACGTTTTTCGGACTTCCCTGTCTGAATTAGCGTGGTTGGTTTCTGGGGTTCCCGCCTTGCGCTCATCGCGAGGCGGGTTTTTTCTTTCCTTCCCTGGAATCAGGGGGAAAATTTAAAAGTGACAACCGGGAATTTAACCGACCTGCTGCGCGCCTCTCAGCGACTGCTGGTGTTTACCGGCGCGGGCATCTCCACCGGCAGTGGCATACCCGATTTTCGCGGGCCGGACGGCGTCTGGAAACGGCGGCAGCCCGTTTACTACCACGATTTCATGCGCTCGGAAGACGCGCGCATTGAGCATTGGGACTACAAGCTGGAAGCGTGGCCTTCGTTTCGTGCCGCCCGGCCGAATGCCACACACGAAGCCATCGCGCAATTGGAAAAAGCCGGGAAAGTCCTTGCGGTCGTCACCCAAAATATTGACAGCCTCCACACCCGCGCCGGTACATCGGAAAACCTGCTTATTGAGCTGCACGGCACGAATGCTTTTGTCGAATGCCAGACTTGCGGCCGCCTGTCCGATCCGGAGCCACACTTCGAATCGTTTCGTCAATCGCGCCGCCCGCCACGGTGCGAGTGCGGCGGCTTGCTGAAGCCGGCGACGATCAGCTTCGGCCAGAATTTGCGCCACGATGTCCTCGCCCGCGCCGAAGCGGCCGCGCGCGGAGCGGACCTCGTGGTGGCGCTGGGCTCGACGCTTTCAGTTCATCCCGCGGCGGATATCCCGCTCCTCGCGGCATCGCGCGGCATGCCGTACGTCGTCATTAATCGCGGGGAAACCGATCATGACGGTTTGCCGGGAGTGACGCTGCGACTTGAGGGCGACGTCGCCGAGATCTTCCCGCCAGCCGTGGCGGCCGCACTGTCTGGCTGACGAGAATCAGAGTGCAGCGGGTCGCCTGTCGTTTTTGAAAAAACCGCCGTCGCACTCGATCAAAGGTTAACCGTTGGACAGCGAAAAATTTACTCTCGCCTGGTGAGGCCGAGCTTTATCTTCCTCATATTGATTCTCGCAATCAAATGTGCGAAACGAACAGCTCCCAAAGCTTGAGTTTGCAGCGCTGGACGTTAGCGTGCTTTCCGAATCATGTCGGCGATTGAAATAGTGGCGTTGTTGGCCGCGGCGGCGGCGGGCGGCGCCATCAATGCCGTGGCCGGCGGCGGCACGCTCGTCACATTCCCCGCCCTCCTCTTCTTCGGCACACCGCCCGTCATCGCCAACGCCACGAGCACGCTCGCGTTGTTTCTCGGAACATCCGGCAGCATCTACGGCTACCGGCGGCATCTCGCACCGGTGAAAATCTGGCTCTGGCGTTTCATTCCCGTCAGCCTGCCGGGCGGCTTGATCGGTGCGTTGCTGCTGACGCGCACCACGGAAAAGACGTTCTCCAAGCTGGTGCCGTTTCTGATCCTGTTCGCCACGATTTTGTTTCTGCTGCAAGGCGTCGTGCGCCGCCTCATCAATCGCGAAATCAACGACGACACGCCGCACAAACCCGGCGGCATCTGGGGCGCGATTTTATTTCAATTCGCGGTGGCGCTTTACGGCGGTTACTTTGGCGCGGGCATCGGGATTCTGATGCTGGCCTCGCTCAGCTTCATCGGCCTGCACAACATTCACGAGATGAACACCCTGAAAACCATCCTTTCCTCGCTCATCAACTGCGTGGCGGCGGTGTGGTTTATCTGCGCGGGGCTCATCCACTGGCCAAAGGCGGCCATCATGACGGCGGGGGCGATGGTGGGTTACTTCCTCGGAGCGCATTTCGCGCAGCGCATCTCGCCCGCGCGCGTGCGGCAGATCATCACCGTGATCGGACTGGCGCTCTCGGCAGTGACGTTTTACAAGGAGTTCGTAAAACGCTGATGCCCTAACCGTTCACGCGAATCTGGCCCTGGCGATGGCGGCGCAGCAAATCAACGTCGCCATCCACCATCAACTTCACGAGGTCCACGAACTTGGTCTTGGGCTGCCAGCCGAGCTGCTTCTTCGCCTTGCTGTAATCACCGATGAGCAAATCCACCTCCGCCGGACGATAATAACGCGGATCGATCTCCACGTATTTTTTGTAATCCAAACCAACGTGGCCGAAAGCGGCTTCGAGAAATTCCTTCACCGAATGGGTTTCGTTCGTGGCGATCACATAATCATCCGGCTTGTCCTGCTGCAACATCAGCCACATCGCCTCGACATATTCCTTGGCGTAACCCCAGTCGCGCTTGGCGTCGAGATTACCGAGAAATAATTTATCCTGCAGCCCGGCCTGGATATGTGCCACCGCGCGCGTGATTTTGCGCGTCACAAACGTCTCACCGCGGCGGGGCGATTCGTGGTTGAACAAGATCCCGTTGCTCGCGTGCAAATTGTAGGACTCGCGGTAATTCACCGTGATCCAATACGAAAAGACCTTCGCGCAACCGTACGGACTGCGCGGATAAAACGGCGTGCGTTCCGATTGCGGCACTTCCTGCACCAGCCCGTACATCTCGCTCGAGGACGCCTGGTAAAAGCGCGGCTGAATACCCGTCTCGCGAATCGCCTCCAGCAACCGCACCGTGCCGGTCGCTGTGATGTCGGCGGTGTATTCCGGGCTGTCGAAACTGACGCGCACATGGCTTTGCGCCGCCAGGTTGTAAATCTCCTCGGGCTGAATCCGCCGAATCAACCGCGCCAGCGCGCTGGCATCCGCGAGATCGCCGTAATGCAAAAACATCCGGCTCTTGCCCGAATGCGGGTCGTCATAAATCGGATCCAGCCGCCCGGTGTTGAACGTGCTCGCCCGGCGAATAATGCCGTGCACCTCGTACCCCTTGGACAAGAGCAACTCCGCGAGGTAGGAACCATCCTGCCCCGTAATGCCAGTAATCAGCGCCTTTTTGGCCATAATATATTGGCGACAGACTCAAGAAGTCCGCCCGCCAAGGCAAGCTCAGAAAGATTCACGGAAGCCGGCTTCGCCAGTCGATCGACTACATTGGCCTCCTCCTCATTCGCGTCCTCGTCCGTCGTTGTCTAAAAATAACGAGGACGAGGACGCGAACGGAAAAAGGCCGAAAGCGATGTATGCTGCTGCTTTCGAGCCAGATGTCTCGCAGGGAGTGGCGATCACTCCAAGAGTTTCGCGATATCGTGGTGGCCACGCTCAGTCGCGAGGTCGCGCGCGCTCCGGCCTTTGACGTCCTTGGTTGTCGTGACGGCACCACGGCGCAGCAGTTCCTTCACCGATTCGTGACAGCCAAACCATGCGGCATTCATCAATGGAGTTCCGCCCTCCTCAGCGGCAGCATTCGGATTGGCCCCCGCGTCCAACAATGCTTTGAGACACGCGACCTCCATCGCAGCATCGCAGGTGGGTTGAGCCACGACCCAATGCAGGGCCGTGTAGCCACGTTTGTCTGGAAGCCCCGCATTCGCGCCGCGTGAAAGCAGCAGGCGAATCACCTCAAATTTACTCCCTCGTGCTGCACCCATTATCGCGGTGTAGCCGACTTCATTGCCCGCATCCGGCGGAAAACCATCGTCAAGAAACCGCCTTACCGCAGCGGTGTCACCACGATAGGCAGCTCGAATGGGATCGTCGGGAATGGCTTCAAACGGCACCCTGCCTTTGCGATCCAATGCCTCCTTCCACCGTTCCATGATGTCTGAAAGTGGAGGCACTGAATCATCGACGTATTCTTCCAGA
>JBGALR010000050.1:0-41546 GCA_044223735.1 Limisphaerales bacterium | reverse complement strand
GGTTTCCTGTTGGGGTGTTACCAACACATCCAACATCAACATCACATGGCCCACCAAAACAAGTCTGAACTATTGAACACCGTCCTGCAATTACTCACTGAAGAAGGCACCGCCGGCCTGGCCGAAGGCATCCGCCTGCTTGTCAACGAAGCCATGGGACGCTTTTGGGACGCTTTGAGCCCAAAAATGGCGCGCCCGTTGGGATTCGAACCCAAGACCCTCTGCTTAGAAGGCAGATGCTCTATCCAACTGAGCTACGGGCGCAACTATCTAAAATTAACAAGCTTATGAGTTTATAACACCTGAAGAAATGACCATCTGATACTGCTCGTATGAAAACAAAGCGTTCTGCCACGAAGTCTCAATGGCAGAAAACACAGCATGCAAATTTGGTTCGATACCGATCATCAAAAAGGTTTTTCGCACGAATACGTATTGGCGGCAAGCTGATTCGTCGTAGCCCAAAAACCAAAGTGCTGTCTGTGGCGAAGCTGCGCCTGCCGGACGAAGAAAAGGGTGAACGTCACGCTGTGGAAAACCAAGTTGCGGTAACGGACGGCACCATGACGTTCGCTGTCGCTCTTGCAACTTTGAGGCGGGAGGGTTAGTTCGCCGCGCTTCACCTCCGTTAACGCGCCAAAGAGTCGTCGAATTTTAAGGCTTGTTAAATCTCCTAAGCTACAACTAGTATGTTTGAAAAACCAAGCCATGAGAGCAAGTAACTCCTTTTTGGTCGCAAGCATATTGGGCCTTTTGATGTGCACTCATTCGGTTTGGGCGGCCATGATGTCACCCGCTGAACGCTTGGAGCAATTCGAGCTCAATTTGAAACTCTCGAGCGAACAGAAGGCGAAAGTTAAACCCGTGCTGGAAGAAACCTCCAAGCGCTTCCATGGATTACCTGATCCAAAGGGCTTGAGCGGCGAGCAATTAAAGGAACGCGGAAAGCAAGTGGGCATCATCCTGGGCGATGAAAAAGAGAAACTGAAGAAAATCCTGTCCCAGGAGCAATTCGAGAAATATCAACAGCTTCCGCTTCAAGTCAAAGCTACTTCACCGAAAAAGTGACTTCGCGATAGTCTGGTTTGCTTAAGTTCAGTTAATCGATATGTAACATTGATCGGAATCGCACCTTCATGCCAGTTTCCGATCAGGTAGTTGAGCAATACTAGGTTGGCACCTGTCTGGCATCAATCGCGCCAGCGTCAGGTTTTGATGAGCCTAGGACAAGCTTCCATTTGGGTCGGGTTGCCGCCATTTGAAAAGAATCGCTTCGCGCTGAAAAAGGCGCATTCCCGCAAGCAGGAGAATGGCATTGAGCAAAACAAGCACGACGGCTCCTCCAACCATCCAAGCCACGCCTGAAAGTTGATACTTGTGTCCGAGGCAGACTCCCGCGAGGGGCAGGACCATGATGACTTCGGCGACGAGCATGGATCCCAGGGTCGCGCCGCGAATTTCAGTTTTGCGTGAGGCAATCAAAAACCCTCCCAGTGCCACCAGATTCGTGATCAGCAACATCGTCAGCATCAAGGTGAATACGCAGAGTAGATCGTTCGTGTGTTCAAAGATGCCGGAAGCGGTCATTCCCCACTTGTTAGTTAAGTAAAGGAAAATCCCGTAAGCCAGCCAAGTAAGTACCACGGGCCGTGCCACAGCTACGGCAACCTTGCCCAAGATCATCTCGATGGCAGTTACGGGTGTCGCCAATTGCGGTTCGAGATTCTTGGAGAATTATCTGTGTTCAAAAAATGAGATGCGTCCCTTGCTCTCGTGGCGGCGAGCGCCATCTGGCGTTGGGCCTTTCGGTCCATTCACTCGCTGCGATAAAACCCTTAAAATGCGTCTCATGTTTAAGCAATCAACTTGGTGGCTGTGGCTCCTGATGGCCGCGCTCATCGCGTTGGACGTCGCGGAAGTGATCGTCTCCAAATGGCTCATCGCGCCGTGAACCGGATCCGTTCGATCAGACACCCGGCGGCAAATTATTTGATTTTCTCCCAGAGTGAAGAACCGTGAAGGATGCGTTTCTCTCTTCGTGTTCCGGCAATTTTGTTTCTCCTGCTCGGCGTGCCCGGATGCAAGGCGCCGCCGTCGGCGGCGCCCGCTGCGGCCACGAAGGCGGACCAAAAAACCAGCGTCGATCTTGCGACTCGCAACAATGCCATCGCCTTGCTGGATGATTTGCTGAACGACGAAAAAAATCTCAGCAAACTTTTAATCATCAAACGCAACTCCAGGGAGCTGAAGCGGCTCGTCGTCAATATTTCCGACACCGCCGGCGATGGCGCCAAAATGTTGAGCGCGCTTTCCAGGCAAGACCCGGCCATCGATTTCAAACTCATCGGCCTGCCGCCGGGAGAGCGCGAGACTCGCAGGGCGATTGCCAAAACCAAACAACATTTGCTCCTTCACACCAAGGAGGCCGAGTTTGAATTTCAACTTCTGCTCACGCAATCCGAGGCGTTGAACTATGGCGCTCACCTTGCGCTGGTTGCGTCGGAAAATGAGCCGCGCGCCACCGAAGCCCGCGAGCTTTCCAAACTCTCAACCCGGCTCCAGCAATTGCACGAGCAAGTCCTCGAAATGCTCCGGCATCCGGGCTGATCAATCCTTCGGCTTTTGCAACGGATGACCGTACTTGCGCTTCATCCGATAAGCCGATGACAGCACGAGCTTCCCCTCATCGCTCTCCCACACTTCGTCGTAGACCGCCTTGCGCGGCTGGCTGCGCAACGGCCGTTCCTTGTGGATCTGCCCCTTCGCATCCGAATCCAGTTCGATGAACTTCGGTTTCTGGGTGCGATTCCAGCGGTTCGATAAAATGACGAGTATCTTTCGCTTCATACCGGGAATTTTTTATTTTAGGTGCACGAACACCCGCAGCCGTCTGGTGGCATACGAAGCGGCATTCGCCGAGAATGTCCAATCCGGCTGTTCCTTGCTTTGATTGCCGATGCCCAAATCGGCCCTGGCTCCGTCGCGCCAATGGTTCACGGAAAACAGCGTTTGTTTCGCGTCGTGATTATGCACCTGCATCGAACCATAGCCATCTGCCGGATCGCTCGGTTCATCGCCGAAATCATAAGTCTGCGACGACGCGTTCGGCACCTTCGCCACGTTGGCGGCGCCGTAATTATTCGGCCAGAACTCGATGTTGCCGCCCGCGAGATTCGTGCCGCTGACAATTTTTTTTACGTTTGAAAACACATTCATATTCGCGACGTTCTGCTGAAAATGCGCCCCTGATGCCGCCGTCGGAATCCCAATTTTGCCCACCGAATCTGTGAAGGCATCCATGGACACATAAACAAACTCCGTCGTGTCATCCGCGCCCTGCAACTCCAGGCAATACGCGATGCGATCAAACGGCTTCGTCACCTTGTTGCGATTGTCCGCATCGTAATTGATCTTCGCGCCCAGCTTCGCCAGGTCGAGGTCGTAAACCAATTGATAATCCTTCGCCTCCGGCACGCTCGCCAGCGGATCCCGCTTCGGCATTTTTCCGGCGCGAAACGCCCCCGCCGGCAGCCCCTCCGCATTCATCAGATTCGGTTCCGCGAGCATGCTCCAGGCGTAACGCATCGCCACCGGATGCGCCACACCCGGCGCCGAGAGCAGCACCGTCGAGCCATCGATGGTCGCCTCCGCCTTCACGAAACCGCCGTTGTCCGCATCCACGATTTCAAACCACGTCAGCGGCTTGCCGTCGCGACTCGCCAGTCCGCCACCGACATTTTCGAAACTGATCCGCAGCCGGTCGCCCTCGGCCTTCATTCCTTTGAATGTTGGGCCCGCATGGACCAGCGTTTGTTCGCCATACGTCTTCGCCAGCGCCCACAACGCGAGGCGGCGGCCCACTTCCTGTTTGTTCGCCGGATGAATGTCCTTCAAATCGCCGATGTCGTTGATGACGATCATGCCGCTGTTCGGAACCGATTGCGCCGCCGTCTGAGCCTCCCAAAATTCCCCGATGATCTGCGGTTTCACGTTGTAAGTGAACGGCGCGATCTGCACGTAATAAAACGGAAACTCACCCTCGTTCCAAATCTTGCGCCAGCCCTCGATCAACGCCTTCATGCGGTCCGCATACAACATCCCCTCGCCGCTGTTCGACTCGCCCTGATACCAGATCGCGCCGCGCATCGTGAACGGATGAATCGGATAAATCATCCCGTTGAACAGCGCCGTCGGATTCTGCAAATCATGCGGCGGCAACAGATCCGCCGGATATATCGGCATCGGTGGAACATTCGTTTCCGCCTTCAACGCCGAACGCGCGGACCCGACCCATTGCTCGGTGTCCTTCAACACCTTCTCCACGCGCTGCTGATGAATCTTGGTGCGCGGATCCGAGAGCTGCAACAGTTCATGGTCCTTCTTCAGCGCCGGCACCAGCGCAAAACCCTCCGGCGGCGTCCACGACTCGATGCGCGTCCCGCCCCATGTCGCATCGATCAGACCGATGGTCACGCCCAGTTTCTTGTGCAACTCACGGCCGAAATAATACGCCGCCGCAGAGAACCCACCCCAGCCATCCTCGGCCACCGTTTTTGGCGTGCAAACCTTCCACGCGCCACTCGCCATGTCGATTTGCGGCTCGGGCGTCCAGCGATTCGGCACCATCAGCAAGCGGATGCCCGGATGATCCGCCGCGGCAATCTCATTTTTCCCGTCGCGCGAAATCCCGATGCCCATCTCCATGTTCGATTGACCCGAACACAGCCACACCTCGCCGACCATCACATCGTCGAATCGCACCGTGCTCGAGCCTTGCACCGTCAGCACATACGGTCCGCCCGCCTTCATCGTCGGCAGCTTTGCCTTCCACTCGCCGCGATCATTGGCCTTTGCCGAAGTTTTCTCGGGGCCCAGCTCGATGGACACCGACTCGCCGGGCTGTGCCCAACCCCAGATCACCAGCGGCATCTCCCGCTGCAACACCATGTGGCTCGAAAAAACTTTGGGCAGCCGGACCTCCGCCCGGGCGGCGGGCGCGAAGAGCCCTGCCACGAGCGCCAGTGCCGCGAGAAATGTGACGTGAACGAGTTTCATTTTTTTCATTGCTGATGCCTTTTGGGTAACGATTCGGAACCTGGGCTTTGAATAGCACGACGCCAAGGCGATTGGACAGCCAAAAACAGACACCCAATCGCCCGGACACCGCACCTTAGGATATTCCGGCACCATGCCTTAAGACTGTCTCGAAAATCGTTGGTGATTCGTGCGGAGAGGGGAACTTCGTGTCGGCGCTTTGAGGCGGCTGGACCAGTCTGCAAACCAGTCTGCAAAAGGGGGGGGGATTTTTTTAATCTACGGCGAAGCGGCTGCGCTGTTTTGCGTAATCCTGCCCCCCATCGGCCAACGTTGAAAACCGCCCCTATCGCAAAGGCGGGCCGTCGTAGAATGCGGGTTCGCTTGCGTCGCTACTTGATCGGCACCGCTTTACCCGGTTCCGATACCGCCACATAGACCACTTCCGCGTGGGTGACCCGCACTGTCTGGTGCGGTGGGGTTTTGCCCCGCTTTGCATCCACCGTCACCCGCACCGTGATCGACGTGGTGCCGATTTTCAGCGTCTCCGTGTAAAAACTCACGAGGTCCCCGACAAATACGGGCGCGATAAACTTCACCTCGTGCATCGCCACCGTGACGAGGCTTTTTTCCGTGTGCCGCCGCGCCTCGACGGCCCCCGCCTGATCGATGTAGCTCAGGATCATGCCGCCAAAGATTGTACCCATCGGGTTGGTATCGCGCGGCATCATGATCACCCGAATCGCCGGTTGCAGGTCGTTGCTCATCTCGTGATTAGAACCTGGTCAAAGGGTAAAGTCATCGACGAAGCAGTGTGGCTTCGCCAGGGGTAAAAATAAAAGAGTGCCGACCAAAGCGCCAAAACGGGCCATGGCATTGGGGCGAATTAGTTTGGGCCGAGCGGCAGCTCGGCCCCACCGAGCTCGGCAGGGCGGCGTTGTGCGCCGCCCAAATATACTTTGCCCCAATGATTACCAATGCTTTCTGTGCAGCCGAATTACCTCGGGCTTAAGCGCGAATATTTTCTGACCGAAGCACCCAAGACTCATTGCGATATTGAGCCACGCGATTTGGCCAGGCCACACACCGGCTCCAATGATCCGGCAAGCGTTATTCCATCTCGGCCAGCTTCGTCGCCTGTTTTTCCCATTCGGGAGTGACGGCGGCGAGGCGCTGCTGGACTTCGACGAGTTCGCGGTTCAACGCTTGCGCGCGGCCCGGGGTTTCGTAGGTTTCGGCTTTCTCCAACTCGGCGGCCATTTCCACCTGCCGCGCTTCGAGGGTTTGGATTTCCCTTTCGAGCTTGTGCACGACTTGTTGCTGGTCCTTGCGGCCGCGCGACCGCGCCTGACGCTGTTCCGCTTCCAGCCGCTTTTGGTCTTTGCGCGACATGCCTGGCACCGCGGGCGCGCTTTCCTTGGGCCGCCCATTGCGATTGCCCTGTGATGACGTCGCTCCCGCACCGCCAGCCGTCAGTCCGGCCCGTTCCGAGAGCGGCGAAGTCTTGTCGAGATAGTATTGATAGCCGCCGGGATAATGCGTGAGACGGCCGGCGTTCACGTGGACCACATGGTTTGCCAGGGCGCGGATGAAATAGACGTCGTGACTGATGAAGATGAGCGTTCCTTGAAATTGATCCAGCGCGTATGCCAGCGCGTCGATGCTCGACATGTCGAGGTGCGTCGTCGGCTCGTCCATTAGCAGAAGGTTCGGCGGATCAAGCAACAGCTTTACGAGGGCGAGGCGGCTTTTCTCACCACCACTCAGCACGTCGATTTTTTTGAAGACATCGTCGCCGCGAAACAAAAAGCAACCAAGCAAGGTGCGGACTCCCTGTTCGGTGATTCGCTGCGGTGTGTCGAGAGCCTCGTCCAGCACGGTGCGCCCCGGTTGCAGCATGTCCACGCGATATTGGGAATAATAGCCGGATTTGACGTTGTGACCGAGCGTCAGCGAGCCCTGTTGCGGCGTCAAAACGCCTGCGAGGATTTTCAACAATGTGGATTTGCCCGCGCCGTTGGGGCCGACCAGCACCACGCGCTGGCCGCGTTCCGCCTCAAAATCAACGCCCTTGTAAACCGGCGTTGCGCCATACGCGTAGTGGATGTTTTCGAGTTTGATGACCCGATGACCGCTGCGTTGCGGCTGGGGGAATTGGAAATCGATTTTCCGATCGTCATTCGTGGGCGCCTCGACCTTCTCCATGCGGTCAATTTGCTTGAGTTTGCTTTGCGCCTGCGCCGCCTTGGTGTTCTTCGCGCGAAAACGATTCACGAAGTCCATCAACCGCCCGATCTCACGCTCCTGATGCTTGAACGCCGCCGCGAGCTGGATTTCGTGCGCTTCGCGTTGTTCCAGATACTCATCATAGCCGCCGCGATAGCGGATCAGTTTGCTCTGGCGGATTTCGACAATGCTGCCGACCAGTTGATTCAGAAATTCGCGATCATGCGAGATGACCAGAATTGCACCCGGGTAGGACTTGAGATAGTTCTGGAACCACAGCAACGCCTCGAGGTCGAGATGGTTCGTGGGTTCGTCGAGCATCAACAGATCCGGCTCCTGCGTCAGCAATCGCGCGAGGTGCGCGCGCATCACCCAGCCACCGCTCATTTCCCGGGCGGGCCGGTCGAAATCCTTTTCGCGAAAACTCAGGCCCGCCAGGATTTGCTTCGCCTTGGCTTCCAGCCGGTAACCGCCCAATTCGTTGAAGCGATCGTGAACGTCGTCGTGAATGTCCTCCGCATGTTGCGCCTCAGTCGGATGGTCCGCCTCCCACGCCTTCATGATGCGGCGCAGTTTCGTGAACTCCGGCGTGATGGCGGTGGCCAGTTCCACCACGGTTTCGTCGCTGATGGGCGCGCTCTCCTGGGGCAGGTAGCCGATCTTGACGCCGCGCTCGGAAGTGATCGATCCCTCGTCCGGGGACTGGCTGCCAAGGATGATGGAAAACAGCGTGGTCTTGCCCGCGCCGTTCGGGCCGACCAGGCCGATGCGGTCCTCGCGATTCACCTGCAAGGTCGCGTCGGTGAACAGCGCGCGATCACCATGCGCCTTGCGAATACCGGAAAGTGTCAACATACGAACCGACACCATACCGCATATCGCCCCGCGGATACAATCCTCCGTGAAGCCTTAATTCGGGGAGCGGCTCTGGAAGTCGAGTCTTCCCAGCCGGGCGCGTCCCGAGCTCGGAGGGCTCACTGATATCCTATATATTGCAGGTCGTGAGGTGGCAATTAAGGCGAGGGAGTTTTCCCGTTTCCGTTACTCCGCCTTGCAGAAAATGTCATATCAGGGAGCAAGGCGTTGACTCGCACAGGGTGGACGGTCATAGTTTGAGCATGGATTTCGATATATCGCATCTCCTGGATGACTGGGAATATCAACCCGGGCAGGTGGTTGTCCGCCGATTCAAGGCGAAGGACGGCCAGGAGAAGATCCAATTGCGCGTGGATCTGGGGCTCTTGCAGATGAACGTGGACGGCCGTCCCGACGGCAAACGTCCGTTCGGCTGCAATTCGCTCTTCGAGCATTATCAAGCCCGCCTGCATCGGTATGTCTCGGCGCACGATGGCACCGACGAGGGTTTTAAATTGAAAGCCGAGGATTGCTCCCGGCTCCAGCTCGAGGCGCTGCAATATCATCACCGCTATATCTGCCTGCTCCAGCTTGAAGACTATCCGGCGGTGATCCGCGATGCGGAACGGAATCTCGCGGTGTTTGATTTCGTCGCGAAGCACGCGGCCAGCGAGGATCTGGTCTGGTCGCTGCAACAATTTCGCCCGCAACTCCTCATGGTCCTCACGCGTGCGCGTGCGTCGCAAGGTTTGGCGGAAAACGATTATGACCTGGCCATTCATCTGGTTGAGGAAGGGCTTGAAACCATCCGGACGTTTTTCCACGACCATTCACGCGGCGAAGCGGCGGACGTGAGCGGCGAGGTGCAATCGTTGCAAAGCTGGCTCGAGGAGATTCGCGATAAGCGGCCGTTGAGCCGCCGCGAGAAACTCGAACGGGCCCTGAACGAGGCTGTGAAATCCGAGGATTACGAGCGCGCCGCCAAAATGCGGGACGCCCTGAAGAATCTCAAACCGCAGGGTTCCTAGTCGCGCCGGTAAAGCATTGCCCCCGGTTCGGCGCTCGCGTAAAACCTTCGCGTGAAGAAGCCCCTTGCTCCGGCTCCGGAACCGGCCCTGTCCCGCAGCCTTCGTCGCTATCTCTATCTCACTGCCGCCACCACCGGCGCGGCCATCATGATTGTGGAGATTCTCGGGGCGAAAATGCTCTCGCCTTTCGTAGGCCTGTCGCACTTCGTCTGGACCGCGCAAATCGCGGTGACGCTGGTGGCGCTTTCCTGCGGCTATTACGTCGGCGGCCGGCTGGCGGACCTGTCACAGAAAGTTGCCCGGCTGTACTGGGCCATCCTGGCGGCGGCGATTTACCTCGCGCTTACAGTGCGGCTCTGCGAACCGGTGGCGTATTGGTGTTTGGATTTTAATCTGGCGGTGGGCTCGCTGCTGGCGTCCGGAATTTTGTTCTTCGTTCCACTGGCGCTGCTTGCCATGACCGGGCCGTTTCTGGTGCGGGTAATCACCTCGTCACTGTCGGGCGTGGGTGGAAATGTCGGGCGGC
Source organism: Limisphaerales bacterium (assembly GCA_044223735.1). Classification (GTDB taxonomy): domain Bacteria; phylum Verrucomicrobiota; class Verrucomicrobiia; order Limisphaerales; family UBA8199; genus JBGALR01. The sequence continues at coordinate 31,877 of JBGALR010000050.1, read as the reverse complement.
TCACGTCCATCGGCACACTGGGCAGTCTCGCCGGAACGCTGCTGATTGGTTACGCACTGATCCCCATCCTGCCGAATTCCCTCACGATGTATTTCACCGCGCTGGCGCTGATGGTTATTTGCGCGGGCTATTTTGGAATCGCGCGCAAGTTCGGGCCGGCGATGGCCGTGCTGGTTTTGGTGGTCGCCGCTTCGTCGGGCGCCAAACTGTGGGCCACACCAACGCGCCCTTACAAATTCGTGACCGAACGTTTTCGGGGCAACTCGCACTTCGGAATGTTGCAGGTCATCGACCGGCGGGACGGCTCGTGCCGCTTTTACATGAACGACAACCTCATTCAGAACACCTACGACCCCGTGAAGAAGCAAAGCGTCTCGCACTTCACCTACATGCTGTCGGGTCTCGCGCGTTGCTACACGACGAATGTCAACGATGTGCTCTGCATCGGACTGGGCGTGGGCATCGTGCCGATGGAGTTCGCGCATGGCGGCGCCAGCGTGGACGTGGTGGAGATCAATCCGGCAGTCGTCCCGGTCGGCGTGCAGTTTTTCGATCTGCAAACCAATCTCATTCACCTGACCATTGATGACGGGCGGCATTTTCTAAATCGTTGCCGCAAACGATATGATGTGGTGGTGCTGGACGCGTTTCTCGGCGATTCTTCGCCGTCCCACTTGATGACGCGCGAGGCGTTCACGTCCATCAAACGCGTGTTGCGACCGGGCGGCACGCTGGTCATCAACTTGTTTGGCGAACTGGAGGAAGGCCGCGACTATTTTACCGCGTCGATGAAGAAAACGCTCAGCTCGGTTTTTCCCGGCGTGCGCCTGCATGCCAGTGGGGACGGCGGCGTGTTTTTCGTGGCCACGGATCGTGCCGACCCGGAATTCGTGCATCCCCCAAATCTGCAAGGCGTCAATCCCGAGGTGCTGCGTGAAACGGAACGGGCCTACGCCGGTCGCGTGGAAGCTTCGCTGGACCATGGGCGCGTCCTCACCGACGATTACAACCCGGTGGAATTTTACGACGCCAAAAATCGCGAGAGCATCCGGCGCCGGCTGGCCTTGGGCGTGCGGGGGATGTAGGCAGCGGCGGGTCGGAGAGGTTCGCGCCGAAGTGAAGACGTTCCGAACGGCGTGCCAGGCGATCGCCCCACTTTTAAATTGCCATGCACCATTGGACAGCATTTGTCCAACCCCCCGGTTTAAGATCACGGGGTCGGTGGATTTGTTCTTTGACAATAGCGGGATATAGAAATGCAGAATGGAAATTTGAGCATGCAAAATGGCGGCTCGCGACAGGTCGGGAGACTGGCCCTTGCGCCCCATCCTGCCGGAACGCGGGTTTTTAACGACGGCCTGTGCCTGCCATTTGAGCGTGGTTAATGGGCGTTATGGGCGGTGTTGAGTCGAGTTGGGGTCGTGCTGGGGATGAGAACGTGTTGGAGGCGGCATGGTTCGGCAGAGTCGCGGAGCGTTACGGCATAGTGCGCTTTGTTGCGCGCCGTTGCGCAGCGCGATTTATGGGGGCGAGGTTGCAACTCACGAAAATGTAAATTTTACCAAACGAACCCAAACCTCGAAATGTATAAAGGCTGTAGCGATAATGCTTTGTCCCTATTTTTGCGCCTTTTTCCACCGGAAAAACGAACCAAAATCACCCCGAAACGAACCCAAAAATCAGATCAGCCGGACCGCCGTAAGGGCAAAACCTCACGGTGCCGTTCAGAAATTGAGGCGCAAATGGAGCGCGGTGAGAGCGGAGGACGTAGAGGCGATTCGCACCTTATGGCACCTGTTCGCACCACAGATTTTTGAAGTCGGGGCATCGCGATGGAATTGAGGCGGTGCTGGAATTTGCGTTTGCCAATCCCGCGATTTTTACCTAGTTTGCCAGCGTAGTGATGGCCTTGAACACAACGACGACGATTTAGCGTCCGCCCCGAAAACCGGGTGGACGCCGACGCCTCGAGACGCTTTTCGAGGCGTTTTTATTTCCCATGAACACCGATCAACAATCCGAACGCAAAACTCTCGACGACCGGAACCGCATGACCGAGTTGGAACGGATCCGCCACTCGTGCGCGCACGTGATGGCGACCGCCATCCTGCGTCTCTGGCCCGATGCGCAGTTCGCCGCCGGACCGCCCGTCGAAAATGGTTTTTACTACGACGTCGATCTCTCGCACCGTATTTCGCCCGAGGATTTCCCCGCCATCGAGGCGGAAATGAAAAAGGAGATCAAGGCCAACAACACTTTTGAAAAGCTGATCGTCACGCGCGACCAGGCGATCAAGGACGCGCAAAGCGGCCGCCTCGGCGGCCTGGCGGAACGGCCCGGCCACGAGAGCAAGTTCAAGCTCGGCAATCTCGCGGACATTCCCGAAGGCGAGGCGATTTCGTATTTCAAGAATGGCGATTTCCTCGATCTCTGCGCCGGACCGCACGTCATGCGCACCGGCAACATCGGCGCGTTCAAGCTGACCAGCGTCGCGAGCGCCTATTACAAGGGCGACGAGAAAAATCCGCAGCTCCAGCGCATCTACGGCACGGCCTTCAAGAACAAGACCGAGCTGGAGGCGTATTTCAAAATGCTCGAGGAGGCGAAACGTCGCGACCATCGCAAGATCGGCGCCGAGATGGGGCTCTTCGCGCTCGATACCGAATATGTTGGACCCGGCCTGCCGCTCTGGCTGCCGAAGGGCACCGCGATTGTGGAAGCACTGGAAAATCTGGCGAAGGAAACGGAGTTCGCCGCCGGGTACGTGCGCGTGAAGACCCCGCACATCGCCAAGGAGAAGATGTATCTCACCAGCGGGCATCTGCCGATTCTCTACGCGGAATCGATGTATCCGCCGATGGAAATGAAGGAGAGCAAGGACGCACAGACCTCCGAGCGTTACTACCTGAAGGCGATGAACTGCCCGCATCATCATCGCATCTTTGCGGCGGAGCCGCGCAGTTACCGCGACCTGCCGTTGCGGCTCGCGGAGTATGGCACCTGCTATCGTTACGAGCAGTCGGGCGAGTTGTTCGGCCTGATGCGTGTGCGCTCGCTGAACATGAACGACGCGCATATTTATTGCACGCCGGAGCAGTTCGCGGCCGAGTTCAACGCCGTGAACGACATGTATCTGAAGTATTTCAAAATCTTCGGCATCGAAAAATATGTGATGCGCTTTAGCACACACGATCCGTCCCGGCTCACCGGCGACAACGCGAAATTCGTGAACGAGCCCGAACTTTGGAAGCAGACCGAGGATCTCGTTCGCAAGGTTTTGATCGAGTCGAAAATTCCCTACGTGGAAGTGCCGAACGAGGCCGCGTTCTACGGCCCGAAAATCGACGTGCAGGTCTGGAGTGTCATCGGCCGCGAGTTCACGCTCGCGACCAACCAGGTGGATTTCGCCGTGCCCGCCAAGTTCGGCCTGAAATATCGCGACCGCGACAACTCGGAGAAAACCCCGCTCTGCATTCATCGCGCGCCGCTCGGCACGCACGAACGGTTCATCGGATTTTTGATCGAGCATTACGCGGGCAATTTCCCGCTCTGGCTTGCGCCCGAACAGGTGCGCGTGATGACCATTGGCGACGACGAGGCGCTGGTGAATTACGCGAAGGCCATCGTCCAGGAATTGCGCGCCAGCATGATTCGAACCGAGGGTGTTTATACCGCCGATAAAATCAACGGCAAGATCCTCGACGCCGAGCAGGCGAAGGTCCACACAATGCTGGTCATCGGGCCGCGCGACATGGAAGCGGGCAATGTCAGCGTCCGTCTGCACGGCAAGGGCAACATCGGCGCCCGAGCCAGGGGCGAAGCCGTCGCCGATATTATCGCGTCCATCCGCGAGCGTCGCGCGTAATTAAGCGAATGGCGCATTGCGGCTGGCCGCCGTCTGCACAAAGGGACTTGGGCCCGGCGCCGTAGTCTGCTACAGTAGAAAACAGTGGGTCTGTCGCCGCCGAACCCTGGAAGTTCGCGGGACATGCCCGCGTGCCGTTGTTGTCGGGCCGCAACGGCGCTCCAAACCAGACCCGCGAGGAGATAGCTTATGAAGGCAGCGCAAATCCAGAGAGCGGCGATCACGCTCGCGGCCATTTTTATCACCGGCATCGCGATGGCGGCCACCGCCACTTTGAAAGTCGGCGACCCCGCCCCCAAATTGCAAACCGGCAAATGGATTCAGGGCGAGCCGCTCAAGGAATTACCCGCGGGCAAACCGGCCATCGTGGAATTTTGGGCCACGTGGTGCGGACCGTGCCGCGCTTCCATCCCGCATCTGAACGAGAATTATTTGAAATTCAAGGACAAGGGACTCGTGGTAATCGGCCAGGATGTCTGGGAGGAAGATGAGAGTCTCGTGGCGCCGTTCGTCAAAAAGATGGGCACCAACATGACCTATCGCGTCGCGCTCGACGACAAGGACGGTGACGAAAAAGGCAAGATGGCCACGACGTGGATGGCCGCCGCCGGCCGCAACGGCATTCCCAGCGCGTTTCTCGTGGACGGCAAAGGCATCATCGTCTGGATTGGTCATCCCATGAGTCTTACAGAATCGGTCATTGAGCAAGTCATCGCCGGCACCTTCGATGTCAAAAAGGCGGCGGCGGATTTCGAAAAAGAACAGGCCGGCGAAAACCAGATGCGAAAGATCAGCATGGCCCTCCGCACCGCGATGACGGAGAAAAATTGGGATGCCGCATTGCTGCAGGTTTCCGAAATGGAAAAGCTCCTCCCCGCCGAGGCGCACGCCAACCTGGACCGGCTGCGCTTCAGCATTTTGCTCGGCAAGGGCGATTATACCGCCGCCTACAAGCTCGCGTCCAAAATCAGCGATGCCAACCTCGACGAAGCCATGATGCAAAACGATCTCGCGTGGCAAATCGCCGCCGGCGAGGGCATCAAGGAACGCGACCTCAAGCTCGCCGAGACTTTTGCCAACCGCGCCAACGAAGCTGCCCGAGGCAGGGACCCTGCCATCATCGACACGCTCGCTCGAGTCAAATTCATGCAGGGCCACAAGGACGAGGCGATCAGCCTGCAGGAAAAAGCGTTGAAACTCGCCAGCAAGGACGAGGAACCACGCTATCAAGGCACGCTGGACAGCTATAAAAAGGGAGAATTACCCAAGGGTGAATAAACACTTTTTGAAAGTTCCATTTCCTCGCTTGCCGATGGGTCGAACAGTGAGGAATTTTTCATCCTGATATTCGATGCCCGACCTCGCTCACGTCGCGATTCATCGCAGCCAGTTTCCGGACGCTGTCCGGCGTGATCTGCTTGAATCGCTGCGCACGCGACGGGTCAATCACAAGTTCCACTACGATAGTGTCAAACAAACGCAGCAATGGCTCGCGTTGCACCAGGCGTTCTCGCCATCTCGCACCGACGCTGACTGCGCCGCCACGTACGATCGTGGTTTCGCGGAGGCAGTGAAGCACATTAAGTCTTCGTCCGTGCACCTTGTTGGCTTGGGCTGCGGCGGCGGGCAAAAAGACACCCGTCTCCTGCGCATGCTGCGTGATTCGGGCAAGGAACTGACCTATACGCCGTCGGATGTCAGCGCAGCGATGGTGCTGGTCGCCCGGGTAGCCGCTCTGGGCGTGATACCAAGCGAACGCTGTTATCCACTCGTGTGCGACCTGGCATCCGCCGGCGATCTGCCCAATGCATTAGAGGAAGCCCGTCAGGCTCTGTCCAACTCCAATCGCCTCATCACGTTCTTCGGAATGATTCCAAACTTCGAACCGCAACTCATCCTGCCCCGCCTCGCCAGCGTGGTGCGGATATCGGATTTGCTGTTGTTCAGTGCCAACCTCGCGCCGGGCCCGGATTACCTGGCGGGCGTCGAGAAAATTCTCCCGCTCTACGACAACACCCTGACGCACAGGTGGCTGATGACCTTTCTACTCGACCTCGGCATTCAAGCCGACGATGGGGATTTGAAATTCGTCATTGAAAAAGATCCGGATGGAGGGGAGTTGCTGCGTGTCGCCGCTTGCTTTGAATTCAGCCGGGCGCGAAAGATTAATGTGGAAGAGGAGGCCTTCGAGTTTGCCAGTTGCGAACGAATCCGGCTGTTCTTTTCGTATCGCCACACACCCAATCTCATTCGCAACCTGCTCGCGCAGCACGGCCTGAAAATTCTCGACGAATGGATCACCAAGTCCGAAGAGGAAGGCGTTTTCCTCTGCTCCAAAACTTGAACTGAAGCTGACGAAGGAATCCAGGAGAAGACTTAACGAAAATCCGATCCATAATTTCCATCCCCACTCCGCCTCTCCGCGACTCCGCGACTCCGCGATTCAAAACGCCTTCAACGTATCCAAAACCGCCTTGATGCGCGGCACCTCATGAGTCCGAATCAAATCGGTTTTGCCCAGCGCAGCGAGCGCCGCGAAAAATGGTTCCGCGCACCGCACCTCCTCGCCGAAATATTCAAACGCATGCGGCAGCGCGTGGCAGATCGGGAAGCCCAGTGTCCGCAGCCGAAACGTGTTTAAGAACACCATCATCTGATGCCGCACACGCACAGCGCTGTCCTGCAGGTTGCGATAATAAAATCCAAGCCCGGGATCGATGAGGATTTTCTTCACGCCGTTGTGAGTGGCTGTTTCGATCTGGCGCGCGAAATAGTCGCGCATCATCTCCACCGGATCGGCGCTGAAATCGAAGTCGCCAACCTCGCGCACATTCCTTCCCTGCACGTGGCAAATAATCACCGCCGCATCATGATCTGCCACCATGCGAAATAATTCGGCGGTGTTTTCCGCGCCGGTGAGATTCAGCACATTCGCGCCCGCCTCAAGACACGCCCGCGTCACCGCCGGCTGATACGTCTCCGCCGAAACCAAAACGCCCGCCGCACGCAGACCGCGAATCACCGGCAGCAGCTTGCTGGTCTGCCCCGCCGCATCCACCCGCATCGCCTGCGCCAGCGTGGATTCCGCACCCACATCCACCATCGCCGCGCCCTGTCCCTGCAAAACCACCCCGCGGGCAATCGCCTGTTCCGCCGTCAAACAAACGCTTTCGCGATACCACGAGTCCGCCGAGAGGTTGATCACCCCCATGATCGCTGGCCGGGAATTGAAATCGAACAACTCGCCGCCAATGGAAAACTCCCGCACCCGCGCAGTCGCGGCCGCACGATTTTTCTCCAGCAACCCCGCAAGATATTCCAATGTCAGCATGTCCTCAAAAACTCATTCGCCGAGCCAGTCTGACGCTCACCGCCCGCCCGACAAGCAAAACTTCGGCGATTTTTTGCGGCAGGTTTCAAATTAAGGGGTGCTTTCGTCGAGCCTGGTGACCGGTGATACAGGGTCCTTGATCTGGCTGGTTTCGGCGAAGTCAAAGCGAATCGTGGGAATTTAAAATAGCACGCGGCCAACGCCTTCGCGCCCGTGGTGGACTTTTCGTCCGGTCATCAACCCTGCATGTTCGGACGCGCGAGGATGACTTAAGTGATCATCGGCATTGAATCCCGGCGAACAAAAAGTATCGTACAGGACGGTTGAGGCTGTGGTTTAATCAGAAAGAATGAATACACAAAAATTGTCATGAGCACCACGTTCAAACTTTCCGGCGCGAGCTTCGACCATCATACGTGGGAACTGGAGGCGACGAGACTTTTGCGCGGGGCGACCGATTGGGTGCCGCTCAAGTGTATGGCGGTGCTGTATCCCGTGAGCGTGACGGAGCCTTTCAAGGCAGGCCAGGTTTTGCTGTTGGGCAACGGCTCGTCGCGCGGAGTGTTGGTGGAATCGAAAGACAACGCTGTGCGCGTGGAGTTGATGTCACTGGCCAGTGAGGGGGATTGGAATGTCGCCCGCTGGCTCCTTGCGATGGGCGGCAAACTGGGAGCGGAGATCACCGGCGCGGAGGGCGAGCAACTGGGTGTGGAGGAATTGCGGCCCGAAGCGTTTCAGGCGCGGAGCCAAAAAACGCAGCGCGCAGAACTGAGCATGAGCCGGGGAATCCTCAAACAGGACGGCGGAGATCATCTCCAATTTCCCGTGGCTCATTTTGAACTCAAACTTTCGGAGTCGGAACTGAACGGTTTGGAACTGGAAGCGGTGATGGATTTGCTCGTGAACCAGTGTCACCGCTATGGCAACGCGCACGTGGCCAGCCGGATGGAGCGGCAGAAACCGGACGGCAGTCGTTATCTCCAGGCGCACTATGCCGGCGTGGCGACGCTCGTGCCTGCCGATGTTGAGGGAATGACTTTCAGCGGGCCGGATGGATATTACACTTACGATGCCATTCCGCTGGACCGCGTAAAAACGGTTCTCGGTGAATTCATCACGCCCGTCGCCCGGTTTTTGTATTTTCCGCGGATACCTTGGGACCAGCGGCCAAACTTGCTGGAGACGCTCACTGGCAAATCCGTCCAGGAAATCCGGGAGTCCTTGGATGCGCAACTCGCCGAATCCATCCTGTACCTGCCGGTGCTGGCATTTATCATCGCCGCGCAAGCGGATGGAGCGGTGGATCAAAAGGAAACGGACGCGTTTTTTGCCTGCATCCAGGAACGGGCAGGGGATCAGAATGACCAGTCCACCTTTGCCAACGCCTGTCGCCGGCTGCAACAGGAAATGAAACAGGTCATCGCCGCCATCAAGGGTCTCAATCACCCGGCGGAATTTCAATTGGGCATCGGGCGACTCGATCTTCGACTGCCGAGGGAAACCGCCACGGCCTACAAGCAGCGGCTTTATGAACTGGCCGAAGCGGTCGCCCAAGCCTCAGGCGACGGCGTGCCCGAAAAAGGTCCGAAAAGTAGTGAGTTCGTTGAGCGCGTGCTGGCGTGGATGAAGGCGGTGCTATTTCCGGCGGCGAAATAGGGGAACTGGCCGCGCAACGCTCCGCGCATCGCCGGGGAAAAATGTGCTGGACCGATTCTGTTACGGGATTACTTGTCCTCCGCGGACTTCTGAGGCGCGAACATTTTGGAAGCCATTTGCATCCCCGCTTTCTGCATCGCCTGCTGGTTGGTCAGGTATTTGCCGAAAGCGGCGGCCTGATCGGCGGACAGGATGCCTTCCGCCCGGTTCAGGTATTGCTGGTTCAATTTTTCGAGTTCATCGAAATAGACCTGCATCTTTTCCTCTTTGAACATCGAGGAGTAGTCGCCGCCGAATTTGGATTTGTCGCTGAGATCGCTGGTGAATTTAAAATCCTGCCGCGCCTGCGTCATGGCCTGGATCAATTGCTGTTCCTGATCGTCGGAAAGCGCCATGCCCGTGGAGATTTGATCCTTGAAACCGCTGACGGCCATGCGTTCGCTCATGGATTTTTCGTAGTCCTGAAATTGCGCAAAGTTGTCCGCGCCGAGGAAATCCTTGATTTGCGCGTCGGCGGTTTCGTTGGCGGTCTTCACTTTCTCGACCATTTCGGCGCGTTGGGCGGCGTCGACGTCGCCGGAGACCATCGACAGGCCCAGTTCGGCTGATCCCATTTGTTTGTTCAGCAGCATGTCCTTGAAGGTGGTGGCCTGCTCGGAGGTCAGATTGAGGCTGGCAAAAAGCTTCGCGTAATTTTTCTCCAGTATGGTGCCCATCATCGCTTTTTGCTGTTTCTTGATCATTTCGCGCATTTCCGGGTTTTTGAACATGGCCGCGAGCGGGTTGGAATTGGTCTTCCCCGAGGTGTCGGCGGTTGTGCGGTGCGACCGATTGGTGGTTTCCGCTTCGAGCATCTTGCTGATGGCCGCCGCCTCCTCCGACTTGATGGCCGCATGGGCGCGCGAGTCCTCAAGGCGCTGTTCCAGGCCGCCGGATTTTTTTTGCTGCTCGGCCAGCGTCGCCTGAAGTTCGCCGATCGTCTGCTGCGCCAGCTCGGCGTTCGCCTGCGCCTGGCTGGTTTTTTGGGTCTGCCGCACGAAGAGTCCGCCGAAAGTGAGGGTGGCAATCAGCAAAATGGCGATGACGAGATTTTTCATGTGATTAAAGTTCCGTTCCTGGCTTCATTGAATCCTATTTTGGAAAATCTCCAATTACAAACCGGGGGCGGTATCGTAATGCCAAATCTGCCGGGTGAAATTGCGAATGTTTCTGCGCCACGAACAGAGTGGAGCGGATAGACCGCTACGGCCATTGCGCGCGGTAGAAGCGACTCGCAAAGTTCGTTGCGCTCGGGTCGGAAAATCGAAATTGTCCGGGATCGACCTCGGGAATCCCCCCCAGCACAGACCAATTGCTTAAGGGCAAAGAAATGTTGCTGGAAGCCAGCAATTGAAAATGAACGCCCGGCAGGTTTGTGAAGCCGATCTGAAACGCTCCGTTCGGGAGGTTTCCCGTGCCAGCCAGTAGAAACGGACCGGGAACAATGGGGCTGCCATCATACAGCAGGGCGGTGGCCACGGTCTTCGCGACGTTGTTGTAACCCCCGGCCACCAGTACTTTGCCATTGGGCAGCAGGGCGGAAATATGCTCGTTAAAGGCGGTGCTTAGCGAACCCGTTTCGCCCCACGTTCCGGCAATGGGATCATACAATTCGGCGCTCGCCAAAAAGCCGCCGCTGCCCGCGCTGCGCCCGCCGGTAACCAACACCTGTCCGTTCGGAAGCAAGGTCGCCCGGTGTCCGGCGCGCTGAGTATGCAAAGTGCCGGTGTCGGTCCAGACTGCCGAGTCCGGATCAAACAAGCTTGTGCTGTTGGTCACGCCTGCAACACCAGTGTATCCCCCAGCCACGAGAACTTTGCCGCTGCTGAGCAACGTCGCCGATTGTGCGCACCGACTCGTGTTCATGGGAGCAACCGGGATCCAGGTGCTCGAGGCCGGCTTGAACAACTCAGCGCTGGCGAGATAGGTGCCGTTGCCGATCCCGCCGGCCACCAACACATCTCCGGTGGGAAGCAACGTGGCAGTAAATTGGTATCGGGCAACGCTCATGGAATTGGTCGCCGTCCAGGTGCGGGTGTTGGGGTTGTAGATATCCACGCTGGCGAGGGCGGCCCCGTTTTGTCCTCCCGCGATCAGGATCCTGCCGTCATTCAATAGCGAAGCAGTGTGGTACTGACGGACGACCGACATTGATCCGCTGGCAGTCCATGTGCCCGTCCGAGGATCGAACAATTCCGTCGTTACTCCCAAATTACCCCCGGCAATCAAAACCATGCCGCTGGGCAACAGGGTCGCCGTGTGAAAACTGCGCGGAACGCTCATGGAGTTGGTGGTCGTCCATATATCATTGGCGGGATCGTAAAGCTCCACGCTGGACAACGTATTGTTAGTGCCCACTCCGCCGGTGACCAGAACAAGCCCGTTGGGAAGCAGGGTAGCCGTGTGTCCTCGCCTCGGAATGTTGAGCGGCGTTGTGGGCGTGAAGGAGGCGGCGGAAGCCTCGGCCAGGCCAGTCAACACCAGGAAAGCCAGCGCCAGCGTGATCTGCAAAGGGTGTCTGAAATTGATGGTCATTACAAAACTTCTCCGATTGAGAGGATTGGATACCTTTGGCGCATAACTTCGAACACCTTACCACAAACTGCATGCTTTTAAAGGCTGAGTTGGTTTTAGGCGGTCCAATTCGCCGCATGGCGCCGTCATCGTTTTAAGCAATGTCGTTTCTTTTTTATCAATTCACGCCTTCGGCCGCGGTTGCGTTATGCAAGAGGCATGGAAACGACATGGAAAGGAATCGCATGATAGCGATTCTCTTGATTGGACTGCGAATTATCCGCACGGTGTTTGCCGCGGAGTTTCTGAGTGGCTTCGTCCATTGGTTCGAAGATGCCTACGTGCGGGAGGACACACCCATCCTCGGACGACATCTCGCGCGGGCGAACATCGTGCATCACCATCACCCGCGCCACATGACGAAATTCAACTGGTGGCACAGTTCCTGGGATTTGTGCTGTCTCTCGGCGCTGATTGTGCTCGTGGCGTGGCTTTTGGGCGTGTTGAACTGGGAGGTCTGGTTGTTCGCCATCATCGGCGCGAATGCCAACGAGTTGCACAAGTGGACGCATCGCACGCGCGCGGAAAATGGGCGGGTGATTTCGTTTCTGCAGGACATCCGCGTGTTGCAAACGGGACGTCATCACGCCCGGCATCATACGGATCCGAAGAACAGTCATTACTGCACGGTGACGAATTTTCTGAATCCGGTGTTGGACGGCGTGCGGTTCTGGGAAGGCTTGGAATGGCTGCTCGCGAAAACCGTGGGCCTGCGGCGTCGTGAAGATACCTCCGTGCGCGGGCACGGGCCGGGGCCGGCATGGCTCCAGGAATATCGGCGCAGCCCGGGAAGTGCGTCGTCAGTCTAGGATTTAGCCAGGGATAGTGGGGAAGAAATGGCAGGCGGGCTGGGCCGGTATCCGAAACTCGGTTTACTAAACCGGCCCGCTCTGCTACTTCTAGTTTGTGCAGCTTTTTGTCCAGCGCAGCGAACTTCGCGACCTTTATGACAAGGTCGCGGCGGGGGAACGCATTTCGGAGGCGGACGCGTTGCGTTTGTTTGAGAGCAAGGATTTGAATACGATTGGCGCCATCGCCGATCTGGCCCGCAAACGCAAGGTGGGCAACCGCGCCAGCTACATCATCAATCGCTACATCAATTACTCGAACTATTGCATTTTGAGCTGCCAGTTTTGTTCGTTTGCGCGGAAGAAGCGGGATGCGGATGGCTTTCAGCTTTCGGTCGAGGACATCCTGCAGAAGGCGCGCGAGGCGCTGGGTCTGGGCATCACGGAATTGCACATCGTCGGCGGGCTGCATCCTTCGCTGCCGTTCAGCTATTACACGGGGATGTTGCAGTCGTTGCGAACGCTGGATGCGCGGCTGCAATTGAAGGCTTTCACCGCCATCGAAGTGTTGCACCTCGCGTGGCTCGCGAAGAAATCGGTCGCGGAAACACTGGGTGAATTGAAGGCGGCGGGGCTGGATTCATTGACCGGCGGAGGCGCGGAGATTTTTCGCAAGGAAGTCCGCGCGGCCATTGCGAAGGGCAAGGAATCGGCGGAGGAATATCTCGATGTGCATCGCACCTGGCACAAGATGGGGCAGCGGAGCACGTGCACCATGTTGTTTGGCCACGTGGAAACGTTCGCGGACCGGGTGGACCACTTGCGGCAATTGCGCGCGTTGCAGGACGAAACGAAGGGTTTCGTCGGGTTCGTGGCGTTGCCGTATCAACCCGAAGACAACAACATCCCGGTGGAAAATCCGCCGACGGGTTTTGACACCCTGCGTACGCTCGCGATCAGTCGCATTTATCTGGATAACTTTGACCATATCACGGCGTATTGGGTGGGAATGGGATTGAAGCTTGCCCAGATCGCCCTGAGTTATGGCGCCGACGATTTGCACGGCACGATTATCGAAGAACATATCTTTCATATGGCCGGCGCGAAGTCGCCCCAACTTCAAACGGAGATGGAATTGGTGAAGGCGATTCGCGAAGCCGGTTGTGTTCCCGTACAGCGAAATACCTTTTACGAGCCGCTCAAAGTTTGGGACAGCCCGGGGGAGGCGTCGCCGGCCGACGACAAGGCCTCGCTTTCGGGCATGCTCGAAGGAAATCTCGCCACCGCGTAAGTCACCGCATGTTGCCGGACGAAAAACCGAAATTGCGCATGGCTCCGGCTGACCCGGCGGAGGAAATCGCGCATCGTTTTGAGCGCGAACAACGCGCCAGCCAGCTTCAGCGCGAAACCGAGATGGAGCAGTCGCTTGCGCCGTTCCGGGTTGGTTCAGTCGGATATCTGAACGCGGTGCCGCTGACGCGCGGCCTCGAGGATGAAGTGGTTTTCAGCACGCCGGCGAAACTTGCGGGCATGCTGCAACGGGATGAACTGGACGCCGCCCTCGTCAGTGTGGTGGAGGTGCTGTTCCACGATCGCTACGATGTTTTGGACAGCGTGGCCATCGCCTCGCTGGGGGAAGTTCGCAGCGTGCTGCTGGCACATCGACAGCCGATCGAGGAAGCCACGGAGATTTATTGCGATACCGCATCGCTGACGAGCGTTGAACTATTACGCGTTTTGTTAGCGGAACGGGGCATCAAGCCGGAGTTCAAACCGCTGGCGAGTTATGAGCGTGCGAGTTTGCCGGATTATGCGTTGCTGATCGGCAATCCGGCCCTTGACCTCGCTCTTGGACAACACGAGCACGAGCTGTGGGATCTAGGTGCGGCGTGGTATGAACTGACGAAACTGCCCTTTGTCTATGCGGTGTGGGCCTTGCGACGGGGCATCGAGAACAGCGCGCTGCGACGGCAGCTTCGCGAAGCACGCGATTTCGGACTGGATACGCTGGATTCCATCATCCGGGCTCGTACCGAGTACGATTACGACTTCCGCAAGGATTACCTGGGCTGGCATATTCATTTTCACCTTGGATCCGACGAAAAGCGCGGGCTGGCGAGGTTCATGGAACTGCTGAAGAAGCACGGTGCACAACCTGTTTTCACGCCTCGCTTTGTGACTTAACAGGGTCGGTGGCCAGCAACTGGCAAAGCGACAATTCCTTGCAAACAAAAGGGTTTTTCGCGGCAGCGGACAAACTTTTGAACACCATTCGCTCCGTTTATATCTGTCACAAAGGCTTGCGTGGTTGAGCGTGGATTGATAAGGTTAAATACCTTTATCGAATACTATTGTAACTTTATGAACAAAGCTTCTGTACTGACCATCGTTGCCGCTTTCGTGACCGCCGGGGCGGTTGCGCACGCCGGTGACATCACCGGGACCGTGATGCTGAAAGGCACCGCGCCCAAGGAAAAGGAAATTACGCCGCTGAAAGACGATGCCACCTGCGGCAAGCTGCACACTGAAACTCCCACGACGCACTTTTATGTGGTAGGGCCAAAGGGCGAACTCGCCGACGTGATTATCTCTGTCGAAGGCGCTCCGACCGGTGCTGCCGCTGGCTCACCGGTGGTTCTGGACCAAAAAGGCTGCGAATACACGCCGTCGATCTTCGCGGCGCAGGCGGGCCAAAAGATCGTAATCAAAAACTCCGATCCCGTGCTGCATAATGTGCATTTCGACCCCGCGGCGGACACTGGCAACAAGGAATTTAACCAGGCGCAGCTGGCAAAAGGCCCTGATTTAACTGTTGCCATCGAGAAGCCGGGTGATTTCATGAAGTTCAAATGTGACGTCCATCCGTGGATGTTCGCCTGGGCGACCGTTTTCCCGCATCCCTATTTCGCTGTGTCCGCCAAGGATGGCAGCTATAAGATCAGCGGTTTGCCGCCGGGGAAATACAAGGTTCGCGCCATTCATCGCAAAGCGGGTTCGACGACGCAGGAAGTCGAAGTGAAGGGGACTGAAGTCGCCAAGGCTGACTTCGTTTTGGACGCGAAATAATCTGGATTTACGGGCATCGCCGCTGTGGCCGGGCAAAGGCACAGCGGCTTTGCTTTTTGGTTATTAACGTTTCCATCCCTATTTTTATAGAATAGAAGTGAATAATCGTCCGCTCCATATCTTTGCAGTGATAACCGCCTCGGCAACGCTTGCCTTGGTCGTTCTGGGAGGGCTGGTTACGAGTCATGGCGTGGGTATGGCGGTGCCCGATTGGCCGAATACCTACGGGTATAACATGTTCTTTTTTCCGGTGTCGCAGTGGGTGGGGGGCATCTTTTACGAGCATACACATCGGTTGCTGGCTTCGAGTGTGGGGCTGCTGACGGTGATCCTGGCGCTCTGGCTTTATGGAACCAAGGCTCGCCGGACAATGTTTTGGATGGGTTTGGCGTTGTTTTTGATCGGCGTTCTAACGGCGGTCAAAATGCCTCATCGTGTGGCTGACGCACTGGTATTAGGGGTTACGGGTGTAGTTTTCTTTGGTGCAAGTTTTGTCTGGCCGAAATGTGAACCCAGCCCGAAATGGCTGCGGCGGTGCGGACTGATTGCGTTTTTTGCTGTAGTGCTGCAAGGCGTACTCGGTGGCCTTCGTGTGGTGATGTTGCGAGACGCGATCGGGATTTTTCATGCAACCCTGGCGCAGCTCTTTTTTATTTTGATGTGTGCCATTGCACTGTTCACCAGCCGCTGGTGGCAAAACCTTCCCCCGGAGGGTTTGTTTTCACTTAACCGTCGGTATTCTTCTCTCTTTCTGGCAGTCAGCGTGTTGATCCTCGCGCAATTGGTCCTTGGCGCCACGATGCGCCATCAGCACGCAGGCCTTGCAATCCACGATTTCCCGCTTGCCTACGGCAAACTCTGGCCTGCGACAGATTCTGCCTCCGTCGAACTTTACAACCAGCAACGGTTGGAAATCGTTTCCGTGAAGCCCATCACTGCGCTGCAAATTGTCCTGCAAATGATGCATCGCATCTTGGCACTCGTCATCTTTCTCGCCGTTGCTTATTGCGCGTGGTCAACACGACGACAGCTCGGAAAAGGCAATTTATTGGGTAGAATTTCGCTCGTCTGGGTGGTTTTGATTCTTGCACAAGGCGCCTTGGGCGCGTTAACTATCTGGTCGAACAAAGCCGCCGATATTGCGACCAGCCATGTGTTGGTCGGGGCGCTGTCGCTCTGGACTGGGGCCTTGTTGTGTATCGTTTCCCGCCGCGAGGTGACGTCAGCCCGGAGGGCGACGGATTCATCGCCGGCTGCCGGGGTGTTGCCGCCCTCATCGCTCGTTGCGCATGGGGCGGGTGGTCTCAAATAATGTAATGAAAGTGTCCGCCGATTCCTTTAGCCGCGCTCGATTGATCAACGAGAGCTCCGAATTGATTGCCGCCGAGCCGCAACTCGTTGAGGGTGTGGCCGAAGTCGCGAAAGCCGTTGCTGAACGGCGCGAACGCGGCTGGGTGTCGGTGTTTGCCGATTTGTTTAAAGCACGCCTGACATTGCTGGTGTTGATCACGACGTGGGTCGGCTTCTATCTCGGGTATCGTGGCCCGATGAATTATCTTCTGATGGTTCACGCCATGCTCGGCACCGCGCTGGTTGCGGCTGGCGCTTCCGCGTTGAATCAATTGCTGGAACGGGAGCACGACGCGAAGATGCGCCGCACACAGGATCGTCCGTTGCCTTCCGGCCGCCTGCAACCTCGCACGGTGCTGGTTATCGGCACGGTTTGCTCCGTAATTGGCCTGGTTTACCTCGGTCTCGCGGTCAATGCGTTGACCTGCTTCATCGGCGCCTGTTCGCTGGTCAGCTACGTTTTCATATACACCCCGCTCAAGCGGATCACCTGGCTGAATACCATGGTGGGCGCGATTCCGGGGGCGTTGCCGCCCTTGATGGGCTGGACCGCAGCGCGCAACGAACTTGGCGGTGAAGCCTGGGCGCTGTTTGGCATCCAGGCGTTGTGGCAGATTCCGCATTTCATGGCGATCGCCTGGATGTATCGGACCGAATACGCCCGCGCCGGCTTCAAAATGCTGCCGGTGATGGATGAAAAGGGCACACGCACGAGCCGGCAGGCGGTCGGTTTTACGCTGGTGCTGTTTCCACTGGCGTTGTGTCCGTTTTTCTTTGGTGTGGCCGGTCACCTTTACCTGGCGAGCGCGGGAATCCTGGGGCTGGCTTTCATTTGGTACGCGATTCAATTCGCTCGTGAACTGACCATCCCCCGCGCCCGGCAATTATTCTACCTCTCAATCCTCTATTTGCCCCTGCTGTTGGTGGCGATGGTGGTGGACAAAATCAGCTAAAAGCGCTTGAGAAATTCCAGCGTTGACACCGGAATGAGAGTTATGTTCACTAATGCTAGATTGATGTTGCAACAGCAAGATAAGTTGAATTCGATTAACTGAAGTCGCAGGCCCGATAACCAACATGCAGGCTACCACGCATACCGCCCCCCACGCGCACGCGCACGATTCCCACCACGAAGAGCAGGGTTTCTGGACGAAATACATCTTTTCGACCGACCACAAGGTGATCGGGATTCAGTACGGGCTGACCTCGCTGGCGTTTCTCTTTCTTGGGTTTTGCCTGATGATGATGATGCGCTGGCAGATTGCGCATCCGGGCACGCCGGTGCCGATTGTGGGCGCGTTGCTGACTTCGATTTTTGGAGAATCCGTCGCGGCGAAGGGCATCATTTCTCCCGACCTTTACAACATGTTCGGAGCGATGCACGGCACAATCATGGTGTTCCTTGCAATCGTGCCGCTGGCCTTTGCAGCGTTCGGTAATTATGTCGTTCCGCTGATGATCGGCGCGCCCGATATGGCGTTTCCACGCGTGAACATGGCCAGTTATCAGGCGTTCGTGGTCGGCGGTTTGATCATGTTCGTGAGCTTTTTCATTCCGGGCGGCCCGGCGCAAGCGGGTTGGACGTCTTATTCGCCGCTCGCAACCTCGATTGCCTCCAACGGCCAGACGTTCTGGGTTGTCGGCATGGTGTTCCTGATTACCTCCTCGTTGCTGGGCGCGGTGAATTTCATCGCGACGATCATCCAGATGCGCGCGCCGGGCATGACCTGGATGCGGATGCCGTTTTTCGTTTGGGCGCAGTTCGTCACGGCGTTCCTGTTGCTGCTGGCGTTCCCTCCGCTCGAAGCGGCGGCGGTGATGCAATTGATGGACAAGGTGGCGCACACCAGTTTCTTCCTGCCTACGGGCCTCGCGGTCGGCGGCCAGCTCGCCAACATCAGCGGCGGCGGCAGTCCGTTGCTCTGGCAGCACTTGTTTTGGTTCCTCGGTCATCCGGAAGTGTACGTCTTGATTCTGCCCGCGATGGGTATCGTTGGCGAAGTGATCGCGAACAACACCCGCAAGCCGATCTGGGGCTATAAATCGCTGGTTTACTCGGTGATGATCCTCGGCTTCCTGTCGTTCATCGTCTGGGCGCATCACATGTATCTGACCGGCATGGGCATCCGGATTGCGACGTTTTTCCAAACCACGACGATGATCATTTCGATTCCGTCGGTGGTCATCCTGACGTGTATGTTCATTTCGTTGTGGGGCGGTTCCATTCGCTTCAACACACCGATGTTGTTCGTCATGGCGTTCCTGCCGATGTTCGGCATCGGCGGTCTGACCGGTCTGCCGCTCGGCTTTTCCTACAGCGATCTGCACCTGCACGATACCTACTACGTCATCGCGCACTTCCATTACATCGTAGCGCCGGGCACGATTTTCGCGCTGTTCGCGGGCATCTATTACTGGTTCCCAAAAATGACGGGCCGCATGATGAGCGAGTTCTGGGGCAAGGTGCATTTCTGGCTGTCGTTGCTGTTTATGAACCTGATTTTCCAGCCGATGTTCTCGCAAGGCATGGCGGGCATGTTGCGCCGCATGGCGGACGGTGGCGCCAATTACTCCGAAGCGCACAACCCGGGCGTCATCGGTGGTTTGAGCCCGCAAATGATGCAGATGCACACGTGGATTCTTTGGGCCGCCATTTGCCTGGGCATCGTTCAAATTCCCTTCATCATCAATCTTTTCTATAGCATCAACCACGGCAAGCGCATCACTTCCGACAACCCGTGGAACGCCACGACGCTGGAATGGCAGACGCCGACCCCGCCGCCGCACGGTAATTTCGCCACCCCGCCGATCGTATGCCGCGGGCCCTACGAATACAGCCTGCCGGGCAAGGACAAGGACTTCACGCCGCAAAACGAGCCCGACGAGGTTCAAACTCAGACGACGAAGAAGGCCGCAATCAAAAGCTAAAGATGGAAATACCCTACACAGTAGAACCTCGCCCGGATACCGGGTTGTATAACGCCAAGGTTGGAATCTGGCTGTTCCTGGCGTCGGAAGTGATGTTATTCGGCGCCCTATTTTCGGCGTACATTCTCCTGCGCGTTGGCGCTGCGGAGGAGTATTGGCCGCACGGCTGGTTGAACGTCCCCATCGGCACCTTGAACACTCTCGTGCTGATCACGTCCAGTATCACCACCGTTCTGGCGTGGGCGGCGTGCAAGATGAACAATTTCGGGAAGTTCAAGTTTTACCATGCCTGCACGATTGTGTGCGCCGTGATCTTCGTCTGCATCAAGTCCTACGAATATCATGACAAATTCGTGCACTATGAAATCATCCTGAAGGACGGCAAAATCGCCGACGGTCACATGGTTTCCAATGATCCGAAAGCGGATCACGTCACGATCACCGGCCATTGGGTCGAGCACCGCAGCGAACTCTACGACTTGCTCAAGCACAAGGAGCATCACAAACACGAGGAAATTTCCATCCAGCGCGATCAGATCAAACACATGGAAAATTACGGTCCGTGGCATAACACGTACCTCGCGATTTATTTCACGCTGACAGGACTGCATGGCTTGCACGTCATTGGTGGCGCGCTGGTCATCGCTTACTTGTGGGGCCCGGGCAGCCGGATGTGGAAGACGGAGCATGAGCGCTTCACCAACCGGATCGAAGTTTCGGGTTTGTTCTGGCACTTCGTCGACCTCGTTTGGATTTTCCTGTTCCCGGTCCTTTACCTGATCTAGGCATTTTATGGCGCATCACGAAAGCATCGAAACATCCGTCCGCCGTTACCTCCTGATCTTTTACGCGCTGTTGTTCGGCACGTTGATCACGGTCGGGGCCTCGTATATTCCGTTTGGGAGTCACGCTGTGAACATCGGCGTCGCGCTGTTTATTGCCTCCGGCAAGGCCTTTTTGGTGGCCGGGTATTTCATGCATCTGGTTTCCGAAAAGAAGATGATCTACGGGCTGCTGGCGTTTACCGTGTTCTTCTTCATCGGCCTGATGTTTTTGACGATCTTCGCGTTCTCCGATTTCCCGCGACACACCGTCACGCACTGAATTATGTCACTCAAAGCCTTTCATCTCGTGTTCATCACTGCCGCCATGGCGCTGGCGGTTGGCTGCGGCATTTGGGGCTTCAAGGATTTCTTTTCGCCCGAGGGTCGCGCGTGGGACCTGGCGTTCGGCATTGGCTCCATCGTTGCCGCCGTCGGGCTCGTGGTGTATGAGCGGTATTTCCTGAAGAAACTTAAAAACATCAGCTACCTCTGAGGAGACGTTGATATGACACAGCAAAGACTTCATCGCTGGATGGCTGGTGGCAAATTACACGTGACGCGTGTGGCTTTGCCCCTGGTGTTGCTTGTGGCGTGTCATCCTATTACGGTGCAAGCCTGCACGGCGTGCTATGGAAAGTCCGACTCGCCGATGGCCAAGGGCATGAACGCGGGCATTTTCACGCTGCTGGCGGTGGTGGGGGTGGTGTTGAGCATCTTCTCCGCGTTTTTTGTATTTCTCGCTAAAAAGGCCGAAAGCGTTTCGGCCGCATCGGCTGCCGCGTCGGCGGCCGATTCAAGCAACCATAGTGAACCATGAATTGGGAAAAAATCCTGGGGATGCCGCCCCTCGCCTCGGCGCAAGGCCGTCACGTTGATGATTTGATCATCTGGGTGCACTGGCTGATGGCCGCGCTGTTTGTCGGCTGGCTGGCTTATTTTGTTTATGCGCTCATCCGTTTTCGCCGGGGTCGCAATCCGCGCGCGGACCATGACGGTGTCAAAGGTCATCTTTCGAGCTACCTCGAATTGCTCGTCGCGCTGATCGAAGGCGTATTGTTGATCGGCGTCGCCATTCCGTTCTGGGCGAAGGCAGTCGATAAATTTCCCGAACCCAGCGAATCCACCGTGGTGCAGGTCGTGGCGCAGCAGTTTGCCTGGAATATCCGTTATCCGGGCAAGGACAGCGCCTTCGGCAAACAGGACATGACACTGGTCACCTCCGAAAACCTTTTCGGCATCGATCCGTCCGACGCGGCCGGCAAGGACGACGTTCAGACCCTGAACGAAATGCATGTTCCGCTCGTGAAGCGGCCCGACGGTAGTTTCAAGCCGGTGATTGTTTTCGTTTCGTCAAAGGACGTGATTCATTCCTTCAAGGTCATCGCGCTGCGCATGACGCAGGATGCCATTCCGGGCTTGCGCATTCCGATGTGGTTCACACCTACGAAAGAGGGGCGTTTTCAAATCAATTGCGCGCAGCTTTGCGGCAATGGCCATTCGAGCATGTCGCAGGGATTTCTGACGGTTGAAAGCCAGGAAGCTTACGACAAGTGGCTCGGGTCCAAGGTGGGTGCGGCGACCAGCTTCGAGTAAGCCCTGCCGTTGAGAACCATCCGAGGCGTGGCGAAAGCACCCGCCTCCGGTTTGGGCGTTGCGCAAGTGCAGTTTAACGGAACCAACATGTGAGTACTCCCAATCGCCCGGCGCGACGGATGGAGTGGACGATCTGGATCGGCCTGATGTTGGTGGCGCTTACCCTGTTGCTGGCCTACCTGCTGGCTCAAACCCAGCTCCAATCCTCCTACGGCAAACCACTCCCGGTCTTCGGCACGGTCACCAATTTCAACCTCACCAACCAAAACGGCCAGGCGGTGTCGCTTGCCACTTTGAAGGGGAAGGTATGGGTCGCCGATATCATTTTCTCGCGTTGCGCCGGGCCGTGTCCCCGCATGACCCGGCAGATGAAGGAATTGCAGGATGCCTTGCCGCCAAAGAGTCGCGCGCAATTGGTGACTCTAACCACCGATGCGGAATTTGACACGGTGCCCGTCCTGAATGCTTACGCGGCAAAATATGGCGCGGACACGAACCGATGGATGTTTCTCACCGGTGACAAAAAGGAGATCGCGAACCTTGCGATCGATTCACTGAAACTTACCGCGTTGGAAAAAAAGCCCGAGGACCGCACCGCACCCGAAGACCTGTTCATTCATAGCACGATTTTTGTGGTCGTGGACGCACATGGCCGGCTGCGGGGAGTTTTTGACACCACCGGCGACGACATCGATCCGCGCAAGGTCAAAACCGAAATCCTGGCGGCGGTAAAACGATTGGAGCACGAGCGATGACCTTGATGGATCTGCCGGCGGTAAATGGCGGCTTGAATGCGCTCAGCACCATCTTTCTGAGCCTGGGATATTATTTCATCCGCCGCAAAAATATGACGGCCCATCGGAACTGCATGATTTCGGCGTTCATCACGTCGGTCATTTTCCTGATCTGCTACCTCACCTATCACACCTACATCGCGATGATCTTGAAGCGGGGTCCGACGCGGTTTGTGGATCCGGAATGGTTTCGTCCGATTTACCTCACGATACTGTTAACGCACACCATTCTGGCGGTCGTCATTGTGCCGCTGGTGTTGATGACCTTAAGCCGGGCGATGAAGCAGCGTTTTGAGCTGCACCGCAAAATCGCGCGCTGGACGTGGCCGCTGTGGATGTATGTGTCCGTGACGGGCGTCGTGATCTACCTGTTGCTCTACCAGATTTTCCCGCAGAAGTGAACGGGTGATTACTGTTGAAGCAGAAACTTCTGCGCCTCGGCCAGGTGATCTGTATTGATGAGGTCGACACCATTCGCGAGCATTGCCCCCCAGAATACCGGCTGATCGGGACCGCCCCAAAAACGCACGCGCTTACCCTGTTGATGGGCGCGGGCGACGATGTCCTTGAGCTTCGCGCGTTCCTCCGCGGGCATTTCGCCTTTTCCATCCCATTTAAAATTCGCCTTCCAGTTGCTGCTGATCCAGGGAAACAAGTCGGCGGTATCGCCCGGTTTTAGATTGATGAGCTCTCCATCCAGCGAAGCGTAGCGAACGGTCTCGCCGGCGAACATTTGCCGCGCGCGATTGCCCGTGACGATCGCCCGGACCGCGTTGGTCTTTTTCGTTCCGTCCTGAAACGTCACGAGCATGTCCGAGTATTGCTTGAGGATGTTTCGCAAAACCGGATAGCTCTCCTTCCAATCGCCTTTGAGATCCACCAGAAGAATCACTTCGGGCCCGCCGGGAAATACGCTGCCGCCGTTGGTCTTCACACGTTCACGCAAGGGATCCAGATACAGCGATTGCAACGTTCGCCCCGGCTTCACCGCCTTGAGGTCATGCGCCACCAGGAGCTGGCCATCCACGAGATGCACGTCGGCTTCCACGCTGCAAAAGCCGTGGCTCAGCGCGTCCATCAGCGGATGGGTATGATTGTAATCGTTGTGCGCGTGCGCGTGAATCAGCGGTGTGGGTTCCGCGGCACGCAACGTGCAGGGGATGGCCAACGCCGCAACGACGGCCAGCACCCTTTTGAAATAGAAAGCTCGTTTCATGGAGAGGTTTTGTCACCGGTCACCTGAACATTCTTCCAGTAGGCGTTCCCGGGAATCTGGTCCGCGAGCAGTGTGCGCTGATAGAGCCGCAGTTGCGTTTGTTTGCCGGCGAAATTGGACAAATCGATTCTAAAATCCTCCCAGGTGCGCGGACCTTTCCTGTCCGTTCCGCCCGCGACCACCTTGGTCAATTTGAGTTCGTTGCCGGCGTAAACCATCAGTTCCCACGCGCGCGTGGCATCGGCTCCCGCTTGAAAGGTCAGAAATGCGTTGGTGCCCACGGTGAGATTGCGGCGCAGCACGACTCCACGAACCGGATCGCGCGGCCAGGTCGCGAGGACGTCGCCCTCCAGATGGGTCAGGCCGCGGGCGTTGCCGATGCCGCGACCCGCGCCGCCAATGCCGGCGCGCTCCAGTTTCCAATCGGCATTCCAGAATTGGGTCAGGTTGGATAACGGAAATAAATCCGTCGGTTGAGTGATCGGAGCTTGCGCGGGAATGTTGATGGAGTCGCCTTCCAGTTTTGCGCCGTTCGCAACGAGGAGACGCTCGCCGATGGCGGCCGTGCGGCGGGCGAGGGCGGAAATGGATTCATCCACGGGAGGCGTCAGCTTCACTGTGCCGAGCTTGGCGCCGAGGATTCGATCGTGCAACGCTTCCACCAAATGCGCCGGCAGGGCCTTCATTCCGTGCATGGCGGCCAGCACCGCGCCTGCGTTGGCGGCGTTGCAGTCGGTATCGGTGAAATCGGCCACCCGAAAAATGATGTTCACCGTTTTGAGAAAATCGCCTTCACCAAACCAAAGCCCTACCGCCACCAGTCCGCCATTCGGCACCGCGTTGATCGTCGCGGGATATTCAATGTGCCAGCGCTCTTCGACGGCGTCGGCGATTTCCTGGGGGCCTTTGCCTGCGTCGGCCATCGTGATGATCAAGTCGAGGCACTTGCGATAAGGCGATGCGGGCGCAATCAATTGAGCCGCTTTGCGGACGATGGTTTTCGTATCCCGCTCCACGAAGCCGAGACTCACCATGCCGGAGATGAACATCGCTCCATCCACCGCTTCGCCGTAGCCATTAACCTGTCCGAATCTCCGGGCGTTTTCCGCCGCGAGGTTCGGCATGCCCGGAGCAATCGCGCCATACACTTCCGAGCTGAATTGGGAGCCGATGGCGAACCAGAAGCGGTTGTTGCGGGGGTGTCCGGTGTCGGGCGCATTGGTGCCGCTGGCCAGCAGCAGCCGCGCCTGCTCGCTGGAGCCCCAGGATCCGCACGAGTTTTCCAGCCATTGCCGGCCCAATTGCTCCGCGGTCATGCCGACGCCGTATTTTTCAAAAGCCCGGACAGCGCACATCTCGTAATACCAATCGTCGTCCACCATCGCGGCGGTGTAACGCTTCGGATATTGGTCCACCCATTCGGTGGAGGCCACCTTGTGTTCGAAGGGAAGGCCCAGTTGGACGCCGACAATCTGTGCCGTCCAAATTGCCTGCACCCGATCTTCGTACTCGGCGCGAGTCAGCTTTAAAAAGTTAGTTTGCGACGCGGCTTGCGCCAGACTGATTCCGCACAGAAGAGCGGTGCAGCAGCGCGAAATGTTTCCGAGCAGGGAAGATCCCGTGGGCAGCCTCATGATTTTAAAGAGATTTTATTTGGCGGGCGATTCGCCCGCCGCAGGTTTTTTCCATCCAGGCCCGCGAACCACCTGGCCGGGTTTGGCGCCCGTGTGCTCACCGTTTTTTAAGACCTGGACTCCGTTCACCAGAACGTCGCGCACGCCGGTTGAGTACTGGTGCGGTTTGTCAAAGGTGGAGTGGTCCTGAATTTTGGCCGGATCAAAAATTACGATGTCGGCGAAGTTGCCGGACTTGAGGGAACCGCGCCGGTCGAGTTTCAAATTTTCCGCCGGCAGCGCGCTCAGGCGGCGCACGGCGGACTCCAGCGGGATGAGCTTTTCATCGCGCACATATTTGCCGAGCAACCGGGCGACATTGCCATAGGCGCGGGGATGCGGGTTGGATTTAAGAAAATTGCCCTCCGGCGCGAGCGACGCCTCGTCGGAGCCGAAGCTCACCCATGGCAGTTTGAGTTGCTTGCGCACGTTGTCCTCAGACATCAGAAAATAAATGGTGTCCACGCGACCGTTGTCCTCGATCACAAGATCCATGGCCGTTTCCTGCGGCGAAGTGCCGCGCATTTTCGCGACCTCGGCGAGCGTCTTGCCAATAAGCGGCTTAAGCTTTTGGGTCTTGAAACCGACGAGCAAAATATTTTCCGGCGAACCGGCGGCGACGAAAAAATTCTCCCATGCGTCGGTCGGCGTGGACATCTCCGCCTTCACCTTCGCGCGTGTGGCCGGGTCCTTGAGCCGCTTGATCCATTCCTGCAGCCCGCCTTCCTGCACCCACGGGGGCATGGTGGCGTCGAGGCCGGTGCCGGCGGCGATGTAGGTGTACATGTCGGCGGTGATGGGCAGGCCTTCGGCGCGCGCCGCCTCGATTTTCGCCACCAGTTTGTCCAGCTTGTCCCAGTTGGGTTTTCCGGCCGCTTTGAGATGGTAAAATTCAGCCGGAATTTTCGCTTCGCGCGAAATGCGGATCAGCTCGTCCGAGGCGTCGAAGAGCCGGCTGCCTTCGCTGCGAATGTGCGAGATGTACATGCCGTTGTATTCGGCGGCGACTTTACATAGCGCGATCAATTCGTCCGTCTGCGCATAAAACGCCGGGGCGTAGATCAGCGACGAGCCGACACCGAACGCGCCTTCCTCCATGGCCTGTCGCACGAGTTGTTTCATGCGGTCCAGTTCCTCAGGCGTGGGCGGGCGGTTCGCGTAACCGATTTCGTGAATGCGCACCGTCGTCGCGCCGACGAAGGAGCCGATGTTGCAGGAAATGCCAT
This sequence comes from Limisphaerales bacterium, assembly GCA_044223735.1. Taxonomy (GTDB): domain Bacteria; phylum Verrucomicrobiota; class Verrucomicrobiia; order Limisphaerales; family UBA8199; genus JBGALR01. The sequence continues at coordinate 4,954 of JBGALR010000050.1, read as the reverse complement.
GCGCGGCAAGCTGGTCGAGATATTCGCCGAGCGTCGTCCATTGCACGGGAAATTTGAGATCGCCCTGCTGGGATTCGATGTCCTTTTTCATCGCCGCGTTCAGCGGTCCCATCGAGGTGCCTTCGCCGAAGATCTCCAGCGTCACACCCTGGCGGATGTCGCTTTGGGAATGGCCGTCCTTCAGCAGCGACTCATTGGCCCAACTCAACATATTGATGAAGCCGGGCGCCACCGCGAGGCCTTTGGCATCGATCACCTTGTCGGCGCTGCCGTTCTTGAGGGTGCCGATGGCGGCGATTTTATCCCCCTTCACCGCCACATCACCGACGAATGGCGGTTTGCCGCTGCCGTCATAGATGGTGCCGTTACGAATGAGGACATCGTATTCCGCGCCGCGAACGAACACGGCGGAGCCGGCGATGAAGAGAATGGTCAGGAACGAAACGAGTTTGCGCACGATCACTTTTCCTTGGGACGATTTTTATAACGCTCGTAAAGGCGCGTATGGCGGCTTTCCAGGCTCACTTCCTTCCCGGCGATCCACATGCGTTTCACGTTGGAGCGGATGTCGAGAATATCGCCGTCGGCGACAAACAGCGTAGCGTCCTTGCCGGCATCGATGGAACCGAGGCGGTCGGCGACGCCTGCGAGCTGCGCCGGATAAAGCGTCACGCCTTTGAGCGCCTCCGCCTCCGGCAGACCGAAGGCAATGGATTGCGAAGCGGAGTAGGGCAGATTGCGAATGAGCGCGGCGTTGAAGCTGTCCGAGCCGATGCAGAAAGCCACCTTCACGCCGGCCTGGCGCAAAACCTCAGGGGCGTGGAAATAGACGTCGTAGGATTCCGTTTCGCGCGAGGGCTGCGTGAACGTGTGCTCGAACAGCACCGGGATGTTATTGGAGGCGAGCAGTTCGGGGCACATCCACGCATCGCGCGCGCCCGCCAGAATCATTTTGTAATGATTGGTCACCGCCCAGTCCACCGCCGTGCGGATCTGGCGAATTTCATTCGCGTGAATGACCACGGGCCGTTTGCCGTTGATGAACGGCAGCATGCCTTCCCACGCAGGGATGACTTCGAACGGGGACGCGTTGGTCTTGGCCGCGCCTTTCGCCTTCGCGTAGTGCCGGGCTTCCGTAAAAAAGTCCTCGAGGCTTTTTAGTTTGGCGCGGCGTTCCTTCGCCTGTTCGTCGAGCGATTTCCATTTCGCCTTGTCCTTCGCGCTGGCCCGGGGCGTTGTATCAAGCTCCATGGTTGGCCAGGTCACGTGCAGCGCGACCGGCTTGCGGAGCGTGCGTTGCTCCACGGTCCAGCCGTCGACAGATATTAGCCCCGACTGGCCGGAGACGATGCCGCCTTCGGGCGCGGCCTCGAAACAGGTGATGCCGTTGGCGCGCGCGACGGGAATGAGTTCCGAATCTGGATTCACCGCAATCCACGATTCGACGTCCGGGGTGTAGTCGCCGACCTCCGTGGTGTCCTGCGTGGCGCGGACCGCGCCGATTTCCTCAAGGCCGAGGACGGTGTTCAGCGCAATCAGCCCGGGATAAAGATGCAGGCCGGTGAGGTCCACCGCCGTGGCGCCTTCACCGGTCACGGTTTTGCCGACGGCGGCGATTTTGCCGTCCCGCACCAGCACCTGTCCGGGCGACAGGGTTTCACCAGAGACGGTGTGAACGGTTGCGCCGCTCAGCAGCAGACTTTCCGCTCTGGCGGTGAAAAGCAGCGCGAGCGAGAGCGTGGCGATCGTGGTGGTGGGCAAGAGTTTCATGGGCAGGCGTGGCTGGAGCTTTGATTTCATTGTTCGTCCAGGCAATGCCGGTCGCGTCCGTCGTATTGATGTTCGAGCGAGGTCTGAAAAAATGACGCGCCATCGTCCCCGCCGCCGCCTTCGCCGCCGCCGGACAATTTCGCAAGCTGTTTCGCCTTCGCAATCAAATCGGTCCGCTCCTTCTCCAGCCGGGCAACGCGATCGGCATTGGCAGAACGGTCGAAATACTTTTTCCCTTCCACCCAGGTTTGCAAACAAACCGTTTCCGAATCCAGCGGCGCCCTGGACCAGATGGCGAAGTCGGCGTCCTTGCCGGGTTCGAGCGAGCCGACGCGCGCATCGATGCGCAGTTGTTTCGCCGGGTTTAGCGTCACGAACTTGAGCGCCTCGACCTCGGGCGTGCCGCCGTATTTCACCGCCTTGGCGGCTTCGAGATAAAGCCGGCGCGCGAGTTCGGAGGAATCGGAGTTGAACGAGACCACCATGCCGCGCTCGCGCATGAGGCTGCCGTTGTAGGGGATGCCGTCGTACACTTCGAATTTGTAAGCCCACCAGTCGGAGAACGTCGAACCGCCCGCGCCATGCCGCGCGATTTCGTCGGCGATCTTGTAGCCTTCCAGCACGTGTTGAAACGTTGCGATCTTCACGCCGAAACTGTCCATCAAGCGGATGAGCATCAGGATTTCATCCTGTCGATAGGAGTGGCAATGAATCAACCGTTTGCCTTCGATGATCTCGCCGAGCGCTTCGAGTTCCAGATCGCGGCGAACCGGAACGCCGCCTGATTTATTGGCGGCGGCGATTTCCGCGAGATACTCCTTTGCCGCTGTGAAACGGTTGGCGTCGAACGTCCGCACGCCCATTCGTGTCTGGGGAAATCGGGTGACGAATTTCTCGCCCCAGTTTGCCTGCTTCACATTTTCGCCAAGCGCGAATTTGATGCCGGGTGGCGCATCCGCGAAGACCAGGCCTTCCGGGCTTTCGCCGTCGCGCAGTTTGATCACGCAATTTTGTCCGCCGATGGGATTGGCCGAGCCGTGCAGCAGGTTGACGCACGTCACGCCGCCGGCCAGTTGCTGATAAAGATTTTCCGTCTCGGAATTGACGACGTCATGAATGCGCACCATGGCAGTCGATGGCAGGCTGGATTCGTTCACGAGGCCGAGGATGGCGGTATGACTGTGGCAATCGATGATTCCCGGCGTCACGTGCAGTCCCTTGCCATCGATGGTCAGCGTATCCGGCCCCGCCTTGCGTTCGCCGGCATAACCCACAGCCGTGATCTTTCCTCCGGTGACCAGCACTTGGGCGTTGGTGAGAACCCCGTTCGTGCCGCACGTCCAGACGGTTGCTCCCTCGATCAAAACCGACGCGGGCTTGGCGAGGGGGCCGCGTCCGTCGGCGGGTGACTGCGCGATGCGCTTTTTCCGCAAGTCCCGTAGTTTTTCCTTTTTCGATTCGCTCTTTTTGTCGGCGTCATCGGCGTCGGGCTTCGGCTCCGATTTTTTGGCTGCCTTTGTTTCCGCGACTGGCGCGGGATAGATGCTGCCGTCAATCCACACCGCGCGAACTTTCGCCTCCGGGTCAAAATAGCTGCCGCCATCCACCACGGTTAAGTTGGCGAGCTTGCCGGCTTCGATGGAGCCGAGACTGGACTCCACGCCGCACAATTTCGCGGGGACAGTGGTCAACGCCGCGAGCGCGTCGTCTTCGCTCAGGCCGCGATCCAGCGCGAGGCGAAGATTGGGACGAAATTTTTTCTTATCGTCGAGCCCCCACGTCGTCAGCGCGATGTCGAGTCCCTGCTGGCGAAGCAGGGCCGGATTTTCCGGCGCCCAATCCCACGCGCGCAACGGATCGAGCGTCACTTGTTCCCAATCGTTCTCATCCGGCAGCTTGGGCAACGTGGGAAAATTCAGGGGCACGATAAAAGGCGCTCCCGTGGCTTTCGCGAGATCGGGCCGGCGCCATTCCTGGCCGCAGGAAATGAGGCAGATATCCAGGCCCAGTTCCCGCCCCACGATGGACGCGCGATCCGCCATCAGCGCGCTGCCCGGTTCGAAGACGATGCGCATCTTTTTTGTAGCGGCGGGCGCCAGCGCTTCGAGCGCGGGATCGAAACCGGGACGTTTGCGGCCGGTGGGGTTCTTCGCGAAATCCGCGTGATCCAGCGCGTAATGTTGCGCGTCAAAAAAGCCCTGCCGCACGGCTGCGATGACGCCCATTAGTGAGCCGGGATACGCGCGCTCATCGCTGCGATGGGTCTCGAACGCGATGTGCTGAAACACATCGGACTTAATGACGGCGTCGTTTGGATCCTCATCGCTTAATGCGACCAGGGCGCTGGTGCCGCGAATGATGCCTTTGGTGGGAACGACCAGCCCGGCGGTGAATCCAATTTCCCGGAGGGGGGCGAGCGTTTTGCTTCTCGGCGAATAATCCTTCACCGCGCGATAGTCGGGCGTGATTTTGGCGACTTCATAGCCGGGGCCGGCGTTGCCGTGGTCGGGCTTTTGTCCCGGCACGCCATAAAAATTGACGCCGCCCGAAGCGAGCGTTGCGGCCGTGACGGGTTCGGAGTCGCTGGTTTCCAGCGGGGAATTGGTGCTGCCGAGCGCGAGGCACGGATCGATGAAGCCCGCGTAGATCACCGTGCCGTGCATATCCCAGACGCGCGCGTCGGGCGGCACCGCGACGTCCTTGCCCACCGCCTGAATCAGGCCATCCCGAATGATGATGGTTCCATCGCCAATCACTTCTCCGGGTTTAACGATGACCTTGCCACCCACCAGGGCGTGCGCGCCGACCGGCAGCGGGCGAAAGCCAGGCGGCAGAATATCGCTGGCGAAAGCCGGAGAAAGAAGGAGAGACGAGAGGATTGCCGCAAAAATTCCCCGTGAAAACAGGTCAGCCAGCTTGCGCATAGTTCGGCGGCGAGTCTGGCAATACCGCCCGGCGGAAACAAGCGGGGTTTTTGTTGCGGGTTAAATTCGGTTGTATGGAAAAAGGAATTAGCGCCAGCCGGTCCTGTTTCCCCTCCCTCACCGGAACGATTCAGTTGAAAAAGGGCGCACCGTTTGGCGGACTTGGGATGTAAATGAAAAACTCAAGTTCGCTGCCTCGACAGGAGGCGCACCAAACGGTGCGCCTGAACCTTGACACCAAAGACGCCACTTCGTCCATT
>JBGALR010000004.1:0-271206 GCA_044223735.1 Limisphaerales bacterium | reverse complement strand
GGTTCAACCGCATATGGGTCTTGGCCGCGGCTTTGCGCCGGCGGTGTTGGGCCCAGTCCAGGCAGTTGGCCACCAGTTCCATCGTCGTGCTGTCAATCACATGGATGGGCACCTTGAAGCGGAAGGCCGGCCCGCGCCTCGGCGACCAGAACGAGCTGGCGGAGGCGCTCGGATTTCCCGAAATCTCCGCGCTGGGGGAAAACGAGCGACAATGCCAAGCCGCTTTGCAGACCAAGGCCAAAATGACGCTGGAGGACAACGTATTGACTCCAGCGCTCTCATTGCATCGGCGGTTGATCAGCGTAGAACCGGAGTTGGGCGATGTGGAGATCACGCTTAATCCACCGCCTCGATCACCAGCCTGGCAGGAACCCGTCGTTCTGCGTTTACCCGTGGTGCGTTGGGTCGAAGCCGTCGACTTGTATCAGGCATACGTACCGGCTCTTGGAATCCTCGTTTTTGCGCCACGGGAATCGTTGCTGGGGGAAAGAATACAGGAACACATCCGGCTGGTGTTGATGGGTCGCCGCAAGAGAGTGGGATTACGGGACCTGGCGCAACTGACAAGAAGCGAATCGATCAAAATCGGCAAACTGGAGGTCGCAGCCAAAATACCAACTCCCAAGGAAATTGCCGTCAACGCTGGTAGGGAGACAGAAAAGACATCCATGCTGGAAACGCTTGCGGAGGAATTGCCACCGCAGGTCTCTCGGGAAAAGGTGACTAATGGCGCGGCCGTGAAAGCAGTCAAAGCTGTGTCTGTATGTATACCGATGGCCTGGGAGCTGGAGCCAGAATTGGAAAAGCTTGGCGAGGCCTTGTCTGGCACTCATCGACGGAGCGTTTTGTTGGTTGGACCTGCAGGGTGTGGAAAGACAGCCCTGGTGCGGGAGTTAGCGCGCCGACGCCGCGATTTCGGATTTGGCCATACGCCGTTCTGGTCCACTACCGGCGCCCGACTGATGACCGGCCCAATCGGGTTCGGGATGTGGCAAGAGCGTTGCCAGAAGCTGTGTCGCGAGGCCGCCAAGACCAGTTCAATTCTGCACCTGGGCAACCTTGCTGAGTTGTTGGAGGTGGGTAAGGCTCGGCGAGGCCAACAGAGCGTGGGAAGCTTCCTCCGACCTTGGATCGCCCGCGGAGAGGTTTTGGCAATCGCGGAGTGCACTCCTGAGCAAGTCAGCGTCATTGGGCGCAACGATCCTCACTTGCTGGACGCGTTTCTCCAGATTCAGGTACCGGAACGCACGCCGCAACAAACCCACGCAATCCTTCGCCATGTATTTGAAGCCGCTGACGACAAAGCCGCTCCCGAAAAGGAGCTCGATTCGAAGGCAGCGCTCGAGCGGCTACATCAACTCCACCTTCGTTACACGGTTTACTCAGCGAATCCTGGCCGCCCAATTCGGTTTTTGAAAAATCTTCTTGCTGACCGATTCCCTGATAAAGCTTTGAGTGTGGCGGAGGTTACCGCGACCTTTTCGCGGGAGACTGGTTTGCCTGCAGTTCTGCTCGACGATGCTATTCCGCTAAATTTGGATCAAACTCAGGATTGGTTTTCTCGCCGTCTCATCGGGCAACCCGAAGCCATTGCCCAGATCGTAGATTTACTCGCAATCATCAAAGCACGGCTCGCCCGACCCAAAAAGCCGTTGGCCTCACTTTTATTCATCGGTCCCACGGGCACAGGCAAAACGGAACTGGCCAAGGCTTTGGCAGAATTCCTTTTTGGCGACGCTGCGCGACTCGCGCGGTTCGATTTAAACCAGTTCAACGATCCAGCGGCTTTGCAACGCCTCATATGACATGGTGGAAGGTTGGGCGAAGCGATATGGGCTGCCCCAAAGCTTGTATGTGGATCGGGACAGCATTTATCGGTGTGAAGGACTGGGCACGCTCGAGGAGCAAATAGCTGGGAAAACGCCGCAAACGCAATTTGGCAGGGCGATGGAGCAGTTGGGGGTGGAACTCCTTCTGGCCAACAGTCCGCAAGCCAAGGGCCGGGTGGAACGCGAGAATGGCGTCCTTCAGGATCGGCTGGTCAAAGCATTGCGGCTCGAAGAGATCAACGACAGGGACAAAGCCAACGAATTTCTGCGGAAGGTGTTTTTGCCGGCGATGAACCGGAAGTTCGAAGTGCAGCCGGCCAGTGAGGCCGACGTGCACCGGGAGCCTCCGCGAGAGCTCAAGCAGATCCTAAGCTGGGAAGTGAAACGAGTGGTGCAGCGGGATTGGACGGTGCAGCATGAGGGCCGGTGGTATCAACTGGACCGGCGACATGAAACGCTGGCCTTGGCCGGCAAGAGTGTAATCGTTCGCAAGCTCAGAGATGGGACGATTCAGATCGAGTGGCAAGGGCAGAAGCTCAAATGGCGCAAGCTCAGTCAGCGCGCCAGGCGCCAGGAGAAGGCTGGCGTGGAAATGAAGCTGGAGCCAAAGCCGGCGATACCGGGGAAAGAACACCCGTGGCGACGACCGCTGCTCAAAGGCGGCAGAATCGCCCAGTTTGAGATGGGGGATTCCGGTCGGACTGCGCTACGCTCCGTCCTCCCTACATCCCCCATCTCAAACCCAAACGCAGAGCTACAACCACAACGATGAAGGGGACATTATCGGTTGAGTTCTCATGGGGACATTTCTAAAGAGTTTTGACATGGTGTAGGACATTGCCGGATACTTCACGGCAAGATAATCTTCGACGACCCTTGGGTGATACCTTCTTCGTCTTGCGTTCTGTTTGATTTCCTTAAGAAGCCCTCTCTTAAAGAGGTGGAATCTTTGGCGATATACGATGTTCTCTACGCCTCCCGGCGCATTCTGATTGCCTGTTCCGTAGCGCCGAATAGTTATGCATGGCCCCGCGATTGACAGGGCGGGTGTCGGCCATAGACTGCGCTTGCCAATTTGAGCAATGTCAGCCGAAGAATATAGTCCGCCCAAATATTTTCAGATCAGCCGGGAAATCATCGGCCGGATCCAGCGCGGGGATTTGCCGCCGGAATCACCGGTGCCGTCCGAAAACGAAATCATCGAGAAATACCGCGTCAGCAACACCACGGCGCGCAAGGTTCTCAACGAGCTGGAAAAGGGCAATTGGGTGACGCGCATCAAGGGCCGCGGCACGTTCGTGCGCGACTTCGCGGTTTTGCGCACGATCAATCGCATCTTCGGTTTCACCCGCAACATGATCGAGTCCGGGCGCAAGCCGGGCACCAAGCTGCTGGGCTTTCATTTGCGCGACGAGGATCACACCCGCACGATCAACGGCCGCGTCTTCACGCTCAAGGGCCCGTTGTGCGAAATCGAGCGGCTGCGTTTCGCGGACGGCATTCCGATGATGTGGGAGACCCGTTACATCTCGCTCAAACTCTGCCCGGACATTCACCAGCGCAATCTGGAGCAGTCGCTCTACACCATTTTCGGGAAGGAATACGGCATTCATCTGACCGAGATCAACCAGATGCTGAGCGCCATCGTGCTGGAAGGCGCGGCGTTGAAGCCGTTCGCGCTCGACAAGCCGGTTCCGGCTTTCCGCGTCGAGGGCGCTTCGTTTTGCGGGCCCAACATGATCGTGGAAATGGAGAATGCCGTGTATCGCGGAGATATGTACCGGTTCTCCGCCAAAGCGGTCCGGTGAGCGCCGGTAAACTTTTTTGGAATTGGTCACCTCAAGCGAAAGCATACTTCATCATGAAAAAATCCCTCTGGATGTCGGTCCTCGTTGCACACGTCTCGTTTGGCGCGGTTATGAGCAATGCCGTTGAAATTGTCGGTCACCGGGGCGCGTCGTACGATGCGCCGGAAAACACGCTGTCGTCGTTCAAGCTCGGCTATAAACAAAACGCCGACGCGGACGAACTCGACATTCATCTGACCAGCGATGGCAAGATCGTGGTCATCCACGATTTTCACACCGGCCGCACGGGTGGCGACACGAACAAGGTCGTGCAACAAAAGTTCGACGACATCCGGAAGTTGAACATGGGCGACTGGGGCAAATGGAAGGGCAAAAATTATTCGGAGAAGATTCCCACGCTGGACGAGGCGCTGGCGCTCATCCCGGACGGAAAGAAGCTTTTCATCGAAATCAAATGCGGACCGGAGATCCTGCCGGCGCTGGAGAAGTCGCTTCAAAGCGCGGGGAAGAAGCCGGAGCAAACCGTCATCATCGGTTTTGGTTACGAGACCGTGAAGGCGGCCAAGGCGAAATTTCCGAACCTGCAGGTTTACTGGCTGGCGGGGGCGGAAGGAAAGCCGAAGAAATACAAGCCGGTCGCGGAATTGATCGAGAAGGCCAAAGCGGCCAAATTGGATGGGTTGGACCTGGAGTTTGGTTTTCCCATCGATAAGGCGTTCGTGAAACAGGTGCACGACGCGGGGTTGAAACTCTACACATGGACGGTGGACGATGCGGCCGTGGCGCGTGCGGAAGTAGCTGCGGGCGTGGAAGGTATCACGACGAACCGCCCCGGCTGGCTGCGCGAACAACTGGCCGCCACGCCCTGAAAATCAGGCGATCGGCAATAAAGTTTGACTGGACGGCACGGGTATTTGTGCCATTTTTTGAACGGTTGTTCACCAAATCTGACTAATAGTCCAAACAATTAACTAATTATGAAGAAACTTATCGCCCTTTGTGCGGCCGCCATGGTTGCGGCTGCGGTGTACGCTGCGGAAGTCCCGCAAATCACCATTCCCGAACTCAAGACCGCGATGGCGGAAAAGAAGGTCACGCTGCTCGATGCGAACGGCACCGAGGAGTACTCCAAAGGCCACATTCCGGGTGCCATTGATTTCTCCGCCGAAAGCAAGAAGCTCGCGTCGGTGCTGCCGAAGGACAAGAACGCGCTGATCGTCGCCTATTGCGGCGGACCGAAGTGCAAGGCGTATCAATCCGCGGCCAAGGCCGCCGAGAAGCTGGGCTACACCAACGTCAAGCACCTGACGGCCGGCATCTCCGGTTGGAAGGACGCTGGCGAAAAGATGGCGAACTAAGCGTTATCGGCTGCTGATGCAGCCGGATATTTTCAGCAAGGCCGCGAGTTTTTACGAACTCGCGGCCTTTCGCTTTTCAGATCGCGTGCGCGGCAGCGCGCCCCGGCTTTTACAAATCGAGGCCTTCGAACGCCTCAAAATATATCCAGTGCCCGAAGTCGTTCGGGTGATTGATGTTGTTGGCCAGCAAATCCTCCGGTTTTTTTCGGTCGGCGATGCTGGTCCACGAATGGTAAACGTCCGCAAACGCGCAGCCCTTTTCCTGCGCCACCTGCCGGGTCGCATTCGCATATGCCTCCATGTTGTGCGTGCCGTAGTGCCATTTCGGATTTGGCGGGAACGTTGAAAATAGAATGATCTCCGCGCCGGTGTTGGTGCGAATTTGGTCGATCATGCTTTTCAGATTTTGTGTGAACGCATCCAGCGGCACGCCGTAGCCCGGGCGGTTATGGTCGTTCATTCCAAAGCCGATGAGCACGAGGTCGGGCTTTTGATCGAGCACCTTGGTTTGCAATCGTTGCAGGCCTTGCACGGACGTGTCTCCGCCGGTCGCGCCGTTGATGGTTTGAATGGCCGAGCGCGGATATTTCCGCCGCAACGAGTCCGCCCAGCGTTCCCAAAAAATCAACGCGGGTTCCGAAGTCTCGCCGCCGGTCGTGATGCTGTCGCCGTAAGCCACGATTTTCAGCGGCTCGCCGCGCTGCAGTTTTTGCCGGGTTTTCGGGAGGTTGGCGACGCCGAGATTCGTCACGATCGCGGGGTGCCACGGCTCCGGGTGGACGTAGTCTACATACACGAAATAGGCCTTGTTACCGTGACCCGGAAATTTGCCGTGATCGAAATCGTCCCGGCCGTACAGGACATTGGTGGCGTAATTTGGGATACGCGATTGCGCAGTGCGGGTGATTTCACCGGAGGGAGCAATAACGAAGTCGCTTCCCGCCTCGTAGTGAACGGTGTTGGTCAGGCCGTCTCGGTAGGTGCTGCGCACGGCGATCCGTTTTGACAGGTCCGGTGCGAACGCCAGCCGGGCCGGAGTGTCACCGGCCAGCACCACCGATTCGCCGGTCTGGGATTGGCTCCCGGGTTGTGCGTTATGATTTGCGCAGCCGGAAATAAACGCGGGCATCAGGAGCGTCACCAATCCCGCCTTCCATTTGTAATTCCACATGCCTCACAGATGCCGGGAACGCGGCGGAATCGCAACGATTCTTTCCCCGCAGGCGCATGGTCTTTTTGTCGTATTACCGCCGGTTCCAATCAGGGGAAAAGGATTTTAAATTTGCCCGATTGACGTTGATTAAAATTGGCGGAGATTGTGATTACAGCCGATGAAACTCAAAGTCTTTATTGCGCTTGCAGCCATCGCTCTGGTGGCAGCCGGAGGATACTGGCTCCGGAAAAGCCACGCCCGGTTGCCGGTGCTGGTGACGATCCGGGTCGCGGTGGCGCCCGACAATCGGGTGGAGTATGTGACCGGCCAGGCCAATTCCGCGAAATTCAAATATCTGATGGGCAGACAGTCGGGAGTAAAGCCGGTGCGTGATTCAAAACTGCTGGAGGCGCAGGTTTCCGTAGCCAACCGGGAGGTGGTAACCCGCTACGCCGCGATATTTGCCGATTCTCTACAGTATGTATGCGGTCAGGATTCGCACATTACGCTGGCGGGAAAGTCGATCGAGTGATTTCGACCGCATCGTCGAACGTGAACAATTTGAGAGTCTTGCCGCCGAAGGAGTCCTTTATAGCCCCAGTCCCAGTTGCGTGCCGCCAGGCCGGCGAAATGAAGCGGTGGAGAGTTCTGGGCCTTCGTCCGGTATCCCGGCTTTCCGCCTCGCGACGCGGAACATTTTTGAAATTTGTTCCGCGAAAATCCCTTCGCCGCGCATGCGCGAGCCGAAGCGGGGATCGTTGAGCTTTCCGCCGCGAATGGCGCGAATGCGGCCCATGATCTTGTCATGCTTTTCCGGAAAAGTGCGCGTGAGCCATTCTTCGAATACCGGCGCGACCGTCAAAGGCAGGCGCAGAATTTCGGTGCCGGCATAGATGGCGCCGGCAGCTTTCGCAGCGGCCAGCACCGCCGGCATTTCGTGGTCGTTGAGTCCGGGAATCACCGGCGCCACCAATATGCCCGCGGGGACGCCGGCCTGTGAGAGCGCCTCCACAGCCGCCAGCCGCAACCGCGGAGAGGCCGCGCGGGGTTCCAGCTTTCGCGCGAGTTCCGCGTCGAGTGAGTTGATCGACAGCATCACCATGGCCGCCTGATGCGAGGCAAGTTCCCGCAGCAGGTCGATATCGCGCGTGACGAGAACGTTTTTGGTGATGATGCCCACGGGATTGCGAAATTCGGCGAGAACCTCAAGGCAGCCGCGCGTCAACTTTAGCCGGCGTTCGACGGGCTGATAGCAATCGGTCACCCCGCTCATCGCCAGCAATTGCGGCTTCCATTTCGGTGAGGACAATTCCTCCCGCAGCAGCCGGGGCGCGTTTTCCTTCACCATGATTTTCGATTCGAAATCGAGTCCGGCGGAAAAGCCGAGATATTCGTGGGTGTTGCGCGCGTAGCAATAGGAACAGCCGTGCTCGCAGCCGCGATAGGCATTTACGCTGGCGTTGAAGGTTATGTCCGGGCTGTCGTTATAGCTGATGATAGATTGGGAATGGTCGCGAAGAAACATCGTCCGCGGGGCCGGGTCATCCTCGGGATTCCAGTCTTCATCCCGTTCCAGGCGAATCGCCTCAAACCGGTTGGGCGGGTTGCTTTCGGCGCCCCTTCCTCGAATTAATCCCGGCTTTTGGTTCACAAATCCAACCTTCGCCACTCCAAAAGTCTTTGCAAGTCTCAACCCGGAAAATAATTTTCTCGAACGACACTCGCGGCCGAAATCAGCCGTTTTGCGGAATAGCTCAAGTCATCGCCGTGGCCTTGCCGACGGCGGCGCGGAACTCGGCCAGCGAGAATGGCTTCGAGAGGCAGACTTTATGGCGCTCGGTGAGAAACTTCTGCGCCTTGTCGTTGATGACGTCGCCGGTGATAAACACCATGCGTTCACTCAAGGCGGGATTGGTCGCGCGCAGTTGTTCGTAAACCTGCTGGCCGTTGAGACCGGGCATTTTCCAATCGCACAAAGCCAGGTCGTAGGGCACCTGTCGCAGCCGGTTCAACGCCGTTTCACCATCGCGTGCGATATCCACGTCGTAACCGTGACCCGAAAGCGTGTCGCGAACCATTTCGAGAATTGCCTCCTCGTCATCGATCACGAGAACTTTTTTGCCCGCGCCTTCAAGTCGGTTTACGCCGGCTTCAAGGGCAGGGGCGGGTTCCACCCGGGCGGGCGCCTCGGTGGCTGCCGCCGCAGGGGCGGCGGCCACCGGGAGCTCAATCACAAACATCGCGCCCTCCCCGGGGCGGCTGCGGACGGTGATGGTGCCGCCGTGTTCGTGAATGATGCCGTAGCACAGGCTCAGTCCGAGGCCGGTGCCTTTGCCCACCTCCTTGGTGGTAAAAAATGGATCGAAGACTTTCGACAAATGACCTTCCGGAATGCCGGGGCCGTTGTCTTGAAAGGTCACCCGAAGATTCTGCCCGCATTGCTCGCTGGTGATGGTGATGCGGCCTTTCGGCTGATGCGCCTCGATTGCCTGGCGGGCGTTGTTGGTGATGTTCAGAAACACCTGCTGCACCTGATGGGGGTCCAGCATCGTTTTGGGGAGATTGGGGTCGAGACGCGTCACCACTTCGATATTGCTGGTGCGCAACTGGTATTGGAGAAACTCGACCGCCGCCTCCACGAGTTCGTTGACGTTGGACAGCTTGCGCTCCGGCTGATGCCGCCGCGCGAAACTCAACAGGCTTTGGACGATCTTCGTGCAGCGCAACGCGCTCTTGTGAATCATCTCCAGGTGACGCTGATGCTGCGGGTCCTTGTCCGAGAGCTTCAGCAATTCTGAAAAACCCATGACGGAAGTAAGCGGATTGTTCAATTCATGGGCCACGCCCGCCACGAACTCGCCGATGCCGGAGAGCTTTTCGCTTTGGATCAGTTGCGCCTGGGTTGACTTGAGTGTGTCCACGGTCAATTCCAACTGGTCCTTGCCGCGCTTCACGTTCTCGGTCATCTGGTTGAAGACGGCCGCAAGTTCCCCGCATTCATCGCGGGAAGTCACTTCGACGCGGCGGGAGAAATCGCCTTTGCCGACGGCCTCGGCGCTTTCGCTCAAGGCGCGCAGCGGTTGCGTGACGCGCCGCACGAGCCACCAGACGATGACCGTGCCTAACAAAATACCGGCCACGCCCAGGAGGACAATCATGCGACGGGTGCTGAGCAGCGCCTGCCACGGTTTTTCATAGGAGGAGAGCAGGAGATAGCCGAGCTTGGCTTCGCCATCCAGCGAGGTGAACTTTCCCGCGGAACAGTAGAAGTGTTCGTTGTCGAGGGAGAGCTTTCGCACGGGCAGGGAGTGGGCCGAACGGTTTGGCGTCAGCGTTAGTTCGTTGAACAGTTGCACGAAATCCTGGCCAGGGTCGGAATTGAGAATGGTGGAGGCGATCACGCGGCCGTTGGCGAGCAGGACGATGTCGCTCTGACTGATGGAACTGGCGTCGGCCACGTCGGCGCGCCGAATTTCCGAGCCGAACGAAAGCACGCCCACGCGCTCGTTGTTCTGATCGTTCACTGGAATGGAGATGACGTCAAAGAGCCGGTCGCCCACCAGAATGGTATCCGTGTTGTCATCACCTTCCATGGCGCGACGGACGGATTCGGCGCTGCGTGCTTCGAATTGCGAAACGGAAATCGGTTTCAACGGATTATCCTTGGCGCAGGCGAACGATTCGGCGGTAGTTGAGGTGAACAGCGCGACGTCCACGCCTTGGTCGTCCGGGAGATTTTTGATTTCCGATTGGATGGTGGGCACGTCTCCGCTTTGGAGCAGGGCACGATAGCGCGGTTCGTTGCGCAGACTGCGATAGCGGGAGACCAGGCTGCTTTTGCGGATATCTTGAAATTTTCGAAACACGCCGTCGGCGGTGGTAAGGCTGCGGGCCGCCTCGGCCTGGGTTTGCTGCGTGATGCGGGTGTTGACCGTCCAGATGATGATGCCGAGCAGGAGCACCATGATGGAAACAACCGGCAGCAGCACCTTGGCGCTGAAACTGACCTCGAACCTGTGCCGCAGTTTCTCCATGTCAAAGTTTGGGGAGATTGCGGACGCTGAGCGTGAAGTCGGCTTTTACGTCGCCGGTCTCGGGAACGGTGATTTGCCGCGTCTGTGGCGGCAGCCGCTCGTGCCACGCTTTGAGTGTGTAGGTGCCCGCCGGCACGTTGGTGATGGAATAATGCCCGCTTGCGCTGGTTTTCGAGAAATAGGGATTTTCGACCACAAGCACGATGCAATTCATCCGGGTATGGATGGAACAGAAAACATCCACACGGCCGGCTTTTGCGAACGTGACGTGTTTGATTTCGGGCGCCTTATACAAGCCGAGGTCGAAGGGGTTGGCTTCCGAGAACGAAAAAACGTTGTGCAGGATGTTGTCGTTGTTGGGCCAGTCCACGGTGGTCCCCTGCATGATGGGGAGAATGTGCGGTTCAAACACCGCGCCCTTTTGCGTGATGCGCCGCGTATTTACTTCCGCGGTCGCTGGTGGCGTGGTTGATTTTGGGCCGACCGGTCCGTCGATATAAACGACGAAGTCGCGCATCTCGTCGTAATTGATGCGTTCGACAAATTTAAACTGGCGGCTGTCGTATTTGCCGCCGTTGCCGCCGGCTGCCTCCGCGCCTTGCTTCGGCTCCGCGTTGACCATGCCGGTGATCGTGCCGGCGTGCGCGGCGAACAGTGCCATCAAACTTGCCGCGAGGATGAGAGACGAGATTTTCATTGGGGCACTTAGAATCGGAAGGCCGCTTCCAAAGCGAAAAGATTTTCGTGATCGCGTTGCATGCCGTTTACCATCTGGCCCTGTTCAAAGCTGTATTCCGCCTTCAGAATCAGGTTCTGGCTGAAGCGATAACCCACCACCATGCTGAGGCGCCACAGATTGTCGGTGAGCGGGCCAAAAAGAAATTGGTCCATGTTCCCGTAGCCGACGAGAGGGAAGCCGTTGTTCGCAAAGATCTGGCTGAACCCGACACCGCCATAGAGCTTGCCGTAGATGTCGTGCACGCCTTGTAGACTGTAATAGTAAACGCCCCGTTGATTGTTGCGCGCGGAGTCGTTGTCGTCGTAGGCAATATAGCCGCCATAGGCGCGGATGTAGCCGCGATGCAACCGCACTTCCACGTCGCCTTCCACGAGATTCGCGTGAAACTTGGAAGCCTGCGCCGAGCCGAGCGAGCGGAACCAGCCGCCGCCAAACCACAGTTCGGAAAGATAATCCTGCTGCGAGTCGAGATTCCCCGTGCGCATGCCGCTCACGCTCAGGTGCAACCATGGTTTCGGATCGAAACCCAGTTTCATCGTGACTGATTTATCGCCGTCGTAGTCCTGCGTGCCGGAGACGCCGCCGTTTTGCACCGCGGCCACGTAGGAGAATTTTCCGACTGCGCCATACAACTCGATGCCTTCATCGATGCCCCAGATGTCGGGCAGCGAGCGCGAGATGAAAGGGTTGTCGATAGCGTAGCGGCGCAAGTATTCCTCGCCGAAGGGGATATACATGCGGCCGGCGCGGATATTAAGGATGTTGTCCTTGCCCCACAGCCTGGAGACGTTTTCGAAGTCGAGATAGCATTCGCCGAGTTGCAGGCTGAGGTCGTTGGATTCGGGCGTCATCAAATCGACTTCACCAAAGAAATAAACCTGGTCGTAAACCGGCGCTTCTATAAAGAGCCGCGCTTCATCCACGCGGAACGGTGAGTTGGGATATTGTCCCTGCGACTGCGTGGAGAAGAAACCGACTGCTCCCTCGCCACCAATGTTCACCTTGCCAAAACTAAAACCCTTTTTGGATTTCAC
The DNA here is from genome assembly GCA_044223735.1 of Limisphaerales bacterium. GTDB lineage: Bacteria > Verrucomicrobiota > Verrucomicrobiia > Limisphaerales > UBA8199 > JBGALR01. The sequence goes on along the minus strand of JBGALR010000004.1, from coordinate 259,251 downwards.
GTCAGGCGCGATATCCTGCATGTCGGTCTTGAGTTGATTGACCTCCTGAGCGTGCTGCGTGTTCGCGCTCTCCATTTGGTCCATCTTTTTGGTCAACGCATCGATGAGCGCCTGTTGCTTGCGCATCTGCTCTTGCAGGGCTTGATTCTGCTGCTGTAGCTCGCGCAGTTGCGCCTGCGTGTCCGACGTGTCATTGGCGCGAAGGGACCCGCCCGCAACGGCGAACACAACCGCCGCGCAGGAACACAAAGCAACCAGGGGGTTGTTTCTGTGCGCCATGGCACGGCAAGGGAGCAACCGTTGTGCCCTTGTCGCACCAGGCGCGGACAAAGCGCCTCGGTCCAGCCGAAATCACCCCTTCCGACCTTGAAAAATGCAAAATGCAACGGATTATGAAGCCCGAACGCGGGTATTACTTGTGATGTCGAGGCATATCGCCTCAAATTGAGACAAGAATTTTTGACGAATATTTACAGATAGACTGCCATGTTTCACGCGGAAGCAACCAAAACGAAGAATTTACTGAAGATCCATTACAGCGGGCGTGTCGGCCCCGGGGAAGCCCAAAAGTGCAGCCACGAATTGCCAGGGCTGCTTGCCGAGTTGGAACAAGGCTTCCGATTGCTAACCGACATGAGCACATTGGACGAGATGGATCTGGCCTGCCTGCCGTATGTGAAGGCGATGATGGATCTCTGCAATACAAAAGGCGTCTCGCTGGTCGTAAGGGTTATCCCCGATCCCCACAAGGACATTGGGATGAACATTCTTTCTCCCTTCCACTATCGTCACGACGTTCGCATCGTTACTTGCGAAACGCTCGACGAAGCACTGCAAATACTGGAGAAATAGGAACTACTTCCCGGCTTGCGCCAGGCGATGGATCCAGCGGCCGTAAAAATAGATCATCACGGCAGAAGCCACGCCAATCGCGGCGAAGATGTACCATGTAAGCCCGATGTGATGCGTTTGGTAAAGCGTTTGCGTCAATTGTGCGGGAGTTTCTCCAGTGTATTGAACCAGTTTGCTGAACGCTTCGCCGATGGGGATGGCTTGCTCCGTGACTTGATTCGGGGCCATTCCGCGCGAGACGAGCAACTGCCGCGCGAGTTCATCCTTGGATGAAAAAACATGGTAGAGTTTCGGCCCGAGCTTGCCCTCAATCGTCCAGCCAATGAGCATGGGTGCTTGTGAAAATCCAATCCACATGGCCTTCTTGTCGGGTGGCGCGATGTTGCCGAGGAACTCGCTGAATTTCGGGCTGGCCAGCATTTCGCCGACGCTGAACGAGACCATCGCCAGCACGGCGAAGCCGATCCCGTTCGTCGCCCCAAAGCACACGAGTGCCAGGATCACAAAGACGGTCCCGACCAGCATGCTGGTGGTGGCGCGCAGCTTGGAACTCAACCCCGCGAAGATGAAGCACGTCAGCATGATCATCCCGGCATTGATGTTGACGATGCCTTCCGGCTCGATGGTTTTGCCGCTTTTGTCCATTCCCAGGAAAAAGTGCCAACAGGAGCTTCTGGTCCCGTCGGCTCCGAAAAGAAATTGCACCATCGGCCCGGTATCCACCCAGTCCGCGATATAGCGCGGCAGCACGTCCCACAGCATCGGAAACATCAGCCACCATACGGAAAAAATGAGCAAATAGATGAAAAGATGCGGCTTCTTCAACTCATCCATCGCCTCAAAGATCAGGTCGCGTTGCTGAAGCGTGCCCGCCCGCACCGCCTCTTGCCGCGCCAGGCGGTCTGCCTTGTCGGGGTCCTTGTAGGTGAGGAGCAACAGGAAGTTGCAGCAGATGACCGCCGCATTCACGTAGAAAACATGTGACCACGCATTCTGGCGTTGCTGCAACGCAATCAAAGGCCCAATCCAGCCGCCAATGTTCACGGTTTGATAAAAAATGCCCCAGGCCATTGAACTGTTTCGTCGGTTGCTGGCTTTGATGATAGTGCCCTGCACCCCGGGTTTGAAAATCGCGGTGCCGATGGCCAGCAGCATGGCGCCGGAAAAAAAACCGGCGTAGCAGGGGAACCACGCCATCACCAGATACGCGAGCGCCTTGACGATCGTCGAAACGAAAATGGTTTGCTTATACCCATAGCGATCCGACAGGCCGCCGGTGAAAATCGGAACCAACGATTGCGTTAAATTCCAAAAAAGCAGCAAGGTGCCGAAAGTCGCCATCGTCACGCCCAGACCGCCGGTTGAAACCGGCTGTGTGGCATAGATGGTGGCAACCGCGCGGACGCCATAATATGCGAGGCGCTCCACCATCTCCATGCCGCCGGCGATCCAGAAGACGTAGCTGAGACTGGTGATGGCGGCCCAGAAGCCGAGTTGTTTTACATCCGCCAGCGTGGTTTCCTGCGAGGGGGGAGAACTGGGTTTGGGGTCGCGTTCGTCGGTCATGGCGAGATTTCAAACGTCCATGGGAGAGAACTCGTTGCCGAGTCGAGCAATGGAGGCAGCATTTTCGAGGCAGAACATAATGAGATGGGGCAGGTCTGTCAAAAGTAGCGTAAATACGAGACACCTGTTGAGAACAATCGGCTTCGCTTGGAGCGTGGAATACCAGGAATTGCCTTATGGCACCCAAGGTGCTTCCCGTTACAGTTGTTGTATGAAAAAGCTTTCGTCCTTGTTGTTGCTAGGAGCGTTGTTCCTCACTTCGTGCGCCGCTCCCAAAATGGAGGAGTCCACCGCCCCCAAGTTTACTGAGGAACAGCGGGCTAATATCGTTATTCGATATTATTCTGAATCCATTAGTCGTGTAATCAAACCTCTGCAAGCCGAAGGGCCTTTCTTATCGAGTTTCGATAAAGAAGCTGTCGTCGATTTAGCGAAACAGCAAGCGGGTCGCGAACTCGCCGTGGTCATTCTCATCCGTTACAACAATCTGGACAGCGTTAAACAGCAGTGGGTGAAGCGCCTCACGGGCGTGGGGTATCAACGCGTCGTGTTCCTCCAAGGCGACGGCATGAAAATTAATGGGCTATCGATTCTCGATAACCCTGGTGTAGCCCCAGCAACCACCGTTCTTGCTCAACATACGGGTGGTTAATGTCTTAAAATAGGCCAGTGGGACACCTTCCAAAGTCCCAGAATGGTGCAGAGGATCGCCAGCAGCGCGGCAATCAGCGATTCGCCCGCAATCAGCCCGGAGGCGATCGGCACGTAGTAAGTCTCCGCATTCTTCTTCCTCAATTTGCTCCAGGCGGCGACGAGCACCGCGCCTAGGGCAAACGAGAGACTGTTCTGAAAGATCATCACCCACGAGAGACCCAATCCCATCGCTGACGGCAAATAAGGATGAGCTTTCGGAAAAATGCGGCCCGCTACCGGCAACAGGACTCCGAGTATCGCTCCGATCACAATCGCCCAAACCGCAGTCACCGGCAGCATGTGCAAGCCTTGCGTTAGCAAATCGGCCACCGCTTTCCACATGTTCGTGGCCGGCGGATTGAACGACTCGAGCTTGGCTTTGTCAGGCACCATCAAATACCACGCCGGCACGATGGCAAGGATGCCGAAAAAAATTCCCACGAACTGAGCGATGAATTGTTTGCGCGGATTCGCACCGAGGATGTAACCGCTCTTCAAATCGGTCAGCAAATCCGCCGCCGCTCCCCCGGCCGATGCCGTCACGCCCGCTGCCATGAGGTTGATGGACGCGATGCCCTTCGCTCCTGGCAGGGCGGCATACAACAACTGCGTCAGTTTTCCCATCGCGCCAATCGGGGTGGTGTCGGTTTCGCCCGTGGCGCGGCAGCACACCAGCGACACCACGAACGACAGCGCCACGGAAATCAGGCCCAGATAAATCGAAATGTGAAATGCGAGATATTGCACGATCACCATGCCGATCGTGATGGGAATGAGGCCGATCACGAGCCAGGAAATCGGCACTTCGATTGCATCCATCGCGGCGGAGTGCGCGGGCCGGTCCTTCCTGCTGAACATCGTGAATGCCCGCGCCAGGGTGCGCCATTCCAGCGCCATGGAGGTGAGGCTGGAAAAAACCATGATAGCCGTCCCGCCCCACAGCGCCCAGCGCGTGGGATTGAACGAACCGTCCGGCGCGAGCTTGAAGGACGGGACGTAACCTGCGATGCCCGCATGGCTCGCATCGAACGCCAGCAGTTGCGGCGCGACCACAAAGTAAAGCAGAGACGAACCCAGCAACATCGAAAGCGAAACACGCAGCCCGGTGATCATCCCTGCGCCGATCAGCAGGACGCTTGGTTCAAATGCCAGCCCGGCCATCGCGCCGCGCGATAGCGGATTGACCCATGCGGGAAAACTCAACGTGTCCGGAATCAAAATCCACTTTTGCATTTTTTCCATCCAGACTTGCGGCCGGCCTTCGTTGCGGAACACTTCCGCGAGGCTGGCGTAGCCGCGCAACCAGCCCACGAGACCACCCGCCAGCAATGAAACCAGCAGCGCGTACGCTTTCCTCACCGCCTCCGCGCCCTTGGAATAAAGGCTGCGCAACGTCTCCGCTGCCGCGATGCCGCTGGGGAATTTTAACTGCTCCTGGTTGATCAACTGCCGCTTCATCGGGATCGCGAGGAATACGCCCAGTGCCGCCGTCAAGAGCGCGAACGACGCCACCACGTACCACGGCTGGTGCACGCCCTGGATCAGCAGCAACGCGCCGAATGCCGTCCCGATCGCCGCGCCCGTCGAGGACCCGGCCGCCGTCGCCGTGGACTGCATGCAATTATTTTCCAGCATCGTCATCTGGCTCAGGCGTCCGCCGAGCAACGTGCGAATAGTGTTCCAGATCACGTATGACAACACGCACGCCGTGATCGCCACGCCGAAGGACCACCCCAGCTTGAGCGTCGTGTAAAGGTTGGAGATGGACATGAACATCCCCAGCACACCGCCCATCAGCACCGCGCGCACCGTCAACTGCCGCTGCGTGTCGCCGCGGCCCGTGTAAACTTTTTCAAACCACTGACGCTCGATTTCGTCCGGCGTGCCCTTGAAACCCTGGATCGGCAAATCGAGATCCGCATCGGAAATCTCCCTCGACGGAGCAGCAGGGAGCTTCGGTTGGTTATCCAAATCGTGGCTCATTGCTCCGAAGTGTCGGCGGCAGCGCGCGACTGCGCGAGATTTTTTTCCAGAGAGGCGTTGGGCGGCTAACGCTGCGGTGTTTGGATGCTAGCGCGGGGGATTGCGTAGTCGCGCACGTACGGGCACGATGTGACGACTCAAAGTTCAACGCCTCCACGCCATGGCCTTCCGTTTGCTCAAAACGAAAAGGATCGCGCTCGTCGCGGGCGGGTCGGTCACGGTGGGTGTGGGCGTAATATTGTTGATTTGCCTCTGGCCCGAATCGTGCCCATTTGTGGTGGAAGCCCGGTGGATGGAGCCGTCGGAGATCTACTACGGCGATTTCGGTAACATGCGGCTGCTGACCTTGCAGGCCCGCAATCTCAAGGACGTCGGGATTACGTTTGATCGGGAGGCGAAGCTTACCGCCCGTGTGGACAATCGCTGGCGGGCAGTCATTCCCGATCCGTACTGGATCGCGTATTTGCCCGGGCGTCCCGGCAGCAATGTCGCGGTCATTGTTTCTCCAAATCGCCCGGGCACGAATGTGGTTAAGATGGTTGGGCCAGGACGATCCGGCACGAACATGATGACTTTGGTTGTGTCGCCGGTCCGGCCCACTAACGTGGTAAGCCTGGAACCGCCGCGCTCGGCCACGGTCAAAATCCTTGTGCCGGCAAAGGCCGATGCCTGCCGTATCGAACTGCGTTATTACCGTCCGCCGGTGGTGTGGCCCATGGGTATTCGCACCATAAATGGGCGCTTCCAAAACCTGACGCCTTCGTCGCGTCGGGCGAAAAATGTCGTAAGCCACATCTCGCAAGGATTGTATGATTGGTTATGGCCCAAAAGTCTTGTCTGGAAACCCACGTGGAGAACCAACACGGTGGAACTGTCGTTGCCGGCGACACTCATGTCGAATCTGCCCGTTGCGACCAACGCCGTGCCGGCGCGGAATGCAGATGCGCATCGGTGACACCGCGCCGTTCGCGAGAGTACCCGAGGGCATCGGCTTTCGGTCCGAGCCGGCCGCGCCGCATTTTTTCGCTTGTGCCCGTGCGTGAAAGGGCTTAAACGCCAGCAGCCAATTGAATTTTTGATATGACCGACAAGCAACTCCAGGCCCTGGCTAAGAAGCACGGCACGCCCATCGTCGTCATCGACCACGACATCCTCCGGAAGAACTACGCCGAGTTCAAAAAATATCTGCCCAAGGTGCAGGGTTATTTCGCCGTCAAGGCCAACGCGGAACCTGCCATCGTCCGCACGCTGTACAAGGCGGGCGCGAGCTTCGATGTCGCGTCGCTGCCCGAGTTCATGCTCGTGTACGAGAACATCAAACATCTCTCCGCCAAAAAGCAGCAGGATTTCATCTGGGATAAAATCATCTACGCCAATCCCACGAAGCCCAAGGAGACCCTGCAGGCGCTCGACCGCTACAAGCCGCTCGTCACCTACGACAACCTGACCGAGCTGCACAAGATCAAACAATTTGCCCCGCACGCCGGCGTGGTGCTGCGCCTCCGCGTGCCGAACACCGGCTCGATGGTCGAGCTTTCCTCCAAGTTCGGTTGCGACCCCGGCGAGGCAGTGGACCTGATTGAAGCCGCGTTCAAGCTCGGCCTCGTCGTCGAAGGCCTCAGTTTCCATGTCGGCAGCCAGTGCACCAATTTCGAGAATTTCGTCCAGGGCATTGACATCTCCGCGGCGGTGATGAAGGAATCGAAGTCGCGCGGGCACGAACTCAAGATTCTCGATATCGGCGGCGGCTTTCCCGCGCCCTACAACAAACACGTCAAACCCTTCAGCGCCCTCGCGCGCAAGATCAACGCGGAGATCGACCGCTTGTTCCCCAAGGATTTGCAAATCATCGCCGAACCGGGCCGCTTCCTGGTCGCGACCGCCGCCACCTCGGTGGCTCGCGTCATCGGCAAGGCCGTGCGCGACGGCAAACCGTGCTACTACATCAACGACAGCGTTTACCACACCTTCAGCGGCATCATCTTCGACCATTGCCAGTATCACTTGAAATCGTTCCGCAAAGGCAAAAAGGAAATCTCCGCTGTCTTTGGCCAGACCTGCGACGCCCTCGACACCATCTCGTTGTCCGAGGAATTGCCCGACCTGCAAATCGACGACCTGGTCTTTTCCGAAAACATCGGCGCCTACAGCAACGCCTCCGCCACCTTCTTCAACGGCTTCCCGCCCGCGAAGGTGGTGCATGTGAACGTGTAGCCCCGGCACTAGGCCGCTCCGGCGGAATATGCGGCGTCTGATCTGGCTGGCGCGGGGGGGCGGAGACGCGGAGAAAAGCCGGGCGTGACGTGAACCCGTCATCGAGGGCAAGTCCCGCTTTTCGCGCGGTAAAATTCGTGGCCGGGCGTATGATGTTCGCCGGCAGATAAAATGATCATTAAATATCGAAACTCGTACGGGGACATCCTGGCGTTTTGTTTTTATCATTATCCGCGCTCCCCGTTCGTCGCGGGCTCTTGCGCGGTCAGCATCGCCTTGATTTCGCTGGTCGCCACCACGGCGGCGTCGCGGGAGGGCGGTCCGGTGGTGAGGATTCTCAGTTTTTTCCTCATCATGTTGGTCGCCTCCCTGTTCTTCGCGGCGCTGTTCGCCATCTCGGTGCTGCTGAGCATCAGCTCGAGCAAAAACAAGTCGGTGCTGACCGAGCACACGATCACGCTCACTCCGGCGAACTTCACGGAGGAAACCGCTTTCAACAAGATGGAGCAGAATTGGGCCATCGTGCAAAAACTGGCGCGGACGCGGAATCACATTTTCATCTACATCGCCCAGCACATGGCGCACGTCATCCCTCGCCGCGCCTTCAGCAACGACGCCGAGTGGAACGCGTTTTACGACTATTGCCGCGAGCGGACCAAAAGCGCGTGAGACTGCCCGCGTGTTTTTTTCTGTGAGAATCGAGTGATGCGTAAAGTCTTTCAAAGCGTTCGCAGCGGTAAATTTCCTGCCGAATAAATTTCCTTTTTGTTTTGCGTCTCCGCGTCTCCGCGTCTCCGCGGTTAAGCAGCGACCCGCCGCACTTCAATCCCCAGTTTGTCCTCGATCGCCGGGATCGCGCCGTCGGTCGGTTCCCAGCCGGCCTCTTTTGCGGTCTTGAGCAACTCCGCAAATGTCCGCGCGTCCTCGGCGCTCAAGCCGCCCCACGCCACGCGCACGCGGCCGTTCAGTCCGTTGAATTTGAGGAAGCGCGCGAAGAGCTGCTTCTCCAGCGTCTCGGCAAGCAGGCGTTGATCGAACACACGGACGTCCTGGCGCACCCCGGCTTGCAGCGCGCTTTCGCCAGCGTTGAGCCCGGCCGGTTTGTCGCCGTTGCCGTAGCCGACGATGTGCCGCGAGATCGCGTCGTTACAGGTCGTGTGCCAGAGCGCGTGGCCCTCGGCGCCGCCTTGCACGAGCGCCTGCTGCAACTCCACCTGATCGCCCTGGCCGATCACGAGCCCGCCGATTTTTGTCGCGAGGCTGAAAGCGGTTTGCAACAACGCCACCGATTCCGCATCCCGCACGTTGGTTTTGCCAACCGGAAACGGCATGCCGTAGCGCTCCATGAAACGCCCGAACCAATCGCGTCCCAACCCGCGGCAAAGCCACCAGAATAGAATCGCCCGCATCGGCCCGCCCCAGTTGTCGCGCTGGTCGGTGAGCAGGTGGCCGCGATGCACCACATGGCGATCCCGATCCAGCCGCGTCGCGCGTGCGGCGTCGTAAAGAATCCGGCCCTGGTCATCCGTCGGCCACAGGCGCAGGAACGGTTCCCAGTCGGCAGCGGCCGGCTGCGCGGACGTGGAAGTTCCCAGGCCGCCGCCGAGATACGCGTGGCGGAAACAGAACAGCATCGGCGTGACCGGCTCGATGCGCTTGAGGGTGTATTGCAAGGTGAGGCTCTGGTTGGTGGCCGAGGCGTCTCGCCTCGGTTTGGCGGGACCGTCGCCGCTATTTTTCAACTGAAACCTCACCGGCTCCGCATCGGCCGGTCGAAAAATATTTTCCGCGACCGCCACCGGCCATTGCGACGCCATCAGCAGACTGCCGAGGCCTGCGTTCCAGTTTTCGCAATCGGCAATCGCGCGCAGGCACGCGGCGGCCGCGGCCACGTCGTTCTCGTTTTGTTTGTCCAGCGGCAGCACTGCTGTCGGCTGGCCGATGACGGCGAGTTTGCGTTTGCTGAGTTCGCCCTGAATCAAATCATCGCCGAGCAGGCTATCGCGGTAGTAACGGAAGAGCGACGTGGTGTCGCCATTTTCAGCCTGGCGAATCGCGGCGTGGATATCCTGTGCCGTGGCGGTCGCGGAAATGTTGCCCGGCTCGAAACGCGGCGCGAGCGAGTTTTGACGCTGGAGAGGAACGCCGGTGGAGGAAGCGCCGCCAAGAAAAGTTTTGGCGGCGTTAAACAAAGCGATGAGTGGATGTTTCATAAAATTATTTTTGGATGTCTTCTGGTAGCAGGGCGTTGCTGCTGCGATGCCCTGACTCCTGCCTTGGAAAAAGTCAGGGCGGCGGAGCACCACCGCCCTACCGAGTTGAGGACCTCCGTGTCTCCGCGCCGCGGTGAATTCATAATCCACCTCCCACGTAGCTGCCGAAACCGGCGGGCACGGCGATGCTGACGCCTTGGGCCGTATTACCGGCGGCATGTTTCGCCAGGGCCAGCGCCCAAAAACGGTCGGCGTGACCGTTGCGGCCGCGGTCGGCGGTGAAGCGCAGGTTGCCGGCGGCGGTGGTTTCCTTTTTGATCGCGCGCAGGTCCGCGCGAATCGCGGGATCGTTCGGCACGCGCACGGTGCGATCCTCGAAGCTGGAGCGCACCGGATACGCGAGCGACTCCTTCACGGGCCCGGTGAAACTCACGGCTTCAACCCGATACCCCCCGCAACGCTTCTGCGCTCGCTCGGCGAACTGCCGCCCCAGCCCCGTGCAATCGATCGCGCAACGCCGCACGAGCGGATTATCGAGGACCGCATACAACTCCGCCTCCTGCGCGTCGAACGTCACGTTCTTCAAACAAATGACGCGCCGCGTGAAATCCACGTCATTGATCCGCTCGATCACCCAGATGACCGTCAGGTCGTGATCACGGCCAACGTCCACGCCCACGTAGAGCGGTCCGCGCGCCCGGGCGAGCTCCGTCTCCCAGATTTCACCGGCGCCGTATTCGCACGACGCGATGAGATCGTAGCTGAGAAACGCCGATTGATCGTCGCCCGGCTGGCACATGTATTCCTGCTGGAACGATTCGTCGTCGGGACAACCTCGCCGGATGAAGTCGAAATATTCCGCCTCATCCATGTCCTGCCGCTCGTCGCCGGACGGAAGTTTTTGCTGCAGCTTGTAGAGAAAGCCCTGGTTGAGCGCGTCCTCAAGGGTGACGCGATGCAGCGAAAAATTCTTCGGGTTGCCCTTGTGCCTGATTTCGTTGACCAGTTCGTTGAAAAAATTCGCCGTGCCGCGATGCGTGGAAAAAATCTCCAGCGAGCCGCCCCATGTGATGCCGGGATACGCAATGGCGTAAAGCCGTCGCGGGTCGGGATGCAACGCGAACTCATCGAGCACGCGGTCGCCGCGCTTGCCGGCCTGGGCGTCGATGTTGCTCGACATCGAGTGGATGCGGAGTCCATTGGCCAATGCGAGCACGTATGCGGTTTGAGCCCCATCCTTTAAAGCCATTTGCCCCTGAACCTGGGCGCCGACATGGACAATGGTTGAGAATTGTTTGCAGTCCTCCAGGAACAGGCGCGCCTGAATCTCATCACGGGAACTCACCCAGGCGTCAAGATGCGCGCTTTTGAGCGACTTGCGATTGACCAACCCGCAGGCCGTGGCCCACGTCCAGCCGATCTGGCGCGACTTCTCGGCGATCTTGAGACGGGAATCGTCTTTCACCCATTTCGTCTGATAGGGAAGCAAAAGTTCATCGTGCGGGCATATGATCCTGGCTTTGCCGCGCGCGGCGCCTTTGTGTATGGAAACTCGTCTCTTCACAGGAGCCCGATCGCCTCCTCTATCCGACGCAGCGCCTCCGGTGTCAATCCGCCGTCCTCCGCGACCATGCCCCCCGGCTCGTTTTCCTTTTTCTGCCCGGCGATCTTGTCGGCGTACACCCGCAATTCCTGCGCGAAACGCCTCTCGGCAAGATCCGAAGTGCGCATTTTTAAGATGCTTTCGAGAAGCTGCCGGAGTTCCTCGACTTGCATCACCTCCTTCACCCCCTCAAGCACCTCCAGGATTTTGCCGCTCGCAATCGCCATCGCCGTTTCGGAAAGCGACTTGCCGGTGGCCGCCGCCAGCTCATACGCCAGTTTGGCAAGGCCCTGGATTCGCAGGTTGAAATCGTGCTTTTTCAGCCAGACCGCGTATTGCCTGCGGCGCCAGCAACTGAGGTTGTTGTAATTTACCGGCTTTCCCCCGTATTCCCTCGTCAGCACTGCCTGAACTTCCGGCAGCGCATTAACCCACAAAATGATATCCGTGCCGGTCTGTTCGTCGAACAGGCGTTGATTTAATTCTTCGCGGACGGCGGCCGGCAGCCGGCTGATTTTGCTTACGGTGCCCATATCACCGGCCTCCATTTCGTTCGAAGTGCAGGACGCCGTTGGCCGTCGCGCACCAGCATTGGGACGCGCCGAACGGGTCGGGCAGGCTTTGCGTCAGGCCGAGGCCTTTGAGCATTTCCAGCGCGGACGCGAGATCGGTTTCCTCGAAGGGAAACGCAAGCTCTTTGCGCACGGCGCGGGCCACGGCCCCGAGGGACAGGGCGGCGGGATGTCGCAGCGCCAGCGCTTCCAGCGTGGCGTGCCGCAATGTTTCACGATCTTCAGTTTTCATCGGTCGGTGATCTCCTCCAGTTTGCCTTCGATTTTGCCCAGCGAACGCTGGATGGATTGAAAACTCGCGTCGAGGCGTTCGCGGGTTTTCTGGTCTTCGGCGCGCATCTCCTCCCACAACTCGCCGATCTGTCGGGCATGATCGTCGAGGCGGCGGGAGACGTCGCCCATTTTGAAATCGCACATGTCCTTGCGCACATTCGGCACGCGGTTGCCCGCGCCTCGGGGTTCACGCGATTCGCGGGGCGCGGAATCGCGGCGTCGCCGTTCGCAATAACCGGCCCACGCCGCCCAGCCGCCGGCGCCGACCGCCAGCGCGAGCGCGCACATCAGGGCATTTTTCAGAAACGACGCGGGCACGTTGTCGATGCCCTGGGCGAAGATGATGGGTGGGATACATTTCATTTTGGCAATCAGGTCAGGGTTTGAGTTGGCCGCGCGGGCCGCGGGGCCGATATTTGCGGGACCGCCCTGGATCACAGTGACGTCGGGCGCGAAAAGCTGGTCATCGCCAAAAAGGCGTTGCGGATTGTTCTGCCGCGCGGGCAGGGTGAGGCGCGGCCGCAATTCCGGCTGCGCCTGGATGGCGACGGCGGCGAGTTTGTCGCAGATCATCGCGCCCTCCGAATCGGTGAGGCTCGTCAGCACGGCGTCGAGCGAATCGCGCGTGAGACCATTCACCAGCCGCCCCAGCAGGCTGTAGCTCACGGCGTCGGCGAGGATTAAATCGTAGTCGTAAGGCAGGCCTTTGTATTTCAACGCCTCCGCCGCGATGCGCGCGCCGAGCGCCGGCGTCCAGCCGATGGGCTGTCGCAGATAGGTCGTGTAATCGGACGCGAGAAAATATTCGTCGAGCGATTCGATTTCGACGCCGTCGCCGTTCGCCTCGATGCACTGGTTTTCGCCGATGACCACGAACACATGGCTGACGCCCGGCGTTTGTCTGCGCCAATGGCGCGTGAACCAGCGGATGCCGCGCGCCACGAACGAGTCGTGCGAAACGAAGCCGATCCAGCCAACGTCATAATTCACGCCGAATTGCGGATGTTCGGGAGGTTGAGTGTTCATGGCTTTGACGTGGCTGGATCGGAAGCTGGATTCTCGGCGGAGAATCCCGGGAAGATGTTGGTAATCATAAAACCTGATTTGCACCGCGGAGACGCGGAGGCGCGGAGAGTTGGATACGAGAGCACGCTGAATTGACCGGAGCGCGTCCCTGAGCTGGTAGGGCGGTTCCCGCGTGCGGGAGCCGCCCAAATATTTTCGACGGACGGACTCCCGAATGGGGACAAGTCAGGGCGGCGGGGCACCACCGCCCTACCGTTGGTTGAAGCGGACGGCCAGCGCGGCGGGAGGTTGTTGGTCGTCTCCTGCCTGCGCACGGGCGGCAGATTAATATCCACATGATGAGACGTGCAGCCGATGAACAGCACAGCCGCGAGCGCGCAGACGCCCAAAGGCAGGACGACGTGAGTGCGCCCCTCCGAGCTGGTAGGGCGGTGCTGCCGCACCGCCCAAATATTTTCCGCGGATGGACTCCCGAATGGGGACAAGTCAGGGCGGCGGGGCACCACCGCCCTACAGGGGGTGGAATGGGAGAGATGGCTCCGCGCTCCTTTAATATCGGTCGGTTTCATACAAAGAGACAATCCAGGCAGTTGCGGCATTCTTCGGCGGTGAGGCTCACTTCGCGCAGCGTGACGCCCGCATAAACCATTTCGCCGGACGGCACGGTCGGTTGCGGCTCGTAGAAGGCCACGCGCAAATCATCGACGGTGATTTCCCGCGAGAAGTCGGCTTCCGCCTGTTTCAAGTGGATGGCGACGTTCAGCATGTGGCCCGGCATTGCGAACAGGCCGAGCGCGAGGGCGGCCTCGCTGGCATTGCGGGTTTTGGTCCAGCACCAATCGGCAATGGTGCTCGCGCTCTTGGAGAATTTGTTGCAATCGAAACGCGACTCGGTCCACTGGATGCCGGTATCGAACAAAAATTTCGCGAATGCCGATGAGAGGTCACCGGTGATCCACGACGGCGCGGGCAATTCGTAGTCGGAGTCGAAGACGCTGATTTTCGCCAGCGGCACGCCGGCGGCGGTGAGCGTTTGGATGAGCAAAGCGGAGGAAATCATGGCGTGCCGGGTTCGCGTTTGATCGGGCAATTATTTCGCCCCCGCGTTGGTGTTCGTGCGCGCCGGAGCCGTCGCCGGCACGCCGAGATAGCTGAGGTAGGCCTTGATGGCTTCGGCGGTGATGTTTCCCGCGATGCCGCCCGCGCCCGAGAGCGACGCGGAAACAATCTGCGCCTGGCCTGCCGCCGTCTGGCCGACGACGTCGGGATTCATGCGCGCCTGCAGTTTGTCTAGGTGGACGCGGACCGTGCCGTTGGTCTCGACGGAGATGTCGAGGCCCGCGAGGTCGGAGTCCTTCGGCGAAACGATCTTGAACGGCTGGTCACCGATGCGGCCGCTGACCTCCGTTTTCGGAACGGCCACACAGCCGGCGAGCAATAGACCGCCGAGCGCGAGGCCCAGGCATCGGATCGCGGAGGAAGGGAGGCGGGCGGAAGCGAGGAGTCCGGTTCTCGCGATTTCATCGGACAAAATTTTATTTTTCATATTCAACGTTCACGCTTCACAAGCGTGCAAAGGTTGTAATCCCAAAAATTGAAACGGTGAAGCCGCCCCTGCCGATCCTTCCGCGATTGCCGATTTATTTTTCAAAACGAGCGATTTCAGGCCGGAAATGGAGGAAAATTAATTTGATGAATTTTTTGGCCGCGGGACCGAAACGCTCCGATGTTTTCCGGGGCAGCCGTCAGGGCAACGGGGGGCACTTGGCGTAACTTGGTCGGGGACGCGCCGAGTTTATTGGCCCTTTGAAATCCTCCGTGGGTTGCCGATCGAGAGGGTGATTATGAAGCTCGTCCTCATCCCGGCCTTCTCCTCCGAGGAGAAGGTGAGTTTTTCGCTGTCCAATGGCTGACCTTTGACAGAGCACGGCGGTTGGTTTGCCGCGAAGTTCAAGGCGAACAAAAGCTGTTCCTTCTCCACGGGGGAGAAGGTTAGGATGAGGGCGAGCTCTATTTTCCTCTTTCACGGACTGTGGTCAGACCAGTCCATCGGGTTCCCCCTTATTTCCTGGCGCCTTCCGTGAGTTGAACACTCTCGGAGATTTATGTGGACTATCCGCTGACCCAACATCCTGAAAGGATGTAGGATATTAGCCGGGGGCAAGCGGAGCGCCACGTCCGGAATGGAGGCAACTTTCCCACAATCCCGAAGGGATTGCGTCTTCCAGCCCCGGGTTGCGAGCTTGCGAGCTACCCGGGGAAAATGGTCGGATGAATTTTCAACTCCGAAGGAGTTGCGTCAATTTCCGAGCGTGGGGGGACGCAACCTGTTTCAGGTTGATCGAAATAATTGGATCCGATACCCCGGGTAGCTCGTGAACTCGCAACCCGGAGCTGGAGGCCGGAACCTCGTTGAGATTCTCTCGACTGCCGGTCGGCCACGGAGCCCGTTTGCCGGCCGTGCTCAAACCATACCGTCACCGTTCAGCAATCGGAGTGCTGCGGGTCCCGCATGCGGGACCCGCGCTCCGCGGTTGCGGCCCAACGGGCCGTCAGAGCCCAGCCCAGGGCTGAGGTCGCAAGGCCGATGCCCTGGGTTTCGCACCCCCCAATTCTCTCCCGCGTCCTGAAGGGACGCCAGAGCCTCACTCCCACACATACCGCTCATCGCATTCAATTTCGTATCGGCCGAAAATCGCCATATACGCGTGCAAATCCGCGCGCAGGTCGCCCAATTTTGGCCTTCCCCATCGCATCGTGCATACTTGGCAAATCTCACCGAAACGCGTATGTTGTAGCGGTTGACTCCGGTCACGCCCGAGTCGGAATTTGGCTGAATTCGGGCCCCGGCCAACAATTACTTATGGAAGGACGAGAAATCATATTGCTAGTCCTCCTGGTATTCTTCGTTGCCTTCCTGTTATTTCGGCAGGCGCAGCGGGAACGGTGTCTGCCGCGGGAATTGCAATTGCCCGGACACGGCATCGACGTGACCAATCTTTCCCACCGCATCCAGGAATCACAGGACGGTGTTCAATCCCGGCCGCAGGCACCGCCCCATGACGCGGAACGCCGGAGGGTTTCGCTGGCGTCGGCCCGGCGCAACGTTGTACGGCTCGCTTATTTTCAACAGCGGGCAACTGATGACTCCGAGCATGTCAACCCGGCGGCTTGACGAAATGGACTGCGGAGAGTGATATTAAATATCAGGAAAGCGAGGTGCGCCTTTCGATGAGGACTGTCCCAGCGCGCTAGCGTGTATTGACGAAAGTATTATTATGCGTCTGCCTGTAATCAACGGCATCATTCGTCGGCGGTTGCTCGTTAACTTCCGGGCCTCGAATGTAGGAGGTTCTCTCAATGCGCCCCTGTCGCTCGGCGGACGGTTCGCCTGCGCTGGCGGCATGATGGCGGTGATGATCGCCATTGGGTTGACCCTGCGGGTGACGAGCAGTTAATGAATGAAAACTTCCTCGCGTAAATGGCTTGGCGCGGCGCTGTTGGTTTCTTCGCCCGCCATTTGCATTCTGTTGTACCTGTCAGGCGTTTCGCTATTATCCGTAAAGGATTTGAGTTCGAACTCGTCGCCGGACGGATCATTTATCACGAGCTTTGCGATCCGCATGCACTGGTCTTTGGTTGCGTTGCTCTCTGCTGGAATCGTTGGTCTGGTAATGCTTTTGTTGCCAGGAGGCGAAAAGACGATACACGAGCAAGGTGCCGCATCTAATTAACCCTCAATTCCATGGCTGCTGAACGAAACACCGGCCGCAATCCGACGGCCAATGAGTTGTTCGAGGCAAAGCGCATTGCGGCGTTGCCTCTGAGCACTCAACGAAAGCATCCCTCCGCTTTGCCCGCCGACCGCTCGAAGCTGGCCCACATCAATACCTACGGTGAGTTGCCGCAGTTTTACCTCGACCAACCGTTTCGGTGTCGCGATTGCGGCAAGGAAGAAATCTGGAAAGCTGCGGCCCAAAAGTGGTACTACGAGGAAGTGAAAGCCCACATGGACGCAAAGGCGGTGAGATGCCACGACTGCCGCAAGGCGCGGAAATCGCAGCAGACGCAGGAGAAGGGGAGAGCCTGACTGTGCGCAGTTTTGTTGGAAGCATTGCGCTTGTTTTGGTGTTAACCGTTCTCGCCTGCCGTCCCGTCCCGGACACCGAGCTTCACCGGCAAGCGCTGCAACTGAAGGCGGGGATGACGCTCACGACGGTGGAGGAAATGTTTCGGCACTTCGGTCGGTCCCAGACCACGGAATTTAAGGGTAAACCTGGAGATGCCAAAAGCGTTCAGGATCCCGCAGTCATTTTTTTGCCGGAAGTAGCGGAGGGCTCTAAAATATCTTACTGGCCAAAGGAGTCGAAGTTTTTTGCGCCGTGGTTTGAATATTGTGAAGTTTATTTTGGCACCAACGAGGTTATTGTCGGATATCGGTATGCCTACGACCGATAGCAAGGTAACCGCCTGAGCACGCACGGCAAGATTCAGGGTCATCCAAAACAAATTTGCGCTGGTTGGCGGGGGATTCTTGCTCGTAGTCCCGATGACGTTGGGCTGGCTTTTGCACTGCACTGCGGCGTGGGTGCTGCGTCACGAGAGCATCAACTATAGTCTGCCGAAGATGCTGAGCAGTGTGGCCGAAATCTTCTCTACGGTCAGGCCCGTGGTGCCAATGGCGACTGCGTTCGTTTTTGGGCTGCCTCCAATGTTGGGAGCCTTTCGGCGCGTAAGCTCTTTGCTCTTTGTGACGGCGATCAGCGTGCTGGCTGCGCTGATGCTAACGTGTGCACTGGGATGTCTCGGGGCGTTTGCGAATTTGACACTAGCTGGCACGTCCTCGCTGCTCTGGATAGCAGCGCTGGTGTGGGCGTTATGTAGTCCGCCGCGACTGTTAAATCCTTTTTTGGAGCAAAATGATTAATGTGGCCGCAAAATGGAATTGGGCAATTATAGTGCTGTCCATTGTCATTGTCGGCTGTGGCAATAACACAAAAGCTGTCATGGGGTCGATAGATGAAAAAGATGAGTCGGGTGAATATCGCGAGCGCGTCCGCTCCGGCGTGTTGGCCCGGTTCAACTCTGCGGCAAATGTTGTGACCAACCGATCAGATATGATTGGAACCTGGCGTTGGCAGCCTTTGGCGCGTCCGGACGCGAACGTGCGTGTTCCGGCGGTGACGTATCAGTTCCTGGAAGACGGTACGTGTATTACCACTTTGCCGAATCGCCCCTCGGAAAGAAGCAGGTGGAGTTTGGAGATCGATGGCACGTTCAGTATTTACGTTGTGATGGCCCCGGCCCCCGAACATACGGTCAACGCTGGGCAGGAAAGGATGCGGTTTTATCTGAGAGCCTTGTCCGACGGACGGCGAGTACTTTGGAACGGAGACGGTAGTCTGGTGAAAATCCTGGAGAGAGCTGATTGAAACACGAAGAATCTTCCAAACGCTTTGTCGTAACGAAATTTTAAGAATCATGCGAATCATCGACTTTTAAATGAACACCCTGCTCAAAGCCATTGAAGGACGACTACAAGGCGGGGAAGGCGTTGTATCTGGCGGCGTTGGGAGAGCGTAAATCTCGCGAGCGTATCTCCCTCAACATCCTGAAGGGATGTCGGATATTAGCCGGGGGTAAGCGCAGTGCAGCGGAGCGCCACCCCCGGAACGAGGCAACAAAATTTGTCCGCACCCTGAAAGCGGTGCCAGAGCCTTCGTCAGGCGGTCCCGCATGCGGGACCGGCGGCGGCCAGATTTGTGAACCGGCTCAAAATTAACCGAAGCGCCTCAGCAATCGGAGCTCTGCGATTTCGCAAAGCCATTTGACGACCGTCATTTCATGAATGAGCCGCGTCAATTTTCGAGCGTGATGGGACACAACCTGTTCCAGGTTGATGGAAAGAATTGATCGATACCCCGGGTAGCTCGCGAACTCGCAACCCGGGGCTGGAGGGCGGAACCTCGTTGAGGTTCTCCCAAGTGTCGGGTTGGCCGAGCCGTTTACGAGCCGGGCTTCGACTTGGCGGCGGGGCCGATGGCGGTGACGCGGCCGGTGCCGAGGAAGGTCCAATCGGCGTCTTCCTCGTAGGGCCGGCCGCCCTGGAAAAATTCGAACCGCAGCGGGTACGATCGTCCGAACAAGTTGGTGGCTTCGAGAACGGAGTATTGAAACATCACCAGGCCTTCTTGCAGCTTGAGGACGGTTCGTTCCTTCCAGGCGACATAGCGGTCGCCGAATTTTTGCTCCACGTCCCATTGCGTGTGCGACGCGAGAAAATTCGATCGCGACGTGAGCAGCAATATTTTGCGCGGCAGGCCGTCCGGTTCGTCGAACGTCGCGGTGCGGTCGGTGTAAGCATAGCGGTCAGGGCAGTGGCGCAAATCGTTGCAGGGCAGGGCCACCTGGCGGTCAGATTGCGCGAGATAATGGCCGGAACAAAACGCCAGCCACGGCAGGTTGATGGCGAAATCTCCCAGCGGAAAACCATTGGTCGATGGGGATATGTTCGGGCGCGCAAATGACGAGCTGCGCAGCGAAACGCGCGTGCCGTCGAATGACGCCGATTGCTTCCGCGCGGCATCGACTTCGATCGACCAGTTGGTCGCGCCCACGACGCACCGCACATGATTTGTCTTCGGTGTGGCCCAGGCGCTGGCATTGGTGTCGCCGACATTCTGGACGAGGTATTCGATCTCAACGGAGATGGCGACGTCCTGCGCCCGCAGGGCCGGGCCGGTGGATAGCGTGAGGCCGAACAGTAATATGTGGGCGGCGAATTTTCCCGGGCGAATTTTGATGCGCATGCGAACGGATTTGTTCTACCCGCAATGCGGGAAACATACAAGACTTCGCGCCTGCGGGTGGTCGATGCCTGAGCGACTAGCGGAGGGCGTGGCATGAGGAGCCGCAGCGGGTGTCTGAATGCGCGCTTGTGCGTCGTTGGGCGCAATGATTTCATTGGCCGCGTCGATCCCATTTCGCTGATCAAACAGATTCATGATTGAGCGGGTTAAAAATTTCCGCCGCCGGCGGGGCACGCATGAGTGAAGGTCTGAGCGCGGTGTTGGCCATCGCCACGCTGCTGGCGTTGATTCTGTTCGCGTTGCTGTTGAAGTGTCGCGGCTTCCTCGAAGAGGCGCATGGCAGGGTGATCTCGCGGGTGGTGACCAATGTCACCCTGCCGGCCATCGTGCTGGTGACATTGAGCCGCAGTCGCATTCAGTGGAACGAGTTTGGGCTCGCGGCAGTGATGCTGGGCGCGGGCGTCGTTTGTCTGACGCTGGGATGGTTGATCGCCCGGTGGTTTCGCCTGCCCGGGCCGCAGGCGGCGGCGGTCATCCTGGCCAGCGGTTTCGCCAATGCCTCGATGCTGGGCTTCACGGTGGTGGCGGAAATTTTTCCGGGCGACCGTGGCGATCTGGCGGAGGCGGTGGTGCTCTCCGGCATCGGCTCGCAGCCGCTGATTTTTCTCCTGGGAACCATGATCGCGATCCATTACGGCGGCCCGAAGGTGTCGCCGGCGGAGCGGATGCGAGCCAGCCTGCGCTATTTCCGCTCGCCCATCTTTTTCGCCTTCGTCATCGGGTTCACCTTGTCAATCGTGGCCGGCCCGGTCTCCAATCCGATTTATGACAAATTGTTTGAAGTGCTGAAAATTGTCGGCCAGGCCAACACATTTCTGGTGACGCTGGCGGTGGGACTGTTGCTGCCGTTGCAGTTTCCACGCAAGCTGATGCTGGCGGTCGCGCTGGTGACGGCGACGAAACTTCTGGTGATGCCTTTGCTGGCGTGGGTCTCGGGAAAAGCGCTGGGCCCGGCCGCCTGGCAGCTTCAAGTGTTGGTGCTCGAGGCCGGCATGCCGTCCGCCATGCTCGCGGTCACGCTGTGCAGCGCTTATGACTGCGACGATCGTCTGTCCGCTTCACTGGTGCTGGTGAGCACAGCCTTGTCCGTGATCACGCTGCCGCTGATTTTCCTGCTCCGTTGAGGGGCTGGCACTCGGCGGGAAAAACCGGTGCGCCCGGGGACTTGATAACTTGCCCTGGCGTCGTTTTCCGGGTAAACGAACCCATCTGAAAAAGCCCGGCGCATCCCACTCGCGAATAAACACCCTGCTCGAAGCCATCGTGGAGGACGACCGCAACGGCGTGAAGGCGTTGCTCAAGGCCGATGATCAACTCGCGACGGCGCTCGTTCGCCAGCCGAAATTATATAACGCCAAAATTTTCCATTGGCTTTACGTGGGCGATACGGCGTTGCACCTGGCGGCGGCGGGGCATCGGGTGGAGATCGTCAAACTGTTGCTCGCGGCGGGCGCCGACCCGGATGCGGCGGCGAATCGGCGGCGGAGCAATCCGTTGCATTATGCGGCGGATGGTTTCATCAACGGGCCGGCGTGGAACGCGAAAAGGCAGGTGGCGACGATTCGCTGTCTCCTCGACGCCGGAGCCAATCTTCACGCACAGGACCAAAACGGCGCTACAGCGTTGCATCGCGCGGTGCGGACGCGCTGCGCCGAGGCCGTGCGCCTTCTGCTGGAGGCCGGCGCCGATCCGGAATTAAAAAACAAACCCGGCTCGACGGCGTTTCATCTCGCCGTGCAAAACACCGGCCGGGGCGGCAGCGGTGCGGCGGCGGCGATTGACGCGCAGCGGGAGATCATCCAGGAATTTCTTTCCCTCGGCGTGAGCCCGGGGCTAAAAAATTACGAAGGCAAAAGTGTGCGGGACAGCGCGCAGAGCGACTGGGTGCGGGCGATGCTGAGATAAGCGCAACGATCCAGCCACTTTCGTCCGGTGACTGATATGGGGCAATTACCTTCATTCGATACCTCGCCCGCCTACGTGCGGCGATTTGCGCTGCTGGTCGCCGCCGTGGCGGTCGTGGTGGGCGGGGTGATTGTGTATCGCGCGGCGCATAACGAGTTCACCGGCACGGCCACGTATCACCGGCCGACGGGTTTCAAAAGCTGGACGGCGGAGGCGGTCACTCGTGAAAGCGCGCCGGCGAAATTTCGCAGCGCCACCAATTCACTTTGGGTGTTGAGCGTCGCCTGCCTCAGCGTGTCCGCGATCGGTTTCACCTTTTTTCGCAAGCTGGATGACTGCGTGGATGGACCGTGACAGCTTTCCTCCACGCCGTCGCCCCCGGTGTCTCGCTCAATTCCTCTCGCGCCGCGTCATCACCTCCTCGCGGGCGATCAGCCATTTGCCGCGGTCAGTGGCGCCGCGCCGGCGGGCGGTTTTGAACAGGCCGATCTCGCATTGCCACGCGACCCAGCGCTGGCTCATGTGGAGGATTTTGGCCGCGTCGCCGGTGCCGACCATCTCGCCGAAGACGATTGGCTGGCCGGCGCGCAATAGAATGCTGCCATCCGATTGCGGGATGCTGATGGTCGGCGTGATGGCGTACGCACGATTCGACTTCAAACGGGGAGTGGCTTTTTTCTTCATGCTGGGTGGCGTTGAAAGGGATGTCCGGCGCTCAGACGGCGATGGCCGTCTGGCGCGTTTCGATTTCGGTGAGGCGGGGCTCGACGAAGAAGGATTCGTCCTGCGTGACTTTGAGGCCGACGCCGCTGAGCTGGCCGGCGAAGTCGGCTTTGTTCGCCGCCTGGCCGTATTCGGCGAGGATGGTTTCCTTGTGGACTTCCGACCGGGTGCGCGTCCAGCCGGGCACGCGCGCGACGAGGCCGAGGACTTTATCCCAGGTGAACGAACGGTTGAGCAACGCCAGTTTCGGCGTGCCGGTGCGGAAGCCGAGGACGCCGCTCAGCATCTCCACGGACTTGCGGCCGCGGAGGAACTGCTCGGGATTCGCGTCGGCCCAGGCGTGGAGACTTTCGGTGCTGATTTGAATGGCCTGCGCCAGGCCGGCGAGGGGCGCCTCGTATTTTTGGTTGAGCGCGAGGATTTCCTGGTCGCGTTCCGCGGCGAGCGAGCGCTGTTCGTTGACGTCCCGCGCGAGGGCGTTCATCACGGCCTCGGCTTCGTCGCGGGTGGTGAGGGTGGGGAGCTTGATTTTGATGCGGGCGATTTTCATGTTGGTTTCAATTTTGCTTTTTAGTTTGAATTGCGATCCCGGCGAGGGGGCGCCCGGGGCGGGTTTTTGCTCGACTTCGGCCACCCCGGCGATTTATACCTGCTTTCAATCTGAACCTAAGATACTAGTAGTTACTAGTAACTGTCAAACGGAAATTTTTTAAAACCGTGAAAAATCTGCTGCGGCAATATCGCGAGCGCAAGGGCCTCACGCTCAAGCAAATGGGCGCGAAGATCGGTTATGGCTTCACCACCATCGCCACCTACGAAAACGCCACCGTGTCCGTTTCGGACGAATTCCTCCAAAAAGCCTCGAAGTTATTCGGGGTTTCTAAAAAGGAATTATTCGAGCCTGACACCCCGGCCGCGCTCGAGGCGCGACGGGCGGCAAACGAAAATTTCCCCTTCAACGTCCTGCGTGCCGACCAGCTCAAGCGGCTCATCAAGGAGTCGATGGAGGAAGTCGATAACGCCCCGTCGGACCGCCGGTTTTTATTGCACCGGCTGATCCACGAGGCCAACGACGAATTATTCCGGCGCGTGCGCGGGCAGGAGCCGCCCACCGCCCGCCCGTCCGCGCCTAGTTCCTATGCAATCCCTCCGGGCGACAGAAAGGCAATCGCCGCGGCGGCGGCCGACGTCGATCGTGAGCTTCGAGGATCGCGAGCAGCATCTCGAGCTGGTGCGCCCAGCGGCGGAACTTCTGCGCCATCCGGCGGATCTTCGCCCGCGTCCAAAGCGAAACGCCCTGTTCTTCCAGGCAAGGTTCAAGAATGACCAGCCTCCGTTTATCTTTCCATTTCATAATGAGGAACCGATTTACGCCCGACAGCCTACCCAAGGGGGTTGGACATAGGGTGTCCAATGGTCCCCCTCATGAGCGATTGTGAATAACTTTTTTTCCCGGTTTCTTGTAGCCTCACCCGTCGCGGCACTGTCTGGCGGGAAATGGCGTGCTTCCTCCACGTTTACCGGGGTTGCAGGCGCCAGCGGCAAACACTCGCACCCGGGTCTCCGCGACGGCACGGTTGTGTGGTCGCAGCCAACCAACGAACCGCCCTTCTGCCCATGACCACCCCCATTACCGGCCGATTGCCCGTTCCTGATCCGGTGCTTGAAGCTCAGGAATCGGAATGGTGGAAAACATTTGCGGAGATCGAAAACGACTTTTGCTGGGTTCAGACCGACGCCGTTCGCAGAATCATCCGGACCCAATATATCCGGGAAATTATTTCCAAGCTTCCGTCGAACGCTGAAATCCTGGAAATGGGTTGTGGCACCGGTTGGCTTTGCCGGATGATGGCGCGAGCAGGGGCCAACCATGTGCTGGGGACTGATTTTTCTCCAGCACAGTTGTCCATCGCAGAGCGTGAGACTAAGGCGGAGGGACTTGATGCGCGGGTTAGATTTGCACTCGCGAGTCAGCCGTTGGATAAACGTTTTGACGCTGTGGTCGCTCACGGGTTTTTACATCATCTCTCAACGGAAGAAATTGGTTTGGTGCTCAAGCAAGTGAGCACGTATCTCAAACCAAGCGGAGTCTTTATATTGTTAGAGCCTTTTACCCGAGCCCACGATACCAAACCGGACACTCGCTTTAAACTGGCGAATTGGATGCTCGCACGCCTTGCTAGCGTTGCTCACCCTTCGGGAAAACTCAGGCGAACGCCTGTAGGTGAGAGAGAAAGAAAATTGCGAGACCTTATCGCTAAACGCGGTTGGGGCCAAGGTGGGCGCGGTCCGTCTCCTAAGGAAATCGCGTTTTCCAGCACTGAACTTACTCAGTTGCTTAACCCTCATTTCAATATCGAATGGAAGGCACCGGCGATGATGAGATCTCACTCTGTGGCCCAAGAATGGCTGCTTTTGGGCGAGTCGAAACCTGTGCCCAAACCCATATTTAACACAGTTTTACGTCTAGCCCGTTTCCTGGATAACCTTGCTCTTTCCAGCAAGAGTCCTGGAGGTGGCGCGTGGACATTTGAGGCTTGGGGCTGCAGGGTTAAGTAGGTAGTAGGTTTCTGCTCCAGAAGATTTTCATTTCCAAATTGGGACTCGGGAGACGCTTGAATTCGTCTCGCGAACCGCTTGGTTCTTCATTTGTTTCTTAGCTGCGCGGTTCAATTTAGGATTGGACTTCGTATTTCCACAATTTTTTTTCATTTTTTCGACATTGAAAAAAGCCTTTAAAATGGGCGTTTTTTGATCGCCGGCAAAAAATAAATCGGCAATCGCGGAAGGATCGGCAGGGGCGGCTTCACGGATTTTTAATTTCGTGGTTTAACAGAAGCGTGATGAGCAACATGACGCTTACTGAGTCCGGCGCGAAGGAAACGCCGGTGACCGCTCCGGCGCTGCCGGACCTGATTTCACTGCGCGCGATATGCAATCGCGCGCTTCAAGGAGACGCGCTGCCTGGGCGCATCAAGATTTTCAACTGGGGCGACAACGCCTCGACACGGGGCAATTTCAAGCTGGGCAACCAGTCGGCGCAGCGGTTGGCCTTAAACCAGCGTGCGCTCGGTTTCGAACGCGTCGCCCTGGATTACAACCATTGTTCCGTGCCCGGCAGCCCGGAATACGAAGCGCTGCTCCAGGCGGGACAACCCCCGATCATTTTTGGCTATGGCCGTCCCAACCTCGTAGTGGAGGACGGTTTATACCTCGAAGACATGCAGTGGACGCCGCTCGGCGCCGAGAAGGCGCGCAACTTCGAGGATCTCTCCCCCGCGGCCGCGGCCGAATGCGGGGAGATCGATTTTATCCATTCCGTCGCGCTCACCACCAACGGGTGCCTGCACGACGTGACGTTCTTTTCCGCGAGCCGTCCCGCCGGCGGGGCGGAGGCGCGGAGCAATCAAACCATCCTTATGACAACCGAAAACAAAAACTTCATCACGCTCGCCGTTCTGGCGGGCGCACTGGGCCTCAAGGCGGAAGCCACTGAGGCGGACATCACCGGCAAACTGCAACGGCTCGCCGCGCTCGAACCGCTCGGCGATCTGCTCCTTCCCAACGGCAAATCCCTGCTGCAATCCGCCACGGCGGAAGGTCGCACGGTGAGTCTTGCGCCCGAGGACCTCGTGCGCCTGGCCGCACGGCTGGACCGGCTTGAAGCCGATGTGCGGGCAGGTGGCCAGGCTGCGGGCCAGCTTGAATGCGGCCGCATCCTGTCGCTGCTTGCCGCCGAGGGCAAGGCGCCCGTCAATCCCGACTCCGGCCAAGCCTACAGCGCCGAGGAATTGAAACGCCTCGACGTCACCGCGCTGCGATTGTTGCACGCGAACACCCCCGTCACCGTCCCGTTGCGCGCGCGCAGCCAGGGCACCATCACCGCTTCCACGAGCCTCGATCCAAATCTCCGCGGCCGCGACCGTTTTATCGCCGCGCAGGAGCAGGAAAACATCACCCGGCGTTAAAACCAAAATCGATCACCGATAACGACATCAACTCAATTATAAAAATATGGCCAACGAATTCTTAAGTCTCCTCGACGTCACCAGCCGACGCGGCACCGACCAGGCGGTCGGGCTCGTGGAGGAAGTGATCACCTATGCGCCCGAGATGGAGCGCGTGATGGGCCGCCCGATTCCGGGCACGTATTACACGGCGCGGGTGCGCACGGCGTACACCGCGAACGCGGCGTTTCGCAAGGCGAATGCCGGCGTGGCGCTCAGCGCGAGCGGTTACACGCAGAAGCGTTTCGATTGTTTCTTCTTCGACGCGCAGTTGCAGGTGGATGAAGCCGTCGCCCGCGCCTCGGAGCAGGAGGGCGATTCGCTCGCCGCGTTGCAGTTCGACGAGGCCACCGGCGCGGTGCGGGCCAAGGCCATCGCCTTCGGCAAACAGTTCTATCTCGGCACCAACAACGATGCGAACGGCTTTCCGGGCTTGATCGACTTTTTGGCCAGTCAGGCAGGCGTGACCGATCCCGCGACCGGCGCGGCGGTGGACCAGGTGGTCACGGCCGGCGGCAGCTCGACCGGTTGCGAACGTGTCTGGATGGTGTGGAACCACGCGCAGGGCGTGCATTTCCTCTTCGGCGGCAACCAGGGGCTCGACCTCAAACCCTGGACGCAGCAGCAGGTAACCGATGCCAACGACTCGACCAAGCGCCTGATGGCCTGGGTGTCGAATGTGTCCGGCTACGTCGGCCTCTCCATGGCGCATGTCCGTTCGGTCGGTTGCATCAAAAATGTGAAGTGCGGCCGCGATGGTTCCGGTTCGAACAAGGTCACCGATGCGTTGATCGCGCAACTCGAAGCAAAATTCCCCGTGGGCATGCAACCCACCGGCGCGCCGCCCGCGTCGAACAATGGCTCCGCCGCCGCCACCCCGAGCGGCCAGTGGCTCTGTTTCATGTCCCGCGGCGCCCGCGCCTCGTTGCAGCAATCCCGCACCGTCTCGCTGCTCGCCAATCTCGGCGTGGATACCCGCAGCCTCTCCGGCGCCGCCGGCATCATCGCGCCGCTGCCCACGCACACCGCGAGCGGTGTGCCGATCATCGTCACCGATTCCATCCCCTTGGAAACCGGCAGCTAATCACATCTCAATTCTGCAATCTGCATTTAAAATATGAAGGACGCAAAATTCTCCCTTAGCCGGACGCTGCCCAACGCGGCCGCCAGCAATCAAACCGCCACGCTCGACCTCAACGTCGAAGTGCCTTACGACACGAAGTTTCGCAAGGCCTTCCTCGTCGTGACGGTCCCGGCCTTGGCGGATCACACCGACACCAGCAAGACCAACACAATCACGCTGCAAGACAGCGCGGACAACAGCGCGTTCGCCGACACCTCCCCGGCGATCGTGTGCAAGGTGGTGGGCGTCGCCTCCACCGGCAGCGCCGCCAAAACCTTCCAGGTTCCGCTGCCGCCCGGCGTGCGCCGTTACGTTCAGTTCACCCAGACCGTGCCCTCCGGCGGCGGCACCGGCAGCAACGCCGCCGTGACCTACGATCTGGTGGTCTGAAGCAACCCCACCGGGTCGGCGCGAACCACCCCGCGCCGGCCCGCTCCGCCTGACGGCCCAACCTAAAATTGTAGGAGACGATCCCGCGACGCGGGAGAGACTCAAACATCAATGTGGAACAGTCAGAGTTCGTCACCTCGTCTCCTACAATAAATAAGCGCCCAACCCACCCAGCTTGAGTTATGCCTTACATCACCCGAACACAGCTCGAAGATAAGATCCCGCCGCCCATCCTGCTCGACGCCCTCGATGATGACGCCGACGGCCAGGAGGACCCTGGACGTTTTACCTCAATCGTGGCCAATGCTTCGCAGGAAGTGGATGGCTATCTCGCGGGTCTCTACGAAGTTCCGTTTGCGGATCCAGCGCCAAAAAAAGTCGCGGCCGCCGCGCTCATATTCGCCTGCGAATTGGTTTACACCCGCCGCGACACGAAGCTGCCCGACTGGCTCCAGGTGCAGGTGAAATTCTGGCGCGACCATTTGCAAAAAGTCGGCAACGCCGAACTCCCATTCGACGCCGCGTTCCCCGCCGCCTTCACCCCGGGCGCCGCGATCATGGAGCCGGTTTCGATCAACAGCCAGATGATATGAAGGAAAAATTAACCGATGTATTTGGACCAATGGTAGGGCGGTGCTGCCGCGCCGCCCAAATATCCATCCGTGGAAGGAGTCAGGGCTGCGGGGCACCACAGCCCTACCTTAATAAATCTGCCGCGCGTGCCGCTTTCACCCCCGGCGCGGCGATCACGGAACCGGTTTCGATGAACAGCCAGATGATATGAAGGAAAAATTAACCAACGTCTTTCGACCAATGGTAGGGCGGTGCTGCTGCGCCGCCCCAAAATCCATCCGTGGAAAGAGTCAGGGCTGCGGGGCATCACAGCCGGATGATATGAATAACAATTTAACAGGAGCACACAGAGAACAGAGAGGCACGGGCGGAGCGCAGGTCTGTGACCCGCAGCACGCCGAAATACGGGCGCTCACAGCTATGAAACGTACTGCGAAGAATGCCGCAGGCGCTTCCGTGTCTGTGGGTAATGCCACACTGCTGCGGGTCACAGAGCCGCTCTCCGTCGTAACATCTCCGCACCTCCGCGCCTCCGCGGTGAATTCCCTATGACTATCACGGAACAGGGCAATCTGATCCTCGACGCCCTTAAAAAATGGACGGCCAATAACAAGGGCCGCGCCTTCATCACGGGCGATCCGCTCACCCTGGTGGATGAATTGCGCGCCAAGCCGGGCGTTCCGGCCGCCGCCGTGCTGTGGCTCGACGAAAGTCCGTACGGCGAAAACGACCGGCTCGGCCGGGTGCTTCGAGATTGGAAAATCATTATCAGCCGCGGTCGCGGAATGAAACTGGATGCCGGTGAAAGTCTCACCGAGGGCACAGCCGGTGGCACGGCGATGTTTGACCTGGTCGAGCAAGCCCGCGAAGTCGTACGCAACCTGCGGCCCGAAGACCAGGAAGGCGAATTTCAGTTGCCGGTTTACAAAGGCACCGGCCTGTTTGAAGTGAGCGGCTGCGTCCTGGACGCCATGGAAATCCGCTTTGCCCTTTACGCGCAGATCCCCGCGCAAAATCACGAAACCCCGACCAACGACAATTCCGAACTATGAGCACGATGAATAATCTAACAGGAGAGCACAGAGAGCGCGGAGGCTCGCCCGGAGCGCGGGTGCCGCTGGTGGAACCCGCAGGACAAAGCAAAACCCTCGCAGCCATGAACGCCACCGCGCGGGATGCTGCGGGCGCTTCCGCAGCCTTCGGTGATACCGCACCGCTGTGGGTCGCAGACCCGCGCTCCGTGGGCGGCACGAGACCACCGCTATCTCCGTGTTCTCCAGTTAAACATCTTTCGTTCGTTTTGGCGCTCGCTGCGTTTTGCTTCTCCATCGCGCGTGCAGACGATGTTTATTTCCCGCTCGCCAATTTAACCGCCGGCCCCGTCACCAATCGCAAGGTGTTGCTTACGCCGTTGGAATTATTCCCCGGCGCAACTCAAGTGGCGGTTTACGATCGCGTGATGTTGACCAGCGGCATCAGCGGCACTGTGACGGTGAGCAATATGATGTCCGGCCTTTACCGGTGCGATATTCAGGCGCCGCCACAACTGACGAGTTTTTATTTCTTCGTCCCGACGAACGGCACCGGTGGGCCGCTCGTTGGGGCGAACACGATCCAGCGCGTCACTCCCCAGCAAGTCAATCGGCCCCAGGACTACGCTTACTCCGCCCAATCGAGTGACGCGCGCTATTTATCCCCCGCCGCCGCCGCCGGTTACCTGGCGAAAACCAACAGCACCGGCTACAGCAACACGCTCCACAACGCGAATGTGGTGACACAGCCTATTTGGTTAATGGCCGGTTTCCAAAACGGTTGGCCGTATAAATTGTGGCTTTGCTATTCGGTTGACGGTGTCAATTTCGATTATCTTGGGCCGGACCCAATATTCACCGCGAAGGCAGGTTCGCAGATTATTCGCGATGCGCGTTGGCTGGTCACCCCAACGAATATCTACATCGCGGTGACTGGTCCGACCGACAGCCGAAACTCCTGGATTCTATCGAGCACAAACTTTGCGACGTGGAGCAGCAACCGAGTGGTTGACATGTCAATGAGTGCGGGAATTGGACATAGCTGGGGGCCGCGCTGGTTTGTCGATGCAACAAATGGGCTTCATTTCATCACGCAGCAGTCAACTAACGGCACTGTAGGATTTGTACCTGTTGAATCTCATCTCACTGATCCCAACGATTTTGCAACATGGTCCTCAGGGACTGAAATCGCTGGATGGCGGAGCGTGTGGTCAAACACGATCGATCATGCATTTGTATACGCCAATGGCGCCTATTGGTGTTTCTTTAAACAGGAAGATGCTGTTGGACTGACTGCAGGCGCATATATCGGCCTCGCATCCAATTCATCGCCCGTCTTCACCAACACCTGGTCGCTGGTGCGTTCCAACGACTGGGCTGGGTGGGGAGTTGGCTTCGAAGGTGTTTCCCTTATCCAGTTGCCAAACGGCAACTGGCGCATCTACTTCGAGCAGTATTCGGGGGCCGCAGTGTGGTATTCCGACTGTCCTACCGCGAACTTTCCTTTGGGGCCTTGGAGCGCGAAGCAGCGCGTCAGGATGCCACAATCACTTTCAAACCCTGGATTCCTTATGGTTACAAACGTTGTTGAAATTGTGAGGATTTTGGGCGCCAGTTTGCAGTTGAAAAAGTCGGCGGCCGTGTTCGATCTCCCCCATGCACCGTACCACGATACTATTTTCGGGGCGAATATCTTCAATTCGGGCACAAATAACAACGTCAGCACTTGGCAGGACGTCGATAGTTACGATACAAACCGGACTTCGATATTTTTTAACCTCTACACCGGCACTGGGAATCCAGAAATTGATTTATACTGGCTTCCCAAAAATGGCTTGGCCGGTGGAGTCCGGAACAGTTTTGGAATTTTCAACGTCAACGGCTGGAACGGCGGCGTGGTGGGGACGACGGTTTCCGCGAGTTCCACGCTGACGGCCGGCAGCACGTTGGTGGCGACGGTGGGAACGAAAACGCTTTCACAGTCCGCTGCGCCCACGCCCGCGCAAATTGGAGCCAACAACGGCTGGCTGTGGGTCAGCAACGCTTTTCTCTACTACAGCTACACGCTCAACGGCAGCACTTCAAATTCCGCGGTGAAAATCGCGCCTTAAACCATCACGCAATCAACCTCAACCAACCAATCGAACAATTATGATTACAATACTTGTCCTCTCCCTGTTTGCCATTCTCGCGCTGACCATGGCGGTCGGCACTCCAATCATCAAAGGCGTTTCCACGATCGTGTGGGGCACCGAGGGTCAGCTTGGCTCGCCGGCCGGGGCGATCGTCGAGTCGATTTCCATCACGCCGAAAAACCCGTCGGGGATCGGCCAGGTGGAAAATGGCGACGGCGCCGGGGTGGCCGACATCCTCCTGGACGACGGGTTCGACGCGAAGATCTCGTGCATCTACGACGCCTCGAAAGCCTGGCCGATCACCGGCGCGACGGTGACGCTCACGATCCCGAAACTGGGCGGCACGGGCATGTTTGCCTACACCGGCTATGTGACGGGGATGCCCGAAGTCAACACGTCCAAAAAGAAGGAGGCCACGATCTCCTTCACCGTCCGCTACCGCCCGGGAATCACGTCTTAATGCAAAATTGAAAATGCATAATTAAGAATGCGCGGCCGCAATTTCACTCCGTAATTCTGCAATCTCAAAGCTAAAACCATCATTCAAAAACCATGCAACATAACGTCGTACAATCCTATCAAACCGCCGCGGGCTCATTGACCGGCAACCTCGCCGTGATCGGCGACACGGAACTCAACGCGGATGTCACGCTCGCCGCCGCGGCCAGCAACGTTGAGTTGGACGTGCCATTCACCCTGGCGAACGTCAAATCCATCGCGCTGCTCTGTTCGGGCGCGTGCACGATCAAGACCAACAACACGGGCTCGCCGCAGGAGACGATCACGCTGACGGCCGGGCAGCCCACCATCTGCAAATCGCAGACGGAAGCGGCCGCGCTCTTCGCGGGAAACGTCACGAAGTTTTATCTGAGCAGCACGCCCGGGGGAAATTTCTCCGTCCGCATCCTGCTCGATCAAACGCCTTAAGCGGCAGGACAGCCCCACCCCTAAAGATATGAATAATTCCGAAGAAATGTTCCGCGGATACGCGGAGGAACTGGAGAAGCGCGCGCGGCGCGAAGCGGCGCTGAAGCTAGCCTGGGCGACGCCGCTGCCGGGGCCGTTGGGCGAGGCATTTGGCGGCGCGCAATGCGATATTGCCGGCGTGCTGCTGCGGGCCGTTACGCTGGGTGACCTGCTGTTACTGACGCAATTGGGCAGCCCGCTCGTGCCTGCGCTCACCAAAAAAATGGCCGGCGAGGAGTTCGTCGCCGAGGGCGAGACAATTCAACTCGATGACTTCGACGTCGCGGAGGCGGCGTTTTTGTGGAGCCAACCGCATGCTGAGGCGCGGCGGCGGTTGCGCGATTCGTTGCCCGGGTTCAAGGCGCGGGCGTGGCGCTGGATTGCCCGTGTGGACAGCGAGCGCCGGGCCGAACTGGCGGAGGGCGTGGTGCTGCATCTATTCCGCGCGTTTCGCACGAGCGTGGCGTTGCGGGTGCCGGCGGCGAATCGCGTCGAAGGCGTGATCCAATACGGCGAGAGCGCCGATGGCTTCGGCTGGTGGCTCTGTCTGCTCGGGACGATGATGCGGGATTTCGGCATGTCGCGCGATTATGCGCTCGAAGAATTGCCGCTCGCGCAGGCATTCGCCTTGCAGGCCTGGGGCCAGTATAGCGCGGGCCACGGTCTTGAACTGGAAAGCGACGGCTACATCGCGCAGGAAGCGCAGGCGCGCTTCGCCGCCATGCCGGCCGAAAGCGAATAAAATTATGGCACCCCGGAAATCACCGCCCGACAACCGACGCGACGACGGCGGCTTCAAAGCCGCCGCGAAAGTGGTCGTGGATTACGTCCAGGAATTGGAAAAGGCGCGCACTGTTTCCAAACACGCCGCCGACGCACAGGAGGCGCTGAAGGAAGCTTTCCCGGCGGTGGGCGGTTTGATCACGGCGTTTAAATCACCGCTCATCGGCGTGGTGGAGGTCGGGCGCCATCTCATCACGAGCACCGTCGAGGGCATCAAGAAGATGATGGATGGCATTGGTGAGGATGTGAGCTTCGGCAAACTCACCGAGGTTTTCCGCCAGCAAAAGCGCGCGATCGAAGACGCCGGCACGTCGGCAAAGCTATATGCAAAACGATTGAGCGAAATCGGGCAGGCGACCGACACGCCCACCGGGCCCGCGGAGAAGAGTGTCGAGGCGCTCCAGAAACAGAAGGCTGCCCAGGACCAGCTTGCGAAGGAACAGCTCCGCGCGGATCGCGCGAGAATCTCCCGTGAGGAGATAAATCCCATCGAGCGCGATCGCAAGCTAAAGCAGGCGGAGGAATCGTTCGTGCGGGAAAAAGCCGTGGCGCAGAATCAATGGCAACGCCATTGGGACGCGGAGAAGTCTCCACGTGGTGTGGCAGAAATCCACCCTGATGAGGAAGACCCTCGCGCTCGCACAGAAAAGATAAATCCAGATCGTCGGCGTCAGAATGAACGCGAAGAGTTGGTCCGGCATAGGTCCGCAAGGGACACACAAAGCGCCGTCATCGCGGGAAGGGCAAACGAGGACAAAGCCGCCGAAGCGCCCGGGCACTATCAAATCAAACGGACCGACCTTGAGAGCAAAGGCTTTGTTCTCAACGGCTTCGCCGTTACCGATACCTCCGCCCTCAAAACCGCCGATAACACGACCATCATGGTCGCTCAACTGATGACTTTGATCGAACTCCACGCCGCCAAAACCGCGAACACGATCACCAACGACCACGCGAACTGATTACTGAATATATGCTCGTCTTAAAAAATCTCACCGCCGTCACGGCCGACGAAAATTACGTTGAGCCGGGCATCCATCATCACACTGTCGGCTTCGACCTGGGCGGCGGCGGTTTTCGTTCGCTGCGGCTTGGGCCGGGTGGACTGGTCATCGGCGATGGCAAAATCAACGTCGCCATTCCGGCCGAGGAATTGGTGAAGCTCGCCGAGCCGCTGCTCGCGGGCCAGCGCGGAAGGGAAATTCATGGCGGCCAATAGTCCCATTTGGAAAGGCCTGCCGCCCGGCACGCTGAGCGAAACCCCCGAGAGCGGCAAGCTCAAGCTCGCCGAACGCATCAGCTACACCCAGCAATTCGCCGGGCGCTATGGCGATGCGCTCATCATCGCCGCCGGCCACCCGCGCGGCAGCATTTGGACGATCCTGTTCAACGGCGCGCCGAATTTATTCTGCGTGGACAACACGTCGCTCGATTTGCAAAAGGGCGGCAAGGGTGTCGTTACCATCGCCTACACGTATCTGGGCGTTATGCCGCCGGACGATTTCGCGCTGGAGCCCGCCGAAATTAATCCGCCCATCGAACGAAATCCCTATTTCGCTGCGCTCACGCAAAACGATCTCGACCTGGCGCATCACGCGTTCAAGAGCGCAACCGCAGACGGAAAAATCACCATCGACGGCGCCATTGCCGCGTCGCCGAACAAAGTGCTGATCGTCTCGCTCGTTCAAAAGTGGCTGCGCGGCGAAAAGACGTATTACCTCGCCAGCTACAAATTCAAACACACGCTCCACACCTTCAATGCGCCGGACGCGCATCCCGGTGGTGTGATTCAACAGCCGTTTGGCGCCTTCGCCGGCTACGTCGCGGGTTCCGGTCTTCACTGGCTGCGGCAGGCGGACAATGTCGAGTGGACGAACGGCCTGTGGAAACTCACCCGCACCTGGTATGGCGCGCCGTCGGGGCATTGGGATCCGGACCTCTATCCCGCGGGCTGACGTATGCAATCTCCCATCTCAGCGCCGGGCCGCGGCGGCACGACCGCCAGCAGCAGCATTCGCGCGCTCGCTCCGGGCGGCGACGTTCGCCAAAACTGGGTTTCCATCGCGCAAGTCGCGAGCGCGGTCATCAGCGTGGCGGACGGTTTGCAATTGTTGCGCGATCAAGTTGCCGCCCATGAGGAGGTTCGGCATCCGCTGATTCATCTGCATCCGTTCAAGATTTATCAGCTCCCCGGCATCCTGCGGCCCAATGGCGGCGACGTGACCGTTGATTGGTTGAAGTTTCGCATCCGCGCCGGACGCGTCCTCGAAACCGACGCCACCGGCACCGACGGCGCGAATGACGATCCGGATTCCGAGTATATCCCTTTGGGCGGCGCCGACATCCTCGTACCCGACAACACTCCGCGATTTTGGTGCTGGCTCGAAATCGGTGACGATGCCGGTCTAACCACGGCCGTCGTGCGGTACGGTCCTGATCCCACCGCCGAATCCTACGGCGCATGGACTACGGATAATCCGTGGGACGGTGCGCCCAAACCCGACGCGGGTCACGTGCCCATCGGTTGGGTGGACACCGCCACCAACCGCTCGAAATACAGCGCGATCATCCGCCAATATCTCCGCACCGACCTCGTGTTCCTCGGCAGCGAATGCCCCTGACCACACTGATTGATAAAAATGAATGTCTATCGCAAACCCTGTGGCGGCGGCCGCGAACGTCAATGGCCGATGAAGCGCGGCTGCTTTCAACAAAAACGGACGCGGGACCAGCGCGTTCAGAAATACGCGAACGTCACCGAGGTGCCCAACCCGACGTGTCCGGACGATTGGGATCCGAGTTTCACGCCGCCGTCGTGGCCAACGAACGTTGCGCCCTACGTACGGCCGCCGTCCA
Organism: Limisphaerales bacterium; assembly: GCA_044223735.1. Classification (GTDB taxonomy): domain Bacteria; phylum Verrucomicrobiota; class Verrucomicrobiia; order Limisphaerales; family UBA8199; genus JBGALR01. The sequence goes on along the minus strand of JBGALR010000004.1, from coordinate 222,895 downwards.
CCGGCGATACCACGATTCCCCGCCGCAGCGATGGCAAGGTTCCGACCGACTCCGATTATTGCGATGAAGGCCATGGCCACGGTATTCCGCCTGGCCCGTGGCGGCGAAGTGATTTTCCCTCGTCCTGTTTCGATGGCGCTCAGAGCGTGGATGTGAACTGCTACAGCATTGTCCCCGGCGAATACCTCGACCTTTCGTCATGTCGCAAGCTGGGTTTCAAAAATGTTCAAGCGCGGCATTGGTGGCATGGGCGATTTGGTTTTGAAAGCCTGGACGGCACGAGCACCTGCGGAGTGGAACCCGCGGACATGCCCGCCACGCCCGATGCGCAAAAATTTCTCACGGTGCGCGTTTATGCCAAACACTCGCAGAGCAACGACGGGGAGCCGGAGTCCGACTTCAGTTACGAATACGACCGCACCTTCACCGTGAACCGGTTCACCGGTGTGATTACCCAAAGCGGACCTGGCCTGACGATCTCCACCACCGAATTTGGGGCGGGCGCGATCGATAACACGATCCGGGCAGAGGTGTTCACGCAGGCCATGGGGATGGGCGCCTTGAATTGCGCCGCCAATTTCGACAGCGAATGGATTTTCGAGCATACGGAATATCCCACCGAAACACAGACGGTCACCCAGATCGGCACCTTCACGCGCTCCAACACCGAAGTCGTCCGGACATTGACCAGCATTGGCACCGGCCCGCGGCCGGCCGACAACAGTATCAGCATCCAGATCGCGTCAGCGACGCTGAGCGATCCCTTCGCGGGCGCGGACCTGGTGGACATCGTGCAAGACCTGCTCGCCGAATGGGACATGGCCGACGATTTGATTTATCCGTGGCGCCTCGATCCGTTTACGACCGTCGCGCCACTCGTCGAGTACGACGGCGTGATGGGAATTGTGACGCCGTTGAGCGGATCGCAAAATGGCTCGCTGGGGCAGGGCGATGACGGCTGGATCGATCCGAACGCCGAACGTTTCGACGGCTCAATCATCGGCTCACCCGTGCCGCATCCGGGAGCGATCAAAGTCACGCAGTCCGCGGGCGCCGCCACGGATTTTTTCGGCCCCAGCATCACGCCGGCGTTGAGCAGCACCGGCATACTCGACGGCCGGGTGCTGCAACTCGCCCACCAACATGTCACGGTCAAAGCCGTGGAGCTGCGCGATGGCGGGGGCGCTCTGCTGGCGACGGGGGTGGAAGGCGTCAACTTCACCGTTGATGCGTTCCTGGGGCAGGTGACGATTCGTTTCGCGAACGACGTGAACGATGTAATTATCGACTCCACCGATTCCCCGAATACAGTTTGGATCAGCTACGATTTTGCCCTCGAACTCGGCGGCCATTTCGATCACCGGCATGAAACGTGGAACTACGGCGACGACGCCTGCGGTTCGAACATCGAGTGCCTCGCCGGCTACGGAGCCTGGAGCGGCTCCGGCCTGACGCTCGATCCCACCGACTATTACGTCCCCCGATGCGCAACGCATTGGACGCAGAACAACGCCGCCCACGATTTGCCGCATGGCGCTTTTCAAATCTACAGCGCCGGCACCGGCGAATTGATCATGCAAAAGTGGGCCGAAATCAAAATCCCACGACCCTCGCAAAACTTCTTCGGACCCTGCGGCGCGCAACGCTACGAACTCAAAGCCACCCATACAAGCTGCGTGCAAAACGCCGTCAACGATCCGCCGTTGATTACGGTATCGGAAGGCGAAGGGTCCCGCTTCGAGGCGGGTGACGACGTCATTTATTGGACCGGCGACGGCACCGGCGGCGCTCACGCCGCGGAATATATCGTCGAGAGCGTGGTTGGCGACGACGTGCAACTATCTACCAAAGTCGCGAACGTGCCGGCACTGTGGAATGGCGGGCCCTTGCTCGGTGTCTTGCGGTGGGCCTCGGATGAAGTCTGGCCCATTTGCGGCCGCGTCCCCATCAGCAGCATCTTTGAAAATCGCGACGAGGATGATCTGCCCGACGGCACGTTGACGGTGAACCTCGCCACACCGACGCCATTCCTTCGCACGGGCGACACCGTGGATTTTACCCGCAGCGACGCCACGCACCCGGAAATCGTCGGATACGGCGACGTGCCAATTATCAGCGTCGTGGACGACCGAACTTTTGTCGTCGCGCGCGAAACCTTCAGCGGCCTTGGTCCGGACGAGTTGCCCACCGCGACGCATCTCAAATCCCACGGCGCGCCCGGCTATTGGTGGTATGACGTGAAACCCAAAGGCGATTTCATCTTTGCCAAATGGGGCTACAACTGGCGGGATATTTCCATCGATCCCGCTCTCCGGGCCAATCAGGCCGCGAATTTCATGCCTCAGGCGGTAAACGAATTCTTCGCCACCACGGACTGCGTGCCGTTCACGCCGTGCTGGCCGCAGGTGATGGCGATCACACCGAACCATGGCGAATTGGACGACGCTTCCGTGGACGATTTTCCCAATGGAACCGTTTACGGCTTCGATTCCCTGACGCTCGACGGGCGTTACGGCTCCCAATGGCAGGCCATTGTCCAGCAAGTCATGGACGATATTTATTGGGTCGCCCCCATCAAACCATGCTCCGATCCTGACGATGATTTATTTGGCGACACCAGCAAATGCGGCTGGAAGGAGGACGATGGCGGTTGCGCTCATGACACCTGCCTTGGGATTGGCGAGGATGGCGACGGAGATTTGATTTACGCTCACCGCCCAATCGTGGAAGCTCGCGCGGCAATGCCGGTTCCCTGGCAGGGCGATAGCGCGCCGACCTTGCCGAATGGCATTCACATCGGCTACGCCACCCTGGACGAACTTGAAGCGGGCGAAGGTCAGAAGCCGGTTCTCCTCCCGCCCGGCCCCGTCGGCTCACAGCTTGACCGCTTGAACCAACCCAATCCCACGATGCCCCAGTGGTGTCCGTGGAATTTCTACGTGACCCAGCAAGGATGCGTCTGCGCCGGTGGCCGGTTCGCCGCCGAATACATTTTGGACGGAGTGATATGCTAAGGAAGATCATCCGCGCCGGAGAAGCCCGCCGGCCCAACGAATTACCGATGCCCTCGATCGGGCTTGGCCGATCCCGGCCACAAATCCGTCCCGGCCTCGGCGACCATGTCGAACGCCTGGTCAAACCCGTCGCCATCGCGCTTCGACGCACCGGTCTCACCGCTTGTCTCGATTCAGAAAACAAATTGCGCCCGGACAGCCCGTGCGCCAAACGAAAAGCCCGCCTGAATCAATTGGGAAAAAAGCTCGGGCTATAATTGGGAGGTTTGTTTTTCGGCGGTCGCCCAGCGCGTGAGGTTGGGCGCTTGACGATGCGTGGGACAAGTGCGCCTGGGCCGAAACGGACTCAGGCAATTTCCGGCGGGCAGACGGACGGAGGTTGGATTGAACTGGCCTGACCGATCAACTTGCGCAGGTAGGTTTCCTCCGGGTGATCGGCGTTGACCGCGTTGCGTTCCTTCGTGAATGCGCCGGTGCGCACCTGCCAGACGAAGACGATTCCGGGAAATAGAATCACGAACCAAAAGGGAACGAAAAGGACGCGGCCCTCGAGGCCCCGCCCGAAAATACCGTAGGCCCAACCGCCGAACCCAAGATCCGCTAGTAGACGACCCGGTCCGGCGTCGGGTTTGAAAGTTTTCAACGAGGTCCTGCCCCAGGATGCTGACCGGCGATGCGCCTCCCACTCGAAGCCGCGATCGGTGGTGTCGCCTTGAACGAAATCGATTTGGAGGAGTCCCCGATCCACGAGCAGTTGAACTTCGCCGGCTTCGCGACTGTAGCGAAGTGAGTGTGTTGCGTCGTAACTGATGGCCCAAAGAGCGGCGAGCACGAGGACGAACGTGATAGGGAAAATCAATCCGATGGCGCCCAATGCGGTTTTAATTTGGCGAAACATGGTCAGGCCTGATTGATGATGCTGAAGGCTTATCGCCACCGTCCCAATCGTCCGGCGGGTCAAATTCAACTCTATTCTTTGGGCACCGCTGGAACAGCACCTCGCTTCCGTCCTTCGCAATCCAAAGGCGTCCGCGATAGGTTCCGCCAAAGCCTACGTACAATTCATACATCCAGTAGTTTCCGTCGCTTAATATTCCTTCCGGCACTCCGCACAGGCCAAAATGACGGTGAAAATAAGCCCACGCGACCGTATTCGCTTGCCCCATGGAAATTCCATGGGAGTAATCCACGCCTTCAACCGGAATCTTCGGAAGAGATATCAGGCGTGGTGAGGCCGGTCTGTTTGCAGATGCGCAACCAGGGCCGACCGCCAGAAAGAAGAGGGCGAGAAAGAATGCTGCGCCTTGGCTTAATCGGTCAATGAACATTTCCGGCAAATAGACAGTGCTGCGCCTGAAAAGTTCAATTCGCGAGTGGCTGCACAAACTGAAAGCACATGCTGGCTTTATCCCGCCCGCAAGGTCATCCACAAACCCGTCACGGTGAACACGATATTGGGCAGCCACGCGCCGATCCAGGCGGGAACGAGGCCGCCGGTGCCGAGCGCCAGGCCGACGCGGAGCAGAACGAAATAGGCGAAGCAGATGACGATGCCGCTAGCGACGCCGGCGAACGCGTTCCGGCGGCCCGACCTCGCGCCGTAGGGGATGGAGATGAGCACGACCACCAGACACGTCCACGGAGCGGCGAGGCGTCCCTGGAGTTGGGTCCGAAGCCAGGCGGAATCGCGTGGGGGCAGGTCTTCGCGATGGAGTCGCAGGTAATCCAGAATTTCGAGGATGGAGAGTTCGGTGGCCCGCATGCCGCTGCGAGTGCTCAGGCGGCGGTTGATCCGGAGTTCGCGGTTGATGCGATCCGGCGTTTCTGAAAACTCCGCGACCACCAACGTATTGGTCTTCAGTGTAAGCCTGGGTTCGGTGGTGTTTTCCGGCGGGACGTCGTATCGCTCGGCTTCGAAAAATGTCCAGGCGTCGCCGCGGTATTCCGCGCGCTCCGCGATGAGCCACCAGCTGGCGCCGTCCGGCAGGATGGTCGTGACCTTGGGGCCGGTCATGGTGTGGTCCTTGAAATTGTAACTGTTGATCTGCCAGAAGCGGCGGTCGCGCCCGTTTTTAAATTGCGCGTTGGTTTGAACATCCTTGTCCACGGTGAGACCCGCAACGCCGGAGCGGCGGGCGAGGATTTCGTCGGCCCGATCCGAGGCGGCGGGCACGAAGGTTTCGTTCAAGGCGAGGGAAATCAGGCTGAACAATAGCCCCACCGCAAAATAAGGCGCGGACACACGCCAGAGGCTCATGCCGGCCGCCCGCATGGCGATCAGTTCGTTGTGGCGGGCGTGATGCGAGAGCGCAAAGAGCAGCGCCAGCAACAGCGCGATGGGCATGACGAGCACGAGAAATTCCGGCAGCTTCACGGCGTAGAATTCCGCGATGTCGCCGGCGAGCAGATGCTTTGCCTGGTAGTTGCTGAGTTGCGCCACGAGATCGCCGGCGTCCCAAAAGATGAGGAAACCGCACAGGCAGAAGCCAAGCGGGATGAGCAATTCGCGCAATAGATAGCGGTCCAGGAGCCGCATGAGCGATGCAGGCTAACCGTAGAATCGAGGCGAAGCAAGGGGCAGCCCTGTATCTTGCAATTCCGAGGCGGGCCCGCTTACCGGATCCACAGTTCTGCTTCCCATAAACGGATTGCGCGACCGGAGGGGCTTTGCCAAGGTGCGTTCGGTTTCGAGCGCGCGCGGATTATGACGACCACAACTTTCTTCGGCGGATGGGGACGTGTTCTTTTGTTGGGAATGGCTTCGCTGGCATTGCTGGCCGGTGTCACCGGCGAAACGCACGCCGCCGAATTCGCGAAGCCGAACGTGATCGTCATCATGGCGGACGATCAGGGGAGCGTGGACGCCGCTTGCTACGGCGCGAAAGATTTGATCACGCCGGGAGTGGATTCCCTGGCGGCGCACGGTGTGCGGTTCACCCAATTTTATTCCGCAGCGCCGGTTTGTTCGGCGTCGCGCGCAGGACTTTTGACGGGGCGTTATCCCTGGCTTGCGGGGATGCCCGCCAATGGGCCCGCACCGCCGTCCGAGGCGGACGATCAATTGGAGACGCTTACGGGAAGCGGATTGCCCGCAAGCGAAGTCACCCTGGCAAAAATGTTTCGCGACGCCGGCTATGCGACCGCGCACATCGGCAAGTGGCATCTGGGCTCGGGTGCCGGGCACAAGCCGCTCGACCACGGTTTTGATTACTCATTCGGTTTCATGGGTGGGTGCATCGATAACTACACCCATTTCTTTTACTGGGATGGCGCCAATCGTCACGATTTGTGGGAGAACAATCAACGGGTGCGGATGCCGGGACGATATTTCCCTGACCTGATGATCGAGAAAGCGGAACGATTTATCGGCCAGCACACAAACCAGCCCTTCTTCCTGTACTTCGCGATCAACATGCCGCACTACCCGTATCAGGGTGAGGCGAAATGGCTGGAACGCTACGAGGGCCTGCCCTATCCGCGAAATCTTTACGCGGCGTTTGTTTCCACGCTGGATGATCGAGTGCAACAATTGAGCGGCTATCTGGAGAAAAACGGGCTGCGCGACCGGACCATCATCATTTATCAATCCGACAACGGACATTCCGTCGAGGAACGCGCGCACCACGGTGGCGGCAGCAGCGGGCCGTATCGGGGAGCGAAGTTCAGCGTGTTCGAAGGCGGCATCCGGTTGCCCGCCATCGTCTCGTGGCCCGGTCACCTGCCCGAAGGGGAGGTGCGAAACCAGGTGGCGCACGGGTGCGACTGGATGCCGACGCTCGCAGAGTTGTGCGGGGTAAAGTTGCCGCCGGTGGAATTAAACGGCCGCAGTCTCGTCCCGATCCTCAACTCGGCGGCGGCGCAAAGTCCGCACGAGATATTGCAATGGCGTCTGGGCAATCAGTGGGCGGTGCGGCAAGGACCGTGGAAACTGCTTCATAACCCGAACGATCAGGCGGAGGTCCATAAGCTCGCCAGCGCCGACAAAGAGTGGTTTCTGACGAACGTCGAAGAAGATCCGGGCGAACAAACGAATCGCGCGGTGGCCCATCCCGAAATCGTGGAGCGATTGCGGAAGCTGGCGCCCGGCGAAGGGAGGTAATCCCGCTCAGGCGTGCCAGGCGGGGACGGCTTTGGCCATTCGCCACATCATGGCGTCGAGATTCAGCCCGTTCACGCGCGTGTTGGTGAAGGCGGCCCAGCACAGGCCGCTGGCGGTGCGAACGTAAATGCTCTCCGTGCCCGGCAACGCGCCGTCGTGCCACCAATTCGGAATGCGGTTGACGCACCAGCCGCAGGCGTAGTTCGCGTTGGCGGTGGTACCGGTGGTCATGGACTTGATGGTTCCCGCTTCAAGAATTTGTGGCGTGGTGGAGAAGTCGTCCACGTGCATCCCAAACTTCACGAAGTCGCCGGGAGTGGCGATCCAGCCGCCGTGGGAGTCCATGCGCCGGACATTCATATCGTAAGGATCCGTGCCGCCGGTTTTCTGGCCGTAATAAACCACCTCGCCGGGCGCGCGTTGCGCGAGCGTGTTTCCACCGATGCGCATGCCGCGTACGTTGCATTTTTCGAGGATGTTCCGTTGCACGTAAGGCGCGTAGCCTTGTCCGGTGAGCTTTTCGATGACGCGTCCCAGGATGCAGTAGCCGAAGTTGGAATAGGCGTAATGCGTGCCCGGCTCATACTCCAGCGGCCGGTTATGCACCGTGTACGTGATCAGTCGTTGATGGTCCCACGAAGGCTCGTAGAACATCGGATCATTGCTGGTATTGGACCAGCCGCCGCACGTGTGCGTGAGCAAATGATGCAGCCGGATTTGGGTGACGCGTTCGGGATATTCCCGCCCGTAATCAAACTTCAGCACCCCGTCCGCGCCGAAGATAAAATCGTTCAAGCGAAGACGGCCCTCCTGGATGAGCGAAAAAATGGTGACGGAAGTAATCGGCTTGCTGACGCTGGCGATGCGGAAAAGATTGGAAGTTGTGACGCGCTCATCGGAGGCCTTGTCCGCGAGGCCGAACCCGCGTTGATAAACAAATTGTCCGTGCCGCGCAAAAGCCACGGAGAGACCCGGCGCGTGATGTTGCTCCATGACCTCGCGGGCGATTTTAGCGATCGCGGCCTCTTCGCTTTCGGTGGGCTTGGGCTCCGACTCCGCTTCGGCTCCTCGAATTGCTCTGGGAAGAAAGATGGCCGGGAAAGCCCCGACTGCGGCGCAGGCGGCGATTTGTCTCAAACAACCACGGCGTGTGATTCTTTTCATCGCTTGACCCGATTTTATTGGGAACGGCTTGGCGTCACCGTACGCGGCGATCGTGGCGACAACAAGGATATTTGGCCGGCAACCTTTGAACCGGCGAGCAATTCACCGGGTGGGCATTGACGAGGCTGAATCCGGCCTGTAGGGTTAGTTTGAATTTCCGGGGGAGCAAACAAAAGTCGGCTGGGCTCCAGTGGGATCAGCCGGAGTTCAGATTGGACAAGAGAAAGTACCACCGCCGCGTCCGGCAAAGGCTTCGTGGGCTGGACTGGCGACGCGACGGGTTCCCAAAATCCCCTCTCGGTGGCGATGACGCAGAATAAAATCATCACTGCCGTCTTCACCAACTGGCCGGGTTTGGTGGTGAATGGCGCGGCCGGCGACGGTCTGAAACCAGAGGGCTATCGCTTCACCATCATCAGCGGGACGCAAATGGTATATCAGGTGTTTGCCTCGACGAACCTGGCGTCCTGGGAAAGTGTCGGGATGGCCACGAACGTCAGTAGCCAGGTGCAGTTCACCGATCCGGGCGCTTTGACCCGACCTCGGAATTTTTATAAAGCCGTCGGCCAATAGTCAGCGGTCAGCCTACTGGACACGGGTCGCCCGAAAAAAATCGTTGGGCGGCCGACTCCGGGAGGTAAGGGTGGGGAACCCAGGGACAAGTGAGCCGGCCGCCCAACTGAAGCAAGCTCGTTTTTGCCAAGCCTGGTTGCAAGCGCGTGGGGGCTAGGAATTTCCTTGGCTTTTCGAGGCTGGCGCCTTGGGGCAGGGACGAAAGGGACAGCAGGGACGGGAGGTTTTTTTGGGAATTATTTTCAGGGATTCTGTTTGGCGCGGGTGGCCAGGCGGGCGCGGGTCATGCGCTCGCGCAGGCCACCTGCTTTCAGGAAATCCTGTTCCAGGCGGCGGAGCTGCTGGTCGAGCAGGTAGTTGGTCACCTTGATCAAACCCACAATCACGTTGGCGCAGATGGCGGGGTCGGGGTGCTCGATGCCTTTCTTGAAGGTCTCGTAGTTCGCGCCGGGCGTACGGTTGAGCCGGCGCAGGCGTTGGGCATAGCGGTGGTCGGGGGCCCATTCCTCGATTTTGCGGGCGCGCATGAAGTCGCGGTAGTCTTCCAGTAGTTCCTCCTGGCTGGCGCGGGCCACGTTGGTGAGCTTGATCTCAAATTCCTTGGACGTGCCGCTGGTCTGGCTGCCTTCGAGGATATTTTGTTTGCCGGAACGCGCGGCCTGCACCATCTGGTCATGGGTGCGGGACTTTTTGTCGATGAAGCGGTCGCAGAAATGGAGCGTGGCCTGGTAAACCACCAGGGATTTTTGGTAGGAGAGCAGTTCCTGGTAACCGCCGTGGGGTGGAATGAAACCTTCGGACGGAAGGGACCTCAGGGACGGGGAGGGACTACGATGTTCCTGGTCGGTCGTTTTTGTCCGTTTTGTACTTTGCTCAGCCATGATGCAGGGAGGTTAAGTTTTGGCGAATTGCCTGGCGCTCTTCGCAGTATTTGAGGGATTTTCCTTCCGACATAAGTATAGAATAGCTATAATCAATCTCGAAGAAAAGGGGCTGTTTTTGGTGGCCGAAATTTGAGGTGGTCCTTTCAAGGTAGCCGCGTAAGTAATCCCTGAATTTGCTGTCGGACCATTGGACAGCATTTGTCCAACCCCCTGGTTTAGGATCACGACGTTGGAAATGCGATCTTTGAAAATAGCGGAGTAAGGCAGTGACGATTTCGGAGAAAGAGGGATGAGGGCAAGAGCGAGGACTAAAGTTCTGATGATGACCATGATGAAGGAGACGAAAATGAAGGCTGGCCTAGTCTTGACTTTTGTGGCCGGGTGGCGCGCGGTTTTGGTCGGGGTTGGCAGCGGTTGGAAATGTAAATTTTACCAAACGAACCCAATTTGGTTATTTCCTAAGTTACTATTTGATAGTTATTTATGACTTTTTAGGAACGGTTCGGGATGGAAAACGAACCCAATTTTTGAATGAAGAAAGGAGCTTTTTTTAATGGCGAATGAGGAGTGAATTTAAAATAGGTCGTTCGCAGCGATTCGCACCTAATAGCACCAATTCGCACCTGATTTTTTTGGCGGCGGCGCCGTTCGGCAGAAATCAGTGGCGACCTGGGTGCGTTCCGGCGCAGGCTTGCATTTATTATTGGCAAGCGCCGGGGTTATCTAAATATTCAAGCCGGTGAATTGACTATGGCTGAAAATAAAAAACACGCTTACGACGAGAGCAAGATCAAGACGCTCTCCTCCCTGGAGCATATTCGGTTGCGCACCGGCATGTATATCGGTCGCATTGGCGACGGCTCCCACTACGATGACGGCTGTTACATCCTGCTCAAGGAGGTAATCGACAATACCATCGACGAGTTTATCATGGGGCACGGCAAAGAGGTGCAAATCAGCATCAAGGACAAGGAAGTCACCGTGCGCGATTTCGGGCGCGGCATTCCGCTGGGCAAGGTTGTGGACTGCGTGTCCAAGATCAACACGGGCGCCAAGTATAACGACGACGTGTTCCAATTCAGCGTGGGCCTGAACGGTGTCGGCACGAAGGCGGTGAATGCGCTTTCGAAGGAGTTTATGGTGCGCAGCAACCGCGAGGGACAATTCGCGGAGGCTTCGTTCAAGCAGGGCCGGCTCAAAAAGGAAAACAAAGGGAAGTCCAACGGCGAGGCGGATGGGACGTTCATTCAGTTCGTGCCGGACCCGGAGATTTTCAAGACGTTCGAGTTTCGCGAAGACCATGTCGAACGCCGGTTGCGCCATTACAGCTATCTCAACAGCGGGCTGAAGCTCGTTTACAACGGCAAGGTGTTTCAATCGCGCAACGGTCTTCACGACCTGGTGATGGAGGACTTGCAAGCCGACGGCAGCGAGCCGATTTATCCGCCGCTTCACTACACGGACAAGACGCTGGAGTTTTGCTTCACGCACAGCAACAGCCGTTACGGCGAGTCGTTTTACTCCTTCGTCAACGGTCAGTACACGTCCGACGGCGGCACGCATTTGAGCGCGTTTCGCGAAGGTCTGCTGAAGGCGGTGAACGAATACGGCCAGGAAAAATTCGAGGGCGACGACGTCCGCGAGAGCATGGTTGGCGCGGTGTCGATCCGTTTGAAAGATCCGGTGTTCGAATCGCAAACCAAGAACAAACTCGGCAACACGGAAATTCGGACGGACCTCGTCAATCGGGTGCGCGAGGAGTTGCTGCAATTTTTCAATCGCAACAAGGAGATTGCCGAGAAAATCATCGCGAAGGTCGAGGACACGCGCCAGCTCCGCAAGGAATTGCAGGAGGTTAAGAAGCTGGCGCGCGAGCGGTCGAAGGCGATCACGATCCGCATTCCGCAGCTCAAGGATTGCAAGCAGCATTTCAACAAGGCCAAGGGCAAAGGCAAGGGCTCGATGGTGTTTCTCACCGAAGGCCAGTCCGCGGCCGGCTCGATCGTGAGCTGCCGCGATGTGGATTTGCAGGCCATTTTCGTGTTGAAAGGCAAGCCGCTGAACGTGTGGGATCTCAAGCGCGACATCGTCTATAAGAACGACGAGATGTACAATCTGATGCGCACGCTCGATATCGAGGACAACCTCGAAAATCTGCGGTACGAGAAGGTGATCCTCGCGACCGATGCCGACGTGGATGGGTTGCACATTCGCAATCTGCTCATTACGTATTTTTATCGTTTCTTCGAACAGCTCGTTCACGACGGCCATCTGTATGTGCTGGAGACGCCGCTGTTCCGCGTGCGCAACAAGGAGCAAACGATTTATTGCTACTCGGAAGCCGAACGCGACGCGGCGGCGCAAAAAATCGGCAAGAGTTCGGAGATCACCCGCTTCAAGGGCCTGGGAGAAATTAATCCGAGCGAGTTCAAGCAATTCATCGGCAAGGAAATGCGCCTGAGCCAGGTGGAATACGCGCCGAAGACCGATGCCGCCGGCATCCTGACGTTTTACATGGGCAAGAACACGCCCGAGAGGAAAGATTACATTATGGGCAACCTCGTTGTCCCCGTCGAAGACTAGAGCATCGCAATGTCAGCCAAACGCAAAAAAGTATCGGATCAGCCGGAGTTGCCGGCCGTCGGGCAGCCCGAAATGGCGGAGACAACCGGCAAGGACAAATCGTCCAACGGAAACAGCAATGGCGCGAACCATGTGCAAGTCGAAGACCCCGCACCCGTGGCGACGCGGCCGTTCGTGCCCGGCAAAATTGATCTTCCGCTGCATCGCCGCGTCGATCGCGGTTTTCTCGACTATGCCTCCTACGTCATTCGGGACCGCGCAATTCCCAATCTGGCGGACGGTTTGAAGCCGGTGCAGCGGCGCATTCTCTGGGCGCTGCACACGATGGATGACGGCCGCTTCATGAAGGTCGCCAACATCACCGGCGAAACGATGAAGTACCACCCGCACGGCAACGCGTCCATCGATGACGCGCTCGTCGTGCTGGCCAACAAACGGTATCTGATCGAGGGCCAGGGAAATTACGGCAATATTTTCACCGGCGACCCCGCTGCGGCGCCTCGCTATATCGAGGCGCGCCTGACGGAACTGGCGCGCACGGAGGTTTTCAACGACGAGATCACCGAGTTCGTTCCGAGTTACGATGGCCGTAACAAGGAGCCGGTGACCTTGCCCTGCAAGCTGCCGTTGCTGCTGATGCTCGGCACGGAAGGCATCGCGGTCGGAATGTCGTCGCGCATTCTGCCGCATAATTTTCCCGAATTGCTCGAAGCGCAGATCGCGATCCTGAAAAAGCAGCCGTTCAAATGCCTGCCGGATTTCATCACGGGCGGCCTGATGGACGCGCGCGGTTACAAGGACGGTGCCGGCGAAATCAAAGTCCGTGCGAAGATCAAAACGAAGGACGACAACACCGTCGTCATCAAGGAAATCCCGCCGACCACGACGACCGATTCCCTGATCAGTTCCATCGAGGACGCCTCACGCAAGGGCAAGATCAAGGTCAAGAGCATCAACGATTTCACCTCCGAGGAAGTGGAGATCGAGGTCAAGGCGCCCGTGGGTGTCAGCGCGGAGCAGTTGGTCGATGCGTTATACGCGTTTACCGATTGCGAGGTCACCATTTCAAGCCGCATCGTGGTGATCCGCAACAATCGTCCGGTGGAAATGACCGTGACGGAAGTGCTGGAGGAGAACACCCGGCAGCTCATCGACACGCTGAAACGCGAGCTGGAATTGCGCGAAGGCAAACTGCAGGACGAACTGCACTATCGCACGCTGGAGCGCATCTTCATCGAGGAGCGCATCTACAAACGCATCGAACAAAGCAAAACGAACGAGGCGGTTTTCGCGGCGATTTACGACGGTTTCAAGCCGTTCCACAAGCAACTGGTTCGCGAATTGGTGGACGCGGATATCGAGCGATTGTTGACGGTTCGCATTCGCCGGATTTCGCTCTTCGACATCAACAAGCATCGCGAGGAGATGGAAAAGGTTAAAGAGGATTTGGCGGAGACGCGCAAGCACCTCAAGAATCTTACGAAATATGTGATTGGTCATCTCGAAGCGTTGCTGGAGAAATATGGCCCGCTCTATCCACGCCTGACCAAGTCCAGCCGTTACGACGAAGTGGACGCAAAAGAAGTCGCGTTCAAGTCCTTCAAGGTGGCGTACGATCGCGAGACTGGTTACGTCGGCTACAAGGTTTCCGGGGAGGAATTTCGGGTGGACTGCACGAAGTTCGACAAGCTCATTCTGGTGTTCAAGGATGGGCATTACCAGGTCACCGAGCTGCCGGAGAAATTTTTCGTCGGGCCGGATTTGTTTTATTGCGGGCTGCCGGAGCGCGAGCGCGTGTTCACGTGCGCCTACACCAACCGGGAGGCGACGTATCTGAAGCGATTCAAATTTGGCGGGACCATCATGAAGAAGGTCTATCATTGCATCCCGCCGAAATCGAAGATCCTGTTTTTCGAGCCGGACACTCCCGCGGAGATTTTCATCAAATACAAGCCGGCGCCGTACCAGAAGATCAACCAGCAGACCTGCAATCCGGCCGAGGTGGAAGTCAAAGGGCCGAAGACGCGGGGACGCCAGATCTCGATCAAGGATGTGTCGAGCATCAACAGCAAACCGTCGCGCGGCTGGGATGCGGAGGCGCCGACGACCAAGCTGCAATTTACGTAACCCTCGAATAACCGGGCCGCCGGGAGCGTCTTTCTCCCGGCAATCAGACTTGTCGCCGCAGGGCGCTTTGAATAGGTTTATTGAACGAACGATGAATAAAATGAAAACGATTTGCTCTCCGCTGGCGATCACCGCCGCAGCCATCCTCACCGCCGGGCTGTTTGCCCAAACGGCTGTCGCCGCCGACGCCACCAACGCGGCTGCCGCTGGCACGGAACCGCTGGCGATCAAACTGCCGGCTCCGGCATTCAAAGGCACGCCCAAGGATGTGCAGGCGGGACCGAACGTGGAACCCATTTCCGACAAGCCGCGCCCCGCGATGATGGTGCCGCCGGGATTGAAGAATCTCGCGCCGGCCAGCAAGGTGACTTCCAGCGATAAAAATGTCTCCGGCGAAAACCTCGCGAAAGTGGTGGACGGCGACAAGGAAGCCTCGGACCAGAGCATTATCTTTTTGCACAAGGGCACGCAGTGGATCCAGATGGATTTCGGCGCTCCACAGGACATATTTGCCGTCGTCATCTGGCATGCGCACAACTCGGGCAAAGTCTATCACGACGTCATTGTTCAGGTCGCGGATGATGCGGATTTCATCGAAAACGTTCGCACGATTTTCAACAACGATTCCGACAATTCCTCGGGCCTCGGCGTGGGCACGGACCGCGAATATTTTGAAACCTACGAAGGCAAGCTGATCAACGCCAAGGGCGTCAAGGCGCGCTATCTGCGAGTGTATTGTAAGGGCAGCACGGAGAGCGCTCTTAACGAATACACCGAGGTGGAAGTTTTCGGCCGTCCTGCCAAATGAACGGGGCGTTCGCATTCGGATGGCGGTGCTTGATTTGCCGATCCGAAAGCCACGCTGATTTCCGATTATTTCATTCGCGGGACCGGGCATGAATCGCCCGGTCCTGCTTGGTGTTCTGGTGGCCGCCGCGATTGCGCTATTGCTGCGGTGCCCGTATCTCGAAGAACGTCCGCTGCATAACGACGAGGCGGTCAACGCCATCAAGTTTGGGCATCTCTGGACGCAAGGTAGTTACAAATACGATCCCAACGAGCATCACGGTCCCTCCCTTTACTACGCCACGCTCGGAGTTGCACGGCTCAACAGCACACCCGATTTGGTTCACCTCTCGGATACAAAACTGCGGTTGATCACCGTTTGCTTCGGTCTCGGGATGATTCTGCTGCTGCCGCTGGTGGCGGATGGACTCGGAAAAAAAGGGACGGTATGGGCGGCGTTGTTCACGGCGGTTTCCCCGGCGATGGTGTTCTACAGCCGCTATTACATCCACGAGATGTTGCTGGTGTTCTTTGCGTTCATGGCGCTCGCGGGAGGCTGGCGATACTGGCGCAGCCGGAGAATTGGCTGGGCGATGTTGTGCGGCGCCGGCATCGGCTTGATGCACGCGACCAAGGAAACTTTTCTGATCACCCTGATCGCGGCAGCCATGGCCTCGGTGGCGTGCTGGATTTGGAATCGCTGGGTGGACGCTGCGCATCCGCCGCTGACGCCGCACCGCTACAATCGCTGGCATATCGCGGCTGGTGTGGTTGTGTGGCTCGCGGTGGCCATGGTGCTCTTCTCCTCATTTCTCACCAACGCAGCCGGCATTGTTGATTCGGTGAAGACTTACTTGCCGTGGCTCAAGCGCGCCGAAGGGGCGTCGCCGCACATTCATCCCTGGCCGTTTTACTTTCACCGGTTGCTGTTTTTTCACACGGCACGCGGTCCGATTTGGAGCGAGGCGTTGATTGCGGTACTGGCGCTTGTGGGCGCGTATGCGGGCTTCGCGCGGAAAGGACTGGCGGATGCACATGCGGGTTTTGTCCGATTCGTCGCGTTCGCCACGGCCGCCATAGCGTTTGCCTATTGCATCATCTCCTACAAAACAACGTGGTGCCTGCTGAACTTCTGGCATGGCGCAATATTGCTGGCGGGTGTCGGGACGGTGACATTGCTATCGCGGGCAAGAAGTCGCTGGCTCAGGTATGGCCTCACTCTCGGAATCGGTTTAGGCGCCACGCACCTGGGTTGGCAGGCCTGGCAGCAAAGCACCCGTTACACCGCCGAGTCCGGAAATCCTTACACCTACTCGCAGACCTCGCGCAACTTGATGGAACTGGTGAGCAAGGTCGAACAACTCGCTACTGTGTCACCACAACAGGAAGCGATGCTCGTCAAAGTGATGTCGCCTGATGGCGATTACTGGCCGCTGCCTTGGTATTTGCGGAACCTCACACAGGTCGGCTGGTGGGAAACTTTACCCGCCGACCCCTACGCGCCGGTGATGATTGTTTCGACCAAATTTAATGCGGCCTTGGACGAAAAGAAAACGCACGTGATGATCGGCATCTTCGCCCTGCGACCGGATGTTTTTTTGGAACTGTATGTCGAGTTGGATCTTTGGAAGGCGTACCTCGCCAAATATCCGCCCGCGCGGGACGCTGAGTGACCGGCGCGCCTGGCGTTATTCGTCGTCGCCTTTCTTTTTCTTGCCCTTGGTTTTAATCCCGTAACCTTTTGCGATGTCCTCACGGCAGCGCTTTTCGGTGACTTCCGGATCTTCTCCCACTTCCTTGACCAAGGCGGCGTGTAATTTCTCGATCAGAGCTTTTTGCTCTGGCTGGGTGGCGAGGTTATGAAATTCATCCGGGTCCGCCTTCAGATCGTACAGCTCGCGTTGCGCGGGATGTTTCGCGTCCGGTGCGGTATGATAAACATATTTGTATTGTCCGGAGCGAATCATGGCGTAGCCCGACGTGACTGCGTGTGCGTAATACTCCGTTACCGAGAGGTCCTTCCATTTGTAATTCGGATCATTCAACCACGGAACCAGCGAATCACCGTTCCAATCCGAGGGAACTTCGGCCTTGCCAAGTTGCGCGATCGTTTTAACCAAATCCACCAGCGAGCAAGCCTGGGTGCGGCGTTGTCCGCCGGGCCACATCGGCGGATAGGAAACGATGAGCGGCACGCGCGCGGATTCCTCATACATCGCATTCTTCCACCACAGACCGTGCTCACCCATATTTTCGCCGTGATCGGTGCTGTAAATCACGACGGTGTTGCTGGCGTCAATGCTGGAGCCGAGCGCGGACAGGACATTTCCGACTTCGCCATCCATCCATTCGGTCAGGCCATAATAAAGCTCGCGGCCTTTCTTCACGATTTCCGGCGGCACGTTTTCCATGTGAAAGCCGATGCGCAGATGCTGGTAGTTGAGCGGCAGGGTTTCGATGAAGCCCGCCGGGATCACCGGCATCGGCACCTTGTCCTTGTACTTCTCCCAATATTTCTGCGGAACGATCAACGGGAAATGCGGTGTGAGAAATCCAGCGACGAGGAAAAACGGCTTATCCCCCGCCTTGCGCTCCTTGAGAAACTTTGTCACGCCCGCCGTTACTGCCTGGTCGTGGGTCATGTAACGGGAAGTGTCTCCCACATAAAAGTCGTCGAAACGCTCGGACAATCCGGGGCGGACTTTAAGATTGTCCGGTTCGCGGCGTTTGGCGGTGCCGGTCATGGTGTTGTTGTTCATGTTGCCGCCGAGTTCAATGAAGCCGTAGCGACAGGTGGCGTCGTAATGCATTTTGCCGCAAAGGTAGGATTGATAGCCGGCCGCGTTCATGATGCGTGGGAGTGCCGGAGCGTCGTTAGGCATGCGGGTGTTGTTGTTCCACGCGCCGATACGCGAGGCATATTTCCCGCCGGTGAAGGATTGTCGTGAGGGAACACACAGGGGCGAGTTGCAGTAGGCGTTTTCAAACACCACGCCCCGCGCCGCAAGACGGTCGAGGTTTGGCGTTTGCACGATTTTGTTGCCATAACAACCGAGCACGCTGGCGTTATGTTCGTCGCTGAATATAACGAGGATATTTGGTTGCCTGGTAGCGGCCTTGGCCTCAGCGCCGATCGCGTTCGCGAGTGGCAGACTGACGACCAGATTAACCGAGCAGAGAAACGTGATGATGCGGCTGGGGGTAATGCGTTTCAGCATGGAGCAAAAATATGGACGAATTTAGGCAAAGACAAGTGTGAGAACTCTGGTCTCGTGCCCCGTTGGTTTTCTGCGCGATTCTCCAGCTTGCTTGACGACCTATTCTGCTGTTTGATGCGGACCATGCCGCACTGTTGGTTTCGAATCCTGGCGCTGATTGGACTGCTGGCGACCCATGTTGTGGCGGCGGTGCCGGGACGGCCGGATCGGACCCATATTGTGTTCGGCTACATGCAGGCAGTGGGACCCGATGGTCCGCTTTCCGAATACCGCTGGCATGCGCTCACGCATGTGGGGTACACGTTTGTCAGTTTTCGCTCCGATGGCAGCCTAAGCGCGGAATCGCTGCAAAAATTCCGCACGCGATCACCTGAGCTGAAGGCCGGTGGCGCGGCGAAGAACAGCGGGGTGCGGGTCATCGCCGTGCTTTCCAATTATGGTTTCAAGGCGGATGTGGCGGATGCGGTGTTTCCCGTAGCGCAACGTCGCGCGCGGTTGATCAGCGAGGTGGTTGCGATGGTGGCCGACCCGGCCACCGGTTGTGATGGGATCAGCCTTGATATTGAGCCCATGAATTTCAAACCGGCGACGGCTGCGGGTTTCAATACCTTCGTCCTCGACCTTTCGGCGGCGTTGCGCCGCCTTCAGCCCATGCGGGAATTTTCGATGTACGTCGGGTCTTTCTATCCCGGCCGCTACAATATCGCGAGTTTTCGAGCCTGTTTTGATTACATCCTCTATAGCGCCTATAACTTCGCGCCAGGCTCGGTGGTGGGGGACGTCGGATTTGTGGATGGCATTCGCAAAGGGATCGATAGCTGGCTGACTGCGGGCATGCCGCCGGAGAAAATCGTGCTCACGCTGGCCGTTTACGGCAAGCAATGGGACACCTCGCAAGCCGCGTGGGGCGTGACCGGCTCAAATCCGAAATCCATCGGCATGGATCATGGGAATTACCTGATCTCAACCCGTTTACCGCCGCTCCCCGCCCACGATTCCGGCGCCAAACGCTCGTGTATCTGGACGGCGGAGGATTTGGGCGGTGGAAAATTTCGCCTTTCCACCTTTGACGACGTCGCGGCGCACGAACGCAAGTTGCGTCTGGCCCTGACCTGGGATGGCTCTGTCAAGAAAGGTGCCAGCCTTGGCGGCGTTGGTTTCTGGAGTCTGATGTGGCCCGCGCAAGGCTTGCATCCTGGCTCGGTGGACCCGAATGATGCTTTCAAGTCACCGAACCCGGCGCTGCGTCGAACTTTCAGCCCGCCATGGACCTTGTGGGAGGAACTGTTTGCTCCGTCATCGCAAAAGGTATATCGCGCGGCGACATTCGAGAGTCTGTTGCTGGATCCATTATGGGTCGGCCCGCGTGAGACGCCAGACGCTGTCAATGCTGCATCCTCGTGTGCCATGATATCGGCCGTGGCTCCGCCTGGTGCGCCTCCTGGCTGTGACCGCGTGGCTTCATTGCGTTTTGGTTTTACTGAGCCCACAGGCCGGCTGCTCTACAAATATCGTCCGGTGGCGGATGCCAGAGCCCCGTTTCCCATTGATCGAAATGCCTCGTTGGTTCTGACCGAAGCCTCTACCGAATTTATTGTGCCCATCCATTTGTCCGAAGCGACGCCTGGCGCCAACATTCACCTCGTTGTCGTCGACGGAAAAAGTGAACTTGAACGCAGCCCGGCCTTTTCGCTCAACAAAGCAGGTTGGCAGACATTGCGGTGGGATCTGGCCGATCCGAAAAGCGTGAGCGCTTATTCGACGCGTGAAGCGGCTTTTCGCAGCGGCGATGGAAAAATTGACACGGCGGGCGGCGGCAAACGCGACGTCGCTTTCGTCGGCTTTGAGATCGAAAGTGCCACCAATGCACCGGCGTCAGGGCGAATAGATATTGCTCACATTCTTTATACCCACGCGACGAAGCCCGCCGAGTAAGCGATGCGAGATTTCAGAATAATGAAGATTCACGCCGGGAAAGATAATCGTTGCGGGATGGTCGGGCTGCTCTCGCGTTTATTATTGATAGGGGCGGTGTTAACTGTCGCGGCGCGCGCGGAAATTGAGCCAGCTTCGAAAGAAAGTGCGATCCTCAAGCATGCCCGACAAGGTGAGATCCTTTCGTTGACCAATCTATGGTCGCAACGGCGGCAAATGCCAGTCGTGCCGGTCAAGATAACGGCGACGCCAGCCCCGCAGTTATTATTCTCCGACCGCCCGGAATATTTTCGCTCCGGTGATGGCATCGCGTTGCAGGAAACCGTGCAGCCGGGGGTGATCCGATTGTATGTTTATCACGTGCCCGGGCCCAACGCCGCGCCCAAGGTCATTACGTCGGTCATCCAGAACTGCGGAACCAACACACTGCAATTTCGTTTTTTAAGGTATGCATTTCCAAAGCCGGGTGGAAATTACCAGGAGATTGGCAAGCACGGCTTGATTGATTATTTCAATTCGCCCCCGCAGGACGTGGTTCGAACCCTTGTGCCTAATGCGCGAATGGTCATCGATCCAGCGATGGATGAAACGGTGGTGAACGCACCGCAACTGGTACATGGATTTTACGAATTTGAAATCGATCAGCCCGCGAAGATATCCGTGTTGCAGCGGGAGCCGGGTCAAAAAAGCACCGAGGTTGTCGAGCGGCTCCGCTTGCTAAAGCCGACCGGCGCAGCCGATGCGTTTTCCTCGGGTGCCGGCCGTGGGCGATTTCCGAATTGCAATTTCGAGGTTGCGAATCAGGACGGCGCGGCCTTGAGCCTGACCCATGGTCCAATGTTACTCATTATCGCCGATGGCAAGCGTGATCCCTGGATCAATGGGACCGACAGCATTGAAAATAACGGGACGGCAACCAACAAAGGCAACTACGGAGCAATTTATCACATCCGCCTAAACTATAACGGGAGTGCGGGAAAGGGCTTCGCATTGCTTGCCTATAATCCGCTCGGAGAGGGAACGGGTTGTAGTGAACTCGCCATGGCGGTGCGGATCAACAAGGGAGCCTTCGCGGCGGGTGTAGTGCCGGTGCCAGCTGAGAAAATCTCCTTTGGAGGTCGTGGCCAAATGGTCCTGATTCAACGATTTCCCCCTTTGCCGGGCGGCGTGGGGGGAACGCTGGAATTGGACTATTCTCCTCCCGGCGCCTCCTGTCTGCCGACGCCGTTCATGCTGGTGCCTTACGACCAGTGACAATCGAAATTTTGTCACGTACGTCCATTTGACATTTTTTGCCGACGGCGTGACGTTTTACGTATGCAGTGAGGCACGCTTCGCCGAACTGGCTGGCGTGCTTCACTGAAACGTAAACCTTTATCCATATCTAAATTTATGAAAACGCAAAACCATCGTCATCAGGCGCGGCAAACGGAACACAGCACGCAGGAATATGTTCAACAACGGGCGTATGATCTTTACATGAAGCGCGGTCAGGAGCCCGGCCACGAATTGGAAGACTGGCTGGAAGCCGAGCATCAGATAAAGGACGAAGAGGAACATCGACTCCCGGCACTCGCTGCTCGTTAATTTCCTCGATCCGCAACTATTGAGTCAGGACGAATAGGGGAATCCTTCCAGGAGTTTGACAGACTGTCCCGACGAATTATCTTTGAAGTTTGAGGGTGGAGGGGAAGGGGAGTGTTCGAAAGGGACATTACGGGTGACTAGCTTGTTTTCTCGAAAGCAGGCGGCTACCTGCCCGAACCGCCACTGTGCGGGGGCGGCTCGGAGAGGTCGATGGCCTAGCTTTTCTGCGTGTAATCGCACGCGATACGATTAAGAGGCACCCGGGTGACGGATGCCGGTCCAGTAAAAGCAAAGGCGAGTTCCACTTCTTGCAAACCCCATGTGTTGATAAAGTCCAGGGCGCGGTCGATGGATTTAAAGTTGAAGCCTTCGCTGGGATTGTTCGTCCAGCGGTCAGGACCTTGGAAGTACTGGCCGGTCGGTATTTTTCTTAAAAGCGTTTTCATATAGCCCGGAAAACTTGCAGTTCGCGTTTAAGCTTTGGCACCCACATCAGGCGCGTTGAATGTTCACTAGCATAGGCAGTACCAACAGCTTAAAGGTCCTTGAAATCGACGTATTTGGCCGGTTTTTGCGATTTATTAAATGCAGATGTTCGCAAATGCGTCCAAACGACGCGTGCTTTTCGCTCACGGTGCGTGAAAATTACGCGTGCAACCGCGCCGATTGACACCCGGCTGAGCGATTGCGATGCTGATGGAGTTGTTCATATGAAATCTCCTATTTGGACTCGCCGCGAATTTCTCAAAACTGCTGTCCTCGGCAGCGCAGCACTTGCCTTTCCCACCGTGATTCCCTCATCAGTGCTGGGCGAGAATGCGCCCAGCAATCGAATCAACGTCGCGTTGATTGGCATGGGCATGATGATGATGTCATCGCACTTTCAAGTATTCCTGGGCCGCAACGATATCCAATTGATGGCGGTTTGCGATGTGGACCGCGCCAAACGTGAGCGCGCGAAGGAGCTCATCGAGAAGTCGTACGCGGCCAAAAGCGACCGTGCCGGTTACAAAGGCTGCGATGCTTATAACGAATACGAGCGCATCATCGACCGCAACGACATCGATGCGGTTGCGGTGGTGACGCCGGATCACTGGCATGCGATGATTTCCATCGCCGCGATGAAGAGTGGAAAGGATGTTTACGTGCAAAAACCCATGTCGCTGACCATCAAGGAGGGTCGGATGATGAGCGACACCGCCAAGGAATACGGGTCAATTCTGCAGGTCGGCTCCCAGCAACGGTCCGAGCGGGCATTTCGCAAGGCTGCCGAAATCGTGCGCAACGGCTGGATTGGCAAGGTTCACACGATCTATACGCAATTAGGCGAATTTCCCCCACCACAAACACTGGCAGCAGAGCCCATACCCGACGGATTCGATTATGACCGATGGCTCGGTCCGACACCTTGGTATCCGTACAACCGCAAACGGGTGGAAGGCAATTATGGGGGCGGCTGGCGCTGCTTCTGGGATTATGGTTCCCGGAAAAATGGCGATTGGGGTGCGCATCACTTTGACATCATTCAATGGGCGCTGGGCATGGATGATTCCGGTCCGGTGGAATTCTATCCCAAAGGCTACAACGGCGCTGAATATCAATCACACGTTTATGCCAACGGCACGAAGGTCTGGAAAAACCATCCAGTGAAAGACAACCAGATGATCCAGTTCATCGGTGACAAGGGTGAAGTGCTCGTCAGCCGCGGTGACCGGCTAGAAACGACACCCGTCGAACTCAAAGAGCGACCGCTCGTGCCGTCGGATATCCATCTGTACGAATCCTACAATCACGAAGGCAATTGGATCGAATGCATCAAATCGCGCAAGCAGCCGATCTGCACGGCGGAAATTGGGCATCGAACCGCCACCGTCTGCCATCTGAACGGAATTTCGGAACGATTGAATCGTCCCATCAAATGGAATCCTGCGAAGGAGGAAATTGTTGGAGATGTAGAGGCCAGCCGCTGGCTGGATCGTCCGCGTCGAACACCGTACGTAATTTAAGGCGGGAGTTTAATCAGGGATTTCATGAAATTAAGAGGTATTTTGCTGGCTTTGCTATTGGGTGGTTTTGCACCCAACGGGCTTTGCGCGGATGTGGGGGCGGCAATCGATGAATTGATTCCGCAGTTGGGTGCGACCAATGTGAGCGATCGCTACGCTGCACAGATGGAATTGCAGGCAATGGCCGTCAAGTCGGCCCGGCCCGGAGCCAAAGCTGAGCGTGCTGAGATGGCCAGGGTGCTGGCGGCCAAGGCGACCGATGCGAACGTCTCACAACCGGCTCGTGTCTGGTTTGTCCGCCAACTGGAATACATCGGCGGCCCTGAAGCGGTGACATCGCTTACGTTGCTGTTGAACGGCCGGGATGCGGAGTTGCGGGAATGCGCGCGGCGCGCGCTGGAAAAAAATCCAGCGCCGGCGGCGGGCGAAGTGTTGCGGACGGCTCTGGAGCAGGGCGGAGATGCCAGTTGGAAGACGGGTTTGATCCAGTCGCTTGGCCAGCGTGGCGACGCCAAAGCAGTGACGCTCATCAAATCCTATCTCGGTGATCAGCAAATGGGCGTGCCGGCGGCGTGGGCGCTTGCGAAAATAGCCCATGGCGATTCGGTCAAGGCGTTGTGGGAGGCAAGTGACAAGGGCAGCATGGTGGCGCGGGAAGCGTTGATTTTGGCGGGAGCGCAATTGGCGCAGGCTGGCGAACGAGCGCGTGCTGAGAGAATTTTCGCCCAACTTTATCTCGCCGGCACCGGGATGGGCGCCGACGCTAAGGATTCGGGAGCAGGCATGCGCGTGCATTGCGCCGCGCTGGTAGGTCTGGCGAAAGCCAATCCAAAAATGGCGCGGAAATATATTCCCACAGACTTGCAAAGTGCGGACCAGCGTTTGCAATACGCGGCTCTGACCGCGGCTGGCATCGCTTACGGCAAAGACAAGCTTGCTGACGAACTGGCACCTTTGCTGCCGAAGTTGTCCGCCACGGCGAAGGTCTTTGTGCTTCGCCAGATGGATTCGCGAGCTGAACCACAGGTGATTGCGCTCACGGAAGATCCGGATGCCAATGTGCGGATGACCGCTTTTGAAACGCTCGGACGAATCGGTGGTGTCGCTACCGTGCCGATATTGTTTAGAGCCGCGGTAATCTCCTCGGAAGTTCAAAAAACGGCTGTGACCGCGCTGGGCCGGATTTCCGGCCCAGGCGTCGATGTTGCGATTGAGAAAATGGCGGATCAAGGCGGGGCGGAAAGTCGTGCAGTGGCGATTCGAGCACTTGCAGCGCGGGACGACACTCGTGCGCTGCCCGCACTCCTGAAATACGCGGCCGACCCGGATCGCAAGATCAGCGAAGCCGCTTTCTTTGCCTTGGGACAAATCGGCACGGACAACGAACTCGAACCGCTGGCTCGTTTTGCCGTGGAGGGCAAATCTCCGGGGTCGGACACGGCCATGCAAGGCGTGGTCAGCCGTTTGCGGGATAAAAATGCCGCTGCCAGGAAATTGGTCGCCATGGTGCCGGCGGTGGATCCGCAACAGGCAGGCCTGCTTTTCGAGACTTTGACGGTACTGGGAGGCAGCGAAGCGCTCGCAACGATTACCAATGCCGTGTCGAGCAGCAACGAACAAACCCGGGACGCGGGCATTCGCGCGCTGGCGAGCTGGCCCGATTTTGTGGCCACCGAACCATTGCTGGTGATCGCCGCCGATCCGAATGAGAAGCGCGTTCATCAGGTGCTCGCGATTCAGGGGGTTGTCCGGCTGGTCAAAATATCGGATGAAGAACCAGCCGAAGCCCGGCTGGCTGCAGCTCTGCGGGCGATGAGCGTCGCCACGCGCGATGAAGATAAAAAGCTCGTGCTCTCTGCGCTTGCCTCAGTGCCGGACATCAAAGCGGCCGAAGCCATCAAATCTTATTTGAACGATCCTAAATTCGAACCTGAGGCCGGCCTTGCGGGGGTGGCCCTCGCCGATTCGTTGCGAAAGGTGGACAAAAAAGCTGCGAAGAGCCTCGCCCAAGCCGTGATTGACGCCAATGTTTCTCCCGAGGTGACGCAAAAAGCGGACGTTGTCCTCAATAAAAAATAAATCTCACATCCGCCACCCGATCTCATGGGGCCGATGGCCAATACATGAATAGCCTGGCACGCCCGGACGTTCAACTGGCTTACGAATTATCGGGACGTGGAGAACCTGTCCTGTTGATTCAAGGCGTGGGCGTCGTCGGTGAATGCTGGCGTCCCCAAGTGGACGCGTTGAAGTCAGATTTTCAAACGTTGCACTTCGACAATCGCAGCATTGGTCGCAGCCTTCCGTGCAGCGGACCCATCACCATCGAAACCATGGCGGCGGATGCGCGCGCGCTGATGGATATGGCGGGCTGGAAATCGGCGCACGTTGTCGGGCATTCCATGGGCGGGGTCATCGCCCAACAACTGGCGCTCGATGCGCCCAAGCGGGTGCGCAGCCTGTCCTTGCTGTGCACCTTTGCACGCGGCAAGGACGCGGCAAGGCTGACGCCATGGGTATTATGGATTTCTCTACGCACTCGCCTTGGTACCCGACGGATGCGGCGGCGCGCATTTCTGGAAATGCTATGGCCGCCAGCGGACCTGGCGGCGTGCGATCAGGATGCGCTCGCGACACGGGTGGCCGCGTTGGTGGGGCGCGACCTCGCCGAGCAGCCGCCGATCTTGATGAAGCAACTGACCGCGCTGGGGCGGCACGATATCTCCGGCCGGCTGGGCGAACTGGCAGGGATTCCGACCATGGTCATCAGTGCCGAGCACGATCCAATCGCATTACCTCGCTTCGGCAAGATGCTGGCTGACGCGATCCCCGGCGCAACTTTTGAAGAGATGGAGTCTGCGGCACACGGTGTTACCATTCAGAATCCGGAAGCGATCAATCAACGGTTATTGAAGTTCATGCGGGCGGCCGAAAAGTTACCCCGACGGTAGAAAATATTTTCCCACATTTCCTTCAAAAACCGAGGGAGGGAGATTATGTTTGGCGGAGATATGAATGCGGTTTATTTGGATAAGAAAGGCGGAGTTGAATCGTTGGTGGCGGGCGACATCCTCAAGCCGCAGCCAAAGGCGGATGAAGTCCTGATTAAAGTCCACGCCACCGCGGTCATGCCGACAGAGTTTGGCTGGTTCACAACGTTCGACCTTCCAACAGGCGGGCCGCGTCCTTATCCCATTGTCCTTGGCCACGAGTTTTCGGGTGTCGTTGAGTCGCTCGGCGCCAATGCCTCCGGAGCAAAACCGGGCGATTCGGTTTTTGGTATCAACGATTGGTCCATCAATGGCGCCCAGGCGGAATATTGTGTAGCCTCGGTCCATGGACTCGCGCCGAAGCCGCAATCGCTGGATCATGCTCAAGCCGCCACTGTGCCGATTTCCGCGCTGACCGCGTGGCAGGGATTATTTGGTCGCCTGAAGCTGGAAAAAGGACAAAGAATATTGATACACGGCGCAACGGGTGCGGTTGGCACCTTTGCCGTGCAGCTTGCGCGTTCGCGAGGGGCGTACATTATTGCAACGGCATCCACGGCCAATCTCACTCTCGCGCATGACCTTGGAGCCGACGAGGTGATCGATTACCGCACAACCCGATTCGACGATGTGGTGCGTGATATGGATGCGGTGTTCGATGGTGTTGGCGGCGACACTCTGGATCGTTCGTGGAACGTGCTGGGGAAGAATGGCAAACTGGTCACAATTGCCTCCAACATTGCCCCGGAAAACACCAGAGGTCGCGCGGCCTTTATGCTGGTGGAAGCCAGTGCCGCCCAACTTCGCGAAATTGCGGAATTGATCGATGCCGGTAAACTGCGAGTGTTTGTCGAGGATGTGTTTCCTCTGACAAAGGCGCGGGAGGCTTACGTACGAGCCGGGAAGGGAAATATGCAGGGCAAAATTGCGCTGCGTGTTGCGAACCCGTAAAGAGACTGATGGCTGGTCTGCAAGCGCGATTGACAGTGGAGGGATTTGGCGCAACGTTGCACGTACCCAACGTTATAATTTAGACCAAAACTATGAGCACAAAAAGCAGCAGGAAGTCCGAGTCGTCAAAAATGTACGAAACGGAAAATGATATCTCCCTGAAACGCCGCGTCGAATTGAACGCATTGATGAATCAACGCCTCGCGGATGCGGTGGATTTGCAACTGCAAATGAAGCAGGCGCATTGGAACGTCAAGGGCCCCAGCTTTATCGGGTTACACGAGCTCTTCGACAAAATCGACGAAGCCGTTGAGGAGTATGTGGACATGATCGCTGAGCGTATAGTCCAACTCGGCGGTGTCGCTGAAGGCACGGTGCGGACTTCAGCCAGCCGGTCGCGACTCGAAGAATATCCGTTGGACATCGCTGAAGGTCTCGCGCATGTCGCGGCGGTTTCCAAGGCCCTTTCCACCTTCGGCCGCGAGGCGCGCCAGACCATCGACGAGGCAGATGAACTTGGTGACGCTGACACGGCAGACCTGTTCACCGAAATCTCCCGCGGCATCGACAAATGGTTGTGGTTCGTCGAAGCCCATTCGCAAGCATCGAAGTAGGACGAATCTCCGACTCAAGTTAGGAAGAGCATCTTTGGCGGGCGATCAGGTCGTAGGTCGGCTTGATCGTCGCCGGGTTTATTTTTGGAAAAACATTGGGCGGGAAAATAAATTTTCCGACCGCGTGCCATGCAGCAGACCACGGAATTCCTCATCCACCACGGGTTGCCTATTCTCTTTGCGGCGGTGCTGCTGGAGCAACTAGGCCTCCCGATTCCCGCATTGCCGTGGCTGCTTGCCTCTGGAGCGCTGGCGGGCATGGGAAAGCTCAACCTTGTTGCCGGTCTGGCGGCAGTGGTGGTCGCATGCCTGATTTCGGATACAGTCTGGTTTTATCTCGGGCGACATAAAGGCGCGAAAGTGCTAAACCTGCTTTGTCGAATTTCTCTGGAGCCGGATTCGTGCGTTCGCCGCACGCAAAATCTTTTCACTCAATATGGCTTGCGCGCGTTGTTGGTTGCGAAATTTGTCCCCGGCTTGAACACTGTTGCCGCGCCGCTGGCGGGCATGTCCGGAGTCACCACCGGGCGCTTCCTGCTCGTGGATGCAGCGGGGGCTTTGATTTACAGTGTTACCGGTCTGTCCCTTGGCTATCTTTTTCGGAACCAGATTCAACAGGTTGCTGATGCGCTGGCCAGCATCGGCGGCAAGGCCTTTGCGTTTATTGGCGGGGCGGTCGTTTTGTATCTTGGCTTCAAATACTGGCAGCGACGGCGAGTATTGAAGGAGTTGCGCATGGCACGCATTTCAGTGGATGAGTTGCGTCGTAAGCAGGAGGCAGGCGACAAATTAATCGTCCTTGACCTGCGCTCTTTGGTGGAACAAACGCGTGACCCCGCGAAGATTCCCGGATCGCTTTCCATGCGACTGGATGAAATTGACAAACGGCATGAGGAGTTGCCGCGCGACCGGGATATAGTTTTGTACTGCTCGTGTCCGAACGAAGAAACCAGCGCTCGCACGGCGTTGGTGTTGCGGCGGCGCGGTTTCAAGCAGGTACGGCCATTGCTGGGCGGTCTTGATGCCTGGCGCGACCAAAAATTTCCAGTTGAATCCAATGCTGGAAATGCCCCGGATGCCAAACCGGGCGGAATCACCGCAAACTAGTATTGCCCGTTTGGTTTCCGCGGGATTCCGGCCTGTTTGCCCGAGCCATTCATCACTCCTGCCAGTTCACGGCGCAGGGCGTCAATTTCCCGCCTGATTTTTTCCGCTTTGCGCAACTTGTCGGCGGTGAGTGAAGCGCTGTTTTGGAACTGGGAGATGACCAGCGTCGACGGCGCGATGCCCCCGTTCGGTAGATGACGATTTATCATGAGATGACCGGTTAATTTCTTTCTGATTTTTGCGGCAACAACTCACGCCGCAAGGCCTCTGGCCTTGGGGCTAATGCGTTCTAGCGATAGATACGGAGACTGAAAGCTGAATCTTTCAAAAAAGAATTTATTTTGCTGAATGGAAATTGAAGGCCCTAATCGCACTGCAAGGCGTCAACACTCACCAGCCATGAGCTGCTGTGCGCTAATAAGGAATATGCCACCGCCCAGAAAAGGACGTGACATGTTAGAAGAAACGAAGGTCTTTGGTGGCTGACTCTGCTTTACCGTTTGGCGGTCAGGCGTTGTTGCAACGTGGCTTCGCGAGCCGTGACAGCAAGGATTGCCCGGGCAATTATTTGGGGTGTCTCTCCATCGTGCTGAACCTTCAGCTCCAGCTTATAGCGGCCGATCGGCAAATCGCGCTTGAACTCCTGCTCCTGTCCAAACGACAAGATCGCGCCATCCTCACGTTCGACGCGCCATTGTTGGATTTGAACCGGGGCGCTTGCATCGCCGACGTTGCGCGCTTTCAGGGTGACTTCAATTTGTCCGTTGGCGGTGGGACGGCTCGCCCGGCTGGCCTCGATGACGAGGCCTTCAACCGTGAGCGTATTCGAGATCGGAATGACCGGATCGAGTACAACGGGCTTCGATGCGGCCGCTGTCGCGCTGGCGGACGTCTCGGCGGGAGTGGGAGCAGAAACCTCCACCACGGTCGTGACCGGCTGCACAGTCCAATTCGTTTTTATCACAACCACGGGCTGCCAGTTGGTCAAGTTGATGATTTGCACGTTGGTCCGGTAATCGCTGAAAATGTTGGTCTGGAAGGCGTCCACCTGAACACGGTTGGTGAGGGTACGCGTGACGATGTTTGTTGCATAGAAATCAACGATGTTCGTCCTCATTTGTGTAATCCAGTTGGTGCGGTATTCATCAACAAAGTGATTGGCCGGCATTTTTACCTCGATGAAGTTCGTAATCCAGCGGTCGACTAAATTCGTGCGCGTCACGTTTATCTCGGCGGCCAGCATGGATGAGGTGGAAGCGCCTAACAAAAGGACGACGACGAGATTGGAAATTCCCCGGCAAAATGCAGCGTTGCGATACATACTCGGACCAAAAGAAGCAGGCTGGATGCCAATCGCTGTGAGGCAATGCGCGATTTTGGGCCGATAAAAGCCAAATCAGAGAAGACGAGGCGTAGGATTACTTCAACCAGAGAACCGTGACACCTTCGTTGAGAGCGTCGAGGTCGGGGTCGCCTCTCAGCTCGGGAACCAGGGGTAAAATACCTAAAACAGTTTCATTGAAGATGGAAAAATCCTCTCCCCGGATGAAGTCTTTGATGGCACCCTCTTTTTTTCGGAGGGCGAATGATTTATGCAAACCATGACAAAGTTTGCCGCCCTTGCCGGAGGAGCCATACCCGTGAATCACTTTCAGTATTCGCACACCGTCACGCTTTGCCTTTTTAATTTCGTTGGTGACGAGCCGGCGGGCATCGTCGAGAGAAGGGAAATCCGCCTCGACATTGAATGTGCGCAACGCGTTCACAGATGTTTAAACCCAGCTCACGCGCGACGGGGAGTCACGCGTGGCTGGGCGGGTTAAAGTCGTGAAGAATTACCGTTTCGCCGCCTTCATCTTTGCCTTCGTGGCTTTTTTGGCTTTCGGTTTCGGTGTGGACTTTGGTTTGGTCGGCGAATTTTTTTTGGCTTTGGGTTTCGCCGCCGGCGCGGTCTTTTCGTGAATCGCCTGACGCATCTGGTCAAGCTTGCCGTCAATTTCCACCTTGGCGCGGCTAAGTCCCTGCTGACTCAAATTGATGGCGTCCGCAAGTAGCGAGCAGCCTTTCTGAATTCCGTTGGCGTAGCTGCCGGACTTGAGTTCGATCCCCCGATTTTTCAGGAAGTCATTCAGGTGCGCGTAGATTTCGTTTTTCTCAATCGGTTTCATAATTTTCCCTTTGTTGAGCTACCATCACAAATTCGCGTCGATTCGCCAATTATACAAGTGGACGAAAATTATACCGGCCGAACAACCCCGCCAATCGTGAAAGGACCCACTTGCTCAGATCCGACCTGGCACTGCAAGCGCGCGACCGGGAGGCGTGGTCAGTGACAGGAAAACCAACGGTTGTATTGGCCGAGGCGCATATAAGGACGCTCGGCGCCATCCGGCAGGACTTCCAAAAATCTATTTCCGCGCAGACGAAAATGCCGGTTGCACGAGAGACACACGTATTCGACGAGACCAGCCTCCGTCTGTTGCTCGCCTTCCGGCTTCAACATCATCCAGCGCATTTCCGAGCTGCCGGTCCAATTTCCCGACTGCTGCTTTCCGCAACGACATTGAGGCAATTGCGGAATGGGCAACTCCCGCGTGGGGAGAATTTTCTTGTCGGCGGAACTCATGGCAGAAATGGGGGCGAATTATTTATTTTTACGAACATAGCGCGGCGGCCGGGGATCGAGCTTTCCAGTGACCGTGACCGTGACGGGAGTGGCTGCGCCGGTAAACGTCACGGTTTCCTTGTTGGTGCCGGCGGTGTCAGGAGAGTAAACGATCTTCACCACCTGAATCTCGCTGCGCTTCAATTGATAGGACTCACCGGAAATAATCTTGAACGGCGGCGCCACGGTGGCCTTGCCGGTCATGACGCCCGCGCCGACGTTCTCGATGATGAAGCTGTTCGTCGCGAATTTTGTGCGCTGGACCTTGCCGAAATCCAGCTTTTGCGGCTGCACGAAAATAATCGGGCTGGTGAACAACGTGCCTGCTTGCGCGGCGCAAAACGCGAGAAAGAGCAGGGCGCTGCCAATAAGGGCAATTCGCTTTTTCATGGTTTTCAGTTTTGTGGTGCAGCCTTTTTCAAGCTGTGCCACATTCAATACCAGCTTTGCGGGCCGCGAGTCAATGCGCATCTCCGCTGGTCACGCGGGCTCGGCGATCAAATCGTAGTCCGTGTGGCCGATGATTTTCACTTGCGCAAACTCGCCCGTTGCCAGTTTGCCGCGGACATAAATGCGACCGTCGATGTCCGGCGCATCGGCTTCACCGCGTGCAACGAGATAACGGCCCTTGAGATCGGCGAGCGAGGCATCCTCGCCGCGAATCAAGCCGTGTTCCCACGAACTGATGCGGGCACTCTTCAATTCGCCGGCGCCCGCCTCTTTTTCGACGAGCACTTTGAGCGTCTTGCCGACGAATGATTCCGACACATGCACCGCGTTTTCGTGCTGCACCGCCATCGCCTTTTCGCGACGGCCCGCTTTAATCTTCGTCGAAAGCTGGCCGGCCATGTTGCCCGCGCGCGTGCCGCTCTCCTGCGAATAGGTGAACACACCCAGCCGCTCGAACCGCGTGGCGCGAATGAAATCCAGCAATGACTCGAAGCGCGATTCGGTCTCTCCCGGAAATCCAACGATGAACGTCGTGCGCAGCGCGATGCCGGGAATGCCCGAGCGAATTTTTCCAATCAGGTCTTCGATATATTGCCGGGACGTCTCGCGGCGCATCCGTTCCAGCATCGTCTCGTGAATGTGCTGCAACGGGATATCCACGTAGCGCGCGACCTTCGGACATTCTGCAATCGTCTGAATCAACTCATCGGTCCAGTGCGCCGGATGCGTGTAGAGCAGGCGAATCCAAAAATCGCCCGGCAACTCATTCAACTCGCGGATCAGCGTGCAAATCGTGGTTGCCTCCGTGGGCAGTGACCGCACCGCCGCCGAGAATTTCTCCGGCGCGGAAATCGCGCTGTTGCGATTCGGCCGCAGGTCCAGGCCGTAATAAGTGGAGTCCTGTGAAATGAGATTCAACTCCTTCACTCCCTGCGCCAGCAGGCTTTTCGCCTCGGCCACGATGTCCGCTTGCGAACGGCTGCGGTGCGACCCGCGCATGCGCGGGATGATGCAGAAACTGCACGGATGATTGCAGCCCTCGGCGATTTTCACATACGCGAAATGCCTTGGCGTCAGGCGAAATCTCGGTGTGGCGTAGTCGGGAATATATTGCGGCCGCGCGGTGACATCGAACAACGGCGTCGCCGTCACCGGTTCGCCGGGCTTCAACACCGGAGCCGAAGGCGCAATCACCGTCTTCGTGCGTCCAAATTTCTCGGAGCCGCGAATGCTCTCCTCCGTTTCGTGATGGCTGTGAGCGCGTCCGGCGTCCAGCTCGGCGAGTCGCGATTTGACCTTCGAAACTTTCCCGGCTTCCCGTGATTCGGGAGTGCGCGCGGCATTGGGCGTCCGCTTCAACTTCTCCGCGCGCCGCACCATCGCCTGCTGCACTATGCCGCTGATTTGCGGCACCTGATCGATGCCGATGAACGCATCCACTTCCGGGAGCAACTTCGGCAATTCCTCACGAAAACGTTGCGGCAGACAGCCCGAGACGATGATACCCTGGTTTGGATTCGCCGACTGACGCAACCCGGCTGATTCCAGAATGGTATCCACACTCTCCTCCTGCGCCGAATCGATGAACGAGCAGGTATTGACGATCAAGACATCTGCCTCGCTCGAGTCGTTCGTGATCTCGATGCCGTCCTTCATCAACGTGCCCACCATGATTTCGGCGTCCACGAGGTTCTTGGCGCAACCCAGCGAGATCAGCCCCACCCGCACCGGGCGCGATTTGGATTCTTGTTTCATCAAAGACCGACAATCCTAAGGTAAGTGGACAACCGGGGCAATCCTCCGATTCACCGACTCGAAGTGTCCGACTCCGCGAGCGAACTCCCGATTCGCCGAATTTGCGCATCCAAAATTGGGTTCGTTTTCCGTCTGGAAACTTTCGAAATAAGTCATAACCCACTTTAAATCAGATATTTGTAAAAACTTCAATTTGGGTTCGTTTGGTAAAATTTACATTTTCGTAAACCTCCCGCCTCGCCTCTCTCCGAAAAGCCGGGTTGCGCAACATGCCGTATGACTCCGCGACTCGGCCGAACCACGCCGTCTCCACTCCCTTTACATCACCTCGTCAAGGTGACCAACACCAGTACACATTGAGCGCTTTCGCCAGGATCGTCCTTCCTGCCACCGGGATCGCTGCCGCTGGCAATTCCAAGGGAGGGCGCCACCGGGAGCGCCCGTCGAGCAGGGTATGGTGCGATGGCCAGTCCTCGCGCTGCCTGAGCCCGTCCCCATCATCATGCAATTGGGAAACGGCGCCCTTGCAGAGGCTGTCCTCCTCCCGCCGTTTAATCTACTATTTTCAAAGAACAAATATACCGACCTCGCGATTCTAAACCGGAGGGTTGGACAAATACTGTCCAACCCCTCAACGTGGAAATTTCGAGCAACTTCGCGTCACTTACCTTGTTGGAAGCGGGTTGGCAAAATTTAATGGGAGGTCAAAGCCGCTCGACTGATTTCAGGCGGTCCGCCGACCGCTTTGTTCAATCCATACTGGGCTTTGTTAAATTCGGCGATGGCGGTAAAGTAATCTGCGCGGGCCTGGGTCAAATCCTGTTGGGCCTGGATGTCTTCGAGGACCATGCCGACGCCGTATTGTTTTCGGTCGCGCGTCAGGCGCAACGCTTCGGTGGCCGTGGCCAGGCTTCGGCCCGCCAATTCAATCTGACTGGCCAGGGATTGTATTCGGACAAAAGCCGTCACGACTTGAGTCGTGATTTCGTCCCTGACCTTTTCGCCACCAAGCCGGGTTGCGGCCATTCGCGCTTTGTTGGCGTTGATTCTCCCGGAATCGAATAACCCGCCCGGTCCGATTCGCCAGCTTAGCCCCACGGCAACATCCCCTTCGCCCCCAAAGATGCTGGATCCATTGTCGGGTCCGCCGCCCAAGCCGCCACCAAATGCCTGCACGCCGATGGCAGGTATGAGCGGACCATAAACGGCGCCATTCCTGGCGGCCTTCGCGGCCGCCAGCAGGGCCTGGCTTTGCTTGAGTTCCGGCCGGGACCTCATGGCCTGCCCGACGAGGGCATGCAGTGCCAGATTGGTTTCAAACAATGTGAGCGGGAGCAGCTCCTGATCCACCGGCGTCAAATCCACCGTGGCGTCCAAATGCAGAATCCGCGCCAGATTTGCCGCCGCGATACGCTGCTGTTCCAGCTTCTGTTGCAGCGCGATCTCGTAATGTTCCGTTTGGGATTGGACGCGCAACTCATCGCCCTTGAACGCGATGCCGGCCCCGACGGCGACGTGCAACTGTTGTTGATAATCGTGGGAGGTATTTCTGGCCTCCCGATTCACTTGCGCCAGCATCGCGGCCTTGGTGAGGTCAAAATAACCCTGCGCCGCGCTCAAAGTGGCATCCTGGCGTTGGGCTTCCAGGCCCTGGTCCGAGGCTTTAACCAGTTGCCTGGCGGCCAAAGATTTGTATATCGCGTCCCCGAGTTCCACCTGTGCGCCCAGCGTGGCTCCCGGTGAGTAGGATTGGAAGTTCGCGTCGGAAATGACTCCTGACGGCACCGATTGGGCCAGCCCGTCCCGCCGATGATAACCGATGCCGGGCGCGAGCCAGGGGAAAAACTGTTCCAACGCGCTCGAGCGGTTGGCTTCCGCCTCCTTGAGTCGTTCGCGCGCAATTTGAATGTCCAGGTTCTGCGCCCCGGCGAGGCGAAGGACCGTCGGCAGATCGATGGGCAACGCCGCCCCGGTTGTCGCCTGCGCCCCGGCGAAGGACGCACCGAGCATTACCGCCAGGAATAGCGCGCGCTGGCAGCATGAAAGGGCGATTTTCATTTCGCCTCCCCCACGTTCACCGCCTGGCCGTCAGTGAGCGGCAGTTTGCCCACCAAAATGACGGGTTGGTCCAGCTTCGCTCCTTCCAGAATTTCCACCTTGATGCCATCGTTAAAGCCTGTCCGAACCGGCATCTTTTTGGCTTTCCCGTCGGCGATGGCGAAGAGGGAGGCTCCGGCTTTTTCCACCATGAGCGCCTGCACCGGAACCAGCAGCGCGTCCCTCTTCCGCTCTACTTCCAATTGCACACTCGCATACATCCCGGGCCGGATTTCGCCGGTGGGATTGGGCAACTCGATTTCCGCCAGCATGGTTTTGGTAGCCTCGTTTAGTGCATGGGCAAAACGTGTGACGGAACCGGTCAACGTGCGCGCGCCCAAAGCTTCCAACGTGATCCGTGCGGGAACACCGTCGTGAATATAGGGCGCCTCCGCTTCCGGAATGGACATCTGAATGCGAACCCGGCTGTAATCCATCAGGGTCAGGATGGCCGCGCTCTGGGGTGTGCTGCCGGTGGTCGCCGCAGGAATAAACGCGCCGGGATCCACAAATCGCGCCGTGACCACGCCGGAGAACGGGGCGGTGAGGCGCGCATATTTCATCAACGTATCCGTCCGCTGCAACCTGGCCTGAGCCACCTCCCAAAGTCCGCGCAGTTCATCCACCGTTTGAGGCACGACGAGATCCGGGGCCTTGATCCGCGCCTCGGCCAGCCGTTCGTAGTTGGTCCGGGTCACCCGGGCCTCGGCTTGGTATTGGGCCAGGTCGGCCAGCAGCTCGGGAACTTCGATTTCCCCCAGCGCCTGGCCGTTGGTGACCGCATCGCCGGTGTCCACCGTGAGGGTTTTCAAATATCCGGCCACCTTGGCATACAGCGTGGCTTCCTGCACGGCCAGGATGTGAAAGGTCGGAAGGGTGATGGTGCGCGCAATTTCGCCTCGTTGTGGGAGCGTGGTTTGGACCGTGATGGGCGGCGCGGCTTTGGGAGGCGCCTCCGGCTTCGCGGGGCCGCAGCCACAAAGGGCGGCGCTCAACCAGCAGAGCGTGGAGCAATAAATAAGTTTGGATTGCATATGTTTCTACGCCGATTGGCTTCTCCCCATACTCATCGCCGCATTTGGCGCGTCGTCCGGGTGCAGGGATGCCGACATTCGGTGCGAGCGTCCCTGAACCACGGCAAAGAGTGCGGGCAGAATGAAAAGGGTTGCCAAGGTAGCCGCCGCCAGACCCCCAACCACGGCCTGCCCGAGCGGAGCCGTTTGTTCGCCACCTTCTCCCAGGCCGAGCGCCATCGGCAACATGCCGGCGATCATGGCCAGACTCGTCATCAGGATGGGACGCAAACGGCTGCGCGCCCCTTCCACTGCCGCATCCATGGCCGAAGCCCCGGCGACCCGGCTGCGCTCGGCGAAAGTCACCAGCAGGATGGCGTTGGCCACGGCCACCCCGATGGCCATGATGGCACCCATGAACGACTGAAGGTTGAGCGTGGTTCCGCTAAACCACAGGAGAATGAGCACCCCGGCCAGCACCGCCGGAGCAGTCGAAACAATCAGGAGGGAAAGCTTTAGTGATTGAAGGTATGCCGACAGGAGCAGAAAGATCACCACCACGGCCAGCAGCAGGCCGGTGCTCAGGCCATCCATCATTTGTTGCAGGGGGACGATCTGGCCGCGCACCGCGACCGTGACGCCCGCGGGAGGCTGACCAAGTTCGCTCAACGCCTGGGCCACCTTTTTCGCCACGGTGCCCAGATCAGCACCGGCCGTGTTGGCCGTCACCGTCACGGTGCGTTGCATGTTATACCGCTGGTATTGGCCCACGGCATTGCCCTCGGTAACTTTGGCCACATCGCGAAGGAGAATGTCATGCCCGTCGCGGGCCAGAACGGGCACGTTTCGGGCTTGCTCCAGCGAATCCATTTTTGTCTGCGGCACCTGGATCTGCAACTGATAGGCGACGCCGCTGTTGGGATCGGCCCAATAATTCGGCACGACAAACCGGCTGGACCAGGTGGCCGTGACGAGCGACCGCGACACGTCCGACATCTTCACCCCCAGCAGCCCGGCTTTCTGGCGATCGACGTTCACGTCCACGGTCGGATAATCCAACGACTGCCCGAACTGAACGTCGCGCAGTTCCCCCATTCGTTGCAATCGCTCCTTCGCGGTTTCCGCAAAAGCGCGGTTGGCGGCAAGGTTTGGCCCGCTGATGGCCACTTCAATGGGCGTGGGAGCACCAAGACTCATCACGCGGCTGACGATGTCGCCTGGCTCGAAGGAGAAGCTCACCTCGGGCATTTGAGCCGCAAATTTTCCGCGCAGTCGCTCCTTTAAATCCTCAATGCGAATCGGCGCGTTTTTGTTCAATTGGACCTGCAAAACGCCCTCCTCGGGGCCGCCGTTCCAAAGGTAAATTAAATTGATCGGATAGTTCGCGCCGTGAACTCCGAGGAAGCCCAGGGTGATGCTCACGTTGGACGCGCCCGCTTCGGCTCTGATCAAGTCCAGGGTCTTCAGCGCATTGCGTTCCGTGCCGTCAATCTGGGTTCCCGCCGGCGCCCGCATCCGCACTTGAAGCTGGCCCGCCTCCACGCGGGGGAAAATCTCGCTGCCCATTTGACGGCCAACGAAGACGATGATCAATCCGGCGATGCCGAGATACGCCACCAGGACCAGTCCGCGCGCGCGCACGAGTCGATGGATGAGGCTGGCATAATGCGCCTGAAATTTTGTGAACCGGGAGTCCGGGCGTGCTTCCCCGACGGTCGTTTCATGGCCTCGCAGCAACCAGACCGATAGGATGGGCACCAGCGTGCCTGACAACAGGTAGGAGGCCACCATCGAAAACCCCACGGCCAGCGACAACGGGATGAACATCGCCCGGGCGGCCCCCACCATGAACAGGGCGGGCGCAAACATCGCCAGGATGCAAAGCATGGCCAGCAGTCGGGGGCCCGCCGTCTCGGTCGTGGCCTTCAACGCGGCGAGATTCAACGACGCCCCGCGAGCCAGGTGAACATGGATGTTTTCAATGCAGACGGTGGCCTCGTCCACCAGGATGCCCACCGCCAGAGCCAGCCCTCCCAGGGTCATGATATTGATGGTCTGCCCGGTGAGCCACAAGGCCAGCACCGCGCTGAACAGCGAGAGCGGGATGTTGATGACGACAATAAACGCGCTGCGCCAATCCCGTAAGAACAACAGAATCATCAACCCGGTCAACACTGCTCCGAGCGCTCCCTCAAGGGTTAAGCCCCCGATCGCCCGGGTTACGTAAGGAGACTGGTCGAACTCGTAGCTCACCTTCACATCCCCCGGCAGGACACTCTGGAATTTGGGGAGATTTTCCTTGATGAGGTTGACCACCGAAAGCGTCGAGGCATCCGACCGTTTCGTAACCGGGATATAGACCGTGCGCCGCCCATTCACCAGCGCGTAGCTGGTCACGATATCCGAACCGTCCACCACCGTCGCCACGTCCCTGAGAAAAACCGGCGGATTAACTCCCGTGCGAATCGGCACGTCCTCCAGTTCCTTGATGTTCTTTACCACCGAATTCAAGGGGACCATCGGATATTTTCCGCCGATCGCCATGTTCCCCGAAGGGCTGATGAGATTTGCCGAGGTGATGGCCGACACAATTTCATCCGGCGTCATCTTTAAAGCGCGCAGCCGTTCCGGCTGCACGTTGATGAGAATGCTGCGCGCGCTGCCGCCGAAAGGCGGCGGCGCCGATACGCCCGGGAGAGTGGCGAATAACGGCCGCACTTTGTTGAGCGCGAGGTCCTGCATTTCTCCCACCGTG
This sequence comes from Limisphaerales bacterium, assembly GCA_044223735.1. GTDB lineage: Bacteria > Verrucomicrobiota > Verrucomicrobiia > Limisphaerales > UBA8199 > JBGALR01. Next base: position 182,522 of record JBGALR010000004.1, on the reverse strand, counting down.
CGCGTGGCGCTGGAAAAAACCAGGTCTCCCACGGGCACGCTCCCGGCATCGAAGCGGGTCACAAACGGCGGCACCGTCCCCGGCGGCATGAAGGCGCGCGCGCGATTTACATACGCCACCGTTTCTGACATCGCCTGGGACATGTCGGTGCCCGGATGAAACTGGAGCTTGATAATCGCGGCCCCCTGTATGGATTGCGATTCAACGTGTTCGATGCCCGTGAGGTACAGAAAGTGATACTCGTAATAATAGGTCAGAAAGCCTTCCATCTGCGCCGGATCCATGCCGCCGTAAGGTTGGGCGACATAAATCGTGGGAATGCCCAGCGTCGGAAAGATGTCCCGCGCCATCTTCTGCAAGGCCAGTCCCCCGCCGAGCAACACCCCGATGACGAGGGCGATGATCGTCAGCGGACGACGGAGAGCCAGGGCGACGAGGTTCACAGGGGGCGATGTTGAGGGTGCCTGGGTGAATTCATTTTTTTACCTTTCGGCCCTTCGCTTCCTGGATGACCTCCTCATAAAGCTCTTTCAGTTGCTCGCGAATCAGGGAAAGCACCTGGCGGCCCTGACTCGTCAGGCGGTAGTCCTTGCGCGCTTTCCGGCCCCCGTCGGGAGCGCTCCTGCCCCGGAGCCACCCCAGACGTTCCATCCGGTTCAGCATGGGATACAAGGTTCCCGGGCTGATCTCATAACCGTGCCGGCGCAACTCGGTGAGAATCCACTGGCCGTGAATGGGTTCCTCGCTCGCATGATGCAAAATATGCACCTTCCAGAAGCTTAGCAGAATCTCACGATTGACGGCTTTCATTGCGAAATGGGTTGTATTACGACGGTCGAAGTCGATCATAGTAATACAGGGGAGAGACGTCAACCATTTGCCAGTTTCGCCCAGGGGAAGCCTGTTTGCCTTCGGGACCGTGGGCGCCGGACTACAGGGAGATCACGGAAGGAACACACCTCTGCGGAAATCCTATTCCACGCCATGGGCCTCCCGGCACATGCAAAGGGCGTCCCATGTCGCAGTTCGCCCCGTCCGACTCAACCAGCAATGCTCAAGGCTGCCAGGCGTAATAAATCCGATTGCTTTGGCCCGTGGCCCAGAGGTTCAGCGGCCAGACGGTCGAGCCATATTTCTTGTAGGCCGCGCTGCCGTCCACGAGCGCGTAATTCGAACCGCCGCCCCGGACTCCCTTGCGGGTGCCGGAGTGACAACCTTGCTCCACCCGATCCAGGTCGTTGCCGACGCCTTCGCCAAGGTCCATGTAAAAATCGGAATACAACGCCGGCTCGGTGCCGCTGGTGGGGATGTTTTTCTTTTCACCAAAGAGCATGGTGTTCGACGGTTCGATGACCGCCGTCTCCTTTACCGAGGAACGCGCGTATTTTCCGGACATATAAGTGGCGAAGTCGCCGGGGCTGAGATTGTCGGAAAAATAATCGTTCCAGCCGTTCACGAGATAGCTGCGGTTCGCGCGGTCGGGAATGTTGACCGCGGCGGCATCGCTGGGCGGCGCGCCGCGCAGGGCGTCGGTGGGGCAGAGGATGACGTTGGTGGTGCGGTAATATTCGATGAGCAGCGTGGGCCAGCGAGAGGCATTCGTGCGCGGCGTCATGAAATTGTCGTTGTCGTCGATATAGAGCTTCATCGCCAGACTGAGCTGTTTCATGTCGTTCACGCATTTGATCCGGTTCGCGGATTCCTTTGCGCGGGCGAGCGCGGGCAGCAGCATGCTGGCAAGGATCGCGATGATCGCGATGACCACCAGCAGCTCGATCAGCGTGAAGCCGAACCGCCGCTTTGACGGAGACAACTTTGTCTCCAGTTTCCGAAGGCCCCCGAACGGGCGTTGCAAATTCCGACTCATAGTTTTGCCTTGATTACTTTCCTACTTCATTCCCCGCGAAAATTTCTCTTTTGCGGCACAAAGGTTTCCCGAGGTGATCCGCCGTCGAATAACTTCCCCCGGTTCAGCGTCAACGTTCTCACGCACTTATGGCGAAGAAACAATGGATGCTGATCGCGCTGGCCGTCCTTCTGGGCGGCATCTCGCTTTACCTGAACAGAGACGCGTTCTCGAAGGAAGGTATTCAAATTCTTAGTCGCTCCCGCCCGGCGCGCGCGGCGGTGGCGCGAAACAAAAAAGCCGTGGATTTGGGCCCAATCGACCCAATTTACTTTGACATCGATCGGAAGCTGAAGCTGACCTCGCTCAAGGTCATTTCCGTGGCCGAGGCCGCTACCAACAAGTATCCGCATGCATTCTGGCATTTGACTTCCGATTCCAATTCCGTGCCGGTGAAGGATTTCACCTATGGCACCAGCATCAAGGGCATGCGGCCGGATGTGAAAGGCGCCACGCCGGATCCCCTGGAGCCGGGCGTGCAATACCGCCTCCTCGTGGAAGCCGGGTCCGTCAAGGCAGAGCATGATTTCACGCCGGTGCCCCGCACTCGCTGATTCAGACGCTCCAATCGCCATTCTGGTTACGAAAAACGAGCAAAACGCAGGCCAGAATCGGAGGGGCGTCCTGGCAGGCGCAGAAGGCTGTTGATTCGTTCGTCCTGCGAGCGGTTACAGCGGGACGTTCGAGGAGCGGCTGCCCGGCACGTTAACGCTCCGCAGCGTGATTCGCAGAATTTCTGACGGCTTCCACAAGCGCATGCGCGGTCCCCATCCGCCGGTGCCGCGACAGACGATGGCGGTCATGCGGCCAATTTGATAGCGCCCGCCCAACAATTTGTAGCGAAGTCGTACGAGCAAAGTGAAAGGCCAGATCTGGCCATTGTGGGTGTGGCCGGACAGCATCAGTCCGACTCCCGCAGCGGCGGCTTCCTCCGCATGCCACGGTGTATGCGATATGAGAATGGTGGCTCCCCGTGGACGATTTGCGAGCGCGGTTTCGAAGGGCGGGCCTTTCAGTCCGAACTGCTCCTGTGCGGTGAGGTCATCGACACCCGCCACGATAAGTCCGGGCGCGACCTCGGCCCAACGATTGCGCAGGACCTGGAAGCCGGACAGTTCGAGCACGCGCACACTTTCGTCCGCGCCGGCATAATATTCGTGATTGCCCGTCACGGCCCAGACCCCAAGCGGAGCCTTGAGGGTTTTGAGTATCGGCACGAGCCGTTCGACATGACTGACTTCGCCATCGACGAGGTCGCCCGCGATCAGGACCAGTTGCGGCTTCAGTTTGTCGAGGCGGCGGATCTGTCGTTTCATCCATGGCCCGCGCAGCAAGGTCCCGAGATGCAAATCCGAGACCACGGCCACGACCATGCCGTCCAACGCGCCGGGCAAATTTTCGAGTCGAACTTCATGTTCCGAAACCGCCGGCGGTCGGAAGCCTTGAATCAGTGCGAACGCTGACAGGGCGAGCGCGATGAGAACCGCCCAGCCGCGAATTTCCGGCGCGGCGCCGGGCGTGAGCCAGCCGCCCAGAGTGACAACGTCGGTCACGAGGAGCGCGCTGAAGAGGAGAAATAAGATGCCAATCCAGATGGCCGCGAGCGTTTCCAGAGGCCAGATGAAGCGCTCAAAACCCCTGGCGTTTAAAATGCGAATGAGCGGATAACTCACCCATAAAACGATCACAGCCAGAAGCAGTTCCGTCTTTGATATGTGGGCCAGCAGCCACGGCACGGAACTGAGACGCGAGCCCACATACAAGTGCAGACCCGTCCAGATTCCGAGCACGATGCTCAGGAACACCCCCATTCTCCGTTGCTGCTCTGCCATAGCCAAACCGAGGAAAATGGCAGGAAAGCGGCGGCAGGGAAATTCCTAAGTGTCAAAAACGCCCGAGTCGCTTGCCCCGCGCCCATAACGGGTGTTAATTCAATCAGGGCTTGTGGACATGAGCGATTTGAAGTCGAAGCGTGCCAAGACCGGGCAAAGCAAGGGCGAGCTCGTGTACGTGGTGGATGATGAACCGATGCTGCTGGAGCTGGCATTGGTTATCCTGGAGCCTGCGGGCTACGAATTGGAAACCTTTCGCTCGCCGCGCGAAGCGGTGCAGTCTTATAAGAATGCCAAACGACGGCCGGCGTTAATCGTCACCGACTATGCGATGCGGGGGATGAACGGCATGGAGTTGCTCGATGCCTGCCGGGCGGTGGATCCCGGCCAAAAGATTCTGCTGGTCAGCGGCACGGTGGGCGCTGATATTTTTGCGCAGTCGGCATCCAAGCCCAACCGGTTCCTGGCGAAACCCTATCACGCGCGGGAATTGATTGCGGCGGTGAAGTCCACGCTCGCGGAGTGACGCCGGAGCGGGGCGGGGGCCGGCGGCGTCGGGAAACCAAAGGCTCAATATGAAAAAGATTCTCATTCGGCTCGCAATCGTGGTCGTGCTCCTGGTCATCATCGGTGTGGTGGCGGTGATGCTCTCGCTGGATCGCATCGTGAAAACCGGCATTGAACGGGTCGGCACCAAATTGACCGGCGTGCCGGTGAAAGCGGGAACGGTGAGCGTGTCGGTTTTCTCCGGCAATGGCAGTGTGAAGGATTTTGAAGTCGGCAACCCCGGCGGCTTCAAAACGCCGTGGGCGATGAAGCTTGGCAAGGCGAGCCTTTCATTGGAGCCGCGCTCCGTTTTCGCCGACAAGGTGATCATCAAATCCATCAATCTGGAGGCGCCCGAAATCACGCTGGAGTTTGAGCTCGATCCGCGCGCCAACAACCTCAGTAGAATTCTCGCGAACGTGCAGGGGGTGAAGAGCACCGGTGAGGTGGCGTCGTCCAGTCCCGGCGCGCCCGCGCCGCAGCCGGCGGCCGCTCAAGATCCCAAAGCTTCGAAAAAATTACAGGTGAACGAGTTTGTCATTACGGGCGCCAAGGTCCATGTGAACTCGGCGTTCCTCGGGGGCGAGGTCGTGGCGCAAACCATTCCGGACATTCACTTGAACGATTTGGGCATGGGACCGGAAGGCATCACCCCCGCGGACCTCGCGGAAAAAGTCCTCCAGGCGCTGAAGGACAAGGCGGCGCAGGCCGTCGCCAGCTCCGCGAGCGAGATTGGCAAAGACGCCTTGAACAAGGGCAAGGATGCGTTGAATAACAGCTTGAAAGGCGCCGGCACCAACACCGTTGACAAGGTGACCAAAAGCCTCGGCAATTTATTGAACCGCTAGCCGGGCTGCGCCCCTCCGTGATTAAGGTCCGTGGCGCAATTCGTCCCGCTTTGCCGTCGATCGCCGAATTATCTCCCTTCCGTTTGCTATCCCAATTGATTTTAATGTCAGATAAATAAGACGCTATTTGACGTAGTGTCAGAAATAGAGGACATTAATGGCATGTCAAAAAGTGGCTCCATGCCATTGCCGGCCGTCCATGCGCTCCGCAAGCTGGGGCGGGAACTTGCGTTGGCGCGGCGCAAACGCGGCATTTCCACGAACGATATGGCCGCGCGACTGTTTGTGAGCCGCGATACGCTATGGCGGCTTGAACGTGGCGATCCAGCGGTGGCCCTGGGCACATTGGCGACGGCAACTTTTATTCTGCAACTGCACGATCGTCTGGCGAATCTCGCCGCCCCGGCGAGCGATGAACTTGCGCTGAGCCTTGACGAGCGTCGCCTGCCTCAGCGAATTCGCCGCCCACGCGTATGAGCTTGGAGGTACACATCGACTGGCGGGGACGGACCCATTTTGTCGGACGGCTCCACGCGGCCGAACGGGGAACTGCCGTTTCTTTTGAATATGGGGTTGAGTGGCTTCACAGAGATGATGCCTTCGCCATTGATCCAACATCGCTTCCCCTGCAACGGGGCGCGCATCATGGCGCGAAGCTTTTCGGAGCAATTCAGGATTGCGGGCCTGACCGTTGGGGAAGAACGCTGATTGAACGCGCCGTTCGAAAGAAAGTGCTCGCGCAAAAACCCTATCGCGACATGGATTACGTCCTGGCGCTGGATGATGGGTCGCGGGTTGGCGCCCTGCGTTTCCGGCGCGATGAAGGCAGTCCATTTCTTGCCCCGACGAGCGGAAAACTTCCTCCTTTGGTGCGATTGAATGCGTTGCTTCGGGCAACCGACGCCATTTATGGCGAGACCGAATCCTCACAGGATTTGCGCTTTTTGCTGGGCGCGGGTTCGCCGCTGGGGGGCGCGCGGCCGAAATCTGCAGTCAGTCTGCCGGATGGGCGCCTCGCCATCGCGAAATTCCCCAAGCCCGACGATACGCGGGATATCGCGGCGGGTGAAATTCTTGCGCTCACGCTGGCGGCCCAGGCGGGCATTCGGGTGGCGGAACACAAACTCGTGTCGGTCGGCGGCCACAGCGTCGCGGTTATTACCAGATTCGACCGCGAAAACAAAAGCCGCCTTCCTTTTATTTCAGCGGCGACATTGCTGGCCTTGCCCCAAGGCGATGCCGGTGCCTATACGATGCTGGCCGAGGGCATTCGCCAATTTGGCAGCGACACCTCCGCTGATCTCCATGAATTATGGCGGCGGCTGGTTTTTTCGCTGTTGGCCAGTAATTACGACGACCACCTTCGCAATCATGGCTTTCTAATGCACGAGCCCGGGCGCTGGTCGCTTTCGCCAGCCTATGACATCAACCCGGTTCCAGAAATCGATCGAGTGAATATAAGCAAAACGGCCATCACCGAGGAGCCGACGGAGCCCGCTATTGAGGTTGCATTGGCGGTGGCGGGGCGCTTCGGCCTCAAGGTTATCGAATCGAAAAGGATTCTGCGGGAAGTGGTTGCAGTTGCGGCGAATTGGCGTAAAACCGGACGAAAACTGCGCCTCAATGCCTCCACGCTCGACGCCTACGCAAGTGCGTTTGAGCATCCGATTATGGATGAAGCCAGGCGGCTGGTGGACAAATGATTTCAGTCCAAATTCCGGCTACCAAGCCCGTATATTAAACACCGGGCGGCCAGGGCATTATTTCGGAGACAAAAACACCGCACACGCCGGCGCTCCGAGGGGGAGAGTCTGGCCGGTCGGCGTAAGCTTGCCCGTTTTTGCATCGACTGCGAAAACCACGATGGAATCGGAATTTTGGTTTTCGGCTATGAGCCATTTGCCGGACGGATCGAGGGTGAAATGACGCGGGAATTTGCCCTCGGTCGAAATGCATTCGTTTAGCTTCAACTTTCCGGTTTTCGAATCCACGTCGAAAACGGCGATGCTGTTGTGGCCCCGGTTGGAGATGTACAAAAATTTGCCGGAGGGATGCACTTCGATTTCGGCGCAGTAGGATTTGCCTTTGAAATCACTGGGCAGGGTGGACACCGTTTCGATTTCTTCGAGTGCTCCGGTCTTGGGGGTGTAGGCAAAGGCGGTCACAGTGCAGCCCATTTCACTCACGACATAAGCGATTCGTCCATTCGGATGAAAGGCGAGGTGACGCGGTCCCAGGCCGGCTTTTACGACGCCAGCGGGCGGGTCGTTCGTGACGAGTGAGGCTTTGGCCGCATTCAGTTTGTAAACGAGCACCTTGTCCAGCCCGAGGTCGCAGGCCATCGCATAGCGATTGCCCGGATCGGTCGTGATGAAATGCGCATGCGGACCGGTCTGGCGTTGAGGATTCACGCTGGACCCGTGGTGCTGAATGGTCGTGGCCGGCTCGCCGACTTTGCCGTCCGACTCAATGGGCAGAGCCGCGATGCTGCCGCTGCCGTAGTTCGCCGTGAGCACGCAGCGTCCCTCGCGGTCCACTGAAAGATGACATGGCCCGTCGCCGCCGGAAGGTTGTTCATTGAGCAGAGTCAGCAGCCCGGTTTCGGGATCGATGCTAAAGGCCATCACCGCGCCCATTTTCTTTTTACCCACCTTGCTGTCTTCGCCCACGGCGTAGAGAAAACGATGATTGGGGTGCAATGCGAGGAAACTCGGGCTGGTCGCGGTGACCGCCAGTTGTGGCTCGCTTAGTTTGCCCGTTGCCGGGTCGAAATCGGACATATAGATGCCTTTGCTTTTTGCGCCCGTGTAAGTGCCAAAATAAACTCGAACCGGCGTGGCGTTGGAGGCGGAATGGGCAGACATGGCTAAAAGGGGAATGGTGATGGAGAGAAGAGCAATCCAAAAACGGTGTGCGGAACGTTTCACGCGCCAAGAAAACCGCATCGGCTCGGGAAAGGCGATAGCAATTAGCGTCATCTTTCCGCATGGTCCGTTCCTTGCGGGCAGCCATAAACAGGGTTCCGATTTCAAGAAACCTTTTCCAAATCCGGACATTTAGTTTGCATGGATGGCTACCTTTTTTTAGAGTCGTGAGACGCCGCAGGCGTAAGGCTGACGAAAGCGCACTTTATGTATTTCGGAGTCGATTATCATCCGGAACAATGGGTTTACCCTTACGGTGGAACACAGGAGAAGCCCGAATCCGCGTGGGAACGCGACGCGGAGCTGATGCAAAAGGCCGGCATTAACGTCGTGCGCATGGGCGAGTTCATCTGGGGACTTTGCGAAACCGAGGACGGCAAATACGACTTTGGCTGGCTCAAGCGAGTCATGGACCTCATGGGCCAGGCGGGCATCAAAGTGGTGCTGGCGACACCGACGGCCGCTCCGCCCATATGGCTCTCGCGAAAGCATCCCGAAATTCTTCCCATCGATGAGCGCGGGCTCGTGAAGCGTGAAGGCACCCGTCGCGCGGCTTGTCTCAACAGCGACGTGTTTTGGAGCTACTCCAAGCGCCTTGTGGAAAACCTGGCGAAGACCCTGGGAAAACATCCGCAACTCATCGCCTGGCAGATCGACAATGGCCTGGGCGGAAATTTCACCGAGGCCTCATTCAACGAAGACACCCGGCGCGACTGGCACGGATGGCTCGAAGCCAAGTACGAAACGGTGGAGCGCCTCAACGATAAGATGGGGCTGCGACACTGGGGACAAATCGTGCGCGCCTGGAACGAGGTGCCGATGCCAATGATGTCGCCGGCGGTCCATAATCCGGCGTTGTCGCTGGATTGGTGCCGCTTTTGCAGCGATACGATTGTGCAGTTCGTGAGAATGCAGGCGGATTTGCTGCATGAACTGACGCCGAATAGCCCGGTGACGACGAACCTTCGCCCGCTCCTGCATCGGTTCGATCATTTCGACCTGGCGGAGGCGATCGATTTTGTTTCGATTGAAAGCACGTCGGTCCTGCGGGCCAAGTCGGCGGAACTGGCCTGTGAAATCGACATGCTGCGGTCGTTGAAGAAGACCGATGTCCGCACCCCCGACGGCGAAAACGGGTTCTGGGTGATGGAGCAAAAGGCGGGCAATGTCTCGTGGCAGGAGGTGAATTCGCTGGTGCGTCCCGGCGTGCTGCGGATGTTCACCTATCAGTTGCTGTCGCGCGGCGCCTCCGCGGTGCTGTTTTTCCGCTGGCGTCAGCCGCGCTTCGGCACCGAGAAATTTCACGGGGCGGTGCTGCCCCACACGGCGGCGACGGAAGGTCGCGTTTACAAGGAGGTGACGCAGCTTGGCGAGGAAATGAAGCTGCTGGCGCCGGCATTGAAAGGCACGCAAGTGCAGGCCGAGGCGTGCATTCTATACAGTCACGACAACGACTGGACGCTGCAACAGCCGATGCAGCCGAACAAATTCTTCAAGCTGCGGGACCATATCCAATTGTTTTACAACGCGCTGCATGACCGGAATATCACGGTTGATTTCGCGCGACCCACCGAGGATCTCTCGAAATATAAACTCGTCTTCGCGCCGTCGTTGCATTTGATTTCCGGCGGCGAGGCGGACCGGCTGAAACTGTATGTGCAGAATGGCGGGACGCTGGTGTCCACCTTCAACACCGGCTTGTCCGATGAGCACAGCATGGCGCCTGACACGGGCTATCCCCACGACCTCACCGATTTGTTCGGGATGGAAGTCGCGGAGTTCGATCAATTGCCGCCGGGCGAGGAGAATCATCTGACGTTCAAAGGCACCTTCCCGACGAGCCATATGCACCCGGCCAAGCTGTGGTGCGATTTGATCGAGCCGAAGGAGTGTCAGGTGCTGGCTGTCTACGCGAAGGATTTCTACAGCGGTCGGCCTGCGATGACGCTCAATAATTTCGGGCTCGGCAAGGCGATTTATATCGGTACCCTGAGCCATCAAGCATTTTACTGCGACCTCGTGGTGTGGTTGCGGCAAATGTGCAACCTGCATCCGCTGTTGAAAGTGCCGGACAACGTCGAAGTGAGCATGCGCCAGAAAGGCGATACGCGAATCTATTTCCTGCTGAACCATCAGAACTCGCCGATACGGATCACGTTTTACAAGCCGATGCACGATTTTCTCACGGGCAATACGTTCTCGGGCAACTACGATTTGCCGCCGCATGGTGTGCTGGTGCTCGATGAACATTCAGTGGTGAAAGGCTGAAAGGTTTTTTTAATGCTGCCGTTTCCACCACGATTTATTCCTGCGCTCGGTCCGGGCAAGATGACCGCGCGCCAGCGCGTGATGGCGCAATGGCGCCGGGTGGATCTGGCGCCCCTCGAAAAGGGGCAGGCGATGCGCGCCCGGGCGGCGGGCGACATTCTGCCGGGGGTGTTATCGGAACTGCGGATGGATCGCCGTCAGGCGGAGGCCGAAGTGGTGAAGGTGTGGAATAGCCTGATCGATCCGACCATCGTGAAGCATGCCCAGCCGACGGGTATTCGCAATGGGACGCTGTTCGTGACAGTGGATAGCAGCGTCTGGCTTAGTGAAATTGTGCGCTATCGCCGCAAGGAAATCCTCGACCGGCTGCATCACAGCTTCGGTCGCGACCTCATCGCGCGCATCTCGTTTCGCGTCGGCTGACGCAGTCTGAAAGCCTAGCGTCGACGCTTGGCGGGACCGTAGAAATAGCCGCCGCGCACCCGTGCGCCACGAACACGGCCGCCGCTGGAGGACTGGCCGGGTTTGCCTTCCTCGAACAAGGCGGTATACCTGTAATCGTAGCCTTCAAGCTTCACGCGCGGGATCTTCTGGCCGATAAAACGCTCGATGGAGTTCACGTGCCGAATGTCCTCGGCGACCATCAAGGTCAGGGCGTCGCCGGTCCGCTCCATACGGCCGGTACGACCGATGCGGTGAATATAATCCTCCGGATGCTGCGGCACGTCGTAATTGATGACGTGGCTGACCTCGGCGATGTCGAGTCCCCGCGCCGCGATGTCGGTGGCGACGAGCACTTCAAAGCGGCCGGCGCGAAAACCTTCGAGCGCCTGTTCGCGTTCGCGCTGGGTTCGGTTGGAATGCAGCACGGCCACGGCGTGATTGCTGCGCTTGAGCAGTTGCGCCACGCGATCCGCGCCATGCTTGGTGCGGCAGAACACAATCACGGATTCATAATTGACGCGTTCGAGCAATTCGAGCACGAGATCCGCCTTTTGCGAATCTGAAACCGGATAGATGACGTGGTTGACCGATTCCTTCGGCGAACGGCGCGCGCCAATCTCGATGGTTTCCGGAGTGCGCATCGCCCATTGGATGAGCGTTTCGATTTCCGGCGGCACGGTCGCGGAAAAGAGCGAGGTATGCCGGTCGCGCGGGCAACGATCCAAAATGCGGCGAACGTCCGGGAGGAAACCCATGTCGAGCATCCGGTCGGCTTCGTCGAGCACGAGATGCTTGATATGGTCCACGCGGCAGGTGCCGCGTTGGAGATGGTCCAGCAGGCGACCGGGCGTGGCGACGATGATGTCCACACCGTCTTTCAGCGCATCCATCTGTTTGCCGTAGCCGACACCGCCGAACAGCACCACCGTCCGCAGATCCGTGAAGCGTGAAAAATCGTGAATGGCCGTCTCGACCTGCGCCGCGAGTTCGCGCGTCGGTTCGAGCACCAGCATCCGGGGGTAGGGGCCGTGTTTGCCGAGTTGTGATAGAATGGGCAGCGAAAAGGCGGCCGTCTTGCCGGTGCCGGTTTGCGCGCTGCCGATCACATCCTTTCCGGCCATGACCAGCGGAATCGCGCGAAGCTGAATCGGTGTCGGCTCCACAAACCCCATCGCCTTGACGCCCTCGAGGACCTCGGCGGAAAGACCTAACTTGCCAAATGACATAAATAAAAACTCACAAACTGGAACGGAGGCGCGACATTGCGCCGCGCTCCTGACTGCTAGGACGTGGACTCAGCCGGGGAGTGCGGCGATTCGGCCGCCGGCGTTTCAGGAGTCGGCTCCGGAGCCGGGCTGGGGGCGATGCTGTCCACCGCGGGAGTCTCCAAATTGGTTGGGGCATCATCGCCCAGCTCGCTCTCAGGGACAGAGGTCGCTTCCTCACCGGCGGCAGCGTCGGCGAGTTCCTTCGCGGCGGGAGCAGCGGCTTCCTTCGCTTTGGGCTCGGGCTTGGGCGGCTTGGGCAACGGCTTCTTGGCCGTTTCCAAGATGCCGTTTGCAAATTCGATGACGTGACCCTGGTGAACCAGCCAGTGCAAATCCGCAATCACGGCGGTTTGTTCCGCGGTCGGCTGCGCGGCGGCCGGCGCGGCGGGCGCGCCTTCGGCGGCAACAGGCACCACCGGAATTGGCTGGGCGGCGGGCGTTGGCGCCAGCGCTTCAATCAGCTTGCGCCGGTCCGATTTCGGTTTCGCATTGATATAATCAACGATGCGCTTGACGCCTTCGGAAACCGGCGTCGCCTCGAGGTCGAGGTAATGGGGTCGCGCCACGGACACATGCGTCACCGTTTTGTTGACCTTGAAAAACTGCAGGCCGTGTCCGGCAAATTGCTGGCTCAGGACCGTCGCGATTTGCAACGGGAACCGGCGTTGATCCTCCCAGACGCTGCGCACCATGCGCGTCAGCTCGGAACTGCGGAGATTGCGCGCAGCAGCGCCGGTAATGGTATGGGAATCCACCGGTTTGATGATGGCATCCTTGTGCGTTTCGCGGAAATGTTTCTCCACCGCCGCCATGTCGGGCAGCTTCAGCGCCTCGGGCACATTCAGGCAGATGTATTCGGTCTTCCAGCTTTGTTCATCCACCCATTTTTTCACGACTTCCTCGTCGCGCACGATTTTCACCCGCGCCTTGTAAACGTCGAAAGGCATGCGCGAAAAACGCTCGGTGTGCAGCTTGCGCAGGGCGTTCTGATAGTCGTGATGATTCGGCGGGCCGAGAATGACGCCACTGATGCCGCACTGGGCGACGAAAGTGTATTTGCCCTTCGGCGGTTCCGTGGCCGTGCGTTCCGCCTGATAAAAGGTGGCGAAATGTTTCTTAAGCACATGATCGACCGCTTCGTTTTCCGAAAGCCAGAGCGTGTCGTCCAGCGCGCAGACGAACAACGGCACGATGGCTTTTCCTTCGGCGTTTTTCTTAACCGTGAACTGCACCGTGTGCCGTTCCGGCTTCTGCAAAATCATCTGGGCGATGTCGAACAGCGGATAGGCCCGGCCCGTCATCTTGATCTGACGAGCGAGGGACTCCACGCCCTTGTCGTCCGGGCGCAGGCTCAGATCGATCTCGGGCAACGGAGCGGCTGGCTCACGATGTTCACGCGGTCCACCGCGGCGAAAATCAGGGCGGCCACCGGGACGCCCGCCTTGGGGGCCGCGACGGAATTCGGGTCGAGCGCCACCGCCAGGGGCGCCGGGGCCGGCAGGACGGGCCCCTGCTGGCCGGGGTCCGCGAAAGTCACCGCGCGGAGCCTGGTCGCGTCGTCCGCCCGGAGGTCCGTCACGACGGGGCGGACGGGGTCCACCGCGGCGATCGCGATCGCCTCCGCGCCGGTCAGGCCGTTCGCGCTCACCTTCATAGGTGGCGTACTTGGAGGCGGAGGGCTCTTGCGCCCAGGAGGGCAGGAAGAGTTTATCGAGATCGAGTTCGTTATCAGGCAATGTGCTCATCACTTCACGTCGGGCGCGGATACTGACGCACCTTGTAAAGACCGTCCGTCAAGCATGACCTGCCCCGCGATGGATTGCAAGCACGGCTTGAAGCCAACTTCGGTGTCTGCAGGTCAAGGGTGAAGCGCCCGCACTGCCGACTAGGGCGAACGCACGCGATAGTAGCGTTGCGCGTTGTTGATCGCCTGTGTGTCGATGAATTGAAACCGGCCGGGCGACACCTCGGTCGCGCCGCCCAGCGAAGCCCAACCGCCGGCGGGCAGCGCGGGGTTTGTGGCGGCGAGCACGCCGAACAATGCTCCGGCATTGTTGGTGAAAGCAAACTGGAAGTTGCCATTGGTCATTTTCGCGGCATCAGTCAAAACGGGGGCGATAGGGACAGGCACACTCACGTTGATCACGCTGCTTGAACTGCCGATGCCGTTGGCAAAGACCGTTGCCAGCGCATAACCGGGCGGGAAGCCCGGCACCGCCGTGGAGACATAGGAGTTGGTCGTCCAACTTGCGGGCGAAAGATAAATGGTGCGTTCGCTTTCCAAACTGCGCAGTTGCAGTACCGGATAATCGCTGGAGGAATTTTGCGGCGTGCCGCTCATGTTACCGCCAACGCCGCGAAAGCGTGAACCGGTGATGCCCAAAGAATTTCCCAGACCGAGCGGGGATGTGGCGCTGGCAATCAACGGCTGCCACGCCGGGTTGAAGCCCAGGGCGGCGTCGAATAATTCCGTGGCATTGGTGGCTCCCGTGCTACCATATCCTCCCGTGATCAGCACCTTTCCGCTGGGCAGCAGCGTTGCGGTCTGATACTCGCGGGCGGTGGTGAGCGTGGCGTTCGTGGACCAAAGTCCGGTCGCGGGATCGAATAATTCCGCGCTGGAAAGATACGCGCTCCGGTAACCTCCCGCCGCCAGCACCTTGCCATTGAGCAACAGCGTGGCGCTGTGCGATGTGCGGGCATTCGTTAAGGAACCAACCGAGGTCCAGACGCCGGTGTTCGGATCGAAAACCTCCGCGCTCGCAAGATAGCCGCTGAGGTTTTGTCCTCCGGCAACGAGCACTTTCCCGTTGGGCAGCAAAGTCGCAGTGTGATGGTAACGCGCGTTGTTGAGCGAGCCGGTCAACGTCCACGTGGCTGTGATTGGATCATATAATTCCGCGCTGGCTAGAAACGTCGCGCCGAAGCCGCCCGCGACCAGCACCTTGCCGTTGGGAAGCAGTGTCATGGTGTGAGCATTTCGGGCCACATTCAGCGCGCCGACATTGGTCCAGGTGCCACTGGATGGGGTGTACAATTCCGAGCTGGCGAGATTGTTGACGCCATCATACCCGCCAGTTACGAGCACTTTCCCGGTGGTCAGCAAGGCGGCGGTGTGTGACCCGCGAGCGGCGGCGAGCGGATTGCCCGGCGTCCAAATGCCAGTGACGGGGTCCAGCAATTCCGTGCCCGGAATATAACTGCCCGCATAACCCGCAACGACGAGCAGCTTGCCGCTGGGCAACAGGGTCGCCGTGTGCTGATAGCGCGGCGTGTTGAGGGAATTCGTGGTCGTCCAGATACCGGTGAGCGGATCGAACAGCTCCGTGCTGCCGAGATAAATGCCAGCGAAAGGGTTTTGACCGCCCACCGCCAGCACCTTGCCGTTGGGCATCAACGTCGAGGTGTTGAAGTAGCGTGCGGTATTGAGGGGGCCGGTGGCCGCTCCGGCGTTGGTGGAGTAATCATACAGCTCGGTGCTGGCCAGGAAATTGGGTGAGAAATATCCGCCGGTAACCAAGACTTGTCCGCTGGCGAGCAACGTCGCCGTATGATATTCGCGGGCGAAGTTTAGCGGCACCGTTGCCGACCATGTGCCGGTCGCAGTGTTGTAAACCTCCGCGCTCGAAAGCACGCCGCTCAAGGTAATGCCCGCCGCCACGAGCACGTTCCCGTTGGGCAACAAACTCGCGGTGTGGTAACCGCGCCCGGTGGCAAGGGAGTTGGTCGTCGCCCAAGTACCCGTGGCAGGATCGAACACTTCCACGTCGGGCAGATAGAAAGGAAAACTGGCGACGTAGCCCCCCACCACTAGGACTTTGCCATTGGGCAACGCAGTGGCGGAATGACGCGAGCGGGCCGTGGCCAGCGAATTCGTCATGGTCCAAATTCCCGTGTTCGGATCAAATAACTCAACGCTCGTAATAGAACTGCTCCCATTGTAACCCCCCGCTACCATCACCATGCCGTTGGGAAGAAGCGTTGCAGTGTGATTCGCGCGTTTGCTGGTCAGGCTTCCGGTAGCGGTCCAGATGCCGGTGCCGGGATCAAACACCTCCGCGTTGGTCATGTATCCACCGCTATTCAATCCACCAACCACCAGCAACCGGCCGTCTGCCAGCAAAGTTGCCGTATGCTGCCAGCGCGGGTTGACCATGGAGTTTGTGAACGACCAGATCCCGGTCGCGGGATCGAAAACTTCCGTGGTGGCTTGAACCCCGCTGAAACTGTTCGACGTCCCGCCGGCGACCATCACCTTGCCGTTGGGCAGCGTGGTCATGGTGTGATATTGCAGCACCATCTTAAGCGGCCCGGTGGCCGTCCAAGTCCCAGTGGTGGGATCATACAGAGCGCTGCTGGCAAGGTTGGCGGCGTTTTGTCCTCCAGCGACAAGCACCTTTCCGTTGGAGAGCAACGCGGCGCTGTGATATTGGCGCGCGGCAGTGAGGGGGCCATTCGTGACCCAGGAGGCAGCTTGTGTGCGCTGGCCTGCAAACAAACACGTTGCCAGGGCTGCACCGGCCAGGGCGAGGGGGGCGATATCAATTTTGATTTTCATGAGGATATGTCGGGTTCGGCTGAAGGCCGGAATGATCGAACGGTTGTGGTGCCGTCTGAAATTGGATTTGGAATTCACTTGGTGACGCCACATAGTACGAAACGTGTCCCGGGTGCCAAGTCATAAGCGGTGCTGGTTTGGAAAAAATCATGTTGCTTTTGCCGAGCCTGCGCCGTCCATTCGCATTGACGTCGGTATAACCAACTGCCCCTACAACGTGAACTCCTCATGTCTCGCAAAATCCTAATCGCCTGCCTCCTCGCGCTGGCGACGGTCGTCGTGTACTGGCCGTTAAGCCAGGCGGAGTTTCTCAATTTCGACGATCCGATTTACGTCACCAACAACGCCGACGTCCTGCGCGGAATGACGTGGCAGGGATTTCTTTGGGCATTCGATGGGGCGCACGCATGTTTCTGGCATCCGCTAACCTGGCTTTCGCACATGCTCGATTGCCAGCTCTTCGGGCGAAACGCTGCAGCCCATCATCTGAGCGCGCTGTCGCTGCACGCCGTCAATTCACTGCTGCTGCTCTTCGTATTGCAACGAATGACGAAGGCGTTCTGGCGCAGCGCGATGGTGGCCGCCTTGTTTGCGCTGCATCCGTTGCACGTGGAATCGGTCGCGTGGATCTCGGAGCGCAAGGATTTGCTCAGCACCTTCTTCTTCTTTCTGACGCTCGGTGCCTACACGCATTACGCAAATCCACGTAGTGCGGGCGATTCGCGTTCCTATCTTTGGTATGGCGCTTCCTTGCTGCTTTTTATTTTCAGCCTGATGGCCAAGCCGATGTTGGTGACACTGCCGTTCTTATTGCTGTTGCTCGATTACTGGCCGTTGCGGCGATTATTTGCGCCGAAAAATTCGGGGGCGGCGCACATGGGAAAACTGGTGCTGGAAAAGTTGCCATTTCTCGCCTTCTCGATTGCGGCTTCTGTGATCACGATGTTCGCGGAAGCATCCGGCGGCGCCATCGCGGATGTGCAGCAGGTTCCGATATCGGCGCGGTTGAATAACGCCGTGATTTCCTATGGCGCCTATCTGGGAAAAACGTTTGTCCCGGAGAACCTGATCGTGACGTATCCTTTACAGTCAACCTGGCCGCTATGGCAGATTGTCGTGGCGGGGTGCGTGTTGGCTGGGGTTTCGCTGCTCGCCTTTATTTGGGTAAAACAAAGGCCTTATTTCTTCGTCGGCTGGTTTTGGTATGTCGGCACGCTCGTTCCGGTAATCGGCCTTATCCAGGTGGGCGCGCATTCGATGGCGGATCGATATACTTACGTGACGCTCATCGGATTCTTTGTGGCAGTGGTGTGGCTGGCGTCCGACTGGCTTGCGCAACAACGCCAGGGCCATGCGGTCGCAATAGTGGCGGGAAGCGCGATCCTGATCGCCTGCGCCGCCGTTACGCGGCAGCAGGTGCAATTCTGGCGCAACAGCGAAACCTTGTTTCGCCACGCTTTGCGAGTCAGTCCGGAAAACTTTCTCGCCTATCATCATCTGGGCCTCAGCTATGTAACGGCTGGAAATTTTCCCGACGGCATTGCCAATCTGAACGACGCGATCCGTTTCGGCCCCGCGTATCCGCCGGCGTGGTTTACCCGCGGAACGGCATACGCGCTGACCGGAAATCTGGACGCGGCGGAAAAGGACTTTCGTGAAACGCTGCGCCTGAAGCCCGAGTCGTATCAAGCCTATTTTCAACTCGGCAAAGTGTATGCCTTGCGAGGCAAACTGGACGACGCCAAATCAAATTTTCTTCAAGCCATCAAGCTCAAGCCTGATTATGGCGAGGCGTTGATGCTGCTGGGAAACGTATGCCAAATGCAAGGCGCTCCCGCCGAAGCATTGCCTTATCTGGAGGCGGCTGTAAAAGCCGAACCAGAAAACGGCGAGGGACGCTATTACCTGGCGAATGTCCTGATCGCGCGGGGCAATTTTGCGGAGGCCAAAAAACACCTGGAAGCCGCTGTCCAATATCAGCCCGATTTCCCGCCCTCCTACAATGACCTGGCGTTGATGTCGGTGACGCGAACCGAGCCGGACCTTCACGATATTCCCAAAGGAGTGGCGTGGGCGGAACAAGCGTGCAAGCTGACTGCGAATCAGAATCCGGCGTTTCTACAAACGCTGGTGATTGCCTACGCGGCTGCCGGGCGGGCGCGCGAAGCGGCCGCCACGGCCGAACAGGCGCTCAGTCTCGCCACGGCTGCGGGTAATGCTGAGCTTGCCGATCAGTTGCGTCAGCAACTCGCCGAGCTCCAAGCCGGGCCAAGCCACAAAAATGCCCGGCCGTAATAGTGGGGCGTCCCGGTTTGAATTAGGGCAGGGCTGAAGCGTCGTCGCCGCGCTTCAGCTCCTTTTCGACCACGCCCACGCGGCGCACCGCCGAGTCTTTGGCCGATTTCCAGTAACGCAGGAGAAAATCCATGCCGGCATCTTCCACCGCCAGGGAATCGTCTCCGCTGATCACCAGCCGGAAAGGCTGGCCGGCAGGATGCACGGACGACACGCTGTTGGTTGAAGGCACGCTCGGCGCCAGCTCGGCCACGAGTTTATTCGTTTCCTTCGTGCCCACCACAATCAAGCTGTCCGTCTCGCGTTGCTTTTTGGTCACGGCGCTCAGGGTCAATGCTTCCACGGGGCGCCCCAGCGAACTCTCCAGCGTCTCGGCGATCGCGATGGCCGTCTCCGCTTCCAGCACGGGCGCATCATCGCCGTAAACCACCGTGAAAGGACCCGACCAATCAAGCTTTAGCTCCTCCGCGATGCCGCGTGGATATGCGACGTTCGACTTCGTTTCCACGTCCAGCTTCGGCACTCCGCTGAGTCGTGCCTCCACCCAGCCGTAACGCAGGAAACCGTTTGTGCCTTCGAGCCGCACAAACGCATGATAAAAGCCGGGCGTCGGTTCTTTGGTCGCAAGCTTCAGCGTCAGGGTTTTCTTTTCGCCGGGCGCAAGTTGCAGTGAACTGCCACCGGTCAATTGCGCCTGAAAATTTGTGCCGCTTTCCACGCTGGCGCGCAACGAGAGCGTTTGCTTGCCGGTATTCAGCAGTTCCATCGTCGCGGTGCCTTGCCCGGCCGGAGTGAGATTCACCACGTCATGCGAGATTTTCAGCACGCGGATGGGTGCGTTCGCGGGCGCATATTTTTCGATCAATTTCATCAACTCCATCGCCTCAGGTTTCGGACGCCGGCTTAGGTGAATCAGTTCATAATGCCGCAGAATGCGGCCCCGGCCCACGCGGGGATTCGGCGACATCGTTTCGTTGAACTGAAACTGGTAGAAGTCCGGCACACTGCGGGTGCCGACCGCGCCTTCGATGATGTTCGTGTAAATCGCGGCGCGCGCCTCGGGCGTCATGCGCGTCAACTGGCGCCAGTTCCACTCCGTGATGACGGGTTCCTTGCCCAGTTTGTTACCGGCGCTTGCCAGGGCCAGCGCATAGCCGCGTCCGCTCGGAATCGCCTCCACAGCGTCGAGGTAGTTGTGCAGGCCGATGCGGTCAAAATTTACGTTGAGCGCCTCCAGGCGGTTGAACATCCCGGTGTTGTTGTACCCGGTGAGATGCACGCGAATTTCGGGCGCCACTTTTTTCACCGCGTCATAAACCTTGCTCCAATACGCCGGGCGATCCAGGCGGATGCCCCAGATCAAAACTTCGTTGTCGATTTCCACCCCGTCAATCACGTCGCGATACCGCGTCACCAGCGCGGCGATTTCTTCCGGCGAGGCTTGCATGTCCACCAGCGCCTTCAACCGGAGGCGGCGAAGTTCGCCAAAAAGGAAATCGAGATATGCCTGCCGGATTTTGGGATCGATGGAGGCGAGTAATTCCAGATGGTGAAGACGAATCAGTTCAAACCCCATCGTTTTGGCGATGCGCAAATCCTGTCGAATGTCGTCGGCGAAAAGCTCCCATTGATTCACCGTGTCTGCCGCCAGCGGCCAGAAGGACTCGCGATCCATGCCCGGCAATTTCCGTTTGTCGAAATTCTCACCGAGCGTCGAGTAGGGCAGGTAGCTGGTGCCGAATCGCACGGAAGGGGTGCCGAAGGAGATTTGCGGATGCCCGGCGACAAGTTCCTGTTTTTGCCAGCTCGTATAGCTGAGGAACATCGCGTCCGCCGCCGCGTCGTCGAAGTTCGCGGGCGAGAATACGATGCGCGAAGCAAAGGCGACGCCTTCGCCGCGCGGGGGCAGGATGAATTCTTTCATGCGGTCGCGAAAAGAACGGGTGGTGGAGCGCGAGATTTCCGTGATGGAATAAAGCGTCTGATGAGCGCTTTGCGCCTCCTGTCCAAGCTGTGGCAGGTTGGCGCCAGTGTAATGCGCCGGAGTTTTCGCGGTGGCGGGGGCGACGACGGTGAACGATGCCGCAAAGTCATTCAGCCAGGCGGTCGTGATTCCGTCTCCGTAGGACGTGCGAATCCAATCCACGCCGCGTTGCAAAAATTGATGACGCCCGCCCGCTTCGCGGAATTGGGAATACGCGGTGTCGCCGAAGGCGCTGATGCGATTGTCGTAGCAGAGGGTGCGGCCCTCGGAGCCAGGCTGTTCCCAGCGGCACACGACGGCCGCGTAGATATTCGTCGTGCGTATTGCGCCGTCGTTGATGAGTCGAGCGTTCACGTCGAGGAAGCCTTCGTGATAGACGCGCAACTGAACTGTGAATTTGAGCCCGGCTTTGGTAGTCTCGGCTGTCCAGGTGTCAAATACCGGGCCGTTGCTTACCCGCGAGAACGACAGTGGCAACGGTTGAAATCCGGCAGCGAAATCCCGTCGGGTCGAGGGCGGGCCGTCTCCTTCATCGGCGGGGCGTTTCTTCAATTCCTGCAGAACGATGTCCCACGACAGTGAACCAAGATTTTTGCCGTTGAAAACCACCCCGATGGCCGGGTTGGCGGCGGTCACGGTCAAGGCGGTGGACTGCGGAGCGTTATGCTGGCCAAGCTCAAGTTGCTTTTCCTTGCCGGGTGCCAAATCCGCCACCAGAACCGCGTTGCTGCCCAATGCCTGAACCGGCTTGCCTTCGCTCGTGGACCAACTGCCGTTGGCAAGCTTCAGTTGGCGAACTTCAACCGGCATGTGGATGGGAAAAGTTTGATTATTAATCAATTTCACCGCTGGTGCAGATGCGAAACAAGCAGCGGGCAGCAATCCCAGGAGGCAGGCGGCAATAAGTTTAGTCATGGCATGTCCAAAAAGAAAAATCCGCCCCTGTGGGCGGAATTGAAATCCAGCAATCTGTTTAAAATATTAATCCTTGCCAGCGCTGACGTGTTGCGCCGACAAGGATAAAGTCTAGCGGCGGCGGCGAATGAAAAATCCAATCGCACCGAGACCCAGCAAAGCGCAGGTGGAGGGCTCGGGCACCGCGGCGATGTCAGCCGAAAAAGTGAAGTCATCAATCCCCATGCCGGAGTCGGCGAGCGTGGCGAGTTGCACGTCGGTGAACCGGATCCAAAGATCGGTCCCGTTGGCCCAATTGATGCCGCTCACCGTAAACGGAGAAAGCACGACTTGATTGGCTGCCTGATTGCCGTCCAAAGCCGCGGCGGTGCCGGTCGCCTTGGGAGTGGTCCATGCAAGGCTGGCCACGTCGTTAAAGGAAGACGGCGGATCACTCACGGCGGTCGCAGTGGTACTCCATGAAAAGGTCATTGTTTCCGGTGTGCTGACGCCCGCATCGCGCCATTGCTCGCCCGTATACCCAACCGTGAAACTGTCGAGCGTCTGTCCGGTGTTATTGGACAGGCGCAAAGCGATGTAAATGTTTCCCCCATCCGGCGCCAGTGTGGCCGATCCCAGATTTCCCAGCGACCGATCAGTGCTCGCGTTAATGCCAAAGCTGTAAAAGGAGCCGGTGGTGCTGTTACCCGAGCCTATGCGCACTCGCTGATGACTGTTGAAGCCACCTTCGGTTTGGGTTGTCGGATGGTACAAATACCAGCCAAGAATGCTGAAATTGTTGACGCCCGGGGAAGCGTTATCGTCTGTCCACCCAATCGGGCTATTTCCCAAACTCGTATTCACTGGCGTAATCGGCAGCGTATTAAAGTCCTGGGAATAGGTGCTACCGGGGGTCGTGTATGACACGGAGGCCTGCGAGGTTTGGATGGAAGCCAAACCGGCGAGGACAGCTGTGAGAACAGCGGGGTAAGCGGAACGATTGGGTTTCATCAAGCAGTCGTCGGGTTAAACGATTAAACTAATGCCGCTGATTATGGCGATTTCTGCCCATGTGTCAATGATTTTTGTAGCTTTTTTTCCACTTTTTGTCGTTTTTTTACCTGTTCGGTGCATTTTCTACTCTGCGGAAGCGATTTTCCCGC
Organism: Limisphaerales bacterium; assembly: GCA_044223735.1. Taxonomy (GTDB): domain Bacteria; phylum Verrucomicrobiota; class Verrucomicrobiia; order Limisphaerales; family UBA8199; genus JBGALR01. Next base: position 159,592 of record JBGALR010000004.1, on the reverse strand, counting down.
TTTCAGCGTCGTAGCCGGAAAAAGTGACTTCCTTTCGTCGCGGGGACAGTAAGAGTTCTATTTGTCCCGCTTGTCGAGATGCCGTTTGTGAAGGGCGACCATGAAGGAGTGGAAATGGATGGAGTATCCTCCAACACAAGGGTTGAGAAATCCGGCGACCGTTGAAGCACCGCTGCGTTCCCGCTGCGGGTCAAAGTCGAAGTGTTGCGGGGGGAGTGACCGCAGCCCAGTTGATGCCGACGCGCATTTCGTCGGCTTCGCACTGGAGCGCGGGTGCGACGGACCGGAAAAAGAAGCGGTCGATTTGGGTCATAACCGCTTTGCCCGAACCGATGCCAGCGATGGAGGCGCGGGAGGGCTCGCTGCGCTAAAACTGTTGGATGAGCAGACGGGGGCATGGCTATTCTCGGGCAGACGCTCCACACCGCTTCTAAATCTTACCTCGGCTCCCGCAGCACGTGTTGATTGCTAACTTTGCAATCGGGATTGACGGTGATGTACTGCATTGTGTACGACGCTCCAAATGGTCCATGGTTTCCAACCAAGGGACATCCGGCTGAGTTGATGTCCGCCCAGTAAACCTCCAAATCCAGATAATAAGGCACGGCATCTCGGGACTGTGTCGTGTCTTTCTGCCAGAGCTGCTTTACAAATCGAATCTGCTTGAGATGGGTTTCACACGCTTCATCGACCGGTTGATACAGCGAGGCGCGATAGAAAATGGCGGCTGGATCGGTGTTGCTCACCACCAGGCTGATGGTGGTGTTGGTGCAATAAACTACGTTGCGAAACTTTACTGCACTGGCGGGATAGGCGATCAATGGGGTGGTCGCAGGGAAATTAGTGACCGTATTCCACACCGAAAAATTAGTTGAGCATTCGATTTCATAGTAGCGGCCCGACTCTCCGGTCAGGGTCAGCGCAAAAGCATTGAAACCGACTTTTCCCAGCGGATGGAGAACCGGAGAAATTGGATGGGGATTAACTGTTAAGTTTGCGGAACTCGACAGCGTGCCGCCCGTGGCGTTGCTGACGATGACCGAGTAAGCGCCGGCCTGGTTGGTGGTCACGTAAAAGAGCGCGAGCATGGGGCCGTTTTGGCCCGGCAGATCGATTCCGTTGAATCGCCATTGATAGCTCAATGGCGGAATGCCCGCCGCCAATACGGTAAAGAGCGCACTGCCGTTCGGAAACACGGTTTGCTCTGAGGGTGGCTCCAGAATCACTGGACCGTTCGTGGCCACCAATTGGAACGTCGCGGCCATGCTTGGCTTGGCGCCGAGAAATTGCAGTTGGTACTCGGTGCCGGCACTCGCTTGAAAGGAGACTGAGGGCTTGTTCATCACCGGGTTGATAAAGACGCTGCACAGGGCATTTGAAAGCGGATTATCGAAAATGTTGGTGCCGGGATACACTTCGAGCGCACAGCTCAGATCCCCCAGGCCGCTCACATACGAATCCTCCGTGCACGAAAGCACCGTCAGTGTCACAGGGCCTGATTCGGTCGCTGTCCAGGTCCACCAAACCGAATTGGTGCCGGGAAAAACCGGCCAATACTTGGCGTGCCTCGGTTCGTTGGGCTCAATGGTTGAACCGGTCAGATCGCCGCTAAAAGTGACGGCGTTTCCCGTCAGGAGAATCCGGTTGGCAAAATCATCATTGGCCGGAGCCTGGCCTTTGCATTCCTGTAAAAGTGCTGCCGCCAGCGTGACCAATAGGGATAATTTCCTCAAATGCATCATCCCGGAATGGAGCAGATGGCCTGCCATTTTCACAGCAACCAACTCCCCATCTGATAATATTTTTCTCCGCCCCCTGCCAAAGAAATTTTCGGGACTCAAATCAAATTCGCCGCCTTCGCCGTGGTCGACTCCCGCAAGATCAATTCCTCGGGAATAAGAATGGTTTTGGGCGGGCCGCCGGGGGATTGGCGCTGACTCTGCACGAGGTCCAGGGCGGCCTGGGCGACGCGGTTGGACGACAGCGCAAACGTCGTGAGGCGGGGACGAAAATATCGGCCCTCGGTCGAATCGCCGAAGCCGATGACGGAAATATCGGTGGGGCAATTGAGGCCCGCGTCCCGCGCGGCGGCGATGGCGCCGATGGCCGTGGCATCGTTGATGCAGGCGATGGCGGTGACGTCCGGGCAGCGGCTGCGGAGACGGCGAAAGCCCTCGTAGCCGCCTTCGTATCCGAACTCCTGCACATTCTCGATTCGATTTTCATCGAACGTCATCCCGGCGCCTTCCAACGCGCGACGATACCCGGCGATTTTGCGGAACGTGGTTTTTTGACGCGTGACCGAATCGCAGATCAAGGCGATGCGTTGATGCCCGAGTTCGATCAAGTGGCGGGTGCCGCGCACAAAGGCATCTTCACGATCCACCGTTACGGTGGAAATCCCGGGAGGACTGTCCGGAAGCAAATCCACCACTGGCACGCCGTCTTTCGCGAGTTGTGTCAGCGTGCTGTTGTGCATCGCCGGGGAATCCCACAAAACCAGAATTCCGCCCGCGCGATGGAGCATGTGGCCGCGCAGAAAGGATTGCGCCGCCTGATCATCGTCCGCGACATGGACCGCCAGTTCAAAACCGCCCGCGACCGCGCAACGGCTGATCGCCATGGCGGTGGCCGCATGGGACGTGGCGAGATTCCAACTGACCACCAACAGGGTTACCTGGTTCGTATAGCCGCGTTGCAGGGCAAGACCGATGGGGTCGCACTTGTACCCGAGCATGTCGGCCGCTTCACGGATGCGCTTTTTCGTTTCGTCGGTGATGCGCCGAGCGTGACCATTGTCATTGAGGACATAGGAAACGGCCGAGAGGGAGACGTTGGCGGCGTGCGCAACGTCCTTGAGGGTGACACGGTTTTTCGACGATCTCATTGCGAATGCCTTTCGCCTGCGTTCATCCTGCGCTTCCCGGCGGATAAATCAAGTGCGCGGATAAGCCCGACATCATAGCAGCCCGGCTTGGGCTCGTTCGCGAGCGGCAGTTCAATCCATCGTCCGGTTTCTGGATCACGCAGCGACAGCAGCAATCGACCATCTCCCTCTGGTAATGGGTTGAGTTTGAACTCATGCCGCGTTTGATAAACTGAACCTTTCAACCATTGACTTGTGGGCAACGTAAATTGCGCCACCGGTTTCGGGACGGCGACTCCCTTGGTCATCTCCGTGAAAACCAAATCATAATCCCGCAGTGCCCGGCCAGCGCCGCGATTTACCCAATCAATCTGCACGAGCCAGGAGCCGGCCTTCGCAGGATTTTGCTTGCAGGCTACCTTGACCGGCATCAGGCGATAACCCATCTCGCGCAGGCCCCGCGCGAATAAATCAGGACGCTCCTGGATAAACGAGCGCGCATCAGCCGCCTGCCAGCCGATGAGGTTCAGGTAATTGGGGTGCAGGCTTAACGCGTCGCTCAAGACCCACGATACCCAATTACTGCCGCCCTGCTTCAGGGCGCCGTAGCCGCCCAAAAACTCACCCATCATCGGCGCTCGATGCAGACTGCTGAAGGCATATTCATTGAGTTTGCGTTCGTTGGAATGAACCGCGCCCCCGCAACCATCGCGCCGCCAGGTGATATTGCTTTTCTCCAGCGCGAGGTCAAAGGCGGAATAATTGAGAAAGCTTGTGTAGTTGGTGGTGAAAGCGGAATCGAATTTGTTATTGGGCCCGGCATAAAGCTCCTTCGGACCATCGGGATCGTAGGAAGCGCTGAGTGCGAGTTTGTGGTCCGGAAAGGCTTTCGACCAGAGGTTGATCACGTCTCGCAATGCCTCGCGTTTGGCGGCGATGCCGGGGTAGCGAAATCCGGAATGCCATTCGCCCCAAACGCCGAAACCGCGCAGGTCGATCAGCATGATCGGACGTTGTTTGTCGAAATGCTTTCCGACAGCGTTCAAAAATGCAGCGAGTCGTTTCTGATAAAACGGGTTGCGCGCGTCCACCACGGTGTAGGTATTGCCCTCCAAAGTGCGCACCTGTTTTTCGTGTGGCGCCATTTTAGCGAGCACATAATCCGGCACGCCCTTGCCGGCGGGCGGCGTTCGACGCTCCCAAAACATCAGGGACTCGGCGCTCATGCGAAGCTGGATCTCTTTGCCGCGCAGCCGCCAATAGTCATACGCCTTGTCGACCCGGCTGAAGTCGTACTGGTTTTGCTTCGTCTCGATATCCTGCCAGGAAAACATGAGCGCCACCGCATCCACGCCATCGAAGTTATCCTGGGGTAGCGTTACGAGTGTGGAACTGCCATTGGCTTCGTCATCGAGCGGATAATTTTCATACAACACCCAGCCCATGTCGGGATTGTGGAGAACAGCGTTGGTATCCTCGGCAGGCCAGGCAACCCTCCATTCCGCCGCGCCCGCAGTGCAAGTGCCAGCGAGCATCTGCAGGCACAACGTCGCGCCAACAAAAAGTCGTCTCCGAAACATCAATGTAAAGATAAGTAACACGTTTTAAGAATCGAACGAAAAGGAAATAACGCTTATGCCACCCCTTGACGCGATTTTGCAGGTTCGTATGCTCGCGACCATGAGCCGCATCGCGAAGCGATTTTCTTCCTCTTCAAAATGCAACGTGTGGTGCTGGGTTTTGTTGCATTGCGTGCTGGCCTTGGTTTGCGGGGGCGCGGCGGAGACAAATTCCGGTTCGCGTGTCACTTTTGACAAGGCGGGCATTGCGCTGGTGGATGGCAAGCCCTTCTTTCCGATCGGGATGTTCACCTATGAATTAAATCCTGAAGTGCTAGCGGAATTGCATGAACTTCAATGCAATACCATCCTCCACGGTTTCGCCACCAATCAACTGGACCTCCTTCAGAAACAGGGGCTGATGGCGGTTTGCTCCGCGCAACCCGCATGGCGCGAAGCCGCGCGGAATCATCCCGCGCTGCTGGCATGGTATCTGGCGGACGAACCGGAAGGACGTCTTCCCGCTGAAACGGCGCGCAACCAATATGTGGAATTGAAGGCGCAGGACCCAAACCATCCCATCGGGTTGTGCCACACCTCCTTTGAAGCGCTGAAGGATTTCAAGGACGCGTGTGACTTCACCATGACCGACATCTACCCGATCACGATGAAGCGCGACAAGGACATCATGGGCGTGAGCGTCATGATGGATCAGGCGCGGCGGATTCATGGCCCGAACTGGCCGCAATGGACTTACATCCAGATTTTTGGCGGCCCCGAAACCGACAATGGTATCTGGGCGGTTCCGCTGCCGCACGAGGTGCGCTTCATGGCCTACCAGGCGCTGGTGCATCGAGCGACCGGAATACTTTACTTTTCCTATTGGCCCCGCCAGCCGCGCACGTGGCAGTCGGTCGCGGTACTGAATCGGGAGATTCAACGACTGGTCCCGCGTCTTGTCGCGCCGGGAACTGAAGCCACCGCGAAAGCGGATTCGTCCGCGATTCAGGTTCGCGCCCGGCGCAATGGTCCCGGGTCGGGCGTCATCATCGCGATCAATTGCTCGCCTGCGTTCGTGCAGGCTGAACTTCAATTCGACAATGCACCGCGCGTGCTGACGTTGCCATTTGATGGCGGCACGGTGCAGCCGACCATTGACGGTCGCTGGCCGGCTCGTTTTGCCCCGTATGGAGTGCGCGTGTATACGTGGGGAGTGGATCCAAAAGTGACACTCGCGCGTGAGTGAGGCCGGCGATTACGAGGCGGGAATGCCAGCGCAAGTGAGGCCAAACTCGGAACGTTGCACCCAGCCGAGCGTGCGGTGGGTGCGGATGAGAACGTAATTGCCGCGTTGCCGGACGATGCGTCCGGGATCGCCCGAAGCGAGGCGTGTGACGGACTGCGCTTCGGTGGTGGGCGTCAGCCGTAGCGGGGTGTCCTTCTGCAAAATGAAACCGATTTTGGAGCGCGTATGAACGCCCGCGTATGCTGGAACGCTCAGGAGGAAAACCATGAACGCCAGGGCCGCGAGCGCCTGGTGCCATGCGGTTTTGCGCATGCGAAAGACCCCGGGCAGCACGGCCATTCCGAGTCCAAGCCAGAAACTTGCCCCGGCGATCCAGGCCCACCAGTTCGCCGGCAGCCACGTCGAAACGACTTCATACCAGGCGAGGTCGGGCGATTCGAGCTGGGCGGTTTTGCGGGCGAAGCGCAGATTTTGTCGCGCCGCCTGTTCGTAAGGATCGATCCAGAGCGCCTGTTCCCAGGCGAGCACCGCCGGGCCGACGCGCAGGGATTGCCACTCGGCGTTGCCAAGATTCTGCAGGGTTCCCGCGGCGATATGTTCGCTGGCGGAATTGCGAAACGCATTCGCCGAACCCGCATAATCACCCGCGCGATAATTTTCCGTGCCTTGGCGGAAGGATTCTTCGAACGAAGCTGCGTGGCAAAGAGATGCCGACAGGAGAATCAACAACGCCAGGCAGGGAAACCGAAAACTCGTAAGATGCCGGTGCTTCATGACAGGCGCGCCTCCAATTGTTGCAGGACGCGGTCAAGGTCCGGTTGCAGTCCGAGCAATTCCTTCGCGTCAGCCGCGGTGGCGGCGAACCGGGAGGCATCCATGACGGCGAAAAACTGCCGCACGACGCTTCCCAGGCCGGAATCGCTGTCGGCCTCGGGAATCAGCGCGGCCACGTCGCTGCCCACGAGTGCGCGCGGTTCGGCGGGATAATGCGGCGCGGACGCCACGCGCATGGCGCTTACGGCGGCGGCGGCAAAGGCGGCCGCATCTTTAGCCTGTGCGGCCTGACGGGCGGTGCGCCATTCGCGATGCAGCGCGCGGCGGGCGCGGCGTCGGAGCAGCACCTCGGGATGCCGTTCGAAATAGCGGCGTCGCCGATCCCACCACAGCAACCCGGCGAACGCGGCGGCGGGCGCCAGCTGCACGAGGAAAAACCAGCCTCGTTGCTGGGCGGGCATGAGCGAACGGGTGGCGCGTCCCGGCGCGGGCGCGAGACGGCTCAGTTGCGGTTCATTGTCGGGCGGTGCCGATTCTCCCGTGGCTTTGGCGATGCCCGATGCGTCGGCAGGAATGGCTCCCGCTTCCACGTTCAAAGGAATGGGGGGGATCGTGAGGTTTACGTAAGTCCCGCGCGCGGTATCGAAGTAGCTGAATGGAATCGGCGGCGTGCTCTGTGTTTTGGTGTTCAGCGGAATCAGCGTGTAGTTGAAGGTGGTGACGCCATACACGATGTCTCCCATTCCGATGTTGATCGCTTGCGGCGGTCCCGGGTCGGTCGCTTCCACCACCTGCCAGTCCTGCAAGCGGGGCGGGGGAGGCGGAACCACGCGGGCGAGCGGACCCACACCATGATTGGTAACCGCCACCGTCAGGCGGATTGTGTCGCCGACCTGCACAAAATTCGTGGAAATCCTGGGCGTCCCCAGCGTGAAGTCGCCGATGGCGCCGGTGAACCCCGGCAATTCGCCGTCCTCCGGCAGGGGGCGGACGGTCACTTCGATGGGAGTCGACTCCAGCAATGTGTATTGCGGCGGCGCGAGGGAGATCGTGCCTGTCCCGGACATAATGATGGGTCCGCCCATGCGCTGACTGACGGCATAACCTTGCGCGAACACGGGGAGCCTCCCCACGGACACGGGCGTCAGCGTGGTTTCGTAAACGTAATTGATCATTCGGCCGTTGGCGTTCGGCGTCATCTCAACCCTTTGCCGCGCGCCACCGACGTCCGTGAGGAATCCATCGCCGGTCAATTGAACCTGCGTCAAGCCCTGCATCGCGCCGATCGCCACCCCGGGAAGAATGACGCGCGCGCGTACGGCTTGTCCGGCATAAAGATTGGTGGAACTTAGCGTGAGCGAGAGTTGTGAACTCGCGATTACCGGCACCGGGGCTCCCGCCATGACTTGCAATTTTGCCGCGGGAACGGTCACCGCCTTGCCGTAAACATTGACGTTGAACTCGGGCACGGTGTATTCACCGGCGGCGGTCGCGCGAACGCGATAGTTAAAGGTGGTGAAGGGTTGAAAGCGGTTGCCCACGAGCCGCAACACTTCCGAGTGCGCACTGGGTTGCATCTCGAGTTGGAAGGGCGCCTCGATGGTTTTCGGCCATTCGGTGGATGCCTCAAGTCCGGTAAGCGTAACGCGATAAATGGTCTGCTGTCCGGGGGCCACCACGGGCGGATCAAACACAGCCACCACTTCGACGGGTGAGACCAGGTCGATTTTGGGCTGCGACAGCATCATCGACATCAACGGATCCTGGCCGGGGGGAATGACAAAGGGTTGCGCGCGCAACGAAAGGGCCAGGCCGAGCGTGAAAAGTAAAACCGCGTCACGGAGGCAATGCAACGGGCGATAACGCAACACGGGGAAGCGGGATTTTGCCTGGAGCCGGTTCACCACGTCGCGCGCGAGCGATCTTTCGGCGTGCCGGTTTCCGGTTGTCCCATCGGGAGGCGGCGGTTGCCGTCCAGTTTGAAGCCTTGCAGCAGCCATCCCGCCTGCTCGGGAGTCAGGGTCATCTGTTTGCCTTCCTTGGTGGGGCCTTCCTTTTGCCCGGGCTTTTGCCCCATCGGTTGATCCTCGTCCTCGTCGTCTTCGCCGCCGGCGCCCGGAGGCATGTTCGGAGCGGGAATTTTACCCTTCAACTTTTTCAATTGGTCGCCCAGTTCACGGCCCTTCTCATTCATGCCGTTGGCGCATTGTTGCATTTTGCGGATGCTGTCCACGAGTTTGGCGATGGAGCGATCCACCGTCTCCGCATTCTGCTCCGCATCGGCGTCGGCAAGTTTTATTTCCTGCGCGCCCTTGAAATCTCCGGACGACCGCTGCCATTTCGCCAGGATGGCGCTGTAGGTTTTCAGCGCGTCCTCGACGGCGGCGGTCGCCGCTTTCAAATCCTTGCGCACACCGCGGCCATGCATGTAGGCGGCGACCATTCGCTGAACGTTATCGCTCGCCAATGCGGCATCGGCCGCCTTGATCGCGCCATCGGCCATATCGCCGGTGGCCTTGCCGTTCGCCATGGCCGGCGCGGGTGGGGGATTCTTTTTCAATTCCTCCAGGCCCTGGTCAAATCGCACGTGGCCCAAATTGTAAAGCGCCGCATATTGCAATTCCTCCTGCTGGCTGGCGAGCGCGCTCTCCAGAAAGGCTTCCGCTTCGCGAAATTTTCCCGCGGCCAGCTCGTGCGTTCCGGCATTGAAATACTCGCGCGGAGTTGAGGGGGCGCGGACGGTGACTTCGGCCGCAGCCGCGTTGGTGGCCGCGGTTTTGGAGGTCGGAAAGGAATTCTGGACTGTCGCCGGCCCCTCGGGCGCGCCGGGCGCCTTGGTCGCGGCGGAAAGCGTGAGCGTGCTGGCGATGCAACCGGCGGCTATCAGCGGGAATCTTTTTGCTCGTTTGTGCGCTCGCGCTTGCATGTGACCTTTCATCATCTCAGACAATATATTTCAGGTCGTGTTCAGTCCTAATATAGCTGTTCTCCGAGGAACGGCACATCCAAAATTTAATGGATCAACCTGTGGCCCGCGGCTGCCAGCGCCGGGTGCCCAGCAGTGATTCCACCACGAGCAGCAGCAGCACGAGGGCGATGACGATGTGGAAACGATCCACGCCAAATTTGCGGGCCGGGCCGGATCCGGCAACGCTGCTCAAGGAATCGACGGCCACGCGCACTTTTTGCAAGCCTTCACCGGCTGAACCGAGCGGGAAATAAGATCCCTTGGTCGATTGTGCGATGGCGCGAAGGGTGGTTTCGTCCAAACGACTGCGCACGATTTCACCTTTGCTATCGCGCAGCAATTCCGGCTGGCCCTGGTCGTTGAGCATTTGGATCTGGTCGCCGGCCGGGGTGCCGACGCCGACCGCGAACACGGTTACGCCTTCCTTGGCGAGGGTCGTGGCACTTGTGATGCCGCCTTTTTCCAGGTCCTCGCCATCGGTCAACAACACGAGGAGCTTTTGGCGTTCACTTTTTTCCATGGCCCGAAACCCTTCGTCGAGTGCACGCCCGATGTCGGTGCCGGGAATTGGAATCGTTTTGTCGTCCACGGCCATAAGCGCCTCTTGAAACGCTCCGTAGTCGAAAGTCAGGGGACATTGCAAAAATGCCTGGCCCGCAAAGGCAACCAGCCCGACGCGGCCATTGCGGTGACGCTGGAGAAAATCGAGAATGGCGAGTTTCGCGCGTTGCAACCGGTTCGGGGACACATCGGTCGCCAGCATGCTGCGAGAGCAATCCAATACGAAGACGATGTCCTCGCCCAGTGCCTGTCCCTTTTCCGCCTCCTCGCCCCATTGCGGCCGGGCGAGCGCCAGGCCGATGCCGAGCACGGCGAGCAGCAGCATGACTTCCTTGATGGCGCGGCGCAGCGGGCTGTGCGAGCGGGTCAATTCGGCGGTGAATTTCGGCGCGGCGATGGCTGCGAGCTGTCGCTGGCACGCCCAGGCCGAATAGCGTTGCAGGGCGAACAATACCAGCGGCCCTAATAGGGCGAGCCAGAGCCATTGCGGTTCCGCGAAATGAGGATTCGTGAATTGCGTCATGGCACCCTCCGAAGCCGGGTATTGGCCAGCATCAATTCCAGCGTCAGCAGGCCGAACGCGGCGAGCAACGGCCATTGAAACAGCGGCCGGTAGGTCGTGAAACGGCGGAGCTTGATTTCAGTTTTTTCAAGCTGATCGATCTCATCGTAAATCCGCTGCAATTCCCGGCGGTTGGTGGCGCGATAGGATTTGCCATTGGACAGCGCCGACATTTTTCCGAGCACGGTGTAGTTCGCCGGTTGCAGGACGATGCCGGGCTTGATGTTTCCGTTGGCATCCAGATCGAGCTTGCCCGTGGCGGGATCGAAGACGGGCAGCACGCACGGTTTTTCGATGCCGATGCCGATGGTGTACACTTTCACGCCGAGTGCGGCGGCGAGTTGGGCGGCGGGGACCGGATCGATCTCACCTTTGTTGTTATCACCGTCGGTCAGCAGAATAATGATGCGGCTTTTGCTGTCGCGAATGCCCTTGAGTCGTTTCGCGCCGGCGGCGGTGGCGTCGCCGATCGCTGTGCCGAGGTCGCGGATCAAACCCACGTGCAGGCGGTGGAGATTTTCGATGAGCCAGTCGTGATTGAGCGTGAGTGGACTTGCGAGATAGGGCACGGCGGAGAAAACCACCAGGCCGAGGCGGTCGCTGGGACGTTTTTTGACGAAGTCCTCCAACACCTCTGACGCAATGGCGAAGCGGGAGACGCGCTCATCGGGCTGGCCCATGTCGAGCGCCATCATCGACCAGGAGAGGTCGAGCACGAGCATGATGTCCACGCCGCTGGCCTGTGTTTCGGTGTGGTCATTGGCGAAGCGCGGACCCGCCAGAGCGACGATGCACAACGCGACGGCGAGAAGCCGTAGAAACAATAGTAAACGACCCGCCGCAGCCCGCGCTGCGGCACCGGCGGCCCGGGCAATATCGGCGCTGGGAAATTGCAACGCGGAGAACTTCCCGATGCGGCCGCGCAGAAACGCATAGACCGGCAATAGCAAGAGCAACGCCAGCAGCCACGGATACTGAAATTCCAGGTTGCCGTTCATGGGGTCGGGCCTTTGGCGGCGCCGCGCGTGGGCGGCAGGTCCGCGCCGGCCTGATGCAACTGTTCACGTCGGGCTTCGGCGTTTTTTAGAAGCTTCAGCGCCTTGGGAACGGCTTCAAACATTGGCAGCGGCCTGGGTGGTGCGAATTTTCTTTCGTCGCATTCGCGCAGAAAGCCGGTGAGTTCGTCGGACAACCTTTTGCCCAATCGATCCCGCTCAGTGATCGTTCGGCAAAATTCCGCGGTATTCATCTCGCCCTCAGGGAGTTCAAAAGCCGACGTGATGTAGCGTCGTAATATTTGTGACACGCGACTCAAAACGGCGCCATCTTCGGGTCTGCCGGCAAGGGATTCGAGGTCATGGCGGGCCACTGTGCCCGGCGGCACGACCAAACCGGGTTTTGGACGCGTCAACAACCATGCCAACGCACCGATTATAGCCAGCAGCAATGCCACCCCCGCCATTACCAGCGTGCCGTGTTGTTCCCAAAAGGTTGGTGGAATCTCCGGACGAGCGGGGCGCAATGGCGGGATCTGGTTCGCCAGCGGGTCCATTTGCGCGAGGAGAATCGTAGCCTTCAAGGCCGCTGTGAAAACCACCAGGCCGATAACGCGAACACGCTTCATCCGCGCCTCCGGCCTGGTCGCTTTTCAAAGAAAGCCTGGAGCGTCTGGGCAAACGGTTCGCTTGTGCTGAAGCTCAGCGTGGCCACGCCGGCCCGACGTAAAGCGCGATCCAACTCGTCGTGGCGCTCGGCGTTGATGCGCGCAAACTTATCGCGCACCGCCGACCTGCTGGAATCCAGTTCCAGCAACTCGCCGGTTTCCGCGTCTTCGATCGTGAGCAATCCCGCCGAAGGCAAAACACTTTCCCGCGGATCGTGCAAATGCAGGCAGATCAGATCATGACGCGCATTGGTCAGGCCGATTTCCTGCAGGGCATCGCGAACGCGCGCGCCGCCGGGCGGATGACTCTCAACGCCCGTTTCCGGATCGCGAATGAAACTGTGCAGAAAGTCGGTGATCAAAAATACGATCGAACGCCGATGAAGGATGTGATTCAGAAACGCCAGCGCGGCTGGAATATTCGTGCCACGATGCCTCGGTTGAAACGTAATCAGTTCGCGAATCAATCGTAAAATATGACGCCGGCCTTTGCGGGGTGGAAGGAACAATTCCACCTGATCGCTGAAGAGCAGCAACGCCACCTTGTCACTGCTGCGCGCCGCCGATATGGCGAGCGTGGCCGCGATCTCCGTGGCGTATTCGCGCTTGGTGCGCAACAAGGATCCAAAGGCGGACGAAGCCGAAATGTCGATGGCGATCACCATGCCAAGCTCGCGCTCTTCGCGGAAGCGTTTTACGAAGGGACGTCCCATGCGGTAGGTGACATTCCAATCGATATCGCGCACCTCGTCGCCGGGCATGTATTCGCGCAGTTCCTCGAAATCCATCCCCCGACCTTTGAAATGACTGAGGTACGCGCCCACCATCGTGTCATTCACGAGGCGGTTGGTGCGCACCTCGACGCGGCGGACGGTTTCCAGCAGTTCGGCAGTGGTCATGCGCGGCGGCGGCGAGTTCGGCCCGGCAATCGTCCCGGCGTGGCGGACTGAATCCTCGGATCGTTCTTCAAGGGACGGGGACGGCGTTGAAAATCTTTTTGATGAGGGCGTCCGTGGTCACCGCCTGTGCCTCGGCTTCGTAGGTCAAAATAATGCGATGGCGAAGCACGTCAGGCCCGATGCTTTTGACATCCTCAGGCGTCACATAACCGCGCCCTTGCAGCAACGCCCACGCCTTGGCGGCCACGGTGAGGAAAATTGTCGCGCGCGGTGAGGCTCCGTATTGGATAAAATGCTTGATATCGAGCTTGTATTTCTCGGGTTTGCGCGTCGCGAAAACCAGGTGGACGATATAATCCCGCACTTTGTCATCCACATGAATTTGATCCACGAGTTTCCGGGTTTCAAAAATTTCCGTCAGCGGAATGACCGGTTCCACCTTCGTTTCCGGCGCGGTGAACGCCATGCGATCGAGCACCTTTCGTTCTTCTTCAAAGGACGGATAATCGAGCAGCACCTTGAACATGAAGCGGTCCACTTGCGCTTCCGGTAGCGGATAGGTGCCTTCCTGATCGATGGGATTTTCCGTGGCCAGTACGAGGAACGGCGAGGGCAGGGGCATCGTTTCCCCGCCGAGGGTCACCTGACGTTCCTGCATCGTTTCCAGCAGCGCCGACTGGACCTTGGCCGGCGCGCGATTGATTTCGTCGGCGAGGACGAAATTGGCGAACACGGGCCCCTTGGTCGCGCGATATTTGCCGTCCTGCGGATTGTAAATCAGCGTGCCGACGATGTCCGCGGGCAACAGATCGGGCGTAAATTGAATGCGATGAAACGACGCGTGAATGGCGGTGGCGAGCGTTCGCACGGAGAGCGTCTTCGCCAGGCCGGGAACGCCTTCGAGCAGCACGTGGCCATTCGCCAGCAAACCGACCAGCAAGCGGTCCACCAACTGTTCCTGACCCACGATGACTTTCCCGACCTCCGTGCGCAGCCGCGCAATCCACGCCGACGCTGCCTGCACCTGCTCGTTCAACGGTGTACTCATGTAGGCAGCAATCTAGCAACGATCCTCCGCTACTCAAGTTATCTGCGAGAGATTGTTTCGATTTCCACCCGAAACTTGTTATGTCAAGCGGTGTTCAAATCCGACCATGAGGCGCCGAGTCATTATATTGGTGGTTATGATTATTGTGGCGATGAGCCTGAACTTCGCCTTTCGCCAACCGGCAGCCGGGCCGCTGCCGAAAGTTCAGATCCTCGACCAGGGTTATGTCATGCCGCAGCCCAGAGTCTCTTTGTTCGACCAGTGGGTTCCCCGCCGCGCGGGCTGGGGTTGGTTATGGAAGCTCAAGGAAACCGTCGCCGGAAAACCCCGTCAATTCACTCTGAGTTTCACCGTTGTGGACCTGAGCACTTGGAACGAATCAGCCTTGACCAATCTTGGCCTTCCCGCACCCGCAGTGGTGGGAACCAACGGTGTTCGGGCGTGGTTGCTCGCGAACAAAGCTCTCGTTGACTTGCGCAGTGAACTGAAACAAAAGGCGGGCGGTGAAATCATTTCTGTGGTCGGGGTCACCACGTACGACGGCGGTGAGGCGAGATTGACCACGGGCGATACAAAAATCGTAAACGGCCGGCCGGCGGAAGCCGGGTTGTTCGTGGATGTTCTGCCTCGCGTCACGCGCCCGGGCTTCGATATCGCAGCACTGATAACCCAGTCGGAGTTCTTGACGAATCAGATGCCGGCGGGGGATGTGCCGGGCATTCGCACGAACTCGACCCTCGGTGCGCGTGTGCAGCTTGGCGGGAACGAAGGTGTCTTTCTGCTCGACGGAGATCCAGCTGGAACGGGGCAACGGCGCATTGGGGTGATGCTGTCGGGTAAGGCTTTCGGCAAGCCGTAACGTTGCGCCGGACTCCCTGGCCTATGACGCAAGCGGGGGAAACAGAAATTCCAGCGGCCGCCACGCGCGCAGGCGCCAGTAAAACTCATTGTGCTGGCTGGTTTGCGCTTCGCTCCACTTATCCCGCCGCAAGCCGCTCTTTTCCAGTTCGGCCGGCGTGAGCGGTTTGGCATCGAGATAGAGAACCAGATTTTCCTTCCAGCCAATGCGGCGAAACTCCGCGACCACGGATTCCGTCCGGCCGCGCCCATCGTCGCCGCCCGTAAAGTCGATGGCTCCCGAATCAAAATAAAGTCGCAGCGGCTTGGGACTGCCGTCATAGGATTTCAACACGCGATGCAAAAAATTCGTCTCCGCCTGAAACGCCCCTGAAAGGCTGGCCGCACAGCCGAATACTTCCGGATGGTCCCACGCCAGCACAATGCTGCAAATGCCGCCCAGCGAAGAGCCCATCACGCCGGTGTTGGCCGCGTCCGTGCGTGTGCGATACGTCGCGTCCATTTTGGGTTTAAGTTCCTTGATGAGAAACGCCTCGTAATTTTCGAAAGTGGTGGGGTCCTTCGACTCCTCGGCGCGATGACGACCGCAATATTCCGCGAAGCGCGCCGAACTGTTGTCCACACCCACGAGAATGACTTCCTGCATTTTTCCTTCACTGGCGAGCCGGTCCGCCGTTTTGTCCAGCTCCCAACTGCCCCAGCCAAAGGCGATGTTCGTCCCGGCGAAGCTGAACACGTTTTGTCCGTCGTGCAAATACAGCACGGGATAGCGCCGGTTGGTCTCCGCCGAGTAGGAGGCGGGCAAATAGATGCGGATGGTGCGGTTGCCCCCCAGGTACTTGGACGCGAATTCCTGAGTCAGGTAACGCTCCGCGCCGCGCGTGACACCAAGTGAAAGCACGAGCCATCCGAGCACATTCAATCTTCGCCACATAAACCCGGCCTTGCGACGTAAACGTCGGAGCAAATCGGCGGCGCAACTCACGCCGGCGCGTCACCACCGGAAAAATGCTGGTCCATTTTTGCGCCGACATCCCGGTAGCTGGCGTCCACTTCGTAGATCAGTTCGAATTGTTTGATGGCCTCATCCTTTTTGCCCATGGTTTCCAGCGTGCTGCCAAGGTTATACACCAGATCCTTTTTCTCATCGTCAAAGACGGGTTTCTCCTTGATGGCATTCTGAAAGGTGCGGGTCGCCAGGTCGTACATTTTCCGCCGGGCAAAACACTGCGCGAGCAGATTGAGCGAAGCAACGCGGCGTTGGGGATTGCCCTGAGACTTCTGAAATTCACCGATGGCCTCGGTGATTTTGCCTGCTTTGAAATATAAATTCCCCAGTTCGAACCGGATTTGCAGGTCGGAAGGGAAACGCTCCGCCCGCTTTTGGCAGTCGGCCAGCAGGAACGCCTCCTTCTCGGCCTGGATCTTGGCGGACTTTTCGGAGTAATCGGGCGCGGCGGCGTCCAGTTGGGCAAAATGATGATCGAACCGGCGCGACATCGTTTCCGAAATGTTTTTGTCGAGCGATGAATCCGCGCCAACCTCGGAGGCCTTGAGCAAGTCGTAATAGACCATCGCCTTGTCGAAATCCTTCTTTTCCGTGTACAGCTCGGCCAGCGACCGGAGCAGTTTCATGTTTTTCGGCTCGGTCTTGATCCGCGCCTCGTATTCGGCGATGAGCCGCTCCGACCCGTCCTCGGTTTTGACCTGCCGATTTTCCTGCTCCAGCGAAACGGCCTCTTCCTTGTTGGCGAGGATGTCGCGGTACGATCCCTTGCCGTCCGCCAGCGCTTCATAGCCGCCTTGCTTGAGCGTCTTGCGCGCCGACAGGTCCTTGAGCGCCTGCGATAGTTCAGCGTCGAGCGGAAAGGCCGCCGTCATGTCGACAAGAATTTTTTCAGCCTTTACCACCTGGCCGATATTGGCGAGGGCGTTCGCGAACTTGATCGCGACGTCGCGGTCCTTCGGCGAGTTCATCGTCAGGATCTCAAGCGACAGCACCGCCGTTTTGGGGAGGTCCATCGCTGTGGCGGCTTCCACCACCAGCTTGTGGCCCTGGGAATTGTTGGGGTCGTTGTTGAGGATTTGCTCCGCAATCTGCAGCGCCTCCGCCGGATTTTTGCTCAAGGCCATCTGTCCCTTGATAACCAGCGGCGAGGAACTCGCGCCGCTCAACATCTTCTTGAAAAAGCCTCCGCTTTTACCGGCCTTTTTAACCTGGGTTACGCGCAACGCGCGGCGGACTTCAAACTGGCCGGGTTCCTTGATCAGAATCTGATTAAAAAGATCAATCGCGTAATCGTAAATCTCACGCTGCAAGGCGTCGTTGCCTTTGGTATAGATTCCGCGTAAATCGCGCGGCAATTCATTAATCGTTTTCTCTGCCATGTCGGTGTGTCGTTAAGTTTTCCCTGGCCAATCTACCGCACTTCATCGCGGTTCTCAACCGTCCGCCGTGATTTGCCTAGGTCGAGGCCTTCAGCCGCGACAACAAGCCAGTAAAGCGGCGATCAGTCTTATCATTTTGCACGGCCATGGCCAGTGCTTTCCGCTGGCCCGTCAAGACCACCAGCTCCTTTCCTCGCGTCACACCGGTGTAGATGAGATTTCGCTGCAGGAGCATGAAGTGCTGTGTGGCCAGTGGAATGATGACCGCGCGAAATTCCGAGCCTTGCGCCTTGTGGATGGTGATGGCGTACGCCAGCGCGACCTCATCCAATTCGCCGTATTCATACCGCACTTCGCGCGCGCCGAAGTTGATTTTCACTTCGCGTTCCATGGGATCGATGCCGGTGATCTGGCCGATGTCGCCGTTGAAGACTTCCTTGTCGTAGTCGTTGGCGGTCTGGATCACTTTATCGCCGACGCGGAATTGCCAGCCGAATTTTTCCACCGATGGCGAATCGGAGCGCGCCGGGTTCAGAACGTTTTGCAGACGGATATTCAATTCGCGCACGCCCAGTGAACCGCGATGCATCGGACTAAGCACCTGCAAATCTCGAATCGGGTCGAACTGGAATTTGTTTGGCAGCCGGCGCTTGACCAGATCCAGCACCGTCTCCGCGATTTGGTCCGGCTCGGTTCGTTCGAGAAAGTAAAAATCCGATTGGCCTTCGCCTTCGGGCAATTCCGGCAACTGCCCTTCATTGATGCGGTGGGCGTTGGTGATAATCTGGCTGTGGGCCGCCTGACGGAAGACTTCCGTCAGACGAACCACGGGCACGACACCGCTTTCGATGAGGTTGCCCAATACGAGACCAGGGCCGACGGACGGCAGTTGATCGACGTCGCCGACAAGTAACAGGGTGGCGTTGGCGGGTAACGCTCGCAGCAGATGGCTCATCAACGGCACGTCCACCATGGAGGTTTCGTCCACGACCAGAAGGTCGCATTCCAACGGGCGTCGTTCGTTCCGAGAGAAGCGTCCGGAGCCCGGTTCGACTTCGAGCAACCGATGAATCGTTTTGGCCTCGATACCCGTCGTTTCAAAGAGCCGCTTGGCGGCGCGACCGGTCGGCGCGCAAAGCTGGCACCGCACTTCCTTCGCGCGCAGGATCAGCAGGATGGCGTTGACCAGTGTCGTTTTGCCGACGCCGGGACCGCCCGTAATGATTAGCGCGCGCCGGGTCAGCGCCTGTTTCAACGCTTCACGCTGGCTCCGCGCCAGGTCCTTGCCGGTTTTGCGCTGGCACCAGACGATTGCTTTTTCGAAATCGATCGCCGGATAATTCGCCGGTGACAGGCACAATTCCTTGATGCGTGCCGCGATGGTTTCCTCCGCGCGCTTGAGCGTGGCAAGAAAAATTAGCTCCTCGCCGCCAATGGTTTCGCGAACCAGTTCGCCACCCGCCAGCGTGCGGTCAAGAGCAGTCGAGACGATGGCATCATCCACCAGCAATAATTTGCCGGCCTCTTCCTTGAGATATTCCGCCGGCAGGGCGCAATGTCCCTGGCCCGTGGCGTTCAAAAGCACGTGATCCAGCGCGGCGCACGCGCGGAGAATCGAGTCGTGAGGGATGCCGATCTTTTGGGCGATTTGATCGGCTGTGGCGAAGCCGATGCCGTGGATGTCCTTCGCGAGCGTATAAGGGTTGCCACGGACGGTTTCGATCGCCTGGTCACCATACGTTTTGTAAATGCGCACGGCGCGACTGGTGCTGACGCCGTTCGAGTGAAGAAACACCATGATCTCGCGGATGATTTTCTGTTCACCCCACGCGTCTTTGATGCGCTTGCGCCGTTGCGGCCCAATGCCATCAACTTCCTCCAGACGCGCTGAGAATTGCTCGATGACGTCGAAGATTTTCTCGCCGAATTTATGAACCAGCTTTTTGGCATAGACGGGTCCGATGCCCTTGACCATGCCGCTGCCGAGATATTTTTCGATGCCTTCCTTCGAGGTCGGTGCGGTGCTTTGCAGCAAGTCGGCGCGAAATTGCAGCCCGAACTCCCGGTCGCGCACCCACCGGCCCTGGGCGGTAACCCATTCGCCGGCATTCACGGAGGGCAGGGAACCGACAACGGTGACCTCATCACGCTGGCCTTTGACTTTGACCTTTAAAACCGCGAAGCCGTTTTCCTCATTGAAAAACGTGACGCGCTCGATGAGGCCGGCAAGGCTTTCGGGCGGAGGCTGGGCCGGATTTTGCAATCAGGTTTCCCGCTGAACGCGTGGGCTGCGATTCTTGTTCATGCCAGTCGCGCATTTTAAGGCAAATGCCGGGCAGGTCCAAGAACGCAAAATATTGCCGCCGATGTAACGAAGGGGAAGGACCTCAGTAATACGGCGACGGAAAAGCCGCGGGCCTCGCGGGACGGGTGGAGTGGGGCGCTCGGGTCGAACAGGTATATAGGGCCCGGTGCTTCGCCAGCTTCGCACGGGCTTTCAGTTTCTCATCGAACGAAAGCGGCCCCACTGGCGTGCGGGCGGATCGGCATTCCAGCCAAACACGAATGAAGCGGGCCGACATTAGCGCCATCGAAAGTATGAAACCGACACCCAGCCCCAGTGCGGCCCGTGGCCTACCCATAGCAAGGGAGGAAAAGCTGAAGAACGCCAGCAGACTACCCAGGAAAACCAGACCCATGATCCGGTCTTTATCCCGTATCCTTAGTTTCTCCCACATCATAGGCTAAACTCGCTGATTTTCGGCCTGCTATCAAATTGGACAATGCACCCGGCAAACCGTTACGAAAAAAAATCGGTATTATTTTCGTGCGGGTGAAGGCAGGAAAGCGGCCTTCCGAGTCTCAATTTCAGCCAGGCTCGCTTCAAGTTCGGCACGAGGTAAATTGCCTTCGGCGAGGGAGATATCGCTGTGCGCGGCCAGTCGGCGGTAAAAGGCTTCGCCAAACTCAACCAGGCTGGCGTTGGCCGAATCGTCGTCGAGCATCGAGAAAAAAATGTCCTCCGCTTTGCCAAACGCCCCGGTCGTCTCGTGGTGCCGCATGAGCGCCACCTGTGTCGCCGGGGGCAACGAAACGTCCCGCAGTCGGTCGACGAAGACATCCACCTTGGGCACGTAACTCGGAGCTTCGAACGGTTCGTCATTGCCCAGGACATTCAACAGGAGATTCAAACCTTTCAGGTAACAAGCCTGGGCATCGGCGTGGCGGTCCTGAGCGGTCGCGATGTCGCCAGCCTCGTTGAGCAAGGTCGCAATCATCAACGTCTTTTCGCGAACCGCTTGCGTCGGCGCGCCCTGAACAATCCGCGCGAGCAGCTCGGTCTCCGACATTTTGACGATGGCTTTCGCGTCCGAGCCGAGCAACTTTTGAAACTCCTCCTCCGCCGCGCCGGACGCCTCCTGCCAGTTCTCACCGCGCTTCAGAGCCTTCATCCGGCTCAAGGCCTGCATGAACTCCTCGATCATCCGCAGCATGTAATCGCGTCGCAGCATGTCTGGCCTTCAACTTATTTCAGGGAACGTATGTGGCTGATTTCCCCGTGTCCCGATGTTTGACGAGGATCGCGCCTTTGGCAACCGTGACGTCGCCCTGGGAAAAATCAGTGTCGCCGAAGTTCGCGGTGACTTCGACGTTGCCGCCGAAAGTGGTGCGCTGAACCGTGCCGTCCGGCGTCAGCCATTGAAACGAGGTCATGGGCAGCAACGCGGTCTCGCGATGCAGCGGCGAAAAGAAATCATAGTGCCGCTTGATATGCGCCTTTCGTTTTTGAAACTCCGCCACGTTCAAATGATACAGCGGCGGCACCTGGTAGAGCAACTCCAGCAACTCCACGGTCTTCGCCTGGTCCGTCGTTTTCAAACTGGGCCACGACCAGTGATGAGTCGCCACGACCGAATCGTGAAACACAGTTTCGAAAAGCGGCAGCCGATATTTCGGGTCGAAGTAAATGTGGCGATACTCCTCCTTCACCGGCACCGGCTGGAAATACACATGAGGTTCGTCCGGCGGATAGTAGGAGCCGAGATAGTATTTCGATTTCTTATCGTTCAATTCGGGATCGCCCCAGCCGATGACAGGCGTCATGACACCGTGCGCGAAGTGCACCGTGGACGCCACACCGGCCGAGCAGCCTTCGGTGCCAATAACGGCGCCATAGGTGTCGCGAATCCACGCCATGCGCGAGTTGCGCGCCCGCATGTCGGATTGTTGGGTCGCCGGATGCGCGTCGGAATAGTCGTCGTAAAACTCGCCGAAGCCGTCGCAGTCAATGAACCACGAGTTCGCGTCAAACGCCTTCATCAAGCCGGCCACGCGCCGCTCCACCGCCGGGCGCGCCGCGTCGGGGCTCAACTGAAACCCCTTCTTTTTGAAGCCGCGCCGTTTGGTGCCGTCGGCATTCACGATCGCGCCGGTGTCGTAAAGTTTCTGGTCGAACTGCGCCGTCTCCCATGTGTCGGCTTCATTGGGGCGATGGATGCTATGAAAGGAATCATACGGGCCGATGAGAAAGCCCGCTTTTTTCGCGGCGATGACGGTTTCGGGACGATTGACAAATCCAGACCAGCCATCGCTGCCGAGCCAGAGACGGTCGAAGCCGGCGGCCTGCAATTGATGGACCATTTTCGTCGAGATCCCGTTGCCCCAGGACGCGGTGGGCGCGATGCAATTGGTGAACCCCACGGCCAGTAGCTGGGCATTGAGACGTGCGAGTTCCGCCCTGGACAATGCGGGTCGGTTGGTCGCAAGCAGCGCTAGGGTCTGCGCGTCCAACTGGATTCCTTGCCACGATTTCTCGTCGTAGAAATTTGTCTGCGACAACAGGCGGTTCAATGCTTCCGTCACCTGCGATTTCGTGTACTTGTCGGGCCGCTCATCCTGAATCACGGCGGTCACGAACTGGCGCGCCTCCGGGCTCATCAAAAACCAAATGTGCTGGCCCGGTGTGTGCGGCGGGGAGTTTCCCTGCAACTCAAGCGCCCGCGCGAAACGCTTCCAATCTGTCACGTCGGTGTGGTGGAGCAGTTCGTTCCCCCAAAGATAAATGTGCGCCGCGCCGGGAAGTTTGGCGGCCTCGGGCGTCTGTCGGATTTTATCCTTCAAGCTGACAAACTGATCCTGTTGAATCAGCCACTCGCGATACAGCCGCGCCGGCTCGACGAGCGAGTTGGTTCCCGTCTCGAAAATCACGCCGTATTCCTTCACCGCATGGTTGCGCGTGAAGTGATGTGTCAGCGCGGCGTTCAATCGATTTTCCGGTGTGCGGGAAAAGGTGACCTCGTTGTTGAACGGATTGGTGATGATGCACGTCAGCGTGAAACCGCCGCAGTCGAGTCCGAGAAAGGGAAGATCGAAATCCGCCGTCGTATTCAGGGCGTCATGCTTCACCAAAAACCCTGCCCATTTCTCGTCGTTCGCAGGAGCATAAACGCCTTCGAACATCGGCAGAATCCAGCCTTTGACGTTCGCGGTCTGGGGCAGAATTGGAAACGTAAACTCGCCCGTGGCCGTCGACAGCATATGGGCGGTGAGACGATTCGTTTCCAACGCGAGAGTCAGTGACACTTGTTTTTCCGGCAGCGATACCGTCATCCGGAAAGCGTTGGTTTCGATAATCGTCACGTTGCCAACATTAGTCTGCGCCGCTGAAACAACGATTTCCGGATGGGCGCCGCTTTGGAGTTTCAGTTCCAGCGTCGTGGGATCGAACGAGGCCGATGTTTCGGCATTGCGAAGCTGAAGCGGTTCGACCGCGAAAACGGAAGCGGAGCAGGCCGACGCAAAGAGCAGGACGGAGCAACAGCAACTAATGGTTGGACGGACAAATCGCATAACGTCCCCAGAACATGCCCGAAAGGAAAGGCGGGTCAAACCTCGTGAAACGAAAGTGCCCGAAAAAAGGAAGGCCCTTGCTCGCGCTCCGAGCATGCCGCTCAATTAGCGACGACCGCCACCACCACCGCCGCGTACGCCACCCATTCCACCACCCATCCCGCCGCCGCGACTGCCGCCGCCGAACGAAACCGCGCTGCCGCGAAATCCGCCCCCGCCCCCGCTTGCGAAGCTGGCCCGCGACGCACCGCCAACCGTTGCGCCGCCGGGACTCGAAGGAAATCCGCCACGATAACCGCCACCGTTGTAGGTGCCTCCGCCGTAACCACGGTTGCCCGTGTAAGCCGTGTATGGCCCGCGATTGCCACCATTGTAGCCGCCATAGTTCCCGCGGTTGCCGTAACCGTAGCCGTTATATCCATTGTAACAATAGCCGCGATTGCCCCAACCAGTATTGCAGTAACGATTTCCGTAACCGTACCCGCAATTATATCCCCAGCCTCCACGATATCCCCAACCGCAATTGTTCCACCCGCCATAGCCACAGTAACCGCTGCCCCAATAAGCCGACGGCCAACCCCAATAAGGATAATAACCACCGTAACCACCGCCGATATAATATACCGACGAAGCCGGATACGACGCGTAGGTATATCCGTAATCTGGATACACAACTTCGGGCGCGTAAGCCTGGGGCTGCACCTGCACCGGAGCGGGCGCGTAGGCCGGAGCCGTCGTCGAATACGTCGGCTGCGTGCCGTAGGGTGCCGGAGCGGGCTGGGGAGCCCGCGGAGCCTGCGCCCGAATTTCACCACCGTGCTGAATCATGGCGGTGATGATCTCGGACGACACGCCGTTGTCCTTCATCCCGATGATTTCATTCACCGTCGGATTGTAAGCCGTGCTGGAATTGCGCACGTAAGCCTTGATGACTTCGGGGTCGATCTTGGCCGCCGTCATTTTCAACACTTCCGCCACACCCGTGGAATATCGGGGCGCAACCAGTGCCCTCGGTGCGGAATCCGCCGGAGCGGGAGCGGACGGAGATTCAACCGTGTTGATGGCAAGGGAACTGAGCGGGGCACAGAATGCCACGATGGCGGTCGCTGCGAGGAAACCTTTCAGCCAACCACCCTTTAAATCCTGTTTTTGACCCGCCGTTTTCATAAAACTGCGATCTGCGCTACTCCACGTACTCTTGCTCTTTTGCCGCCGTTGTCAAGCCCGCAAAAGGCGGCCTTTCACCTTCACTGCAATCTAACACTACTAATGTAATTAGACGCCAGCCCCACCAAAAAATTCAGGTGCGATAAGGTGCGAATTGCCTTTAAACCCCGCCATCTTATGGCACCCAATTGCCGTTCGCCTATTTCCCACATTTTAAAATCTGCATTCATCATTTTGCATTTAAAAGTTGGGTTCGTTTTTTTATTTCTTAACCTTTGAAAATCACGCAATGCGTTATCAATAAGCTGTTTGCGACTTTTTTGAGTTGGGTTCGTTTCGTAAAATTTACATTTGCAGCGGCCTCCGCTTCGTTCTCGAAAAAACCGTGCCGCGCAACGGAACGCCAGACAGCTACACACCGCGCAACCTGCCGTACGGCTCCATGACCAGGCCGAACCAAGCTGCCACCCGCCCGTACCCACGGCACTTCCGTCAAGTTCCCAGGATGATTCAACCCGACCGACCCTGACACCACCCCGTAAAGTTTGAAACCTAAGCCCAGCATTCCCCGGGTGCGGAGCGATGGCCCAATCCGGCGCGGAACTCCGAGAACGCCGTTTCCGAGTGGATGCATGGGGCGGCTCCTTCGAACCGCCGAAAAACCAATTTCTTTCTCGGCGCCTCCGACGAGGTCGCCCTCCCTTGGCGCCGACGCGCACACTATATATGTCAAAGATCTCCCGCCCCGGACCTGCGTCCGCGGCCGATGGCAACACGCCATCACCCGACCTTAACCCCGCCGCAATAATTTGCAAGAATAAATTGTAAGAAAAAGCAAGATATATATCGGCAATCGCGGAAGGATCGGCAATCCCGGAAGTCTTGAGGCGAAGAAGGCCGTGCGTGCAGCGTGGAGGGCGGACGCCATTTGCATCCCGCCACCAGTTCCCGCGAAACCGCGCAGGCTTCCCTGGCGGCGCCACCCGCAAAAACCAAACGCCGCAGGCGCGACATCTCTATAGCCACACGCCTCCCAAAATATTTTCCCAAGCTCCGTAAGGAGCGACATCACGGCGATGACGATGGATTTTCGCCCTAACCGTTGCTCCTAAAATAATACCGGAATATTTCGCCCCGCTGGGGTTTGGTTTTTTTTGGCGCGTGGTTTTACACAGATGGCGCGCCTACGGCGCTTCGGAATTGTCGAAGCGATGCTGGAGTTGGATTTGCGGCCGGGGCGCACCCTTGGCTTGGGATGGGATCGAGCCAGGGGCGCCAGCGCGCTCAAGCCCTTTCTCCCCGCGATGCCGCGAGGAGAGAGCCGGTGAGTGGGGAATTTGAACTCGATGCGCCGATGCCCTCGACATGCGAGCCGGCAATAGTCTAAAAGCTTGGTTCCGAAAACTGTATCGCTTCCAATCAGCGTTCTCAGAAACCGGAACTCCCGCTTGCTGTCTGCCCGGTCCCTCACGGGGGGCCGTTCGTGTTGAAGAAACCCCCTATTTCCGAATCAATTCCCTGACCGCCGAGGCGAAAGAATCCACATCTCCGGCGGTGGTATCCCAACTGCACATGAGGCGCCCGCTGCCGTCGCGGCTGACGTGGGTGTAGAACTTCCAGCCGCGTTCATACATCCCTTGCAGAACGGGCTCGGGGAATCGCGCGAACACGGTGTTGATCTGGACCGGTTCCATGATTTCGACGCCGGGCAGGGGACGCAGCGCCGCTTCGAGGCGCGTCGCCATCGCGTTGGCGTGACGCGCGTAACGCAGCCATGCGCCTTTTTGCAGAATCCCGACCCACGGCGCGGTGAGAAACCGCATCTTGGAGGCGAGCTGTCCGCCTTGTTTGCAGCGATAGTCAAATTCCCGGGCGAGGTCTGTGTTGAAAACCACCACCGCCTCGCCCACGGCGATGCCGTTCTTCGTGCCGCCGAACGACAGCACATCCACACCGGCTTTCCAGGTGATTTCTTTCGGTGCGACGCCGAGCGCGGCCACGGCATTGGCGAAACGCGCGCCGTCCATGTGCACGCGCAACTGCGATTTTTTGGCGATGTCCGTCAGGGCGCGCAGTTCGTCGAGCGAATACAACGTGCCGAGTTCCGTGGCCTGCGTGAGGCTCAGCGCGTGCGGTTTGGAGTAATGAAAACTTTTGCGTTTGTGGACCGCGCGTTCCAGCGCCGCCGGATCGATCTTCGCGTGTTCGCCGGGGAGCGTGATCAACTTCGCGCCGCCGGAAAAAAATCCGGGCGCGCCGCACTCGGCCGTTTCGACGTGCGCCTGTTCGTGGCACAGAATGGCGTGATGCGGCTGGCAGAGCGAGGCGAGCGAAAGCGAATTGGCCGCCGTGCCGCTGAAGACGAAAAAGACCTCGCACTGCGTCTCGAAAATTTCCCGCATGAGCTCGCAGGCCCGGGCCGTCCACGAATCGCCGCCGTAGCTGGCCTCGTGACCCTCGTTGGCCGCGGCCATCGCCTCGAACGCCTCCGGGCAAATGCCGGCATAGTTGTCGCTGGCAAATTGATGCCGGGTGTCGAATTGGGTGTCTGCAGCCATGCCGGAATGTTAGGGGCAGGCAAAAGCCGTTTGCACGAATTAAATGGGAAATCGAGCGGGTGGGACGTGTCTTGAAACAGGCTTTGTCTCTCTGGTCATGGTTTTTTTAAGAAGAGCCTCTCCCGGCCTCCGTTCAGCGAAACGGAAGCGAGCGCTTCCACATAATTTTTCCGTGTTTGGCAGGTTGCAAGTGCCGCAACGTAAATTTAATCAGCCCAGGAAAAAAGCCAGGCTCTGACCCTCTCGCCCCGCGACGACGCGGGGCGAGAGCCGGAGAGAGGGGAATTTTTACTTCGATAATACAATCGCATCGACGAAGCGTTTGGTGATCGAAAATAGAGAGCCTCCTCTCCCGGCCTCGCCTCCGTCCAGCAGGACGAAAGCGAGGGGATACGAGAATTTTTGTTCGCTTTGCTCACACATGAGTTTTGTCCGCTAGGCGCGGACATCCCCGGTCGCAGCGCGACCGGGGCTACCTTGGCGGGGCTGCCTGGGACGACAACCATCCCCATGCGCAAAAATCATGCAAAAAAGGATGTGCGCCGCCGGGTTTTTGGCTACACTCAGGGCTGTTCAATAACGACAACACCGACGGGCAAGCCATCGTTAACCATGAGCCGGGGCGCATAGCGCGATTGAGGAACACCATGCCGACTGAACTGCACGTAATCCGAGCCAGCGATTTCATCCGCCTGGGCGCGAAGGGGGAATTTGATGTGGCCGCCAGCAAAATCGTCCTCGCCGAGCTGGCCTGCGCCTGCCGCAAACGCGGCATCGACCGTGCCATGCTCGACCTGCGCGCGCTGGAGCCGAAGCCCAAGCCGGTATTTTCCCCCACGGACCTCGCGAAGCTCGTGAACACTTTTCGCGAGATCGGGTTCACCCACCAGCAGAAGCTCGCGATTTTGTATTCGTCCGATCCGCATCATCGCGCGCGCATGTTCGCCTTCATCAGCACGCTGCGCGGCTGGCGCGTGGCGGCGTTCGAAAATTTTGAAAGCGCACTCGGCTGGCTCTCGGAAGAGGACGCCGGGGCGGAGGGCGATACGAAGGGCGGCGAAACGGTGAAGATCCGTCGTCCACTCGAGACGAACCATCGCGCGAAGACCAAGATCCGTCCCAAACATTCAACGAAGGATTCTGAAAGGGCCAGAGCCTGATGTGCTGACGCAGGGGCGGGCGCATCCAGGCACTGTTCTTGAAATGAAGATGAATAAAGCTCGTCCTCATCCCGGCCTAGTGGCTTCCCAAGCCCGCCACGAATCAGTTTCCCGACGGGAGACGAGCGCTTCGAGCTTTGTGGTCCTCCAGGAGAAGGAGAGTTTTCCTCTGTCCGATGACAAACCTTTGACCAAGTACCGCGGTTGGCCAAACGAAAATTACCGATCACCGCATGCTGTTCCTTCTCCACTGGGGGAGAAGGTCAGGATGAGGGCGAGCCACCTGAATCGCTCCCATCAACTGGCGATTCAAGAACGATTTCAAGATGCTCCACAAGCGTCGCCGGCCCGTGCGCGGGCGGGCGCAACTTATTCAACCAAAGAAAACTGAATTATATGAAAATCACGAATCATCTGATGACGGGCACCGTGGCGCTGGCGTTGTGCGCCGGGGCCATCTCCACTCTCTCGACAGCCTCCACCGCGCGCGCGGACGACACCGCCGCGCCCAAGGCGGACGCCGGCAAGACCACCGCCGATTACCTGAGCGATTTCAAGAAGACGGCCGAGGCGGCCGCCGATCCGCAGGTGAAATCCCTCGGGACGGAACTCGGCTCCAAGCTGGGCGCATTGAACACCTCGCTCGACGGCAACAGCGCCGCGCAAAGCCAGTTGCAAACCGCCGTCGCCGGTCTCGCCGGTCAATCCGGCCCGGTGAAGACGCTTAACTCCCTCCAGCAATTGAGCGCGGCCAAATTGACCCCGGAACAAACCAAGCTCGCCAAGGACGTTTACAACACCGGCAGCGCGTATCTCCTGCAAAAAAATCTCGGCGCGGTCGAAGGCGCGCAGGGGGACGTCGCCACGGCGGTCAGCGCCCTGAAAAAAGGCAGCCCGATCGAGGCGTTGCCGGCCCTGAAAAACATCGGCCAGAACGCCAAGCTCACCGACACCCAGAAGGTGCTCGTGCAGACGCTCGCGAAAAGCTACGTCCCCGGATTGCAAAAGGCGGACGACCTGCTCAAGAACATCCCCGGCCTCAGCCAGTAAACGGCCTCCGGGCGGTTTCATCTTAACGCAGCCCGCATGATGCCGATTTTTCAGCGCGCCTCCTCGGCCGCCGTCGGCTCCTTCACGCGGGTGTTTCTCGACCGGCCGTGGCGCGCCAAATCGGTTCGCGCCGCGGCCCTCATCACGCTCCTCGGCATGGCCTTCTGGCTCAAAGGCGCGTTTCAGGGGGACACCGCGAAACCCTCCGATCCGCCCCCGCCCGGCGCGACCCAGCCGTCCGGCGGCTGGAATTTCAGCAAACCGATCCCCGGCTACGTGCGATTGTGCGTCAGCTACATCGGCGGCTTTCTGCTCGGGTGGACTTTCCGCCGGTTCGTCGCCGTCACCTTTTTGATCACGCTCTTTCTCGTCGGCCTGCTGGGCTTCGGCAAATATTCCGGGTGCGACTCCAGCGGCCTGCGCGAACGCATCGGCAAACAGGTTCACGCCGCCCGGGAAACCGCCGAGCACGAACGCGATTATCTACGCGGCTTTCTGCCTTCCGGCACCGCCGCCGGCCTCGGAGTCTTCTGGGGCTTCTGGCGTCGCAGCCGCGGCGTCCCCGGACCTACGGTGGTCCCGGATGTGGCGGGGGGAAATCCGCCGTCGGAGACGAATTTGCCGCCGAGGATTTAGAGGATTAGTTGCCCCCAGGCGGTTTTGCCACGAAGGGAGTATTAAGCAGCGCGAATTTCCGGCTCCGCTGCTTGCGGCGAAACCGCGACCACGCCACCGCTCCGGCTGCGCCCAGCAGTGCGAGAGAGCCTGTGGTGGGCTCAGGGACGCTGATAACAAGATTGTCGAGCGACCAGCGAGCATTCAAAACATCCACACGTCCCACGTTGATGAAACTGGCATCGAGATAAAAAGTCTGAAAGGTCAGGCTATTCACCGTAAAAGTGTTCGTCACCCTTAAACCCATAATATCATCGCGATAACCGATAACGGTTAGCGTCTGAGGTCCTGCGCTGTCATATTCGGCGGCTTGAAACGACACGAGTTGGAAATCCTGGGTGAAAGTGAAACTGAGGCCGCCTACACCCGGGAAACCGTCAGGAATTTCAAGAAAGCAAGTGCCATTGTCTGGATAGCCGGGTATGCCGCCACCGTCGAGGAAAAGGCTTCCGGGCGCGATTGGGATAAAAGACATGCCCGCTTCGCTGTAGGTTCCCACATTCTGGCGTGTGCCTCTAGGTTGCCCTTCGAAGGTGAAGGTCATGGTACCTTGGCCGAAAGTGAGGGATGAAAAACAAACGCAAAGCACGAAGATGAGCGATGCATTTCTCGTTCTAAAACAAATGGATTTCATTCGATGGAGTTTTCTTGGATTTACGGGGTAACAACTACTTGTTGAACCGACATGGTATAATCGGGTCCGGAATTACCGGTCCACATATCTAAAACAATGCTGCCGTTCGTAAACCAACTTGTGTTGGTATCGGTAGAGCTAATTTTAGGATTCACGAGGTCATCATAAAAAACGTTTATTTGATTCGCGTTAAACGTCAGTTTGACCGTGAAGGGGTCGGTCCTAGAATGTTGAATATTCGTCATAGTTATCGGCTTAATTCGTTTGGCCGGTTAAGTTGATTCAGCGGTTTTTCTCCATCCGACGTTCGACTTGGCTGACTGGCTGTAGCGGCACATCTACAACCATTTTGTTCCCCCGCGTAAAGAAACTGGTGGTGGCAACTTTCATTATTTGCCTGCCTTTGCAAAATATAATTCCCCCTGCCAGGCAGTGTCGTCACGATGGGTTTGATTTCGGGTGATGCGCCACGTCTCGAAATCATTTCCCCACTGCAAGATGGCGTTTCCTTTGTTCACGACCAAGATGGGTATACCGGATGGTGCCGTTTCTTTGGCAAAGAGCGCCCACTCGGTTGGCTCTACCTTTCTCTGCACGGGATTGGCGGGTTCGGCTGATTCTTTCGATTTCAACCACGTCGCGAGCTTATCGGGTTGCATGTCAGTTTGTATTCGCTTCTTAAATGCCTCGAATCCTTGATCCGTTTTGAATATGGAAAGGCCCAACATGAACCAGCAGGTGAGGCACAGCAGAAAACGAAAGGCAAAGCTTTTTGAGTTGAGCCGCTTTCGGGTGGGCCAGACGATATAGACGCCACCCGCTATCAGCAGCCAAAACGCCAGAATTTGCTCCAATTTCGACAGGGTTGGATTGAAGTGATAACCCGCCACGTAGGACATCCCTTGGAGCAGAAAGGCAAGGGGGATGATCAGGGTACTCAAGATCAAATCCCAATTCAGGTTTCTTGATTGTGAAAGTTCGGCGGGATCGCGAAATGTTTCCGTTGCGTGAAGCCTATTTGATTCAAGCACTGTCATGTTGCCCAAGCCTCCTTTTCCACACTGCGATCCATAATCCATTAGAACGCGATAATCCGGGGAATGTAAAGTTTTGTGTCGGGAATTTACCGTGGACCGTGCCGGTGGGGCGTTCAGGCGCGGAGTTGGGGAGGGGATTTAACCACAGACGAGCAGAGGCACAGAGACGGGGGGTTGATGAGGTGTGGGGTCGAGCTTGTCTCGGTTTCTCGTTCGAGGTTGGTGGACACGGTTTTGCTGACCGCAAGTTGATCCGAAGGTTTTCGGGTTAACCTGGGGCGAAATCCTCTTGGAATTTTCCGAGGGACGGGTGGTGAATGGTGGGCTGGCACCCCTGTCCGGGGTGCGGTTTTTTTGGGGGATCGTGGTCCGGTGGTGTCGTCGCTGGGGCTCCTCGACCACCGGCTACAGGCTGGGAAGCCCTCGGCTTCCTTCACGGCGAGATGCACACCGTGCAAGCGGATCGTCCATGCGCAGGCGGGGAAGTTGCCGGCTTCGCGGCGGGCTTTCTCGTCGGCGCATTTGTGGTGGTGCGATGAAGCCGGAGGCTTCGCAACGTGTAGCCGGTGGTTAGCGAAGCGACACCACCGGACTTGCGCGCGGGAAATATGGCATCCCGGCGGGATGCCAGCGGCGGGGGATCAATCCAGAAAGCGCTCGTCGTATTCGACGCCGGATTTCTGCAAGAAGCCCAGCAGTTCCTCCCGGAATGATTTCACGCGATGATGCTCGTCCTGTCCGGCGATGTAGTCCTGCACCGCTGCTCGTGCCGAGGCGCTGACCGTGAAGGCCGCATATCCTTCCTGCCAGTGAAATGATCTGAGCCCGATTGTTTCGCGAACCCAGTTGGAGGATGCCTTTTTTAGCTCGCGCATGAAATCCGCGAGGCAATGGGTGGTCTTAAGAGCCACGAGCAGATGCACGTGATCCGCCACGCCTCCGATGCCTTGTGGCACGGCACCGAGTCCGCGTGCGGTGCCGCCGAGGTATTCGTGAAGTTGCGGGCGCCAGGCGGCGGCGATGAGGGGCGCTCGCTCCCTGGTGGCAAAAATCAGATGATAATGCAGGCTCGTGTGCGTGGAGGGCATGATCGTGGTGGTGGGCTGGCACCCCTGCCCGGGGTGCGGGTTTTTTGGGGATCGTGGTCCGGTGGTGTCGTCGCCGGGCTCCTCGACCACCGGCTACAGGCTGGGAAGCCTCCGGCTTCCTCCACGGCGATGGGTGGTTTGGACCTCACCAAACTCATGAGTAATTCGGTGGGCGCGTGTCAATGATTTGAGGTGGTGAACTCGTTGTCTGACCCGGAATCCAGCGATCCTTTGGCGTATTGAAAAGGTGCGTGTGCAAATCTTGCTGAGATGGGAATCTTGGTTGGGTGGGGGCGAAGCGGGGAGGATTTTTGAGCGGTCTTGGGACCGCTGAGATGTCGCTTTTTCTTTCGGCGCGCCCGGAGGTCGCGGCCCTACCTCGGAGGCGCTTCTGGGTTTGGGTGGAGTTGGACATGGCATTTTGAATTTGAAATTGCGGTTTGTGTCTTCGAATTAATCCCTGCACTGACAATGTAGGGTTGGGCTTGGGAATGTCGGCGGTGGTAGGGCGGCCTCTCCGAGGGCGCCGAAAAAGAAAAGTGTTTCTCGGCGGTCGTGGTGACCGACCAAATATTTTTGTTTGAATGTTTGGGGGCGAAGCGGGGAGGATTTTTGAGCGGTCTTGGGACCGCTGAGGTGTCACTTTTTCTTACGGCGCGCCCGGAGGTCGCGGCCCTACCTCGGAGGCGCTTCCGGGTTTGGGCGGGGTTGGGTATGGCGATCCCGTTTTACCTTTGAAAATGTGTTTTGGTGGTTTCGGATTTATTCCCTGTGCTGACGATTGAGCGTTGGGCTTGGGAATGTCGGCGGTGGTAGGGCGGCCTCTCCGAGGGCGCCGAAAAAGAAAAGTGTTTCTCGGCGGTCGCGGTGACCGCCCTGATATTGTTGTTTGAATATTTGGGGGCGAAACGGGACAGATTTTTGAGCGGTTTTGGGACCGCTGAGGGGTCGCTTTTTCTCGCGGCGCGCCCGGAGGTCGCGGCCCTACCTCGGAGGCGCTTCCGGGTTTGGGCGGGGTTGGGCATGGTGGTGCGTCAAAGGGCTGCGGGCATTGAACGAGAATGACGATGCTCGAAAAATTCCTTTGCAAACCTTTGATGCGGAACAAGACTGGGCGGAATTATTAATAGGGTCGCACGCTGGTTGTGGACCGAGTTTTCGAATTTCTTTGTGATGAGTATTGATCCGAGGGTGGAGTATCAGTCGCGGTTGGCGGCTTGGACGGGGCGCGCGGAGGCGTTTGAGCAGGCGCATTCGCGGTTGGGTAATTTCCGGGTTTTGTTTTTGTTTGGCTTGATCGCGGTGGGGGCGGTGTTTTGTCGCACGACGGCTTCGTGGGGGGCGGTGGTGCTGGCGCTGGTGGCGGGGTTAATGGTGTCGGGGATCTGGCATATGCGGATCGAGAGCGCGCGGAGCGCGGCCCGGAGGGGCATTCGGTTTTATCAGGCGGGGCTGGAGCGGCTGGACGGGAACTGGGCGGGGAAAGGGTCGCCGGGAACGGAGTTTCTGGATCCGCATCATCCGTATGCGTCGGACCTGGATTTGTTTGGGGTGGGTTCGTTGTTCGAGCTGGTGAACGCGGCGCAGACGCAGATTGGGCGGACGACGCTGGCGGGGTGGTTGCTGGCGCCGGCGGCGGTGCCGGAAATCCTGGCGCGGCAGGAGGCGATCCGGGAGCTGAGTCCGAAGGTGGATTTTCGCGAGCGGCTGGGATTCATCGCCGCGGAGGAGCAGACGTGGATTCCAACGGAGACGCTGATTTCCTGGGCCCGGCAGCCGCGCATCCTGAACTCGGAGCCGATTCGGGTGCTGACCTTTTGTCTGCCGTGGCTGAATCTGGTTTTGCTCGTCGTGGGGTTGTGGCCGTTGTGTCTGCTGGTGCTGGCGGTTCAATTTTCCGTGGGCCGGTTTTACAAGCGCCAGGTGCAGAGTGTGACGCGGACGGTGGGAGTGGTGCAGCATGATTTGAAATGTCTGGCGGGCATGTTCGAATATGTGGAGGCGGAGAAGTTCAGCAGCGAGCGGTTGCGGCGCGTGGATGCCGGAGAACAAGCGGATGGTCTTCGGGCTTCGGAGGCGATCCAGCGTCTGGCGACGATGTATTCCTGGATTGCGGCCAAGGGGAATCCGGTGATTGCGGCGATCGGCGGCTGGTTTTTGCTGGAGACACAGGTGGCGTTCGCGGTCGAGGCGTGGCGCGCGCGTTTTGGCGGGATGGTGGAACCGTGGCTGCGTCGCCTGGGAGAAATCGAGGCGTTGTCGTCATTGGCCGGTCATGCGTTTGAGCATCCGACGGATGTGTTTCCCGAAATTTTGCCGTCCCCGGCTCCGGCCCAAATCGAGGCGGAAGGGTTGAAGCATCCGTTGATTGTGGAGCCGCGGTGCGTGGGGAATGATGTGGCGCTGGGGCCGAACCTGCGGCTGATGGTGATCAGTGGTTCCAACATGTCGGGCAAGAGCACGTATCTGCGGACGTTGGGCATCAATGTGGCGCTGGGGCTGGCGGGAGCGCCGGTGCGGGCGCGGAAGTTGCGGATGTCGCATCTGCGGATCGGAGCGTCGATTCGCACGATGGATTCGATTCAGGAGGGGACGTCGCGTTTTTACGCGGAGATCACACGGCTGGGGCAGATTGTGAAGCTGGCGGGGGAGGGGACGCCGCTGGTGTTTTTGCTGGATGAAATTCTGGGCGGGACCAATTCGCATGATCGGCGGATTGGGGCGGGTTGTGTGGCGCGGGCGTTGGTGGAGCGCGGCGCGCTGGGTTTGCTGACGACGCATGACCTGGCGCTGGCGCGAATCGCGGAGGAGATCCAGCCGCCGGGGGCCAATTACCATTTCGAGGATCAGATTGTGAATGGGAAGATGAGTTTCGATTACCATCTGCGGCCGGGGGTGGTGGAAAAGAGCAACGCGCTGGAGTTGATGCGGTTGGTGGGGTTGGAAGTGGGGGAGGGCGAATGACGAATTTCGAATGACGAATTTCGAATTTCGAATGGCGAATTGGGGATGATTTTTTACACGGAGGCACGGAGGAGGGGAGGATTTTTACCACGGAGATGGTGGGGCCGAGCTGCCGCTCGGCCCTGATCATTTTGCCCCAGAAACCAATGTTAAACAAAACAAGGTTTGCCGTGGTCGAATTGCTGCCGCTGGCGTTTTATAAAACGATTGGAGATATTTTGTTTAAGGGTTGGGCGTGATGCGGAAGCGAGGGATGTTCGTGGTCCTCGGGTTTCGTCTTCTGCCCTGTGACCTCGGTGTGCTCCTGTTAGATTTTCTGCGGGCGCTCTTAAAGGTCCGAGCCGGGCTGGCAATTGCGCCTTCGGGGTTTGGGCTCGGGTATTGTCGATCGGTTTCGCTGCAAGGTCGTGGGATGAATGGGAATTGCGGTCAGTGGCACGGAGCCCGGGAAGGTGGGCCTTGAGTGGACCACCGGGTTACTTCGCCCTGGTGGCACTTTGAAAATGGTGGGTTGGCTGGGACTCGAACCCAGGACCAACGGCTTAAAAGGCCGCTGCTCTACCGACTGAGCTACCAACCCATCAAGCCCGAAATCCAAACCCAATGGTCCCGCCGCATTTCGACAACGGGCGTGAAGACTATCACCGCCCGGGCGCGGATGCAAGCGATTCAGGTGACGATTGCGTCGTGCGGAGAGATGAACCCAGCTTTCGCGAAGATTGTGTCGCGCCGATTACGGCAAGGCGCGCGGAAACGCGAAAAAAACGGCTGTTCTTACTGCGCATGGAGATATCTGAACGCCGCCTTTTAGCACGTTGGCGTTCGTCAGCGTGTATTGACTTCCGGTATTGGAATCCCTAATTTGCGCCGCTTATGAACAATTCGGGCGTCCCCCATCCCGACCAACCAGAAATCAAAAGAGGCGAGATTGCCATTTTGCTTTCGACGCGTGGTCGCCCGGAGAAATTGCTCGAGGTTTTCAATTCACTGAAGGATTCCACCGTCGGCAAAGACAAGGTCGCGATGTGGCTGTATGTGGATGAGGATGATACAGTTACGCGCGCTGCAATCGACGGAAAGAAGTTCCCGGAACTGGGTTTTCCGGTTCACTGGCACATCGGGCCGCGCACGCCGGATTGGGGCCGGACGTATCAGACTTTGTGGACGACGCTCGGCAAGACGTCGGAGGTCTATATGATCGCCAACGACGATGTGCGCTTCGAAACGAAGGGCTGGGATGAGGCGTTGCGCGGTGAAGTGGCCAAGTATCCGGACGGCATTTTGCTGGCCTGCCCGTATGACCCCGTGGCGCCGGCGATCGCGACTTTTCCCATCATCGGCTGGGGTTGGTTGAACACGATGGGCCGGGTGTATGCCGGGTATTTTCATTACTGGTTCGACGATTGGTGGGTGGACCAGATCGGCCGGATGGTCGGCCGTTATGTGAATGTGCCGATGTTGCTCTCGCCGATCAAAGGCAAGGGCCGGACCCAGCGCATGCGGTGCATGCCTTTTTGGGTGAGGTTTTTCCAGTTGACCCTGCCGGAACGCAAAGAAGCCGCCACGAAACTTATCAACGCCATGTACCCGAAAGACGAAAAAGCCCGCGCCGCCGCCCTCGCGAAAATGGAGGAGCTGGCAGCGGAGTTCAAAAAGAAGGAGAACAGCTTTTCCGATGTGTACGCGACCTTCCAGGAGGAGCGGCACACGGCGATGTCGCCGGAGGAACGGGAGCGTTTCAGCCCGCTGTATTTCAAGCAGGAATCGCACGCGGTGGCGACGTTGATCGGCGCGGCGCAGCAGTTGATGGATAAGAAGGATTATACGGAGGCGTTGAAGTATCTCGAAGCCACGCAGCTTTCGGATATTCGCGCGCGTCCCGCGCAGGAGATGCTGGTGCAGTGCCTGCGCGCCCTGGGCCGCAACGCTGACGCGGATCGCATCGAGAAGGAAGTCATTCTTGCGTGGCCCAAGATGAACGGGATCCGGAAGTCCTTCCGCTTCCTCGGCATGGTGGCCAACGAGGCGAAGGGTTTGCTCGTGGGCCTGACTTCGGGTGGCAAGCGCGACCCGAACAAGAAGCTTGGTTAACAAGTAAAGACGCCGCAAAGCGCAACGAAGATTTTCCTATGTTGGAAGCGTTCAAAAAGACAGCCGTTGGCGATCAGATGCTTTCGTGGCTGATCAATCGGAAGATCAAGAAGCGCGCGACGCGCCAGATGACGTACGCGGAGTTCGAGGGGCTCAAGCGCCAGTACAGCAGCAATCCCAAGGCGCTCGACAAGCATCTCCACGACAACTATCGCAGCCGGGTCATCATTGACCGCAATTTCATCAAGGTCATCCAGAAATTGCAGGGGGATTTCGGGCTCAAGAATTTTGTTGAGACGGGGACGTACGACGGCGAAACGTCGCTGGCGATGAGCCTGTTGTTCGACAAGGTTTACACCTGCGACGTGAAGGATTGGGCGCGGCAGCCGGACCTGTATTTTGTCGACAATGTGCTGTATGAAACGAAGAGTTCGCCGGACTTTCTGCGCGCGCATTTGCCGGAGATTCGCAAGCACTCGATCTTCTTTTTGGATGCACATTGGGGTGCGTATTGGCCGTTGCGCGACGAGATGGCGATCATTTACAAGGAATGCGAAAATCCGGTGGTGGTCATCGACGATTTCGACGCCGGCAACGGGCTGGATTACGACCAATATCCCCCGCTCAAGCTGGATATGGATTATATCGCGCCGAGCGTGCCGCCGGACTACAAGTTTTGCCTGAACCCGTGGAGCAACCGGAATCGCGGGATTGTATTTATATTCCCGGGTTCGGCGCCGTACGGCTGCCGGTTTGCGGATCGCGCAACGTATTCGGAGGAAAAGCACGGGCTCTGGGGGAAACGGTTGAAGTAGTTATGACACTGGTGACAGGCTTGTCATCAAAATCATTAGTTGCACCGTTGGATATTGAGGGTATCTTGCGAACATGGATTGGCAGCAGATAGTGTCGTTGGGAACCGTTGCGGGAGCCGCAACGATTCTGGCGGCGGGCAAACTTCGGCGCCGCAAATTCAGCCTGACCCGCGACACTCATTGCGGTTGTTCCTCGGTTCACCAGTCTTCCCCGGCCAATTCGATCATATTTCGAGCGCGCAAGGGAGAACGGCCGCAAATTGTCGTCAAAATGAATTGAGAGCCGCTTGCGCAAACGCTTGCGGTAGGATACAGTAAATTTCACGTTAAGATGGCCATGTGTAAAGTCAGTTCGTCCGTGCATTTCGTCACCCGGTCCGCCGCAGGCGGGCATGAGGGTTCTGCACGCGCTCATTGGGTTCCCAACACCGACGTCTATGCCACCGATCAGGGGCTCGTCGTGAAGGTGGAGCTTGCGGGCATGCGCAGCGAGCATCTCGAAATCACCGTCGAGGGAAACCGGCTTCGGATCAGCGGCAATCGCCCCGATGGCTGCCGCGCCGCCAAATGCAGCTTTTTGGTGATGGAAATCAATTACGGCCCGTTCGAAAGCGTGCTGGAATTGCCGCCGGGATACGATCTCAATCAAGCCAAGGCGTCCTACTTGAACGGCTTTCTGCGTATCGATGTGCCGGTGGCCCAACGCCCTTTTAGAAGTACTACCAAGGTTCCGGTTGCCGAAGGGAATTGATCCTCCCGCTGAACTTTTCTGTGGTGAGGGGCATCTAATAAATGCAAAATGGCGGCACCATGACCACGCCCGATACCGAATTTATCAGTATTCTCGGCGCTGCGGGCAGTCCTGAAGCCCCGCCGCGTGTGTCTTCGCGGTCTTTGCCGGAATCCCTTCCCATCCTCGGCCTTTCGGACATCGTCATATTCCCGGGCATGGTCGCGCCGTTGCTGGTCGAAACAGCTCAGAGCATCAAGCTGATTGATGATGTCGTCGGCGGTGATCGTTTGCTCGGTGTGGTATTGCAGCGCAATCCCGACGCGGAAAATCCGATGCCGCACGAGATGCACGACGTCGGTTGCGCCGCCCGCGTGCTCAAGATGCTCAAGTTTCCTGACAACACTGTGCGGGTGCTGGTCGAAGGACTTTGGCGGATTCATCTCAAGGAATATCCCTCCACGGAACCTTATGTTTCGGCGAGGTTCGAATTGCTGAAGGATCTCAAGGAGGATTCCGTTGAGTTGACCGCGATGATGCGGAACGCGCAGAGCCAGTTTCAGGAAATCATCAAGCTTTCGCCCGCGCTCTCCGAGCAGATCAAGATTGCGGCGCTGAACACCGAGGACCCCGGCCATTTCGCCGACCTGATCGCCGTCAATTTGAACTTGAGTCTCGAAGAGCGGCAAAAGCTGCTGGAGACCAGTTCGGTGAAGGATCGTCTGACCCGATTGCTGCCGATGCTCAATCGCGAGCATGAAGTGCTCACGCTCAGTTCGAAGATCCAGAGCGAGGTCGCCACTTCCATTTCCAAGACGCAGCGAGACTTTTTCCTGCGCGAACAGATGCGCGCCATTCAGCGCGAACTTGGCGAAACCGATCCCAATGCCGCGGAACTTCGCACCTTGCGGGAAAAGATCGAGCAGACGCCTTTGCCCGCCGAGGCAAAACAAGTGGCGACGCAGGAACTGGAACGTCTCCAGCAGATGCCGCCGGCCGCCGCCGAATACGGCGTCAGCCGTCACTACGTGGATTGGATTCTCAATCTGCCGTGGATGAAGGAGACCGAGGACAAAATCGATCTCGTCGAAGCGGAGCGGATTCTTAACGAGCAACATTTTGGGCTGTCGAAAGTCAAAGATCGCCTGTTGGAATTTTTGGCGGTGCTCAAGCGGCGCAAGGAAATCAAAGGTCCGATTCTTTGCCTCGTGGGACCGCCGGGCGTGGGCAAGACCTCGCTCGGGCGAAGCGTGGCCGATGCGCTGGGGCGCAAATTCGCGCGCATCGCCCTGGGCGGCATGCGCGATGAGGCCGAAATTCGTGGACATCGCCGCACCTACGTCGGCGCGTTGCCGGGGCGCATCATTCAGACCTTGCGTCGCGTGGAAAGCCGCAATCCCGTCATCATGCTCGATGAGCTGGACAAGGTGGGCGCTGATTTTCGCGGAGATCCGGCTTCGGCCCTGCTGGAAGTATTGGATCCTTCGCAGAACCACGCTTTTACGGATCATTACCTCGATTTGCCTTTCGACCTGTCGCGGGTGCTGTTCCTGACGACGGCGAACTGGCTGGATCCGGTGCATGCGGCCTTGCGCGACCGTCTGGAAGTCATCGAGCTGCCGAGCTACACCGAATCGGAGAAGCTGCAGATTGCGAAGCGCTATCTGGTGCCGCGCCAGTTGGAGGAACACGGACTGAACAAGTCCGAAGTGAAGATTCCCGACAACACGTTGCGCAAGGTGATTCACAATTACACCCGCGAAGCCGGTGTGCGGCAACTCGATCGTGAGATCGCGGCGTTGACGCGGAAAGCCACGCGGAAAATCGTCGGCAACGGCCATGCCGGCAAGCCGCTGGTTTTGCCGCCGGAGATTTTGAAGGATTATCTGGGCTCCGCGCGATTCGTCAGCGAGACCGCCGGGGTGATCAAGGAATACGGCATCGCCACCGGCCTCGCGTGGACGCCGGTGGGCGGAGATATTTTGTTCATCGAAGCCACGCGCATGCCAGGCAAGGGGCATTTGCTGCTGACGGGTTCGCTCGGCGAGGTGATGAAGGAAAGCGCGCAGACGGCGGTGAGTTATTTGCGCAGCCAGGCCAAAAGTCTCGGCATCGACATGTCGGAATACAGCAAGTACGACCTGCACATTCATGTGCCCGCCGGCGCGACGCCAAAAGACGGCCCGAGTGCGGGCGTGACGCTGGTGGTGGCGCTGGCTTCTCTGCTGCTGCACCGTCGCGTGCGATCCGATGTCGCGATGACCGGCGAAATCAGTTTGCGGGGCAGGGTGCTGCGCGTGGGTGGCATCAAGGAAAAGGTGCTCGCCGCTTCGCGGTTTGGGATCAAGGATCTTTTGCTGCCGGAGGGCAATCAGCCGGATTGGAATGAAGTTCCGGAAGAGGTGCGCGCGAAGCTCAAGGTGCATTTTATTCGCCATATCTCCGAACTCATCCCGCTCGCGTTGCGAGATAAATAAATGAGCTGGGGCAAGTTTGGCGGGTCGTTTCTGATTATTGCCGCCTTTCTCTTTTTGGCTCCAATCCCCACTCTGGCCCAACGCCAGGAAACCACGCGTCCGGCGCCGATCGATCCGGCGAAAGCGGAAAGCGAAGCGCGCGCCATCGTCGAAGAAATGCTGGCGCAGGTTCCAAATGCCAGTTCCACCAATGGAGGCCAGATTCGCATTCGTGATCGCGAGGGCAACGAGCGCGAACTGCCGGCTCGATTTGAGATTACCATCACACCCACCAACTGGGTCAGCGCTTACGAAGCTTCGGATCCCACGGGAAAGTCGGGCGGCATGCGGTTGACGGTCACTCGCGCTCCCGGCGCTCCGAATCGCTATCAGATCACGACCCGGACATCTCCGGGCAGCACAAACGTAACGGCCCGCGAATTAACCCCCGACCAGACGATGATGCCTTTTGCCGGTTCGGACTTCTGGGTGGCGGATCTGGGGCTGGAGTTTTTGCACTGGCCAAAGCAACGACTGCTGAAGCGGGAGATGCGTCACAGCAAATCCTGCAATGTGCTGGAGAGTGTGAATCCTCATCCGGTGCCGGGCGGCTACGCGCGCGTCGAGTCGTGGATTATCATTGAGGGGCCGCGCGGAATCGTTCATGCCGACGCGTACGACTCGAAGGGCGAAAAGATCAAGCAGTTCGACCCGACCAATCTCGAAAAGATCCAGGGACAGTATCAACTCGAAGAAATGGAAATGATGAACCGTCAGACCGGTTCGCAGACGTGGATCAAGTTCCACCTGCCGCGCGAATAGCGTCTCCTGCCGTCGGCAACTTTCTTCAATTTCATGGCGTGACATCCCGCCGGTGCCGCTGTCTAATCGTCAGTGAAGACCATCGTGAGCGAACCGGAGGCAGAGCGTAAGGTTTCAGAGCTGGGGGAAGACGGCGGACCGTCCGGCGCGGCCGACCGGGCGCCTGAGGTCGTTCCTCCTCCATCCACCACCGCCCTCAGCCACGCGCTGGGCGACTCCGAGTTTGGCGAGCTGTATACCGAGCACAGCCGCGCAATTTATTACCTCGCGCTCCGATTGTTGAGCGACCCGCAAAAGGCCGAGGACGCGACGCACGACGTTTTTCTCAAGGCTTTCCGCAAGATGGACCAGTTTCGCGGTGAATCCTCGTGGCGCACGTGGCTTTACCGCATCACGATCAACCACTGCCGCAACCTGCAGCAGACCTGGCACGACC
This sequence comes from Limisphaerales bacterium, assembly GCA_044223735.1. Taxonomy (GTDB): domain Bacteria; phylum Verrucomicrobiota; class Verrucomicrobiia; order Limisphaerales; family UBA8199; genus JBGALR01. The sequence goes on along the minus strand of JBGALR010000004.1, from coordinate 116,667 downwards.
GCCACATGATGTCGAACGCCGACGACGCGGTGTGGGATACGGCGGTGTCGAAGACCGACTCACCATTGCGCGTGCTGGAGACGAAGGAACTGGGCCAGCGCATTCAAAAAGCGTTGGATACTCTGCCGGACGAATACCGGCTGCTCTTGCTGCTCGTGGCGGATGAGCAACTCAGCTACGAACAGGTCGGCGCTCTCACGGAACAATCGGCGGACGCCGTGCGCGGCAAACTGCATCGCGCCCGCAAAGCTTTCGCCGCACTCTTTAAACAAACCGCGTAAGGTTGAATTATGAATCAACGCAGCAAACTCAATTCGCAGGAAAAGAACGAGGAGCAACTGGCTTCGACCCAGCAAAGCCAGCAGTCCGGCGGCCTCGAGTTCGGCAGCCCCGAGGAGATGCTGCGCCACGATGCGTTGCATACACCGGTTCCGCCGGCGATTGCGTTTCGGTTGAAGGAATCGCTCGGTGAGCAGTCCTCGCGAAACCTTTCCTGGTGGCGGCGTATGTTCGGCGCTTGATCGGATTCCCTTCGGCGGCTGCCGCGATATCTGCAATTCGTCGGACATTGTTTGTGCCATGCTTTTCTCCCAAGGTGACACGTTCGCGTCGCGAGCACCGGGCCCGGATTGCGGCCGGGCGTGCCCGGATCGCTCGGAAAATGCTCGGGGATTGTCAGTTGTGCGCGCACCATTGTGGGGCGAATCGACTGGCGGGTGAGACCGGACCCTGTCATGCGGGGAGTGAGGCCCGTTTTTTTTCCGCCCAGGTGGATTTGGCGGATGAGTTGGAACTGATTCCCTCATTCGCCGTTGCCTTTGGTGGATGTAATCTTCGCTGCGACTTCTGCATCACCGGGGAGGAGAGTTGGAATAGCTCGGGCGGGAATGCCTTTGACGCTACTGGCATGGCTTTGCAGGCGCGGCAGGCACTCGCCGCTGGCGCGAAAACGGTGATGGTTCTGGGCGGCGAACCGACCATTCACCTGCCGGCCGCCCTCGACCTCGTTGCGGGTCTGCCGGATGACGCCACCCTGATATGGAAAACGAACGCCTTCGGTTCCGCCGAAGCGAGGTCGCTCCTCGGGGGAATGTTTGACGTCTGGCTGGCTGATTACAAATTCGGTGGCGATGCCTGTGCGGTGCGCCTCGCGAAAATTCCTGGCTATACGGAGACAGTTCGGGAAAACCTGCTTTGGGCGGCCGGGGAAAGTGAACTCATTGTGCGCCATTTGTTGATGCCGGGACACGGGGATTGCTGTTGGCGGCCGGTGGCAGAGTGGCTGGCGACAGCAATCCCGGGAGTCAAGGTGAGTTTGCGCGCGGGCTATTGGCCGGCGTGGCACGCAGACCGGCATGCTGAACTGCGGCAGGCGTTGCCGAATGCAGAATGTGACCGGGCGTTCAAGCTGGCTGAAGACCTGGGTTTGAATTTGATATCCTAGCATGGCGCACGAGCAAAATCTTCCGGCCAGCGTGAAGTGGGAATTAATCACCGACCTACTTATCTTGCCCGACGGGACGGTGATGGCGCATAATCTGACGGCGGTGATGGCCGTGGTTTTGTTGAAACTCGATCCGGATGATCCGAGCATGAAAATGCGCGCTTCGATTTTGCCGGCCCCAGGGCCGGATCCAATTCACCATGAACTTCCAGGCTGAAATTGAAACCCTGATTCGCGCCCGCTATCCGATTCTGTACATCATTTCGAGCGAGGAAATGCGGGTGCAGAAGCTTATTCTGGAGATTGCCCAAAAACGTCAGAAGAAGGCATTCGAGTGGAGCTACAGCACGGGCATCGTGCCGGCGGGCACCTCGATTCAATCGCAGAAGCATCGCAATGCCGCGACCAAGGATCCCTTGCAGGCGCTGGATCAAGTCATCGAGCAGGTGGAACCCGCCATTTTTATCTTCAAGGATTTTCATCCCTTTCTCACCAGGAATAATTTCGCCGTCGTGCGCAAACTCAAGGAGATCGCCCTTCACCTTAAGAATAGTTTCAAGACCATCGTGCTGATATCGCCGACGATGGAAATTCCCACCGAGCTCGAGAAGGAAATCACCGTCCTCAATTATCCGCTGCCCACGCGGGAAGACCTCAGTGAGTTGCTCGACAAAATCATCGACGAAGTAAAACAGTTCAAGCAGGTGCGCATCGAATTGGATGAGGCCGGCCGGGAGCGGCTCCTGCAGGCGGCGCTTGGATTGACGCTCGGCGAGGCGGAAAACGTGTTCGCCAAGATCATCGTCAAGGATGAGCGGTTGAGCGGCGATGACGTAAACGAGGTCTTTGCGGAGAAGCAGCAGATCATCCGCAAAAGCGGACTGCTGGAGTATTACGCCACGAGTGAAGGCTTCGCCAATGTGGGCGGGTTGAGTGTGCTCAAGGACTGGCTCAACAAGCGCTCGATGGCATTTTCCAAGGAGGCGCGCGCGTTTGGATTGCCGGCGCCCAAGGGCATTTTGATGCTGGGCGTGCAAGGCTGCGGCAAAAGCCTGTGCGCCAAGGCGGTTTCCACGCAATGGCAGCTTCCCCTCCTGCGTTTCGACATGGGACGCATGTTTGGCAGCCTGGTTGGCTCCTCGGAGGAAAATGTCCGGCGCGCCATAGCCGTCGCCGAGTCGGTGGCCCCGGCGATTTTATGGGTGGATGAAATCGACAAGGCTTTTGCCGGTTCCCAAGGTTCGGGCGCGACGGATGGCGGCACGACGGCCCGGGTGTTCGGGACATTTCTGACGTGGCTTTCCGAAAAAAGCGCCCCGGTTTTTGTCGTGGCCACGGCCAACGATATTTCGCAATTGCCGCCTGAACTGCTGCGTAAAGGCCGGCTGGACGAAATCTTTTTTGTGGATCTGCCCAGTCGCGATGAACGGGCGGAGGTTTTTCGCATCCACATCAACAAACACGGCCGCGATGCGAAGCAGTTCGATCTCTCCGCGCTCGCCGATGCCAGCAGGGATTTCAGTGGTGCTGAAATTGAGGAGGCCATCAACAGCGCGCTTTATGACGCCTTTTACGGCAAGGAAAACATCCGCACCGAACATATCGCGGCCGCGATCGCGGAGACGGTGCCGCTGGCCAAGACCATGGACGAGCAAATCAACCGCCTGCGCAGTTGGGCCGACGGTCGCGCGCGCAATGCCAGCGTTGCCCGCGCCGCGAAAGGCGAGCATCCGGTGCGACGCATGGAATTGTAAGGCGTCCCGGACGTTCGCAGGTCCCTTCAACATTGCCCGCAGGTTTTTTTTCGCGTGAGTGAAATGGCGGAGGGCGGTCTAAACCCATGAAAGAAATTTATGGGTGCGACATTAATCCTGGTTCCCGTGGTCATTTCGGCGTGGCCCGCGTTCAGCGCCGCCGTGCTCGCGGCTGCGGCGTCCCTCGGTTATCAGGTCGGCGCGGTGGGCGCTGAGGGGTCCCGCGCGGCAATGCAGCTTCGAAAAAGCCCTGTAAATCTTGAGATCGAGCGCAGCGAGTTGGTGACGGGACAACTGGGGCGCGACCAGCACCTGACTGTCTCCCGCGACGGTGTCACGGTCACTTTTTCCCGTGACGCACGCGGCAAGGCGGCGCTGAGCGTGGTGGGTGAACAATATGACCGCGCCACCCTGCAAACGCTGGGCGAGGAGTTAAGCAAAGCGGTGGTGCAAAAATACGTGTATCAAAAAATTACCGATGAAATGCGTTCACGGGGTTTTGTGGTGGTCGAAGAGGAGACAACCCAGGAACGTGCGATACATCTGAAAGTCCGGCACTGGGAGGGATGAATTATGGCACAACGCGAGTTCAACATCACCATCGGCGCCGACGGCAGTGTGGAGGTGCACATCGCCGGTTTTAAGGGAAAAAGTTGCACCGAAGCCGTCAAACTTTTTGAGGCAATCGTCGGTGAAATTCGCAGTGAACAGAAAACCAGCGAGTTCTACGAACCGGAGGAGCAGGTGCACTACCGGATTGACCGCCACCAATGATGGCTTTCCGATGACGAACCTTCGTTCGGCATGAGTGGCGCAAGTCCAACTTACTATCCGCCCCGTGCGCGATGGTATAGCCCATTGTTCCAATTGTTCGACGGCTTTCGACGCCGTCTGGCGATGGATCGCCTCCGGTTGCCAACGAATGTCGGTCTGTTCGCTGCCGTCCCCGGTATTTTAATTCCGGGCTTTGCTTTTTCCGCGCGCGGGCAACGGGGGTTGGGCGCATGGGGTATCGGAAGTTGCCTCCTGTTGGGAGTGGTGTTTTTTGCGGAGTTGGGTCGTGCCATGAGCAATACGGCGTTCGGCTTGCTGCTTGCGGTGCATGTCAGCGGCATCAGTTATCTTTTCGGGCCGCTGCTGGCCGGGGCAACCTTCCGCTTCAGAATGCTATTTACCCTGCTCGTGCTGACGGCGATTGGCATCGGTTTGTATGCTCCTGCTGTGAACTACATCGATCGAAAATGGTTCAAGCCTTTGAATGTCAAAAATCAAACCGTGGTCGTGCAACGCCTCCATGGGCGTCCCCGGCTGCAACGGGGCGAGATAATCGCCTATGATGTGATCAAAGGAAAAGCGGAGCATGCATTGGTGACCGCAGGCGCCGGCATGGGGCCGGTATTGGCGGTGCCGGGAGACGAAGTGCGTTTCACCAAGCGTGGTTTTGAGGTCAATGGTGTGCTTCACCCTTCGCGTCCGCGCATGCCCCACGCTGGTGGCTTTGTAGTGGAGCAAAAACACTGGTTTGTATGGCCGGATTTTGATACCGCTGGGCATGGAGCAGTCGCTGAGACGCTTGTTTCGGAGACCGTGCTGCAAGTGGCGGTGATCTCGGAGCAAGAACTGATCGGTAAGCCGTTTGAACACTGGTTCTGGCATCGCCAAATCGACCCATGAGCCGTTTTGTCAATCTTGAGTTTGGCGGGGAATCGGAAGATGAATCACATCTGCCAAAACCCCCCGTCAAGGACGAGGCTTATTATCTCGCCGAAGCGCGGGCGGCTTTTGAGAACGGCAATTTTGAATCCGGCTTGCGGATGTATTCCAAGGTCCTCGAATTCAATCCGCAAAACGCCTCGGCTTGGACGGGGCAGGTGCGCATGCTCATTGAGCTGGGCGAATATCGCGAGGCGAAGCTGTGGGCGGACAAGGCGCTGGAACGTTTTCCGCACGAACCGGAACTGCTCGCGGCCAAGGCGGTGGCGCTGGCCCGCAGCGGCGAACTTCAAGGCGCCCTCGCTTTCTCGGATGCCTCCATCGAGGAACGCGGCGATACTCCCTACATCTGGCTGGCGCGCGGTGACGTTTTGCTCGCGCGACGCGAGTCGCGGGCCGACTACTGCTTTGAAAAGGCGCTGCTGCTCGCGCCTCGCGATTGGTTCATTGCCTGGCTTGCGGGGCGGGTGCGCTACTATTACGAGCAGTTCGCGCTTGCGCTGAAGGTGCTGCAACAGGCGGTGGAATGGAATGCGGGGCAATTCGTTTTGTGGCTCGAACTGGGGAAGTGTCAGCACGCACTCGGCTGGGCGGGACCCGCGCGTAACTCTTTCGAGCAGGCGCGGCAGCTTAACCCGCGATCCAGCGAACTGTCGGCAGCCATCAACCGGCTGTCCCGGATCAGCCTTTGGGCACGCATTCGCGGCCTCTTGGCGCGCCGGTGATCCGGCTCGCGCATTACAAATTGCAAATCAGGCGGTTTTCTTCATACCTTGGGGCAAATATGGAAATGGCGGTATCCCTGATGCGACTCGTTTCGGTTTGAATGTAACCCGCCAGGATTTTCAATTTTCACATGTCCACGGAAATACTCGACCGCCTGCTCTCCGCCGCCGCGGATTTTGATGCCTCGGATCTGCACCTGGTCTCGGGCGTGCCGCCGGCGTTTCGCGTCAACGGCGAGATCATCATCGCCGACGAGGATGCGGTGACGGATGAGGAACTGGTATCCGTCGCCGACGGGCTGCTGAACGACCAGCAGCGGAAAAAATTCGACCAGGAATGGGAACTTTGCATTTCGCTGTTGCACCAGGCCGCCGGCCGCGTGCGCGCCACCTTTTATCGCCGCAACGGCACGCCCGAAATCAGCTTTCGCTTTTGCGGCGAACGCGTCGCCACCCGGCAGGAACTCGGGCTGCCGGAGAAAATCGACGAGCTGGCCCGCAAGCCCAATGGCCTCGTGCTGATTACCGGCGCGACCGGCGCCGGCAAGACCACCACGCTCAATTACATGGTGGACCTCATCAACACGGAGCGCCGCTGCAAAATCGTCACCATCGAGGATCCGATCGAATTTGTTCACGCCAACAAACGCGCCATCGTCGTGCAGCAGGAAGTGTTGACCGATGTGCGTTCCTTCAACCGCGCCCTCACGCACGTCTTGCGGCAGGACCCCGACGTCATCGTCGTCGGTGAGATGCGCGATTTTGAAACCATCTCCACGGCCGTCACCGCCGCCGAAACCGGACATCTCGTTCTGGCCACGCTGCATTCGCCGAACGTCTCGCACGCGCTCGAACGCGTGGTCGGTGTCTTCGAGGGCAACGCGCAGCGGCAGATCATTTTGCAATTGTCCAACGCGCTCCAGGGAATCATCGCGCAGGAACTGCTGCCGGCGGCCGACCGCACGCGGCGGGTACTGGCGTATGAACTGGTCGTCGCCAACGGCGCGGTCCGCAATTTGATTCGCGAGAACCAGCTTCATCTTCTGGAAAATACCATCCAGACCGGCCGCAAGGAAGGCATGACCTTGATGGACAACTGCTTGTACGACCTGTATTGCAAGTGCCTGATCACTTACGACACGGCGCTGAGCCGGGCCCGGCACCCCGAACACATCGTTCGCCAGAAGGCGTGACGGCTTTTCCGCCAGGTCAGCCTGCGGTTTTGCCGGCTGTCGGGCGTGCGATTTCGCCGCCGCGCCTGTCCAAGTCCATGATATGACACATAGCCCCGGCGCCATTATCCGCGCGATTGCTGTAATCCTGTTCATGGTTTGCAGCGTCGGGTGGTTTGTCTGGTATACCGTGCGCAAGTCGGACGACCCGGCGCGGATGCTGTTTAAGTGGGTTTTGACGGCGGGAATGCTCGTGGTGTTGTTTGTCTTCGTCGGCGGAATCATCTCCGGCGGGACCTACGCGGCGGCCTTTGTCGGAGTTCCTGCCGCTGCCGCCTGCGGAATTGTGTTTGCCATCATCTGGCGGCATTCCATTACCGGGCTGATTGCGAAACCGTTCGGAGCCCTTTACGACGGCGGCGACACCGAAACCATTCCGCACCCGGCATACTCCGTCGCGCAATCCCGGCAGAAGCAGGGCAAGTATCTCGAAGCCATCATCGCCATACGCGAGCAACTCCAGCGCTTTCCCAAGGATGTCGAAGGCCAGATGCTGCTGGCGCAGATCGAGGCGGAAGACATGAAAGACATCGTTGCCGCGGAGCGCACGATTCAACGCTTCTGCGACCAACCCGGCCACGCCGCCGAAAATGTGGCCTTCGCCCTGTATTCGCTCGCCGACTGGCAATTGTCGATCGGCCGGGACCAGGAAGCGGCGCGCAAGGCCTTGCAGCAAATTGTCGATCGTTTTCCGGGAACCGAATTTGCGTTGGGCGCGTCCCATCGCATCGCGCACCTGGGAGATCCGGAAATGCTCCTGGACCCTCATGAGCGAAAGAAATTTGTGGTGAAGGAAAAACGCGCCCGCGTCGGCCTGATGGCCAGCAGCGAGCATTTGAAGCCGGCGGAGATCGATCCGGCTGAAGTGGCGGCCGGTTTCGTGCGGCAGCTCGAGGCGCATCCGCAGGACACCGAAGCGCGCGAGCAACTCGCCATCATTTACGCCGACCACTACGGCCGCATCGATATGGCCACCGAACAGATGGAGCAGATGATCGGGCAGCCGGGACAGCCGCCCCGGCAGGTGGCCCGCTGGCTGAATATGCTGGCCGACCTCCAGGTGCGCTCGGGTGTCGATTACGACACGGTGAAGGCGACCGTGGAGCGGATTATTGATAACGACCCCAAGGCGCCCGTGGCCGATATCGCGCGCAACCGTCTCGCGCTGCTCAAATTGGAATTCAAGGCCCGCGAGACGAAGTCAGCGGTCAAGATGGGCACTTACGAGGAAAACGTCGGCCTGAAACAAGGAGGGCCGGCACGCGCGACCCCGCGATACCGGCCCATGCAATAAATTTTTCCGTGTGGCCCCCCGTTGCGGCGGGGCAGGCAGGATTACTCGGCCAGCTTGATGCCGATCATCTTCTCGATTTCGTGCGTCAAAGGCTTGTCGGAACCGCCCGCGCTCGTGCGCGCCTGGACGGTCACGGAGGTGATGACGGAGTTGGCCCGGGAATCCACCGGTTCCACGCGCACCCAGACCTTGCGGTCGTTCACCTTGCCCTCGATGGTCTTCACCTCGTTGGTGCCGGGCGACAACACGGTCTCACGCGAGACCGTGCCCATTTTATTCATGACGTAAAGCGAGGCGGCGTAAACCTGGTCTACGCTGCGTTCATAACGCCCCTCAAATTTATCCGTAACAAACGGCACGGCGGCCGTATGGCGGTCATTGACCGTTTTGACACAACCGACCGCAAGGAAACTTACGGCCAGCAACGCTACAAAAATCTTGTTTTTCATGTGCGGTATGCAATCACATAACCTTGAGTCGTCAAGCTCCAATAAAAGTTCAGAAAACTTTTAAGGAATCGCGGGGCATTCACCGGTGCTGATGAATACCCTTGGCACGGTCTCCATCGACCATGCCAACACTTCCCGCACCGTAGGTGCGACCTCTCTGTAGAACCCGGACAAAAGAGATTTTCAAGCTCCGTCAGGAGCGGCATCTTTGGCGCATGGCCAACACCTACACCCAAATCTATCTCCACGTCGTGTTCGCCGTCGAAGGCAGGCAAAGTCTTATCAAGCCGGAACACAACGACGAGCTGCAAAAATAGATCAGCGGCATTGTCTCGGGGCAAAAGCAAAAGCTGATTGTGATAAACAATGTAGCGGATCACCTGCACATGCTCGTCGGCATCAAACCGGACATGGCTCTATCGGACCTGGTCCGCGATGTGAAAGCCGGTTCGTCAAAATTCATCCGGGAGAAGCGTTGGGCGCCCGGAAGATTTTCGTGGCAGGAAGGCTTCGGTGCATTTTCATACTCCCGCTCCCAACTCGGCACGGTGATTCGTTACATTGAGGACCAGCAAAAGCATCATGCAACAAAGTCATTCCGCGAGGAATACGTAGCGTTACTGGAGAAATTTGGCGTGGAATACGACCCGCGATATGTGTTCAAACCACTCGACGAATGATTTCCCAAATATGCCGCCCCGATGGGGCTGATGTTTCTTTTGGGTGGGGCTTTCTACAAAGATTTCGGGCCTACGGCCCTGGGTCTCGGCTCCGGAAAATTTCTTACCGGTCAAAGCGCGAGCCGGTCAATTTCTCGTTCGATCATCTCCCGGTTTAGCTCGTCACCGTTCCCAGCACCGCAGGTGCGACATCTTTGTAGAACCGGGACAAAAAGATTTTCAAGCTCCGTCAGGAGCGGCATCTTCGGCGCATTGCCAACACCTGATATTTGTTTTGGGCGGGGATTTCTACAAAGATTTCGCGCCTACGGCGCTGGGCTTCAGGTCCGGAAAAATTTTTCTCTGTAAAAGCACAGAAAACCCTGTGGGGCTCGGCTAACTTTTCCGGCAGCCATCAGGCATCAAGGCGGCTGCGCGGCGGGGATTATTGAGCCTCCACGTGGTAAAAATATTGGGGGGCCAGGGCGTTGGTATCGGTGAGAGTCACACTGCTTGAGCCGTTGGTGGTGATCAGACTGGCGGACAGCGGAGCCCACGCGAGCGGGTCGAGCGAACTGGCGCGCCACAGGACATAGCTGTTGGTCGGATTGCGCTGGACGGTGACGGAGAATTGATGATCGCCGTGGCTGGTGGAGGTGATGACCGGCAGGGAGAGCGGCGTTTTATAGCGGCCAATGGTCAATTGCAGCGCGTAAAAATTTCCCAGTTGGGTGTCAGTCATCACGGTGCTGAGCAGATTGGTTTTTTCGTAGGGATCAGCGATCAAATCATAAAATTCGTTCGTGCCGCTGGTGAAATTGATGAGTTTGTATTGTGCGTTGCGCAATGCCCGGCCGGAGACATTCGCGCTGTAGCCGGATCCGAACAATTCCGAATAGGCATATCGCGCCAGGGTGAGATCATTGGTCTTCAAAACCGGCAGGAGGCTCTGGCCATCGACCGTGACATTGGCGGGGACGCTGCCGGAAACCGAAGTGCCGGCCAGCTCCAGAATCGTGGCGAATATATCGACCATGTTGGCGGGCGTGTCGTTCGTGCGATTTGGATTCACCACTGCCGGGCCGCTGATGATGAGCGGAATGTGGGTGCCACCCTCGTAAAGCGTGGACTTGCCGCGCGTGGAGGAAAAGGGCGGCTGAATGACGTTCCCGACGGAGCCGTTGTCGCCGAGGAAAATGATATGGGTATTCGTCCGGTTGGGCAGGGCGGCGAGCAGGCGTCCGATCTCGGTGTCCATCGCCTCGGTCATCGCATCAAAGTACGCCGCCGGATGCGCATTGATATCGGCGGTGGTGCCGGAAAGGCTCGCGGAATGGGGACAAAGATTGGTCGGCGGCAGATGAAGCGGCGTGTGCGGGGCGTTGAAGGCCACCCACAGAAACCACGGGTTGGCGCCCCGCGCGGCGATCCAGTTGGTGGCGTCGTTCACGAGATCGGTCGTGGCGTAATTGGCGGAAGTCGTGGTCGTCCCGTTCACCGTTTTGTCCCAGTTCGTGTAATTCGCCAGCGCACCGATGAGACTGCCGGCGTAGTTGGTCCAGCCGCCCACGGTCCGCGGCGAGTTGGGACCGTTACTGAGATGCCACTTGCCGAATTGGGAAAGGTGATAGGCCGGCGCCCCGCTGGCAAACGCCTCGGGCAGGGTAAATTCCGTGCCGGAAAGCGCCCCTTGCGTTCCGCCCACGACATCCCCGATGCCGGTGCGAAAGCCAAATCGCCCCGTCAACAGGCAGGCGCGGGTGGGCGAGCAAACCGGATTGCCATACGCACGGCGAAACACCACGCCATTGCTGGCCAGTGACGCGATGTTCGGCGTCAGCGGCAGCGTTGCGCCGCTATTGGTCGAATTGTAAAGCGTGGAACTATCGACCCCATAATCGTCAGCAATGATCAGGAGAATGTTGGGACTGGCTCCGGCGAAAACCGGCGTCGCCACGCAGACCGCGGCCAACGCCATCAAAAACGCAAGCATTCGGTCGAACATCCGGGATTTTCGAGAAATGGCCGAAAGAATTCCCAGCCTCCGCATCAGCATCCTGCGTCTCGCCGGCCCGGCAATCGCCAATACAGGGTATTTCATTGACTTATCCTACCAGACCAGACGCGCGCGCTCCAAGGGAGGTTTCAGCGAAACTGAAGTATGCGAAGGCGCGAGGCCATGCGAGATGGATGACGGAACGGATCGCCTCCGCCCAGACCGGGCGGAAACAGCGACCGGAATCAATAGACGAAATGAAGGGTTCGAAGAGCGCGCCGCGCCAACCGACGCTTCGCAGTAAGTGCAAAACCTGATCAGAAAAATTGGGAACGAAAACTATTTTGCCGATTGACACCCGCCCTAATGGGTGGGCGACCCCTTTACGTTCAGGTGTGCGGTTCACTTCACTTCGGGGACTACCGTTCTCCAATCAATACCGACTTCTACGCAAACATATTGAAGGCAATCAATGCTCCATTCGAGCATTGAAGAAACATTTTCGAGGCAGGGGGCGATCAAAAAGCCCACCTCATCCTCGAACTGTTTGATGGAAATTCTTTTTTCTCCTAGATGTTCTTTTATTTTTGCAGCTAGGGCGCTGAAAGAAGTTTTTGCGATCAAGCCTCGCGCTTCGCCGGAAAAGAGCCAGTACTGGTCAAGATGAAGGTAACTACAAAGTTGATGAGTTTGACCCAGCGAAATCGCATGTTCAAAATCACCTTCGCAGGCTTCCAAATCATGGTATGAAGAAACATTCATTCCTATGGCAGACGCAACCTCTTCGGGAGATTTGCCTGATTTTTCTCGCCCTAATTTCAGACGAAGCCGAGCATTATTTAAGGATTCAGTCATGCGTAATAATGGATTAGGCCCCGCCCCCGTCATAAGGCATCTGGCCGGGAAAAATAAAAAACGGAAAAAATGTGCGGATTTTGGTGTCTGCTTCAATCAAAAACTGCAACGTGTTAATCAAGCGTTCAATTTGCTTTTGCCGTTCCAACTTCTCGTTCCAAGGGTTCTTGTTTGATTGATCCCGCGTAAGCGGCCTGACGCGATTTGACTCCGGCTTCAAGCAGTTTTTGGGGTATCTACTGCCCTTCTTGGTAGAATCGTCATAATGCGGCCAGTGCTTGTCGTCTTCAAAATGTGGATAATATTTCGTGCCATCGTCTGGATTCATGGAATACATTCCTCTTCCGTCCATGCCCGTTGGCCAATTCGCGTTCCAGCCCGGCGGCCTGTAGTCGGGATTATTTAGATATGGCCCCCAACCGTCTCCAGGCTTTAACGGGCCAATAAACTCAAGCGGAACGCCGTTTAAACCATATAAATCAATTTTGTTGAGCGGATCATTGCCAGCCATTCCATATAGGTTCAATCCTCCCTCTTCCCCAATCGGATCACGCTGAGTCCACCGTTGCAAGCTCGGATCATAAGCGCGGAAGGCGTACAAACTCAAGCCCGAGTTGGCGTGCTCGGGCATGGAGGAGAACTGCATCGTGTTGGCGTCGGCTTTCGGGCCCCATTTGCCCAACTGCTTGCCGAAGGCGTTGTAGAGGTAACGCGCCGCCATGGTGCCTTGCTCATCCATCAGGGCCGTCACGTTCCCGGCGCCGTCGGCGTGGTAGTAGGTCGAGCCGCTGGCGTCGGTGCGGGCGAGGAGTCCGCCGATGCCGCCGGCACCGGCGAGGCTGCCGCTCAGGTCCAGGCCCCGGGTGTAGGTCACGCGCACGACGTTGTTGGTGTCGCGCTCCTGGATCAGCAGGTAACCGTCGTAAAGGTAGCGCGTCTCGTTGGTCAGGCTCCAGGAACCGCCGTTGCGCGCGTAGTCCCGCGCGATGCGGCGACGGCCCAATCCGTCATACACAAAATCCGTCTTGGAACTCGTGGCGGTAGCGAGATTGGTGACGGTGATATTGGTCAGTTGATTTTCGGCGTCGTAAGCAAAGGACCGAACGCCGTCGTTGGTCAGGTTGCCGTTGCTGTCGTAAAGCAGCACGAGGCTCGACGGCAGGTTCACCGTGAACGCGTTGGTGATCCGCACCGAGTAGGCATTCACGGCAATGTTCGTGAACGAGTTCGCCCCGTTGGCGAGGGTCAGGTTGGTGGCGGCAAAGGTGAAGTCCCCATTGGTCTGCGCCGTCAGGCCGTTGACCGTGACGCTGATGGCCGGGGCGGGTGTATTGCCGTTGAGGGTCAGCGTGCCGGTGCGGGTGATGTTGGTCAGTTCATTGATAACATCGTTGTTGAACGTCTGCACCAGCGCGCCGTTGGTCCGGTATTGGAGATTGGCCGACTTGTCGTAGGCCCAGCCCAACTGCTCGTTCAGCCGGAGCGTGCCGCCTGATTCCTTCGCCGACCACGATTTGATCTGGCCAATGTCGTCATAACCCACCGCCACGCTGTTGGTGGTCAGCCCCAAATCGCGCGTGATGTTCGTGCGCAGTCCGAGCAAATCGGGTGTGTAACCGTAGCCATCGAGGACATGGGCCCACTGGTTCACCAGCGCGGTGTAATCGAGCCGCGAGAGCGTATCATAATGGTTGGTCACCCACGCCGAGTTGGGCAGCGTGATGGTAGAGAGGAACGTGGGCCGCGCCGCTTCGTAGCCGTAATGAAACGTCCCGGACGGGGAACCCAGCGCCGACATCCGCCAGGCGCTGTCGAAAGAATACCCAAAACTTTGCGAACCGACCGACATCGAGGTGCGCAGGCCCTCGGTGTAGCCGTAAATGACCGCATCATTGGACCACGGGCCATCCTCGCTCAACGGATTGCCGGTGGGGGTGTTGCTGAAGGTGGTCGAACCGAAGAGATCGGTCATCGTGCGCAAACGATTCGACGAATCGTAGGCATAAACGACCGTCGCCTGCGTGGTCTTGTTCGTGCGCAGGTTGCCGCCTGCATCGTAGGTATAAACGGTGTTGCTTAACGCGCCGGGATTCTGACTCCGAATCGGCCTGGGTCATGACCTCTGGAATCAAAAGCCATCACCAAAAGGTTGGCCGGCACAAAACTTTCAAAATTATAGGACCGACCCCTTTAGATTAGACAGAACTCGAAACCCGTGTCCAGCGCAAAAGTGTCATAATTCTAGGACCCCTTCATGGGCGACCTCATTCGCTTGATGGGTTACTCATTTGGAAGTGAAATTCGCCTTACTTTTTCGCAAATCGTTTAATATCGGCGAGGGCGTCTTTGGCGACTCCGCCGACTGACGAATCGGACTGTAATTTTTTTAGTACCAATATCGCCTTCTTGTCGATTTTGGAATGAATCCTAGCAATATGGCCAAGACAAATTATGGCTGTAGCGCGAACGTCATTATCCGAGTGTTCACAAAATTCCAAGCATCGAGATTGTATCCATTCATAGTCTGGATCGTGAAAAGTAATTCCGATAAGCGCACGGATGATTTTGTGTGGGTTATTTCCGGCAAAAATCGCTTTCGCTTTACGCTTCCCAACGGGAACTGATTCGTAGTAAGTGTCCATCAATTGCAAATCGGGTTACCACTTCGGGTCGCCATGCCATTGTTGATAAGGGCTCGTTGCATTTCAGGTTCCAACTCGCCCCATGTGCGAACATGGCCGTGATAAATATCGGGATGGCTTCCAGAGCCCGTTGTATCCCTATCCAACACCACAAAATTCTCATCTTCGTCAAGCCCAATACGGCGGCGGTCATTCGTAGGTTTTACTTGAACAGAACGGTCCAGCGCGTATTGGCCGTTTTTGGGTGCTCGAGACTTGCCCGGGCGGCTTTTAGGTCCATGTCCGCTCCCCTCACGATAAATAGGGCGTCTCATCGCGCCCGGCCCCATCTTTGGGTTATTAGCACGCTTTTGACAAATACATCTAATTGCGCTGCTGATGCCGTGATACTCCATCGCCGCGCCAAAAGTTCCTCCTGCCACCATTCCTCCCATCGTCATGAAGCCGAAGGCAAAGAAGGGATCGCCTGAAATGGCGGGGTAATGGGCAATTAAATTTCCGCCGCCAACAGGGGAGGAGAGTGTCAAGGCAGGCGGAGCATTGTTTGGTCCTGTAAAGTTATCGAGCCCAAGCGGATCTACGTATTCCAGTGGATTATTTCGTGCTAAACCATATATATTTATCCCTCCCCGTTCCCCAATCGGATCGCGCTGCGTCCACCGTTGCAAGCTCGGATCATAAGCGCGGAAGGCATACAAACTCAAGCCCGAGTTGGCGTGCTGGGGCATGGAGGAGAACTGCATCGTGTTGGCGTCGGCTTTCGAGCCCCATTTACCCAATGGCTTGCCAAAAGCGTTGTAGAGGTAACGCGCGGCCATGGTGCCTTGTTCATCCATCAGGGCGGTGACGTTCCCGACGCCGTCGGCGTGGTAGTAGGTCGAGCCGCTGGCGTCGGTGCGGGCCAGCAGGCCGCCGATGCCGCCCGCTCCGTCGAGGCTGCCGCTCAGGTCCAGGCCGCGGGTGTAGGTCACGCGCACGACGTTGTTGGTGTCGCGCTCCTGGATCAGCAGGTAACCGTCGTAAAGGTAGCGCGTCTCATTGGTCAGGCTCCAGGAGCTGCCGTTGCGCGCGTAGTCCCGGGCGATGCGGCGTCGTCCCAGGCCGTCATACACAAAATCGGTCTTGGAACTCGCGGTGGTGGCGATATTCGTCACCGTGATGTTGGTCAGTTGATTCTCGGCGTCGTAAGCGAAGGACCGCGCGCCGTCATTGGTCAGGTTGCCGTTGCTGTCGTAAAGCAGCACGAGGCTCGACGGCAGGTTCACCGTGAACGCGTTGGTGGTCCGCACCGAGTAAGCATTCACCGCGATGTTCGTGAATGAGTTCGCGCCGTTGGCGAGGGTCAGGTTGGTGGCGGCGAAGGTGAAGTCGCCATTGGTCTGCGCTGTCAGGCCATTGACCGTGACGCTGATGGCCGGGGCCGGGGTATTGCCATTGAGGGTCAGCGTGCCGGTGCGGGTGATGTTCGTCAGTTCGTTGACGACGTCATTGTTGAACGTCTGCACCAACGCGCCGTTGGTCCGGTATTGGAGATTGGCCGCTTTGTCGTACGCCCAGCCCAACTGCTCGTTCAGCCGGAGCGTGCCGCCTGATTCCTTCGCCGACCACGATTTGATCTGGCCAATGTCGTCATAACCCACCGCCACACTGTTGGTGGTCAGCCCGAGGTCGCGAGTGATATTCGTGCGCAGTCCGAGCAAATCGGGCGTATAACTGTAGCCATCGAGGACGTGCCCCCACTGGTTCACCAGCGCGGTGTAATCGAGCCGCGAGAGCGCATCATAATGATTGGTCACCCACGCCTGATTGGGCAGCATGATGGTGGAGAGGAACGTGGGCCGCGCCGCTTCGTAGCCGTAATGAAATGTCCCGGCCGGGGAACCCACGGCGGACATCCGCCACGCGCTGTCGAAGGAATAGCCAAAACTCTGCGAGCCGACCGACATCGAAGTGCGCAGGCCCTCGGTGTAGCCGTAAATGACCGCGTCATTTGACCACGGGCCATCCTCGCTCAACGGATTGCCGGTGGGGGTGTTGCTGAAGGTAGTCGAGCCGAAAAGATCGGTCATCGTGCGCAACCGGTTCAACGAATCGTAGGCGTAAACGACCGTCGCCTGTGTGGTCTTGTTGGTGCGCAGGTTGCCCGCGGCGTCGTAGGTATAAACGGTGTTGCCAAACTGCGGCGTCCAGTTGGTGATCACCTGGCCGTTGGCATCGTAACTGTAGCGGAACACCTCGCGATTGAGCGCGTCGAGCTTGTTGGTCAGCCATCCGAACGGGTTGTAATGCCAGACCGTATGGTTGGTGCGGCCATCCCACAGGTCGGTGACCTGGTTGAGCGCGTTATAACCAAGCTGAACCGTTTCCGAGTTGGCGTTGAGCACCGACGTCAACCGGCCCGCCTTGTCGCGTCCATAACGGGTGACCTTCTGGTTCCGGTTTGTATAGGCCACCAGCCCGTTGGTGGCCCAGCCGAAGCTCTCGGCCACACTGTCAGGCCAGAGTTGATTGGTCAGGCGGTTCAACGCATCGAACTGCCGGGTGAGCGTGACGTTGCCTTCGTCCGTGATTTGGAACGGCCGATTCACGGCGTCGTACAGAATGCGTTGCAGCGGGCCGTAGGCGTTGCTGATTACCGTGAGCAAGCCTTGGTTATTGTAATCGGCAGTGAGCGAGCGCGAGCCACCGTCGGTGACGGCCGTCAGGCGCCCGATCGAATCGTAGCTGTAGGCCAGACCGCTCGAGTCGGGGAACGAAATGCCGCTGAGCAGACCCTGATTATTGTACGTGTAAGTGGTGGTATTGGTCTGGGCATCCGTGATGGACTCCAGCGCACCGCAACCGCACCAGCCCAGCAAGGTGACGTTGTTCAACGGATCGGTGATGGAGGTGACATGTTCCAAGGCGTCGTAGCCGTAATACGTCCAGCGCCCGAGCCGGTCCTTGACGCCCGCGAGCTTGAGCGCGTCGAAGTAGTTGGAAACGGAGGTGCCGTCGGTAAAAACCGTTCCGATGGGACGATTCAAGCCGTCCCAGACATTGGTCAGCCACAGGTCCGGCAGGTTGGTGCCGCTGGAGTGGAAAATGCGCGGCAACCCATTGGTCCACGTCAGGGTAACCGAATAGGTGGTCGGCGACCAGACGACGTTCGACAGCATCTTGCTGTTGGGACTGGTCGTGTTGGAGGCGTAATACGAGAGGGTGGCAATCAAACCGCTGACGTTGGTCAGGGCCTTGAGATGATGCGTCGTGGCGTCGTACCCAGCGCTGGCGACCTGGCCGAGCGCATTGGTGACGAAGGTGACCTGATGATTGGTGTTGTAGCCGAGGTTGACGTATTGGTTGAGGGAGTTGGTGATGCGCAACAGATCGATGCCATCACTGGCGTAGGTGAAGCGGTTGGTCAGTTCCCCCACCGAGCCGTTGGTGAGGGAATAGCTGCTGCGGCTCAAGTCCAGCCGCGCGCCCCACGGCGCGACCGCATTGGTGGAGTATTGGTAGAGCGAATATTGGCTGGAGCCGTCCGGCAGCACCTGGGCGATGCAGGTGACCTGCGCATTGCCCTCCACTTCCGGGGCGTTGTAGTTGTATTGGTTGGTGGCGTAATTATACCAAACCCTCGGTCCTTCGATCAGGCCCGCCGCGTCCGGCGAAGGCGCGCGTTCACTGGAAAGGGATTCAGAGATGGAAATGCCGTCGCTGCCGAGACGCCAGTGCTTGAGGTCGGCTTTGCAGAGGTCGTTGGTGCTGAAGGCAGCCACTGCCGAGTTAAAGTTGGGGGTGACATAGAGATTGGTCAGATAATACCGGAC
This sequence comes from Limisphaerales bacterium, assembly GCA_044223735.1. GTDB lineage: Bacteria > Verrucomicrobiota > Verrucomicrobiia > Limisphaerales > UBA8199 > JBGALR01. Next base: position 98,092 of record JBGALR010000004.1, on the reverse strand, counting down.
GCCGCTGGAAAGAGCGGCAAATTGACGCGCATCCCAATGGTAGGTATTGCGATAAGTGAGGGCCGCATGCGTGCCGCCGGTGGTGCCATCATCAAAAACCTGCCCAGGCACGCTGGGCGCTGTCGCGGTGCCGGGAATCAGGGTGGTATTATGAAGATACCAGAATAGTTCACTGCTTCCGTCCGGTTTGCGAACCTGCATGGCCCGCTGAGAAAAGCCGTCCGTGACAGCAGGGTCGGCTTCCTGAAAATGATGAAAGGAAGTCGTTCCATAAGGAGTCGTGAGGTTGGTAATCCAGCCGCTGGTGCCGGAGTAGGCAAAAGTGCTAGTATTGGTGGCCGCGTCGGTGATGCTCGTGAGCAACCCGTTGGTGAAGCCATTGCCGCCGTATGTGAAGGTGGCGGTCCGGCCAAACGGATCCCGGATTTCCGATACGGCGAACGGGGCCGGAGCGACACTATCGTTGTAGGTAAACGTATTCGTGCGCCCGTCCGGATCGACGACATATTTCAGCCGATACGTGCCGTTATATGGATAGGGCGTAAGCTCATATCCCAACCGAGTGATGCGACCATGTGGATCAATACGCTGCGTGAGGAACGCCCGCGCCGTGGTTTCATATTGATGCATGGTGGCTGGCGGAATGGGCACGAAGGGCTGGCCGTGAATATAATAAGTACAGCCAAAAACGTCCTGGCTGCCGTCGGGATAAACCATCACAAACCCTGCTCCAGCCTCGCCCCAATTAATATTGTTTCCATCCACGGCTGCTCCCGTGCTCATCGTGACATAGCCCAACCCGGATCGAGTACGTAAATCGACCTGGCTAAGGGGATCACTCACCATGCCTTGATAATTGGTGGTAAAAGTATTGGTGTAGTAAAAATAGGAAATGGCGCCCTCGGGCCGAAACACCAGGGCCTCATGCCCCTTTTGAAAGGGGGTTCCGAATTTGTCTCTTTCCCACACCGGATCCCAAAACATGATGTCCATCATCCAGTTATGGCCCCAGGCAGCATTGGTCATCCCTTGCGTGTGAGCGACATTGACATAATAGTCCATCGAGCGGCGGGTTGTTCCGGCGCTAAAGGCGGTGTAAAGCCCGGGACACTGATCCTCACGGGGTAGTTGATAACGCTGTTTGTAGTGGAACCGGAAGACCATTTCATCACCCGAAGAGAGGCGGTACGAAAGTGGTTCGTCCGTCACGAATAAATTCACATACGGTTCCTGGACGTGCCAGCGGGGGATCCCCCGCCGGGGCGGGCAATCGGGACAGTTCGCTTGATTGCCGCCACTTTGGTCGGCGCCGGAACCCGGACCGCCCGCCGTGCCTGGAGTGACCCGACAACCCAAGCTCTTGTAATCAGGGAAGCGTGCGCTCGTGCAAGCGCCCGTTCCCCAGGATTTATTGGGCGCCGCCCACACTACCGCTATTACGGCCAACACCCACCATCCACTCCCTTTAAAGCTCATAGCTATTACTTTCCCCCTCGTTTACGGAATTGAAGAAAAACCTGCCGGATTTCCCACCCACACCGTCAAACCCTCCGCGGTTTGCGGATCGCTGCCCCAAAGATATTCCCGGCGGCTAACCAGGCCATCGGTATCGGGATCGTCGTTGCCGATGCCGGACGTTGCAGGATTCAAACCGTGCAGAATATACCACGCGTCCGGAGTGCCGTAACCGTCCCCAGTCGGGACGTTAAAAACATTCGGGTCGGTATGAGAAACCAGCATTTCGTAGGCGTCCGGCAATCCGTCTCCGTCGGAATCGATCAATGCATTGCCAAGCCGGAAGTATATTTGCTGCGGCAAGTTGGTGATGCTGAAGGTGATTTGGTCCACAGCGCCCCGCGTAATCCAGGCCCAGTTAGTGCCGCACAGGGCCGGCGAAGGGAGCAAGGCGAGGTTGGTGGTATAGAGCAAATCCAACACAATGCCGGATTGGACATTGGTCGCGGTGAGCGACAGGGAGTTTGAGGAAAGAAGCACCGGTTGCAGAATGCTCAGCCCCAGCAAATCCCAGTATTGCAGTTCCGAAGGGGGTACTCCGGGATCTGGTTCGGCGTTGCCGCCGCCCGGATCGGGCGGTAGCTCTGATTCTTCCTCGCTGGAACGGCGTAAAAAATGGGAATTGAAGGCGGTATCATCGTAGAGATAGAGCGGCAACCCGCCCGGCGCGCCGCTGGACCAGAGGTACAGATTCACTTCGGGGTGCGGATTAACGGGCAGCGGCGGTTCATCGTATTCCGCCAATACATTGGCGAGGGAATAAAAGTTTCCGTAGATGACCGTGCCCGGATCTATCAATTCTAACTCGTCCGCGCGAGCAGGCAATCGTCCTGCAACTCCAAAGCAGAGTAAAAGGGCAGCAAGCACCGCCCGCTCCCGCCATCTAACGCGATAGGTTGTCATGTGTAGTAAAATCCTCGGCCGGCAAACCCAGCCCGTTTTGCCTGAGAAGGTTTTAGTCGCATCGTTGTGAGAGGACAATAAAAAAGTGATTTATGACTCAAATATTTTTCAGAGGATGCAATTTAGTTTGTAAGATGTGTGTTGGATTGTGGTGAAAAGTAATACGCCCTGTAGTTCGGGCCGCATGCTATTCTCGTTTATTCTGTCCGGGACAAATCAGATGCACTTCGTCACGATCGAAGGGCGCAGCAGATTTTCGAATGACGAATTGGGACGCAGATGCCGCTTCTATGCAGCTCCGGAAAATGTTTCGCTGAGGGATGCTTTCTACAAATATGCCGCGCCTGCGGCGTTACCTGGCAGTTGCCGGTACTCGTGGCGGGGTTGGACCCGGGTAGATACCGTTTTGGCCGCATTGATTGGGGCATTCGCGCCCTCCGGCGCGGGGCTTGTCGGCAGGGTCTCACATTATGAACGTCCTGCCGTTGAGGGAAATTGCGAATCCCCATATTCCTAAAAATTACTTGTAATTATTTGAGGCGCGGTTTAGGGTCGGGATGTGAGAGTCCCGCCGTGGGGCCGGAGCAGGGCCGGGTGGGGCGCTGATCTTTGACATTTGAATTTTGATGAGAATTAAGTGCGTTGCGGAGGCGACGAGAGGGACGGCGAGCGCGGGATGTCCGGTGAGCGACTGTTGAGATGCGCCAATGGGCGTTAAGGTGCAGTGGTGTGTTGTTCGCCTGGGAAAATGGGAAAGCCAAGTCATTGCGAACGAACGTTCCTGAAGGTAAATCAAGGCTGCTAAAGGCGAATGCGGTGATTTCCCAAAGTGGCGGCGAGAGGGCGCTGTTGGAGCTTCGGATTTGGAATGTTTGGACGGTCGCGGAGGTCCGAGCCGGACTCAGGGCAAAGCTCCGATGACGGAAAGGGCCGGGTAAATCCTGGGGTTTCCAAGTGTACGGGGTTGCGGCGCGTTTGGCAGGGTTGGTCGTCTTGTGGACTGGTGGATGTGGATGGGGACGCGATGAAGACGGCTTGGTTCGGCTTGGTTCGGCTTGGTCGGGGAGCCATACGGCGTGTTGCGCAGTGGGGAATTTTGGAGCGAGGCGAAATTCGCAAAATGTAAATTTTACGAAACGAACCCAACTCTGAATTTGCATAACTCACTCGTATATAATGGATTGCGACGATTTTCTGCGGTTGCAGAATGAAAAACGAACCCAACTTTTGAATGCAGATTGATGAATGCAGAATGGAGAATGATCGAAAACGGGAATGCCGGAATGGGAACTGGGGAAGTGCGACGAAATGCGGAGTTTGAAGGCCATTCGCGGTGATTCGCACCTGATGGCTTCGGGTGTTTCCGGGAGGGATATGGGTTGCTGGAGCGGGGCGGTGAGTTGAGCCGATGGGGGGGGGCTTAGCTCCTTTCTCGACAACGTGATTTTGAAGTGCGACCTTTTGTGCGTGACGTCGGAAAAATACGAAAAGTTGCAGAACCTGTTGCGCTCCTATGGCTCGTGTCTGGTGGCCTATTCGGGCGGCGTGGATTCTGTTTTTTTAGCCTTCGTCGCTCACCAGGTGCTCGGCGATCGCGCGCTGGCGGCCATTGCGGATTCTCCCAGTTTGCCGCGACGCGAACTGGCGGAGGCGCTGGAACTCGGCAGGCAATTCAATTTTCCGGTGCGGGTGATCCAGACGCAGGAATTTCAAAACGCCGAATATCTGGCGAATCCCACCAATCGTTGCTACTTCTGCAAGCAGGAGTTGTTCACGGAACTTGCGCCGCTGGCCAAGGCGGAAGGATTTGCGGTGCTCGCTTACGGTGAGAACGCCAGCGATATCGGCGATTTTCGTCCGGGCGCCAAAGCGGCGGCTGAATTTCAAGTGCGCGCGCCGTTGAAGGAAGCGGGACTCACGAAAGCGGAAATTCGAGAGATCTCCGCGGAGCTGGGTTTGCCCACGGCCGACAAGCCGCAGATGGCGTGTTTGAGTTCGCGCATTCCCTATGGGGAAGCGGTGACGCCGGAAAAGCTTTCGATGATCGAACGTGCCGAAGGGGTGTTGCGTGACCTCGGATTTTTCGACGTGCGAGTGCGACACCATGAATTGCGCGCGGCGGGCACGAACGCGCAGGTCGTGCCGCTGTTATCGCTGGCGCGGATCGAAGTTGGACCTCGTGAGATGCCAAAGTTTTTGACGAATGGCGTTTCGCAGCAAGTTGTGGATGCGCTCAAGGAAGCCGGCTATACGCATGTGACCCTTGATTTGCAGGGGTATCGTCGCGGCAGCACGAACGAGGCGATCAAAGCGGCGGTGGCGTAAGAGGGCGGGGTGGGATTCGCGGAAGCGGGGAGGCGGTTTTGATTTATTTCAAAACTTCGTTGAATTTATGCGACGAAATTTCCGTATTTTAAAGGGTGTTGCCAAATTGTCCCTTGGGTTTAACGCAACTTTCAGGTAGATTTGGGGTTAGAGAAGAGAGTAGACACGAATATGCCACAGTTTTCGTATAAAGCGCGCCGACGATCAGGTGAGGTCGTCGAGGGACTTCTGGAAGTAGCGGATCGTTCAGCGGCGTTGATTCAAATCGAACGCCTCGGACTGTTTCCTGTGGCTGTGGATGCGGCCAAAGGTAGCGCCATCGCCGCTGCCGCCGCGGCGGAGCGCGCTTCGAATCGCAAAGCGAGCTGGCGTAATCTTCTTCCTCCGACGCTGCAACTGGCGCTGTCCCAAAAGCGGAAACCGAAACTTCAGGAACTGGCTACGTTCACGCAGCAACTTGCCAATTTGATCAGTTCCGGGATGCCGCTCACGGTGGCGTTGAACAGCATGACGCATCTCGAGTCGAAGGGCATCTCCGCCGACGTCAGCCGGGATCTGCGCCAGGACGTCATGGAGGGCCGCAGTCTTTCCGACGCGATGTCGAAGCAGCCGCGCATTTTTTCCGACCTCTACATCAACATGGTGCGCGCGGGCGAGTCGAGCGGCGCACTGGTGGAAGTGCTTCGCCGCATGGCGGACCATTTCGAGCGATTTGCGCAAGTGCAGTCGAAGTTGAGTTCGGCGCTGGTTTATCCGGCGTTCGTGACGGTGGTCGGCATCGGCATCATGTTCTTTTTCATGAGTTACATGCTGCCGAAGTTCCTGACGATTTTCGAAGGCATGCAGGTGCAGTTGCCTCTTATGACCCAGATTTTGGTCAGCATGAGTCATGTCTTTGCGAATTATTGGTGGCTCATGATCAGCGTGATCATTGCGATCATTGTCATCTTTAAGCGATTTCAAGCGACGGAAAATGGCCGTCGTTCCATTGATCGCTGGCGCATGTCGCTGCCGGTTTTTGGCAAGGTGGTAAAATTGAACCTGTTCGGCCAGTTTGCCCGCACGCTTTCCACGTTGCTCGAAAACGGCGTGCCGGTGCTCACGGCGTTGAAAATCACGGAACAAATCATTCCGAACATCATCGTCAAGGAAGCCATCGCGAAAACGCGCGAGGAAGTCACCGACGGCAAAACCATCGCGCAGCCGCTCGCGCGCAGCAAAATCTTCCCGCAACTCATGGTGGACCTCGTCAAGATTGGCGAAGAAACCGGCGATGTTCCCGGCGCCTTGAAAAACGTCGCGGACACTTACGAAAACGAACTCGCCATCGCGCTGCGGGTGATGACGAACATGATCGAGCCGGTGCTGATCATCGTGATGGCCGTCGGCGTCGGCTTTCTGCTGTTGAGCGTGTTGTCCGCCATGTTCGCAATCACCGCCAACATCGCGCGCTAAGGCCCGCATTGAACGTCATGGAACCCTCACGTGCGCCTCAAGGTAACAACGAAAGGTAAACGCCAGATGCAGGGCGTTGAAGCGCGCCGTGGCTGGGAGGGGTTTACCTTGATCGAAATCATGATCGTGGTCGCCATCATGGCGATTGCGATGACAATGAGCGTTCCCATTGTTTACAAGGTCTGGCACAAACAACCGTTGCGCAAAGCCACCACGGAAATTGTCGAGGTATGCAGCAACGCCCGCGCCCGCGCGATCATGCAGGGGAACATGACCGAGGTGGTCTTTCATCCGAGAGACGGAACGGTGGGCATCGGCACAGGGCCGATTCTGAAAACTGAAACGACCGGCGGCAAACCGGGTGCCGCGCCCGAACGCAACATGCCGGCAGTGATGCCTGCCGCGCCTGGCTCCGGACTTTCTGCGCAGCTTGGTGATCGCGTCATCATTGAAACAATGGACATCAACATGGCGGGCATCGAATACAACGACGCCGAGGTGGCGAAGATTCGCTTTTATCCCAACGGCACGGCCGACGAAATGCGCATGATCCTTTTCGACGGCAAGGACCGCGTCGGCATCGAAACGGAAATCACAACGGGACTGGTCAACGTGGTGCCGGATCCGTTGCGGGAATGGACCCGTCGATGAATGTGAAGCTCACAGGCGGAAGAAAGAGATTGCGCGGGGCGGCGTTCTCGTTGCTGGAGGTCATGGTGGCCGGCGGCATCTTTTTCCTCGCGGTATTCTCGATCCTCGCGCTCGTTTCCAACACGATCCGAAACGCGCGCGGCTTGCGGCAGGTGGATGTCGATGCCGGCATGGTGGCGGCGCAAATTTACAAAACAAACAAGTTGTTCGAAGGCACGCAATCCGGCGATTTCGGCAGTGCCTATCAAAACTATTCATGGGAGACATTGACGACTGAAGTGGCGACAAACGGTCTTTGGCAGGTGGATATCATCATCCGCAAGCAAGGCCTGCAAAAGCCTGCGGATGTGATGAGCATCTGGGTATATTCACCCGAGTCGGTAGTTGGACGACCACGATGAACATTTACCGCTCATCCAATCGTTCGCGCTCTTCGGCGGCTTTCACGCTGATCGAAATTCTGATCTCGATTGGGATATTCTCGCTGGTCTTGGCTGCGATTTTCTCAAGTTGGACGGCGATCTTGCGTTCTTCAAAAACCGGGTTGAGCGTGGCGGCTGCGGTGCAGCGTTCACGCATTTCCTTGCGCATGCTTGAGGATTCGTTGAGTTCTGCCCAATCATTCGGCGCAAATCTGCCGATGTATGCGTTTGTGGCGCAGAATGGCGACGAGGCTGCCTTGAGCTTTGTCGCGCGGCTCTCCGAGCAATTTCCACGCAGCGGCAAGTTCGGCGATTTCGATGTGCGCCGTCTTACTTTCACGGTCGAGCCGGGGCCGGATTCTTCGAAACAGTTAGTCCTGCGTCAGAGCCCGGTTCTGATGGAGCCGGACGAGGACGAACAGAAACATCCGATTGTGCTCGCGAAGAATGTGCGGTCCTTCGAAATGCAATTTTGGGACACACAGAAAAACGACTGGGTTGACGTTTGGGACGATGCCAAGACGAATCAATTGCCCAAGCTGGTGATGTTTACTTTGAAGGTGGCGGATAATCCGCACGACCGGAATCCCAAGGAGGAAATCACGCGGATAATTAGCATACCGTCAGTGACGGTACAACCCATCTGGCAGGCGCCGCGGATCCAGGGGCTGCCGAATACTCAACCGCCGCCTCCCAACCCAAATCCGAACGATCCAACGGTGCGACCCCCAAATGTGCCAAGACCGCCTGGCACCCGGCCAAATTGATCGGGCGACGATGAAAATCTTTTACAAGGAAAAAGGCACGGTTTACGCGCGGATGCGGGGACCTAATTCTTCCAATCAAGGCGGCATCGCCCTGGTCATCGTGATGATTTCCATCTTCGTGCTGAGCATGCTGGCGGCGGCGTTTGCGTATTCGATGAAGGTGGAAACCAAACTCGCACGCAACGGTAACAGCGAGGAGGAAATCGCCTGGCTGGGACGCTCGGGTGTGGAATACGCGCGCTGGATTCTCGCGCAGCAATTGCAAGTGCCCAACGAGCCTTACGATGCGCTCAATCAAGTGTGGGCCGGCGGTTCCGGCGGCATGGGGACTTCCAACAGTCCGCTGGCAGACGTGCAGCGCGAGGTGCATCTCGGCGGAGGAAGCTTTACCTGGAAAATCGAGTGCATGGAGAGCAAGGCGAACATCAACAGCGCCGGCGAAGGCGTGCTCCAGCAAGCGCTCGTGCTCATGGGGAGCGATGCCGGTCAGGCCACGCCCGTCGTCAATTCCATCCTCGACTGGATTGACGTCGACAACAAAACCGGCATCCAGGGCGCCGAAAGCGAATATTATGAAACGCTCACGCCGCCCTACAAAGCCAAGAATGGACCAATTGATGACATGTCGGAGTTGTTGCTGATTCGCGGCATTTCTCCGGAAATGTACTATGGCACTTCTGCTGGAGATCATGTGCCGAGTTCATTTGTGCCGCGCTCGGATCGTTCGCATTTGCCCAGCGATTCGGTTTCGTTTCCGGTGGGCTTGAAAGACCTTTTCACGCCGGTGTCCGACGGACGCATCAACATCAACACGGCCCCTGCGACGGTGCTTCAGCTCATCCCGGGAATCGACCAACTTGCGGCGGAGGCGATCGTCTCCGCGCGTGAAGGCGAGGACGACGGCAGCGGCACCATGGGGCCTTATCGAAACGTCGCCGACGTGCGCCGCGTGCCCAACCTGCCGCCCGGGCTGGCAGCGCAGCTTCAACAGTTTTGCGAAGTGCGCAGCATGACTTTCAAGGTCACCGTCGACGCCGAAGTGAACGGCTACAAACGGCAGTTCATCGCGTTGTTGCGCCGGAATAATCCGCGTGATGTCCAGGTGATGAATTTTTACTGGAAGTGATGCCGGGCTCTGATGGCGGATTCCGTGGCTTAGGCCGCTGGTTTGATATTCGCCTCCGAGAACAAAAAGACGAGCCCCTCCAACATCGTCGGATGGGTCAATACCGCATCACGTAGCGCAGTGTAAGGCAAGCCCGCCAGTATCGCGATCTGAACCGCGCCCATGATTTCGCCGGCTTCCACGCCGAAAGCGGTAAAGCCAAGGATGCGGTCACTCTTGGTGTCGATGAGGGCCTTCATGAATCCACGCGGTTCGGAGAGAGTGCGAGTCCGCAGGACAGCATTCATCGGATGTTTCGCGAGGCGATAGGGAATGCCCTTCTCTCTTGCTTCCGTTTCGCTCAGGCCGATGCGCGCGAGTTCGGGATCGGTGAACAGGCAAAAGGGCACCTGTCGGCCCGTTGTGATGTGATTCCCGCCCATGATGTTGTCACGGACGACGCGAAAATCATCGAAGGAAATGTGGGTGAAGTGAGGGCTGCCGGCGCAATCGCCCACGGCCCAAACGCCGGCAGCGGTGGTTTCCAGGCGTTCATTGACTTTGATATAGCCACGTTCGTTGACTTGCACACCGGCCATTTCCAATCCTATCCCACTGGTGTTGGGTGTGCGGCCGCTGGCGACCAGGAGGTCGGTGCCTTCCAAAATCAACTCAGCTCCCGATTGCGTTGTATACAGTTTCACGCGGTCGCCGGATGTGCCCTCAATTTTCGTAACGTGAGCATTCGTGATAACGTTGATGCCTTCGTCCTCGAACAACGCACTCAGGCCTGTGGAAACATCAGCATCTTCACGGTGAGCCAGTCGATCGTTTCGCTCGAGGATTCTCACCTGGCAGCCGAACCGGCGCATGGCCTGCGCCAACTCAAGCCCGACATATCCGCCGCCAATTATCAGCAAATGCGCGGCTAGATGGTCCAATTCCAACGCTTCGATATGCGTGAGCGGCTTTGCTTCGCTCAAGCCAGGAATCGAATCCACTGCGGCTCGTGTGCCCGTGTTGATGACGACATTTTTTCCGCGAAGCGTGCGCGTGCCGCCAGTGGCGAGGTCGATATGGAGAGTCTTGCGCGCCACAAAAGTCCCCACGCCCATGATGAGTTCAGCGCCGCTTTTCTTGTAATTTTCGAGATGAATATCGACGAGTCCGGCGACCATCCTTCGCTTGCGATCACGAACTTGTAATATGTCGATTTTCCAATTCTCTTTTGAAATGCCAAACTCTTCGCTACGGCGGAAATACGCCGCGATTTTGGCGCTGTGGATCACGTTTTTGCTCGGCAAACACGCGATATTGGGGCACGAACCACCCACCCATTTTCGCTCGACGACGGCTGTTTTAAGGCCTTCTTTCGCCAGAGTCCAGGCGAGATACTTTCCGGCTTCACCACTGCCCAAAATGACGAGATCATATTCTTCCGGTTGCGCAGCTTGAGTGTTCATGAGATTGGGTTTTTTGGATTATCCCGAGAAGTGAGGGAACCAACAGAAAATATTTTAGATAACGGTTATTGTTGATAATCAGTATGTTAAGGATGAGGCTTTGGACGCTTTACGAAGACCTTGAGCTCAAATTGGAAAGGGAAAGCGCAGATGAAGCGGGATCTTGATTTACCAAAAGGACCGTTTGAGGGGATTTCTTGAAAAATCGGGTATCCACCCAACACCAAATATTGTTAATTCCCCTCATGAAACGAGCATCGAAAGGCCGAAAAGCGCGAATCATCTTTGTCACAGGCACCGATACTGGCGTGGGGAAAACGCTGCTAACCGGCCTGTTGACACGGCATTTGCGCGACGGCGGATGCCACGCCCTGGCCATGAAACCTTTCTGTAGCGGAGGGCGAAATGATGTGGAATTTCTCCGCGCCGCCCAGGATGGAGAGCTTAACGCGGATGAAATTAACCCATTCTATTTTTTAGAACCGATTGCCCCACTGGTTTCGGCCCGCCACCATCGACGAAAAATCCCGTTGCGGGAAGTTTTGAGGGCAATAAACCGCGTGACTTATCGTTGTGAATGTCTTGTGATCGAAGGATCAGGAGGAGTTTTGGTGCCGCTGGGAGAGAATTATTCCGTGGCCGATTTGATCGCGAAATTGAAATGCGAAGTCATCGTCGTTTCAAGAAATCGTCTTGGTACCATTAATCATACTTTGCTGACCATAAAGCACCTGCAAACTATTGCTGTTAAGTCATTTAAGGTGATATTAATGGACGACGTGAAAGGGGACATTTCCAGTAAAACGAATAAGAAAATGCTCACGGAATTGCTAAAAAAAACTCCTCTCAAACCCATCGCATATCTGGGGAACAAAGCCTCGCGGGTTACGGAGCTGAAAAATAATTGTAAAAAAATTAAAAAATCCCTTGCGGAGATTTTGGCTTAATATAAAGTCTGGGCCTCGTTCTTTGTGAGACACGGTTTAGCGACCGAAAAATAGTTGAAAAAAGATTTTGACAGTCGCCGTAAGACAGGTATTTTGAACCACGTTGCGAGTGCAACTCCGGTAAATAAAAAGATAAAAAAGTCTTTGACAACCGGCGCGGTAAGAATAGACTGACCGCGAATTAACAGAGGTCTGAGTGGCCGAGTTAAGAGCTTAAATCGGCGGCTCGGGTTTTTTGTCCCCCTGAAAGGGTGGTTCAAGCTGTTAAAGTAGTTCAGTTGTTAGAAAAACGAACCCAACGTTAGGAGCGGTAATGGTGTTCGCGACGACTGATACGAGAGATTTTCGGGTGGAAACACCCGCTGCTCATTGAAAATTGAATTGTGCGATAAGTTAAGAGCCCCTTCAGGTTCACCCTGTTAGTAGGGTGGATTTGGAGAGTTTTAAGATTGTAAATCGTCCGGTTTCACCACCGGACAACAGATCAACTAACGTTTTTTTAACGGAGAGTTTGATTCTGGCTCAGAACGAACGCTGGCGGCGTGGATAAGACATGCAAGTCGAGCGCTAATTACAGGGTAGCAATATTCTGTAGTTGGAGCGGCGCAAGGGTGCGTAACACGTGGGTAATCTGCCATGAAGTCTGGGATAACTTGCTGAAAGGCGAGCTAATACCGGATGTGAAAATTGATCGGCATCGAAAGATTTTCAAAGCTGGGGACCGTAAGGCCTGGCGCTTCATGATGAGCCCGCGGCCTATCAGCTAGTTGGTAAGGTAACGGCTTACCAAGGCTAAGACGGGTAGCTGGTCTGAGAGGACGACCAGCCACACTGGAACTGAGACACGGTCCAGACACCTACGGGTGGCAGCAGTCGAGAATTTTTCACAATGGGCGAAAGCCTGATGGAGCGACGCCGCGTGGGGGATGAATGGCTTCGGCCCGTAAACCCCTGTCATTTGCGATCAAACGTTATTATTTAAAAGATGATGACCTGATAGTAGCGAAAGAGGAAGGGACGGCTAACTCTGTGCCAGCAGCCGCGGTAATACAGAGGTCCCAAGCGTTGTTCGGATTCACTGGGCGTAAAGGGTGCGTAGGTGGCGAGGTAAGTCGGATGTGAAATCTCGAAGCTCAACTTCGAAACTGCATTGGAAACTACCTTGCTTGAGGATTGGAGGGGGGACTGGAATACTTGGTGTAGCAGTGAAATGCGTAGATATCAAGTGGAACACCAGTGGCGAAGGCGAGTCCCTGGACAATACCTGACACTGAGGCACGAAAGCTAGGGGAGCAAACAGGATTAGATACCCTGGTAGTCCTAGCCGTAAACGGTGCATGCTTGCTGTAAAAGGAATCGACCCCTTTTGTGGCGGAGCCAACGCGTTAAGCATGCCGCCTGGGAAGTACGGTCGCAAGATTAAAACTCAAAGAAATTGACGGGGGCCTGCACAAGCGGTGGAGTATGTGGCTTAATTCGATGCAACGCGAAGAACCTTACCTGGCCTTGACATGCATATAGTAGAAGGGTGAAAGCCTGACGAGGTAGCAATACCAGTATGCACAGGTGCTGCATGGCTGTCGTCAGCTCGTGTCGTGAGATGTTGGGTTAAGTCCCGCAACGAGCGCAACCCCTGTGTCCTGTTGCCACCCGGCCGAGAGGCTGGAGCACTCTGGACAGACTGCCTCGCTTAAACGAGGAGGAAGGTGGGGATGACGTCAAGTCAGTATGGCCCTTACGGCCAGGGCTGCACACGTACTACAATGCCCGGCACAAAGGGAAGCAAGACCGCAAGGTGGAGCAAATCCCCAAAAACCGGGCCCAGTTCAGATTGTCGTCTGCAACTCGACGACATGAAGTTGGAATCGCTAGTAATGGCGCATCAGCTACGGCGCCGTGAATACGTTCCCAGGCCTTGTACACACCGCCCGTCACATCATGAAAGCCGTTTGTACCCGAAGTCGCCGTGCTAACCGCAAGGAAGCAGGTGCCGAAGGTATGGATGGTGATTGGGATGAAGTCGTAACAAGGTAGCCGTAGGGGAACCTGCGGCTGGATCACCTCCTTTCTAAGGAGAAACCACGGGTCCGCCCTCAAAAGCGGACTTACGAGGTCGACAATTCGGGAAACCGAAATTGATTGGCTCGACCTTATCGCACAATTCAGTTTTACAGTGAGCAGCAATGCTCTTTGGCAAGTGGAATGAGATTCGAATGTTGGGGCTGTAGCTCAGTTGGTAGAGCGGTAGCTTTGCAAGCTATAGGTCAGGAGTTCGAATCTCCTCAGCTCCACCAGTTTTCAATCCCGATCTTGAATCATGATTGAAACCGCGGTCCAGCCGCGCTGGGCGTGTAGCTCAGTTGGTTAGAGCATGCGCTTGATAAGCGCAGGGTCACTGGTTCGAATCCAGTCACGCCCACCACTTTACGGTCCAATGTTGAATCCAGCCAGGCTGATTCACGGATCCACTTGCATAACAATTTGCCGAAACAAATCGTTCGGGGTTGCATCCCCGGCGCGCTTTGTCCGGCCGTGTTCTTTGACAACTGCACATAGGTAGATAACTAGGGCAAATTACAGTTCGCTGAGTTCTAGACTGTCTCCCCTTAAAAGGAGGCGGAATAGGTTAACTTTGTGATCAAGCTACTAAGGGCTTATGGTGAATGCCTTGGTGCCAAGAGGCGATGAAGGACGTAGTAAGTTGCGATAAGCCACGGGGAGCCGCAAGCAGGCTTTGATCCGTGGATCTCCGAATGGGACAACCCAGACCGCGTAACTGCGGTTTATCGACCGGATGAATTCATAGTCCGGCGAAGCGAAACGGGGTGAAGTGAAACATCTCAGTAACCCCAGGAAAAGAAAACGAAGCGATTCCGTCAGTAGTGGCGAGCGAAAGCGGAACAGTCTAAACCGGGAAGACTTGTCTTCCCGGGGTTGCGGGACCTTAATGTGAGAGTTCGAGAGTTAGTGTAATCATCTGGAAAGTTGAGCCAAAGACCGTGACAGCCGGGTGCGCGAAAACTCAAAGACCTCTAGAGGTATCCCAAGTAATGCGGTGCACGTGAAACTCTGCATGAATCCGTCCGGACCACCGGATAAGACTAAATACTCCTTGGCAACCGATAGTGAACTAGTACCGCGAGGGAAAGGTGAAAAGAACCCCTGTTAGGGGAGTGAAATAGTACCTGAAACCATATGCCTACAATGTGTAGGAGCCGGCTCCATTCTGGAATTACGATGAGTGATCGTGCCAGCGGAGCCCGTAGCAGGGCCCAGTCTGACATGATCAAGACACGAGCAATCGTGTGGCGAGAATTTTAGAATGGAGCCGGTGACTGCTTGCCTTTTGCATAATGAGTCTGCGAGTTATTGTCAGTGGCCAGCCTAAGCCGTTTTGCGGTGGAGGCGAAGGGAAACCGAGTGCCAATAGCGCGACTAAGTCGCTGGCAATAGACCCGAAGCGGAGGTGATCTACTCTTGAGCAGGTTGAAGTTTGGGTAACACCAAATGAAGGACCGAACTCGTGGATGTTGAAAAATCCTGAGATGACTTGAGAGTAGGAGCGAAAGACTAATCAAACCCCGTGATAGCTGGTTCTCTCCGAAATCGCTTGAGGGCGAGTGTTATGGAAGTACTCCGAGGAGGTAGAGCACTGAATGGCTTAGGGGCCCCACCAGGCTGCCAAAACCAATCAAACTCCGAATACCTCGGATCTCAGTATCATAGCAATCAGGCAGTGAGCGATAAGGTCCATTGCCGAGAGGGCAACAGCCCAGACCATCAGCTAAGGTGCCTAAATGTGATTAAGTGAAAAGGATGTGACGTTGCATAGACAGTGAGGATGTTGGCTTAGAGGCAGCCATCATTTAAACAGTGCGTAATAGCTGACTCATCGAGCGATGTCGCGCCGAAAATGATTGGCGATTAAATCACATACCGAAGCTATGGATTCATCACCGGTTCGCCGGAGTTGAGTGGTAGGAGAGCGTAATCAGTGCTGCGAAACCGAACGGAAACGGACGGTGGAGCGCTGATTAGTGAGAATGCAGACACGAGTAGCGATAAACCAGGTGAGAATCCTGGTCGCCGTAAACCCAAGGTTTCCTGGGCCAGGTTCGTCCTCCCAGGGTTAGCCGGGAGCTAAGATGAGGCCGTAAGGCGTAATCGATGCACAGCAGGTTAAATATTCCTGCGCCGGGTAAGAATTAGCTATGCGATGACCCAACAGAACACATCGGCTAGGCAATCGAATGCTGAGCTTAGGCTTCGGCCGAAGCGCACCGGTGGGGAAGTTGGCGAGAAAAGTTGCATAGTATGTCTTATTCGCCCGTACCGTAAACCGACACAGGTGGGTGAGTGTAAGCGCACTCAGGCGCGCGAGAGAAACCTCTCTAAGGAACTCGGCACATTAGCCCCGTAACTTCGGGAGAAGGGGTGCCCAATCAGATTGCAGCAATGTAGTTTGAAAGGGTCTCAGTAAATTGCGTTTAGCGACTGTTTAACAAAAACACAGCACTCTGCAAAGTCGTCAAGACGACGTATAGGGTGTGACACGTGACCAATGCTGAAAGATTAAGGTGTCTTGTTAGCCGCAAGGCGAAGCTCGGCACTTAAGTCCCAGTGAATGTCGGCCGTAACTATAACGGTCCTAAGGTAGCGAAATTCCTTGTCGGGTAAGTTCCGACCTGCACGAATCGTGTAACGACTGAACGACTGTCTCGGAGAGGATCTCGGCGAAACTGTAACGGCGGTGAAGATGCCGCCTGCCCGCAGTAGGACGGAAAGACCCTATGCACCTTTACTGTAAGCTCGTATTGTGTTCTGATTATTAATGCGTAGCGTAGGTGGGAGACTTTGAAGTGGGAGCCTCGGTTCTCATGGAGTCGCAATGTGAAACACCACTCTTTGCTAATTAGGATTCTAACTCCAAGCTGTTAGCCAGCTGGGGGACAGTGCGTGCGGGTCAGTTTGACTGGGGCGGTTTCCTCCCAAAGAGTAACGGAGGAGCGCTAAGCTTGGCTCAGCATGGTTGGCAACTATGCGTCGAGCGTATGGGTAGAAGCCAGGTTAACTGTGAGACCTACAAGTCGAGCAGATGCGAAAGCAGGCCCAAATGATCCGACGGTTTAATGTGGAATTGCCGTCGCTCAACGGACAAAAGGTACGCTAGGGATAACAGGCTGATCGAGTCCAAGAGTTCATATCGACGACTCGGTTTGGCACCTCGATGTCGGCTCATCGCATCCTGGGGCTGGAGAAGGTCCCAAGGGTCCGGCTGTTCGCCGGTTAAAGCGGTACGCGAGCTGGGTTCAGAACGTCGTGAGACAGTTCGGTCCTTATCCACTGTGGGCGCAGGAAACTTGAGGGGTTCTAACCTTAGTACGAGAGGACCGGGTTAGACGCACTTCTGGTGTGGCAATTGTTCCGTCAGGGGCATCGTTGCGTAGCCATGTGCGGAAGAGATAAGCGCTGAAAGCATCTAAGTGCCAAGCTCCTCCCAAGATATTGTTTCCCGGACCGCAAGGTCCCTAAAGACCCCAGCGAGACTAGCTGGTTGATAGGTTAGGCGTGTAAGCGGAGTAATCCGTTCAGCGGACTAATACTAATCGGTCGTGCGGCTTGATTGCTTTTTTCTTCTTCTTCGGAGGAATGAAAAGCGATTTTAACTCGCGAATTGTAATCCCTTGTTATTTTCTATGTGTAGTTTTCAGAGAACGGCCTTTCGGCTGCTCTTTAAAAACTTTTTGGTGGTCATAAAGCTGTGGCCCGACCCGATCCCATTCCGAACTCGGCCGTCAAACACAGTCTTGCCGATGGTAGTGGTTTTATAGACTCCGCGAGAGTAGGTTGCCGCCAGTTTTTCTTAAAAGGCCGAAACGAAAGTTTCGGCCTTTTTGTTGCCCACCGAACATTCCCGATTCTTCCCGCATTCAAGCGCAGAAGTACGGATTGCCAACTTCAACATCCATCGCCAGTATCGGCCCTCAGAAAATATGGCTTACCAGGAAAAGCAACTTCAGGACATTTCGAGGAAATTTCAGATTTACGGCGAAATTCTCCACGCCGAGACGCTCAAGATCGGGCACATCAACGAAACCTACACTGCCACTTACGATCAGGGCGGCACGCGGGTGCGTTACATCCATCAGAAGATCAACAAGAGCGTTTTCAAAAATCCCACCGCGGTGATGAAGAACGTGATGCGGGTGACCACCCACATCCGCAAAAAACTGGAAGCTAGCGGTGTTCGCGATCTCACCCGGCGCTCGCTGATTGTCATTCCGACGCGCGACGGCAAATCTTTTTTTCAAAACGGCGGTAATGAGGTCTGGCGGACGTTTGTTTTTGTCGAGGGTGTTGAGACCCATGAGGCCGTACAAACGCCCCAGCAGGCCTACCAGGCGGGTCGGGCTTTTGGAAACTTCCAATACGCTTTGGTGGATTTGCCCGGAGAACGCCTTTTGGAGACAATTCCTGATTTTCATCATACCCGGAAGCGGTTCGAGGCGCTCCAACACGCGATTCAAAAAGATCATTATAACCGCGCAAAGGATGCAAGAGCGGAAATTGATTTCGCATTGCGCCATGAATCCATCGTGGACGTCATCCTCAATGCCATGGCCAAGGGAAAGATTCCGGAGCGTGTAACCCACAACGACACGAAATTCAACAATGTGATGCTCGACGTCATGACCGGCGAAGCCATGTGCATCGTGGATCTCGACACCGTGATGCCGGGATGCGCCTTGTACGATTTTGGCGACATGGTGCGCACGACCACCAGCCCGACACTCGAAGACGAAGTAGATCTTTCAAAAGTGCAGATGCAGATGCCGATGTTTAAAAAGCTGGCGGAAGGCTATCTGTCGAGCGCCGGAAAATTTCTAACGAAGGCTGAAAAATCGTTGATCGCGTTTTCCGGCAAGCTCATCACGTTTGAAATCGGCATCCGCTTTCTGACGGATTTTCTGAGCGGCGACACGTATTTTCGGATTCACCGCCCGGCGCACAACCTGGATCGTTGCCGCACGCAATTCAAACTCGTCGAGTCCATCGAACGACAGGAAAAGGCGATGCAGAAATACGTCAACGGCCTGTGATCCGTTGTTTCCGAGATATTGCTGAGGAAATCAGGAATGCAGGAATAGAATTTCCTGATTCCTCAGTTCCTGCCTTCCTTAGAATTCCTGTTTTTAGACGGGAGGCAAACGCAACGTCGTCTCTAGCGGCGGCAGTTCGGCGAGGTCACTCGCTGTGGTGTCGCCTCTCAATTTCTTGAGGCGTTCACCGCTTGGCCGCACCATCCGTTCGTAGCTTCCGACGGCGTCGTTGAACGCTGAGTTTGCGCGCTCCAGACCAGCCCGGATTTTTTCGAAGTGTTCCGAGAATTTGGCGATTCGTGAATAAAGCTCCTGCGCAGCCTCGGAGATTGAGCGCGCATTTTCCGTTTGCGCATGATGCTGCCAGCTCACGCTTACCGAACGCAGCAGCGCAATGAGCGACGCTGGCGTCGCCAGCATGATTTTTCGACCCGCCGCCCAGATAATCAAATCTGGATCACCCTCGAGCGCCGCACTGAACAGCGACTCGGCGGGCAAAAACATCACCACATAGTCCAGCGCGTTGGGAAACTGCGCCGGATAATCCCGGTCCGCCAGCGCGCGAATTGTTGCTTTGAGTTTGGCGGCGTGCGTCGCCAGCGCTTCGGCGCGCTTCGTCGTGTCGGACGCGTCCATCGCGTTTAGAAAATCGAGATCAGGGACCTTGGCGTCCACGATGATCATGCGTTCGCCGGGGAGATTAATGGTCAGATCCGGCTTGCTGTCGCCGACCTGCGTCTGTTCGTTGAAATCGCAATGCGCGCTCATCCCGGCGGCTTCGACCACGCGGCGCAGCGTCTCTTCACCCCAGCGTCCCCGCGCCTGGTTGGAACTCAAAACGCGCCGTAGTTGCAACGTTTCATTGGAGAGCGAAGTGCTCTGTTGCGCCAATGTTTCCAGGTGCTTTTTGACTTCGCCCAGCGCGCTGGATTGCGTGGTTTCGCTCTGTTGCAAACGTTGCTGATAGATCTTGAGCTGCTCTTCGAGTGGCTTTACGAGCGTGTGGATGGCTTCCTGGCGTTGCGCGAGATCGCCTTTGGCCGATTCCTGATATTTGCCGAGGGTTTCGTTGGCCAGACGGAGAAAATCGGGGGCGCTTTGTTTCAACGCATCAGCGCTCAAGGCCTTGAATGTATCGCGCAAATCCGCGAGCGCCCTGTCCTGCGCCACGCGGGCATCGCGGAGATTTTGCTCGTAAAGTTCCCGCTGCTCGACCGCAAGATTTTCAGCGCCGGCGAGTCGGGCCTCCGCGGACGCGCGGGCGTTGTTCGTGTCGATGAGTTGGTTGCGAAGTCCGCCGAGCTCGGACTCACGTTGAGTCAATTGCTGGCGCAATTCATTCTCAAGCCGGCCATCGGCTGCGGGCGGCTGACGTGAAGCGCGGAATAGCCAGCCGATGACGAGTCCCAAAATCAAACCGCAGGCGAGATAGAGCAGGGGAGTCATGTCGGGCTTCAGTGCAACCCGCCATATAGGGCCTGCTCGTAATGGCGGACCAGCAAACGCTTTCCCTTTTGCTCAATCTTATGTCCTTCGCTGCGCAAGCGCCGTGCGACGTCGGGTGCTCCGCCGGGAAATTTTGGATTAAGTTCACCCCCGCTCTTGAGCGTCCGCCAGTAAGGAGTGATGCGTTTGACGCCGTCTGCTTCGGCTTCGGCCGCAGCGTGAGCGGCAATCCACGAAAAAATTCCCGTGGTGAGGGGGCACGCAAAGTCCGCCTTGTGCTTCCGAGCCAGCGCGGAGCGCAACTCGTTCACAGTAACCACGCGTCCCTTCGGGACCTTGCGCATCAACTCATCCACCTCGATGGGAGCGGGCACCACCATTTTGCCTTCGCCCCATCGTTTGCTCATTTTACCGGAGACGTCCCCCACCTTGGGCAGTCCCTTGCTGTCCGCCAGTTTTTCGCGCCAGGATTTTTTCGGTTTCATCGTGCGCGGGCGCCCAAGTTAGAAGTGGGCGATTACTTCGATCTCCACGATTGCGCCCTTGGGGAGCGCCGCGACCTGGACGGTTGAGCGGGCGGGAAAATCACTGGTGAAATAGGTCGCATAGACTTCGTTCATGCCGGCGAAATCACCGAGATTCGTCATGAATACCGTGCTTTTCACCACGTTGCCGAAGGTGAGACGCTGATCTTCCAGAATCGCTTTGACGTTTTCCAGCACCCGAGTGGTTTGGGCCTTGATGTCGCCCGCCACGAGATTGCCGGTGGCGGGATCGAGAGGAATTTGTCCCGCGCAGAAAAGCAGATCGCCCACCCGCACCGCATGATTATAAGGTCCGACTGCGGCGGGAGATTTGGCCGGTTTGATGATGGTTTTCCCAGGCATAAAATTAGGATTTGATAATGGACTGACTATCGATGTTAACCCTTTGCCGCACTCGGTCAAGCCGGTGGCTACAGGTAACGCTGGATGATCGGTTGCAGCTCTTTGATCGTCTTCGCCGGCCAGGATCGCCTTGGCCATCGCGGCGTTCTTCATCAAATTCGCAATCACCATTTCCACCGTCACGTGCGCCTCGTCGGTTTTCCAGCAATCATAGTCGGTGATCATCGCCATCGTGGAGTAAGCGATTTCCGCCTCGCGCGAGCATTTCGCTTCGCCGAGGTTGGTCATGCCGATGACGTCGAAGCCCAGCTTGCGGTTGGTCAGCGATTCTGCGCGGGTACTGAATGCGGGACCTTCCATGTTCACATAAGTGCCGCCGTCGTGGACGCGCGCCTTGAGTGAGCGGGCGGTCTTCAACAATAGACCTCGCAGTTCCTCGCAGATCGGATCGGCAAACGCGATATGGCCGACGATGCCGCGTCCGAAAAATGAGTGCGCTGTGGATTGCTTCGTGCGGTCCATGAACTGGTCCGGCAGCACGATATCGCACGGCTTGTACTTTTGCTGAAGCGAGCCTACGGCGCTGACGCTGATGATCCAGGCCACACCGAGCTTTTTCATCGCCCACACGTTAGCCCGGTGATTCAACTCCGTCGGCGAAACGCGATGGCCCCGGCCGTGCCGCGGCAGAAACGCCACTTCGCGGCCGGCAAGGTTGCCGGTGAGCAATTCATCGGACGGCGCGCCAAACGGCGTCTTTACCTTGACCCATTTTTGATTCGAAAATCCCTCGATGTGATACAGCCCGCTGCCGCCGATGATGCCGATGCGATGATTGGAACGTTGAGACATGCGCCGTGTTATAGCGGGTGCGGGGTGGATTGAAAATTGCAAACTGCGCTTCGCCCCAGCTTTCGCCCGGGTGGGTGCCGGTCGGCTGTGAACTTGCGCCTAACCGCTCCGCTACGTTACTGTCTGGCCATGAGCCAACCTTCTTGTCCCGTGTGGATTGGCGGCGAATGGAGCCGCCTGACGGATTTGCCGACGACCCCGATTCACAATCCGTCCACTGGCGAGGTCATTGGTTCCGCGCCCGTCTGTGGCACCAAGCACGTCAACGACGCCGTCGAAGCCGCTGCCGCCGCATTTCCCGCATGGTGGGAGACGCCCGCTGTCGAGCGCGCCCGTGTGCTCTTCAAGTTCAAGCATTTGCTCGAGGAAAATTTTGAGGAGCTCGTGCGCTCCAACACCCGCGAGCACGGCAAGACCCTCGTTGAATCGCGCGGCGACGTGAAGCGCGGCATGGAGATGGTGGAATTTTCCTGCGGTATTCCGTCGTTGCTGATGGGCGACGCCCTGGAGAATCTCGCGCGCGGCATCGATTGCGAAATGATTCGCCAGCCACTGGGCGTGTGTGTGGGCATCACGCCGTTTAATTTTCCGGCGATGGTTCCGCTCTGGATGTATCCGGTCGCCATCGCGTGCGGGAATACCTTCGTGCTGAAGCCGAGCGAAAAAGTTCCGCTCACGGCGATCAAAATTGCCGAGCTTCTGGAGAAAGCCGGGCTGCCCAAGGGCGTGCTCAACATCGTTCACGGTGGTCGCGAAACGGTGGACGCCTTGCTCGCGCATCCGAAGGTGAAGGCGATCTCATTCGTCGGCTCGACGCCGATCGCCCGATACATTTACGAGACGGGCACCAAAAACGGAAAGCGCGTGCAGTCCAACGGCGGCGCGAAAAATTTCATCATGTTGATGCCGGATGCCGACGTGGAAAACGCGTCGCGCGGCGTCATCGAGGCGGCCTTCGGCTGCGCGGGCGAGCGATGTATGGCCGGTTCGACCGCTGTGGTGGTGGGGAAGGCGGCCCAGACTGTATTGCCGACCCTCATCGAAGCAGCGCGCCGCATCAAAGTCGGCCCGACCGATCGCGAGACGCAGCCTGACATGGGCCCGGTAATCACACGCCAGCATCGCGACCGCGTGAACGAGTTGATCGAAATCGGCCTCAAGGAAGGCGCGAAAATCTCCGCCGACGGTCGTGGCGTGAAAGTGGATGCCGCTCCGAACGGTTATTATCTCGGTGCGACGGTGCTCGACGAAGTGCGGAAGGGCATGACCATCGCCAAAGAGGAAGTCTTCGGCCCGGTCTTGAATGTCATGCGCATGGAAGATCTGGATGCCGCCATCGAATTGGCCAACAGTTCGCCCTACGGCAACGGCGCCTCCATCTTCACCAGTTCCGGCAAGGCTGCGCGCGAGTTTCGTCATCGCATCAACTGTGGCATGGTCGGCATCAACGTTGGTGTGCCTGCCTCGATGCCCTGGTTTCCCTTCAACGGCTGGAACGATTCCTTCTTCGGCGATCTGCACATGCAAGGCAAGGAAGGCGTGCAGTTTTATACCCAGGCGAAAGTGACGCTGAGTCGCTGGTTCAACTATGGCGAAGGCGATGTCTGGTATCGCGAGACGAAGAAGTAGGGGCGGGGCGCGGGCTTGTGACCTGCGGCACCGCCAGATTCCAAGGCTGCTGGCTGATCCCTAGTCGGCTGCATGGTTTACCGCAGAGTGGCGCAAACCGTCGGTCCGCCCGGCATGCTTTTTCTGGTGCAAGTTCCCGGCATCAGCGGTAGAAATACCCCATGGCTCTCCTGATCAAGAACGGCGAAATCATCACACCCGACGAACGTTATACGGCTGACATCTGGTGCGAGAACGAAACCATCACGCGGATTGACCGCGATATCGCCGCGGCTCCGGGAGCCGAGGTGATTGATGCCACCGGCAA
Source organism: Limisphaerales bacterium (assembly GCA_044223735.1). GTDB lineage: Bacteria > Verrucomicrobiota > Verrucomicrobiia > Limisphaerales > UBA8199 > JBGALR01. Next base: position 74,318 of record JBGALR010000004.1, on the reverse strand, counting down.
ATACGTCTTCCCTGGTTTCATCGATCCGCACGTGCACATCCATTTGCCGTTCATGGGCACGCATGCGAAGGACACCCACGAATCCGCCAGCAAAGCCGCGCTCGTAGGCGGCACGACGACTTTCATTGAAATGATCTGCCCCGCTCGCGGTGATGGCCCGATGGAGTCCTTCGAGCTGTGGCTCGGCAAGGCTCAGGGAACCAGCGCGTGCGACTTTACCTTCCACATGGGCGTGGCGCGTTACGACGATCAAGTCGAGCAGGAGATGTCCGAGATCGTCAAACGCGGGTTGAGCAGCTTCAAAATCTTTCTCGCTTACAAAGGCGCGTTCGGCGTCACCGACGAGGAACTTTACAAGACGCTCGTGCTGGCAAAAAGACTTGGGGTCATCACCACCGCGCACTGCGAAAACGCCGACCTCGTTTTCGAATTGCAGAAGCGGCTGATCGCCGAAGGCAAAACCGGACCTGAATGGCATCACGAAAGCCGCCCGCCGATGGTGGAAGCCGAGGGCGTCCATCACCTGATGACCTTCGCTAAGCTGCTGGGCAACGAAGTTTACATCGTTCACACCAGTTGCGAAGAGGCCGTGCGCGCGGCAGTGAATGGAAAATTGAACGGCGTGAAAGTCTGGATCGAAACGCTGATTCAATATCTCGTTACCGACAAGACTTTTGCCGAGCGGCCCAACTTCGAAGGTTCGAAATACGTGATGTCCCCGCCGTTGCGCGACAAGCGGAACCAGGAATTTCTATGGAACGCGCTGCGCGATGGCATCGTGAGCACGCTGGCCACCGATCACGCGCCGTTCGACTTCGCCGATCAAAAGCGGATGGGCGAGAAGGATTTCACGAAGATTCCCAACGGCATTCCGTCGTTGGAAGATCGCGTGAACATGTATTACACCTACGGCGTGAATCGGGGGAAGATGGACTTGCACCGGTTCGTGGACACCGCGAGCACCAAGGCCGCCAAATTGTTTGATCTGTTCCCCCGCAAAGGCGCGATCCAAATCGGCAGCGACGCCGACCTTGTGGTGTATGACCCGAAATATCGCGGGACGATCTCAGTCAAGACGCATCACATGAACGTGGATTATAATCCGTTTGAAGGCGTCGCCGTCGAAGGCCGCCCGAGCGTGGTAACTGTCCGCGGCCAGGTCGCCGCCCGCGACGGGAAATTCGTCGGCCGGCTGGGGCGGGGGAAATTCCTCCAGCGCGAGCCGGGGCATTTTTGATCGGGAATTGTCGCGGGCGTTTGCCAGTCACGGATACGCCAAAAAGGTTCGTGCGCGATTCCCGCCAGAGCAGGATACGCGCGCGATGAAGTTCAAGCGGGCGGCAACCGCCGATCTGATTACTTCAAAATCAAATCGTTTCTCACCTGTTTCACGCCCTTCGTGAACCGCGCCACATCCCCGGCGTGTTGCTGTGCCTCCCATGAATTGACATAGCCCTTCAGTTCCGTGACGCCGTTCTGGGTGATCACCTCGACGTCTTTGTATCTGTAAAGTCCGTCGTCACCGAGCGCCTTTGAAACCCTGGCCGAGATTTGCTGGTCTTCCGGATTATCGCCGGAGAAGGGCGGATACACCTTGGTCGCGCAGCCGCAGAGGCCACCGAGGACAACGGAAATGGCCAGAACAAACATCAGGCCGAGATTGTAAATTTGAGATTTCATAGATTTATCAAATGCGAGCAAACCATGTGCCGCCGACTTCACGCCTTAAGAGGATGCTCCGAGCAACGCAAACACGCTCTTTGATTCACGCCGCGGCAAATTCATTGGCACTGGTAGCCGCAGGAAATTCCTCCAGCGCTAGCCGGTAAAAGTACTGCCCCCCACGTCACTGACGCGCCCATTCTCCAATCCGGCAATCCTTTCAGGATTGCCGGATTGGAGCGTTGTGCCCCGATGGGTGTCGGTGCCGTTTGAACCTGCGGCGGAAAATCCCTTCCTGATTCGTAATTCACCCTGCAAGCGTCAGGTTCGTTACTGATATCGTGTCGGTTGACAGGACAATCGAATAGACCCGAACTGCAAATTACTTCCAAGGAATTGAGCATCCCTCCGCATTGCTGCTCGTGTCATTCGAGGAAATGCCTCTCCCATCACAAGGCGTGTCCAGGTCCTGTAAAGGAACGGGACAACGGTTTCTGGCAATAAGGCAATTCACTAAAGAATTACGGCATTTCCTGCCTGGTTCGCGCTGACTTTGCGCATTGGCATGGACGTTGCGTTGCTTGGACAACGGAACGAACGTCATGAGCAAAGTCAGAGTTGGCATTAAAGACCGGCCCATTCCGGTGAAGATCGCGATGCTGCGGCAGCGCGTGAAGGATCTGACCGACAACCCGAGTTTTCCCACGCCCACGCCTCCACTCTCACAATTGCTGGAAACCGCTGATGCGCTGGAGACGGCTTACCACGCCGCGCTCGACGCGCGGGAAACCGCCAAGGTCAAAACCGTCATTCAGGACAAGACCAGCGCGGCCGCAGACGCAATTTACACGCGGCTCTCGCAATACGTGGACGCCGCCAGCGCCGGTGATGCCGCCAAAATCATGAGCGCCGGATTTTCGTTACGCTCCGGGAATACGCCCTTGGGAACACTGCCGTGCCCCGCTCAACTACAGGCGAAACCGGGCAACCATACCGGCACTATTGATCTGAGCTGGCAAAAGATTCGAGGCGCGCGGGCATACACCGTGGAACGCGCCACCGATGCCGGGGGAGAATTGATATGGCAATCCGCAGCGAATGTCACGAAACCCAAGGCCAGTGTGAACACGATGACTCCTGGAAAGAAATACTGGTTCCGCGTCGCGTCAGTCGGAGCGGCTGGCCAGGGACCTTGGAGCGACCTGGTGGGAAGGGTCGTGGCATGAAGGAAATCAGAACCCCATACCACGCATATGTTTACTGATTTTCTTGGAGTTACATTGCTGGCCATTCTGATGGTCGGGCTTTTTTCGATGCTGGTACGGCGTCGGAATCGGGAACGTTCTTCGTGGCCCACATGGTTGCTGGTTCCCATAGCCGTTTTCCTGGCCTTGCCCATGGGTATCCGGGACCACGATCCATTGCGGCCGTTTGCCTTCATGGTCTTTGCCATTGTTTTAAGTCGATGGCTGATTGCGCTGGTTCGCCGGGAACGCAACTACGGCTGGGGCTTCTATATCGCAATCCTGATTTCGGCGGAAACGTTAATTCACCCAGTCGCACGCTGGTATGCGGGCCAACCATGAACCCCGTGCTCTCCATTTTGCCATCCGATAACAAATCGATATCACCATTTGTATCTTGGCGCCTTTGCGCCTTTGCGTTGAACGGAAGCCCATTAGTGGACGCCAAACCCGATGGAGTTTCGCAGCCGGTGGGACAGTTGTTTGCACGACACCGTCCCGGCCCAGTTCAAACGCAAAGGCGCAAGGGCGCAAAGTTGCAGAGGAGGAATCGGGGGAAAAACAGCCGATTGGTTGGCAGCAAACTTGCGAACAAACATCCATTGTGCGGCGGCAATGAGTTAGCCACCGAAGCAGAAATGACCACCTTAACTCAACTACTCCCCTCCGCCGATGCGCCCGCCCAATTGCGTTGCAGCGGGCCCGCGGTGGTGAACGGAAGGTCAACCATACGCCTGGTGACAAGGAAACTCCTTGGTTCAACCAGGTAGCATAACCGAACCGGTAAATTAGAATTACAAGGACTGCGATTATGACGACGAAACAAACCAGGAAAGTTCGCAAGGCGTCAACGACAGATAGCTTGAAGGTCGGGGTGCAGAGTTTCACCGCGCTGCTACTGCTGGCGATTGTGCTCTGGCAGGCGACTTTCTGGATGTTTTTCGGCAAGCCCGGTTCTTACCTGCCGGCGGTGCCAACCTTCCTCCTGGTGGGTGGACCGTTGATCTGCCTGGCCTTCACCCTCGCGCTGACATGGGATTACCTGTGCAGCCGAAAGAAACACGCCTCCGTTTTTGTGATGGGTGTAGCGACCAGCCTGAGCCCGTTGTTTTTCTTCGGGTTGATCGCCGTGGTTGCGCTTTTGAAAAGCCACTAAAGCGAGGCGTTTAACCAAGAGCGCGTAGCCCACTCATTAATTCGGCCACCCGCTGCGCGAGTTTATTCGCGCTTCTCCACGAGGTTATTGTGAACCTGTTGGATACCTCTGGTGGTGCGGGCGATGTCTTCGGCATGATCAATGGCCTGCCAGCTTGTTACGAAACCGTTGAGTTGAGTGATACCGTTGGTGGTGACGACTGAGACGTCGCTGTAATTGTAAAGGCCGTCATCCCCGAGCGCCTTCGCGATGGCGGCGGAAACTTTGAGGTCGTTGGAGGTGTCGCCGGCGGCTTTGGGATAGACCTTGGTGGCGCAGCCGCACAAGGCAGCCAGCGTAACCAGGAGGGTGAGAGCGGCGAGCAGACCGGACTTACGCAATGTTGATTTCATAAGTGAGTTTAAAGCGAGTGAACCAGATGACCCGCGTTTTGCAAAGAGAATCGCGAGGGCGAAATCGCGTCGGGCGGGCTCTCCAAGGAGGTCGAGGTATCGATTTCTTATCCGCGCTCTCTGAGGGATCATCCCACTCACGCGAGCCAATGATAGAGGCGTTCCCAATTCCAGATGGCGCCGCGGGTGCAACACCATGCCTGCCACGAGAAGAAGGTGATCAGCAGCAGCGATCGCAGCGCCCCCGCGAAATGTTTTTGCCGCAGCAGGTTCAGCAGCAGAATGATGGCGATCGGCCAGAATATGAGGCCGGCATGACAAAGGAATAATCCGATGACGAGCCTGATAATGCCGGGAATACCCGGCAGCGGCGTCAACGAGTCCGGCACGAAGCCCCAGAACGGTCCGCTCATCATGGTGATCATCACCACGAGGGCGATGCCGTTGGAAATGCGCGTGACGAGCGACGAGCTCAGCATATGGTCGCGACTGCGGTCGGAGTCATACCAGATTTTTTGAACGGAGGAGCGGCGCGTAAACATCTTGCGCGGTGACAGCATCGCACGCGCGACCGTGGTGAGCACCTGCACGCCGGTGGTGGTGCGAAAGCGGCGGCCGGAAGTGAGCACTGGTTTCCACAGCACGACGAACCGTCCTTCGCGCTTCAGCGCGAGACCGAACCCGCCTTCCTCCCCCCAATAAAGCTTTTCATTGAATCCACCGGTCGCTTGAAAGGCCGCGCGCGTGCAGAACATAAACGCTCCGCCGGTCAGGCCGATGAATTTGGCGCCGACCACCGCGATCAACGCGATTGCGCGAACATACAGCGGCACGGCCTCGTTTATTCCCAGCCATGTGGGCGCGCCTCCGCCCACCGCGCCGCGATCCATGGCGCGCAGCGCGCCGGCGACGGCGCGTGGATTCACGGTGGTGTCCGCGTCCACGAAAATAATTTGCCCGCCGTTCGACGCACGAGCGCCGGCGTTGCGCGTGGCGGCGATCTGGCGATGGTTCACATCGACGACCCGGGCGCCGTTTTGCCGCGCGATTTCGGAAGTGGCGTCCGTGGAGGCATCGTTCACCACCACGATTTCATACGGACGGCCGGAGGCGTGGGCTGAGTCATGAATCGCCTGCAACGTGCCGGGCAGGCACGCCGCTTCGTTGTGCGCAGGGACGACAAATGAAACCATCATCGTGGCGTCCATATTATCCAGACAGGGCGAAGCGGCGTCCGTCACGTGAGCACGACAAAATAGAGCTGGCTCGGTCACCAAAGAAAAAGACCGGGCCGAAGCCCGGTCTTGAGATGCTGAATCAATATCTGGGAACGAGTCCCAGCTTTTACTGATTGCTGCGCAGACGATAATACTTGGCGCCGCCGCCGATGGCGTTGGTATACGGTCCGGTGCTGACGCCGACATCCGTCCACGGGCTGCTCACGACATTTGTTGCGCTTTGCAGCGGGAACGAGCCCGCCCAATTCAAGATCAGGTTGCTGCCTGTGTGCGCGAAACTAATGTTTCCAGGCACCGGCGGTTGGCCGACCGGAACCACGAGCAGCTTGAAGGAGATTGGCTCGTTGAGGTTGACCTGAGGGTTGGCGACGCCGCTGTTACCGGAGTGGGCCAGGCGCAACCATTGATTCGTCGCACCAGACACATATTGCCAGTGAACGCGGGTGGAATTGGTACCCGTATAGGCGACACCCGTCGCGATCACGGTCTGATTCGGCGCTCCCAGCAAGAAGCCTGCGGTTGTGCCCGAGAAGCTTGGCTGCGAGAACCCAACAGTGGAACCCGGCGTGAGCCCTTCGTAGCCTTCAACAATGCCGTTAGTGCCGTTGGCGATATCGTCGATGTAGATGTCGAAGTCGCCGGGATCGCCGTTACAGGCAATGGCGATGCCGTCCAGACCGCCGAAATCACCTTGAAGATCAGGTGTGCCGCTGGCGCCGTTATTCCAAAGCACCGTCGGGTTAATCGGATTCAACGGGTCCGGTCCGCGCTGGAGGGTGACAGTCTGCCACGTGTTGCTTGGATAAATAACCGTCGCATCATCCGGGGCTGAACCACCGCTGAGGACGGCGGAGGCACCCAGATAATACACGTTCGCGTTCGTGCCGCTGCTGGCGGTCCACACAGGACCGGCGAGCGTCGGATTGCCGCGGATGCTCAAGGCAACCCGTAAGGAGGTGTTGGGGCCGGAGCCCACCAGGGTGCCAGCCGTTGGCGGGCAACTCTCCTGGCCATCAACCGTTTGGCTGCTGCCGGCTTGCGCCCCAGCAACGAGGTTGGACACCGCAACCGATACGCTGGTCGGCGGATTCGTGACGGCCTTCGACGCGATCTTGACCATTCCGGAACCGGTGTCCTGCCATACCGCGACGTTGGTGGCATTCGAGAGGACGCCCGTCACGATCACAGTGCCGATGTTGGCCGCGAGAGGTCCGGTCAGGGATGGCGGATTAACCGACAGGCACGGTTGCGCCAGCACGAATCGGAAGCAGTCAAACTCGAGCCGCGCGCTACTCCCGGCGCTGACGGTGCCGCCCACAAAATAGAGCCCGATTTGAGGGTTCGCCCCGCCGGGATCATTTGTCACATAACAGACGGTTGACCAGGAGTTGGGCGCCGCGCCAAAGGAAGCCTTGAATTTATCGGTGGTGTTGGTGGATAGCGTGCAGCCGGTGATATTGGTCAAGCCGAGGACGACGTCGGTGCTGACATTGCCCGCAGTGGAACTGAACGTGTGGTCCAGCCGATACACCGCGCCCGGCACTCCCAAGGTGGGTGAAAGAATTACCGCGGTGTCAGGGGTTGAGTTGGAGAAGCCATTGCTAAAATAGCGCGAGCCGGGGGTTGCCGGCTTGTCGGCCACTCCGGTTCCCGATGCCTTTGCACTGGTGTAGGCGGAATACGTATCCTGGTACACGAACGCGGAAATTACGGTGTTGATATCGGTATTAATTCCGCTGCCGCAAATGGTGGTGGCGGTGCAGTTGGAAACGCAGCCGGTGACATAAACGATATCGGCACGAACAGAGGTCGTGGCGATGGAGGTCAGCAACGTGGCGAGCGCCACGGCGGACCATTTGGTTTTACTGAGGTTTGTTTTTTTCATATGCTATTTTTGGGTCTGATCATGCGGTCGAAAGTAGAGGAACCTGCTCCCAAACTATGACGGCATAAGGTTCCGAGGTCAACGACGAACATTTCCCTTATTTTGCGGTGGTCACATATTCATGTGATGGGTCTAAGGGGCCCTCAATTGCTGTCCTTTTTTATACAATTCGAGCCTGGTGGCCGCAATGTTACTGAGGTCGGCGTTGCCGGAACTCTTTGCCAGTTCAAGTGCTTGCTGCGCCGCAGCCGTTGCCTGGAGGAAATCACCTTTTTCGGCGTATGCCGCCGCCCGTGTGTGCTGAAACCAAAGGTTGGTCTGGCTGCTCAAATTACACGCCAATTCCGCTAACACCACAGCTTGGTTGCCGTCGCGGATTTGCGCATCGCGGTCGGTCGCGAGGATCCATGCGAGGTTGTTTAAAACGCTTTGCCAATTCGGTTCAAGCGCCAGCGCGGTTTTATATTCGGCGACTGCCTCTCTGACATGTCCCTGACGGTAGAGCACCTCGGCGAGATTTTCATGGGCCGCTGCGTTTTTGGGATCGATTCGGGTTGCAACTTCCAGCTCGCCCCGGGCTTCGTCCACGCGACCCATCTCCGTCAGGGCCTTGGCCAGAGTCACGTGTACATCCAGCACCCGGGGCTCCGCCTGCAACGCGTTTTCACACCGGCGAATGATCTCTTGCAAAAACGCGAGCGTGTCTGCCTGATTTCGTTCCGGCGGGGAAGAGTCCACCGGCGATACTTGATCCTCGATGCGCTTGCGACCCGTATTTTCGTAATCCTGCAATGCCACCACCGCCAGCTTGTATTCCGCGAGCCAGTTTTTCGAAGTCACCCTCGCCGTGTGCGCGAACAACGTTCGTGTGTCCCGCCACAATTGCACCTGTCGCCACGTAAGAATTGCGCAAGCCGACAGCAGCAACCCCGCCGCCGCGATCCCCCAGCGCGGCGAAACCCTCGCCCGCTCCAGCACATCGGTCGCGGCCCAAACCACGAGCATAAAAATACCCACCAACGGCAGGTAACTGTAACGGTCCGCCATGGATTGAATGCCCACCTGCACCAGACCCAACACCGGCACCAGCATTCCGAGATACCAAAGCCAGCCGATCGCGACATATGGAAAGCGCCGCCACAGTTTCAAGGCGACCCCGGTAACCACCAGCAGCACGGCCGCCGCCGCCACCACTGTTCCTGTTGCCCAGTGTGCCGGATGCGGATAAAGCACCGCGAGACTCTTTGGCCAGAAGGCCAGCTCCAGATAGCGCACGCCAGACACCAGTGCATTCGCCACTCGCGAAGACAGCGGAAGGTTTTTGTAAAACATCATCGCCTTTTGCTGCACCATCAATGTCACCACCGAGGAACAGCCCGCGAGTACAAGGTAAGGCATTTTTTCAACCAGCAATGGCATCAGCCCAGGGATCTTCGCCGCTGCGCCTCCGGCTTTCGGCGTCGAAACATTGAACAACCTGATTCGTCGCAATGGCCAGGCATCCAGCAACAGCATGACGCCCGGCAGTGTCACGAGCATCGGCTTGCTCATCAACGCGAGCGCGAAACACGCCAGTGATGCCAGGTAGCAGCGCGATCGGAAAAAACCAGGGGTCCAGCGCGCAGTTGAAGGTGGTTCAGCTCCAAGGTGTCGCGCCGCGTCGCTTACCGCTCGCAATGCGTACTCCGAGTACGCACGCAGGCTCAACAGGCCAAAAAACGTGCTCAATACATCCTTTCGTTCCGCCGCCCACGCCACCGACTCCACCCGCATCGGATGCAACGCGAACAGAAACGCCACCACCGCGCTCCGCCACATCGCGCCGGTGATTCGACGCAAAAACAAAAACAGCAGCATCGAGTTCGCGATGTGAAACATCAGGTTCACGCCGTGATGCGCCGCGGGATTCGTCCCGAACAGCTGGACGTCCAACATGTGCGACAGCCAGGTGATCGGATGCCAGTTGGCCGAATGACCGCTCGTAAACGCCCACCCAACCCCCTCCCAGGACAGGCCGCGCAACACCTGCGGATTGGCGGTGATGTATTGCTGATCGTCGTAATCGATGAACTGATTCAATCGAAGCGGCGAGAACGCCAGCAACGTGACCGCCGCCAGCAACCCACAAACGAAAACGGCCTCCCGGGTCGTGCGCGGGGACGATACTGCGGGCGTTTTCATCGGGAAAATTATCGTAAACAGCGACCCAGCGTTTGGCGAGCAGCCTCTCTCTGTGGTCTGGCGCTTTTCAACTCGCGCAACTGTCCGGGGCGTCACCAGTCCCCATCGAATCGGCTTGTTTTTTGGGGTGTTTCGGCATAACTCAATGGCCATCACCAACGCGGCGAAATTCGAAGAGACGCATGAGTTCCAGCCAGATTGACCTGACCGGGCCGCAACTGGCCCGCGTGCAAAACAGCAAATTGTTCAACGCCGACCTCGCGCCCGTGCCGTCGGTCGAGCGGAAATGGGGCGCGGGAAATTTCGCGGCGCTGTGGATTTCGATGTCGGCGTGCATCCCGACCTACATGCTCGCTTCGTCGCTCATTGGCGGCGGCATGAACTGGTGGCAGGCGATCCTCACCATTTTTCTCGGCAACCTCATCGTGCTCGTGCCGATGATTCTGAACGCGCACGCGGGAACGCTCTACGGCATTCCGTTTCCGGTTTATTGCCGCGCATCGTTTGGCACAAAAGGGGCCAACATCCCGGCGCTGCTGCGGGCCCTGGTGGCGTGCGGGTGGTTCGGTATCCAGACCTGGATTGGCGGCAGCGCCATTTTCAAAATCCTCGCTGAATTTTTCCCTTCGGTAAGCACCGGCACGCCGATTGCCTTCCTCGGCATCACCCCGGCGCAGGTCGTTTGCTTTTTGTTCTTTTGGGCAATCAACATGGCGGTGGTTTACAAAGGCATCGAATGCATCCGCTGGCTGCTGAACATCAAGGCGCCACTGCTGATTCTGCTCGGGCTGGCGCTATTGGGCTGGGCCTACAAAAGCGCGGGCGGTTTCGGACCGATTCTCTCGCAGCCCTCGGCGTTCGAGCCCGGCCAGCCGAAGAGCGGGCAATTCTTCGTGTTCTTTTTCCCCGCGCTCACGGGAATGATCAGCTTCTGGGCGACGTTGTCACTTAATATCCCCGACTTCTCACGCTATGCCCGTTCGCAACGCGACCAGGTTGTCGGCCAGGCTCTGGGTCTGCCGATGACCATGGCGCTCTATTCCTTCATCGGCGTGGCGGTCACCTCCGCGACCACGCTCATTTTCGGCCATACAATTTGGGATCCGGTGGACGTGCTCACGCGGTTTCAAAATCCGATCGTGCTTTTTGTCGCGCTGGCCGGACTTTGCATTGCAACGCTGGCGACCAATATCGCGGCCAACGTCGTCAGTCCCGCGAACGATTTCGCGCAGCTCGCGCCCAAGCACATCACCTTCCGCATCGGCGGACTCATCACGGGATTAATCGGTGTCGTGATGATGCCGTGGAAGCTCGTCGCCGATCCGACGGGATATATTTTCACCTGGCTCATCGCTTACAGTGCGTTGCTGGGGCCGATCGGCGGCATTCTCATCGCGGATTATTTCGTTTATCGCAAACGCCGCCTGAATCTCGCCGCGTTGTATGATGAAAAAGGCGAATACAGTTTTACCAACGGCTACAGCGTTGTGGCTCTAGCGGCACTCGTAGTGGGTATTCTGCCGAGTTTGCCGGGTTTTCTCGCGCAGATCAAAGTGGTGAAGGCGGAGACTATCGGATCGTTTTGGGTACACATGTACGACTACGCGTGGTTCGTCGGTTTTGGCGTGGCGTTCTTTGCGTATCTCGCGGGCAGGAAATTCACGGCCGTTCCCGGCCCGGCGGCGGTGCAGGAACCCGAAGCGGCCCTCGATTAACCACCCTTCGCACCTATGAAGATTCCCCGTTTCGTCCGTTATTTCCTTTGGACCGTGCTCATCGTGTTGGCGTTGCTCGTCATAACCGTCGTTTCCCTCAAGGCGTATTTTAATCCGAAGCACACGCTGACGAGCGGCGTGGTTTATGGGCATCGCAATGGGAAGGACTTGCTGATGGATGTGGCGCGTCCCGAAAAGCCGAACGGCGCGGCAGTTTTGTTTCTCATCAGCGGCGGATGGAAGTCACCTGAGAAATCGTTTAAACCGTGGACGATCGCGCCGCTGCTGCGACACGGCTACACGGTGTTCGCGGTGTATCACGTGTCGCAACCCGACGCGAGCGTGATGGAGATCGTGGAGGACATCAACCGTGCGGTGCGCTACGTGCGGCACAACGCGACCAACTACAATATCGATCCCCAGCGCATCGGCATTTCCGGCGCGAGCGCGGGCGGGCACCTGAGCTTGATGCTGGCGACGCGGGGCGGACCGGGCGAGCCCGACGCGGCCGACCCCGTGGATCGCGAGAGCAGCGCGGTGGAGGCGGTGGCAATTTTCTTTCCCGTCACAGATCTATTGAAGCTTGGAGCGTCCACGGAGAATCCCGGCGACGGCGGCCCGCCGAAACATTTCGGGGTGGCGTTCGGCCCGCAATCGACGAATCCCGCCGTGTGGAAAGTCACGGGCCATGAGATGTCGCCGATTTATTACGTGAGATCGAACCTGCCGCCGACGCTTATACTACATGGCGACGCTGACCTGCTGGTGCCGCTGGATCAGTCGCAGCGTTACGTCGAAGCCGTCCGGAAACAGGGCGGCACCATCGAACTGGTGGTGCATAAGAAAGGCCGTCATGGCTGGGGGTCGATGCTCTGGGATGTGCGGAGACTCGCGGATTGGTATGACAAGTATTTGCCGGCGAAACCGGTACAGTGAGGGGCGTTCACCGCGGAGTTGCGCAACGGAAAGGGATGGATTTAGGTCGGAGGACTTCATCTGGACTGTTTCCATGGCAGAGTTCCCGCATGCGGAACTCTGCCAGATTGGACACGCCCATGCTCCGCGTCTCGGTGCCGCGGTGAATCCGATTTCTGCCGAAGCGGCCCGGGATAGTCCGAAAGGCCCATTCATTGATTCATTTTGGCCTGATAAACATTGAATCATGACAACCATCGACGAGATCGCTCCTGACTTGTTTCGGATTTCGGTTTACGTGCCGAACTTCGACATGCAGTTCAATCACTTCCTGGTCCGCGACGAGGAGCCGCTGCTGTTTCATGCCGGATTCAAGGGCATGTTTCCCGTCTTGCGGGAGGCGGTGTCCACGCTGATCGATCCGGCGAAACTCCGGCATATCGGCTGGAGTCACTTCGAGTCCGACGAAGTCGGCGCGCTCAATCACTGGCTGGAACTCGCGCCCCAGGCCCAGCCGGTCTGCACGCTCGTCGGCAAATTGGTGAGCGTGGATGATTTTTCCATCCGCCCCGCGCGAGGCATGACCTCCGACGACGTCCTGACTACGGGGAAGTATCGCTATCGCTTCCATCGCTCGCCGCATTTGCCACATGGCTGGGATGCCGGGGTGTTGTTCGAGGAAACGCGCAAGACGTTGTTCTGTTCCGATCTCTTTCATCATTTCGGGAATGTCGCGGCGGTGACGTCGTCGGACCTGATCGCTCCGGCGCGAAAGGCGATGCAGCAAATGCAGCAAGGCCCGCTCGCGGATTACATGCCTTACAGCAGCCAGACGGTGGGCGTGCTGCGGGGACTCGCCGATCTCAAGCCGGAAACCCTGGCGGTCATGCACGGTTCATCCTACGTCGGCAAAAGCGACAAGCTGCTGAACGATCTGGCGGGAGTGATCAAGGAGAGCTTTGATGGGGCGGTGTGAGGGAGGGCGCTGAAAGGGGAGTGACTGAAGACCACGGATGGCAGGGATTTCACGGATAAAAACAGATTTAGTCGAGCTGGCGTTGCTGCCGCGACGCCCAAATCCCTTTGCCCCAATATCCTCACCGGTCGAAACGAAGTCAGCTTTATCCCAACCACTCCCGATGTTTGCCTTGGAAGTTTGCGGGCCTGGATTTCCGCAGCCGTGAGCGATGAAATTGGTTTGCGCGCGGAATTTCGGTGGTCATGTGGGCCAAGTATGTTTGGGCGGCGCGGCAGCACCGCCCTGCCAGCTCAGATGCGCCTCACTGGATTTGAGGGCGGGCCCGGTTGGCGCATTTTGGAAAGGGCGGGATTCTGGCATCGCCTTCGGGATGCGCTGAATGAAGGGTTTCGGGCGGTCTTGTTCGGTCCGCACGAATTTGGGCGCGGGTTACATTGACTTGGTGCGGGCATGTTTTAATCTATTGACAAATACGGATTCGGATTACTCCTCAAACCTAGTAACGACATGGAAACGTTATCGCACTACCGGTTGAAAGCATTACTGGCCTCGGCGTTGATTCTTTGCCTGCTGCCCGCAGGGCTCCAAACCCAGGCTCAAAACAAGGCGCAAGCTCTCGCTGATTGCCAGGAGGCGTTGAAGAGCAAGTTGATTGAAATTAAGGCGGAAAGGGATGGCGCATTGCTGCGGGCGCGGGATGATGAGGAGGCGGTCCGCGTGGCAGCGAATTACCGCATTCGCCAACAAATGTTGCGCGAGAATTTTGTCCGGGACTGCATGAATGACGCCGACCCTGACTTTCGGAAGCATAAGGAGTTGGTGCGGGCGTTGATCGATCTGGCCTATGTCGGCCAGGACGGCGAAACCGGCAGCCAAGCGACAGTCCTGTTGAAGGCGGAACCGCGCTTGCTTCAGGACGAGGTGGACAAGCTGGTGCTTGATTCGATGAAGGAGAATTCGTTCGACGATGCGGAACGGGCGGCGTTTTACGAACTTTATCTCAAAGGCAAGGCGCAGACGGTGACCATTACAAATCCGCCAACGACTGGACGGGCCCGGTCGTCACGACCATTGCCGGAGGGTTTTCTTTCGCCGCGCGAGGTGACGCTGACGAATGCGGCGTTGCTGGGGGTGCCGGTGATGAACGTGTATCTGGAAACGCATCCCGACGCATTAAAGGAGTTGGAAACGAACCGGCCAAAGCGGCTGGAGTTTTTTGGCTATGTTGTCCGCAAGCGCGCTCCGCTCTATGCGGCGGCGTTGCAAAAAAACCTGGGTGTTTCGGTGACGGCCGATCCGCATTTTGCCCAGGCAATGGCATTGCTCCCGCCCGCGCCAATTGGCCGGGGAACGCTGACACCGGAGCCCACCCTGCTGAAGCAACTGGCGGATGCGGTAAACGGCGCGGCGGAAAGCGCGGAAAAGAATCATGCGGTGGTGGAGCTGCGACATGAATTGTATCAGCGATATGGCGAGGCCAGCGAAATTGAATTTGCGGGATTGATCACCATTGCTGCCAGCGTGCCGTATGAAGCGGCGCAAAAATCGGGCGAAAGCGTCAATCCTTTTTTAGCGCGTCGCCTCGTGGACGGGTGGCTGATACAGGCGGGGCAATTGAAGCGAACCGGGACGAACGATGATGAAGTTGAGGCGTTAAAGCAAAAAATCAAGGAGGCGATCAAGAGCGCAATTCACGGCCAGGAGCACCGGGCGGTCGGACTGGTGCTGGCGGAGGCCGGGTTTCTTTCGAGTTCTTTCCGAGAGACGTTGCGTGAAAATACCGGGTTGGATGTTATCGCTATTATAACAAATAAACCGGAAGCGCCTGTGGTGCTGACGCCATGGCAAATATCCACCAACGCTTACGGGCATCCAGAGAAAGCCTTGAAAATCCTGGACGACAACCTTGGCTCGCTATCGGAGGACAACTATAAGCGCCAGGAAGTCCGGCGGCATCTTACTCATACACCCAATAACCAGCCCGATTACGGCGCGGAAATGATCATGCTGGTACCCAAGGCAGACCGTCCCGGGGTGGCGAAATACTTGCTGAATTCCAGCGCGCCGGCGGACGCTGCGCTGATCAACGAGGGGTTGAAAGCCGGGCTCGATGCGTCGGCCGCGTGCGCCAAAATTGTGAACACGCGTGGGTCTATTTCGGCACTGCGTGATCGTCGCGCGGAGGCGGTCGTATATTACAATGCGGTGCTGCGCGACGACGCGTTGCCGATGCTGGATCCAGACGCAGCCAAGAGGCAGCCCGCGCGTCAGCCGCGCAAAACACGCTGATATTTTGGCCGCGTTGGCGAACGTGCGGGCTTCGCCCGAAGGATATTTGGGCGGCGCGCAACGCCGCCCTACCAGCTCAGATGCGCCTCAGCGGAATTGGTCGCGGGCCGAGTTTGGCGCATTTTGGAGGGGGCAGGATTCTGGCACCGCTTTCAGGGTCCGATTGATTTGTGCGGGCGGGTTCCGGGGGGATC
The DNA here is from genome assembly GCA_044223735.1 of Limisphaerales bacterium. GTDB lineage: Bacteria > Verrucomicrobiota > Verrucomicrobiia > Limisphaerales > UBA8199 > JBGALR01. The sequence goes on along the minus strand of JBGALR010000004.1, from coordinate 58,468 downwards.
GCATCGCTCAACCGCCCGGCTAATTTCTGGCATCGACTTCGGGATGCACTGAATAAGCGACTGAGGGCGGGGGATTTGGGTTTGTCAGCCTAAATCTGTTCGTTATCATCAGGCCAAATTCCCGATTTGCCGAATGCGACGGGAGCAAGGGATATCAACCGGAAAGGACTATTATGGGATTGTTTAGCCGAAAACCCGAGTTGCAAGACCAGGCGCTGGGCGAACTGGGACAAATGTTTGCTTCGCCAGAGTTGGTGACGGACGATCCGACGCCCGGCGCTGAATTGCTCGATCTTTCGCGGCTGGATTTCACGATCGAGAGCCTGGCCTTGGTGGACGATTACCTTGACGAAATGCGGAAGCGTCCGCTGGAGGAAGGGAGCGATGATTATTGCAAGCTCGTGCTGAGATGCGGGGCGTACGTCGGAGAGGTCATGCTCCGCAACGCCACCCACAAGACATACCATTGGCTGGATTACAAAGGGGCGCTGAAGATCAACGAGATCATCGCGGATTTTGGGGAGAATCTGGGCAGCGCGGCGGTGTTATGGGACAGCGGCAGCGGCTTGACATTTCCCCTCGCGAAGGTGCAGAAGTTTCTCGATAACGGGCATGAGGACAGCGTGCAATTTTTTGCGCAGGCGATGCTGGCGAAAAACGAGTGACGGGGGCGAAGCGAATTATATGCGCGCGCGTACGATTGTGTGCCAGGCGCCTTCACACGTATGGTCATTTCGCGCATTAGGGAAAAGCTGCTGAAGTATCCACACGTCGCCTACACGACGGCGGAGGGTTCTCTCGAAATTCCGGCGCTGAGTCCGACTGGCTTTAAGGTTTGGATTCGAGAGCATGAGGGCCAGCACGCGGTCGGCTTTGAGGGATGGCATGAAGAGTTTGCTGACGCGGATACGGCGCTAAAATGCTTCGGTTTCGGATTGTCCCCGGCGTGCCGGCTTCGGGTATTCCGCTGTCTGGGTACGGATTACAAGTGGCAGGTGCTTTCGCAGGTGGACGGTGAATGGGTGATTGATAGCGAGGTGAGCTTGATCTTTCCTACATTGTTCCTGCCCAAAAAGCAGCGGGATTTGCGTAATGAAATTGTTGCCGCGCCGAGTTTTGTTTCGTGACGATGGAATTGGAGAAAATGGTGGTCTGATGATTGAGGTGGGTGCGTCCTCCTCCATTGCTTTATGGCCGGCTGAAGCGGGGAATGAGTCGCTGTGGACCATCGGACAGCATTTGTCCGACCCCCTGGTATAGGATCGCCGGGTTGGTAGATTTGTTCTTTGAAAATATTGGGTGGAGTGGTGGTAGGGCGACCTCTCCGAGGGCGCCGTCGGGAATTTCGGATGAGGAATGTTTGGGTGGTCCCGCATGCGGGAGAGGTCCGAGCCGGACAGGCAATCAACCCTACCTTGGAACGCGCTCCGTCGGAACTGGAGGACCGAGCTGGGAATGACGGCCCTGTCTGGACTTTTTTACGGGCTTAATGAGGGAACTGTGCGGTGTTGGGTCGGATTTGGAACTGGATGGGGATGTGATGGAAGCGGGTGGGTATGCGTTGGTTGCAGCTTGGTTCGGCCGGTTCATGGAGCCATACGGCCTGTTGCGCAGCAGGGTTTTTGGGAGCGAGGCGGAATTCCGCCGAAATGTAAATTTTACCAAACGAACCCAAATCAAGGTATTTATAAATCGCTCATTGATACTGGATTGTGACTGATTGTCGTAGTTGATGGATGGAAAACGAAGCCAACTTGAGAATGTCGAATGCAGATTTTCGAAATTCGAACGCAAAATTAGGTTTGATGGAGGTGGTGGTTTTATAGGCAATTCGCAGTGATTCGCACCTGATAGCACCTGATCGGGGTGAGGATTGTATCGGGAGGCGCGATGACGACGTTAGCGGTCGCACGGGACGGTAAAATGAAGCTATTGGGCGTATTGGGAGCAAAAGCAGGGTTGTGTGGTGGACGAAAAGGATTGCGTTGGGAAGGGGGTTTGTGGCTTCATCCCTGCGGTCAACGCCGGGGAAGAGGTATTTTCCTACCGGATATGGTCCGAATGTGGCATATTGTCGAAGTTGACTGGCTGTGAATCGAAAGCGAATGCAGGTCGTTTATTCGGGCCAGGTGCAAGGCGTCGGGTTCCGTTATACCGTCAAAACGACGGCGAGCGGATTCGAGGTCACGGGCACCGTTCGCAATTTGCCGGACGGCGGGGTGGAAATGATGGCTGAAGGCTCGAAGGACGAGCTGGAAGCGTTTCGCCAGGCGATCCGGGAATCGGGTCTGGATCATTTTATTAAAAAAGAAGACGTTCACTGGGGCGAAGCCCAAAGTGCTTTTCGTGGGTTTGAAATTGTAAAATAGTTACATGAAGTTTGCGATCATTGCGGACATTCACGGCAATTTGGAAGCGTTCCAGACCGTGTTGGAAGACATCCAGCAGCAGAAATGCACGAACTACGCGTGCCTGGGCGACGTCGTCGGTTACAACGCCAATCCGAAGGAGTGCCTGGACATTGTGCGGGAGATGAACATCCCGGTCGTCAAGGGTAACCACGACGAGTATTGTTCCACCGACCAACCGCTGGATGGTTTCAATCCCGCAGCCGCTGAAGCGGTCAATTGGACGCGCAAGCAGCTTACGACTGAGGATCGCCAGTGGTTGCGCGACCTCAAGTATGCGCGGATGGTGACGAATTTTACGATCGTGCATGCCACGCTGGACGGTCCGCAACGGTGGGGCTATGTGTTCGACAAACTGGCGGCCGCAGCGAGCTTCACGTATCAGAACACGGCGGTGTGTTTCTTCGGCCACACGCATGTGCCGGTGGCGTTCATCCGGGACAACATGGTGCGCGGGGGCACGTATTCGAAATTCAAGATCGAAGCGGGCAAAAAGTATTTCATCAACGTCGGCGCCATTGGTCAGCCGCGCGACAATAATCCCAAGGCGGCCTATGTCATTTACGACACGGACGAGGGGACAATTGAGTTGCGTCGGCTGGACTACGATATCGCCACCGCCCAGAAGAAAATTCTGGAAGCGGGTCTCCCGCCGCGTCTGGCGGAGCGCCTCGCGTTCGGCCGATAGGCGCTTCATGAATCGATTCCTGGACCGTGCCGACAGGGCGCCGGTCCGCGAAAGTCCGTAGCCGGGTGAAAATCCTCATTCTAAAACCCAGCTCCCTCGGTGATGTGGTGCAGGCGTTTCCCGTGCTTCGTCTGATCAAGCAGCATCGTCCCGACAGCGAGGTTTACTGGTGGATTGATTCAAAGCTGGCGCCGCTGTTGGAGGGGGATCCTGACCTTACGGGGCTGGTTCATTTTCATCGTCGTCGATGGGCCGCACCGAAGCATTGGCCGGAGATGGTGCGCACCGTGCGCTGGTTGCGACGGCAAAAATTTGACGTGGTGATCGATCTGCAAAGCCTGATGCGAACGGGCATTTTTGCGTGGCTGACGAACGCGAAACTTGCGATCGGGATGGACGAGGCGCGCGAGGGCGCTCGGGGATTTTACGATTTTGTGGCAAACCGCCCTTCCCGCGGGACGCACGCGGTGGATTGGTATCTGCGGGTGCTGCCGTTTTTAGGCGTGCCGGTGCATTGGGATTTTGAGTGGCTGCCGAAGCGGGTGGGGGCGGCCGAATCCATCCGCGAAAAATGGGTGGTGAGCGAATCGCGCTGGATTGCGTTGCAGCCTGGCGCGCGCTGGATGAACAAGCGCTGGCCGGCGGAACATTTCGCGGAATTGGCCCGCTCGCTCGCCAGGGAATATCCGCGGCATCGCATCGCGATTCTGGGCGGGCAGGAGGATCGACCGATGGGTGAAATCATCATCCGCGCGGGCGGCGAGCGTTGCGTGGATTTGACGGGCAAGATTTCACTGCCGGAAATGATCGAGTGGATTCGCGTGTGTGATTTGATGGTGACGAACGATACCGGGCCGATGCATGTGGCGGCGGCATTGCGCAAGCCAGTGGTGGGGCTTTTCGGCCCAACCGACCCACGCCGCACCGGACCGTATGGACAGACCGAACATGTGCTGCAATTGAGCCTGCCGTGCGTGCCCTGCATGAAGTCCCGCTGCCATTATGAAAAGCCGCTGGAATGCCTGCGCGCGTTGCCCGTCGCGGCGGTGCTTGAAGCAGTGCGCAACCGTTTTGCGGCTTGCGAGTCAACGCAGTCGGCATAAAGTGAGTAGATGAAGAAATTTGTCTTGTGGCTGGGCCTGACGATGACGGCACTGATGACAGTGTCGGCGCAGGTTACGGTGGAAGTCACCACTGACCAGGACAAGTTTCTACCGGGCGAGGCGATCATCGCGGCGGTGAAGATCACCAATCATTCTGGACGAATATTGCGGCTCGGCGTGGAGCCGGACTGGCTGTCGTTTTCTTTGGAGGCGCGCGGTGTGGATGTGATTTCCAAACATGCGGAGATTCCCGTCACGGGCGAGTTCTTTCTTGGTTCTTCCAAAGTGGCAACGAAACGAGTCAACCTGACTCCTTATTTTTCGTTGGGAGGCGTGGGGCGCTATTCAATTATCGCAACCGTTCGGGTGAAGGATCTGGGGACGGAAGTGACCAGCCAGCCCAAGAATTTCGACATCGCCGAAGGCGCCAAACTGTGGCAGCAGGACGTGGGCGTTTCGAATTCAACCAATGGCACAATGACAGTGCGGCGATATGTTTTGCAACAGGCCAATTATCTCAAAAATCAGCTTCAGCTTTACCTGACCATCGTGGATGCCGGCAGTGGGAAACTGTTTGGCGTGCATCCCATCGGGCCAATGGTGTCGTTCGGCCAGCCGGAACCGCAGGTGGATAAATTCAACAATCTGCACCTCCTGTTTCAGAGCGCGGCGCATTCGTTTGATTATTTCATCTTTAACCCGGATGGAAATGTGATCACCAATCAGGTTTATGACTACGCCACGACCCGTCCGCGTCTACAGCCAGATCATGATGGAAAAGTCCTGGTGAAGGGCGGCGCGTTGCGTCAGCCAGTGGACGATGCAGATACTTCGATTTCGTCCACACAGGCGGTCAAAGAGGTGAAGTCTCCCGTATTTCCTGGTGTGGCCACGCCAGGGGATAAACCGAAGCCGTAAAGTTGAGTGGTGGTCACGCGACAATTGCGCTTCGGTCATGTGCGCGGCCTTATAGTAAATGCCTACTCGACCAACTCTTTCAGAGAGGGGATTCGAGCCTGCATGTCCTTGGCAATCGGCAGGGCTCGCGCTACTGCATTATCTTCGGTTTGGCCGGGAAAACTTTTCATGATAATGCGGGCGGCGGCGACCGATTCGCCGTTGCGATCGCGCAAGGGCAGGGTGACCTCCACCGAGTGTTTGTTCTTCGCGTAGTAGCTGACGCCGCGATCGAGGACGTCCTGCTCCACCTTGCCGCCGAACTGTTCGCCTTTGATTGGATCCTTACTGGCCAGCAGGCGAGGCTTGCCGGGTTCGGTGCCCTGCACGTAAATCTCCAGTCCGACGAGCCGGGGATATGCTTTCAGCGTGTCACGAAGAATGGCTTGCGCTGGCGGATCGCGTCGGGTGAACGAGATTTTGGTGTCCGCGAAATAAGTCACCGAGTCGGACTTCGTCCAAAAGCCAATCTTGCCGCGCGGGAAGGTGTTGTCGGTCAAGGTGGGAATCAATTCCTTGCCGTCGAGTTTGCAGGCAATTTGGTTGCCTTTGCAATCAATGGAGAGTTCGTGCCAGACGCCGGAGGGAATTGGCACTTCCGGCCCGATTAACACGCCGCGCTGGCCGTCGACGATTTTGTAAAAGCGGAACGTGTTGCCCAGTGAACTCGCGCGGACGACGTAATAGTTCGTCTCATTCTGAATGCGGAACGCGATGCCGGCCATTTGCTCCTTCGCGCCTTTGACCGTTTTGAACCGCGTGGTCAGCGTAAAATTATCAAAAGTTTCGTCCTCATAAATGAGAAGAGGAAAACGTTCGTCGGAGGGGTCCTGCGAAAACTGCCCGAGCACTGACCGTTTGGCGATCGATTGCGCGTTGGGTGTCAGCGGCGCGAGCAACGGCGGCACGTCGTCCTGCACGATATGCCAGTCGCCGGGTTTGCCGGTGCCGGTGATCGCGCTGCGAAATCCCGGCGGGGTCTTGCCCGCCGGCACGTCGCCAAAATCGAAGGTGATTTCAGCGGCCATCGCGGGCAGGGCGAGCAATCCAAGCACCCAAAGGACACAATTACGCATGTGAACAAAGATTAGCCAAATCGAGTCAGGCGACAAGTGTTTGTGCATGGTTGAGCCGCATCCCGCAAGAAGACATCGCCAGAGACGTCTTCATGATGTTGCCATGCAGCGTCGAGCCGCTGATGGTGCGCGAGGGACGGGTCTGAGGTCCAGCTTGACTGAATATGTGGTTTTCCTCACATTAAGCGCTGATTTGTTATTGGATTTGAAACTATATGGTCATTTCCCGCGCCCCAGTCCGTATCAGTTTTTTTGGAGGGGGGACTGATTACCCGGAATATTTCCTCAAGGGAGATGGCGCTGTGCTGGCATCGGCGATCAACAAATTTAATTACGTCACCGCTAGTCCCTTTGTGAGTCATTTGTTCGACTACTCGATTCGGGTGTCGTATCGGAAGGTCGAATTGGCGCGGGAGGTTGGCGCCATTGAGCATAACGTCTATCGAGAATGCTTGAAGCTATGCTGTCTCGAGAAAGACATCGAACTGCATGCGATGGCAGATTTGCCAGCCTTTACAGGCTTGGGATCTTCGTCGGCATTTACCGTGTCTCTGCTGCAAGCGTTACACGCATTTAAGGGAGAATTTAAGACGCCCCAGGAGCTGGCTTATGAAGCGATTTATGTCGAGCGACATTTGTTGAACGACAATGTTGGCTGCCAGGACCAGACCCTCGCAGCGTTTGGCGGTTTCAATCTGATCGAATTCCGGACCGAGGAAGATATTATCGTCAACCGGTTGATGTTGCGCCCTAACCGTATGGAAGAATTGGAACAACATCTTTTTCTTGTGTTTACAGGCGTTACCCGGAAGGCATCTGACGTCGTGGCGCGTCAACTGAAGCGGGTCGGAGCGAACGTGCCAACTCTGCGCAAGATGCGCAAAATGGTGGACGAGGGGCATTCAATCCTGACCGGTAGCCGGCCAATGCGGGAGTTCGGAGAATTGTTGCATCACGCGTGGGTGGCCAAGCGGAATCTCGACAGCAAAGTTTCCGATCCGGCGATTGATCGCATGTATGAGCGGGGTAGAAAAGCCGGCGCGTGGGGCGGTAAGCTACTAGGCGCAGGCGCCGGGGGATTCATGCTGTTTTTCAGCCCGCCCGAAACCCACAAACGACTCCACAAAGCTTTCCAAGGGCAGCCGGTATTGCCCGTGACACTGAATGCGCCGGGTGCCCGGATCGTATTTTCATAGGCAGTCAACCGTGTTTGCCTGATTTCCAACCGACCAAAAGCATGGCTCTCACCGCGTGGGATAAATTTTGCGACGGACTAGGCTACCGCCTGATTCGTTGGGGATTTCAATTGCGGAAAGTAACCGGCACTTATCCAATCATCAAGCCTATCGATCCCTCCAATGTGGAAGTGCTGGGAGATTTGGAATTTCAAGCTTCGGTGCGGGAAGTTGCCGACTTGACGGTGCTGGATACGGGCCGCCTGGCAAATCTTTGGAAGCTTTGCCGCATGACCGATCCCGCGGGCGGGATTTTGGAAATCGGCAGTTATCGCGGCGGCGGCGCCTTGCATCTTTCCAACACAAATCCGGCCCGACGGATGGTGATTTGCGATTCGTTCAAGAGCTTCGAGACCGTGGATCCGAAGCTGGACAAAAGCTTTCATCAGCAAATGTTCCGGGACACCTCCCGGCAGCACATGGAAAATCTCTTTCATTCCCACGGACGTAATTTTGAGATCGTCGAGGGATTTTTTCCGGCATCCGCCGCAGGTAAAAAGCTGGGGCCGATTTCCTTCGTTCACCTGGATGTCGATATTTACAAGGCGAGCATTGAATCTCTGACCTATCTGCAGACCTCGGGCATATTGATGGAGAAGGCGCTGGTGGTGCTGGATGACTATGATCGCAACGCCCAGGGGGTGAATCAGGCGGTGGCGGAATTTACCGCCGCCCATCGGCGCTGGCTCGCGGTCCCCCTGTTCCCCAGCCAATGCCTGTTGGTTCCGGAAACGTGGTTTCCGTCGGGGAGGCGTTCGTGATTGAGACGATGAAGCAACTGGCCGGCGATTTTGCCGTGCTTGATCTGGGATCGGCTCACACGGCAGGAATTTTAAAAAAACTCCCGGAATTAAACGCGATCACGATCATCGAAATCGACGCATTGCAAGGGGAAGATTCCGGACCGGCCGCGCCCGCAAATCGAATTTCCCTGCGCAAAGCCGTGGCGGGAAGTGCCGGCAAGCGGGTTTTCAAACAACGAAAGTTTCCCCAAGCGTCTTCAATTCTTGAGCCGAAATGGGAGCTCGTAAAGGCCTATGGCCTGCAGGACTATTTCACGCAGGTCAGCGCCCGGGAACTGGACTGTGACACGATTGGATCGCTCCTGCGCCAAAGCGGAGTGAAGCGAGTGGATTTGTTCAAGACGGACCTGGAAGGAATGGATTACGAAGTTCTCAAAAGCGCGCCGGAATTTGTCGGGGAGGCGCTCTGCGTGCAAAGTGAGCTGCGCTTTCAACCGTTCTACGAAGGCGAGCCTTCGTTTCATGAGGTGGCCGCGTATCTGTCCGGATTGGGTATGGAGCTGGTGGCGCTGCGTCCGGCGGTCTGGAAATATGCGACGCCGAATCGGGCGATTGAACGGGATGGACGGGTGGTTTGGGCTGACACTATCTTTTTCATGGGAGCCAGCGCCATCACTGCGCGGTTTGGGGCTGACACCTGGAAGCCCTTCGCCAAGCAAATCCTTCTGGCCCGACTGCTGGAGCTCTCCAATTTTGCCGAGCATCTGTTTGAGGAAGCGTCCGCCCGGTTTCCCGAGGTGGTACGACGAGAGCTGGCGGCTTTCGTCCGGCCTAGTTTTAGTTTAAGCCGTTTTGTGGTGGCGCAGATCAACGCGCTGCCGGGCGGCTGGATGGCGGTCGGCGCCGCACGCCGTTTATTTCGGTGCGGCTACGGGGCGACTGCTGTTTTCAAAGACCCGATGGTGACGGCTGCTGATTTACCATGAACTGCCGAGTATGCGATTCAACCAGACTGGAATCTGCCGTCGATCTGGGCAGCCAGCCCTGGTGCAATAATTTTCTACGGCCCGAGGAAATCGGCCGAGAACCGGTCTATCCGTTGCGGGTCGTTTACTGCCAGGACTGTTCCACCGCCCAGCTTGATTTTACGGTGAAGAAGGAAGTCATGTTCGGGGATCACACGTATCTCTCGGGGGTGACGCGGTCGTTGAGCGATCATTTTCTCGGCATTGCCCGCGAAGTGGACGACCGTTTCTTCAAACAGACGGCGGGGAAATCAGCCCTGGATATCGGCTCGAACGACGGCACACAACTCAAACATTTTCAAGCGTTGGGATACGATGTTCTCGGTGTTGAATCCTCCAAGACCACCGCGCGCATTGCGCAGGACGCCGGCGTGCCGACGCTGAATGAGTTCTTCAATCTTGAAGTGGCGAAAAAAATCCCGCGCAAGTTTCACGTCATCAATGCCGCGGGAGTTTTTTTCCATTTGGAAGAATTGCATTCCGTGACGGATGGCATCCGCGAAGCGTTGCGGCCCGACGGCGTTTTCGTGGTGCAGTTTCTTTACATGAAACGGATCGTGGAGAACCTGGCCTTCGACCAGATTTACCACGAGCATCTGCTGTACTACAACCTGGCGACCATTCAGATACTGCTGACCCGGCATGGCCTGAAGTTGTTCGATGCGTACCTTTCGCCGATTCATGGAGGATCGATCATCGCGTACGTGACGCACGCGGCATCCGCGACCGCGCCATCCGCGCGGCTGCGGGCTTTACAAAAGGCGGAAACTGACGCGCGCAGCAATGATCTGGAGACCTATCGTGAATTTGCGCGTCGGGTTGAGCGCATGCGGACGGAAAATGTCGATTATCTGGCCGGGGCGAAGCAGGCCGGAAAGCAGATTTATGGTTTCGGCGCGCCGGTGAAAGGCAACACCCTGTTGAATTATTTCAAGGTCGGCACCGATTATCTCGACTGCCTGGTGGAAAAAAATGAATTGCGCCGGGGCCTTTTCTCCCCGGGAATGCACATTCCCGTGGTCATCGAGAAGGAAGTGACAAAGCTGCCGGATATTTATTATGTGCTGGCCTGGAATTTTAAGAGGGAAATCCTGGCGAACAACCAGGCGCTCATAGCGCGCGGGATTGAGTTTTTCTTTCCGGTAAACCCGCCGGAATAATTTTGACCGCTGTGGTAGGTTAATGAGGATACGATGAACATATTGGTAACCGGTGCGAGCGGATTTCTGGGAACCAGCCTGTGCAAACGACTGGAGGAGCACGGGCATGTCGTCGTCCGGATCAACTCGAAGAATTGCGACTTGCGTAGCGCTGAATCGTTGAAGGGCTTTGAGGGCACCCGGTATGATCAAATATATCACCTGGCGGCGTGGACCCAGGCGGGAGACTTTTGCCTGCATCACCCCGGCGAACAGTGGATCATCAACCAGCAGATCAACACGAACGTGCTGAGCTGGTGGCGGCAGGCCCAACCGCAGGCGAAACTCATTTCCATGGGCACGAGTTGCGCCTACGCGCCGGGCTCGGAGTTGGTGGAGGAAAACTACCTGACCGGGCTGCCGATCGAGAGTCTGTTCACTTACGCCATGACGAAACGGATGCTGTATGCCGGTCTGCTCGCATTGAATCGTCAATTCGGCCTGAAATACCTCTGCCTCGTTCCCTCAACGCTTTATGGTCCGGGATATCATACCGACGGACGGCAGATGCATTTCATTTTTGATCTCATCAGAAAAATCCTGCGGGGCAACCTTCATGGCGAACCGGTGGTGTTGTGGGGCAACGGCCATCAAACCCGCGAGTTGGTGTATATCGAGGATTTTGTCGGGTTGAGCCTGCGGCTGGCGCGGGAGCGGGAGAATGATCTCATCAACCTTGGCGCCGGCGAGGAGTTCAGCATCCGCCATTTCGCAAAACTGATTTCTGACTACGTCGGATATGACTTTGAGAGGATTCAATTCGACACTTCGAAATATGTGGGTGCGCCGTCCAAGTGCCTTTCGATCGGCAAACTGCGGAGAATGGTGCCGGATTTGGAGCTGACACCGCTGAGCAAGGGACTGACGAAAACCATCGACTGGATGGAAGCCTTGATGACCAAAAGTGGTTGAATGAATACGAGCGGGCAGGGCACTCAACATTCCGACTCACAGTCCGGGGGCGCTCCGGCTCCCCTGGTGAGCATCGTTGTCCCCACGTTCAACCGCGCGAAGTTTTTGGAACGATGCCTGCGTAGCATCCTGAACCAGACTTACCAAAATATTGAATGCCTCGTGATGGATGCTGCATCCAAGGACGGTTCGGTTGAAATCTTGCAGCGGCTAGCGGCAGAAGATTCCCGTTTGCGGTTCGTGTCAGAGCCGGACAAGGGCGAAGTTGATGCCACGAACAAGGGGATGAAGCTTGCGACGGGTGACATCGCCGGCATTCAGGCCAGCGACGATTTTTATGTTCCGGATGCGGTCGAAAAGGCTGTGGAGTTTCTGCTTGCGCATCCGGAGTGCATTGGAGTCAGTGGAGACGCGTTGTATGTGGATGGCGGGGGGAAGGAACTGGGGCGCGGCGTCATTACTCATCGTGGCGAAATGAGCAAGCGCACCATCCGGCATGTTCTCATGGTGCGTTATAAAAGTTGTTTTGTGTGCCATGGAGCTTTTTTTGGGTGGCGCAAGCGACTGCTTGCACATGGCGGCTTGGACCCTGCTTTTTCTGTTACTCCGGATTGGGATTACTATCTGCGACTGCTTCGGGAAGGTGAAGAGATTGGCTGCCTGCCGCGGGTGCAATACAAATACTCGGTACACGAAGACATGGGCGCCTGGAAACATGCCGCCAAAGTCGAGACACAGCGCGCCATTTTTCATCGGGCTTCCGGCATGAAATGGTATCACGAGGTGGTGCGTTCCACTTTGGGACGGCTTGTTAGTTATTTCTCGAATCCCTATCGCAGTCCTTTGATTCCCGGTTTAATTCGAGAAGGGAAAGAGTTTTTCCGTCGTCGACGAACTTGAATGACGAGGGTTGCCTCTTCAAGTTGTTGGTAAATCACGGGACGTTCGACCGAAAGGGGCGTTTGCGGGTAATTTGGGATTAAGCGCCTTGCGGGCGCTTTCGATGCCCGTCACCGAAGCTGGATCCAACAATCCAAGCTGCACCAGCACACACGCCTTATCCCAATGAATGTGTTCATGGGCCAGCCTCCCGTCGCGGAAACGAACGATCGCCACCAGCGGAACTTCAACGCGCTTTCTGGTTGGCGCCACGCCTGGCAACATCCAGTCCATCCGGAGGGTGTGCGTGAATTTGAATATCATTTCGTCCACGAGTTGATCGGTTCCGACGGTTCGTGAGATTGGGGTCATTTCGGTGTCCCGCGGCATTTGGAGAATGAAAGGTTTCGAATTGAATTCGCGCTATTCCTCGCGGCCGACTCCTCCGGTGAGGACGGGGATGTGATTCACATATGCGTCCTCACCCATCGTGGCCAGGGTGTCGTCGGTGTGATGCGTGGCGAACTCGTGCCTGACGTGGCTGTTCCCAAAGGTCCAGGAGGTGTTCTTGGGCGGGACTCAAGCCCGCGCTGGCGTCCGTTTGTACCACGGATCGAATCTAGGCCCTGGACCGTCGGAGGGCGGTGGATTTTTCGATGGCGCGGGTACAAAAAAAGAGCCGCCGCGAAAATCGCGACGGCTCGTGGAAATCCAAAGGCTAATACTTCACGCGATAGAACTGCATGGCGTTGCTTCCCGCCGCGTTGGTGTAGGAAGTCAGGCCGGCCGCGCCGACGCCCGTCGCATTTGTGTACCAGGTGCCGGAGGCAACATTTGTGGAGGCTATGATCGCGTAGTTCGTTCCCTGCGGAACGTTGAAGCTGAACCGGATGCCGCCGCCCGGAATGCCGGCAATATTGGTGATGGTTACACCCGCTGCCGGCGGAGCCGGAATCGGCGGTGCTGGCGGCGTAAGGCTGGCCGGAGGCGAGACGCGTTTCTCCGCCGGAACGAACGTAAGGCTGACCTGCAAGTTCACGTTCTGGGTGGAGATGTTGAACGTGGTGTTGTTGAACCCTGGAGCGGGCTGGCTCAATTTTTGACCTCCCAGGTGAGCGGCTGAAGCCGTTGCTGTATTGCCGGCATTCGTGGTCAGCGTGAAGCTGAGCCAGTCGTTGAAAAAGACCTGATCGTTCGTGCCGACGACCTTGACCGTCACCTGATTGGTTCCGGCCGAGGCATTCCACCGGGCGTAGTTCGTGGTGGTCGGATCAAACCATTGACCATTGGTATAGAGCGTCACCAAAGTGCCATTGAGATAGACCTTCTGGATTTGGTAGAACGGGTCGGACACGTTGAACGTGGTGAACACCGCGGTAAGATCCCCGCTCGCAGGCACCAGGGAGCCGGCAGTGGTGGCTGAAAATGTACGTGCCGGACTGATGATGGCATTCCCGTTTGCCCCGGTGCCTTTGGCTTGCAGCGACATGAAATAAGGCGAGCCGGGTTGAAGATTTGTGAGGGTGTAGTTGGTGCTGGAGGCAGGGATGGAAATGGGTGCGATGCCGGTAGGCCGCAATACATTCAGCTGGTAGCTTGTTGCGCCAGCAGACGGAACCCAGTCCAGCGAGATCGAATTGGAAGTGATATTGCCGCTTGAGGGTGTCAAGACGATGGGTGAATCCAATCGGTCGTCTGGAAGAACAGTGATGCGAATGCGATCCCCGTTCACCGGTCCCATCAATACATCCGGAGTGATGCGCTCGGAAAATGCGAAGCTGTAGGGATCGGAATAATAGTATATCAAGCCAGCATATTGATTGTAGTAGCCGTCGTTGGTTGGGCGGGCGGCGGCAAATGGAAAAGAAGTCCATTCCACCGGTGAGAACCAGTCTGCAGAGTTGGTGCCGTAATTACCGTTCCAAAAACCAAAGTTGAGCGCGGAAAGTGCATCGCCAATCATCCAGACTTCGACGGAGTAGGTGCCTGAAGTTGAATCCGTTACCAATGTGCCGTTCACGGAATATTGGTTCGGTCCAACCGGTGCGCCGTACACATATTGGCTCGCATTGGTGTTGCTGATGGGAACAGTTATGGTGTTGGTATAGTTGCCTCCGGTAATCAACGTTGGATTGAAGGGCGGCGTGGTTGGCCCTTTTGCCAGCGTAAGCAGCCAGCCACCCGCAGTGGTGGAGAGGGAGGCAATATAGCCTTCATAGTACCACCCGCCTTGAGGAGCGGCACCATTGAGCCAGAACGAATTGCCGACAACTGAGTTCAGATAATTTGTAATGACGGGATACGGCGAAACAGAGGTAGTCGTTCCGCTGACTTTTTGCGGGGCAAGAATGCGCGCAAAATTGGTGTAAGAGGCTGGTCCTGTATATTGCCATCCAGCAGTAATATTGGACGGGTTAAGGCTGAATACCGCCTGGGCCAGCCCGGTATTCGTGAAAACAGAAACCAGGGATTTCGTGGACAGGTAAACATAGGAGCCGGACATGAGATTCGTTCCCCGGAACCATTCCATTTGCAAGGGAATACCAAACTTGTCCACGTAGGTGATATCAATCGCGTTATAGGGTGCGTTTGAGTTGTTGATCGTCAGTTCGCCGTAATCGTAACGCAACGCATTGCCGGTGCTGTCCGGCGGCGGGCTCGGCTGGACGCCGTTGGTAAATACGAACGGCTTGTCGTAGCTAAAATAAATCGTGCCGGAGGAAATAAAGTCCGCCTGTATGGTGTAGACGGTGTTTGTGTTACCCGAGATCGGCGACGTTGTTAAGTATGGCGCCGCCGCATTGTTTGTCGCCAGCGTGGACAGCGCCACTGAAGTCGCGTCTGCGACATTGGTGGAGGTTGCAAGCGTGGCAACGAACAGATTGGTTGGCGTAATTCCGATTCCCGCGTAGTTGGTGGCGAACAGCCCTGGTATTTTGATAAATACGTTGGTGTCCGGACGCCCGGAGTCGTTGACGATTTCGATGGTTACCTGGGCTGAAGATTGCTGGACAAAAGCCAGCATCAGCCCAGCCGATAAGGCTAGGATGGGTTTGTGCATTGAATCAGGAGTTTATCCGTACCATTACGGAACGCAATAAAAAAATGTGTTACAATCACGTTAAGGGCGCCTCGCAAATTTTTTGGGAACAACGAATCGGCTTGCCTCGTACTCGAAATTGAGCAAATTATCACTCCGCGAGTGGAAGGGTGGCTGAGTGGTTAAAGGCACCTGACTCGAAATCAGGAGTAGTCGCAAGGCTACCGTGGGTTCGAATCCCACCCCTTCCGCCACGCTGCGAAACCCGGGTGAAAAGGTGGCTGGAAATGAAATGAGGCTTCCTGGTGCCATGCTCCTGCGGAATGCTCATGGTCGCCGTTTGGTCGATGCCTGTTCCCGGTGCAGTCGAATATTTTCTCCGTCGTCTTGCTCCACGTCTGGTTTGTCTCTTTTCGCCAGCGTTGAATTGATTGATGGAATTGGCGACTTGAGAGTTATCAAGAGCGGGAAGCAGGGCGTCGGGCCCGGGATTTCGTCCAAATTGGTGATGATTTCCTCCTATGCCGGCTGGTTCGGCGCACGTAGTGTTAGAAGGCCTCGTGCGCCAAAAAATGTTTATTCTGACAAAATTTCCCTGGCCATTTGCGAAGCGGCTGGTTTTTGCCTGCTTCGTTGCCATCCTCACCACTGCGTCGGCACAGACAAATCCGGTGGCGAAGCGCAAAACGATACCTGTAATCTTCGATGCCGACATCGGCAATGATATTGATGACACCTGGGCACTTGGCTTTTTGTTGCAGTGTCCCGAACTCGATTTAAAGCTGGCGGTGGGGGATCGCGGCCGCGCGCCTTATCGCGCGAAGTTGCTCGCCAAATTTCTCGAACGCGTCGGGCGTTCGGATGTGCCGGTGGGCGTCGGCCTGGACATCAAACCGAAAGACGAAGGCAGGCAGGCGGAGTGGGTCAGGGATTACGACCTGAAGGCGTATCCCGGAAAAGTGCATGAGGATGGCGTGCAGGCGATCATCGATACCATCATGCAATCGAAGGAGCCGGTCACGTTGATCTGCGTGGGCCCGGTGCCGAATATCGCCGAGGCGCTCAAACGCGAGCCGCGCATCGCCGAACGCGCACGGTTTGTCGGGATGCACGGGAGTTTGCGCAAGGGCTACGACAACCAGGACACGCCGGTGCCCGAAGCCAACGTGAAGGTGGATCCCAAATCCTGCCGCATCGCTTTTGCCGCGCCGTGGTCGGTGATGATCACGCCGTTGGATACTTGCGGCCTGGTGACGTTGACCGGCGAGCAATATCAACGGGTGCTCCGATCAAAAGACCCGATTGCAACGAACATCATCGCCAACTATCGCATCTGGGCGTCGGGCCTGACCAATGAACCGACGATGGTGCAGACGCGCAGCAGCGTCCTGTTCGATACCGTGGCGGTTTATCTGGCCTTCAGCCAGAAGGATTGCGTCATGGAAAAGATTGGCGTTCAGGTCACCGACAAAGGTTTCACCGTGGAAGATCCCGCGGCGAGAAAGCTGGACGTCGCCATAGCCTGGCGCGACCTTGAGGGATTCAAGGAGCTTCTGGTGCGGCGTCTTACCGGCGGGCAATGATTATTTCGCGGCGGCTGCCGCCGGATGCAGGGCATCCATGATCAACTTCATGTTCCGGTTGTACTGACTGTCCACTTTGCCGGGTTCGAACTTGCCGGGCTTGGCTCCGCGCACCGCCACGACGAGATTAAGGCTGGGAAAAATGGTCATCGTATCGCGGTTCCACATGCCGTTGGCTTGATAGGTGTCGGGCGGCAGCGCGGGCCATACGCGCTCGCCGGAAGGGGTCGGTTCGTTGAACCAGAAATTGAAGCCATAGACACCCGGGCCGTTTTTGTTCTGATCGGTGCCGCCGCCGTAGGTGCCGATGTGAAGGTAATCATTGGCATTGGTGCGGGTGGCTGTCCGGGGCAGGTTGGCGGGAACCTGCGGTTTGATATACTCGTTGTAGAGTTTTTCGGAAACGATCTCCTGTCCATTCCACCGGCCGCGATTGAGCCAGAGCCACCCCAGCTTGGCGAAGTCGCGCGGGCTGGCGGAAACGCTCAGGCCGCCGTGCGAGCCGAAGAATTCCCCGTCCTGCAATTGCAGCGGTCTCATCCGTTCGTGAAACGCCTCGTCGAGCGACTGGTGATAAACCTTCTCCAGCGACTTGGCGTAGAGCTGAATGGCGAAATCATTGTAAGCCCAGGCTGCGCCGGGCGCTTCCACGCAGGCATAACCGCTAACCATGTCGGCGAGGTGGCGGAAGGTCATGTCCTTGTCCTTGTCCGAGAGTTCCCAGCCCACGCTTTTCACGGGGGCGTCCACGCTTGGGAGTTTTTTCTCCTGCACCGCCAGCAGCAGCAAGGTGCTCAGGACCGGTTTCGACGCCGACGCCCACCACTTGTGGGTGTTCATATCACCCCAGCTTTTGACAAGGTAGCCGTCTTTGATAATCATTCCGTCGCCGCCGACGTTGGTGGCAAATTCGTCCAGTTTTGGGCCGTCCATGCCCAGTTTGGCCGGATCGCGCTGTTCCCACAATTTGCCTGGAAACACGACCGGGTTCGTGGCGGCGTGAGCGGCAATCGTCGCGCCAAGTGCGAGGGTGATGAGCCAAAGCCGGGAGGCGGAGAATGAATAAGATATCATGGTGCGCGACGAAAGGTGTCCAATGCGTTTGGAACCGCAAATAGTCTATAGGGTCGGCGGTGCGGGAGGACTAGCAGGAAATCATTGGAGACTTGGACAAAATGATTTATTTGGCGGTTTCGCTGGCGAAAATTCCAAAGTTCCTCGACACGTCGCCGCGAAAACGTCAAAGGAACGGCATGAGCAGATTCTTACTTCGAACATCCTCGTGGCTGGCCGGCGGTCTTTGCTGGTGGCACGCCTGTGTTTGCCTCGGTGATGCCAAGCCCGTCACTTTTCCCGGCGCCAACTGGGTGGAGAAAACGCCCGCGCAGGTGGGCATGGATGTGACGAAGCTCGACGCGCTCCGCAGCAACCTTTGCGGCGCGAAACCGGAAAGCAGCGCCGGTTGCGTCATCAAGGATGGCTATTTGATTTACACGTGGGGAGCGTTCACCAATCGCCACAACTGGGCGTCCGCTTCGAAACCGGGATTGTCCACGATGCTGTTCACCGCAATTGCCGAAGGCAAAGTGAAAGATCCGGACAGCCTGATTCTGCCCTACTGGCCGGGCTTGCGGCCCAGCGATCAAACGATGACATTTCGCCACCTCGCCGACATGATGAGCGGCTATGCGTGCGCCGATACCAACAAGGACGGCAAGCCGCTGCCACCCGGATCGCGCTGGTCCTATAATGATTATGGCATCCAGCTTTACGCGCGCACGCTGGACAAGATTTTCGGCGGCGACGGCGGCCTGGCGTCGGGCGTCGTTACCGGACTGGTGTCCGCCGCGCACGACCGGCTCTCCGCGCCGCTGCAATTTCAGGACGTGGAATTGTTCGAGAAAAACAAGGGGCGGCTCGTGCCGTCACCGCGGGATTTCGCGCGGCTCGGCTGGTTGTGGCTTAACCACGGCAAATGGCAGGACAAGCAATTGGTGCCGGCGAGCTTCTTCGAAAAGTATCTCAAGGCGGATGTGCCGCTGGGAACGCCGTCATCCCAGGCAAAAAAGAAACCGCCGTATGACGATTACCTCGGCGTCAAAAGTTATGGCGGAGGCGTGAATCTCGGCGACGGCCAGGGTATTTACGGTTTCAACTGGTGGTATAATCGCGTGTTGACGGCGGCGGCGCGCAATCCGCCATTACTGGCGTGGCCATCCGCGCCCGCGGATCTGTTCATGGCGCTCGGCCGCGCGGGCAAGGACGGCATGGTGATCTTTCCGTCGCAAGGGTTGGTGGTGGCGGCGTATAACGAGGCCGAGCCCAACTGGGGCGACGCCGTGGTGAACGAGCCCGCGGATCCTGCCGACGTCATGAACGGGAACCTCAAGCTGCTGATGGAAGCGATGCGGGGGCCCGGTTCGAAGGCAAGCCCGTAAGCAGCTCGTCGTCATGAGACGGCTTCGCCACTGATCCCACGACTTAAATTGCCATTGGACCATTGGACAGCATTTGTCCAACCCCCTGGTTTAGGATCGCGTTGTTAGAATTTTTGTTCTTTGACAATAGCGGACAAGACGGTGGGGAACAGGGAACTGCAGAATGGAGAATGCAAGCACCCTCGCCCTGCCTTTCCTACGGGGGGCGGTCACGTTTGGTCGCATTGGGTAGGTGATGGATATGGGATGGAGACGGCGTGGTCCGGTCGAGTCGTGGAGAAATACGGGTTAGGTCGCCATCCGCCCCCAGCTTCACCTCATCGGAGCGAATCGGAAGTTCGCGAAATGTAAAATTTACCTAACGAAACCAACTTACGAAATGCGCAAGTGCCAAAAGGATAGTTAATTATGGCTTATTTTATCGCTTTTTGCATCAGAAGACCAACCCAAAATCAGAGTGAGCGGACCCAAAAAGCTGGGTCGAACGGGGTATGGGGGCGCGGGGTACGCCTGCCAGAAATCACGGAACTTCGATTTTCACGTTCTTCCTGACGATGTCCTTGGTGTGTTCCTCGGTGACGCCTTTGCGGGCATGGATCGTGACATTTTCAAGCGTCACATTTTGAATCGGGCTCTCAGGCAGTCCAATCAGCACCATCGCCTGGTCGGCATTTTTGCAGGTCACGTTCCGAATGTGAATATCATGAAACGCCGGTGTTGAACGTGGATTCTCGGGCAGGGTGCGGTCCTTGTCGTTGTACCACATGTCCATGATGATCGCCTGCTTGAGGATCGTCCCCATGCGAATGTCTTCGCACCAGATATTTTCCACGGTGCCGCCGCAATCGCGGTTGGACTTGATGCGAATGCCGGCGTCGGTGCCGTCGAAGTCGCAGTTGTAGGCGTAAACGTTTTTCACCCCGCCTTTGATGGTGCTGCCGATCACGATTCCGCCATGACCGCGTTTGGTTTTGAGATTGCGGATGACGATGTTTTCCGCGGGACGACCTTCAGCCGACTTGATCACCAGGCAATCGTCTCCGGTATCGAGATAGCAGTTCTCGATGAGGACATTCTTGCACGCGGCGGGATCGATGCCGTCGGTGTTTTCGCCGTCGGCGGAGAGCACCTGCATGTTGCGGATGATGACGTTTTCGCAATCGTTGGGATGCACCATGAAAATGGGGCCGTCGCGAAAAGTGACGCCTTCGATCAGGATGTTGGTAGTGCTGTTAAGGGAGAGAAACGTCGGCCGGCTGATGGTCGCGGATTTTCCGGTGCCGGGATCGATGAAGGTGAACTCAGCGGGAATGGTCGAGACGCGCGGGTCTTTTTTCAGCTTGAGTGCCTTCTTCTCGGCGACCGGTTTCCACCAGGGTTTGCCGTTGCCGATGAATTCTCCTTCGCCAGTGAAGGCAATATTCTCTCCATGGTTGTTGCAAATGAGACCGGGCCGCGCCTTGCCGATCGACTTGAAAACCGACGGGGCGTAGTCCACCGGCTCAGAACTGAAGCTGACGATGGCGCCCTTCTCAAGATGCAGGTTCACATGGCTCTTCATGATGATGGGCCCAGTGAACCACGTCCCCGCGGGAACCACCACGCGCCCTCCGCCCGCCTCGTTGCATGCGGCAATCGCCTTGGCAAACGCCGCGGTGTTCTTTGTTTTCCCGTCGGGCACGGCGCCGAAGTCCGCCACACTCCAGCTTTTGTCCAGAAAGTGCGGCGGCTTCAGATCCGGCATCGGAAAAGGCGGCTTGCGATATTCTTCCGCGACGGCAGTCGCTCCGAAATGAGCATCAAAGCACAAGGCGAGGAACAAAATGCCAACGCGTGCAAACAACATCTGTTTCATAAGACCATGCTTACGCTGTCGGTTGAGGCCGGGGAAAGGCAAAAAGCGATTCTCCCTCATATTCGAGGAAATCGTCCAACTTTCATAGAAATTTTTCCTAGCGAGCAGCGTTGTGAAGGCGGCTGCGCTGATTGGTAAGGAATAAGATTCCGGCCTTTGCGGCGCTCGATCGAGATGTTGAGTCGAGGCCAAAATCCGCCCGCTGCTGTCTTGAACAAGACAACATCGCGAGCCGGGATACCGGAAGATTTGAAAATGCGTTTTGGTGCGGGTCGCACTTAAGATCTAACGTTTTGCAGGCATAAGTCTTAGTGTCCGTTATGGCGAAGCATTCAAGTGACCGGCGGCATGTGGCTGCTGGCAGGCAATCTGGCGCGCCACGAAACGCAATGCCGGGCGGAGTTTTGTCCTAGTTTCAAATGGATTTTTCCTATCTCCGCCGCAGGGTTTTTTCCACACTTCGCCCCGTGAAACTTGCCTCGGCCCTCCTGATATTCACCGCGATTTCCGCTGCGGCGGTGAGCATTGAAAAATATCATTCGCACGACTTTACGTTTCCGGCGACTGCCGTCGGCAATCCGTTTGAAGTCAAACTGACCGGCGAATTTACCGGTCCGGAAGGTGCTCGTCTGAGCGTGCCCGGATTTTATGACGGCGACGGGAAATGGAAGATTCGTTTCTCGCCGACGCAACTGGGCGAGTGGTCCATGCGCACGACCTCGTCGCTCGAAGCGCTGAATGCTAAAACTGAGAGCGGCATCGTTTGCACCACAAACACGCACTCCAACATCCATGGCATTCTCAAAATCGATGCGGCGCATCCGTATCACTTCATTTACGAAGACGGCACGCGCTATTTTCTGCTGGGTTATGAAGCGGACTGGCTTTGGGCGCCCGCGTTGATCGATCCCCAGGCAAAGGTGATGCACCAGCTCATCGATCAAATGGCGGATCGCGGCTTCAATCACGTAATGGTCAACATCTACGCGCACGACACTGGCTGGGACCCCGGCAAGTCGTGCGAATGGGATTACGGTCCGACGGAGATGTATGTGTTCGAAGGCACGAATGAAAAACCTGATCACACGCGACTGAACACCAGATTTTTTCAACATTACGACACCATGATGGAGGCATTACGCGAACGGGGAATCGTGGCTCACATCATGTTGAAGGTGTACAATAAGAAGGTAAAATGGCCCGCGAAGTGGAGCCCGGAGGAGGAACGTTTCTTCCGCTATGTCGTGGCGCGGTATCAGGCATTCGGCAACGTCGTGTGGGATTTCGCCAAGGAGAGCTACAACGAGAAGGACAACGTTTTGCAATCCCATCTCCTCGACATCATTCGCTGCTCGGATGCCTACAAACATCTTACTACCGCTCATGACGATGATATCTACGATTGGGATCCCGACTTGAGCCGAAACGTGGATTTTCGCACGGATCAGCAACATTCCGATTATGCGGAAATGATCCGCTTCGATCGCGGCCGCCGGCAATATCCGATTCTTAACTCGGAATTCGGCTACGAATTTGGAGTCGACAAGTTGCCCACCCATAAACATGGCAACCAATGCGAGTGGCAGGAATTGCTCCGTCGCGCCTATCACATATATCTCGCGGGCGGTTATGGCGTTTATTACTACAACAACACGGCTTGGGATGTCATCAAACCCGATCCGGAAGCGCCCGGCATGAAACCGTTTCAATTGCTGAAGGATTCGCTGGGCTCGCTGCCGTATTGGAACATGAATCCCGCCGACGAACTCGCGGTGGGCGGCCCCTGTCTGGCGGCACCGGGTGTGGCTTATGCGTTTTATGTGGAGGGCGCGTCGCTGACGGTGAATCTCACTTCGCTCGATCCCGGCCCGGTCAACGCCGAATGGATCAATACGTGGAGCGGCGACCGCCAAAAGGAACCCGCGATTCATCCAGGAACCTTCAAACTTAAGAAACCGGAAGGTTTTGGCACCGCCCCCGGTTTATTGGTCGTTCGGCGGTAGCAGTCCGCAATGCGCCAAGCCCGATGAGAATACAAATATATTGGTTCTCCTTGTGGTGCGTGCTTGTGGGGTTGGTTGACGGGGCTTATGGGCAGATGACGAATAAACCGGCCGCCGTCATTAAGCCTGGCGCCTACTTTCCGCCGCCCGAATCCAAAGGCGGTTGGCGCAAGCTGACTGAACCGGACGACATTCGCCGCCTCGGCGGCATGGATCCGGCAAAACTGGAAGAGTTGAAACGGTGGCTGCTGGATTCCGATAAAAGACCATTTGGCGCCGTGGTGATTCGCAATGGCTACATCGTACTCGAAGTACAGCGAGACAGCAGCTCGGTTACCAATACCAAAAATGTCATGTCGTGCGCCAAGGCGATTTGCGCCACGGTCCTGGCGATTGCCTCGGAAGAAAGCCAGCAGGGGAGGTTGCCGCATCGCATGACGTTTGATGATCCGGCGTTTGATTACATTCCGTGGGCGCAGCCTCTAAGCGATCCGCGCAAGAGCCAGATCAAAGTGAAGCAACTTTTGAATCATACCTCGGGTATTACGCCGGAGGATTACGGCATCGCCAATCGGCAGTCGTGGGAGTATATCCTGGGCCACGGTGGTGATGGCCGGACCGCCAAACTCTTTTTTGAGCCCGGCACAACCCTCGAGTATTCGACGCACGCGCTCGATCACGCCGCGCTGGTTTGTGAATATGTGACGGGCAAGCGTTATGACCAATATGCCATTGAGGCGCTACTCAAGCCGATTGGTGTCGAGAAGTGGTGGTTTGAGATTTTAAAAGGGGACGAAAAACACGGCGATCACGCGTCCCACACCGCTGGCTTTCCCGCGCGCGACCTGGCGCGAATTGCCTACTGTATGCTGCGCGATGGACGCTGGGACGACAAACAAGTCGTGCCGAAATGGTTTGTTGAACAGACCGCCGCGCCGACGCATTCTGTCACCGGTATCACGCCCAGAAGTTTTGGCCGCGACGCGCGTTCGTGGTCACATGGTTGGGAACTGCCAGGGTTGGAAGGGGGCAAGCAGTCCGAGGGCATTCCGGTGGACGCACGGTACAAGCCCGGCTCGGGCGGCCAGATCATCTCGTTTGTGCCCAGTCTGGATCTGGTCATCACGCGTCAAACGGGAAAGAGTGGCGAGTGGGATTTTGAAGGATACGTACGATTGGCAGCAGCGGCCGTACTGCCGGACGGACATGCAAAGACGGCGAAAGCACCGAATCCTTGAAAGTCCCATTTAAGACTTTTCTCTACGCCGGCTGAAATTTGTCCAAGTTTTTGATGGGTTCCTGCTAGGACGCGCGCGCGCGACTTCTTTACCGTGTCCCCATGGCCAATGTTGATACGGACTGGCAGTATTGCGGTCTGCGGGTCGTTCGTCTTGAGAATGATTTTTTGCGCCTGGACGTCCTGCCTGAACTGGGGGGGAAGGTCTATAATTTTATTCACAAACCATCCGGTCGAAATCTTCTCTGGCAAAATCCGCGCCTCGCTCCGGCCCGGCAGGCATATGGTGCGAGCTTTGACGATAATTGGTGCGGTGGTTGGGACGAATTGATTCCGAATGACGTTACCTGCCCTGAGCCGGAGGGAGACATGCTGCCGGATCACGGAGAATTCTGGTCGCAGTCGATGAAATGGGAGGTGCTCAAAAACGACCGGGATAGCGTCGAGGTGCGATTCAGCGCTGAAGGCCGGGTCATGCCTGTTTCCTTCGCCAAGACCTTAACATTGCGCGAAGGTGAATCCTTTTGTCGCGTCCATTACCGACTCGCCAATCACGGCACCAACGATTTTGATTTCCTTTGGAACATTCATCCCGCCATGGCGATATCGCCGGAGACGCGTTTGGATGTCCCGGCCGGGGAAGGCTTCACGGACCCATGGCGAGAAAGCCGGTTCCCGGGCTATGGCCGTTTTCAATGGCCCATGCTGACAGATCGCGCGGGAAAACAATGCGACCTGCGCAAGGTCGAGCCGCCAGAATCGGCACTGGCCGATCAGCAATATATGCTGGGCGTGCGCGAAGGCTGGTACGCGGTAACGGACCAGAAGCATCGCGTCGGTTTTGGCCTCGTGTTTCCGACCAACGTGTTTCCGAATGTCTGGTTGTTTCGGACTTTTGGTGGATGGCGCGGCATCTACACGTTAATCCTGGAGGCTTCGACGGGCTGTTCGCGCAATTTGAAGGAAGCGCGGGAGAAGAAACAATGTGCGCATCTCGCGGCCGGGCAGACGCTGAATGTGAACGTGCTCGCCGTGGCTTACAGCGGCGTTTCCAGCGTGGCGAGAATTGAAGGGGATGGCCGCGTAATCCCTGGAACACAAATGACGGCGCTTTGAGTTAAGACTTACCCCCAATGAATGCTTTAAATAACCGGTGGGCGCTGGCCTTGGGCATTGTGCTGAGCGCGGTGTGTGTGGCTCGCGCGGTCGACGTCCCACGCTGGCAGGTTCACGACTTCGCCTTTAAAAGTGACGCCAAACATGAAAATCCATTTACGGTGGACTTTTCGGCTGAAGTAACCGGGCCCAATGGCATTCATTTCACGCAACTCGGCTTTTACGACGGTGCCGGCACTTGGATATTGCGGCTTGGTCCTAATTTGCCCGGCAAGTGGTCGATCAAAACGATTTCCAACGATCCGAAGTTGAACAGCAAGACAGCGGATTTAAATTGCGTGGAGCAACACAATTCACGCGTGAACGGAGGGTTGCTTGTGGATCCCGAGCATCCCCATCATTTCGTGCGGGAGGACGGCACGCGGTTTTTTTATTCGGGCTTTGAATGCGACTGGCTGTGGGCACTGGATCTCGCCAGTGGCGATCCCAAGCTGCCTCAAACTTCGATCCTGCTCGACAAGCTGGTGAAGTATGAGTTCAACGTTCTTTATGTGAACCTCTACGCGCATTCATATGGCGGTGGAAAAGGGAGTCCCAGTTTTGGACCGCCGCCGATGTATGCGTGGGGTGGCTCCAACGACAAACCGGACCACTCGGTTTTCAATCTGCCGTTCTGGCAACATTACGATCGGGTGATGCAGGCCTTGTGGGAGCGGGGCATCGAAACCCATCTCATGATCAAAGTGTACAACAAGCATGTGACCTGGCCGGCGCCGGGAAGTCCCGAGGACGATCGGTTGTTTAAATATACCGTCGCGCGCTTTGGCCCGTTCTCGAACGTGCATTGGGATTTCGCGAAGGAATCCAACCGCGACAAGGATATGTCCTACAAACTCGGCCGCATGGCATTGGTGCGAAAAGTTGACCCGTACCGACGTTTGTTGACGACTCACACCGATTCTGAAGCTTACCCGCAATACATCGGCATACTGGATTATCGCACGGCGCAAAAGCACAAGGATTGGCACAGCTCCCCCGTGGCCCTGTTAAAGAAGGAGCCCTGGCCGAACGTGGATGCGGAATACGGCTACGAAGCCGGAGCGGGCGGCACCAATGATTCACCGGGGCCAAAATGCGAGGACGCGCGCACCATCTATAACCGCGCGTGGGAGGTATATATGTCCGGCGCCTACGGTGCTTATTATTACGCCTGGACTTCGTGGAGCGTGATTCGCGTGAACGACACGCCGGACGGTTACGGCTATTTTCTAAACCTTTCGAAATTCTTCACACCGGTTGGATTGTGGCTGATGGAGTCGCACGATTCTTTGGTCAGTAGCGGGTATTGTCTCGCCAATCCCGGCGTGGAATACGTTGTTTATCAGCCGGAGAAGAAGGAATTTACGTTGAAAATTGAAAAGGCTGACGGGCCGCTGGCGGTTGAGTGGTTCAATCCCTTGACCGGTGAAAGGGCAAAGGCGGAAAACGTCACCAATGGCCAGCAACGGTTCGTCCCGCCCGCCGCTTGGGGCGAAGGCCCCGTAGCGCTTCACGTTGGCACCGCACCGGCCACGAAGAAAGTTTTCCGAAATACGTTTGAGCGTCCTCTCCCGTCCAAAACCCCAACTGATAAATGAACCCCCGAAGAATCCTGCATCTGACTGTGGTGTCTCTGGCATTGATCCGGATCGCGTCCGCAAAATCCCTTGAAGTGCCTCAATGGCAGACGTGCGACTTGAGTTTCAAAAGCAGCACCCCGCACGCGAATCCATTCATGGTGGATTTCTCGGCGGAAGTGACCGGCCCGAATGGCGTGCATTTTACTCAACCGGGTTTTTATGACGGCAATGAAACCTGGATATTTCGCCTGGGACCGAACCTCCCGGGCAAATGGTCAATCCGCACAGTTTCGAGCGATCCCGAACTCAACGGCAAAACCCCGGAGGACATCCTGTGCGTGAAGCAGAGAAACTCGCATGTGCGTGGCGGTTTGCTGGTGGATCCCGATCATGGCCATCATTTTCTGCGCGAGGACGGCACGCGCTTTTTTTATTCCGGCTTTGAATGCGACTGGTTGTGGGCCGTGGATTTGGAGTCGTGCGACCCATCGCTGCCGCAAACCACCATCCTGCTCGACAAACTCGCGAAGTATCGCTTCAACGTGGTCTATGTGAACATTTACGCCCACACCGGTTTCGGACGTCCGGACCAGAAGCCCAATTTCGGCCCCCCGCCGAAATACGCGTGGGTCGGCACAAATGAAAAAGCCGATTATTCGAAGTTGAACCTGCCGTTTTGGCAGCACTACGACCGCGTGATTCGGGCGATGTGGGAACGTGGCCTGGAAGCGCACATCATGATCAAGGTCTATAACAAGAATGTGAAATGGCCCGCCATCGGCAGTCCTGAAGACGACATGTATTTCAAGACCGTGGTGGCGCGATACGCACCTTTTTGCAATGTGCACTGGGATTTCTCCAAGGAATCGAATAACGAAAAAAATCTCGCCTACAAACTGGATCGCATGGCGCTCATTCGTCGCAATGATCCGTATCGTCGCTTGCTGACGACCCATACGGATCGCAAGGACTACACGAATTATTTTGGCGTCCTGGATTATCGCACCGACCAGAATCACACCAATTACTACAAGACCGCCTTTCGCCAGCGCAGTCACGAATCGTGGCCGGTGGTTAATTCCGAATATGGTTATGAGCAGGGCCCGCTCGGGAACGACGACAAAACTTACAGCGGCGCCAACGATGCACTGACCATTTACAAGCGCGCGTGGGAGGTCTACATGGCGGGCGCGTACGGCGCGTACTATTACACTTACACCTCGTGGGATGTGGTGCGCGTGAACGACACCCCTGCTGGTTACGGCTATTACCGAATCCTTGCGGATTTCTTCGACGGCGTCGGCTTGTGGCTGATGAACCCGGACGATTCACTCGTGGAGAGCGGTCATTGCCTGGCGAACCCGGGGGTCGAGTATGTCGTTTATCAACCGGATCCGAAGGAGTTTTCGTTGAAGGTGGAGAATGCGAAGGGCGAACTCTCTGCAAAATGGTTCAATCCTGTCACCGGCAAGAGTCTCAGAGCCCCGGCTTTGAAAAATGGGGTCAATAAACTCACGCCACCCGCTGAGTGGACGAGTGGGCCGGTGGTATTGCATGTGGGCAAGGCGCCTGCCGAAAAGCGCGTTTTCCGAAACACATTTGATCGACCGCTACCCGCGAAGACATCCCATTGATTCTCTTTGTATTTCGTTATGCCCGCTGAAACTGCCAGCGTCCCCACGTCGACCGCCGGAGCCCCGGGGCAGGCGCCCAGGCTCAAGCGTGTTCTGACGCTTTGGGATCTGATCATCTATGGGATGATCATCGTGCAGATTGTGGCCCCGGTGCCGATTGCCGGGTTGCTGGAGCAGCGTTCTGACGGGCACGCAGTCACCGTGGTTCTGATCGCGCTCGTGGGCATGATGATCACCGCCATCAGCTATGGTCGTATGGCCGTGGTGTATCCCATGGCGGGCTCCGCGTATAGCTATGTGGCCCGTGGCATTAATCCACACCTCGGGTTCTTCACTGGTTGGGCGATGTTCCTGGACTATCTTTTAATTCCATTAATCAGCGCCATCATTCCCGCACTGGCGCTTCAGCGGGTGCTTCCCATCGTGCCACTATGGGTGCTGATCCTTCTCGTGGTGCTCGGCATGACGGCGCTGAATTTGTTTGGCATGAAGGCAACGGCTCGTGCGAACCTCGTGCTGCTGTTGGTGACCTCCGCCGTCGTACTCGTGTTCCTGTATCTGGCGACCCGCTTCCTGTGGCATCGCGAAGGTTGGAGCGGCATCTTTTCGACCAAACCGTTCTACAATCCATCCACATTCCACACGAGCACCATCTTCGGCGGCATCTCCCTGGCAGTGTTGAGCTACATTGGGTTCGACGGGGTTTCGACGCTGGCGGAAGACGTGGTGAATCCCCGCCGTAACGTGGTGCTGGCCACAGTGTTGGTCTGCCTTTTCACCGGGCTGATCAGCGCGCTCGAGCTCTATTTCTTTCATCAGGTGATTCCTGACTGGCGATCGGTTGCCGATCCCAACACATACTATCTCGACGTGATGAAGGCGGTGGGCGGGCCGATATTCTTTCTCGTCTTTTCAATCATCATGAGCGTGAGCCAGTTCGGCGCGGGATTTACCGGCCAGGTGAGTGCCGCACGCCTCGTCTATGGCATGGGCCGCGACAACGTTCTTCCTCGTTCCCTGTTCGGCTACTTGAGTCCACGTACGCAAAATCCAAGTCGCAATATCATCCTCGTGGGTGTGCTGGCCTTTTTTGGCGCGTTGATGCTGAATTTCGACACCGCCTGCGACCTGTTGAATTTCGGCGCTTATCTTGGATTTATGGGTGTAAATCTCTCGACTTTTTTTTGCTATTACCTGCGCCCGCCCGCCGGACATCGGCGACATTTTCTATGGGACGCGGCGGTGCCACTCGCCGGCTTTTTGTTGTGCCTCATCTTTTGGATCGGCCTCCCTCATATGGCGCAAATCGTCGGTGGAATCTGGCTGCTCCTCGGCATGTGTTATTGCGGGATCAAAACCAAGGGCTTTCGCGAGCGCCCTTTGCTGTTCAATTTCAACGAAGCTTGAGGCGCAACTTTTTATGAGATCCATTTGGAAGGCAAAGACTTCTACCGCGACGATTGCGTGCGCAATTATCATGGGTGCGTTATCCACCGCCGCGCCAATTAATACTAAGGCATCCGAACCGTCACGAGTCGTGGTAAATCCCAGGGATAATGGGGCGGATCTGGTGAATCCTGACATGGGTTGGGTGATCTTTTACTACGATAACGGCCTCACCCATTACGGCAACCGTGAAGAACCCAACGACACGCTGGCGGACTTTCCGGGTCTCAGCGTGGTATATTTCCGTCTCTCGTGGGGGTTCATGGAACCGGAAAAGGGCAAGATTAACTGGTCGTTGGTGGACGGTCCGGCCCAACGCTTCATTGATCGCGGCCTCAAGGTGGCATTCCGTTTCTCCTGTTATGAAGGACACAGCGGCCAGTTCGATTCGACCCCACGGTGGGTGCGCGACGCGGGCGCGAAGGGCGATATCGTCAAGGAGCGCGATGACAAGGAGTACTGGCAGCCGCGATATGACGATCCGATCTTCCTCAAACATCTGGAGGACTTTCTCGCCGCGGCAGCCAAACGCTATGACGGCAGTCCGAACGTGGCGTGGATCGATGTGGGGTCGTTCGGGATGTACGGCGAAGGGCACACCAAGACGGAATACTCCCGCGCAGTCCGACAGATGCACGTGGATTTGCACACCAAATATTTCAAGCACACGCTGATTGCTCTCAACGACGATCTGGGAAAAGAACCGGGCAGGACCGCAAAGCTGGACGATTTGATTGGGGGCCCGGGGCGGTTCACTCTGCGCGATGACTCGATTCTGGTGAATCCGGAATTGCGGGCCTATCGCAGCGCGCATCTGGCGGATTTGTTCTGGCAGAAAGAGCCGGTGATTCTGGAGAGCGAACATTATATCGGGCCCAAGAAGGCAAATTTCTGGGACCATGGCCGGATTTATTTGGAAACCGTGGAATCGTACCGCGCCAGCTACGTTTCCGCGCACTGGTTCCCGCGCGAATTCCTGAAGGAAAATCGCGACCTGGTCCATGCCGCCAATCTACGCATGGGCTACCGCCTGAATTTGTTGGAAGCTTCGTGGCCCGCCCGAATCAAACCCGAAGGCGCTTTTAGTGTGACGACCCAATGGAAAAACGCCGGTGTCGCACCGTGTTATCCCGGTGGCTTCGTGGCGTTGACCCTCAAAACCAAAAAGGAGGGAATCGTGGCCACGTTTGTGGACGAATCCTGGAATCTGCGCGACCTCGGTGTGGATGCGGTGGGACCGGACTCGAAGATTGTACAATACAACGACGGCAGTTCCAAACAGAGCAGCACCAATTCGATTCGCTCCATTGCTCTGCCGGTTCGCGGTTCCGCGCCGGTCCATGGCTTGACTGGTCAATTCACGCTCGCGCCGGTGGTCAAGCCCGGCAAATACAAAGTATATGTTTCGGTTGGCGACCGGGATGGGACACCACGCATTGAACTCCCGTTGGATCATGCCGACCAGCATCGCCGTTATTGTTTGGGGCAACTCGAAGTGGCCCCTTAGAGATTTGGCAACGAAATGCCCACAAGGAAAACAGAACTCCAGATCGATGGCGTTGGCATCATACGCCTCGAATCTGCCGCGTTGCGAGCGGACGTCGCGCCGAGTGTCGGCGGCCGGGTGGTCAGCTTGATCGAGAAGCCTGGTGAACATGAATTTCTGTGGCGCAACCGCGGCCTTCGGCTGGAGCAGTTGCCGTCCGGTACAGAATACGACCCGAATTTTTATGGTGGCATCGATGAGTTATTGCCCAACGACATCCCGGAACTGATTGACGGAGTGGAGTGCCCGGACCACGGCGAACTCTGGACGCTGCCCTTGCAATGGACTTTTGAAAACGAACGTCTCAAATTGGAAGGGGTGTTACCGCGGTTTGGTTTGCGGTACGAACGCTGGCTCTCACTGCGCGGCGATCAGCCGATCTTGGACCTGCGCTATCGGTTAACCAACCTGACCGATGCGCCCCGGCATTTTCTTTGGAAGATGCATGCGGCGCTCGACATTCAAGCGGGAGATATCGTGGAATGTCCCGCCAGCCAGGCGCAGGTTGCCGACCTTGCTTATTCCCGGTTCAAAAATCTTGAAACATTTCCGTGGCCCACCCTTGAAGGTCAGGCGGTCAATGTCGTCCCAGCTGCCGGGAACTCGATGGATTTCTTTTATTTATTCGATCTCAAGGCCGGTAATATTTCCTGGAGACGCCCCGGATCGGGGCTGAAATTTGAGTATCAGTTCGATACCAAAGTATTCCCCTTCGCGTGGATGTTCGCTTCGTATGGCGGTTTCCTGGGCCATTACATGGCCATTATTGAACCGTGCACCGCGATGCCGATCTCCGCAAACGCCGCTGCGGCAAAAGGGAACTGCACCACGCTCGCCCCCGGCGGGCAACTTGAAACCTCCCTGGCCATTTGGGCCGGCCGCGAGGAATCCTCTGCCTCATGAAGTCGCGCCCCAAGGTAATTATCACGGGCGCCTCCTCTGGTATTGGCCGGGCGACGGCATTGCGATTTGCACGCGATGGTTACAACGTTTGCCTCAACGCACGGCGAGAAGCGCGATTGCGAACGCTATTGCTGGAATTGCCGGAGGGCGATCACCTGGTGTGTGCAGGTGCCTATCAGGATACCGCGCTCGCTGACTCCATGCGGGAGGTGGTGGCGACAAAGTGGAAACGCGTGGACGCGCTAATCAATTGTGCCGGGGTGGCGCAGGGCGCGCACGTTGTCGATTCGGCGGTCAGTGATTGGCGCAAACCGTTTGACGCGATGATGGACGGTGCTGTTTCCATGACGCGTCTGGTTGTGCCGCTGATGACGGGTGGCGGCCGCATCGTCCACGTGACTTCCATTCACGGCGGCCGGGCCGAGGCATTTTCAAGCGCTTACGCGATGGCCAAGGCGGCGCTCAATCAATTTTGCCGCAACCTCGCCGTCGAACTGGCGGATCGCAAAATACTTGTGAACGCCATCGCGCCGGGCTTCATCGACACTGAAATGAGTGTCAATGCCGAAGGGGTGAACGAATTGCAGTCGGAATGGTTTCGCAAGAATTACATCGAAGGGCATCATCTCCCGTTGCGGCGCGCGGGGCAGCCGAACGAGGTCGCGGGTGTGGCGGCGTTTCTGGCGGGGCCCGACGCCACTTACATCACCGGACAAGTCATCACGGTGGATGGCGGCTTGACCATAACTTTCTGAACGGCAGAACGACCATGAAAATTGAAAAAGTCGATCTGTTTTACCTCTCATTGCCGCAGGTGCGGGACATTGGTGACGGCAGCCAGGACGCCCTGCTGGTGCGCGTGGAAGGCGGCGGTTTCGTGGGTTGGGGCGAGTGCGAATCCGCGCCGCTGCCGACGATGGCGGCCTGGCAGTGCCCGATGTCGCACAGTGCCTGCAAGCCGGTGAGTATCTCCATTCTGGGCCAGACGTGCGATACCCCGGAAGACATCCGCCGCCTGAACGCACTGGTGCGCACGCAGAGCTTCGACTTATTGCAGGCCGACCATACGTTGTCGGGAGTTGACATCGCGCTATGGGATTTGCTGGGGAAGAAACTCGGCGAACCGGTTTGGAAATTGCTGGGCTACGAGCGCGCCTTTCCGAAAGTTCCGTATGCCTCCCAGCTTTTTGGCAGCGACCCGCAGGAAACATTGCGCGCGGGTCAGAAAGTGGCTCGCGCCGGATTTCGCGCGGGAAAATTCGGTTGGGGGCCGTATGGTCACGGTTCGCCTGTCATTGACGCCGAACACGTCCGTGCCGCGCGCGAGGGTTTGGGTCCGGACATTTTGCTGTTGGTGGATGCGGGCACTGTCTGGGGCGACGACGTGGACGCCGCGGCGGAACGTCTCCCCGCACTCGCGCAATGCGGCGCGACCTGGCTGGAGGAGCCCTTCGTCTCCGGCGCATTGGGCGCTTATCAACAACTGGCGAATCGCAGCGGGGCTGTGAAACTTGCCGGGGGCGAGGGCTGTCATACCTTGCACCAGGCGTTGAACATGATCGATTATGCAGGTCTTGGTTATGTGCAGATCGACGCCGGTCGGATCGGGGGCATCACCACGGCGACGCAGGTTGCGAAATTCGCTCATGGCAGGAGCGTTCAATTTGTGAACCATACGTTCACGACGCATCTGGCACTGAGCGCTTCTTTACAGGCCTATGCGGGAGTCGAAGGCGATACACTCTGTGAATATCCCTTTGAGCCATCGGCGCTGGCTTGCGATTTTACCGATACAAAACTGGCCCCCGATGCTGCGGGTAAAATTCGAGTTCCAGAGAGCGCCGGCTTGGGAATCGAGCCTGACCTTACCGCGCTGGGCAAGTATCTTGTGGAGGTGGAAATAAAAATTGGCGGCCAGGACGTATTTGCCAGTTCGCGAGCCGAGTGGGACGCGATTACCCCTTAAATCTCGATGACACTCAAAGGCATATTTACCCCCAATCTGGTGCCGTTCCGGGAGGATGGCCGCATCAATGAGGCGGAGTTGCGGCGGATGATCAACTGGCTCATCGAAAAGGGCGTCAGCGGACTTTATCCCAACGGCAGCACCGGCGAATTTATCCGGCTCAGTTTTGAGGAGCGCAAGCGCGTGATCGAGATTGTGGCCGAAGAGACGCGCGGCCGCGTGCCGATTCTGGCAGGTGCGGCGGAAGCCAATGTGTCGATGGTGCTGGAGGCGTGCCGTCATTACGCATCGCTCGGCTGCGCGGCGGTTTCGCTCACGGGGCCATACTACTACAAAGTCAGCCAGGACAGCATCGAATACTACTTTCGCGAAATCGCCCGGCAGTCGCCCATCGACATCGTGCTTTATAACATTCCGCAATTCGCGAATGAGATCAGTCTGCCGGTGGTCAAGCGACTCGCGCTGGATTGCCCGCGTATCGCCGGCATCAAGGACAGCAGCCGCGACTTCCCGCGTTTTCTGGCGACTTTGAACATGGTCAAGAGCCAGCGGCCCGATTTCTCCTGTCTGAATGGATGCGAGGAAGTGCTGTTTCCGTCTCTACTGATGGGCGCTGACGGTGGCACGATTGCCACCAGCGGAGTTGTGCCTGAGGTGATCATGAAGCTGTACCATGATTTCCTTGCGGGCCGATTTGACGAAGCAAAGCGGTTGCAGTTCAAGTTGCTGGAACTCATCGATGCGATGTTGTACGGCACAAATTTCCCGGAAGGTTTTCGTGCTGGAATGTCGTTGCGCGGTTTCAGCCTGGGAACCACGCGGCAATTGCTTTCGCCCAAGGAACAATGCGACTACGGGGAGATTCGCTCGCGCATCGCGTGCATTCTCGCGGAGTGCGGCTTTTCCGAGGCGGCAGGGGCGTGCCGGGCGCCAAAGGATAAAGCTTCCACCAGCAACCTTCCCGGCGCCGACGTGGACCGTATCGTGCGCGACGTGATCGAGCGACTGCGTGCGCCAGGGCAATCCTAGGATAAGCGTGGCCTCGACCTTCACCAACAACGGTTTACCCGCCCTCGGCCTTGTCGAACTGCCGTTTTTCGGCATCACGGCGGTCGTGGCGGACGAGCTTGCCAAGGCGGCGCAAGTCAAGGTCCTGGGGATTGAAACGACCGGAAACGAGAACCTGCTAATAAAAATTGCCGGCGACGTGGCATCGGTCGAAGCGGCGCTGTCTGTGGCGGAAACAAAAGCCGCCCAACTCGGCGCCACGGCCATCATAAAATGCATTTCGAGACCGGAGCCGGAGTTGCAGGCGCTGATCGTATTCTCCAATTCCGAAAATGCATTGTACGGTGGACAGGACCAATTTCTGGCGACCGACCATCCGAAAAGCAAGGATCCATCTATGAACAATACTCCCATGGCCCTGGGCTTCATCGAAACGCAGGGACTCACCGCCGTGCTCGAAGCCACCGACACGATGCTCAAAGCCGCCAACGTTACGTTGGTCGGCAAGGAAAAAATCGGGGCGGCCTATGTCACTGTGATCGTGAAGGGCGATGTCGCTGCCGTGAAAGCCGCGGTGGACGCCGGTTCTCGCGCGGTTGGCAACCTCGGAAAATTGGTCGCCTCGCATGTCATCGCCCGGCCGCATGACGACCTCGCGTCTCTGCTGCCGAAGTAATTCGCACGTTCCGCCACGCACAATTTCATGAGTTCACTGGCAAAAATCTCACTGCCCGATTTCGGCGGATTGGATTCGGAGTATCCTGTCATTTCGACGTCTGAATATTTGGATCGTATCGCTGCGCTCCGGGCCCGTATGGCGGAAGGCGGCCTGGATTGCCTTTTGGTTTACGGCGATCGCGAGCATTTCGCGAATCTCGCCTACCTGACGGGCTTCGATCCCCGCTTTGAGGAGGCGTTGTTGCTGCTGAACCGCAAGGGGGAAAAGCTGTTGCTCGTCGGAAACGAGTGCATGGGCTATCTCCCGGACGCGGCGCTGGACATCGCGGTGGAAAAATTCCAGGACTTCAGTCTGCCCGGTCAGCCGCGCGATGCGTCGCGCCCGCTGCGGAAGATTTTGTCGGAGTTCGGCATCGGGCGCGGGGCGAGGATCGGCTGTGTGGGTTGGAAATATTATCGTCCTGACCTGGTGGATGGCGGTGCGGAGGCGATGGACCTGCCCGCGTATATTGTCGATTTGGTGCGCGATCTGACGGGTGATCGCCGTCAGGTGTCCAACGTCACTGCGTGGCTGATCAATCCGCACGACGGATTGAGGACGATCAATTCGGCCGACCAACTGGCGCAGATGGAGTTTGGCGCGCTTCATAGTTCGAAGGGTGTTCACGCGGCGGTGTTGAGCATTCGACCGGGTGTTCGTGAATGTGAACTGCCAATGCACGCACTGGCTTCCGGTCTGCCGTTATCATGCCATCCCATGGCAAGTTTCGGGGACAAGGTGCGACGCGGTTTGTCCAGTCCCAGCCGTCGTCAGGCGAAACTCGGTGATCCCTTCGCGCTGGCCTTGGGAGTTTGGGGTTCGCTGACGTGCCGTGCGGGAATGGTGGCGGAAAAGGAAAGCGACCTGACGCCGGACCTCGCAGGGTTTTTTCCGAAACTCGCTGCGAACTATTTTGACATCGTCGCGGCCTGGTATGAGCGGATCAAAATCGGCGCAACCGGCGGAGAGGTTTTTGACACCGCCCAGGCCGCGCGCGATACCAGCCTGTTTGATTTCGCTGTTAACCCCGGCCATTTGATTCATCTCGACGAATGGATGGATTCGCCGTTTCAACAGGGCAATCGTGACCCGCTACGCTCCGGCATGGCGATTCAGATGGACATCATCCCGGTGTCGAAAGGCCCGTTCTGCTATGCGAACGCGGAGGACGGCATCGCGCTGGCCGATGAAGCGTTGCGGGCGGAAATTGCCGCGCGTTATCCCGCCTGCTGGCAACGCATCACAGCCCGGCGAAAATTTGTGACGGAAGCGCTCGGTATTTCACTGGATCCCAGCGTCCTGCCGTTCAGCAACATCCCGGCGTGGTTTTGTCCTTACGCCCTCAACCCCGAGCTGATTTTTGTAAAATGACCGCTAAAATATTAAAACTGGAAAAGTATTCGATTGGAGTGGGAGACCGTTTCGCGCATCAGGCCCGCGCGCAATTGCAGGCATGCCTGTTGGCGTCCCGCGACGGCGCCGAGGTCATTCCGGTGTGGAACAAGTCCAACCGCGAGCATCAGATCATCGGCTCTGAACCGGCCACGACGCGTGCGGCGGCCGATGCAGCCGTGAAAGCTTTGGGATGGATCCTGCCGCATCACGTGGATGCCGACCATATCCGGCTGGATACCGTGGATCGTTTCGCCCCGCATGCCGACTTCTTCACGATTGATGTCGCCGACTGGATTGGCAAAGCGGCGTCGGACGAGACGATGAGTGCCTTCGTGCGGCGCCATCCGGAATTGACCGGCCGGCTGGCGATTCCCGGCGTGGACCGGCCTTTTGATATCAGCACGGTGGATCTGGAGCGCTTTGCGGCGAAATATTTGCTGGCCGTGCAAGAGGCGGGGAAGGTGTATCGGCATATCGCCAAACTCAAGGGTGAACAGCCATTTATCACCGAGGTCTCCATGGACGAGACCGACAGCCCGCAGACGCCGCCGGAATTGCTCATGACGCTCGCAGCTCTGGCCGATGAACACATACCGGTACAAACGGTCGCACCGCGCTTTACCGGCCGCTTCAACAAAGGCGTCGATTATGTTGGCGATGTAAAACAGTTCGAGAAAGAGTTTAACGAGAACCTTGCGGTGATTGCGTTTGCGATTCCCAAATACTCGCTGCCCGACACCCTGAAACTCAGTGTTCATTCCGGCAGCGACAAGTTTTCTCTCTACGCCCCGATTCGTCGTGCGGTTAAACGGTTCAACTCGGGCCTTCACCTCAAGACCGCGGGCACCACGTGGCTGGAAGAGCTTATCGGGCTTGCGGAAAACGATGGCGAGGGACTCGAGCTCGCCAAGGATGTTTACGCCGAAGCACTCGCGCACGTGGACGAACTGTGCGCGCCGTACGCTTCCGTCATTGATATCGATCTCAAAAAACTTCCGTCCGCCACCGCCGTATCCGGCTGGACTGCGGCGCAATATGTCGCCGCTCTCCGGCATGACCCGAAGAATCCGGCTTTCAATCCGCACCTCCGGCAGCTGCTGCATGTCGGCTACAAGATGGCGGCCAAGATGGGGCCGCGTTATCTCAATATGCTCGAAGCTTGCGAAATCTCGGTTTCAAAAAATGTAACGCAGAATCTCTATGAACGGCACCTCGTGCCGCTTTTTCTCACTCGCGACTGAAAGGATTTATTGCTTATGAAGTTCCATCCCCCAATCAAACTCGCCCTGCTTCTCCTCGCGGCGTTGTCCGCCACATCGGCGCCCGTTCGCGCCCAGGAAGCGTCCAGCCCGGCTTACGACATTCGTAACTACGGTGCGGTTGCCGATGGCAAAACCAAATGCACCGACGCGATCCGCAAAGCCATCGAGGCAGCCGCTGCCAAAGGCGGCGGCACCATCTTTGTTCCTGCGGGACAATTTCTGACCGGCCCGATACATTTGAAGAGCCATATCACGCTGTTTCTTGACGCCGGCGCGGTGCTCAAGTTCAGCACGAACTTTGACGATTATCTCCCGATGATTCCCTCGCGCTGGGAAGGCATCGAGGTCACGAATTTTTCGCCGCTGATTTATGCGCGCGATGCGGAAAAGATTGCGATTCGCGGCCGCGGCACGCTCGACGGACAGGGGAAGCCGTGGTGGGATGTATTTTGGCGAATCAAAAAATCCAATGACACAAACGGTTTGGGCAAATGGCAGCAGGAGTTCGCGCGCTTGAATCCGAAACCATTGGTCGCCTCCAATTACACGACGCTGCAGACCGGGTTCATGCGGCCGCCCTTCATTCAGCCCTACAATTGCACGAACGTGCTGATCGAGGGAGTGACGGTGATCAATTCTCCGTTCTGGACGGTAACCCCGCTTTATTGCGAGAACGTTACCGTACAGGCCGTCACCGTTCGCAACCCGGATGACTCGCCCAACACGGATGGCATCAATCCCGATTCGTGCCGCAAGGTCCATATTTCAAACTGCGATATCAGCGTCGGAGACGACTGCATCACCATCAAGTCAGGTCGCGATGCCGACGGACGGCGCGTGGGCCGTCCCGCTGAAGATTACACCATCAGCAACTGTACCATGCAGCGCGGGCACGGGGGCGTGGTGATCGGCAGCGAAATGTCGGGCGGCGTCAAAAACATAACGATCGCCAATTGCGTCTTTGTCGGTACCGACCGCGGCATTCGCATCAAATCGGCGCGGGGTCGCGGCGGGATCATCGAAGACGTGCGGGTGAGCAATATCGTCATGCGCGGGATTCTCCGCGAAGCAGTCGTGCTCACCACCTTCTACGAGAAGAGCGAGCCGGAGACACCGAGCGCGCGCACTCCGGTGTTTCGCAACATCCATTTCAACGGCCTCACCGGCGATGCCAAAATGGCGCCGGAACTGACGGGTCTCGTGGAAATGCCGTTGGAGGACATTTCCTTCGTGGACGTGCAACTCACAACCGAAACTGGCATCAAAATCAAGGATGCCAGAAACGTGAGTTTCCAGAACGTCCTCATCACGGCGGAAAAAGGTTCCGCACTCACCGCCGACAAAACCGAAGGTCTCGAACTGAGCGGCTTTGGGACCCGCAGCAAGGACGCGAAAAATCCGGTGGTGGATTTGCATGACGTGAAAAACGTGTATGTGCACGGATGTTCCCGCGGGCCGGGCGGAGGGGCCTTTGTGCGCATTTTGGAAAGCAGCGCAGCGCAGTTGGTGGCGGAGGCAAACAACTTCGGCGCGGGCGAAGCGATTCTTAAAGTGAGCGGAGGAAAGTGATATGGACACGAAATTCATTCACGACGATTTTCTGCTGCAAACGCGGACGGCCCGCCGGCTGTATCATGACTACGCCGAGGCGGAGCCGATTCTCGATTATCACTGCCATCTGCCGCCGCGCGATATCGCGGAGAACCGGCAGTTTGCCGACCTTTGGGAAATCTGGCTGGAAGGCGATCACTACAAATGGCGCGCGATGCGGACCAACGGCGTGGATGAACGCTTCTGCACGGGAAAGGCGGAGCCCTTCGAGAAATTCAAAGCGTGGGCGGCCACCGTGCCGCATACGCTCCGCAACCCGCTGTATCATTGGACGCATCTCGAGTTGAAGCGCTATTTCGGAATCGACGAATTGCTGGACGAAAAGAGCGCTGCCCGCATCTGGAAGCGGGCGAATGAGCAGCTCGCCGGCACCGACCTGACGGTCCACGGAATTTTCCGTCGCTTCAATGTAGATGCGCTTTGCACCACCGACGATCCGGCGGACGACTTGAGTCATCACCAGGCGATCGCCGAGTCAGGTCTTGCCACGTGCGTACTGCCGGCGTTCCGGCCGGACAGGGCGATGATGGTCCATCAGCCCGCAGCCTTGAATGCCTGGTTGAAGCGTCTGGAGTCGGCGGCGCAGGTGGATATCGTCGGTCTCGACGATTTGCTGGAAGCGTTGCAGCAGCGGCATGATTACTTTCACGCGCAAGGTTGCCGTTTATCCGACCATGGGTTGAATCACTGCGACGCGGATTTTTGTTCCGGGAAAACCGCGGCGGCAATTTTTGCCCGGGCGCGCAAGGGCAAGGCCGCCTCGCCGCAGGAGGCGTCGCAGTTTTCGTCCTTTCTCATGTTGTTTTTGGGCCACCTCTATGCGCGGCGCGGCTGGACGAGCCAGTTGCATCTCGGCGCGCTGCGCAATAATAACACGCGCCTGCTGCGCGAACTCGGGCCCGACACGGGTTTCGATTCCATCGGCGATTTTCCGCAAGCCTCGGCGCTGGCGCGATATCTGGACCGGCTCGACCAGGAGCAGGCGCTGCCCAAGACGATTCTCTACAACCTGAATCCGGCCGACAATTATGTCTTCGCGACGATGCTCGGCAATTTCCAGGACGGAACAATTCCGGGCAAACTGCAACTCGGTTCCGGCTGGTGGTTTCTCGACCAGAAGGAAGGCATCCAATGGCAGTTGAACGCGCTCTCCAATCTTGGGCTCCTGTCGCGATTTATCGGCATGGTTACCGATTCGCGATCGTTCATGTCGTATCCGCGTCACGAATATTTTCGGCGCGTGTTGTGCGACCTGATCGGGCGCGAAGTCGATAGTGGCGAACTGCCGAATGACGATGTGCTGCTCGGCACGATGATTCGGAACATAGCCTACTCCAATGCGCGCCAGTATCTGAATTTGCCGGCGGGTATTTCCGGCAGCGATGCCGCAAGCGGATCCCACTCGCGGCCAAAAGCCGCCCGCGCTACAACGCCTCGCCACGCCCGGCGCGCTTGAGCGCGGGCGTGGCAAGGTTCGTGTTGAGGGGGCCGCGCTTCAGCGCACTGTGATTTTCAACGCGATGTCTTCCGCGAAGTCGGGCGATGCCAGCGTGGCGTGGCCGCCCGCGTGTTTGAAGTTTTCCTTTTTGGCAATCTTGCCGGTCATGGTGTCCACCCACGATGCGCGGTAGCTGCCGGCTGGCAAATCCAGGGTCAAATTAACGGAGGGAGCCGGCTTGTTGTCCATGAAGGGATCATTCTTCGTCCAATCGAAATCGATGACGCTGTCGTTGCGCGTGATGACAAGATTTTTCATGGAGCGATCGTCGTAATAATCCGCTTTAAGCCCCTGGCCCTCGCCGCCGGCGGGGATGAATT
Organism: Limisphaerales bacterium; assembly: GCA_044223735.1. Classification (GTDB taxonomy): domain Bacteria; phylum Verrucomicrobiota; class Verrucomicrobiia; order Limisphaerales; family UBA8199; genus JBGALR01. The sequence goes on along the minus strand of JBGALR010000004.1, from coordinate 16,045 downwards.
GTGAGGTCGGGATCACTTCCTTTTTGCCTCCCGGTGTTGTCCACGACATTTGCAGGACGGAACCGACGCGACCCTGATAAAGTTCGAGGCGGACCGGGACTTTTGTGCCGGCGGGAAAAGATACCTCGGCGGTGTCTTCCTTTTTCTCGTGGGTTTTGGAATTGTCGACCACGAGTTTATCATCCAGCCACAGGCGCGCGCCTTGCGCGCTCGTCAGATGCAAAGTGACGGCTCCATTGGTCGGCCAGACCAATGATCCCGTCCACCGCGCATGAAACCGATCCGCGTTCGTGCGATGACGCACGTAGATCGCATAGGTTTTGCCTTTTTCCACCAACGCGCGCCCGGTCATCAAGCCGGTCGGGATGCCGCCCTTGATCAGTGAATCCATCGGCGACATCCGCACGAAGTCGAGGTCGTCCATGAAATTCCGGACGATGCGAAGCTGTTTGCGAAGTTCGACATTGCCGCCACCGGGCGAATCATATTGCAACAACGTCCCGGAGGGATGGCTGGCGGTGAAGGAATAGTCGAGACTGCTGTAGAGCGCCCCGCCCGCAATGAAACAATCCCAGGCTTCCGTGCGATAGCAGACGTTCTCCTTGCCGCGGAAACCGGTTTCGTTGTCGCCGAGCGCGAGATTGAGGCCGTAGTTCAAGCCGATGACCTCGGGCGGCGCGGCGTAGTGGAAATTGTAGATGGACACCGCCGGATTCGGGTTGGTGATTTTCTGCTTCAAAATATTTTGCGAGATGAGATGCCGCGCCGGATACGCGGATTCGGTCTTTACGATGGTGGCGGCAATTTCCGCCTGCCATTGGGTCGTCACATTGCCGAACCAGGGCTCGTTGCAGATTTCGTAGTAGAGGTTGTCGAAGTCCTTCAACGTTTCGACGATTTTGGCGGTGACGGCATTCTGCACGGCGGTCACGTCCGGGTGGGAGAGATCGTAAACCTGGGTCTTGGTGCATTTGCCGACGCCGTTGATGTTGTTGCGATCATTCATCGGATCCAGTTCCCACAATGCCTCCTCGTAGAAAGGACAGAACAAATTCATCTCGACCACGACGCCTCGTTTCGAGGCCTGCGAGAGAAAATCCTTGAGCCTTTTGAAGTAAGCCTCATCCCACTTCGTCAGGTCGAATTTGTTGCCGCCATCGGCGCAGCCGGGCACATCACTGCGCGCCCAGGGCGCAATGTAGCGGCCGGGCTTGGGCGCCAGAGTATTTTCGGTGATGCCAAACGACGACGGAATTTCACGGTAGGTGCCCGCGAAGGTGCGGGTGTGATTCAATTCGTGCGACTGAAGCTCCTTGAGGTACGGCACATAATCGAAATCGAGATTCAATACCGCGCCGTAGTGTTCACCGGAGGTGATCAAAATGGTCGGTTTGCCGCGAAAGAGAAAATAGTGCGGATTGTCCGGGTGCAGCGCAAGCGGCTTCTCCGCGAGGGCGCTGGACACGGGATTTAGCAGGGTGGCAAGCGCGATGGCCAGCGTTGCCGTCCGGAGGGTGAGTCGGGGTAGGAGTGAGTTCATGATGCGAGTTTGAGTTTATCCATTTTTAGCGAGACTGTAGCCGAGAGAGGTATCGTGGGCGGGATTGTCGAAAAGGGACGGAGCGAGTTCGGGATTGTTCACCGCGACTCCGATGCCGATGCGGCCGAGGGGATGGTATCCACCCGTGAAGTAATTGATGTTGGCAAACCGGCAGGCGGGAACATGACCGGCCGGATCGAGGACTGACAATGCAAGGACATGGTTTCCCCGCCGCAAATTCGCGGGCAATATAAAACTGCCGGTAACGCGATGAGTTTCCGCCGGCACCTGGTAGCGAGCGGGCTGGCTGTCGAGCACGTACCGATATAGCTCGCTGTTCCAGTACGCGAACTGCTGCCAGCGATCACCCGGCAGCCATTGGCGAATATCCAGGTTTTGAAATTCGGCCTGCCACACAACCCGCCTCGTTTGCTCATCCATCAAGGAAACCGCCACGGGCCACTGATAGTAGAACGGAGTCGAGCCGGTATTTTTCACGGTGAACGTGACGTCCAACGTCTCTCCGGGCATGACGGATTTGGGATAGGTCGCTTCTCCCAAAACGAAGCGATATCCAAACGTCTTCTGCAGCCGTTCGCCGTTCGCTCTCGCTTCAGGGCGCCGCCAGTCGTATTCGGAAACCCAACCCAAATGATTTGAATGGTAACGGCGCGCCAGGCATTCGACCCACTCCACATGCCGGATGCTCGTCAGGGTGTCGGTCGGTTCAACTCCGGGCGGATCGCCGAAACCGTAGGAGATTTCGCCACCGCGAACACGGGTCTTCCACGAACCGGACCATTCCGCTGAGTCCAGGGCTTGCAACATGTGGTCGGTGTCCTTGTGCGTGCCCCATGAATCCCAAAAAACGCCGAACTGATAATCCGGCCATTCCCAGGGATATCGAATCATGCAGAGCGTGTGGCGGAACGCAGCGGTGTAGGCATCCCCCATCACCTTGCGCAATTCCGGCGAGGGCTTGGGTCCCCACTGTTCGCCGCAGGGACCCACGATGCCCGTCTCCACATAGGCCACGCGGCTGTCGTTGTCCCACGCCTCAGCGATCTTATGGATGAACTTCGCGGTGCGTTCCAGAAAGGCGGTGCTCGTGTAGTCGCCCGCTTTGAGATCACGCGGCCAGTAATATTTCTCCGGCCAATACAAGTAAACGCGCGGGATGACTTTGATGTTTTTCTGTTCCAATCCGGCCCAGCGCGGATTGCAGAACTCCAGAATCTTATCCACCGGATCGTCGGCGGAATCCTCGATCTGGTTCCAGCGAATGTAATGTCGCGTGAGGGAAATCAGCGGGTTCTTCAGGCCGGTGCCGTCGCCGCCGTCGCTGGGGAGATCCGTGCGAAAACCCTTGAGCGGGTTGGCAAATGCCTGCTCGCTTTCCTGCAGGCGCACGTGCACGACGCGCCCGGTCTTCCCGGAGGAATTTGGCGAGGCGCAACCCAGCAAGCCGCCGCCGCCCAGCAGCGCGGCCGAGCCTGCCGTGGCGACGCCTTGCAGAAAATCGCGTCGGGTTCGTGGCGGTCGCGGCATGTCAGACCCAAGAATGAAAGTCTCAATTGCTTGACTCAACATTAATGCGAAAAACCGCGCAAAAAGAGAGTATCGTCCAAGTCTGGAATGGTTTCTTTCTAGTCGCTGTGCGGAGGGCGACACAAACTTGTTTTTACTCATGAGCAAAACACTTCTTTGTTCCGCCCTGGCGGTTCTTTCGCTGGCTTCCGCGCCCGCGGCGGAGCCCGCCGCCAATAACAACTCCGTCGTGGTTTTCACCGACGAGTTCGACAAGCTTCGCACCGGAGCGCTGACCGGCGTGGTGGGTGCGCACACGGAATATCATTATCTGCCCGAAGTGGCGGCCAAAGGTCCATGGTCGGTGGCCACTTTTGTCTCCTCGCCGGCGTCGCAACTGGCGTGGCGGGTCGCCAAGCACGACGGCCAGCCGGTGATGCTGCAGACCTACGAGAACAAGATGGCCCATACGCATCCGATGATTGTCGGCGGCGAGGATTTGTGGGCTGATTACACGCTGACCGCCAAATTTACGCCGGAGACGGACAAGGGACGCAGTGGCGTGGTGTTTCGCTACAAGGACAATCGCTGCAATTATTTCTTCGGCGTGGAAGGCTCGAAAGCCGTGCTGAAAATGATCCAGAACGAAGTTGAATTTCACAAGCCCTACGAAAAAATCCTGGCCTCGCAGGATTTCAGCTGGAAGCCGGGTGAGGAATTGACGGCGGAAGTCACCGTCGCCGGGCCGCACATCGAGTGCAAACTGAACGGCAAAGTCGTGGCGAACGTGGACGACCAAACCTATCCCATGGGCAAGATCGGATTGACCTCGGACATGCCGGCGCGATTCGACATGGCGAAGGTCACCGTCTCGCCGGCCGAAGCCACCCGCGTCGCCGCGGCGCGGGCAAAAGTCAAAGCGGAGGAAAAGGAACTGGAAGCCGCCAATCCCAAGATGGTGCTTTGGAAGAAGATCGACATTGATGGCTTCGGCGTGGGTCGCAACGTGCGCTTCGGCGACCTCGATGGCGATGGCAAGATTGACGTGCTTTTTGGCCAGGTCGTGCATCACGGCCCCAAGGATTGCAACAGTGAGATTAGCTGCCTGACGGCCATGACCTTCGACGGCAAAATGCTCTGGCAGATCGGCGAGGCGGACTCGTGGAAGGATAATCTGACGGACGATGTGGCCTTCCAAATCCATGACATCGATGGCGACGGCCACAACGAGGTCATCTACTGCAAAGACATGCAGATCATCGTGGCGGACGGCAAAACCGGAAAGACCAAATACAAGGCGCCGACCCCGTTGATGCCGGCGAACACCAAACCGCCGTACAACAAGTTTCCACGCATTCTGGGTGACGCGATGTATTTCTGCGATTTTCGCGGGCTTGGCCGCGCCGGAGACATGGTCCTCAAGGATCGCTATCAGAGCTTCTGGGTGTTGAACGACAAACTGGAGCCGATGTGGCAGGGACAATGCGTAACGGGACATTATCCGTTTGCGTTCGACGTGGATCACGACGGCAAGGACGAACTTTTCATCGGCTACTCCTGCTACGGACCCGACGGCAAACAACGCTGGACGCTGGACAAGGAAATCAAGGATCACGCCGACGGTGTGGCCGTGGTGAAGTTCCTGCCCGGCACCGACACGCCGCCGCGCGAGTTGATGGCGTCGAGCGACGAAGGCATGCTCTCCGTTTCGCTCGACGGCAAGATCCTCAACCACCTTCACCTGGGTCATTGTCAGAACCCGGTGGTGGCGGACTTCCGCCCGGACATGCCGGGGCTGGAAACGCTCTCCATCAATTTCTGGGGCAACCAGGGTATCGTTCATTTCTACGACGCCAACGGCAATTTGTTCAACGAGTTCGAGCCGTGTCATCACGGCAGCATGTGCTTCCCGCTCAACTGGACCGGCAAGCTGCCCGAATACTGGGTGCTGTCTCCCAACGTGGAAGATGGCGGCGTGTATGACGGGTGGGGACGCCGGGTGATGAATTTCCCGGCGGACGGCCATCCCGACATGTGCACCGCCGTGCTGGATTTGACCGGTGATTGCCGGGACGAAATCGTGGTGTGGAATCCCTCCGAAATGTGGGTTTACACGCAGAGCGACAATCCGAAAACGGGACGCCTCTACAAACCGAAGCGCAATGCGCTGTATAATTACTCGAACTACCAGACGACGGTCTCGTTGCCTGGCTGGTCGGAATAATCCGGCCGCAAAACGATGCCGGCGGGAGCTGCGCGGTGGGTCGCCGCAGTTTCGCGCCGGCATCAGTGACGCCGGTTTTATCTGGCGCGTGTGCCGCCGGTTGGTGAATGATTCGCGATGATTTTCTCCAACCGACTCCCGCTTTTGTCCACCGGTGTGGCGTGCCTTCTTTTCGGAACCGCATTGGGAGCGGAAATCAACGGACAGACAATCACGCAATCCCCCGCGTTGCAAAAGCTGGTGGATGGCGCCGTGCAGCAGGCGGTTTCGAAATTCGCCGACAAGAAGCTGACGACCAACCAGATCGCCGTCACGCTCATCGACCTGAAGAATCCGGACAAACTGCTGGAGGGCAGTTATCGGGGCGGCGAACCGATCTATCCTGCCAGCGTGGTGAAACTGTTTTACCTGGTCGCCGTCCATCGCTGGCTGGAGGACGGCAAGCTGAAGGATTCGGAGGAGTTGCGCCGGGGCATGCACGACATGATCGTGGATTCCCACAACGAGGCCACCGGCTACATCGTGGATTCGCTGACCGAAACCACCAGCGGCCCCGAACTGTCGCCGGCGGAATTGGAAAAGTGGTATGAGCGGCGCAATGTGGTGAACCGCTACTTCGTTTCGCTCGGCTACACCAACATCAATGTAAACCGCAAGCCGTGGAGTGAAGGCCCCTACGGCCGTGAAATGCAATCGGTGAAGGCGCACGCGCCCAACCATCGGAACCTGCTCACGACGGATGCCACGGCGCGCCTGCTCGCTGAAATTGCCACCGGCCGCGCGGTCAGCACCAATCGTTGCGCGCAAATGCTGGAGTTGCTCTCGCGTGATCCGTTCAACAAACGCACCTCGTTGAACGGCCAGGCGCGCGGTTTCACCGGGCTCGCACTCCCGCCCGGTTCCAAGCTGTGGTCGAAAGCAGGATGGACGAGTGACACCCGGCACGATGCGGCTTATGTGATGCTTCCGGACGGAAGGCGGTTTGTGCTCGTCACGTTCACCACTGATCATCCCACGGAAAAGGAAATCATCGCGACCGTGGCGCGGAATGTGATCGCCGGGCTCGAAGCGGATAAATAAAATCGTTTTCATCATTCGAAAGTGATCTGACCTTGTGATTTTGTATGAAAGGTAAGTCGAACCCGGTTTTCTCGCGTCGCGCGCCAGGCGTTGCGGCGATGCTTTTCTGCATGGCGATCAGCGCCCGCGCGGAGGTCTTTTTCCTGAACCAAAACGGCCTCACGGCTTTCGACGGCAAGGAAACGCGCGCGCTTGCCGCCCCGCAAAACATGCTGGCAAAAAGCGCAGGCGCTCCGCAGCCACTCATTCGGCTGTTCGATTGGAAACGGACGGCGACGACGAACCGCTTCCTCGTCAGCAAGCAACGCGACAATAAGTATGTGGCCGGCACGGATGTTCCTTCGGGTTATGATTTCTGGTTGCGCAATGAATCGGGCGCGGAGCGATTGGTTCACCCGAGCGTTTATCGGGCGAAGTTTTCCCCCGATGGCGCCGGGCTGGCCTACACCACAACCGATTGCGAGTTGAAAGTTGAGGATTTGAACGGCCGCAAGCTGGCCGGAGTGGAACGCGCGTACAACCCCAGTTGGCGGCGGGACGGCCGCTCCATCGTATTCGAGAAAATTCCGGAAGGGCACAATGCCCACCTGCCGGAGACATTGCATCTGGCAAAGATGGATGTCGCCACGGGACAGGTGGAGTTGCTGACGGATGGCAGCTTCGATGATGTGCGCCCGGAGTTTCATCCGTCGGGCAGATGGATTCTCTTCGTGAGCGGCGGACGGACCGGGCTGGCATCATTTTGGAAAATGGACGCCTCCGGCGGGCAGCCGGCGCAAATAACAAATTTGGGTTCACGGCGGGTGGATGAAAAATTTGTGCCCACGCCCTACCAAACCACCACGTGGTCGGCGGATGGACAATGGTTTCTATACGATTTCAAGAGCGGTGATACCCAACAGATTTGGGGTTTGCAGTTCGACGAGCAGGGCAGGCTGCGGCGGGCCTTGAAACTGGCAAATGGCCTTACGCCGCAATGGCTGGAGGACGGCCGGACCTTTGCCTTCTTGAAACCAGAAAGCGACGGCGGGGAACCGGCGGTGCAAACACTTCCATGAACGCCACCCATCTCATGATACGTCGCGTTTCCCTGGCGGCAGTGGCGATGCTGCTGGCCGCACCCGCGCCCGCAGTCTTGTTGCGGTTGCCCCTGGACAACGACACCTCGATCCACTTTTACATGGATCACGATTCCAGCTCCGGCCTGTCGGATTGGAAATGCGGCACCCAAACCTACGACGGTCATTCCGGCACCGATTACACGGGCGCGAACGCCTCCCGCAATACGCCGATCTACGCCGCCGCCAGCGGCACGATTGTGACCGCGATCGATGGCTACGGCGATGGCTTTGGCGGCAGCACCGACGGCGGCGGCGCGGGCAATCACGTTGTGCTCGCGCATTCCTCGACACCGCAGCGGACGCATTATCTCCACATGAATCTCGGCACCGTCACGGGGAAATCCGACGGCTCCTCGGTTTCGTGCGGCGACAAAATTGGCGGCATCGGCAATTCCGGCAACGCCACCGGCCTGCATCTTCATTTTGAACCGCGCGTCCTCAGCAGCGGCAGTTATGTCGCGGACGATCCTTATGCGGGCACGTGCGGCGGGCCGACCAGCTTCTGGGTTTATCAAACCGGCGGGAGCCCGACGACGAGCTGCCAGGGGTCCGATCTCAACTCCCCGAGCAGCCTGGTCGCCACTCCGGTTTCCTCGAGCCAGATCAATTTGAACTGGATCGACAACACCGGCCTCGAAACTTCCTACCAGGTCGAGCGCGCGAGTTACATCACCGGCCCGTGGACGCTGATTGCGATTCTGCCCGCCAATTCCACGTCGTACTCGAGCACCAACCTGCTGGCGAACAGCACGTTCTTCTTTCGCGTGAAAGCATTCAATAGCGTGAACGAATCGCCCTACTGCAATGTGCGCTGGGCCACCACGAGCAACACGCCGCCCAACCTTGGAGGCATCAGCGACAAATCCGTGAACGAAGGCAGCCCGCTCTCGTTCACTGCCACCGCGGTGGACTTCAGCGCCGGCCGCACCTGGGTCATCGGCAGCTTCGAGGATTTCGATGACGGGACCGCCAACGGCTCCGTGCTGTTTCATTCGCCGCGCTTCACGCTCACCACCATCGGTTCGCTCGATTCCAGCCCGAACCTGTCGTCGGTCACCGCCTTCTTTCCCATTGGAAACGGTTTCTCGCGCCGAACCTTGTTGTTGGACTGGAGTTTCGCCAGCGGCGTCAGCAATCGCTGGATGCGATTGAGCACGCAGGACACCACCAACATTCCGAACCCGACGGTGGGCTTTGGCCAGGTGTTGCGCTTTGATGTTTTCACCGACCGCTCGCTCAAGGTGGCCCTCGGCATCCGCGAGACGAACACCGGCGCCGAGCCCGCGCAGGATGGCGGCTCGAGCGGCCCCATCGAATTTGTCGGCGTCACCAATGTCATCAATGGCCAGCCGGTGCCGACGCATACCATCGATATTCGCTCCTGGCAAAACGTCTCGTTCAATCTCGCGACCGAGCCCGTGCGCGCGTTCACGGGAAATGGCATGCTCGAATCCACCACCGGCAAGGGCGTGCTCGAACACCTGGCGTTTGTTCCCAATGACGGTTCGGGTGAATACCGCGTGTGGCTGGACAACATGACTTTGTTTCAGCCGAACCTCGTGACGTTCAGTCTCGATCCGGGCGCGCCGGCGGGCGCCGCGATCAACTCCACCAACGGCCTGTTCGCGTGGACGCCAGCCGAAGACCAGGGGCCGGGCGTTTATTCGGTGACCATTCGCGCGACGGATAACGGCACGCCGCCGATGAGCGACGCGAGGACGTTCACCATCACGGTGAACGAAGTGAATGCCGCACCGACCCTGACTCCGGTGACCGATAGAATCGTTAATGCCGGCGCGGTGCTGACCGTCACCAACGTTGCGAGCGACCCGGATCTTCCGGCCAATCTGCTGACCTACAGTCTCGATCCGGGCGCGCCGGTTGGAGCGCAGATCGATCCCACGAATGGAGTGTTCACCTGGCTCGCGCCGACCGCGACAGTATTCACAACCAATACTTTCACGATCCGTGTCCTCGACAACGGGTCTCCGGCGTTGGGCGACACCAATTCCTTCAAGGTGGTGGTCGTGCCGCCGCCCAGCTTTGCGGGGATCAGCCGACAGAACGACGACGTTGTCCTTTCGTGGCCAACGTTCCCGGGCAAATCCTATCGCCTCCAGTTCAAGGCGGATATTGAGCAACCGTCGTGGACCGATATCGGCGGCCCGATTTTGGCCTCGGGCAATTCGCTGTCGATTACCAATTCCCCCGGGCCGGATGCGCGACGGTTTTACCGCATCGTGCAGGTGAATTGAGGCAATCCACCCGGCGGCGAAAGGAACCACGCGCTCAAGGCGTTTACATATTATGACACAGTGCATTGGCAAACAGGCGGGCGGGAAACTTTCCCGGATTCAAGGTGACGTTTTTAAAACAGGGTTCCTGCGGACGACGGCGCTCGCCCTCGTCGCGGGCGCGGTGGTCGCATTGGCGCGACCTTGCGCCGCAGTGCCGTATGCCTCGGGCATTTCGAACAACGCCGGCACGGTGTCGTTCATCCTCAACGAAGCCGCCGATGACGTGAAGGTCGTTTTCAACGGCGGCGCGAGCACGAATTTTCTCGGTGCGCTGACCAGTGGTGCGCACACATTCAGTCTCGGCGCGGCGACGTCCTACGAAATTCAAGTCACCAAAACCGTGCCGCAGACCTGGACGCAGATCAGCGACGACAATAATCCGCTCATTCGCTTTTACGCGCCGCGCGGTATCGCGGTGAACCAAAACCCGGCGAACCTCGCGCTCTTCGGCCGCATCTATGTGGCCACCACCGATCCCGGCACCACGACGGCCGCTCCGACCGCCAGCAATCGCGCCACCGGGCGCGGCATCTACCTGCTGAACGCCGACCAGTCCGACGCGCTGGGGCAGGGCGGCACCGAACGCACCGGCGGCATTTCCTTCGCGTCCGGCACTTCGACGAGCCCCTATCGCATCGAACTCGGCGAGGATAACAATCTCTACATCGCGGACTTCTCGGCGGCGGGCGCTTTGTATCGCACCGATGCGGATGTGACTTCGGGCACCAACGTGCTCGATGGCATCGGCAGCGGAGCCAATACCGCGGTGCATACCACGTGCGACAGCTCGCCAATCGCAAGAGGTTCGCTGGCGAACGGCAACCTGGTCGTGTGGGCAATCGATGGCCAGTGGCCCAATGGATACAACCGCATCCTCCGCTGGAATATTGGCGCCGGTCCGCTGCCGTATAACGCCGCGCCGGTTGAATTGGGACAGGTGGGTTCGACCACCAATGAAGTCCAATCCGATCTCGACATCGGACCCGACGGCAAGCTCTACACCGTGCAATATCGCACTGTGAGCGACATCGGCGCCGTGCGGGTGTGGGACGCCGCCGGCACAACCGTGTTGTGGAACTCGCGTTCCAATTCCCCGTCGGGAACCGATTTGTTCGCCGGCCTTTCGCCGGGCGTGCGGGCGTTGAAAGTGTCGCCCGATGGCCGGACGCTGGCATTGATCCGCAACGATCTGCAAACCTGGCTCGTCGGTTTGACCAACGGCATTCCCGACCTGAGCCGCACCAATCTCCTGCTCACCTTCAGCACCTCCACCTCGCAGAGCACGGGGCGCGAAGTGAGCTGGGATGCCGCCGGCAACCTTTACGTCGCCAACAACTCCACTGAAAAGATGCGCGTCTGGTCGCCCGGCGGCTTCAGTCTCGCCACGACGCGTTCCGACGGCACGTTTCAAGTCATCACGCCTCCGGCGCTGGTTTCGGTGACCGCCTCGGCGGCTTCGACCGTCGAAGGCGCGCCGACCAATGCCTTCTTCCGCCTCACGCGCACCAGCAACACCAACCAGGCGCTGACCGTCAATTATTCCCTCTCCGGCACTGCGACCAATGGCGTCGATTACGCGACGCTTTCCGGTGCGGTGACGTTCGCCGCCAACACCGTCGCCACGAACGTCGCGCTCGCCGTTATCGACGACGCGATTGCGGAGCTGACCGAAACGGTCACGCTCACGCTCAACTCCAGCACCAACTACGGCATCGTCGCGCCGACCGCCGCCACCATTTCCATTCTGGACAACGACACCCCGGAAATCGCCATCAGCGTGGTGCAATCCAACCTCCTCGAGTCGTTTGCCGGCAGCAAAGCCATCTTCCAACTCACGCGCAAAGGAACGCTCAATCCGGCGGTGACGGTGAATCTGAATTACACCGGCGGCACCGCGACGCCGGGCGCGGATTTCACCGGGCCCGCCACAGTGGTCATTCCGACCAACGCCGTCTCCACCAACTTCAGCATCTCGCCCATCAACGATCAAATTTATGAGGGCACCGAGACCGCCCTCGTGACGCTCGCCTCCGGCGCCGGCTACACCATTGGCCCGCCTGCCAGTGCCACGGCGTTCATCATCGATGACGATCTGCCGCCCGCGACGACGCTGTTTCTGGACGCTTTCGATGCCGCCTCCACCGCGACGAACTGGGTGGTCAACCGTGACGACAGCGGCGCGGATACCTTTGCCACGTTTGGCTACAACTACAGCGCCGATGGCATTCCCGAAGCGCCGTCGTCCAAGGGAGTATTCACCCCGACGCGCGGCTTGAAATTCCGCGTGAACGAATCGTTCGGTTTCATCAACGGCCTCAGCGCCTCGCCGGCTAATCGCACGTTCACCGGTGACTACCGTTTGCGTTTCGACATGTGGCTCAATTTTCTCGGACCACTCGGTGTCGGCGGCGTTGGTTCCACCCAGCACGGCAGCGGCGGCGTGGGCACCACGGGCACGCAGGCGGTCTGGCCGGCTGGCAACTCCGATGGCGTCTGGTTCACCGCGGATGGCGATGGCGACGTGACCGACGGCAATCCCGGCCCGGCCGACTATGTGGTTTTTGTGGGGCCGGTAATCCAGGACGAAAGCACCGGCGATTATGCGGCGGGCACCGGCGCAACCGCCCGCGGCAACAGCAATCCCTACTACAGCCTGTGGGGCGGGGTCGCGGCTCCGGCGTCGCAGTTGTCGGCGCATTCCACGCAGTCCGGCACGACTGCCGTCGGCACGCTCGGCATGTCGTGGCATCATTGGGTCATCACCAGGCAGGGCACGAATGTCACGTGGGACATCGACGGCCGCCGCGTGGCCACCGTCGATATCTCCGCGGTCACCATGAACTCCAATGTGTTCGTCGGCTATCACGACTGGTTCTCCAGCATCACCACCGACCCGAGCGTCGAGTTCGGTTTGGTGGACAATGTGACGGTGGAAACGCTCACGGTGCCGTCCTCGACCACCATCCTTGGCATCCAGTTGATGGGTGGCAACGTGCAGATCGATTTCACCGGCGCGCCGACCGACACGACAGCATCGTTCGCATTGCAAAGCGCGGGCGCGGCGGGCGGCACGTATGGCACCGTGAGCGCCACCATCACCCAGCAAGGCCCCGGCTTGTTTCGCGCGACGCGGGCAGGCAGCGGCACGCAACAATTCTACCGGATCCAGCGCCAATAATCCGCGCCGCGCAGGAAATCCCCGGCCGCGAATGCCCTGGCATTTCCTGCGATGCGCTTCGTCCTGCGAGCCGGAAAGTTGGGTTCGTTTTCTAAAATCTTAATCAACGAAATATTCCCATCATGTTGTGCTTGTGCTGGTTACGAATTTTCAGAGTTGGGTTCGTTTGGTAAAATTTACAATTACGCTGAGAGTTCCATCGTCAGCGGCGCTGGCACTTCGCCGCCTTCCCGGCGACGTTGCCAGCGCTCCAACTGGTTCATCGCGCGGAACAGTTGATTCTCCAGCGCCTTCTCATACCGCAAAACGCGGTCGATAGCCTCTCCTTTGGGCAGCACCGCCGCCGATTGCCTCGCCCGCTCCTCGACTTCTTCCTCGCGCGCACGGTTGGCGCTCTCGCATTTGACCTCGTCGATGGCAGTCTCCAGGAATTGCAATACCTCCGTCCGATGCCGGGCCCGCAGCGTCTCCGGGTCGAGCGCTTCCGGATTCGCCAGCAACCAGGCCCGGAACTGCCCCAGTTTTTCGATCATCGCGTCCGGGGTATCGCGCAACCGTTTTTTAAACGAATCCAGTCCTGCCTCCGTCAATTCGCCATCGGCGGCGACGCATTCGCCCAACTTCTCCAGGCACGCCCGCAAATACTCGCAGCCCAGCACCGACTGCTTTAAGCGCTCCACCAAGCCCTCCCCAAACGCTCCCTGCGGCATGGCCAGCAGGGGCAGCAACGGGTTGGACCGCATCCGCCGGGCCCAGCCGCCATCCACGCTCAACGTGATCTCGCCCGATTCCGCCGTGCGGGCCCGGCGCAACCGCCAGGCCGCCTGCACGATTTGGTCCACCAGCATCTGCTCCAGCGGCCCCACCGGCGCCAGGTTCGTATAATACTCCTGGCACAACTCTTTGAACTCCTGCGGCGATTCATTCATCATTCGGCCCCGCACCAGCACCGACTGCGCGAGCGCCCGGTGCTTCAACGCATTCAGCCGCGAAGCCGCCTTGCCACGCGCCGTCTTCGGGCCGGTGGAGCGTTGGGCGTTGCGCCGGTTCGCCGCGATTTTTTCCGGTGAGAGGCATTTCATCGCCGTAGCTTCCCCGGATACGAGGGCGGTCGTCGCCGCCGTAAAGCCTGCCTCCGCCGCAGCGACGGCCAGGTGGTCGGTGGATGACGGAACGATGGTCGCCGCAGAAGCCGCCGCCGCGACCTCGGCGTTTGGTTCAGGATTCGGATCGATATTCATATTTCTTCGGTTGTTGGTTGGTTTATTGATGGGCTAATGCTCCGCACCACCGCGTCGTGCGGTGAATCGAGACTCCCTTGACGGCATGCAATAGCCATTCACCCCCATTTAAACCACTAAAACGCGAAACGATCCAGCCGCCCCTGCCGATCCTTCCGCGATTGCTGATATTTTTTTAAAAGTTGAACCACAAAGGCGCGGATTGAACGAATGGGAGAAGTCGCAAAACGTTGGCTGCGTTTGCTTTAGAAGCCGTCGATACCATGCCTCCGTACGCAACACCTCCACCTAAAGCGTTCGTCCCACATTTTCCGTTGTCACGATCTTTGCGGCTTACCAGCGCCTCGGACCACGCGGAACAGTTGCATACAAGTATGATAAGCTCGATTTGGTCCAGACCGTGGACCGCATGGGGTTCACCAATGCCTTCGGATACGACAGCCTTCGTCGGCAAGTGGCGGAAACCAATGCTCTGGGCTATCCAGTCAGTCCGGCGATTACCCTTTGGTACGACTCCCTGAACCGATTGACCAACATGGTTGACCGGGTGGGAAGCACGGCTTACCGTTTTGATGCCGTCGGGCAGCTTTTGAGCGAAAATGGGCCGTGGACGGACGATACCGTGAGCTACTCGTACAATAATCGCTTGCGCACCGGCTTGAGCCTTTTGGCGCCAAATGATTCCCCTTGGGTGCAATCGTACGCTTACGATGCCGCGCGGCGGTTGACCAATATCACCTCCCGCGCGGGGGCCTTCGGCTACGCCTACCACGCGACTCGTCATCTTCTGCCTGAGACGATTGAGCTGCCGAATGGAGCGGTCAACGCCTTCACTTACGATTCTGTGGCCCGGGTGACCGAAACCCGCATGCGGAGCGACAGTGAAGTATTTGCCTACGAATCTTATAGCTATAACGTCGGAGGCCAGCGGACCATCATCGAGCGCGATAGTGCGGCCACTTCGGTCAGCTACACCTACGATAAAATCGGCCAATTGACTAAGGCCTCGGGCACGGATTGGGCGCTGAACGAGCCCCGTCGGCACGAGCAATTTGGCTATGGTTATGATGCCGCCGGGAATTTGAATTTGCGCACGAACAACGCCCTGGTGCAGACCTTCAACGTCAACAGTCTGAACGAATTGACCACGGCGACCCGCAAGGGCACGTTTACGGTGGCGGGCACCACCACTAGCGAAGCGACCGACGTCACGGTGAACTCCGCGGCGGCGACGCTGTATGCGGATCATACTTTTGCCAGCACCAACCATACGCTGGCCAACGGTAACAACACTTTCACGGCCGTGGCGAATGATAGTTATGGACGCACGAGTTCGGACACAATCACCGCTTATCTGCCAGCCACCAATATTTTCCTCTACGACAGCAATGGCAACCTCACGAACGACGGCAACCGGAGTTTCGCCTATGACGATGAGAATCAGTTGATCAGCGTCTGGGTTTCAAACAAGTGAAGGGGTCGGTCCTAGAATTATGACACTTTTGCGCTGGACACGGGTTTCGAGTTCTGCCTAAGCTGGGCGCGCCATGGCCAGGCCGATTCGCATTCAGTATCCGGGGGCGGTTTATCACGTGATGGCGCGGGGCAATCACGGGAAGAGAATCTTTGCCGATGACGCCGACCGCAAAACATTCCTCTCGGCGCTGGCGGAGGCGTGCGCCAAGACCGGCTGGCGTATTCATGCTTACGTCCTGATGGCCAACCATTATCACCTGCTGCTCCAGACCCCCGAACCCAATCTCGTGGATGGCATGAAATGGCTGCAGGGCGTTTACACGTTGCGTCACAATTCGCGGCACAAGGTCCGGGGACATCT
>JBGALR010000049.1:0-46168 GCA_044223735.1 Limisphaerales bacterium | reverse complement strand
GCGCGACGCGCCGGGAGCGGGTGACAAATAATTGGGACAACGTGGCGGCAGATTTCGAAGCGAGCGCGGCGACGCTACGGATCATCCGTGAGCTTCTAAAAAAACCGGTGTTGGATAATCATGTGGACCTCTCACTGGCTCCCAATACTCCGATGCATCATCTGGCAAAATTGAAGTCGCTCGGCAAATATCTTGGCGCCGCAATGCAACTTGCGCTTCAGGATGCACGTCATCGGGACATGGTTGACAACCTCACCGCTGAAATTCAAGTGGGCCGCTCGTTGGAAGAAGATCGCACCGCCATCAGCGGTTTGGTGGGATATGCCCTGACTGCCATAGCCATGAGCTACACTTGGGAGGCCATGCAGGCTGATGGCTGGAGCGATGACGAACTGGGCGGGATTCAGGCGGCGTGGGCGCGACAGGATTTTCTCCGCACCCTGGTTCAGGCGCTGGAAGGGGAATTTGTCTTCAGTGAGGTATGCGCCGGGAGTTTACGCCAATCGAACCAGGTCGCATTCGATAATATCTACGGAATGCAATTGTTTCTAGACAGCGACGAGGACCAGCCCTGGTGGCAACGCAACTTGAAGTTGCTGCCGGGAGGCGAAGCGGCTGTCACCTTCCTGCAAAAACAGGTGTATTGCCGGATATGGCGCTTTGCCTGGCTTGATCAGTGCGAACTTCGTGCGCTTCAGGATATCCAGGCATTGATTGAGACTGCCCGGAAGGCCGCCAATGACAAATCGCTGGCAAGTGTCCAATCAGAAATCGACGACCATACTCTCGCCGCTGCAGACCAGGGATTCTACGACAACCTTCGATACCCGCTTCCTCGTGGGTTTTCCAGTTTAAACCGGATGATCGTTCGGGCTCTTGCCACCCAAAGTGTGCGTTCCCTCGCCCTCTCAGGCGTGGCCATCAAGCGTTATACGCTGAAGCATGGCAAGCCGCCGTTGGCCCTCGACGCGTTGGTGCCCGAATTTCTCGCGGCGATCCCGACGGATTACATGGATGGCAAACCGATTAAATATCGTTTCAACAGCGACGGAAGTTTCGCGCTTTATTCGGTTGGCGAGGATGGAAAAGACGATGGTGGGGACGGCTCGTTACAGGCGAAAAATGATGAGTCCGTCGCCAGCCGAAAGCGAAAGGATTACCTCTGGCCTTCTCCGGCGACCGCCGCGGAATTGGAGGAATACCGCCGTAAACAGGAAACCCACTGACGATTGATTTCCTGCCGGGTGGCGATTCTCCGGCGTTGAACTCGTCCAGGTTTTTTGGTCCTGTATCGCCATGAAGCATATCGTGTTGTTGGGCGATTCCATCTTCGACAACGCGGTTTACGTGGGCGGCGGGCCGGATGTCATTCAGCAGTTGCGCGCTATTTTGCCGGCGGGCTGGAAGGCGACGTTGCTGGCGGTGGATGGCAGTGTCACCACCGATGTTGCTTCCCAACTGCCGCAACTGCCCGCCACGGCGACGCACCTCGTGGTGAGCGTCGGCGGCAATGACGGACTGGGCAAGGCGGATATTCTGCATCAGCGCGCCACGTCAGTGGGAGCGGCGGTAAATCAACTGGCGGAATTGCGCGCCGAGTTCCGGGAAAATTACCTGTCCATGCTGCGCGCTTTGCTCGCCTGCAACAAGCCCCTCTCCGTCTGCACCGTTTACGATCCGTGCTTTCCCGATCCGATGACGCAGCGGTTGACCACCACAGCTTTGAATTTCTTCAACGATTGCATCATTCGCGAGGCGGCGCTGCTTGGCCTGCCGGTGTTGGACTTGCGGTTGATTTGCGATGCGCCCGAGGATTACGCCAACGAAATCGAACCCGGTATTCCAGGCGGAAAGAAAATCGCGGCGGGCATCCTGAATCTCGTCAACACCCACGATTTCTCGACCAACCGCACTGCCATTTATCGATAGGGTTCTCTGCTGTGCGCCGCCGACAACTACTTCTTTGACGGTGTCAGTTGCGCGACGAAGCCGCCGTCTTTTGCGACGGGAATTTTGAGTTGCATCCGGTGCGTTACTTTGGTGTTTACGCGTGTCAGGTGGTTCGGGTTGGAACTGGCATCGGTCGCATCCTGCCAGACATTGGCGGTGAAGTCTCCCTTGCCCAGGAAGGAAAGCGGTATCACCACTTCGCGCGGCTGTTTGGCCGACATGCAACCCACATACCACGTATCGCCCTTGCGGCGCGCCGTCACCAGCACTTCGCCAATCTCGCCGACAAGCACGCGGGTTTCATCCCAGTAAGTCGGGACGAGTTTCAGGAAATCGAAGCCGGGCTGTCCTTCATACGCAACCGGATAGTCCGCGAGCATCGGGTTGGGGTTGTCGAAGCAGACATACATCGCGAGGTGGTGGCAGCGGGTGCCCAGCACGGTGGGAGCGATGTTTTGCGGCTTGAACTCGGCCGCCGTGACGGCGCGAAATCCGCCGAGGTGATAATCCATCGGCCCGGCGACCAGTCGCGTGAATGCCATGAGCAGATTATGGTCGGGCGTGCATTTGTTGCTCCATTTCAAGTATTCGAGATTCAACGCGCCTTCGTGGTTCATGAGGTTCGGATACGTGCGTTCGAGTCCCGTGGGCTTCCACACGCCATGAAAATGGATCATGATGTGATGTCGCGCCGCCGCCTGCAGTATGGATTCGGCGAACTCGACGTTGGCCTGGTCATCGTGGTCGAAGAAATCAACCATCATGCCGTTCCAACCCATTTTTTCGAAAGCCGCGAATGCCTCCTCGACCCGGCCGCGTAGCGCGCCTTGATGCACCCAGGTCCAGAGCCGGATGTTTTTGGATTCGGCGTAGGCCCGAATTTTCGGCAGATCAAAATCCGCGCGCGGACGGGTGACGTCGGTGTCGGGCCCGGGCCTGGTGCCTTTGTTTGATTGGAAATACCAGGGTGAAGTGGTGCGCTCCGTGGCGATGAGCGAGTGGGTGGGGATGTTGTTGGACGCGCAAAAGTCGATGTAGCGTTTCGCCATGTCGAATCCCAAAATGGGCTCCTTGATTTCGCCGTCGTAAACATCCCCGTTCCACCACGAGAAAGTGATTTTTCCGGGCTTGATCCAGGAAATGTCTTTGATGACCGAAGGTTCATTCAGGCAATAAATCGTCCCGGACTCCAGCAATGCGCCGGGGCGGTCGCCCACGAGCACCACGCGCCACGGCGTCTTCAAGGGTAGCGGGCCGGCCACTTTAGTTCCCTCCGGACGCGGTGAGAGCTTGCAGGTGAGTTGGGTCGACGCGGCAGTGTTGGACGAACGCATCAAGGCCATCCCGGCATAATTTCGCAACGCCGCTTCGGTGATCGCCGCGCAAGTGCCGTTGGTCCACGACAACGTCAGCGGCAGGTCCAGCAGCGTGGCGGCCCGCAGGGCGGCGCACGGGACATTGGTCACGTTGTGTTCGTGGGACGTTTTGTAATTTTCGAGATATTGCGCGTAGGCGGTGGGATTTCCGACGACACCAAAGGAAGTGGTTTCGTCAACGATGGTGGCGGTTTCTGATTTTCCGTCCCCGGGCAGCACGGCGATGCGTTCGTTCACGGACCGGTCCGTTTGCTTTTTCACCGCAACTCCGGCGAACAACTCGCCGGCCCGCGCCGTTTGCAAACCCAACTGGCAATCGGTCAGCAACGCCTCGCCCCGAAACGTGGCCGACCAGCTCGGGCGGTCCGGGCTGCCGGACTTTGGCATTTGAATCGACACTGCGATACGGCCATCGGGCGAACTAAGTTTATAACTGCTTGCCGCCCTGGTGGGGATTGTCAGCAGGCAGAGGGCAACGGTGAGGGCAAAACGAATGGCGACTTGATTCATGGGCGACGTGTTTGGATTGGAGGGATGGGGTATATGGATAAATCAACGAGGTTGCGGCGGGGGCTCGTCGAAGTGGATGAAACCGGATTTGTCTTTGAGTTTGTTCCATTTGGCGTCGAGCCTTTCGATGCGCTTCACCGTTGCGGGATGGCTGCTAAAGGCGCCCATGTCCGGCCGGATGACAACCATGCTGGCATAGGCGTCCTCGAGTTTCTTCAACATGCCCGCGAGGCCGCGCGGATCGATGTGCGCGTCCACGAGATATTGCCAGCCGACATCGTCGGCCTGGGTTTCGAATTCCTGGGAGAAGCCGCGTTGCACCAGCACTTGTGAACTCGCGCCCAGCGCTCCGAGCATGCCTTCGCCGCCGCCGAAAAACGTCTTCATCACAAAAAAAGGCCCCGCCGCCGTGATCACGAGGCGCACACCGTGCCGTTGCGTGACGTGGGCCAGTTCGTGCGCCACCACGCCGGCGATTTCCTCCGGCTCACGCGTCAGCTTCAACAGCCCGGTGTGCACCACGACGTAACCGCCCGGCAGGGCGAAGGCGTTCGGTATCGGGTCGTCCATGATGTAAAATTTACACTTCGGCGCGTCCTTTGGCAGAACTTTGAGCAGCGGCGCGACGGCCGTCTCCACCGTCGCCTGCAAGTTCGTGTCGTGGATGAACGTCGCGTGGCGCCGGATATCCTTCATGACATCCTCACCGATGGATTGCTCCCACTGAGGCGGCACACGATGTACGAGCGCCGTAACCATCAGGCCGATGACAAATGACCCGATCAGGCACAGTACGGCAAACATCGCCACGAAGGCGCCGATTAATTTGAGTTTTCTGGTGAAATCACCTTTCGATTGAAATTTGCGCAACTGGTTGCGGGTGTGGACCTGCTGCCGCAAGGGACGCTCGTTGAGAATTTCGAGGCCAAAGGTGTAAATGCGCCACTCCCGATCGTTCGGATCGAAAAACGAAATCTGCTCGTCCTCCGCTGAATCCAGTTCGATCTTTACCCGCGTCAGCGGAATTTCGCGGGTGACGTTCTCGGCTTGAAATCGCAAACGCCAGTTGAAGAAGGAGATTTTCCCCCGCACGGCCTCTTCGCCAAGACTTGGATGGGAAAGATACCCGATAAAATCTGACGATTCCTCGCTCACGCAGATCCGTTATAGCAGGAGCGGCCTTCCTCGGCACGCGGAATCTGGCTAGGGGCGAATCACCATGCGAACGTCCTCGCCGAAACTTTCCAGGCGGTCGAGCGCTTCGTTCACGGCGGCGGCTTCGAAGGGGACAGCCCGCGTGATGACGGAGGACAAATCGATTTTTCCCCGGCGCACCCATTCGATCAGGCGCGGAAGTTCCTGCGCGAGATGATCCGATACCCCGATGATTTCGGCTTCCTTGTTCAACAACTCGTGATAGGGCGCGATGGCGAACGTCTTTTCCGTGATGCCGGCCAGCGCGGCGCGGCCCTTGATCGCGAGCGAACGCACCGATTGCTGCATGGTCAGCGGCAAGCCGATCAGTTCCAGCGACACGTCCACGCCGCGTTTGGCGGTGTGTCGCATGATCTCCTCCACGGGATCGCCGGCGGCAGCGTTGATGGGAATGGCCCCAAACTTTTCCGCCATTTGAAGTTTGCGCGGTTGGATGTCCACGGCGAAAACGGTTTCCGCGCCAAGGCCTTTGGCCAGTTGAATTGCGGAAAGCCCCAGACCGCCGACACCGAAAACGGCGACGGATTCGCCATGGTTCAGCCGCGCCTTGTTCAATGCGTGCAGCGCGGTCGCAGTGGAACACATCATGATTGCGCCCTGCTCAAAAGGAATTTCCTCCGGCAACCGGAACGCACTCGCTTCAGGCATGACGATGTATTCCGCGTAACCGCCGTCACGCAGCTTTCCGATCATCTGACCCTTGGGACAAAACTGTTCGTTGCCGCCCAGACACCACGAGCATTCGCCGCAGGTGGCGAGATAATGCAGGCAGACGCGGTCGCCGGGTTTGTAAACCTTCGCTTCCGAACCGGTTTCCTCGACGATGCCGGCCACTTCGTGCCCCAGCGTAAGGGGCAGGGGACGCACCAGCGATTTGCCGGCTCGGTAGTGCGCGTCGGAATGGCAGATGCCCGCCGCCTGGACGCGCACGAGCACATCGCGCGGGCCGGGTGTGGGCTTGGGAATGTCCCGCAATTCGAGGTTGCGCCCGGGTTCGATGAGACGGATGGCTTTCATGTTTCCGGCAGGTAATGTGGTTGGTTTCGAGTGTTTTTGTCTCCAAAAGATGAATTAGTCAATCAAATAACCCTTGCCTCACGCCTGAATGTATTACTCAGAATTTTGGCCTCGCCAAAGGCCTTCAATCGTGCTAATACTATAGCCAATATGCGTGGTACCATTCAGATTTTATTCAATCTTCAGAATTTGGAGTTCAGCGACGATAAAAACGAGCAAACCGAGGCGCAGATCGCTCAACTGCGCGGCACTGTTCCCGCCCAGATCATGGGTCACTACGACCGTCTGCGGGCGCGGAACAAAAAAGGCGTGGCGGTAGTCCGCAATCAAGCGTGCACCGGCTGCCACATGCGCCTGCCCATCGGGCAGATCACGATTCTCATGCGCGACGAGGATATCCAGCTCTGCGAAAGTTGCGGCCGTTATCTCTTTTTGCCGCCGGTGACCGAGGCCGAGGCCGCCGCCGCCAAGGCGGAGAAGGCCGAGAAGGCCGCGCCCAAAACGCGCAAGCGCAAGGCCGCTGTTCCCGCCGCCTGATTACGACCGGTGTCGCCTGCCGGCGGACCGTCAGGGTTTCGCCGGCAACAAGCTCATGATGGCCCTGGCCGCGCGTTGGCTCGCCCCGGGCCCGCCCAGTTTCGCCACCACTTCCGCCAGTTTCGCCTTCACGCTTTCCCGGCGCGTCGGATTTTCCAGCAATTCCAGCGTTGCGCGCGCGAGATTTTCCGGCGTCGCCTCGTGCTGGATGAACTCGGGAAAGATCGGCTCGTCGGCCAGCAGATTCGGCATCGCCAGATATTTCACTTTGATGATCCGGCGTCCCACCATGTAGGTGACCATCGACGTTTTGTAGAAAACCACGGCGGGGACGCCGAAGAAAGCGCACTCCATCGTGATGGTGCCCGACTTCGTCAGCGCCACGTCGGCGACCCTGAGCGCTTCCTCAAGGCGCCCGGTTTGAATTTCCAAGCCGGGAATTTCCCGTTCGAACGGCCGCGCGGCCTCCCGCAAAGATTCCTGCGGGAGCACCATGCGGAAAATCACTTTTTGTCGCGCGGAGATTGTTTTGGCGGCCGCCGCGAGCACGGGAAGGTGCGAGGCCAGTTCACCGGGACGACTTCCCGGCAGCAATAGTACCACGGGTGTCGTGCCGCCGGATTTCATCGGGGGCTTGGAAGCGAAACGTTCCACCATCGGATGACCGACAAAGTCCACGCGCAACTTCGGAACGCGCCGCGCATACCATTCCTTCTCAAAGGGAAAGATGCTCAGCAACAGATCGAAATCCCGCGCGATGGAGTGAGCGCGACCCTCGCGCGACGCCCAGACTTGTGGCGAAACATATTGGACCACCTTCGGACGCCAGTCGTGAAACCAGCCGGTGCGAGCGCGGGAATACTTTTTGATGGCGCTGCCGAACCGGCGATTGAAGCCGCCGTAATCCACGCAAATGATCACATCCGGCTCGCGTTCCTGCGCGAGTTTCTCCAACTGCCGGAAGAGCTTTCTAAATTTTGCGATGTTGGCGATGACCGCCGAGAGCCCGATGACGGCATGCTGCGTCATGTCGAAGGCCAGTTCGACACCGGCGGCGGCCATCTCCGGACCGCCCGCGCCGAAAAATCGGGGGGCGAAACTTCCGTGGAGCGGTTGATAGTCGTTCGTCGGCACGAACGGAGCGGCCGCAAACTCCCGTCGCAGTGCCCGCACGAGGTCGGCCGCCAGGCGGTCGCCGCTGGCCTCCCCCGCGATGAGCATGAAGGTCGTCGGCTTCAACGGGGCTGGGCTTGCGGGTCGAGCGCCGCTTCCTGGATCTGGCGCGTGATTTCAAAAGCGAGATCAAGCGCCTGCTTCGCCGAGGCGCCGCTGACGACGGGCGTGCGACGGGCGCGCACGCACTCGATGAAATGCTGCAATTCCAGCTTCAACGGCTCCTCCTTCGCGATCGGCACCGGTTCGCGCACGATGCGTTTGCCGGCAAACTCGCTGACGATGGTGGAATCCTTCGAGCGGAGAATTTTCTTGAGGATGGAGCTTTCCTCCTCGCCATCGCGGGCGATGCGGTAGATGAAGCCCTCCTGCGCGCGATAATCGAGCGAGATATAGCTCGTCATGGCGCCGCCGCTGAACACGCGGATCTTGCGCATCCGCTCCGGGCTGATGCGGCTGGCGGTCAGGTTCGCCACGCAGCCGTTGGCAAACCGGAGCCGGGCGTTCGCGATATCCTCGGTCTTGCTGAGCACCGGAATGCCCACGGCGTCCACGCTGGTCACCGGCGATTTGACGAACGCGAGCACGACGTCGAGGTCGTGAATCATCAGGTCGAGCACCACGCCGATGTCCGTGCTGCGCGCGGGGTAGGGGGAGAGCCGGTGCGTCTCGATGAAGCGCGGTTGCGTGGCGACGGTTTCGAGATAGTTGAAAACGGGATTGAAACGTTCCACGTGGCCGACCTGAAGGACCGCGCGTTTGTCCTGCGCGAGCTGCACCAGCGTCGTGGCCTCGGCGGCGTTGTCCGTCATCGGCTTTTCCACCAGCACATGCTTGCAACGCTGGAGAAAGGTTTTGGCGAGTTCGAAATGGGTGGTCGTCGGCGTCACCACGCTGACGGCATCGCAGGCATCCGCCGCCTCGGCCACGGAAGCAAACGCGCGAACCTGGTATTTGCTCGCGAACTTCTGCGCCACTTCCGGCACGGTGTCGTAAACGCCTTCAAATTTGATGCGCCCGGCCGCGGCCAGTTCGGCATAAATGCGCACATGTTCCTTGCCGAGCGAGCCTGTGCCCAGGACACCCACACGCAACGTCTCCGCGCCGGGGTTCAGGTGGTCTGTAATCATTACGCGCCCATACTGCCCCGGGCCGGGGACGTTGACAACTGCGGAGGGAAAATGTGGGTGCCGCGGCAGGGATTTGGTACAACGGTGTGTGGTTGGCGGAGCAGGTAGCTGGCTTTTGAAAGGGAATGTAGCGAACGGAATGACGGTGCGCGTGGACCTGATGGAAAGCGTGAAAGTAGCGAGGGTTCGTCTTGAAAATGCCTTGTTTGGCTGTATTGTATGATCGTTGAGGCCAAAGTCGATTGTAAGCGGCTCAGCAGAAAAAAGGAATAAACTCCAATAAATTAGCGAATGGAATTCGCAAAGAAACAGTTGGGCGTCGCCGCAGCACATATGAGGATTGGTCTTGAATGTCTAATTGTCGCGCTGGTTGTGGCAGGGTGCGCACGACCTGAAGCTAAAGTGGATAAAGTGGATCGAAGCATCGCCGGTACGTGGGTACTTCGGTGGATCGCGCCAGACGGCGCACAAGTTGAGACGACGGATACTTTCCAAACGGATGGCCACTGGTTTAGCCAGAGCACGTTCACGCTCTCAAATCAGGTAATGCGGAACGAGGCTCGAGGTACTGTTGAAGCCAAGGATGGCTTTCTGATCACGACGGTGACATACGTGTCTAATCTGGGAGATGGGCCACTACCGACACAGTCTCGCAGTTTGATTGTTCGGACCAATGACAGAGAGCTAGTTCTCAAGCTTGGTGACACGGAGTTCATCTACAGAAGACAGAATTAGGAGTGCGAACCAGCAGCAAACAGAGAGCGTCGCGCTTGGTCGCATTCGCTTCTTTGTACTTGTCCAAAAGAAATCGAAACAGGTGGGGTTTATGACATGCGGTTAAAGCGGATTTGGCCACGCGGTTGGGTGGCAGGAGCGTTGTTAGCAAGGTCTTCCAGGCGATAAGGGCTGAATAAGCGTATCGATTGTTACCTGACGGAGGTTTCGCCCTTTAACACGAATGGACGGGATTCATTCCCGGGGAAGGGGAGGCGCAACCTGCTTCGAGGTTGAGGATTTTGGATTTGGTTACCCCAAGTTGCCGCGGCGGCAACTTGGGGCTGGAGGACGAAACCCCGTTGGGGTTTTTAGACGGAGTTCAGACAGAGGGGGGTGCAGGTTGCGGCTTTCATCGTTCTTTTTGAGAGCGGTTTGCGCCGCCGGGATGGATTTTTCGCTGGGAGACTTCCGGGATTGCCGATTTTGCTGAGATTGCTGAAAAAACTTGTGTTTTCAGGCATTATTGCTCTTGCAATTTATCAGCACGGAAGTAGGGTCGAGGGGTTGGTTCCGCATGCGGGACCAGCGCGCCCGGATGCATGTCCGGGTGAAATGATCTTTGATATTTGAAGTTGAAGTTCACCGCGGAGGAGCGGAGACGCGGAGTGGGGGGGAGGAAGTTCGACTGCAGATTTTCGAATGACGAATTGGGAATGGGATGCGAACGCGGGGGGGGCGGGAGTAACGCTAAGACGCAAGGCTGGCTTTTGATGGTAGGGCGCGCTCTCCGAGCGCGCCGCGCTAGAAGAGTGTTTCTCGGCGGTCTCCGCGACCGCCCAAACATTCCTCTCCAAATCCTCCGGCATTGCCACTGGCAACATCGTCGTGGACGCAGGGCAAAATGCTTGAGCGGTCGTTGCGACCGCTGAGATGTCACTTTTTCCTTCGGCGCGCTCGGAGAGCACGCCCTACCACCGCTGGCCTTCCGGAGTCAATTGACCATTTGTTGGGTGTTTAAATCGAAGGGGGAAAAGGTTGTCCCGCTACTTGGAAACGGATGATGGTCGAGGACGATGAAAATGATGATGAGGGAAACGGAAATGAAGGCCGGCCTTGTCTGGACTATTTTGTACGGTGTCAGGTGGGATTTGGTAGGGAATGGGAAGCGGCGTGAAATGTAAATTTTACCAAACGAACCCAATTCAAAATATTTATAAACCGTTGATGGATAGTAATTTATAAAAAATTCGCGAGAGTTCGGAAAGGAAAACGAACCCAACTTTTCGAATGCAAATTGATGAATGCATAATGCAAAATGGTGGGAGGTTTAGAATGCCGTTGTTCGAAATTCGAATGTGGAATTTTGGGGCGATGAGATCGGAGGGCTCAAAGGCGGTTCGCAGTGATTCGCACCTGATAGCACCAGTTCGGACCGGTAATATTTCTCGAATGGACGGTGGGAGTGACTTGGGAAAGTTGCGCTGGTGACGGCGTCTCGTTGCTGGTTACTCCCCATGTTCCACCGACAAACAGCGGCGAGAAGCTGCGGCCATTTTGGCGGGATGGCTTCTCGTTTGACATGGTTTCGGCTTTGCGTGAGACTGCCCCGCGCAAAATTTTTAGCGACGCATGAAATTCTATTCGCTCCTCGTGTTGGCATCGGCTTCCCTGGTTACGGCAGCTCCCTTGACGGTTTCAGCGGAAGCGCAAACTCCCCCGCAAATTTACGAGACGCCGCGCGAGTTCTTCGCGGTGTCGGATTTCGACAAGGATGGCCGCGCGGATGTGATCATCGTGGACAAGGAAACGGGCAAGTTCCGTCTGGGTTATCAACTCGCGCCGGGCGTGATGACGTGGGTCGATTGCCAGTTCAGCGGGATGAAGGGTGTGGCGGGCTTCACGATGGGACACCTGACCAGCACGAACGAAAACACGGTGGCGTTTGCGTCGCCGGATGCGAATCAAATCGCGATGGTCAGCGTGGCGAATCCGACGTCGCCGGCCCGGCCGGTGGTGGTGCCATTCACCGAGGCGATCGGACCGAACGAAGTCGTGGCCGTGGATGTCGGCGGTGCGGGCAACACGCCGCTGGCGGATTTGTTTGTCGGCACGATTTATAATTCACCCGATCCGAGCCAGGGCACGGTGATTCGCAATAACGGCTCGGATTATCCGAAGGTGGCGGAGCTGAACCTGACGGGCCCGGCGGTTCGCGGGAATCACATTCCGTTGAAGGCCGGCGGTCCGGAAGTAATCGCGATGATCGTGAAGGGCGACAAGAATGATACGTTGCGCATTCAGGATTTGAGCAGCGGCACGCCGGTCGATGTGGCCACGGTGAATGATTTGCCGCCGCAATCGGATTATGCGTTTGGGAATTTCAGTGGCGGATCGTTGCCGGAGTTTTTGACCTACACCCCGGGCCAGTCGAAAGTGACGGTGCGAGCTTTGGAATCCGCAGGCGGTAAATATCAATTGGGCAAGGCGACGACGTTTGATCTTGGCCAGCCGGTGGGCCGGGTCGTCGTGATGGACGACAACGGCAAACAAAAGTTGCTGGTCGTTTTTGGCCAGGGTGAAAAGGCGGGAGTTTTTACCTTCGACGGCAAGCAGACGCCGGTATCCACGCAGTCCATTGCTTCGACGAACGGTTTGATCACGTTCGCCATCCCGGTGCAGGGCGGTCTGATCACCTTGTTGCAGCAAAGTAACGGCAAGTTCTCGAATCGCTATCATGTCTTCAAAGACGTGGGCGGGACGCTGACGGCATCGACGTTCGGCGGTCTCGCATCGCTGGCGGACAACGACAATATCACCATTCCCGAAATTCAATCGCGCATCGTTGCCGCGCAAACCGTGAAGGACGAGAGCGGGATGAAATTGTATACGAACTCGATTCCCGGCACGCGCGCGACGTATGTGATGGTGCCGATTCCGGGCGGTGAATACACGATGGGCAGTCCGGCGACCGAGGCGGGACGCAAGCCCGACGAAGGCCCGCAGCATAAGGTGAAGATTTCTCCGTTTTGGATGGGCCGTTGCGAGATCACGTGGAACGAATACGAGCTGTTCATGTATCCCGACGAGGAGAAACGCACGCGGGCGACGGTGAAGACCGACGAGGCCGGCGACAAGCTGGCGGACGCGGTGACACATCCCTCCAAGCCGTATGTCGAGATGAGCTTCGGAATGGGCAAGGATGGTTATCCGGCCATTGCGATGACCCAACATGCGGCGAGCAAGTATTGCCAGTGGTTGAGCGCGAAGACGGGCGAGTTTTACCGTTTGCCGACCGAAGCTGAATGGGAATACGCCTGCCGCGCAGGCACGACGACGACATACTCTTTCGGCGATGACGCCAGCAAGCTGCCGGAGTACGCGTGGTTCGAGCAAAACAGCGATTTTAAATATCAAAAGGTCGGCAAAAAGCTGCCCAATCCGTGGGGGCTTTATGACATGTATGGCAACGTGACCGAATGGACGCTCGACCAGTATGGACCGGACTATTATGCGAAGTGCGCCGCCGAGGGTCTCGTGTCGAATCCCTGGAACAAAGCCACCCAGCCGTACCCGTTTGCGGTACGGGGCGGTTCGTGGGATGATGAAGCGGTGAAGTGCCGCAGCGCCGCCCGGCGCGGGTCGGAACGCACCTGGAAAATGACTGATCCGCAGTTGCCAAAGAGCATCTGGTATTTCTCCGACGCCACGTTCGTGGGCTTCCGCATTGTGCGGCCGCTGAAAGTGCCGTCGCCGGAGGAGATGCTGAAGTATTGGAATAGTGGCGTCGAAAAGGACTAGCCAGCCCCCAAGAAATCGAATGTCTGGCCCCCCAACGCCGTCAAACCAGAAATCGAAAAACGAAACAGGCCTATGCAAGACCAACCGAGCAATCCATCGCTGGCGTTTTCCCGCCGCCAGTTCATCAAAACGTCGTCCCTCGCCGCCCTTTCCGCGGCGGCGGTGAACCTGCCTTCCCTGATGAGGGCGCAGACGAGCAAGCCCATCAACGCCGTCCTGATCGGAGTGGGAGGGCGTGGCGCCGGTGCCGGCAAGAATTTCATGGATGCCGTCAAGGCGACCGGCGTTGACGGTAAGATCGTGGCCGTGGCTGATTTGTTCCCCGAACAAGCCGCGCGCGGCAAGGAACTTTGGGGCGTGCCCGAGGAAAAATGTTTCAGCGGTTTTGACGCCTACAAAAAGGCGCTGGCGATTCCCGAGGTCAACTACGTCATCCTCGCCACGCCGCCCGGTTTTCGCGCCGCGCATTTCAAGGCCTGCGTGGAGGCGAATAAAAACGTGTTCATGGAGAAGCCGGTCGCGGTGGATCCACTCGGTTGCAGCGTCATGTATGCCGCCGCCGAGGAATCGAAGAAGAAGAATTTGAAGGTCGCGGCGGGAACGCAGCGCCGTCATCAGGCGGGTTACATCGACACCATCAAGCGCATTCACGGCGGCGAAATCGGCGACGTGACTTCCTTGCGCGCTTATTGGGTCAACGGCGGCCCCATCTGGCATCGCGGTGACAACGGCAACACCGAACTCGAGAAGCAGATCCGCAACTGGTATCACTACATCTGGCTCTGCGGCGATCATATTTGCGAGCAGCACGTGCACAACATCGACGTGTGCAACTGGGTGATGAATGCGCACCCGGTGAAATGCTGGGGCATGGGCGCGCGTCAGCAGCTCGGCGAAAAGTCAGGTGAAATCTGGGACAATTTCGCGGTCGAATTTGAGTATCCGAACGGTGTCCGCCTCGCTAGCTATTGCGGCCAGGTGAAACGCGATTGGTCATCGGTGAGCGAAGCGGTGGTCGGCTCCAAGGGCACCGCCAATCCGAGCGGCATGATCAAGCCGAACAGCGGCACCATGTGGCGCTATCGCGAAAAGGCGATTGATCCATACGAGCAGGAGCACATCGACCTGATCACGGCCATTCAAAAGGACACGGATCTCAACGAGGCCAAACAGGTGACCGACAGCACGATGACCGCGATCATGGGCCGCGAAGCGGCTTACAGCGGCGCAGGCGTGGAGTGGGACATGTTGTTGAACTCGAAGTTTTTCTACGCGCCGACGCAGCTCTACACGGATTGTTCCAAAATGGAATTTGGTCCGTATCACGTTCTGCAGGCGCCGATGCCGGGCTCGCACAACATCTTCGTCGAGCCGCCGGTCGTGCCCGTCGCCAAGGCATAACTTCGTGCGCGAGTCGCAATTTAGTTTTCAAAGCCGGCCTCGGTGGCCGGCCTTTTCTTTGGGGCGAATTGCCTCCGCTCCGGCGTGTACCGCGATGCTGCTGGTCGCATTGGCAATGCTGATCACGGGTTGCCATTCAACGAAGCCGAAGACCGCGCTTCATCGCTATGATTTCACTCATCCGGCGATGGGCACTTTGTTCAGCATTAATCTCTACGCAGCGGACGAGGCCTCGGCGAGCGCCGCGGCGGAGGCGGCTTTTCAAAAGGTCGATGCACTGGAAGATGTAATGAGTGACTACCAAGCTGACAGCGAGTTGCTGTTGCTGTGCGGAAAGCCTTACGGAAAACCAGTTCCGGTGAGTGACGATCTGTTCGCCCTGTTGCAGGTATCGCAACAGATGGCGGAACGTTCCCACGGCGCGTTCGACGTGACGGTCGGTCCGTATGTTCGTCTCTGGCGATTCAGCCGCAAACGCAAGGTTCTGCCGACCGAAGCGGAGGTGGCAGCAGCGCGGGCAGCAGTAGGTTGGCGAAATCTCCGACTCGATCCGGCGACGCGCAGCGTGACGTTGCTGGTGCCAAACATGCGGCTCGACGTCGGCGGCATCGGCAAAGGATTCGCGGCGGACGCGGCTCTCAATGTATTGAAGGGCAGGGGAATCACCCGTGCGCTGGTGGCGGCCAGCGGCGATATTGCGATTGGCGATCCGCCGCCGGGGCATCCGGGATGGAAGGTGGGTATCGCCACTTTCGGAACGCGCACCAATCAGGTGGCGCGCGAGGTGGTGTTGCACAATGCCGGGATTTCGACGTCCGGCGACAGCGAGCAGTTCGTGGAGATCAACGGCGTCCGTTACTCGCACATCGTGAATCCGCGCACGGGCCTGGGGCTTACGGAGCGCATCCAGGATACCGTCATCGGTCCGGATGCAACGACGACCGACGCGCTGGACACGACAGTAAACGTCCTCGGCGTAAAAGCCGGGCTGGCATTGGTGGATTCCATGCCGCACACGGCCGCGCTCATTTCGACGGAGGTTGATGGGCGCATGCAATTATTTCCGTCGCGCCGCTTTTCAAAAATCGCCGGTTCGCCTTGAGGGATGCGATGGAATACCGCTTTACACCCGCCCGTGGGCGTACTAAAAGAGAAGCAGTATGCACGACTATTCCGGAGTGTGGTGGCTGGTCGGTGTGGCCGGGGTCGCGCTTTTGATCTGGGGTTTGGCGGCACTGAACCCGGAGGCACGTCTGCGTCGCCGGCTTCGAAAAACCCATAGCCGCATTGTTTCCAAGGCGAGGAAACCGATGGTTCGGTTCAACGTCCGCACGCCGAAAAAGAAAAAGAAGAAGTAGCTCGGTTTCGATCGCGCTAAAGGCGCCTTTCCATCGGCAGCAAGAACCATCCGGATATTCCGGCTCATCCCTGCGACGTTCCCGAGCAGGCAGTTTGAGCTGCCTGCCTGGGATATATTCCACGCCTGTAAAAGGCTATGGAGTCGTTTCCTGAAGCTTGTAGCTAAGGGTATTGTAGTAGCGCCGCCTCAGTCCGTGACGTTTGCGCTGGCGTTCCCTGGCTTTTACGAGGTGCTTGACGCAACGTGATCCCTGAGCGGCCGGAGCGCCGCATTCAGTGCAGCGTTTGTCGCGCTTCATGCGCAACTGGTACTTCCGCTGCCGGGAGATGGTTAATTCCGTGAACTCATCGACTATCTTTTTTCGCATCGGTGTCTCTCTAACGCCCGCGAAAGCATTAGTGCCGCGGCACCTGCCGCAACGTTCCAAGACCCAGAATGTTTATATACTTGGCTGAGATTGCCAGGTTGTCAAGACACTCGCGATTAAAAGTGAATGTCCCGTCGCGCCGGGTGCTGAGCGGCGCGACTTTGCGATTGCGTTTTGCGGGTCGCACGGCTTGATTCAGCGGCACCGGTCATGAAATGTTTCGATCCAAAATACAATGCCCTGCCGAAAGCCGAACTGCACTGCCATCTTGAAGGTGCAATTCGCACCGCCACGATTATTGACATCGCCAGGCAGCACGATCTGAAATTGCCCGCTTACGACGTCGCGGGGCTGGATCCGCACGTGAAGGTTCTGGAGCAGTTTCGGAGTTTGGATGCAGTGCTTGAAGCGTTTCGGATTGCCCAAAGCTGCATTGTCTCGCCGGCCGTGGTGGAACGGATTACGGATGAAATGTTTGAGGATGCGGCGGCGCAAAACATCAAGTTGCTGGAAGTCCGTTTTTCGCCGGACTGGGCTTTCCATGGGCACGGTGTGGATTGGGACGAAGCGCTGGCGGGAATGTTGCGGGCAAAGGCTCGCGCGGTGAAGAAGCATGACATGGCGGTGGCTTTCATTGCCATCACGTCGCGCAGCATGGGATTGAAGTCCTGTGACAAAACGGTGGACTGGGCGA
Organism: Limisphaerales bacterium; assembly: GCA_044223735.1. Taxonomy (GTDB): domain Bacteria; phylum Verrucomicrobiota; class Verrucomicrobiia; order Limisphaerales; family UBA8199; genus JBGALR01. The sequence continues at coordinate 28,923 of JBGALR010000049.1, read as the reverse complement.
TTCGCTGGAAAGGTTCCATTCACGGAATCGATCTCGCGGATGGCGAGGCGCGGTATCCGATCCGGGGATTTCTGGAGCCGGTTTTGCGGGCGAAAGCGGCGGGGCTGAAAATCACGATTCATTCCGGTGAAGACACTCCGGCGTCGGCGGTGGTGGACACGATTCATGCGGCCAATCCCGACCGGATCGGCCACGGCACGCATCTTATTGAAGATCCGGCCGCGATGGAGCTGGCACGGGAGCGGGGCGTGATCATCGAAACAAATCCGTGGAGCAATTATCTCACGAACTCCGTGAAGCGAATCGAGGAACACCCGCTAAAGCGCATGTTCGATTTCGGCCTGAAAGTGACCATCAACTCCGACGATCCGGAAGTGCTGGAGACGAATCTGAACAACGAGTACCGCATCGCCCACGAAATCCTGGGCATGAGCCTCGCGGAAATTGCCCAATGCAACCGCAATGCCGTGGAGGCGTCGTTCCTTCCCGAAAAGGAAAAGCAGGCCGTGCTCGCGAAGTGGTTTCGCTGATCAATAATTTTCGCGAACGCGGTAATAGCGCTGCGGGCTGTTGGTCATTGTGTCTTCGAAGATGATCGAGCCGTTGGTGAGCGTCAGGGTATTCGTGATGAGACCCCAGTCCACGAGGTTCGTGCTCACGAGCACATCGAAGGAGGCGAGGTCGTTCGTGGTCAGCAACGGGCCGCCGTCGGCGTCATTGAAAAGCAACCGCAGTTTGTCCCCGGGCAGGATGACCGGCTGCGCCAGGCGTTCCGCGGCAATGACCTGGACCAGGGCATCGGTGCTTTGCGCGCTTGCGACCGAATTGGTGACGATCACATCATACGTGCCCGCTTCACCGCGGTGGGCATTCTGAATGAGCAGCGTGGCGTTGGTTGCCGAATACAAATCCGTTCCGTTCTTCTGCCAGCGATAGTTCAACGTCCCGGTGCCATAGGCAGTAACGTGCAGGTTCACGTCTTCGCCAGCCTTCACCACCTGGCTTTGCGGTTGCTCGGTGATGACCAGCGGCAGGCTGAATTTGTAAACGTTCGCGCCTGAGGCAAAGCCGAGCGCGGGGTTCAGAAAGCGGATGCGATTGATGAGGTAGGTATTGTTGAACCCGGCCGGCGACCAGTTCTCACCGCCGTCCGTGGTATGCAGAAAGCTGGGGGCGTAACTGGAAAGACCGGAGGCGCCGCCAATCCAACCCTCATTGGGGCTGATAAAGCCGATGCCTTGCAAATAGAATTGTGAGGTGCTCAAACCAACCGAGCCGAGTGGGATCTGGTGCATCACCCAGGTGTTGCCGCCGTCGGTCGTCTTGTAAAATACGATCGAATTGAAGGAGGCGTTCTGCTGAAGGGAAACATAACCGATGTCCGGTGTCGGCCACGACATCTTCCAGAAATACGAGCATGAAATCGGAGTGGTCAGCACGGTTGTCCAGGTGTTGCCGCCGTCCATGGTGCGCGCAATGCGCCCGTAGTAGGGGCTCCCGCAACTGGTGGCATATGAGTTGGTGTCCATGCCGACAACCCAGCCGTTGGTGGGATTGTGGAAATAGACATCCATGATTCCGTTCATCACGCCCATCGCGGTAAGATTTTGGACGGACCAGTTGGTTCCCCCGTCCTCGCTCTTGATGAAATAGGCGGGGCCACGCACGCGACCGGCTCCGTAGATGTGCATCGAATCGAGAACCTCGATGGCACAAAGGCCCTTCATTCCCGCCTCAGCCAGGCCGGGGACAACGGCCCAAGTGAGGCCGCCGTCGAAGGTGCGATAGAGAACATTCGTATCCGACGTGCCACCGTCGTAAGAACCTTTGCCGAGGTTACCGCCGAAACCGACGTCCCGCGTGGCAAAGGCGACCGACCGGAAGTGGGTGCCGGGAGAAATGAAGTTGGTAGTCCAGGTCGCCCCGCCGTTGGTCGTGTGATAGAGGTTGTTATTTTGTGACGCCCAGCCGTTCTGAGGATCGGTGAAATAAACGTCATCATGCCGCGTGCCGCCGCTCCCTCCGGGCGAGTTGGCAAATTGGGTCCAAGCATTGATGCTCAGGTTGGCCAACTGGCTGGTCGCAGCTCCATAACTATTCGTGACGACGACGTAATAATCGCCATTGTCGGCGAGTTGTGCGCTGGAAACGCTGAAATTGTTGCTATGGGTCCCGTTGAAATGGCCGTTGTCCGAGAGGTTGGTTCCCGCGCGCAGCCATTGGTAACTGAGGGGCGACGCGCCCGAGACGGAAACGGAGAAGTTCGCGGTTCCAGCAGGGGCGACGGTGACGCTCTGCGGTTGAGACGTAATTAAAGGAACCTTGTCCGTGAAGAAAAACTGGAATGTTCCGTTGGTGACGGAGGCGTTATTGCTGGTGATAGCCTTGGTGCTCAGACCAAGGGAGAAGACGCGTAGACGCCTTGTCCGTGAAGAAAAACTGGAATGTTCCGTTGGTGACGGAGGCGTTATTGCTGGTGATAGCCTTGGTGCTCAGACCAAGGGAGAAGACGCGTAGACGGTCATTGCCGCCGCTGACGACATAGACATTATCGGCCGCATCGAACGCAATGCCGCGCCCCGGAGTTCCAATACCGGTTGCGTTGGTGCTGAGCGTTGAAAGGTCGGGCAGGCCATTCGTGAGTTTTGCCAGGAGGAAGAAATTGGCCGACGTATTGACGATGACGGCGACGTACTGGTTGTCGGGTGACACCGCGACTCCGTAAGCCTGTACAAATGGATCCGTTCCGCCCGCTGCGGAAGAGGAATCCCACAGTTGCGTGGAACCGGTGCTGTCGAAGACTCGCATACTCACCCGGTTGCCGGTTGAACTGGACTGGTTTAGAACGGTAAAGAATTTCCCATCGGGAGCCATGTAGATGTCTTCCAGGAGTCCGCTAAAGTTGTTGCTGCCGACGTTGCCACCCAACACGGTCGGAGCGTTGGTCCACGGCAACGGGCCGCTGCCGATGTTGTACTTATAGAGATTGTTATATCCTCCGCCGAACGAGTACGAAAACATGAGCGGATAGAGGGAAAGATCGCCCGTAGCCAGAGAGCCGGTCACAAACGGAGTGCTTTGGCACGGACCAAAATTGGTAACTCCCAAACCATATTTCAGGACGGCCACAGAATTCGTGATTTCCGGGTCCGACTTCCACACGCTGGCGCCGCCTGGCGTGCCGTTGAGGCCGCCGCCGCCGCTCATTCCGATATAGACGGAGTCATCCGGGCCGACAAAAGGTTTGTAGGGCTCGAAGGTGGTGCTGGAGCCGAGCGTAATGCCGCCGAGCGAGCCGCTGCCCGCGCGTCCCAAACCGTCGGAGGTATCAGCGTTCAAAATGAACATGCCCCGCGTGGTCGTCTGGCCGGGCGCCGGAACGCCGGTGCCGGTGTTGGCGTTGCAAATGTAGATGCGGCCGAAATTCGGCGTGGCCGGATTGCGATTCACGGCGACACCGCGCGGGCCGTAGATGCTGTTCGCCACGGAGTCCACACTGATCTGGTTGACGGAGCCGGAACCGGTCTTCGTCACCACGATTGAGAAGTTCGTGTAGGGAACCGCCAGGTACGTCAGACTGAAGGAGTTCACACCCTGCGACAGAGTGCCGAGGTTGTTGGTCGCGGCGTTGTTTCCGTAGATGACCGAGACGTTCGCGCCGCTTTCGTTGAGGATGAAATATACCGTTCCGGTGCGATTGCTAATTCCGGAAGCGTATGGATGCGCGGAAGCGCGGCTCAGGGCGGAAATTACCAGGAGACCGACGGCCAGGCGTACAACGTTGGCCATGCGGCCAACAGGCGAGATTGTCATAGATATGTCAGATAGGCTACGCTTTTATTTACCCGAAATAACAGCAAAGTCAAGGGAGCCGTCAAATGCCGGCTTTCGATTCCTGCTGGACTTTCGCGGTTGTTCGTGTAAACGGAACAGCGACTTTAACGGACAACCATCATTACGAAACACTTATGAAGAACGGATTAAGAATGGCCCTCGCCCTCATGTGCGGCGTTGCTGTCCTGCCCCTCACGGTCACCGCCCAAACCAACGCGCCTGGCGCCGCTCCGGCCCCCGCGCTGGATCCCAAGGCGGCCAAGGAAAAGATCAGCTACTCCATTGGCAAAGACATCGGCCGCAACCTGCTGCGCGGCGGCGTGGATTTGGACATGGATGTGATTTCCGCCGCGATGAAGGACGCCGTCGAGGGCAAACCTTCCAAACTGACCGATGCCGAAGTGGCGGAAGGCATCAGAATGTACCAGACTGAGGCTCGGGCCAAGCACGAGGAGCAGATGAAAAAGGCGGCGGAAAAGAACCACGTCGCTGGAGAAGCGTTCCTGGCCGCCAATAAAAGCAAGCCGGGGGTCAAAACCAAGGTGGTCACGCTGCCCGATGGCAAAACGGCCGAGCTTCAATACAAGGTAATCACCGAGGGCGCGGGCGCGGTTCCAGGCGCGAACGATGTGGTGACCGTGAATTACAAAGGCACGTTGATTGACGGCAAGGAGTTCGACAATTCCGCGAAGCGCGGGCAGCCGTTCAAGACGCCCCTGAATCGCGTCGTTCGCGGCTGGACCGAGGCTTTGAGCATGATGAAGGCCGGTTCCAAGTGGGAAGTTTACCTGCCGTCGAGTCTTGCCTACGGCGATCAAGGATACGGAGCGGCCATTGAACCGGGCTCGACGTTGATCTTCGAAATCGAATTGGTCGGCACCGACACGCCGCCGCCGCCCGCGCCCGCGCAGCCGCTGACCAGCGACATCATCAAGGTGCCGTCGGCCGAGGAACTGAAGAAGGGCGCGAAGATTGAAGTCATCAAGGCGGAAGACCTGGAAAAGATGACCAACAAGCCGGTGAAGCCGTAATTAGGGCGCACCGTTATCCTACGATTGCGAAGGCTGGCCGCCGGGTTAGTTGCGGCTTTGCTCGGTGGCCGCCTTCATTTCTTCCATCATTTCCCACGTCGAAAGGTTGGACCAACCGTGGCCCTTTCCCAGACCGTAAACTATCGCCCCCTCAAAACGCGGCCCGGCTTCGGACAAGGATTGATCCAGCAGGTGAACGGCGTTGTTCAAAAAGTATTTATCAGCTTCCCCGGCGGCGATGTGAATTTTGCCCCTTAACTTCGGGCCGAGATTTCGCCAGTTGTTTTGGAGTACCAGTCGAAGGTCGTATTTTTTCCATTCCTGGGCCACGGCATGGTCAATCTTTCCGGTTTGTGGATTCCATAACGGCACCGGCGAACCATCCTTACCCCTTGGACCAAAAACGGCGTTCCACGCACCCCATTGCTCTCCGGACCGGGTGTAGCTGTCGCCTGAACCGAGCAGGTTTTCGACGCCCACCTCCCGCCGCGCGAGCAATTCGACGTCGCCCGGCAAGTTCCGTTCGCTGGGCCGCTCGTTGCCATATTTATTGATGTAAAGGTTGTCGTCTTCGTAAATATTTGCCAGTTCCAGCGCGCGAAAATCGACCGGGTCAGGACACGCCGACCAGGTGCCGTTGAAAAAGTCCGGGTAGAAGATTTGCAGGCCGAGTGCGGCCCAGCCTCCGGTGGAGACGCCGGAGAGCACGCGGGCCTGCGGCCGGCCAATCGCGCGAAAAGTCGCTTCGACATCCGGAATCAATTCCTGCGTGATGGCATCGCCGTAAGGGCCGTTGTTCGCGGAGTTCACTTGATAGGGATCCCCGTTGGGTCCGGCACCGTCCAGTTGCAACAGTATGAAGCGCGGGGCGTCGTCCGCGAGCCACGCTTTGGCAAAGGGAGATTTATTTGCGATCAATCCGTTGACCGAGGTGTAGCGGGCATTCAAACCACCGATACGAACCCAAAGCGGATAGCGGCGCGCTGATTCGCGTTCATAATCGCGGGGAAGCAGGATGCCGGCGCGGAGAAAAATCGGGCGGCCATAAAATTGTGTCAGGAGCTTCGATTGGATTTTTACGAACTTAACGTGATCCGTTTCCGCGGGCGGTTTTTCCGGTGGTATTTGCCGGGTGAATTCGAGGGTTATCGCGCCCCCGATTGCGGGATTCACCTTTGTCATTTTAACCTCGCTGTAGAGATTGCCCGGCGATTTCGGCGATCGGAAGTCAGTGTTCCAGTCAAAGACCGCCTGGATGAAATAGTCGGCGGGCGGGAGATCAACAAGATTCGTAACGGGAAAACCAAACGCCTGCCCGTCAATGGTGACGCTTTCGCCGGATGCAAACGCTTTCACATCGCGGGCAAAACCCTGTGGTGCATCCAAACCGGAACGCCCCAATTGCAGTCGTGGCTCCGGGTTGTTCGTCCGGCTGAGCACGACGAAAACCCGGCCGGCTTGCGGAGACATCCCCAGTTCCTTTGCGATGCTGAGGTCGAAACGCAAGCCTTGGAGGTTGGCGGCGTGTGTTGAAAGAGCGACCGATATTGAAACCAGCCACGCGGCCACCAAGCCGTATTCATTCATGGCCGGCTAGTGTTTCGCAGGCGCATTGGTGGCCCCATTGATGGCCTCGATGAGGAGGCCGACATCCCGGGCCCACAGCGCGAGATTGAAATTCTGCGGATCATCGTGACCGTCGGGAATTCCCGCGTCCACAGTGCAATGATACGCGGGTACCATCCACGCTCCATGCTGGACGCTGGCAGTCACGTAGAGCAAGGCGAGGCGATCGATTTGCGCCTCAGTGAAGCCGGGCTCGGGGGCGATGGCGTCGTTTTTCGGTCCGCCTGACGGATCGCGGCGACGAGGCTCGATCATTTCCGTATGCACGAACAGGCCCTTGCTTTTTTCACCGAGCACCCGCACCTCAAGTTTCGTTGCGCGCCAGGGGGTGACCCACGTATGAGGCGAAATGGACTGGCCGAGACGATTCACGAAGCAATGGGCCACCGGACTTTTATACCAGCGGTCGAGCGTGTTGTAAGACCAGGCAGCAGTGTTGATGTTGGTCGGAAATTCCTTGTCTTCGTAATTGGGCGTGCTCGTGTCGTGGATGACAAAATACTTCGCGGTCAGGTGATTGGTCATCGCGCCGCCGACGTTCGTTTCGTTGATACCCCGTGCGTTCAGGAAGGTTTGGACCGCCTGGGGCGAGATGGAAACCGGCTTGCCGATCAAATCCTCCAAAGGAGCGGGCAGGGTGGTGAGCGGCTGGCCGAGTTGTCCGTGACGCAGCACCGGTCGAAGGAGGCAGCGAGCTTGCTCAAGGGGTGTGCCCTTAAAGGAAAGCGTTGCTTCATCGAAGGGGCAGGGCGTGTTTCCCGGAGCTGACGTGTGGGCGGCCCATGTAAATGCGAGTGTTACACTGGCACGAACGAAGCCCTTTAATCGTAATCTCATTTTGCCATTCCTGCGGCGGGGCCGGCGGCAGTCGGAAGGTTGATTCCGGCTAATTGCTGAAACACGACGAACGACGTCGCAATCAAGACGCCGCCGCAAATCAAATAGGGGAGTGGCGGGTGAAAGGGCAGAAGCAGGTTCGCAAAGAGCGGCCCCAATATCCGCGCCAGGCTTCCCGCGCCCTGGGCCACGCCGATATTGGCGCCCTGTTCATGGGCCGTGGTCAGATTTGAAAGCAGGCCAAACAGCGGGGGGCGGGTGAGGCTGCTGCCGATGGATAAAAGCGCCAGGGCTCCCAGCATGGCGAGCCACGAGCGTCCCTCCGGGCGGAAGAGGACACCCCAAGAGAGGTTCGCGTGGCCGGTAATGAAGGGGAGCATTGCCAGACTCAACGCGGTGAAGATGAGGCTGACGCCGATCAGTTTGGGCTCGCCCAACTTCTTCACGAGCCGCCCGATCAGGCCACCTTGAATGATCGCCCCAATCACGCCGCAGAACACGAACAGGTACGATACCGTCGAGGCCGACGCCTCATCCTCCCGGATGTTGATGCCAAAGTTATCGCTGACCAGAATCGCCAGGGTGCTTTCGAAGCAACTGAAGCAAAAGGTTGCCAGAAAGAAAACACCGATGAGGAGGCCGATCTTCGGTTGGGTCAAGGTGTGCCGCCATTGGTCGAGGTGCGGCCGGGGCGTGACGTGCTCCGACCCCGGCTTGCGGCTTTCCGTCAGAATAAAAAACGCCAGCACGAAATTTGCCGCGCAAAGTGCAGCTGCGACGAAGCCCGGACCGGTGCCGCCGAGATGTTTCAAACTCAAGCCGCCGATGGCTGGACCAAAAATGAAACCCAGCCCGAACGCCATGCCGATCAGTCCCATCCGCTTCGAACGATTTTCCGGGGGCGTGATATCCGCGATATAGGCTTGGGCGACGGTGATGTTGCCGCCAAACACTCCCGCAAACGAACGCGCCACGATGATCAGGACCAGCGCTGCTCCATGACCCGCAACCATGGCGCTGCACGCAAACAGTACATAAGACAAGGCCGCACCAAAGGTGCTGATGAGTAATATGGGACGGCGGCCGTAGCGGTCTGACAATCTTCCCCAAATCGGCGAGAAGATAAATTGCATTGCGGAGAACGACGATACGATGACGCCGATGGCGAGCCCCTGCGCCCAGAGCGGATTGAAAAAGTCCGGCACGAGATGCTTGCCATAAAGCGGCACCAACGGCACCACGATCCCGAAACCAACGAGGTCGATGAAGACGGTAAGGAAAATTACCAGGACGGAAGGTTTTCTCATTTGCAACAAAGACAAAGCAATGGGCGCCACCCGCAGTGGTTCTTATATAGCATTTGGAAAGTCTATTGTGTCGCCGGATTGAGTCAAGCGGCCCCAAGACAATGATTTAGAGGGGTAAACCGTCAGGACTTCTCGGACGAGATGCGGGGTTGTCTCAATTTTGGGCAATTTTGCGGGAGACGCAAACCTCGCTCACAGCGAGATATATGGCGTTTATGCGAATCCCGCAGGTTGGCTCTTAAATTGCGGTATCACCCGTGTCGGGTGCGCGTGGGGCCGTCCCTTGTGAAGCGAGGGGCGGGCGTATTCCGGCTGGTGTGCGGTTTTTATTGCCGTGTCAAAGGCAACCGTTGGCGAAAGAACGAACGATCATGGCTCAGGCAAAGCAGAATCAAATTAAGGACACCCGAAAGCGGATTCTCCTGGTGGACGATCACGCCGTGGTGCGGTTCGGGATGGCCGCGCTTATCAATCGGGAAAACGACCTGATGGTGTGCGGCGAGCAGGAAGACGCTGGCAACGCTCTCAGCGCGATCGGTGCGCTGAAGCCCGACCTCGTCATCGCCGACATTTCGCTCAAGGACAGCAGTGGTCTGGAACTGATGCGGAACGTCAAAGCTCAGTATCCGCTCGTGCCGGTACTCGTGGTGAGCGGTCACGAGGAATCCGTTTATGCCGAGATTGCTTTTCGCGCGGGCGCCCTGGGCTATCTGATGAAATGCGATGCGCTGGAGAAAGTCGTCTCTGCCATTCGCCGGGTGCTGACGGGAAATATTTACGTGAGCGACACGCTCGGCGCGAAGATGCTTTCCGCCCAGGTGCGGGGCAAACCGGATTTGCAGGAGTCGCCGGTCAAGGGATTGAGCGACCGTGAACTCGAAGTTTTTCGGTTGATTGGACAATGGAAGAAGACCAGCGAGATCGCCCGCGAGCTGCATCTCAGCGTCAAAACGATTGAGTATTATCGCGAGCAGATCAAACGAAAGCTGGACCTCAAAGATTCCGCCAAACTGACCCAGCGGGCGACCGCCTGGGTGCAGGAGGAAGTGCCGGTGTAAGCCGGCAGGGCCGGCGCATCGGGTTTGTTCGCACCGGGGATTCCCCGGGATGCGTTTGGACAAAATCCCCGTATGACGTCCGTGCCTTGCCCTGATTGTTGGTTAACGCGGGAAAACTATAGTGGAAGAGCGCAAATGAAAAACGGACAAATGATGACTACCTTGTTGCCCCCGAAGACTTCCGCGGCGTTGCTAAACTCCTCCGCCACCCGCGTGAGTTCCTTGCAGCGCCCGGCCTCAAAGACCACCGCCGCCGAAACGCGTCCCGCCGCCAGGGCGAAAGGCCGCATCCGCGTCTTGCTCGTGGACGACCATCCGATTGTCCGTCGCGGCATCGGTTCCTGTCTCGCGAAACAAACGAATCTGGAAGTCATCGGCGAGGCCGCCGATGGTCGTGAAGGTCTGGCCAGGGCTCGTGAATTGAATCCCGATGTGATGCTCATGGACATCGACATGCCGCACATGAGCGGACTGTCCGTCGCCGAAGTTTTGCGCAAGGAGATGCCGCAAATCAAGGTGATCATTTTGTCCATGCACCGCCAGCCCGAATATATCCTGCGCATTCTCCAATCCGGCGCCCAGGGCTACGTGCTCAAGGACGCGCCGCCGGAGGAACTCGTCAGTGCCATCAACACCGTCACGACTGGCGAAGCCTATTTCAGTCCCGACATCGCGCGGGTGGCGCTCAATCAATTTGTCCAGGGCAACGGTGAAGGCCCCGATCCCACGGACCTCACCCAGCGGGAACGCGAAGTGTTGGTGCACATCGCCGAAGGCTGCAGCAACAAGGAAATCGCCACCAACCTCGGCGTGGGAGTTCGCACTGTGGAAACGCATCGCGAACGCATCATGCGCAAGTTGAACATCCACAGCATCGCCGGTTTGACCCGCTTCGCGATCGCCAAGGGAATGGTGACGTTGCGCGAAGACATTCGCCGCTAATTCGAATTCTGGATTATTTAAGGCAAATGGCCGCGCCCAAAAGCGCGGCCATTTGCTTGGAAAGTATGGCGTGGAAAAATCTTATCGACGGCAGTATCCACCACCGCGCCAGCCCCAGCCGCCGCCGAAACCAACGCCCACGCCGATGCCGATTCCCCCATATCCACCGTAGCCTCCGCGATAGCCACCCCAACAGCCGGATCCCCAGCCGCCGCCATAATATCCGCCTCCGCCGTACCAGCCGGTGCCGCACCATCCGCCGCCCAGGCCAAGGCCGATTCCGAGCGACACCCCCGGATACGAATATCCGCAGCCACCATAGTACGCGGGATAGCTGGAATAATAAGCCGGGTATGACGAGTAGGCATACGTCGTCGTGCTCGGCACGACATAGACGGTGGAAGCCGTCGGCGTCTGCGCATACGCAGTCTGCTGCGAAACTGCCGGCGCGAATTGTGTTCCCGGCGCGTTGGCGTAAACCGACTGCGAAGTCGGCACGGCTTGTGCGGGTTGAACTGCCGGCGTTGCGACCGGGGCAGGCGAAGGCTGGACCGTGGTGTCGCTGGTTCGTTTAGCCTGATTTAGCATCGCGGCGAGGACGCGATCCGAGACGCCCTGTTTCTTCAGATAAACGATCTCGTTGACGCTGAGGTTGAAGGACGTTCCGCTGTTCGCAACGTACGCGACGATCGCGTCATCGCCGACGCGCGCCGCCGAGAGTTTGAGAATGTCCGGCACGCCGGGCGACAAAGTCACCTCGACGTTCTGAGTGTCGGTGGTTTGCGTGGCCGGACCCGCGACGGTCAATTGCGCGGAGGCGCTCTCGCTGAACAGGGCGAGGGAGCCAGCCACCGCGATCCACAACCGGGATTTGCGGAAAAATTCAGTTTTCATAAAGACTTCCTGTGATAACAACTAAATATCGCGAACACCCGACCTTTGGTCAAGCGCCCCGCTGCCTGAAAAGCAGCAACCCCAAACCCAGCGCGGCGGGTGTCAGCACCACGCTCAACACCACCGCCAGTGGCCGCACGAAGCCTCTGCCGGTCGAACCCGGCTCGGTCAACAGTGTTCCCATCTGAAAAAAGAGAAGATAACTGCCGCACAACAGCACGGCAGACATGAACAGCCAGAATAGTGCATTAAGGACCCAGCTCATCGCGATCTGAATATTTGGACGTGTTTCCGGCCGAAATGGTTACCGGGAGTGGTCGGAAAACTCTCTGCTGAAATTCATCCTGATTCCACTTGTCCTGTGAACATCCTGTTACCAACATCCAACAACGTTTGTTTGCCAGCAGTTAATAGTTTTGTTTTTTAGTGCCATGATTGATTCGGTATCAGAAGGCGCGGGTGCGCCGGCGGATTTGAAGCGAACCCCGCGGCGAAAAACCGCCTCCCCGGATGCCGGTCGCGTGGATCGTCTGCCGCCCCATTCGCCCGAGGCGGAAATGGGCGTGCTCGGTTGTGTGATGCTGTCGCCAAACGAATGCATGGGTCAGTGCATCGAAAAATTCAAGGCGGGCAGCGAGGTGTTTTACGATCTCCGCCACCAGACGATTTTCAACATTCTCGCGGAGATGTACGACCGTCGCGAGGCGATCGATGTCATCACCGTCCAGCAGCAACTCAAGAACAAGCAACTGCTCGAACAGGTCGGCGGCATCGCCTACGTCTCCGCCTTGCCGGACCAGGTTCCGTCCGCCGCCAACCTGAGTTATTATCTCGACATCGTGCAGGAGAAATATCTTCTCCGGAAAATGATCCACACCTGCACCGACGTCGTCGGTCGCGTGTACGAATTCGAGGGCGAGGTGGACGGTTTGATGGACGAGGTCGAGCGCGACATTTTGCGCATCAGCGAATCACGCGTCACGACCTCCACGACCACGATCAAGGACCTCGTTAAAAAAGCGATCAACACGATCGAGGATTTTCACCAGCGGCAGGGTGTGCTCACGGGTGTCGGCACCGGGTTCGTGGACCTCGACAAAATGACGAGCGGCATGCACCCCGGCGAAATGATCGTCATCGCCGCGCGGCCTTCGATGGGCAAGACGAGTCTCGCGATGAACATCGCCGAACATGTCGCCATCGAGCAGCGCTTGCCGGTGGGAGTGTTCAGCCTGGAAATGACCGCCGACTCCCTGGTGCTGCGCATGCTCTGCTCGCGTTCGCGGGTGAATCTCAGGAGCGTGCGCGAAGGCTTTCTGGCCGAGCGCGATTTTCCGAAACTGACGGGCTCGGCGGGCAAGCTGGCGAACGCGCCGTTGTTCATCGACGACACCTCGGGCCTCTCCATTTTGCAAATGCGCGCCAAGGCACGCCGCATGTCGCAGCAGTATGGCATCAAGCTTTTCGTGATTGACTATCTCCAGCTTCTTCATTCTACTTCGCGCCGAGCAGAGAATCGGCAGCAGGAAATCGCCGATATCTCCAGTGGCGTGAAGTCGCTGGCCAAGGAATTAAATGTGCCGGTCATCGTGTTGGCCCAGTTGAATCGCGAGATCGAACGGGAAAAAGGCCGGCAGCCGCGGTTGTCCGATTTGCGGGAGTCCGGCTCGATTGAACAGGATGCCGATGTGGTGGGTCTGCTCTACAAACCCAAGGCCGGCGACGACGAGGATGGGGGCGGCAACCCCGGGGAAGACGAGGCGGTGCCGGTGAATTTGTTGATTGCGAAGCAGCGCAACGGTCCGACAGGCGACGTAAGCCTGACATTTTTAAAACGTTATACCCGGTTTGAGAACGCGGCAAAAGTCAGTGACGAAGACGTTCCCCATTGATTCAGCGATGATAAAATTTCTGGTTCGCCTCTGCGCACTGTTCGTCCTGTTCGCCTGCGGGTCGATGGCCCCGGCGCAATCCCCCTCGTCCTCCGGCTCGTCGCTGCGTATCGCCAAGATCGAAATCAAAAACGTCGGCCCGGCCGCCGCCAGCGAGGAACTCATCCGCTCCAACATCCGCGTAAAAGTCGGCGACGCCTATCTCCGTCCCGCTGTCGATGAAGACGTCCGCAATCTATACGCAACCGGTCTCTTCTATAACATTCGTGTCTCCGCGGTCGACAGTCCGACCGGCGTCGTGTTGACGTACAGTCTCCAGGGCAAGCCGCGCATCACGGACATCAAGTACCAGGGCAACACCAAATTCAGCAATTCCAAGTTGCGCGCGAAAACGACCTCGAAGGTCGGAGATCCCCTCGACGAGGTGAAGCTCTTCACGGACAGCCAGGAAATCCAGAAGATGTACCAGAAGAAGGGTTACCCGCGCACTCAAGTGAAGTACGTTTTGACGGTGGACGAAAATGCCGGGCGCGGCACCGCGACGTTTGAAATCATCGAGACGCCGAAGGTGAAAATTCTTGAAGTCGATTTCGTCGGCGCGAAGGCGTTTCCCGAAAAGAAATTGCGCAAGGTCATCAAGACCCGCGCGCACTGGATGTTCTCGTGGATTACCGGCAGCGGTTATCTCAAGGACGACCAGTTCCAGGAGGACAAGGAAAAGCTGATCGAGTTCTATCGCGACAAGGGCTATATCGATTTCGAAATTCGGGAGGTCCAGTTCATCAATCCGACCCCCAAGACGATGATCATCAAGTTCGTCATCTACGAGGGGCAGCAGTACAAAGTCGGGGCGGTAAATTTCACCGGCAATAAATTGTTCACGACGAACGACATCGCCACCGGCATGCGCATCCTCCACACCGCGAAGCGCAACAAGGCGAAACTCGGACCGCACGGTCTTGTCATGGATGTGGGCGATACCTTCACGCCAAAAGGGATGGGCACGGACACCGAGCAGGTGGAGGATTATTATGGCGCGAAAGGCTACATCGACGTGACTGCCACCTCGCGCAATTTGCGGGTGCTCCGTATTCCCAATACCGAACGCGGCACGATTGATCTGGAATTTCAAATTGATGAAGGCCAGAAGTCCTACATCGAAAAAGTCGAGATCCGCGGCAACACCACCACGCGCGACAAGGTCATCCGCCGCGAACTCGCGGTGTCGCCCGGTGAAGTGTTCGACATGGTGCGCGTGAAGCTGAGCCAGCAGCGTCTCGAAGGGTTGGGTTTCTTCGAACGCGTGGATACCCGGGCGCAGGCGACCGAGCCGCCGATTGCCGGCCGCAAGAATTTGATCGTCAACGTGGATGAGAAACAGACTGGTCACGTCTCGCTGGGTGCCGGCTTCAGTTCCGTCGATTCCCTCGTCGGCATGGCGGAATACACGGAAGGCAACTTTGATCTGCTGCATCCCTTCGAGCCGCCGTATTTCCGCGGCGGCGGCCAGAAGCTGCGCCTTCGCATCGCCATCGGCACGCAGCAACAGGACTACGAAATCTCCTTCCTCGAGCCGTGGTTCCTCGGCCGCAAGTTGCAATTGGGCGTCAATCTGTATTACCGGGAACTCGCCTATCTCAGCCCGAACAATCTGTATACCGAAACGCAACTCGGCGGCAAAGTGGGTGTGACGCGCGCCCTGGGCAGCGACTTCCTGCGGGGCGGTTTGAATTACACGCTGGAAAACATCGGTATCGATCTCACCAGTGATGCCCATCCGAACACGCTCTTCGGCATTCCCGGCAATGTGCCGCCCGCGATTCAATCGCAGGTGGGAAATCACTTGCTTTCGACCGCGGGCGGTTCCCTTACCTACGACACCCGCAACAGCACGCAGCTTCCCAACAAGGGGCAGCGCACCGAGTTGACCGGCGCGCTCACCGGCGGTCCGCTGGGCGGGGACGCCAGCTTTTACAAAATCGAACTGCACTCGGCGTGGTACTTCAAGGGTCTCGCTCCGGGCCATGTGCTTGAAATCGGCGGCCGCGCGGGCGTGGCGCAGGCCTATGGCAGCACCTCGGAGGTGCCGTTTTATTCCGCCTATTACCTCGGCGGTCTGTACGACTTGCGCGGTTTCAAGTATCGCAACGTCAGCCCCCGTCAGCCTTATCCGGGAACGGCTGGCCAGATTTATTATGAGGAGCCGGTGGGCGGCGATACCTTCTGGTTCGCCTCAGTCGAATACAGCATCCCGATCTTCGAGAAGGAACATGGCGTCGGCGTGCGCTTTGCCGTGTTTTACGACGTCGGCGGCGTCGGCAACAATCCCTACAGTCTGAACCCGGGCGTGTTCGATTCGAACTGGGGTCTGGGCATCCGTTTGAACCTGCCCATCGGGCCGATTCGCCTCGACTACGGTATTCCGATCACTTCCGACCAGTTCCAGAGCGGGGGCGGTCAGTTCCAATTCGGCGTCGGTTGGGAACGGCCGTTCTGACGTAAACAATGAACGTTCGGGCAGTGAGGTTGTCTCTATTCCCATGCACACCGCAAAGTCACCACAGTTTAAGATTGGCCTTGCGGGTTAATTCTGATTGGCTTTCTGAACCATGAAACGTTTGTTACGCAATATTATCCCGGCTTTATTGCTGGTCACGGTCCTGAGCAGTTCGGCAATGGCGCAGGGCCGCATCGCCACGGTTGATCTTCGCAAGGTATTTGACGGCTACTGGAAGACCAAAAAAGCGGACGCCGCCCTCAAGGATCGCGCCGCCGACATGGAGAAGGAGCATAAGAGCATGCTCGACGACTGGAAGAAGGGGAAGGAAGAGTACCAGACATTTCTGAGCGACGCCAACAACCAGGCCCTTTCCCCGGACGAACGCGAGAAGCGCAAAAAGTCGGCCGAGGACAAGCTCAAGCAAGTCAAGGACACCGAGGAAACCATCCAGCAATACGAACGCCAGGCGCGCGTCCAGCTCGATGAACAAAAGAAACGCATGCGCGACAGCCTCGTGGAGGAAATTCGCACGGCCCTCAACGGCATGGCCAAGTCCTCGGGTTACGCCATGGTCCTCGACACCGCGGCCGAGAGCATCAACAACACGCCGATTGTGATTTATTCGAATGGCGAAAACGACGTGACCGAAGGCCTCTTGCGCCAGTTGAACACCACCGCCCCGGTGGAAAGTCCGGCGGACGCCAAGCCCGACCCGAAGGCGGCTGACAAGAAAAAGTAGTCCGCGGCGATTTCGCGCGGTCAACTCCGCGCCGTTAACTTTCGCTGAGCCGTTTCACGGGTTGCTCGAACAGCAACTCGTGAGCTTCCGCCAGGACCTGCGGGATGCGATTCGCGAACGGACTCCGGCGCAGGCTTTCCTCCAGTTTCAGCTCCGGCAGCTTGCCGGCGTTCTGGCCGGGGAACCAGTGGTCCGCCTGGCCGAGCAGGTTGTAGCGCATTTTTCCCCACTTCACGAGATCCAGTGATTTCGCGTAAGTCCAGAGCCGCAGGATCTCCAGCACGTTCACCTCGCCGGGCACCTCGACGTATTCCGGCAGCCCTTCGAACCAGCGTTTGCACCAGTCGTCCCCCAGCACGCGGCGCATTTCCGCCCGCAACCGCGCTTCGATCGGCGCGATGGTTTCCGGGATGCGATCGTAATATTTGAGCGCGCTGACGTGCGCGTCAAAATCGCCGGGCCGGGCGACGCCGCAGCTCAGCGTGTGCACCTGTTCGCGGGCCAGGCAGTAGAGGTCGTTGAATTCCATCGGGCTCAACGGGGCGCACAATTCCACCAGTTTCTGCGGCGGCTCGTACAGCTTCCCGCCCTTGTCGTTCGGGCTGATGATGAAAATGCCCATGTCCCGGGCGCGCGCGGCTTCGATCGCGCGCCAGTTCAGATCGTTGACGAAATACCAGTGCAGGTTCACGTAATCGAACTCATCACTACTGACGCCGTCGAGGATCACGTCGGTCGTGGCGTGCGTTGAGAAGCCGATGAACCGCACGCGTCCCTCCCGTTGAAGTTTGCGCGCGGCCGCCACGCAGCCGTCCTTGCGGAGCGACATGTCGAGCAGCGCGCGATTGTTGACCCCGTGCAGCGACAGCAAATCCACGTGGTCCAGCCCCAAATATTTCATCGACGTCTCAAACGTGCTGAGAAATTCCTCGGCGCTTTCCTTCGGGCCGACCTTGGTCTGCACGATCATCTTCTCGCGCGGCAGCGAGGGCAGGATGCGGCCCAGTTGCATCTCCGAGGTGCCGTAGCCGCGCGCGGTTTCGATATGATTGATGCCCAGTTCGAGCGAGCGGCGGATGCAGGCCTCCAGATTTTCCTGGTTGTCCGCCGGTATCTCGGCGGGCGCGACGTCCTGCCATTTGAACTGATAGCGCATCCCCCCGCAGGAGATCACGGGCATCTGAAGTTCCGTCCGGCCAAATCTTCGGTAATACATCGGTCGTTATTTTTGTTTGAAGTGATACACGTGCACCTCGTAAGGCGCAAACCAGTCGGTGAACTTTCCGTTTTTGGCGTCCACCGTCCGCGGTGATTCGTACAGCAGTTCGGCGGTTCCCGCCGTGGGCGGCAAGCCCGTGAATTCCACTTTCGCCGTTCCCGGAGTGCTCTTGCACGCGAGGATGAACAGGTCGCCGTTGGCTTCGCGAACGCACCATTCGATGCCGTCCGCGCCGGTGGCCTTGATGGGCAGCGACGAATTGGGCGCGATCAGCGCGGGATGCAGCGGACTCTTCCGGCCGATCTCCTCGACGACCGGCCGCAGCACGCGGTTCCAGAACGTCCAGTTCCAGCCGAGTTTCTGGTCCTCGGGGCTCATGGCCTTGAGATTGTGGCCGCCAAAATAAGCCAGCCCGCGCGCGCCGTTGATGATGGCCTGATACGTCATGAACCGTTCCTCGGCGAAGTTGGGAAAGCGCAGCGTCTTGCCCGGATTGAGCACGCCGCTCCAGGAAATTTGCAGCACCATCCACACCGGCATTTTACCATCGGCCACCGCCATCATGCGCCGCGTGTAATCGCCCACCATGCTGAGTGTGTTGTTCGTCAGCAGGGAATGAATGCCTGGTGGATAACTGATCGGATAAATATCCGCCCCCACGATGTCCCCGCAGCCGTCATAGGCGCGCAACGTTTCCACCGTGCCGCGCGGCGCCTGAATGATCACGAGGGGATGATTGGGATCGATTTCCTTGATCAGTTCGCGGGCCTTCAACAAGGGCGGCAGCGGAACCTTGCCCCACTCCGGTTCGTCCTCGCCTTTCCACAGGCCGAGGCCTGGATGGTCCTTGAAGCGGCGGAGAATTTCGCGCAGTTGCGCTTCCCGCGCCTCGGTGCTCAGGCACGCATCCTCGCGAAGAAACGGCCAGCAATAGAAACCGTAACGCGCCGCCGCATCCATGTATTTCTGCTCACGTTCGAACGTGGCATCATTCCAGCCATCCGACTGCGCGCCGGTCCGCATGAACGTCGCGCCCGCCTCGGCCAGTTCCTGGATGCCGTTTTTGCCCGAGGGAGTCTTGCCGTCCGGGCACCTGATCCGCGTTGATCGTGACGCGCGACGGCGCGCCAAGAACCGCACCGCGAATCAAGGTCACGGCGAACAGCAGGACGCCCACGCGCGTTAACAGCCTCATAGTGCCGCCAGACTACCCCTGTCGCAAAGTCCGAGGCGAGAAATTTTGTCGGGCGCGTACACGCGATGGATGTTCCTAATCTGTAATCGCGGTTTCTGTCATCCGTTTCTTTCGACTTCCGAAGGCCCAACGGGCCGAACTACGACAGCCCAGCCCAACGGGCTGGGAACTGAGAGGGATAAAAGATCCTGCGGCCTGAAGGGCCGCGACACCTTACGGCACCTGCAACCGATAATACGTCTGCAAAGCCTCGGGAATGACCGTGTTGGTCAGATTGAAGTTGCCGCTCACATCGAATTGATTGGTCATCAATCGAATCCAGTCGCCGGGCAGGGCGAGCATGTCCGCCGAGGACAACAAGTAATAGCTCGCAAACGGCGAGCCGCCTGAGCCGCTCAATATCACCTGGCCGCTACTGCGACGAATGCCGGTGAAACGCGGTTGCCCGGTGGGCGTCACCACGAGACTGACCGTATTGGTCATCCCGCCACCGGCGAGTGTGTCCGACGACACAAAACGAAAGCTGGCAGGACCGAAGAAGTCCGGTGCCGGAATGAAGCGCGCCGTGCGACCGTCGCCCAACAAACTCACCGTGCCGTTGGTGGGATTGGAAACCGCATAGGTGGCGTTGGCGGCCATGCCTTGCGTGAAATTGCGCAGGTTCACGTCCACGAACGTATTGGCCTTCACCGTCGCGTGCGGCTCGAGCAGCCAGTTTAGATAATGTTCGAGATCCGTGTAGCCGTCCGAGTTGGTCGCGTTGTTATTGGCCACGAACGGATTCTTGCCCAACGCCGCTTCCCAATAATCCGGCATCCCGTCAAGATCGGTATCGGCGGTGACATTGTAAGTGTTCAACGCGGGCCAGCCACCGACCTGCGATTGCGACTCCAGAAAATTGAAATACTGCCGGTTCACCACGTTGCTAATGACCCGCACGTCCACGGGATCGCGTACCTGATAATATCCGGCCAGGCTGATGACTTGCTTGTAAGCATTCGACGCGCTGGATTGTGTCACCGGCACCGGCGGTATGAACAACGGCACGTCGGACATTTGATTCGTTATGTCAGCCGAGGCCTGGCGGATCGGTAAATTGCCGGCGTCGAGCTTCACGAGCGCCCATTGATCCAGGGTGTCGTTGAGACGGCTGGGACCGATGTTGCCCGACACGTGAACCTTAACGGTGTTGGTCGTGCCGAAATTCGTCAGCACTTCGATCTCCTGCGCGCTGGTGCGGGAGGGATTGCGGATGAAGAAGTTTTTGATGAAATGAAAGCGGAACGGCACGTTGCCCGCGCCCTCCTCGACGCCGGTGCGGTAGCGCGCGCCGGAGTTCTGATAATCGAACATCACATTGTTCACCGCCTCCTTCCAGACTTCATAACCCTGGCTGGCGGACGCATCGTTGGCCTCGAACTGCGGTCCGCGGATGACATATTTGGCGATCAGGTTGTGATGCACGGAGAGCGTCGTGGCGCTGCAATTCATGCCGTAGGCGTGATTCGTGCCGTAGGGATGGATCGCCGAAAGCGGATCGCCCAGCGGCTCGGAGATGACGCACCATTGCACGGTCACATTTTGATTCTGCACGATGCCGAAAATTTCATCGCAACTCCACGACAGCGAACAGTGGTCAAAAATGACATCGGTCGAGTCGTCGATCGAAACGGTGTCCAGCCCCGCCGAACCGGTGGGACGGCCCGTCGCGCGCACCACCACATCGCCGCGCCGCACCCGCAGGCCGCGCACGACGACATCGTGCGCATTGGCCACATTCAAACTGTAGTCCTTGATGCAAATGCCATCGCCGGGCGCCGTCTGGCCCGCGATCGTGATGTTGGGCCGGTTGATGGTCAGCGTGGAGAGCAGGGCGATGTTTCCCGAAACACCGAAAACCACGGTGCGCGGCCCGGTCGCGGTGTTGATCGCATCGCGCAAGGAGCCCGCGCCGGAATCATTCAAGTTGGTGACGCAATAAACATCGCCGCCTCGGCCGCCCTTGGCATAAGCGCCAAAGCCCTCCGCGCCCGGGAAGGCGACTTGCGACGGCGTGGAGGGCGGCTGGGAGCCGTCATTGAGAACAATCCGCGGACCGCTGTCGGCAAGCGTGTTGGCCGAGCCATTCAAGTAAGCCGTGTTTTCGCGATCTTCAAAGAGCGGAAAATCAAACCCACTGACCGCCACGCCGCGCAACACGAGAGTCGTGGTCTGTCCCAGCCGCGCGTTATACCAGCTCGTGATATCAAAGTCATACCAGCCCACCGCCGCGACGGATTGAGCGCTGACGATGGTCACGAAGTTGGTGTCGGACGGCGGAACAAACGTGGTGACCTCAACCGAGGCCGGTTCGGTGAATTGCACCGGCGTTCCCACCTGCGTGCCGAGAATGCGGATGGTGGCGCTCGCCGCCGGATTTCCGATGCCGCCCATGTTGGCGCCCCAGTAATTGTAGAGCCGCAATTTGGCCGACGTCACCGGCGTCGCGCCCAGGGTGAACTCCATATACGAACGCCGCCGCCCCGTGCTGGTGCCGTTGGCCGCCGCCAACCCAAAGACAATTTGGGAACTCTGAACCTTGCCGTCGTAAGTGGTCGTCGGCGTGCCGGCCGAACTCGTCTCCACGTAAACATCGTCGTTGGGATAAATGAGCTGGCCGAACGCCGCGACCTCCTGCAACGCCACTGCCACCAAAGCCACCAAGATCCAGTGAGTCTTCATTTTGTTTGACCGGAAAAGCCTCAATCAATCGAGGGGAGAGGCCGTTTACGTTGGGTTTTAACGAGTCGCAACCAGTTCAACTTTTCTTCGCGCCACCGGGCATGCCGGCCCGATGCTGCGTCAAGATTAGTCGGTGACGCAGCGTTTGTCTATTCCCCTTGTCTATTCCCCATGCCGAATTCCCCATGCCGAATAATGCAGCGTAATCGGAGCCAGCGATGGAACCGCTGCGGCCTCCAGCACAAACAGTTCAAAATTACAGGACCTCTTTAGCGTGCAGGGGGCTTTGAGCAACTGAATGGACACGGGACGGCACTGAACGTTTTCTGGCCCCGCAGATGGCGGGATGGGCGCGCCGTCACCATGCCTGGCGGCGGGCCGCCCGCTGGAATCAGAGGGGTGATTGAATGGATCGCCTCCGCCGAGGTAGGGCGGAGAGAACGACCGGAATCAAAAGACGAAATGAAGGGTTCGAAGCGCGTACAGCTTCAACCGGCGCCCCAGCAGCAAGCCCGAAACCTGATATAGAAATTGGGAACGAAAACTATTTTGCTGGTTGACTCCACCTTGATGGCGACTACTTTATTGCATTATTCCTTCATAAATCGTCGTGTTCTTTATTGCCCTGTTGATCCGAACTATGACGAATTGCTGACCAATCAACAATTCCAATCCACTGATTAACATTTTTATCATAGTGTAAATAGCCATCCACCTCGATATCATTATCATTGCCGTTAGAATCGGAGTCATCTGCATAAAATGTTACTTCTAAGCCTTCGGTGAATTCGAGATTAAGACGAGCTAAATCGTCAGAAGTTCCTTTGCATGCCAAAATTAACCATCGCGTCTTACCATCGCCGTCCCATTTATTGAAGTCGGCGTACAATCTAGGTTTATGTTTAGTATTTTGGCTCATTTTTTGCCCGGGTTGGGTATCGTTGGTCGAAATAAATCACTAGCTGTATCCGAGTCGATTCCACTGAGGATACTATGATATGGATTTTGTTCGGTCGCGTCCGCGACAACTTCGCCACCGGCCGCACGAACTTCTCCTACCGTTGTAACTCCAACTTGATTGTGCGGAATATTTTGAGAAAGCGTGGCCAAATCGACACCTTCAGCACTTTGCACGGAAACTCCGTGCAGTAATCCGCTCTCATCCACGGTAACGCCCGCTCCTTTGACGAAATTCGGAGGCAAATTTTGTCCACCCCGAACTACTAGCGCCGAATCCGACAGACTCTCTGCCACTTTGCACTTTGACAATTGGGACTCCCCTCCGGTTGCTACGATTAGGGCGACATTGGCAGCCAGAACAGCATTATCAACATCTAATTGCTGTCCTCCCAAATCCTCCACCATGGAGCCCACCACGGCGTTGAAAATTGATCCTATTGCACCCAAAAAATTACCCGCAGTACCTGCCACCTGTGCCACTGCGTTTCCTGCTAATGGAAGAGTGTTGTAGGCACTAGCTCCCAACATTTCCGCCGTTGTGTCACCTCTGAGATATTCCAAAGGCCCTGGAATCAGCAATCCGCTCGCGCCGGTAGCATGCAGTTCATTTCCGTAGAAGTCGATACTTCCAATCGGTCGGTTGCCTACAAACTGGAACAGATTCAGACCCCCCCGTTCCTTAATCGGATCTTGGTTCACCCACCGCTGAAGATTTGGCGCATACCAGCGATACAGAAAATCATATTTGCCTGACGGTTGATGCATCGGTTTGCTCGAAAACCAATACGGATTGACCCCGGCCTTGGGACCGCTGAGGGAGACGAAGTTGCCGTAGGGATCGTATTCGGCTTTGGCGACGATCTGTTGGTTGGTGTTGATCAGGCCCGTCACGTTGCCGCCGGCGTCGCTGTGGTAATAGCTGTGCTCGGGCCTGACGCCCGGATTCTCCGTCATCGCCAGCAGGCCGCCGATGCCGCCCGCGCCTTGCAGGCTGCCGCTCAGGTCCGGCCCGCGCGTCAAGGCCAGCGTCGGCAGGTTGTTGGCGTCCCGATGCTGCACGATCACGTTGCCATCATAAATGAACCGCGTTTCGTTGGTCTTGACCAAAGTGCTGCCGTTCCACGCGTAATCCCGCTGGATACGGCGGCGGTTCAGCCCGTCATAGACGAACTCGCTCTGCCAGGAACCAGCCACGTAATTGGTCACCAACCGGTTTTCATCATCGTAGATCAGAATCTCCTGGCCGTTGGTGATGAGGTTCCCGCGCGCGTCATACGCAAACGCATTCGTCGCCGGGAGATAGGCCACCACCACATTTGTATCCCGCCGCCCGCAGGCATCCTGGGCGATGGCGGTGAAGGTGTTGTTGCCATCGGCGAGGGTGAAGTTGGTTTTCGCGAAGGTGGCATCATCGAACAGGACGGCCGTCTGACCGTTGACCGTGACATTGGTTGCCAGGGAGGTGGTGGTGCCCGCCACGGTGAGCGTCCCGCTGCGAGTGACGCTGGTCAGTTCGTTCAGGTTGTTGACCCCGAATTTCTGAACGAGCGCGTAGTTGGTCCGCCAGGCGAGATTGCCTGCGCCGTCGTAGGCATACCCCAACTGCTCATGCGTGCGCAGCGGACTGAAGTCGTATTCACTGCCCAGAGCCGTTTTCAACTGCCCCGCGTTGTCATACGTGAAATCCACCTGATTATTCAAGTTGTAGCGATAATGAATCTTGCGCTGGCCGACCTTGTCAAATTCGTAAGCGTGCGCATCCAGATATTGCTCGCCGGTGGATTCGTAGAGCAGACGAGTCCACTGCCGCCCCATGCCATCGTAGTCCATTTCGACAAATGCCCCATTGGGCAGGGTCAGCAGGGAGGGGCGCAACTTTCGTGTCGTATCGTAGGCGTAGATGAAGTTGCCCGCCGGTGACCGTATGGTTTCCAACCGGCGCGCGTTGTCGTAGGTGTAACTTTGCGACCACGACGAGGCATTCGGCGCTTCGACATTGAGGCTGGCACGCTGGCGATTGTTGTAACCGTATCCCACCGTATCGCTGGCCCACGGTCCATCCTCAGCCAATAGCTGGCCGATGCTGTCATAAGAAAATCCGGAGGAGCCAACCGCATCCACCATGGAGGTCATGCGATTTAGCGCATCATAACCAAACGTGACGGATGGGCTGAACGGATACGTGATGCCGGTCAGATTTCGAGCGGCATCGTAGTTGTACGTAGTGCTCCTGCCGCCATTCCACCGATTGCTCAAAGTTCCGTCTGCATAATAGCGATAAGCGAAGACGGTCGTATTGTCGTCATCCAGCTTTTCGCTAACGCGTCCGTATATGTCATAGTTCCACGTGGTCAGCTTCAGATTACCATTGGTCAGCGTTTTCAAGTCCCCAGCTGGCCAATAGCTGAAAAGATTGGTCGAAACATCGGGGCAAATCTCCGCGATTTTCCGGTCAAATGGATCATAAATGTAATTGACCACGTTGGAACCATTTTGATTGAGGTAACTGGTCACCCCGGCGACGTTGGTCGTGTATCCGAAAATCTCCAGCCCGCCGTCAGCGTAGGTATTGGTGGCCACACGGTTCAGGTCATCGAAGATTCGCGAAAGAGTAATGTTATTGGCATTGGTTGATTGCACGAACCGATCCAGCACATCCACGCTGCCCGCGCTGACCTGACGTAGCGCATTGCTGACCACACACAGCATGCCTTGATGATTGAACCAATTGGTAACGCTGCGAACGGGATCCGCCACATTGGTCAACTGGCCGATGGCGTTGTAATTGTAAGTAACGACGAAGTTGTCCGGACCCGTCGTGGTCAGCCGTTTACCCTGGTTGTCGTAGGTAAATCGAGTGACCGCTTGCACGGAGGTTCCCAAGGCATTCGTAATCGACAGCGGTGACCCACACGAACAATATTCAAAGAGGGTAACAACGCCATTGGCATTCGTCATCGCCACCATCTGCTGAAGCGCGTTGTAGTAGAATTTGTTGGTGAACCCCATGCGATTCACCACCTGAACCAGGTCCAGCCGGTCATACGTGTTTTTGATCGATGTCCCGTCCGGAAAATCTGCCTCCAAAAGGCGTTGCAGTGGATCCCAGGACGCGGAAATCGTCAGACCCCGAGGATCGGTGTGTGTCGACACCAGATCATTGTTCCAAGTATAAGTATTGGTGCGATAGTAAACCGTGGTGCCATTCACGACGGCGTAATCGATGACGCCCGCCAGCCGATTTGAAGCGCTGCCCGAAGTGAAATAATAGTTGCTGATCACCAGACCGCTGGGAAGCGCAATGCAGGCGAGTTGTTGATTGCCATTGTATGTAAGCACCGTCTGTTCGTTGAGAGCGTTGTAATTGCTGGTGACTTGGTGGAAGCTGTTATAGAGATTGGTCAAAACCCGGACGCCCAAGGCATTGGTGGCGGCAATCAAATCGATGTTGTTGGTCCAATACAAGTAGGTGTTGGTTCGATACTGCACCGGGCCACCCGCGGTGGCCGACCAGGTGGCTATGGATCGCGTAACGGCTCCGAGGCTGTTCCGTTCAGTCCGAACAAAATTCGTCGTACCATCAGGCATTCTGAAGGTGACGAACAGGGGTAATACCTGCGTGCCGGCGTATTCAGTGTTCGTTTTGCCTTCGTAATCATAATAAACTCTCTGGCCGGGAGTGCTGCCATCGGGACTGGCAGCCCGCTCCATGGAAAGCGTTTCACTCACTTGCACCGGGCCCGCCCGCAACCAATGGCGCATTCGGCCTTGGAGAAAATCGTTGGTGGTCAACTGCAAAATATTGCTGCTGTTGCGATACGCACTCGAGAGCGCCGAGTATTGCAGACGGTTCCAGTGGAACGAATTATTCAGGTCCATCGAACTGTTATCCAGGATGTTGGTATAAGAGCCCATGCCTGGAACACCTGAATAGCTGGCTGCGACCCCGGCGGCACTGTTCGTAAACAGATAGAGCTGTTTGGCGTTATTCGGCTCGCTTACCTCAATCCAGCGTCCATTGGGAATGATGTTCGGAATCTCGGTGTCTCCGATCCTAAAGGAATTGGTGCCGTAAGGAGTGATTAAATTTGTGATCCAATCGTGGGCATCATAACCCGGGTAGCTGGCAAGACTGGCGACGTCCGTGATGTTCGTTAAATGTCCGTTGGTGTCGTATCCCAACAATGCAGTTCGCCCAAACGGATCGGTCACCTGACTGATGAGGTTGGTACTATATAAATTGTTGGTCACGTATGAAATCGATGTGGCTCGCCCATCGCCATCGATCACCGATTGCAATCGGACGACCGGGGGTGTGGCGGCCGAAGCCGTGTAGGTATAACGCGTCTTCTGCCCCGAAGGGGACACTTGATCAGTCATGAATGCCTTCAAAAAAGCTCCGCTCGTGTTGGTCACGAGGTAATTAAACAGCAAGCTGCTCCCGTCCGGATAAGTAAGGGTGTATCCAGTATTGGTGCTTCCGGTCAGCTTCGTATTGGTCAAGTAATCCAAGACTCCATTTGTATAGGTGCGGCTGCCGCCTTCGGGAAAATGCACAACTCCATTGCCCCACCAATCCGAAGTGACATAAGCGTTCCACGAAAAATTCCATTTTTTTCCAATGCCAAAGATATTCGTATCGTAACCGGCCACGGCCTCGTACTGGCCAAAGTTCAGGGAAAAAGCTATCGGTGGCCCCAATGCCGGCTGATAAGTGAGGGGTACATCTCCCACCCATAAAGATATCCAGGGTTCCGACACCCGCCAAACTGGCATGCCGGGAGGCGGGCAATCTGGATCGTGACCTTTTCCCGGTAGGCGCGGCATGTCGTTTCGAGAATTGACCCCTGGCGTGGGAGGGACGATATTGCCGCAGCCATTATAGACGAAGGTCGCATCCGCACCATAGGCGTTCGCCGGAAAATCTCCTCCCGCACTCGGACAATTTCGGATAGAGATGGTAACGCTAGTAGCCGCAGAACAATTCAAAGGAGCTTCGTTCGCGCTGATGTCGATGTCAGTTTGCCATTGGTAGTAGATTGGCGATGACGTTCTAACTTGCGGATTGCAGCCTCCCCATTGAATTATGTGGTCGACAGTGATTCCGTTGAAAACTGAATCATAAGATGGGTCATTGTTATATACATGCCAATTCGCCCTTACAGAAAGAGTTGTGGCAATAATAATGCTGTTTATCAAGAGCGCTCTTTTCATACTTCGTGGTTCCTTATGGTATGGAGGAATTGCTTCGCGGTCTGACAATGATTACCCTCAGTCCCAAATCCCACGGGTCTTGCCAGTCGGTCTCCCCCGAGTCGAGCGTACCATTTCCGTTGGCGTCCTCCACGTAATCGGGGAGGCCATCCGAGTCGTCATCATTGGGATTACCGTTGCCATCCACGGCGACGTAATGAAAGCCGATATCCACCACCGAATTGGTCTCTTTAACCTGATTGGTTTGAGTCGTGTAGTGGTATAGTCCGACGAGATTCGCGGTAGTGCTGCCAGCTTGAATGAAGGCGCTTGTATTGGTTTGGTAATAGCTGCCAAGCGGCCCGGTTTGATAAACCACATTGGTCACCAAATGGTATGAATTGGTGGGGCGTAAAATGGTGTTGGTCAGGCTGTACCCGTTGTAAGTGCAGTCCATCTCCCCGTAACTTTGGGTGATGGCAATTTGATCGAACAGGTTGTCCCGAAAAATCCAGGTGGTTTCATCAAGGTTTTCCAGCAGCAGCTTTCCCCCATAGAACAAGCAATTTCTAACGATCGGAAACAGGTCGGAACTGGAATCCGCCATCACGAAGTTCACCCGTTCGAGCAAACAATTCGTGAGGAGAATGTTATTTGCCAGGATACCAAGTTTACCGCCGTGAAACTGGCAGTCTGATACGCTAAAAACCGTATCATGCGGTTGGCTGTAAATATGATTTCCGTCAGCAGCCGGGATGGAACAGTCGGTAAACCGAAGGCGGGCTTCTGCTGCTGTTGGGCCACCAAAAAGATCACCGCGTACAAGATCTCCCAGGCCCGTCCAGTTCGTGTTGGAACACTCTTGCACCACATTGTATCGGGCAAGCTGATTCATGGTTGTCGGAGCCCCCTCTGACCAAAGGCTTGCTCCGGATAGCGCGGCCATCCCGTAAGTCCCGAAGGCACCAATAGCCG
>JBGALR010000048.1:0-47060 GCA_044223735.1 Limisphaerales bacterium | reverse complement strand
CGCAAAACCAACGCCGGCTGCAAGCGACGGTGGCGGCCATGCAGCGGCTTTCCAGACGTCTCCTCTTCCAAAAGTTCGCCAGCGTGACTCGCCGTAAACACCTCAGCAAAAGGGTTTTAGGGCTTAACTAAGTGCCATTCGGGTCAGTCCTAGAATTATGACAATTGTGAACCACACATACTTTTTCTTGGTACAGGAATCTCACGGCGCCCCCAGTTTTCAAAATTATAGGATCCCTTTAGGCGTCGGGACTGCCTGATGAAAGTGGTTGCGCCTCAGACGCCAGGCGTGGATCTGCCATCGATCTTGGCGCAGGCCTCGCCGAGCGTCCGGACAAACAATTCGCGGTCGTCGTCCGTCCCCACAATGTCCTGCCGCTGATCCCCAAAGCTCATGACATGATAAATCGCCCCGGGATACGGCAGTCGTAATTTCTCCGCCGTTCCTCGGCGCAATGACGGGCGACCCAAATCTGTCAATACTACGAACCGACCCCTTTCCGAACCGACCCCTTTCCAACCACCAACCGCTAATGTTCATCGAAGCGCCAATAGCCTGCGGGGTGGTCAGCGAGGACAACTTCCTGGAACGGTATGGAAGGCAAAACATTCGTCCCTGCCTGGTAGTGCGCAAGAACGCGCGCTGCACTAAGAGCATTCGTGTAAAATGCAGCCTCATCAAGAGCACCAACCTGCCAGAATGCTCCATCCGATCGAACCCCAAAATTCAGTGTGGCGGTTGGATTCGGTCGGAAGGATTGTCCACCGGGCAGGGAAGACGAAGCGACGCTAATTCCGTTTACGTATAGGGAAACATTATTGCCATCGAAAACGCCAACCACATGATACCAATTGTTGGTGTCGATCGAAATATTCGCCGAGGCTGTGGTCACCGAAGTGTCGCCCGAGGTGTTGTAGCAACGAAATGCAAAGCCATTGCCGTCGGTTAAGGCGGAATTTGCCTGGTAGAGAATCCAGCCACTGCGTCTGGATAAGAATTCCACGGACGCAGCTGCGCAGGAAAGTTCTGCTGTCTGGCCAGGCTTTGACCAAAACTCGACCGAGAATGGCCCATTGGGGTTGAGAGTGGAGTGGAATGGAATGCGCGCGCGGCTTCCGGGAAACTCAAGCGGTGTCCTCAGAGCAGTATTGCCAGCTTCGCTCACAATCGCGCCAGATATGGTTGGAATCGCAAGAATACAGAGGCCGTTTCCAGTTGCTCCCAAACTGCCGATGTTGGTGACTTGAAAAAATGATTGTGGACCTGGCCAAGGTGAGGGGCGTGTCATAAGACGATAAACGCGCATCGAACTCCGGGTTTGATCGCTAAAACTTGCCTCCGAGCCAATTCCGTCAGTTACAACCAGGTTTGTCCAAAGGAGGAATGGTTCCCCGAGGCTCGCAGCATATTGTAACGTGTGAGTATATCCGGTGATGGTTGTGAACCGGACGTTGATTCCTTGGGATTCCCTCGCAATGGCTGTAAACCGGGGCGCATTGGTGAGCCAACCAACGGAAGCGACTGCCAGCCCCTCATGATAGGAATCCGGGTCTGAGGTGTTTGCGCTTTGCCATTGCGATTGAGATTCAGCCGCGCTGATAATGGCCTGGCGGATTTGATATACACCAGTCGCATTCGTGGCGCGACCATGCGTGGCAATGTAGAGCGCTGCGAGACCGGAAACGCAAGGAGCAGATGCGCTGGTTCCGCTGAAGCCGACAACATAGCCGCCATTTAACGTGGTGGTGGAAATGTTATTTCCAGGGGCCGCAACATCAATGGCTCCTCCTGGGCTTGATACAAAGCTTGTCAAATGCCGTGAACGGCTGAAATTCGAATTGGCTACGAATTCGTCCGTCACTGGATCCATATTGCTGACTGCCAGAACCTCCGGTAACGCAGCGGGGAAACTGTCGTCGTCGTTGTCCAACACCCCGTCGGGTCCGGCGAGGTCACCGGAATCGTTTCCTGCGGAGGCGATTACCACAATGCCTTGGTTCACCAGAGCACTGATCGCTTGCTGGTAAACGATTCGTGAATTTGCGACTCCGTAAAAAGTGTTGAGACTGCAATTGACCACAGCAATTTCGCTGGCGTGACTTGCCACATAGTTTAAGCCTGCGATCAAATCCGACAGGTAATACGTGTTGTCGTTTCGGATAACTCGAACTGACCACAAGCGAACTCCCGGAGCGACCCCAACGACACCAAAATCATTGTCCAAAGCCCCGATGATGCCGGCGCATTGCGTTCCATGTGGATTTGTCCCGTAGAACCCTTCACCCGTAAAGTCTGCGGAATCCACGACATTGAGGTCCGGATGGTCTGTTTGAATACCCGAATCCAGCACGGCAACATCCACACCAACGCGGTCGTCGAGTCCATCTATGTTGGACGCTGGAAAATGTCGAACCGCCATCCGACTAATCGCTGTGGAGACATTTTGACCGCTCGCCCGCCCACTTGGTCTATCAGCCGCCACAATCAAGACCCGCGCATCTCTGCTCAATCGCTCCACTGCATTTGTGCTGAGATTACAAACGAATGCGTTTAGCGCATGTTTGAATATTCGAGTACGCTTGAGGAGGTGTTCATTGGCACATTTGTCCTGATCGGCTTCACCCTTAAGCAGGACGATATATTGATTGCTGACGTCGCCTGGATCTGAGGTATCAAGCGAAACGTCCGTGACACCAGCCAAACTGGAAATCGCTGAGAGGAGGTAGCAATACGAAAGGGCTCTTTTATTCTTCCACATTTGCAATAGCCGATTCTACCGTAAATAAAGCAGGAGCTTGCGTCAAGAGCCTGGGGCGGGCGCCAGATCCACCAGAGCGTGACGTCGCGGCCAGTCAGCCGCCCGTCCGAGCATGACAGAAAGTTTGATTGACAGAGGTGAGTCGGATTTGAAAGGATCGAAGCCCGTGCGAACCAAACCCTTTTTCCTGATCTCAGGACGGCAGATGGGAGTATTGAGCGCGGTAATCTTTCTACTTTTCGGCGCACGATTGATGGCGAAGGCATCCCCGGAATTCACGGAGGCGGTGAATGTAATCCGGGCCGTGGGACCGGAGGGGAAGGGAAACGCGGAGGCGTCGGCCGTCTGGAGGAAGGTGGCGGCGGCGGATGCGTCGATGTTGCCGGCGTTGCTGGCCGGGATGGATGGGGCCAATGATTTCGCGGTGAATTGGCTGCGGGCGGCGGTCGATGAGATTGTGGGGCGGACGCTGGCTGCGGGCGGGTCGCTGCCGGTGGCAGATTTGGGAATATTCGTGCTGGAGACGCGGCATAATCCGAAAGCGCGGCGGCTGGGTTTTGATCTGGTGTCGAAGATGGACGGGGCGACGGCGGAGAAGCTTTTGGCGGGAATGTTGAATGATCCGAGCCTGGAGCTGCGTTACGAGGCGGTGCAACGGTTGGTGGCGGAAGCGGGTCAGACGCTCGCGACGAGCAACCAGGCGGGCGCGACGATTTTGTATGGGCAGGCGCTGAACAATGCGCGCGACGTGGATCAGATCAAAAAGATTTCGAAGGCGCTGGAGAAGTTGGGGCGTCCGGTGGATTCGCTAAAGCTGTTCGGGTTCCTGACGAATTGGAACATCATCGGGCCGTTCGATAACACGAAGCAGACCGGTTTTGACGCGGTGTTTCCGCCGGAGCAGGAGATTGACCTGGGAAGGGAATATGATGGGAAGTCAGAAAAGGTGAAGTGGCGTGCGCAGCCGGTGACGAACAGGTTTGGCAAGGTGGACATGAACCAGGCGTATGGGAAACTGAAGGACGTGGTGGGATACGCGGTGACGGAGTTTGTGTCGGACCGGGAGCAGGCCGTGGAGTTGCGGCTGGGGACGGGGAATTCGTGGAAAGTGTGGCTGAACGGCAAGCTGGTATTCAGCCGGGACGAATATCATTACGATTCCCAAATCGACCAGTATGCGTTGCCGGTGCAGTTACAGCGCGGGCGGAACACGATTTTGGTAAAGATCTGTCAAAATGACCTTAAGGAGGATTGGACGGTGGATTGGGATTTCCAATTGCGGGTGTCGGATGCGCTCGGGACGCCGATCCTCGCGGCGCAAAAGTGAAGAATCCTCTGGCGGCGAATAAGGAATATGAAGGCGCGAGCAAGCACATTTCAATGCCGTGACGAAGCCGGCGAGCACACTGCGGGGGTGATGCCGGCGCCGTCGGACACGAAGGCACGGCAAGGAGGAGTGGCCGTTCCGTCCGGCTGGGCGAGGATCGCCTGGCGGACGCTGGCGACATGGTTGGTATTGACGGCGGTCGCGGTGCGGGCGGCGGATTGGCCGCAGTTTCGGGGGCCGATGTGCAATGGGATCTCGGATGACCTGGCGGTACCGACGATGTTGAACACGAACCAGAATCTGGCGTGGATGGCGGACCTGCCCGGGCGGGGATTATCGAGTCCGATTATCATTGGAGACCGGATATTTATCACGTGTTCGAGCGGTTCGAAGGGCCAGACCTTGCATGTGATTTGCCTGCGCGCGGCGGATGGGGCGAAGTTGTGGGAGCGGCGATTTTTTGCGACGGGGCGCACGATTTGCCAATCGAAGACGTGCATGGCGGCGCCCACGCCAGCCAGCGACGGGCAACATGTGGTGGCGATTTTCTCCTCGAATGACGCAGTGTGCCTGGACTTGGACGGGAACTTGATTTGGTTCCGGGGACTGGGACGGGATTATCCGAATGCGGCGAACAGTTTGGGGATGTCATCCTCGTTGTTGATTGCGGGAGGAGTGGCGGTGGCGGAAGTGGAATGCGAGTCGGATAGTTTTATAGCCGGGCTGGATTTGGCGACGGGCGTCAATCGCTGGAAGCTGGAGCGTCCGCGAAAATCGAATTGGACGTCGCCGATTCGGCTGAAGAGCGGCGGCAAGGAGTTGGTGGTCATTACTGCCCCGACGGGAGTGGCGGCACTGGAGCCGGAAACCGGGAAAATCGTGTGGGAGGACGAGGAGGGACACAGCTCGATTGCGTCGGGGACGCTGAACGGCGGAAAGCTTTTTGTGCCTGGCAAGCGGGGGCTGATGGCGTTGCAGGTGGAGGGGGCCGGGAAACCAACGCAGTTATGGCAATCGACGCAGCTTCGCGCGGGCACGGCGAGCCCGATTGCGCTCGAGGATCGGGTTTTTTTGTTGGGTGACGGCGGGATTCTGACCTGCGGAATGGCGGCCACGGGGGAAAAAGCGTGGAAACTGCGGTTGAATGGGGCGTTCAGCGCGTCGCCGGTGGCGGTGGGCCATTTTCTATTTTGCGTGAGCGAAAAGGGGGAAGTGCAGGTGGTGGACACTTCAAAACCAGAGGGGGAAGTGGTGCGCGAGCTGAATTTAGGCGAGACTATTCTGAGCACGCCCTCCATTTCAAACGGGGCGATTTATTTCCGCAGCGACGGGCACCTGTGGAAGTTTGGGCAGATGGCGGCGAAGGAAGCGAGATAGAATCCGGTCACCGGACAGCCACGTGCAGGCACTTCAGCCACGGCAAGCCGGTTGAGTTTGCCGATCAGTGTCGAACGGGCTGGCTTCACCGTCTGCTGACCGCGGTTGCATTTTCAACCAGCCAATCCCCATCTCTGCTTTAACTCCAGCAATCGATGGAAGCTTTGCTTGGGTGTGAAATCCTTGTGCAGCAACCCCCCGTTCGGCCAAAAATGGCCGCCCCCGTCCGCGACGTCCCACCAACTCACGGCTTCGAATTCAGGGCGGCTGTAGCACAGGGTGTAAATGGCTTCCACCCAGTCGGCCTGCATGGTCTCGGTCCACGGGCCGTGCCAGCCGGGCACGAGGCTTTTGGGACGCAGGCTGGCGGGGTCGAGGCCGGGAGCGGAGTTGCAGGCGAGTTCGCTGATGTGAACCTTGCGGTTGAGCGCGGTGAAACGCTGGAGCATGCGGTCGATCTCGAAAAGATCCTGTTGCGGATAGTAAAGTTGCAAACCGATGACTTCAAACTCGACACCGTTCGCCAAGCAATCGCGCAAGTAACGGTACGGTGACCAGAGCCGCTGGTTTTTCGGACCCTTACGGCGACCGTATTCGGCCCAGAGGCAACAGTGGTTGATCACGCGTTTGACATCGGGCGAGCCCGAACGGGCGGCAATGCAGGCTTCTTTGGTGAGTTGGATAATCTGTTCGTGGGAAAACTTGAAGATATTCGCCTTGTCATGCGCTTCGTTGATGACCTCGACGTAGCGCCAGCGGCCGTTGGAGCGCCGGGTGGTCTGCTCGACCACGCGCCGGTATTCGGCGATCACCTGTTCGAAAGTCCAGGCGCGGAGCCATGGGGGCGTGGCGCCATTGAGGAGATAGACGTAGCCAAAGCCTTTGGCGATGAGTCCCCTTTTATGCGCCCAATCGAAACTGCGATCCTGTTTGGTATAATCGATACGCAGCGCAACCGGGTCTGCGTGCTGGCTCCAGGCATACCAATTCAGGACGGTGGAATTGAACGCTTTGAGAAACAGCTGTTCGTAATTCCCACCGCGTTCCCACCCGGCGCTGAGCGCGCCGAAGAGAAATTCCTTGCGCGGACTGGCGAGCCGGCTGATGCGATGGCGCGCGGCATTTAGCGTGAGTCGTTCGCCGGCGCGCAGACTGTTGGCGAGCGAGGCGTAGGCGGCGGCGGTCCGGGCGGGTCCGGGCGTTTCCGGGATGGGCTTCCGCGCGGCGGAGATCAGCTGGTTGAATTCCGTATCACCAGGGATTCCCGCGCGTTTCGCGGCATCCGCGGCCTCATTCACGCGGTGCAGGCGCGTCCTGGCGGCTTCGACCACAAAATCGAGGTTTTGCGGGCTCGTGTAACCCCGGTCCGCGTTGGCCGCGTAGCAATAAACCTCCCCAAAACCCGGGACTTGGAGGCGGACAAAGAATTGCAACGGCTCTTTGGCCAGGGCGATCCGGGCGCGCCCCTCCGCCAAAACAATATCTTGGGGCATGGGGTCATTCGGCAAATCCCGGGCGGTCAGCGTCGCGGCGCGCTCCGGCGAAAGCGGCGCCCCATCCGCTTCCCGCAACGTGAATCGAACCTGGTTGGACTCCTCGAGCGCGATTTGCGTGGCCGGCTTCGGGTGCTCGGCGCCAAACAGATTGGTAATTTCCTTCGCGTGAGCGGAGCCCGCCGCCAAAGCTGCCGTTGCCAGCGCCGTTTCTTGAAAAAATCGGCGGCGGCGGATTGGCAGTCCGCTTTTTTTTGAGACCGGCTTCACTTCAACGACAGCGGACGCAAACTGGATCTGCCAATGCACGAACCACCTCAGGGCGCGGTTTCCAGCGCTTCACCCAACTTGCGTGGCAATCCCGAGACGCGAGGTTGCCACCATTGCTGCCGTATTGTTCCGGCTCATCCCAAGAGTTTTTATGCTCCGTCATCGTCCCGGTCGAAAAAGGCCCGAATCGCTTCGGGCCGGGATTACAGCTTCAGTTTGCATAACGCACTTGAGTGGGACGCCTTCGGCGATCCGGCCTATTTTTTCAAGCGGAAGTACAGTCTGCCGCTGGAAGAAACGGTCACGGTATTCCGGGCGCCTTGAATCACCACCGGTGTGCCCACCGGCTCCCAACCGCCGGAGTCCTCCACGCTGGGATTGGATTGCAGGACGAAGCCGGTGGATTGATTCGTGGACCACGACACGATCACCTGCCCGCCACTCAATTGGGCGGCGAGGGACGGCGGTGCGGGGGGAGTGACCCCGGCCCATGAAAACCCGACGCGCAATTCGTCGGCCACACGCCGGACGTAGCCGGCGCTGACCCAACGCCAGAAGAAACGATCAATGTAAGACCACGACGATTGACTGGTTCCCGCGCCAACATTGGCGATGGTGGCCGCCGGCGGCGTGGCCGCGCCAAACGTCGCCGGATCGGGATTGAGCCACAAATCGCACGTGTCGGCATTTACCCCCGCATGGAATCCGTAACGCGCGACGACGAACACAGTCTCTCCAGGAGCGAAGTTGTGGGTGGTGTCCAACGTACCGTTGCCGGTGGTGCCGGCGCCTTTGTAGAGCCCGATCTGATATCCGCCGGCGCCGTTTCCCAGAATATTAATCTTGAGCGGAAAAGTTGTGGTGGTGCCGTACGAGAAGCCGGCCGTGGTTTCGCTGGCGGTGCCGGTAACGGTGCTGTCGATGCGGAACAGGAAGGAACAGTAAACCTCCCCGGCACTATATTGACCAAAGGGCACACGCACACTGCTGCTGTTGGTCCACAGGTAATGGTTACCCACCGACGTAGCCAGGCCGGCGCAGGTTAAATTGTCGGCATCGATGGCGCCGTTGGTGCCGGTCGACGTGGAGGTCCATCCTCCCTGGCCGGGGAGCACGCTGCCAACCGCATAGTCAAACGGATCATAGACCAACAGGTTGCCGAAATTGGGCAGCACGGTCAGCGTCACCACCGCGCTGGTGATGGCGCCATAAGCATTGGTGATGACCAACGAGTAACTGCCGCCATTGTTCGTGCCGGCATTGGTCAACGACAGCGTGGCGTTGGTGGCATTGGCGAGGGCGTTGGTGGCATTAAACACCCATTGATAACTCATGGGGAGAGTGCCTTCCACGCCAACCGAAAAAAGCGCATTGGAGGTGATTTGAATCGTGCTGCTTTGCGGCTGCCCAAAAATCGACGGTGGCAGCTCATCGATACCGTTGGTGATCGTGAATGCCGCGATGCCATTATCACTGTCCAAAACATAGAGGTTGGTCTCAAACCCAAAGGCAAGCGATCCCGCGTAAACAGCGTTGGCGTTGGTAAAAGTGGCAACGCTCAACCGGTCAATCAGAACCGGCGGTTGAGCGGTATTGGAGATATCCAGCAAACGGAGTTTGTGAGGCACCGTGCTGTTCATATCGGAGATACAGGCCAGCCAGTTGCTGGACATGTGCGTTGCCAACGGGCCGGCCGTGCCGGGAAAGGCGGTCAAGCCGTACGTGTTCGATGGAACTGCGTTGCCGGCGTTGACGTCATAGCTCATCAAATACAACGGATTGCCACCTGCGGATGCCGCCTTGCCATAAAAGGTATCGCCGTTTCCAAAAGCGATGCCGTATCCCAGGCCACCGGAAGGCACGGCGGCATTGAGCGGTGCGTTGGTAAAGGCGCTGAAATCAGCGATGCTCGGCCGAAGGATCGCCGCCAGGGTTCCGTTCTGGGTGGCGAGGAGGAGTTCAGTTCCCATTCCGGCTCCGCGCACCGTCAAGGTATCCCCCCAACGTGATCCGCCCACCGTTGTGTTTCCTGGATTGCCAAAATAAACCAGCGTTTGAAGGCTGTTTTCATCGGCCCATCGATAGAGATTGAACTGCACCGCGCTGCCGCTGGTCGACAGGTTGCCCACGTATATGGCGCCATCAGGAGCAATCGCAATTTGATTGTAAATATAATTGGCGGAACCGCCCAGGGCGCGACTGGACTG
The DNA here is from genome assembly GCA_044223735.1 of Limisphaerales bacterium. Taxonomy (GTDB): domain Bacteria; phylum Verrucomicrobiota; class Verrucomicrobiia; order Limisphaerales; family UBA8199; genus JBGALR01. The sequence goes on along the minus strand of JBGALR010000048.1, from coordinate 37,628 downwards.
ATCGAGCTCAGACACATTGGCGCCGGTCAACGCATCAATTACGTTGATCGTTTCCGCCCCGATGGGGTTGCGATTCACGATTATCAAATGGCCCGTGGCTGGATTGTAGGCCATCCCGCGCTGGTAACGATTTCCATCGCTGGTGAGGAATGGGACGTCACCGGGGAGCAGGGTTCCATCACCGTGCGGACCGAATGTGGTGAGGGGGACGAGTTTCACCTGGGCGGTGGCACCGCTGGCACAGGCAGCGAGAGCAACGAGGAGACACGCTAACTTTTTCATAGGGGATGCGGATCGTTATTTAATTTTTTAAACGAGCAAACCGGACTGCCGACGTGAAGTGGTCACCAACAGCAGTTTCAGAGGGTTTGGTTAAACGTTTAAGCATTGAACGAAAAAGAAAATTATTTCCAAAAGCAAAAATGAAATTTGGACGAAAATAATTCGTTGATTAGCATGTATATGCCACGCGCAGACTTTCAGCCACCTTTATCGGCTTATGCAAGTTTGTCAATATTTTCTTCGCGGCTTTAGCGGATGCGATTTTGCGAAAACCATTGCCAAATCGGCTGACCTTTTCCACCGGTAACATTCTGGAGCGGGGTTTGATTTGCGGAGTCGTTCGAGGCCCTGACTCTTCCAGGTGCTTTTTTTATTGCGTGCCCGCCAAAAGGGTGCGCAATTTCTCTGCCTTTATACTTTGGAACTGGAACAAACATGAATCCGGAGAATATCGCGACGCCTTTGCAAAAAAAACGCCCCGCTCCGATTGACCTGAAGAAAGTCAAAGTTTACCCGCTGGCTACGCGCGAAAGTTTGAGCCGACTGGACCAGATGATTGTCGACCCTGACGCCGCGCCGCGCGCGGTCGATGCGGGGGTGCTGGCGGGGATCGAGGATTGCGTTCGGAAAATCAAGTCGGCCCGTAAGCAGGGCGCGAGCGTCATGTTGCTCTACGGCGCGCACCTCATAAAAAACGGCGCCATGCGGATCGTGAACCGCCTCATCGACGGCGGCTGGATCAGCCATCTCTCCACGAACGGTGCGGGCACCATCCATGACTGGGAACTTTCCTTCCTCGGCCGCACCGAGGAAAGCGTGCGGAAAAATGTCGCCATCGGCTCCTTCGGCACCTGGGATGAAACCGGACGAAACATTCATCTCGCGCTCATGTCGGGCGCGCTCGACGGCCTCGGTTATGGCGGCAGCCTCGGCCGCTTCATGTGCGAGGATGGCGCCACCCTGCCCTCCACCGAATCGCTCACTCAACTCATCCGCGAAAATCCCGCCGACCCGCTCACGGCCGCGCGGGCGGATCTGTTGCAAACGATGGTGCGGCTCCAGATCCCCGCCGGGAAGATCGCGGTGTCGCATCCCTGGAAAGCGAGCTCCATCGTCGCCCAGGCATTTGCGCGCAACGTGCCCTTCACCGTCCATCCGGGCATCGGATACGACATCATCGCCACGCATCCCATTTTCAGCGGCGCTGCCATCGGTCGCGCCGCGCAAACGGATTTCGACTTGTTCGGCAACGCCGTCGAAGGTTTGGACGGCGGCGTGGTCATGTCCGTGGGTTCCGCCATCATGGCGCCGCAGGTGTTCGAGAAAAGCCTGAGCTGCGTCAATAATCTCCGCCTGCAAGCGGGCCGGCCGATTCTGAAAGATCACACGATTTATGTCGTGGATATCCAGGACGGCGGCAACTGGGATTGGACGAAAGGCGAACCGCCCAAGGACAATCCCGCCTACTATCTGCGCTTCTGCAAAAGTTACGCCCGCATGGGCGGCGTCATGAACTATACGCAGTGCGATAACGTCGCGTTTCTCCACACCCTGCTGCACCGCCTGGAGTCCTGACCGCGTGACGAAACTCGCGCAGGGTTGTCGGTCAATGAGTGGTCGCAGTGTTGGGCGTATCCGGGAAATCGTTCGTGAATTGCTGATTGATATGAGGGTTTTAGCTGGAACGCCCTCATCCTAACCTAATGGCTTCCCAAGCCCGCCACGAAATAGTTTCCCCACAAGGGACGAGCGCTGCGCGCTTTGTGGTCCCCTTGGAGAAGGAACAGGATGCGGTCATCCATCATTTTCGTTTGGTCAACCGTGGTGCTCTGTCAAAGGATTGTCATTGGGCAGCGGAAAATTCCCCCTCGCCTGGGGGCTTATCATTACCCACATTTTTTTGCCTGGGATGGAGTGGTTTTTATTTTCCAAATGATTGAGCGGGTTATAATTATGTCCAGAGTTTAAAAAAAGACGGTTCCTCAACTGAAGTGTTTTATGAAAAAAGCACGCCGGAAGGAATTGTCTGTTTGCTCATGCGCGTTCCGAGGTTCGTCCACGGAGCCAGCGGCCTGGGCCATCACTGAGTTTGCGCATGCCAAACTGCCGGACCAGCGTCATCATCGCCGTTTGCAACTCATCGCCACGGCTTTTGCCAACCGGCCGACTGCGCCGATCCCCCAGGCATGCCCGAACCCCAAGGAAACCAAGGGGACATACCGTTTTCTGGAGAACCCCCGGATCGCCCCCATGAGTATTCGACAGGCTCACCATGAAGCCACCCTCAAGCGTGTCCTGGATCATCCGGTGGTGCTGGCAGTGCAAGACACGACCATGCTCAATTATTCGAGCCATCCCAAAACCCAGGGTTTGGGGCCGCTGGGTTCGCGGCCGACCAAACTGATTGGTCTTTTGGTGCATTCCACCCTGGCCATCACCCCCGCGGGCCAGCCCTTGGGCTTCCTGCACAATGCGGTTCGCTCCCGCCAGGAGCATGGCGTGGCCGCCCGGCGCCACCAGCGGAAGTTGGCGCAAAAAGAGAGTCACAAATGGATCGAAAGTCTGGCGGCTTGCCAGAGCCTGGCGCCCCAGTGCCCAAAAACACGGTTGATCAACATCACCGACCGGGAGGGTGACATCTATGAGTTGTTCGTGCAGGGCGCCCGTGCACCCGCGCAGTGCCAGGTGGATTTGTTGGTGCGGGCGCGCCACGATCGCAAGCTGCAGGATCAGGATCGCACGCTCTGGGAGCAGGTCGGCCGTCAGCCTGTGGGCGCGACCTTGAGCGTGCTGGTGGGCCGGCGGGGAGATCAGCCCAGCCGCCGGGCCAAGCTGAATATCAGGTTTTGCAGCGTGGAACTCAAAGCCCCGACCCGTCAGGCCGGCCTACCTTCGATCAAACTCCAAGCCATCGAGGCACAAGAATGCTCACCAGTGTCCCCGGGTACAGCGCGGATTGAGTGGCGGCTGCTGACCAGCTGTTCGGTTACCACGGCGGCGGCGGCGATTGAAAAAGTAAAGTGGTATGCGCAGCGCTGGCAAATCGAGGTCATTCACAAAGTGCTCAAGAGTGGTTGTCAAATCGAACAGCGCCAGTTGGAAACGGCGGAACGTCTGGAGCGGGTTTTGTCGCTGGATCTGGTGGTGGCGTGGCGCCTGCTGGCGCTGTGCAAGGCAGCCCGTCAGACTCCCGATGATCCGATCAGCCACTGGCTGCCCGCGGCCCAGTGGCAGGCGCTTTGCGCCTACGTGTATCGTAGCACCCGAGCGCCGACCACCATTCCCACCGTGCATCAAGCGGTACGCTGGATCGCCCAGTTGGGCGGCTTCCTGGCGCGAAGGAGTGACGGCGAGCCAGGCACCAAAACTTTGTGGCGCGGCCTTCAGCATCTCAACGCCATGACCAACATGTGGGAAGTATTTGCCCACCAAAAATCACCTCCAAAATGTGGGTAATGATAAGCCTGGGGGCGAGGGCCGGGGTGAGGGCGAGTTTTAACTACTCTCACTTCAAAAAAATATCGAGCAGCATCCAACGTTATGTCGCGGCCCATTTTTAAATTGCTGACCGCCTTCTGCGTGCTGGCCGTCCTCGCGGTCGTGGTCGTCGTGGTGGTCACCCTGAGTCAGCCGCTCACGCCAATCAAACCGATGCCCAATCCCAACGGCTACGATGATTTCGTCGCCGCCGGGGATTTATTGCGCGGCGACCCCGACCCGCTTTCTTTGACCAACGGCCAGTTGGCCGCTTATCTGGCCGGGAAAGCCACCGCGATCAGCCTGGTTCAAACCGGCTTGAGCCGGGAATGCCGCGTGCCGTTGGTCTATTCGATCGATGCGACCCACACGCTGCCGCTTCCGGCGTTAAAGCAGGTGGCCCAATTGCTGGCGGCCCAGGGAAAGCTGGCGGAAGCGCAGGGCCGTAATAACGATGCCGCGCAATCGTATTTAACCATGATTCGTTTGGGCCAGGAATCCTGCCGCGGCGGACTGATCATCCATTCCCTGGTTGGCATCGCCATCGAAGCCATGGGAGATGCCCACCTGGAAAGCCTGATTCCAAAACTGAGTGCCGCCCAATCCCGCGCCTTCGCCACGGACCTCGAAAGCATCGACTCAAAACGTGAACCAACCGCCGCCACCCTCGATCAGGAACTCCAGTGGGTTCGCCGCACGTGGGGAATCAAAGGCCGGTTGGTGCGATTGTTGACGTATAAAATGACGCAACAGAACGAACAGAAATGGAAGACGCGGGTTGCCGCGCAGGAAGCTCGTTCGCAAAACGTGATGCTAAAACTTGCCTCCCACGCTTACGAATTGGAAAACGGCAAACCGCCGTCCAACCCCGAAGCGCTCGTGTCGGATTATCTAAAATCCGTCCCGCAAAGCGCAGTGACGAATGCGCCGGCCACACGATAGGAAGTTCCGCCACAGCGTGATCTGAAGTGAAGTTTCGTTCCTCGCCGGTTTTATCTGGCATCAGCCAAAGGAGCCTTTGCATTGTTTAGCCGCGCTCGGCTCGACGCAAAGCGCGCCAAGTAAATCGAACCAAGCCAGGACAAAACGAGGCTTCGACCCTCTCTCCCCGCGACGCCGCGGGGAGAGATCTGGAGAGAGAGGAATTCCAAACTCGATAATTCATTCGCATCGCTCGTGGCCAATGGCGTCAGAAAAGAGAACCTCCGCACCAGCCTCCTCCTTGCAGATTAATTTGTGTTCGCTCTGCTCACACGTGCCGTTTTGTCCCCGCATCGCGGACATCCCCGTCGCAGCGCGACCGGAGCTGACTGAGTATGCCCCGAACACATGCCTTAAAAAAACGGATGGCCTAAAAAAACCTGCGTGCAAAAGCGAAAGCAATTTTGATTGCCAGCACGCGAAGCTCGTGCATAATGCCGTTCGTGTCCGTCCGGAACGCATCTAACATAGTTTTTCGCAGGCGCAAATTCTCCAAAGGTCAGGCGTCGGCATTCACCCTCATCGAGTTGCTCGTCGTAATCGCCATCATCGCCATCCTCGCAGCGCTGCTGCTACCTGTCCTGGCAACCGCAAAAGAGAAGGCCAAAAGAACCGCCTGCAAAAGCAATATGCACCAGGCTGTTCTGAGCGTGCAGATGTTCGGATTGGATAATCAAGAAAACGTGCCGTCGGGTAAGGATAATGCGGGGCAATGGCATTCCTTGCGCATCAACACCAACAGTTTTTACAGTCTGATAACGTATTCCGGAAACATCCGGATTATGGACTGCCCTAATTTTACGTATGGCAATTTTGGGCGCACTAATAACTCTTACGGATATCTGGTGGCAAACAACTACCTTTGTGACGCTAATATGACCAGTTGGCCCACCACTTCGCCCTACTACTGGCGATCAGCCCAAAAGACCTCCGAATCACCGACCAACTACGTCGTGGCGGATGGGAATCATTGGGGCGACAACCTGCTGGCGGTGCCCCATTGCAAGAGCGGCCCTTATCAGCGACCAAGCCCCGGGGCGGTCGTTTCGGCAACGTTTATCAACAACGCGAGTGGCGGGGAAACACCCGTAAGCAGAGGCGCGACCGGAGGCAACGTCGGACTGCTGGATGGCTCCGTCTCCTGGGTGCCGATCCGACAGATGAAACAACGGTTCGCTTCATCCTACGTGCTTTACTACGGAATGTGGTGACGTCGGAGTCCTCGCCCCAAAAAAAAGACTTCAGTCTGATTCCCCCCGATAAACACACTGCGCCGTACACGTCTCCGCCACGACGATTTCGGTGAGCAACGGCAATTTCGGCTTCAGCTTTTTCCAGATCCAGATCGCGACGTTTTCGCTCGTCGGATTTTCCAGACCGGGAATTTCGTTGAGGTAAAAGTGGTCGAGCTTTTCCCAGAGCGGCTTGAAGGCTTGGGAGATGTCCGCGTAATCCATCACCCAGCCGAATTTGGGGTCGCATTCGCCGGAGACCACCACGTCCACCTTGAAGCTGTGGCCGTGCAGGCGGCGGCACTTGTGTGCTTTGGGCAGGTGCGGCAGCAGATGGGCCGCCTCGAATTGAAAAGTTTTTCGCAGTTCCAGTTTCACGTCAGTTCACAATCTGTCCAGGTTATCAAATCGCCGAGGGCGGGCCGGCCGTCGTGACGCCACGTCAGCGGCGGGTTTTGCATCTGGCCGAGTGGGCACACGCGGGAGGCGCCCCACCGGGCAAGTTGCGTCGCGAGCGCCGGCACTTTGTCATCGGTCGCGGCCAGTCCCACGGTGGAAACCCGCCCTCTAAAATTGTCCACGCTTTGCAGGGCCTCGGTCAAGTCCCGTACGCCCTTGACGTAGATGAAGCGGTTGAGGCAGGAAAGTTGAAAACGCGGATCGGCCTCGTAAACCACGGTCCACGCCGTCGAGTTATGGCTGGACCAATGCCGGGTGTCGGGCGAGTGCACGGCGCGAATTTCGTAAATGGCCCGGCGCGATTGGATATCGGCGGCTTCCTTCACGGATATGCCGCCGCGAGGTTCGGTCGCCTCGCGCCGTTCCATCTCCGCCGCGAGCGCCTCGGCGAATTGTTCCGCCGACAGCTTCCCGCCTGCTTCGACATAGATCACATGCGGGGAAAGACAGCCCAGTTGGTCCCAGGCCGCCACATCCGTCGCCGCCCGTTCGACGATCCGGTGAGTGCTCAGGCCGGACAATGCGAAACCGGTCACGTAGGCGAAACTCACACGGTGCCCGTACCCGAGAAATCGCACATGGCCGGGAAGTTTCTGCTTCACGGCAGCCAGCATCGCATCACTGCCGGTGGCGGTCACGCATTGGGCCTCGGCGTAGAGGGCCTCATTCAAATGTTCCGCCTTGCCCGGCCATTCAGCCACTTCCAGGCACGCGCCCAGTTTGTTGTCGGCATCGTAAAGCGAGTGGGCGAAGAGGCGTGGCAACAACGCACCGCCGGTGGCGCATTTCATAAATTGCGCGGAGCGCACCAGCGTCCCCAGCACGAGACTCATCAGAGCGGGAACCGGCAAATTTCCGGCGGCGATGTGACCGATCAATTCCGGCGCGGTGGCGATGGCCGAGCGATGCCCCTTGAGTTCCACATCGATCGCGACCACTTCATCGAGCCGGCGGCCGTGCCCGAGATCCTGTTCGAGCAGCGCGTGAAAATTCTCGCGGGTCAGTTGCGCGAAGAAAGCGTCCAGACCGCGAGTGAGCGTTTCCGTCGAAAAGCCCGTTGCCGCCGGACCTTGTTCCAGCGCCAGTTTGCGAAACGGATAATCCGCCCTGAGCCATTCCCTGGCCACACTGCTCAGCAGGTCCACCAGGCTGCTCGTGGAACGCGGCGCGAGGTAGCGTTCGCGGTTCAGCTTCAGCGTCTGACAGGCCTCGCCAATCATGGTCGCGCTGAGTTCCGCGCCAGGCGGCAAATCGGCCAGAAAATAGTTGGGCAAATTCATCGTCAATCCGGCGAGTGTAACGCAGAGATTGGCGCCTCCGCCAGCGTGGGAACGTCCATGTGCTCCCGCTTCCGCAGTGCGTGCAGGAACGGCAGCGCCGCCAGCGAGAGCAACACAAGGATCGCCATCTTGGTATAGAGCGGATAATAACTCGCCGCCATCGCCGCGCGCGGGCCCAACTTCTCCACCCAGTCGCCCACCAGCCAGTGCGAGATATTGGCGAGGATGCCGCTGAGCGTGATGAACAATCCGAAGATACGGCCGCGCACCTCGTCCGGCACGGACTCCATCAGCGCCGCCTCTGATATGGGATAACTCGCCAGGAAGAAGAAGCCATACGCCACCAGCACCGGCACCATCCAGGCCACCGGAACCCGGGGAAACACCGCGATCAAAGCGCCCGCGATTACCAAAATGCCGGTGATCCACCCCATGCGATTTTTGTCGCTCAACTGGCCGAACAACGGATTGCTGATCACCGAGGCGATAAAAATTCCCGAGAGCGCGAGGCCGGTCGCGCCGGGAGAAAAACCGCGCGCGTTTTGCAGGAACAACGAACCGCCCGTGGCCATGCCGTTGCCCACGAAATCCCGCAGGCTGAACAATACCGCCGTGGCGATGAAGAAGAACCAAAGCGAGGGCGTCGCGAAAAGTTTCGCGGGCGCTTTCCCCGCCGTTTGGGCGATGGGTTTCCCCGCCCCGCGTTCTTCATCCGCCAGCCACAGGAAAAGGCCGGCGGCAATCAAGCCCATGATCCCGACCTCCATGACGGGCGAACGCCAGTTTCCGGTATGAACCGCACGCCACCCCGAATAAATGGGCCCCAAAGAAAATCCCACACTGGCGCCAATGGCCACCAATCCCAACGCCTTGCCGCGCGCCTCGGGAAAAAGCCGCGCAATCAACGCCGTCGCCGCCGGATGATAAAAACTGCCGCCAAATCCGCCGACCACCATGCACGCGATCGCCATGGGATAATTCGGCGCAAAGGAAAGTCCGATGAAGCCCAGCGAACTGATCGCCAGGCCGGCTCCCAGCAAACGCTTGCGGCTCAATCGATCCGCCAGCGCTCCCAAAAAGTAGCTCGGCAGAAAATATGCCATGCCATAAACCGTCATCAGCAAGGTGGCCTGTTCGACGCTGACGAGTTTGAGGTCCGCCTGAATTCGCAGATATAACGGCAGCAGCACGACCCCAAAGAAGTGCGTGAACGCATGCAGTATCCCGGTGAGCCACAGCGTCCGGGTGCGGTGTTGTTCGTGGGCGGCGTCCACGGCATCAAAGTCCGGTGGGATGATCGAGAAACGACCAGGGCACGCGGAATTTTTTGGAGAGTTGGGCGGCGAGCGCTTTCACACCAAACGTTTCGGTGGCGTAGTGTCCGCCGTAGAGCACATTCACACCCAGATCCTCGGCGAGCGCGTAGGTCCAGTGTTGTCCTTCGCCGGTGATGAACGTATCCACGCCTTCCGCCGCCGCCTTCTTCAAATCATCGCCCGCCCCGCCGGTGACAACACCAATCCGTCGGCAAACTTCATCGCCGCCGGGTATCATTCGCGCTTTCACGCCAGTGGCGCGTTCGAGGCGCTGCAACAATTCCGTGCGCGAAATGCTGGTTTTGGTTTGAAAGCCGAGATGCTGTGCGTGGCTCAGGAAAAAGGGACGAAGCTTTTTCAGCCCAAGCGCCGCGCACAGTTGCGCATTATTCCCCAAGCGTGGATGCGCGTCCAACGGCAGATGCGAGCTGTAAACCGCGATATCGTTTTCCATCAGCTCGCGAATCAACTTATAACGCCTGCCGGTCCACGGATGCATCGCACTCCAGAACAGCCCATGATGCACGATGAGCAGGTTGGCGCCATCCCCGACCGCCAGGCGGATCGTCGCGAGGCTCGCATCCACCGTCGCCGCGATGCGGGTAACCGTGCCGCGATTCTCGACCTGGAGACCGTTAAACGCGCGATCATAGTCTTGTCGTTCGGCGGTCCGCAACTCGCGGTCGCAATAGCGGACAACGGCCGCCAGGGAAACTTTTGCCATGCCCTCAGCAAACCAAAAAAAGCGGCGCAGGAAAAGACGGAAGTCAAAACGCGGCGGCACCGCATTCTGGCTGCCCCACTTGTCGAATCTCCGGCTAAAAAATCTTCAATACGCCTATTGAAATCCAGCGGCGGCGTTCTATAGTGCGCATCATTCTCAAGTAATGACATGAGTAATTCAACTGATGGCCCGGAGCCTTGGAATGTTCAGGCCGCGCGCAATCTGTACCACATCCATCGTTGGGGGGCGGAGTATTTCGACATCAACGATGCGGGCCATGTCGTTGCCAAACCGCTGAAGGAGGCCGGCGCCTCCGTGGACATCACGGATGTCATCGAGGAAGCCAAGGGCCGTGGCCTCAAATTTCCGCTGCTGATCCGGTTTCAGGACATTCTCCGGCATCGCGTGGAGTCAATCAATCTCGCGTTCCGCAACTCCATCACCGAGTTCAATTACCAGGGCAAATACCGCGGCGTATTCCCCATCAAGGTGAATCAGCTCCGCGAAGTCGTTGAAGAAATCCTGGACGCCGGCAAGCCATTCGACTTCGGTCTCGAAGTCGGCAGCAAACCGGAATTGTTCGCCGGCCTCGCGCTGCAAAGCCAGCTCGGCAGCCTGATTGTTTGCAACGGTTACAAGGACGCCAATTTCATTCGCATGGCGCTGCTCGGCACGAAGCTGAACAAAAAGGTCATTCTCGTGGTGGAGAAACTGGAGGAGCTGCGCCAGATCATCGCGATTTCAAAGCAATGCGGCGTCGAACCGCTGATCGGCATTCGCGCGCGCCTGTTGAGTCGCGGCGCCGGCAAGTGGGCGGAGAGCGGCGGCGAGAACGCCAAGTTCGGCTTGTGCACCAGCGAATTGCTCGCCGCGGCCGAATTGTTGAAGGCGGAAAATCTTGGGCACTGTTTCAAGTTGCTGCATTTCCATATCGGCTCGCAGGTGCCGGATATTTTGATCGTCAAAAAAGCCGTGCAGGAGGCGACGCGCTTTTATGCCAAGCTGCATAAAATGGGTTTCGCCATCGAGTACCTCGACGTCGGCGGCGGTCTGGGCGTGGATTATGACGGCAGCCGGTCGGCCTTCGACAGTTCCACCAATTACACGTTGCAGGAATACACGAACGACATCGTTTATTACATCGCGGACGTCTGCAATGCCGAGAAGGTGCCGCATCCCGACATCATCAGCGAAAGCGGGCGGGCGATTGTCGCCCATCACAGCGTGTTGATCGTGGAGGTCTTCGGGGCGATCGAAAAAGTGCGGCCGGGCGCCAATCTGCAATACGGCGAAAACGAATCGCCGCTTGTCAAAGAGCTGCTCGATATTCGCAAGAACCTGCCGAAGATGAACAAGCTCGAGGCGTATCACGATGCGCAGGAGCGCAAAGAGGACGCGCAGCACATGTTCACGCTCGGCATGATGGATCTGCCCGAAAAGGCGAAGATCGAAGATCTTTATTGGGAGATCAGCCGCGATGTGACCGAGAGTTTCAAGGGCCAGGCGTATATCCCCGAGGAAATCCGAAAGCTCGAAGATATTCTCGGCGATCAGTATCTCTGCAATTTCTCCGTCTTCCAATCGTTGCTGGATCATTGGGCACTCGGGCAGTTGTTTCCCATCATGCCGGTGAGCCGTCTCAATGAACGCCCCACTCGCGAGGCAACGCTCGTGGATATCACCTGCGATTCCGACGGTCAGGTGAACAAGTTTATCGATCTGCGCGACGTGCGCGATACGCTGCCGCTGCACCCGTTGAACACGAACGGGAACGGCCAGCAGGAGCCGTACTATCTCGGCTTCTTTCTCATGGGCGCCTACCAGGATATCATGGGCGACCTGCACAATCTTTTCGGCCGCGTGAACGAAGTCCATGTGTTCCTCGATTCGGACGAACCCGCCGGCTATTACGTCGAGGAAATCATCGAGGGCAGCACCATCGTTCAATGCCTCGCCTCCGTGCAGTACGACGAGAACGAATTGAAGCGGCAGATGAAGGCCCAGATCGACGAAGCCATCAAGTCCGACCGGATGAAGCCTTCCGAGGCGATGCGTCATCTGGACGATTATGAGCGGGGCCTCAAGCAATACACCTACCTGAACTTCTAGACCGCCTCAATCCGGGCGCGACGCAAGCCAATCCATGGGTCGCATGAAGAATATTTTCCAAAGGCCCGGCCGCCGGGTGGCTCGCCATTCGCGCCCGCATGCCGGTCACCCGCCGCATGCCTGATCCGATTCCTAACACGGAACTCCTGCGGTCGCTGGGTCGCCTCGTGCGCGGACTCTCGGCGCTGTTTTGGGGATTACCCATCGCACTAATCGTTTGTTTCCACACCGCAAAGGCCGAATCGTTGAAGAGCTACGGTATCGTTCCACCTCTCGTCACCACGGGCCTGCTGGTATTCGGCCTCTGGCAATTGGGCAATTTCCAAAAGCAGGAACGGGTATGGCGCACGGCGCTCGACCGGGCGCGCATTTTCAGCCTGATCAATTTCGGATTGAGCCCGTTTCTTTATTGGTGGAATAAAATCCCCATGAACAGCTTTTTCATGGCGATGGTGGTTTTGCTGGGAATCTCCGCGCTGGTTTTTCTCGGCTGCCTCAACCTCGTGTTGCGTCGTCTCGGCGCGATGCTGCCGGACGAGGGCTTGCGCCTGGAAACCAAGCAGTTCACCGCCCTGAATCTCAATCTCATCGTATTCACTTCCGTGCTGGGCACGGTTTATTTGATCCTCGGTCAGATTCACCGGCTCCCCTGGTGGCTGGCAACCATCGCCTCCCTGCTCGACCATGTCGGCCCCTGGTTGATCCTCATGCTGGCCCTGCTGCCACTGGCCATGACGATGGCACTTCTCTGGAAAACCAAGGAAGTGATTCTCGAAAACGTCTTCGCCGCGCAACCCTGAGGCGCGGGTCAGTTCAGCAGCCGATACCAATTATCGCGCTGGTGAGGTTCGTAGCCCAGCTCGGAAATTAACCGCCGCATGTCGGCCACGTTCATGCGAAACGTGGTACCGGCCTGCGAAACGACGTTCTCCTCGATCATGATGCTGCCCAGGTCGTTCGCGCCATACTTCAACGCGACCTGCCCGATCTCCTGGCCTTGCGTGACCCACGAGCTTTGGACGCTCGGAAAATTATCAAGATAGATGCGGCCGAGGGCTTGCGTGCGCAGATATTCGTTCGCTCCCACCGTGGGCGCGCGGAGCTTCGTGTGCTCGGCCTGAAAGGTCCAACAGATGAACGCGGTAAAGCCCACCCAATCCGCCGGCGCACCACGCTCGCGCGCCGCCGCCGTACTTTTATCCTGCTGCGCGCGCAATCGTTCCAGATGCTCGATGCGATCCTCGACGGTTTCCACATGCCCGAACATCATCGTGGCCGAAGAGTTCAAACCGAGCCGATGCGCCACGTCCATCACTTCCAGCCAGTCATCACTCATCGCCTTGAGCGGCGAGATACGCTGACGCACGCGATCGACGAGAATCTCGCCGCCGCCGCCGGGAATCGAGCCGAGCCCCGCCGCCTTGAAATCGGCGATGATCTTTTCCAACGGTTCGTTGAACACCTCGCGAAAATGAATGAACTCGCTGGGGCTGAAGCCGTGAATATTCACCTGGGGAAATTTTTCCTTAATGTGCGACAGCAAATCGAGATACCATTGTTTGCCCAGCTTCGGATGGTGGCCGCCCTGCATGAGGATCTGCGTGCCGCCCAGCGCGATGGTTTCCTCGATCTTTTTATCAATCTCCTCAAAGGAAATCACATACGCGTCCGGCTCCGTTTCCGTGCGATAGAATGCGCAAAATTTACAGTAAACGTTGCAGACGTTTGTGTAATTGATGTTGCGATCAACGATGTAGGTGATGATGGAATTGCCGCGTCCCTCGTGCGCGGAGGCACGGGCCAGTTCACGCCGCCGATCGGCCAGCGCGCCAAGTTCCTCCAGCGGCAGATGATAGAGCTTTAGCGCCTCAGCCTGATTGATGCGCTTCCCCGCCCAGGTCTTCTGCAATAATTCGTCCAGTGACACGTCGTAGATCACGACGAGAACCTACCGGAAAATTCCCCGGGAGACAAGTGAGGCCAGGGCGGCGCGCAAGGCTTCATCCGCGCTGCGCCAGTGCCACCACGCGCCGTTCCGCCGGGCCGGTGTAATGCGATAGCGGACGGATCAAACGGTTATCGGCCAGTTGCTCCATGATGTGCGCCGTCCAGCCGGTGACCCGCGCCATTACGAAGATGGGCGTGAACATGTCGATATCGATTCCCATCATGAAATAGGCGGGGCCGGAATAAAAATCGAGGTTCGGAAAGATGTTCTTTTGCTTCACCATTGTGTCGGATAGCACATCGCACATCTCCATCCATTTCGCGCCGCCGGTGAAGTCCGCCATCTTGCGCGCATACTGCTGCATCGTGGGACAGCGCGAATCACCGTTTTTGTAAACCCGATGACCGAAGCCCATGATCTTCCGCTTCTTCGCAAGCGCGTCGAGCATCCAATCGCGGGCGCGGCTGGTCTCACCGATCTCTTTCAGCATATGCATCACCTCCTCATTCGCACCGCCATGCAGCGGCCCTTTGAGCGTGCCGATGGCGCCGGTGACACCGCTGTAAATGTCCGACAGCGTCGAAACCACCACGCGCGCGGTAAAGGTCGAGGCGTTGAAGCCATGTTCCGCGTAAAGGATCAACGAGACCTCGAACGCTTTGACTACCTCCGGCGCCGGCACCTTCCCGAAGCAGATGTGGAAGAAGTTTTCAGCGAAGCCCAGGTCGCTGCGAGGCGGAATGATTTCCAGGCCTTTCCGCACCCGGTAAAACGCGCCCAACATGATCGGAATCCTCGCCATCATGCTGATGGAGCGATCCAGATTGGTGGCGGCATCCTGCCGGTGCAGGTCGGGATCCTCCATGCTGAGAAAACTCACGCCGGTACGCAACACATCCATCGGGTGCGCGGTGCGGGGAATTTTTTGAATTACCGCGAGCAGTTCCGGACTGAGGGTGCGACGGCTGCGTCCGTCTTTCTGAAATGCCTCCAGTTGCCGGCGCGTCGGCAGTTCGCCGTGCCACAGCAACCACGCGACTTCCTCGAAGCAACATTTCTCCGCGAGTTCCTGCACGGGATAGCCCGAGTAAACCAGCGAGTTAATCTCCGGCATGACTTTGGAAATGCGCGTCGAATCCACGACCACGCCATCCAGGCCGCGATGAATGGTTTTTTCTTCAGCCATAAAATTCACATTCCTAAAACCGCACCCCGGAATTTCCGTTCCGCTTGAGAGAGGGATATCCCGTTTCGTCAGAGACGAAAATTATAAATCTCTTTGTCGAACTGCGCGTAATCCTCGTACCGCAGCAGCTTGTACAAGTCCGCCCGCGTCTGCATTGCGTCCAGCAACGACGCCTGGCTGCCTTCCAACTTGATTGCTTCCAAGCCCTTCTCCACCGCTTTCATTGCGAGCCGCAACGACGTGACCGGATAGATCACCAGGTTGACGCCCAGCGCAGCCAGTTGTTGCACTGTCAGCAGCTTGCTCTTGCCAAATTCGGTCATGTTCGCGAGCAGCGGCACGGAGAGAGCCTGGCGAAACTTTTCAAATTCCGATTCGTCCGCGAGCGCTTCCGGAAAAATCATATCAGCCCCGGCGTCGACATACGCCTTGGCACGCTCGATCGCGCCCGACAATCCTTCGGACGCGCGCGCATCGGTGCGGGCAATTATCAAAAAATTAGCGTCCCGTCGCGCGGCGGCGGCGGCATGAATTTTTTTTTCCATGTCGGCGACGGAGACGAGCGCCTTGTTATCCAGATGCCCGCAACGCTTGGGGTTCACCTGGTCTTCGAAGTGACAGCCACACAGTCCCGCCTCTTCAAATTCCTGAACGGTGCGGGCGGCATTCAGCGGCTCCCCAAAACCAGTGTCCGCATCGATGATGGCCGGCAACGCGGTCACGCGCGCCATCGCGCGGCCTCGCTGCATGACTTCCGTCAGGGTGGTAAGTCCGATGTCCGGCAAGGCAAGATCCGCCGAGAGCACGGCCCCGGAAATGTAAACACCCTCGAATCCCTGCCGCTCAATCAACATCGCCACCAGCGGCGAAAATGCGCCGGGGAATCGCAATAGCTTGCCGGACTTCAAAGCGGCCCGAAACGCGGCACGCTTGTCAGATGGGGATTTCGTGGTGAAGAGCATTTTAGAAAATTCCCCTTTGATCCCGCACCGCGCACGTCAGTTTTCCGGTCTCCAGCACCGGCGTCAGCGCGTTCAAATCCGCGGCGGCCAATTCCGGCAACCGCTGCACCGCATCCAGGAACCGCTTCGATTCCGACGGGGTCAGAATTTCTTCAGTCAAAGTCTGGAATTTTTTCACATATCCCGCCCGCGCGAATGGCCTTGCGCCCAGGGGATGCGCATCGGCGACCGCGATTTCGTCCGTGATCCTTTTGCCATCGGCGAGCGTGATTGTCACGCGACCGCCAAATGCCTTCTCGCGCGGATCAATGGAGTGATAGCGCCGCGTCCACTCCTTGTCCTCCTCCGTGCTGATTTTGTGCCAGAGGTCAACCAGACCGGGATTGTTCACCAGGTCCGGCGCGTAGCTATTGACGTGGTGCCAGAAGCCCGTGTGCAGCGCGGCGGCAAAAATATACATGATGCTGTGATCGAGCGTTTCACGGCTGGCGTGCGGATCCATTTTTTGCGGATCGCCCGCACCGGTGCCAATTACGAAATGCGTGTGATGGCTGGTATGAATTACGATCTGCCGAATCGCCTTCAGATCCGGAATCTGCGTCCGCAGCTTGAACGCGAGATCAATCCACGCCTGCGCCTGATATTCGGCGGAATGCTCCTTCGTATAGGAATCCAGAATGGCGCGACACGGTTCGCCCGGCGCGGGTAAGGGAACTTCAAAAATCGCTTTCGGCCCGCCGAGCATCCAGGCGATCACGCTGTCCTCGCCTTCATAAATCGGCGAGGGACTTTTTTCGCCGCGCATCGCGCGATCCACGGCTTCGATGCCCAGCTTGCCCGCATGCGCCGGCGCGTAAGCCTTCCAGCTCGAAATTTCGCCTTTGCGTGATTGCCGCGTGGAGAAGCAGACATGCACTGCCTGCTGCACCGCCTGATATATCGTATCGGTCTCGAGATGCAGCAACGCGCCCAGCCCGGCAGCCACGGAAGGTCCGAGGTGGGCGATGTGATCCTTCTTAAACTCATGCAGGCAGATGGCGCGAACAAGATCGATCTGCACCTCGTACGCCACCGTGAGTCCCCGGAGCAAGTCGGCGCCGCTGCGACCGCATTGTTGGGCCACTGCCAGCAGCGGGGGGATGTTATCGGCGGGATGCGAATAATCCGCCGCGAGAAACGTGTCGTGCATGTCGAGCTCGCGCACCGCGACACCGTTGGCCCACGCCGCCCATTCAGCGTCAAAGCGCTGATCGGGAGAAATGCCAAATACCGTTGCGCCACCGGCACGCGGATGCGCCAGCGCCTGCGTGCGCGCATTGGCGACGGGCGTGCGGTTGATGGCCGCGATGGCGACTGCCGCATTGTCGATAATGCGATTGATCACCATGTCGGTGACATCCGCCGCGGGTGCGGGGGCATTTTTCGCAATCTCCGCGAATTTCCACGCGAGTTGCGCGGTTTTCGCCAGGGGAGTTTTCGACGGATAAACTTTCAGGGGATGGTTGGTCATTCTTTTTAGGACATTCCGGGATAGCTCAAACGCATGATTTCAGGCGGCCTGGCGTCGCACAAAGGGACGTTATCCCCGTTCGCGCCCGCCCGCCTGTCTCGCCTCAATGCTGAGGAGGAATCGGCTCCACTTCGTGCCGCGCCAGCTTTTCCGAATATTCGCTCCAGCTCATCTTCGGCTTGCCCTGTTCGATCGAAACCATCGTAATGCAATCGTCCACCGGGCAGACCAGCGAACACAGATTGCAACCGACACAATCCTGTTCCCGCACTTGCGGTATGGGCTTGCCGGGTACGCGCCCCGGTCCGAGGCCATGGCCGTTGGGCGGCACCATGTCGATGCATTGATGCGCGCCGTCTTCACACGCGATGTAGCAGAGGTTGCAGCCGATGCACTTGTCGTAATCGATGCGGGCGACGCGTTTGTAATTGAGATTGAGCGTCTCCCATTTCCTGACTGAGTGCGCGGCCCGGCCGACCAGTTCGTTCACGCTCTTGAAATTCTTGCTGTCCAGGTAATCGCTCAAGCCTTCGATCATGTCCTCCACGATGCGAAAACCGTGATGCATGATTGCGGTGCAAACCTGCACGCTGGTGGAACCGAGGGCGATAAACTCAGCGGCATCACGCCAGTTGCTCACGCCGCCGATGCCCGATATCGGCAACTGAATGCCGGGATCCACCGCGCAACTCTGCACCATGTTCAGCGCAATGGGCTTCACCGCCTTGCCACAATAGCCGCCGTGCGCACTGGCCCCGCCGACGTACGGCTCCGGCACCAGGTTATCAAGATTCACCTGCGTGATGCTGTTGATCGTATTGATCAGCGAGATCGCATTGCCGCCGCCCCGCTTCGCCGCGCGGCCCGCGTGGGTGGCGTCGGTAATATTGGGCGTCAGTTTGACGATGACGGGAATCGTCGCCGCCTCCATTACCCAGCTTACGATTTTTTCAGCAACGTGCGGTTGCTGGCCCACGGCCGAGCCCATGCCGCGCTCGCACATGCCGTGCGGGCAG
The DNA here is from genome assembly GCA_044223735.1 of Limisphaerales bacterium. Classification (GTDB taxonomy): domain Bacteria; phylum Verrucomicrobiota; class Verrucomicrobiia; order Limisphaerales; family UBA8199; genus JBGALR01. The sequence continues at coordinate 19,146 of JBGALR010000048.1, read as the reverse complement.
CCGAAATTCAATTCGATGCCGTCGGCGCCGGAGTCGGCGGCGCGCCGTACGAACTCATGCCATTGCTCGCGCGTGTCCACCATCAAGGAGGCGATCACCGCGTGATTCGGCCAGCGCTTTTTGACTTCGGCGATTTCGCGAAAATTTGTTTCCGGCGCCCGGTCGCTGATGAGTTCGATATTATTAAATCCCACCATGCGCATTCCGCCCACCTCAAGCGCGGAATAGCGCGACGATACATTGACGACCGGCTGACCAATGGTTTTCCAAACGACGCCGCCCCAGCCGGCCTCAAATGCGCGATGCGCCTGGTAACCGGTGTTGGACGGCGGGCCGGATGCCACCCAGAAAGGATTCGGAGATTTGATGCCCGCAAGATTGATGGATAGATCAGCCATGGATATTTTGGTTCCGGATTATTGTCGGAACTTTAAGGTTGAATGTGCCGCCTTCATTGCGTTGAGCGTTATTTCCCCTGCTGCTTCGCATATTCCGCTTCCAATTCGGAAACTCGGATCGGATGGTCAAATCCCGAGCCCATCGGCGCGGTGCCCTTCACGCCGTAACGCGAGGCTTGAATGGGACCCGCAATTTGTCCGCCGCCGAACATCGCGTGCATGGCCCGCGCCGCCTTTTTGCCATCGGCCACGGCCTCGACCACTTCGCGTCCGCCGTTGCCGCAATCGCCGCCGGTGAAGACCTTCGGCAGGTTTGTCCTGCCAGTGGCCGGATCGCGCACAATCACGCCGCGCTTGTCGAGTTCCAGCGCCGGTAAAATCTTTTTAAGCAGGCTCACCTGCTTTTCTTCGCCGATCGCCTTGACGATCATGTCGAAGGGTTCGATGAACTCCGTCCCGGGGATGACTTGCAGCTTCCCGTTGGAAATCGTGGTGCGGGCGAGTTTCAACCCGGTGACGTGACCTCCGCCGTCCGATATCACCTCGACGGGAGCGACATTGAACATGAAGCGGACGCCATCAGTTTTGGCGAACTCCTGCTCGAAGTGATACGCGCCCATGTCCGCTTCACTGCGGCGATAGACGATCACCGCGTCGCGCGCGCCGAGTCGTTTGGCCTGCGTCACCGCATCGATGGCGGTATTGCCGCCGCCAATCACCGCCACCCGTTCGCCGACCGGCACCTCGTGCAGCGGGCGTTCGTGAATTTGTTCGATGAAATCTAGCGCCTGCACGACTTCCGGCAAATCCTCACCCGGGATATTCAACCGGGAACCGCGGCCAAGGCCAACTCCCACGAAAACCGCGTCGAATTCTTTCAGGAGTTGTTCCATTGCCATATCCCTGCCTACCTCCACACCGCAGCGAAATTCCACACCCAGGCTTTTGACCAGGTCCACTTCAGCCAGACTGATATCCGGCTTCATCTTGTAGTATGCGATGCCGTAGGTATTCAATCCGCCCGCTTGCGGTTTCTTTTCGAAAACGACCACCTGATGGCCGAGGTGCGCCAGTTCTGCCGCACAGCCCAGGCCCGCCGGACCGCCGCCGACAATCGCCACGCGTTTACCCGATTTGTTCACCGGCACCTTCAAAATTTCAATCCCTCCGAACATCACATGATCGGTGGCATAACGCTGCAAGCGGCCGATCTTGATGGGATCACCTTCGCGGTCGAGCATCACGCACGCGCCTTCGCACAACACTTCCGTCGGGCAGACGCGCGCGCAACTCGCGCCGAGAATGTTCGCCGTCAGAATGGTGCGCGCTGAGCCGACGAGATTTCCCGTGGAGATTTTTTTGATGAACGAGGGAATATCAATCCCCGTTGGACACGCCTGAATGCAGGGCGCATCAAAGCAAAAAAGACAGCGATTGGCTTCGACGGCAGCTTCCTGTGAGGTGTAGGCGGGCGCAATTTCCGCCATGTTGGCCGTTGCGGCCTCCGGTCCAAGCTTCGGACTAATTGGCATAGGCAAAAATTACGAATCCAAGGCGCGGGCGCAATCCATAATTTTGAGTATCACTTCGGCCGGCTGCATTTGGAGAATGCTTCAAGACGGTTACAGGAGTGACAGACCGTTTCCACGTTCCGTCCTGAAAACATTTGTCTTCCGAAGGCCGCAAAGCTTAATCTGAACCCGCCTTCACCCAGCCAAATCAAAATCATGACCACTGCCCTAAATCCAAAACGAACCGTCGCGGAACTCAAGGAATTGCGCAGCTTCACGCAGGACGAGAACGGTGCGCAGCGCGTGGCCTTCACCAAAAAGTGGGTCGAGACACGCGCATGGTTCAAGAAGCGGTTCGAGGGCCTGCCGGTTGAATTGCACGTGGATGCCGCGGGCAACCATTGGGCAACGTTGCGCGGCACTTCGGAACGCGCACTGCTGATTGGCGGTCATATGGACTCGGTGCCGAACGGCGGCTGGCTGGACGGGTGCCTCAATGTTTTGGCGGGTGTGGAAGTTCTACGCCGCATCAATGCTCAATATAACGGCAAGCCGCCCGTGACGGTGCGGGTCGTGGATTGGGCGGACGAAGAAGGCGCGCGCTTTGGCAAAAGCCTTTTCGGCTCGTCCGCCTGCTCGGGCAATTTAAACATGGAGGAGGCGCGCGGCCTCAAGGACAAGGACGGCATCACCCTGCCCGCGGCCTTGAAAGAGGTGGGGATCGATTTGGAAAAGGCGAAGGACTGCGGCAAGGAATTGAAAAATGCCGCCGCGTATTTGGAACTGCATATCGAGCAAGGCCCGGTGCTGCTCGACCTCGATCTGCCACTTGGCGCCGTGTTGGGAACATTTGGCGTGGAACGCCACGCAATCACCTTTACCGGCCAGGCGGCGCATTCCGGCAGCACGCCGATGAATCGCCGCAAGGACGCTTTCCTCGCCGCGGCGAAAATGAGCCAGGAGATTTATAAAATCGCCGAGCGCAGCAACGGCGGCGTCTGCACCATCGGCTCTTGCACCACGAAGCCGGGGATTGTGACCAGTGTCGTCGCCGAATGTCGCATCACGCTTGACCAGCGTCACCTCGACGCCGCGGCTCTGGCACGCATGCTTCAGGAAGCCCGGGAGGCGAGTGAGAAATTCGCGAAGGAAGGCAACGTGCAGGTTTCGTGGGAACGCATCTGGCAGATTGAGCCCATTCTTTTCAACAAGGAATTGATCGAAATGTGCTCCGACGCGATCAAGGAAACCTGCGGCACCACGCATCGCATGCCCTCCGGCCCGCTACACGACGCGGCCGAAGTGTGCCGTTCCGGCGTGCCAACGGTGATGATGTTCGTCCAAAGCCTCCACGGCATCAGCCACAACAAAATCGAGGATACCAAAGAAGAGCACATCGAAATGTGTGTCGTCGCCTTCGATAAACTCGCCGACAAGGCGATGAAGTGGTTGAGCCAGCCGAAGTAAGGGTAGGCTTTAATTCAGCGACGGAGACTTCACCGGTGCGCTCAGGTTTTGTCGCACCCGCCGGGCATCGATGGGAGCCGAAACATATTCATTGAGCCAGGCGGTGATAGGTCCCGCAAGCTGTTCAAAACAAAAGCCGATCACGAAATGGTTCGCGTCGGCAATCATAATTCGTTTTGTGGGCCCGGATGCCAGCTCCTGCAACGACTCCAGATCGGACGGCGGGCTCACAGTGTCTTTATCGCCGCCTACGAACAACACGGGCTGAGCGAGGTGCCGCATCGCAAATTCGCCGGACAGTTCAGACCAATTTAAATCCAGTTTGGCGGCCGACACATGCATCGCCGCATTTAGCGTTTTCCTGCCGACAGGTATCTTCATAGCCTGCGCAAATCGCACCAGCGCCTCCTCCGGATGATTATAAGGCGCCATCGCCACGACCGTTTCCACACGCGGATCACGGGCCGCCCACATCAACGCCAGGTCAGCCCCCATCGAAAGCCCCAACACTCCGACCTTCCCGTCGTGCCCGGGCTGTTTTCGCAAGTAATCAAGCATTTGCACGAAATCGGCAGGTTCATATTTACCGCAATAAAAGGTCTCGCCGGTGGAGCGACCGTGTCCGCGCGTATCCACCATCATCACTCGATAGCCCGCTTTCGCCAGGACGAACGCCCAGGGCATCATGGTTTCTTTTTGTAAACCGTAACCGTGCAACAGAAACACCATGCCCCGTTCTGACACAGGAGTGACAACAGCCGCCGGATCCCGCGTCAATGTCAGCAGAAAAGTCGCCTTCCCGTTCGCGAGATATTTGACCGACGAAACAACTTCGACGCCATAATTTGCCGGCGGCAGCTCCGCAAGCGAAAGGATCGCCTCGGGAGGACCGACGGGCACGTTGAACAGGCGGAGCGGATTTTCTTTCAGGTTGAGCTGTCGCACCCAATCAAACGGCACTTGCATCGCAGGATTTTGTAAATTGGGCGCCGTCACGATCCGCTTCGACACCCACGACGGAGTGACGCAGCCGGACATTAGCGAAAGCAGTATGAGTGCAAGCGCACAGTGGACCGACCGGCTCAGCAGTTGAGAAAAACTCCGCATTGCCTCCTTGGACTCAAATGCAGCATTTCCGTTCACCGCATTCTTGTGGCGTCCGGCAGCGTCATTCCGGCTCGTCCGCGACTTCCGGCGGATGACGCGTCAAAATGGAATCAGCCACATAAACTCCGATGGCAATCCAGGTAAGGCCAAAACTTACCAGTTTCGCGTGATCCAGCACTTCGCGAAAAACGACCAGGGCGACGACGAATTGCAGTGTGGGCCCGACATATTGAAGAAAGCCCATGGTCGAGAGCTTCAACAGGCGCAGCGCGGCTCCAAACATAAGCAGCGGCACGGCGGTGATGACGCCGGACAGGGACAGCAAGCCAAGCGTCAGGGGCGCGGTCCGGGGGTGCGGCACAAGCCAAAGCGCGGCGAGAGCAAGTGGCAATAGCAACACCGTTTCGACCCAAAGTCCGTGCAACGAATTGATGTTCACCTTCTTTCGCACCAGGCCGTAAAATCCGAAGCTTACCGCCAGCCCGATGGCGATCCACGGAAACTCAGTTTCGCGCATGGCCAGGTTGATCACCGCCAAAACCGCGATTACAACCGCCACCCACTGCCAGACGCGCAACCGTTCCTTCAAAAAGATCATTCCCAATGCGATGGAAAACACGGGATTGACGAAATAGCCGAAACTCGCCTGCAAGACCTTGTGACGGTCCACCGCATAGATAAAAACCAGCCAGTTGATCGCAATCAATAGCGAACCAGCGCCCAGAAAGATAATGTTTCGCGGCGCGCGCAGGACTGGAAGAATGAACCGCCACTCGCGCCTCACCGAAACCACCGCCGCCAGAAAAAGCGACGACCACAGGATGCGGTGGCAAAGAATTACCACCGGTGGCACGGCCGATAACGCATGAAAATAAAGAGGGACAAAACCCCAGGAAATGTAGCATCCAAGGCCGTACAACATGCCCCGTTGCACGCTGCTGGCGGCTGGCTGATTGGGAACAGCCACCACCGTTCGATTCTCTGAGGTCGCACCCACTGCGAGGAGAGTAACAGAATATTCCCCACCGTCCATGGACCTTAAGACCCGGCGAGTGGGTGAAGGCGAATTGATTAAGTCGATTTCGGTGCCATTATGCTTTTCAGATCAACATCATGAACAAAACTCCGCGCAGCGCGTATGACAAGGTTGGCGGGATGGTTTACTTCGCCCGCCTGCTGGATAAAATCCGGCTCTTCGCCCACGGCGAGTTGCGGGCGGACTTTCACGAAAATCTCGGCAAAGGGGCCGACGGCTTTTGCACTCAGTACCTCCGCGTTGACTATGCCGCGCTGAAGGAACGCGTACTTGCCGGCGGCACGGACGAGGAAATCCTGGAATGGTGTTTCACGAAAGGCCGGAGATTAAATGAACTGGATGTCTGGGTTTGGAATCAGTGCATGACCCGCCTCGGATGGCGCGACCTCGGCATGCGCCTGCTCAAGCAACTGAAGGCACAAAGCGGACTCGCCGAACGCGACGATATCATGACGATGATGGATTATTTCGAGGTGGATGAAGGACGATTGCCGTAGCGCTCGCACGGCCCATTCTTATTGACCTTCAGGGCACTCATTCGAAATGCTCCGCCCGTCTCATGCCTGAATTGAGTGCCACTGCTCCAGCCGAAAAAATTGGATCGCGAGAACCGCTTTTCGCCGCCTTGCTGATTCTTGGCCTGTTCCTGGCAAATCTATCCATAGCCTCGCGCTCGCCCTTCGGCGGCTGGATGGACGAAGTTTTCATGGTGGAACCAGGCCTGAATCTGGCCGCGGGCACCGGCTGGAAATCGTCCACCTGGTTTTATCAGACCGACCGGGAATTTTGGGCGCAAAATTCGCCGCTCTACCCCGCTGCTCTATCGGTATGGGTCCGTGCCTTTGGCATCTCGATGGCTTCGGCGCGCGCTTATTGCTATTTTATTGGCGCCATCGGCACGTTTCTTTTCTGGCTCGGTACGTATCGCTTCAAATTGATGACTCCCGGCTACCGCCTGTTTTGGATCGTCTTTCTGACCATGCAATACAGCACCAACTGGATGATGCGCAACGAGCGTTACGACGTCTGGATTTTTTGTGGGCTCGGGATGGCGTGGGCGGGCGCCACCTTGCGCAATCCCTTGGCGAGGTACTCGGTGATATTTTTGGGCTGCTACCTCTGTCCCTGGGCGGGATTGATCAGCATGACCTATCTCTATTTGCTTGCGGGCCTCGTCACCCTGCTTAGTTGGTTTCGCTTTTGGAAGGAAACCGCCACCGCCGTGGCGGGCGCGTTGTGCGGGATGTTTTCGCTCTTCGGTTTTTACAAACTGATGGGTGTTTGGGAGCCGTTTTGGAAAATGGTCCACACGCTGACCCTCGTGGGCGGCTGGTATCACTTTCCCCAGGTATTTCGGGTGTTTCTTTTCGTAAGGGGCGACTATGGCATCACGCTGATGCTGGGGGTCCTGGCGGTTTTGACGGTAATATATCGCAAAAATCTTTTAGTCCCCCCGGCCCGCTGGCTGGGGTTGGGCTGGGGCATCGCGATTCTCCTGCCTTGCATCATGGTGGCGCGCGGCATGTTTCCCACCATGTACTTTTACATGATGGTGGTTCCGCTTTCGCTCGCGATATTCGTCGCCCTCTCCGCCAGCTCACAACTGAAGGCGGCCCGATGTCTGGCAATCATCCTGGGGGTGATTTGCCTTGGCGGCCTGCCGTTGCGAATGTATTTCGCCGCCCGCGAGTGGGATTATCGCGATCCGGGACATCTCCGCGAATTTGTCCGGGCGCACGTAAAACCCGGGGATCACATCTTCGCTGATTACCTGTTTTATTTTGAAGTTCGCGATTACGCGCAGTGGTATTCGGCGCCGAGCTACGCCCCAATCATTCCCGCCGACGAAGCGGCACGCGTGAACGTGGCTCTCGTCAACGATGCGGACTTCCCGAACCTGGTGACGGATGCTTCGCCCATGAAAACCATTGGCGGGGGCTGGGAAAAAGTGGCGGTGTTTCCTCCGCCTGATGTCGTGGCCGGGCTCCGCCGCGCTCCGCGGGTCAACAACACTTACACGTTGTACCGCCGCAGCACACCTCAACCGGCCCCGTGACCGATAATCAACTCCGGCTGACCGTGCCTTCAATCTGGCCGTGCGGCTCGTCTGTGGGAACGAACAGCTCGTTGCGATTTTCAATACCGAATGGCGCCAGATTGATTAGCAGACAATGTTTGTTGGGCATGGCTAAATTCACCCGAGAAACTTCCGGCGCTGCCTTCAGCGCCGCCTCGCCCATTTGAAACAATGTCACCTGGACCGACGGACTATAGGTCGTCGCGAACACCTCGAGCATTGCCTCAAGAATTTTTGCGTTCGTGGCGGAATATCTCGCCGGCGCCTTGTCGAAAAGCCACGTTGCTTTCAGCTTGGTCGCGAAAATACGGTCCTTCGTCGGCGGAAGCGTGGTGAATTTGTCGGTCACGAAATTCTCAAAACCGGATTCGGTGGTCTTCAGCACCAGCAGGTCTTCAATGCCGGATTCGACTTTGCGGCCGTCGCGGCTGGAGACCACGCTCGCCGTAGGGCGGGCTCCATCCTTCTGTGAAAAGGAATGATCATGCGGCTTGCCGCCGATTACCATCCGGTCCCAGGAGCGTTCGGAAATACCAATTTCCACGTGATTGATTTGCGGATAAGTCCTGAGAAAATGTTCGCCGAGCGTCAGGCCAAACTCCTCGTTTTCCGCGCCCAACTTCTCTTTGGCGAACACGTTGACAGTGTTCTTCATGCTGTCCGTCGCGACGACCATGGAATTATCAGCCTTCGTGTACGACGCGTCGAAATCCCCTTGCAGCAGCACCGAAACGTCGAGTTCCTTTAATGTATGCCGCGCGCCTTCGCGGGTGACCTTCATGACCCGAACCTTTGCCTTGCCGTAATTGTGTTGGGTTAACTTCATATTCGCTTTCGTTCGTTGCGGAGCATAGCCTACCGAAATCATGTCGGACAGCAAAGACGCAAACCGCCTGCAAAAATTTACCCTGTCTGAAGTCAACCGTTGGGACCTGGAGGGCTTCGTCCGCGTTCTCGGACCAGTGTTCGAACATTCGCCATGGATCGCCGAGAGCGCCTGGAGCAGGCGGCCGTTTGCGAGTCTGGATGAATTGCACGGCGCTCTGTGCGCGACGGTCGCAGCCTCGAGCGAGCAGCAAAAGCTGGCTCTCATTTGCGCGCACCCGGACCTCGTCGGCCGAGCCGCGCTCGCCGGCACGCTGACCTCTGCCTCCACCAATGAACAGGCCAGCGCCGGCCTCAACCGGCTAAGCCCGGAAGAAATCTCCGCGTTCCAAACATTCAACGCAGCCTATCGCGATAAGTTTGGTTTTCCCTTTGTCATTTGCGCACGCCTCAATAAAAAAGAAGCGATTCTTGCAGGTTTCCGCCAGCGAATGAATCATTCCAGCAGCGAGGAGATGCAAGCCGCTCTCATCGAAATCGGCAAGATCGCGCGCTTCCGCCTCTTGGATTTGATTCAGGAATAAAAATCGAAAAGCGCTTACGGACGGCGATTCTGGTTTGATTCCACGCCGCCATCGCCCTAACGTTCTCCCATGCCGGCCAAACTCAGCACGCATGTTTTGGATACCGCGCACGGCTGTCCGGCGCAGGGGATGAAAATTGAGCTGTGGACGATTGGATCCGATAAATCCACCCTCCTAAAGACTGTCCACACCAATGTGGACGGGCGCACGGAAACTCCTTTGCTGTCGGCGGAGCAACTAAAAGAGGGCCAGTACGAAATCGTTTTTTTTGTGGGCGACTATTTCACGCTTAAAGGAACTCCAACCGCCAAGATCCCCTTCCTCGACCGCGTGCCGGTGCGTTTTGGTTTGGCCGACTCCACTGCGTCTTATCACGTGCCGCTCCTTTGCTCGCCGTGGTCGTACAGCACCTATCGCGGCAGTTGAACGTTTGATGAGCCAGGCCGCCGCCAAAAAAATCATGCAGCGCATCGAAGCGCTCGCCCGCATTTCGGCGGAGCCGGGCCGCGTTACCCGGGTTTTTGCCTCTCCGGAAATGCGCCAGGCCAATGACCTCGTTTCACTCTGGATGCGCGACGCTGGAATGACCGTTCGCCAGGACGCCATCGGCAACCTGATTGGGCGGTATGCCAGCAACGGAGCAATCTCAAAATCCAAAGCGCCGGCACGAAAGATCTTGTTGCTCGGCTCGCATCTGGACACGGTGCGAAATGCCGGAAGTTTCGATGGTCCGCTGGGCGTCGTGCTCGCCATCGCCTGCGTGGAGCATCTTAAATCCACCGGTTTACGACTTCCCTTTGACATTGAAATTCTTGGCTTCGCTGATGAGGAAGGCGTGCGTTACCAAAGTGCATACCTCGGCAGCCGGGTTGTCGCCGGCACATTCGATGACACCGATCTGACGCGAGTGGATGCAGCGGGCGTCGCGATGAAGGAAGCGATCATTCAATTCGGAGGCCAGCCGCACAAACTGAAGCACTCCCGCTTCGACGGGAGGAATTTATTGGGCTATGTGGAAGCGCATATCGAGCAGGGGCCCGTGCTGGAGCGCGAAAACCTCGCGGTCGGAATTGTCACCGCCATCGCCGGGCAGAGTCGCTTGAAGTTTTCGTTTATCGGCAAAGCCGGCCACGCCGGCACGACGCCAATGCGGATGCGACAGGACGCGCTCTGCGCCGCCGCTGATTTTGTGCTGGCAGTGGAACATCATGCCCTCCAAAGAGACAGCCTCGTCGCGACGGTCGGCCAGATCCAACTTGAACCCAACGCGAGCAACGTTATCCCAGGCGCCGCCATCCTGACCCTTGATGTCCGTCATCAAACTGATGCCATCCGACGCTCGTCGGTCGCCTTCCTGCAAAAGGCCGCGCGTAAAATTGCCGCGACGCGCAAGGTAAAAGTCATTTCGCAAATAATTCAACAAACCTCTTCTGTCCCCTGTTCAAAACCGTTGTCTGGTTTGCTGGAAAAAGCAATGCGCGGAAGTCAAAAGCGCGTCATCCACCTGCCCAGTGGCGCCGGCCACGACGCCGCCGTGCTTTCCACAATCACTCCAATCGCGATGCTCTTTATTCGCTGTCGCGGCGGCGTTAGTCATCATCCCGACGAATCGGTCGCGCTCCATGATGTACGCGCGGCGTTCGATGTGTTGAACGATTTTCTAAAATTACTGGCGAACGAGTATGCCGCCCTTTGATTTGATTATTCGCGGAGGCACCATCGTCACCGCCACCCAATTGCTTCAGGCTGATCTGGGCGTGTCCGACGGCAAGATTTCCGCAATGCAAGCCGGCCTCGGCGGCAACGGGAAAACCATTGTCGATGGATCAGGCCTGTATGTCTTTCCTGGTGTCATTGATGCGCATGTTCATTTCAATGAGCCTGGCCGCGTCGAGTGGGAGGGGTTCGAAACCGGCACGCAGGCGTTGGCGGCTGGTGGCGGCACATTGTTTTTTGAAATGCCGCTGAACGCACATCCGCCGACGATTGACGCTGAGAATTTTCGCCGGAAGCAGACCGCGGCGGAACGAAACGCATTGGTTGATTTCTGTCTGTGGGGCGGATTGGTGCCGGAAAATTTGGATCACCTTTCCGAACTCGCCGACTGTGGAGCGGTGGGCTTCAAGGCATTCATGTCCAACAGCGGCATCGAGGAATTTGGATGCGTTGATGACCGTGTCTTGCGTGAAGGGATGAAACGCGCCGCCAAGCTTCGCCTGCCTGTGGCCGTGCATGCCGAAAGCGAAGCGATGACGCGAGACCTTTCGCTTCAAAGCCTGGCTGCCGGCCGCACATCGATTCGCGATTATCTCGATTCCCGGCCCGTGGCCGCCGAAGTGGACGCCATTCGCCGCGCGACTGATATGGCTGGCGAAACCGACTGCGCTTTGCACGTGGTGCACGTCAGCAGCGGCGAAGGCGTGCGTGTGATTACAGAGGCTCGCAAACGCGGCGTGGATGTCTCCTGCGAAACGTGCCCGCATTACCTCACCCTCACCGATGCCGATGTCGTTCGGCTCGGTCCGGTCGCCAAATGCGCGCCGCCCGTACGCTCGATAAAAATCCAGGCGGAGCTGTGGCAATCATTGCTCGCTGGGGAAATCAACACCGTGGGCTCCGATCATTCGCCCGCGCCGCCGGACCTGAAAATGGATCCAAACTTTTTTAAAGTTTGGGGCGGCATTTCCGGCGTGCAACACACCCTGCCGCTGCTCCTGACGGACGGGCATTTCAAACATCATGCTCCCCTGCCCTTGCTCGCATCGCTTCTCTCACACAATGTGGCCCGGCGCTTCAAACTGCCGGAATCCAAGGGCGAAATTGCGATCGGCCAGGACGCGGATTTCGCACTCGTCGATCTCGGCGCCACGTTCGAGGTCAAAAATGACGGCCTTCTGTACCGGCATGCGCAAAGCCCTTATGTCGGACGTTCGTTGCGCGGCAAAGTGCAGCGCACCGTGGCACGCGGTCGCACTGTCTGGGAGGACGGCAAAATTGTCGCCAAGCCCGCGGGCCGTCTGGTAAAACCTGTGCGATGAACCGTTCGCCACAGATTGACATTGGCCGACTGCAACAGGAAATCGATACGCTGGCATTGATTTCCGAAAGCCCCGCGCCGGTCGTCACCCGAGTTCTATTTTCACAGGCAGACCTCAAGGCTCGCGACTACGTAAAAGGGCTTTGTCGCGCAGCCGGGCTGACGATTCGGGAGGACGGAGCCGGCAACGTGTTTGTGCGCTGGACAGGCAGCGATGAAAGACTTCCACCGATTGCGACTGGATCGCACATCGACGCGATCCCCAACGCAGGCCGCTACGATGGAGTCGTCGGAGTCCTCGGCGCCATCGAAGCCATTCGTGCCCTGAAGCAATCCGGCTTCAAGCCGCGTCACAGCATTGAGCTGATCATTTTCACCGCGGAGGAGCCGACACGCTTTGGCATTGGCTGTCTGGGCAGCCGCCTGCTTGCCGGTTCGATTTCGCTGGAGAAAGCGGCAGCGTTACGCGATCCCGATGGCAAATCGCTCGAAGATTTACGCAGCACCGCCGGATTTGGCGGCCACAGCCTGCAAGTGGTCAAGCTGCCGGCAAATTCCTACGCCGGGTTTGTCGAATTGCACATCGAGCAAGGTCCTTTGCTGGAACAGGAAAACATTCCCATCGGCGTGGTGGAAAAAATCGCCGCACCCAGCACACTGCGTTTGCAGCTGACGGGCGTCGGCGGTCACGCGGGGGCGATGCTCATGCCAATCCGGCACGACGCCCTGCTCGCGGGCGCGGAAATCGCGCTGGCCGTGGAACAGGCGGCGCTACAAAGCGGCAGTTCGGATACCGTGGGAACCACTGGCGTCTTTCGTATCGAACCCGGTGCGGTGAACAGTGTCCCCTGCCGGGCGTGGCTCGAAATCGATTTTCGCGACACCATCGTGGCCACGCGCGACGCGGCGTTGCAACGTATCGAGGAGTCCGTCGCACAGATTTGCAAAAGGCGCGGCGTGGCTTTTCAACTCGAGCGCCTGAACGTCGACTCCCCGGCGATTTGTGATCCACACCTCATCCAGGTGGTAGCGGAGGTCGGCCGCGAGCGGGGTGTCGGCGTGAAAAAAATGATCAGCCGCGCCTACCACGACAGTTTGTTCATGGCGCAGATTTGCCCGACCACAATGATTTTCATTCCGTGCCGCGGCGGCGTCAGTCATCGACCCGATGAATTCTCCTCACCGGAACAAATCCAACGGGGGGTGGAAGTACTCGCGGGGACACTGGCGCGTCTCGCGGCCTGACAGACGGAGGCTGGGGGGACACTTGCTTAGACGGCGTAGCCGAACGCTCGACAATAGGGAGCCAGACGAGTCTGGATAGGTTCAAGCGCCTCGGCGTAATGCTGCCAACGTCCGACGGCTTTTTGATGGACCGGCCTGGCGACTTCGTTGAAGGTGGGTGAGAAAACAAATTTGCGCCCGGCGTTTTCGTGGAACGCTGCTTGATTCGGATGCCACTCCAGACCCAGGAATTCTGTGACACGTTTTCCTTCCGGGCTCAAATTGGTCACCACGTCTTCGTAGCGTGTCTCCATCCAATCAAAGCCGCCGAGATCTCGCAGTTTAAGCCAGACATCCATGAGATCCGCGTAATGCCGCGCAGTTCGCTCAAGGCTCAGGAAATTCGAATTCGACGGCGTGAGAGGGAGGTTCTGAAAATAGCAACTGATTAACACGTCACGTGGATCGCGCAGCGCGATGATCACTTTTAGCTGGGGAAAGAGGCGTAGAAATAAATGTAGCGACGCAGTGGGCGACGGATTTTTATCGAGCACATATTCGGCGGTGACCTGCCCCTGCACTTCGCGCAAAAGACTCTTGAAATAATTCCGCCCCAACTCCGCGCGGCGAGCCGGCTCCAGCGCGTTTAGCGTTTGCAAGGTGAGGGCCTGCGTAGCTTGCATGGGTGCAAGCTGATCCCAAATTTCCAGTGGAAACGCATCGGACTCATCCAAAGCCAGCAGCGCAGGATGCGCGCCAAGAATCCGCTCCAGAAGCGTTGTCCCGCTGCGCGGATGCCCTCCGAGAAAAGCCAGTTTCTGGCCCGACGAAGCGGCCATGCCTTGTTCCCCCCACATACGGATTGTCTCCGGCGTGAGCTTCGCCACCAATTCCCGGCGAAACGCGTCGGCCCGGTCATAATGCTGTTCGAGCGAGGGTACATTCGCGGATTTTCTCACTTCGGCCTTGGCTTCGCCCAGCCAGCGCAGGGCCTCGGCATACTGCCCAAGTTGATCGAGGACCAAACCGAGCAGATGCCGGGAAGTGACCCGCACATTGGCATCGTGAGGAGCGGATTTGATCAAATCGCGCAACAGCGTTTCCGCCTCGGAATTTTGCCCTTTCCGATGCAGCAGCAAGGCCCGCACGCACAACACTTGTGCGTTTTTCGGATGCGACGTCCTGCACGACTCGACGCATTCCCAAGCCTCATCCAATCGGCGATCCCGCTCGTACCAAGCCGCGAGACTCAGTCGGGCATGGACCGAAGTCGGATCGGCGGCCACCGCTTGTTCAAAGCATTTGCTGGCGTCGTCCAATCGGCGCAATTGATGATATTGCTGGCCAATGAGAATCAGGAGGGAAGCGTCCTTCGGTGAAAGTTGCGCTGCCCGGTCAAGGGCGTGCCCTGCCAGCGAGAAGTTCAATTCGCGGCCGGCCGCGATCCCCATCTCAAACCACAATTGCGCCACTCCGGGATAACGCAGCAACAGGTCCCGGTAGCTCGGAACCACCGACGCCCGACGGCCGCTCATCAACTGCTGTTGCGCCTTTTGCCAGCGAGCGATTTCCCGAGGCGAACTTTGCAGTCGTGCGATGTCGGTTGGCATTTTCGAGCGTCCCGAGGTGAGATTATTATCCCGCAACAACCTTTGGCCCGGTATTGGTGAAAACTTGCTAAGCGTGGACCATGCCAAGCAAGGTGAACGAAAGCTCGCGACGAGGCTTGAAACGGACTTTGAAGCTCAAAAATGCCCAAAACCATAACAAATCATCGATTTTTATTTCCCAACAAACGGGATACCGAAACGGCGGCAACTCCCGCGTCAAGCCAGAGACTGCAAATTCTATTTGCAACCATGGAAAACCAGTTTCCACCCCACCTTTCCATTTCCCCACCACCATCTTGCGGCTTGCCGTTATCCGTCGGCCTCGCTATCCAATGACACAGCAGTCGTTGCCTTCAGAATCAGGCATACCCATGAAACTAGGACTCGGATTATATCGTCACATGCTGACGCGCGATAACTTTCAGTTCGCGCGGCAGGCCGGAGCCACCCATATCGTGGCGCATCTGGTGGACTATTTCAAAGGCGGCGCCCATAACCCTCGGGACAATCAACCCACGGGCACCGATCAGGGTTGGGGTCTGGCGGGTGACGCCGGGAAGCTTTGGTCGCTCGAAGAACTCCGGAGTTTGCGCAAAGAGGTCAATGCCGCTGGGCTTGAACTGGAAGCCATAGAGAACTTCGACCCTGCCCACTGGCACGACGTGTTGCTCGATGGACCCAAGAAGCCGCAACAGCTCGAAAATGTAAAAACCATCATTCGTCGCATGGGCGAAGCGGGCATTCCCGTGATGGGCTATAATTTCAGCATTGCCGGCGTGAGTGGTCGCGTGAGCGGCCCGTTTGCGCGCGGCGGTGCGACTTCGGTGGGTACCGATGGCCCGCTCGATACCCCCATGCCCAACGGCATGGTGTGGAACATGATTTACGATCCGGACGCGCCCGCCGGGACAATTCCTTCCATCACGCATGAAGAACTCTGGCGCCGGCTCGACGGCTTTTTAAAGGAAATCGTGCCCGTGGCTGAGGCCGCTGGTGTCAGGCTCGCCGCCCATCCGGACGACCCGCCCATGCCGACAATGCGCGGCCAGCCACGCCTTGTGTATCAGCCCTCGATGTATCAGCGACTGCTCGACCTCAAGCCCAGCCACGCCAACGCCCTGGAGTTTTGCCTCGGCTCGCTCGCGGAGATGACCGAGGGCGACATTTACGAGACCGTCGAAGATTACAGCCGCCAGGGAAAATTGGCGTATGTACACTTTCGCAACATCACCGGCAAGGTGCCGCGATATCGCGAGACGTTCATCGACGACGGTGACGTGGATATGCTGAAGGTCATCCGCATTTTGAAAAAGAACGGCTATGATGGCGTGCTGATTCCGGATCACACGCCGCAAATGACCTGCGGCGCACCCTGGCACGCCGGCATGGCCTATGCCCTCGGCTACATGCGAGCGGCTCTGCAAGCGATCGATAAAGAATGATTCAACCCATGGAAAACGCTTTTTCACTCAAGGGAGAAACCGCCCTCATTACTGGCGGCGGCACCGGTATTGGCTTTGGCATCGCCGCTTGCTTCGTAAAAGCCGGCGCGCGGGTGGTATTGGTGGGCCGTCGCAAAGATCCGCTCGAGGAGGCGGTCGCAACACTCGGCGAGAATGCCACCTTTGAGGCGCACGATATCACCGAACTGGAAAAAACCGACGCCTTGATCAAGCGAACGGAAAAACGCCTCGGCCCACTGACGATCCTCATTAACAACGCGGGAGTGCATTTGAAAAAAGCGGCGGTGGACACGACCCCGGCAGAACTCAACAACGTCCTGCAAACCCACGTCGTCGCCGCCTTCGCGCTGACGCACGCCGTGTTGCCCGGCATGATCGAGCGTAAACACGGTTCGATACTTTTCATGGCGTCGATGGCTTCCCTGTTCGGTATTCCCATGGTGAGCGCTTACTCAACCGCCAAAACAGCCTACGTCGGTCTCGTCCGCTCCTTGGCAACGGAGGTTTCCGCGCACGGCGTGCGCGTGAACGCCATCGCCCCAGGCTGGATTGATTCCGCCATGATGCGCAAGGCGCTGTCGGGCGACCCGGCCCGCTCCAAAAACATTCTCGATCGTACCCCGATGAATCGCTTCGGTTCCGCCGAAGACGTGGGCTGGGCGGCCACGTATCTTTGCTCTCGTAGCGCCAGCTTTGTTACCGGAGTCCTTTTGCCCGTGGACGGGGGCGTTAGCATTGGTTTTTAGGTTAAACGTTTAATCTAAAAACCGACAGGTACAAGAAAAAGGCGCAGTCAGCGGAGACTGCGCCAAGAGGGTAGCGGAGGTTGGAGTAGCGCATTCGCAACTACCGCTTTCCCAGTTCCCTTCCAAGGAACGTGAGCAGACTACTCCTTCGCTGAAAAGTAACAAATCTGGAGATTACGTACTGCGCGTCGGTATTTCACCGGATGGGTTTGTAAGGCAGGATCTGCTGTCCTCTCGGAACGCCCGGTGGCGCGTCCTATCAGGGCTTATCCGTGCTCGCGGGTCCGGCGTTATTAGCCAAGACTTTCAACTGATTCGTAGTATTCAGCACAATCTGCGGCTTGTCATGAAAGTCATCAATCTTGCCGGTGACCTCAACGGATTTTCCTTCAAGCGCCTTTATGTTTCCAAACTGGTTCGTTGCCCGCGAAAAGATCACGCACGTAAACGGGCTGTCGGGATGTTTTTTGTCCAGGTTGATATACACGAGCTTCTCACGAATTGAAACCTGCGCCACCTTGCCGGTGACGGTCATCGTTTCCTGATAGTGCTTCGTCGCTTCTTCGGCGGAGATTTTTTGCGGCACGAGCGTGGAAGTATCTCCCGGCTTCTTGTCCTGGGCAAAAACGACAGCGGTGAGAACCAGGGAGGAAATCAACAACGTAACAAGTGAACGCATGAGGACATTCCTACGAATTTGCCACCGCCTTGGCAATCCGCAAAAGTCCGCGATCGGACGGCGGCTCACCCGGGCGCACGATCACGCTTTCAGATCGGACGGCACGAGCGCGTACATATAGGCGTCGAGGCACTTGTCGCCGAGCACCAATCTGCTTCGCAGGACGCCTTCCCGTTTCGCCCCGGCCTTTTCTGCCACGCGCTGGCTCGGCTGGTTATTGGCCGCAACAACCAATTCCAGCCGGTTCAATTCCAATTCGTTAAACGCCCAACCCGCCGCCAACCGCGTCGCCGCCGTCGCCACCCCCAGCCCTGCCCGGCTCGTGCGGACCCAATAGCCCACATTCGCAAACCGATGCAACACATTCAAATGGCTCAAGCCGACGCTGCCCAGAAATGTTCCGTCCTTCACGTCGCAAATGGCAAAGCTGAAATGCTCTCCTTTTTCCCATTGGTTGTGGGACTTTAAAATAAACGACGTGCTGTTTTCCAGCGAGTAGGCCGGATGGCACCAACTCATGCAGGCGCACAATTCGGCCAGCGACTCGCGCGCCGCCGCATAATGCGGGGCGATGTCCTCCGCATGAAACCGGCGCAGGCTGATCACCCCATCTGAAAGAATTGCGGATGACGCGGCGACGGTGTTTGCAGCGGACACCGTGACGGGATTGATTGGCTTCGCATCCATAGAAATCACCGGCTCATTAAATCACATAATTCGCGAGGAATTCACCCTGATGAGACGAAGTCCCGTTAATCAGGGATAAAAGGCCGAAAAGTTGAGATGAATACCTGCTGCCGGACGTGACGGCATCCAGTCGTGACCTTATAGTGAAAGCCATGCCGCACCGACCGGGAAAAACTGCAAGCTCAGCGACGTTGCGCGGCGGCGCTTTCGCGGGGCAGTGGTGGCTCATCTCCGGCTTCTGGCTCCTGCTCACCCTCGCGGTTGTATTCGAAGAAGCACTCGAAAATCCCTACGACATTACCCACGGCTTGCGGGTCGCGGGTATTCGATGGCTGCCGTGGGTCTTTCTCACGCCCGCCATTTCATGGCTGACTTCCCGATTCCGCCTGCAATGGAGTTCGTGGACCCGGACCATCGGTGTTTACCTTGTGGCGTGCGCGGTGATCGTCACTGGCATGGGTGCATTGGCCTATTTTAACGATCCATACACCCGAAATGAGGCGCCCAATTTTCCCCGGCGTGACCACGACGATCATCATGACCGCGGGCCGCACGGCCGAGACTGTCTCAAAAGTTGAACGCATTTTTCCGGAGGGCGTCAAAATTTGCATGGCACACCCCATCGCCCCGGACTACGGCCAGCAATTTATTTTTCCGCCCGCCCTGGAGGATTGGGTGCCCAAAGATCACCCCGC
>JBGALR010000047.1:0-47535 GCA_044223735.1 Limisphaerales bacterium | reverse complement strand
CCGAGCAGCGCGCACGTCAGGTGCGGCGGATATGGGTAAGGTAGCTTCCATCAGTTTGTTCCTCGGTTTCGCCGACAAATCCGCGTTGCTCCAATTGCGCGTAAAGATGCATGGGCCTGCGGTCGGTCCTGGCGCGAAGTTCCGCATCAGCCGGTAGCGTTGCTAGCGCTTCAAGAATCGTTACCAGAGGCTGGGGCGGTTCGAGTCCGCGCGCATCCACATCCACGACCTTATTGTCGCGTGAAACCACCCCGCTGCGCGAACCCTCCACTGCCGGGGTAGATTGGGGACTGACTCCTGATGAAGCAGAGTGGCGCGTGAACAAGACTTCCCAATCGCCGGAATCCAGGACTTTTGCACTATGACCAAAACCCTGTTTGCGAAGCACGTCGAACAACGGCTTCGGTTCAAATGGCGCGATCAGGAGCAGTTGGTCATTCGCCTGCAATGCCGCGGTTGCGGTCATGATCTTCGAGAAGGGTTCGCGACCAGCACGGATGTCGTCGCGAACGTCGAGAGTGATTGTTTTGGTGCTCATACAGCGAGGATTACGCAGTTACAGCAGACGCGCGCTTGATCTCAGAAATCCCCGTATTCGTCGGTTCAGGCTTCATCAGCGTCAGCAGCATCGAGAATTGTTTGGTGGCTTTGACCGCGTGGGGCAGGTTTGGTGGCATGTAGATCATGTCGCCGGCTTTCGCGGAGTGCGGGTTGCCAGCAAGCGAGAACTCGCATTCCCCCGACAGAATTTGAATGATCGCGTGTTGTGTTGAAGTGTGCCCCCTCGGAGAAACCAAACAAAACAACGCGGGCATTTGCGGTGCGCAATACGGTCCGGCTCACGATGCCATTGGGTGCAAATTGCGTTTCGGCGGCGAGAGAGATGATTTTCTCGCGGGCGACATCAACCAATGGTTGCTCGTTCATGGTCAAAGAATAGGCCCTTGGCGGCCATGCCGGCCTTGATGCACGTCAAAGAATGGTGGAGATCGCGCAGATTGTTGCGCCCTAAAGACTTGGCAACCCATCCACGCTACCTGCGCCAATTCTGTAAAATGGAGGTTCTCGACACTCGCTGTTAAGAATAGAAGAACCCCAATGATCGTAAGGATGAATGAGTTGGATTGCCGATGACAATGTGGTCAAGGACTTCGATCTTGAGAAGTTGGCCCGCTCGAATGAGGTCACGGGTGATTTTGATGTCGGCTTCGGATGGTGTCGGTTCACCGCTCGGATGATTATGCGCGATAATGATTGCGGCGGCACAGGGAGCGGAACTCTTGGGCCTAAGTGGGCCTATCACTCGGGCAGACTTTCAATCGCTAATGAAGGGCTTTCATCCAAACGGTGAGAAGCTCGTGCAAAATGCCGGGAGCAAAGATCGGCAATGCTTTTGGGATCTCACCCTCAGTGTTCCAAAACCGGTGAGTGTGCTCTGGGCAGTTGCAAGCGCAGAGGCGCAAAACGAGATCGAAGCATGTGCCAAGGCCGCAGTCATCGATACGCTCAATAAAGTTGAATCCGAGTTGGGTTTAAGCAGGAAAGGAAAGGCGGGCGAAGACTTTGTTCCGGCTGCGCTGACGTTTGCTGTTTTTCCTCATCACACTTCCAGAACCGAAGACCCGCAGATTCATTTTCATTCCCTTCTTATGAACGTTGGTGTGCGCGAGGACGGCACTACGGGAGGAATATGGTCGAAGGAGATTTTCAAAAACAAGGTCGCAATCGGGACTTTCTTTTCAGATCGATTGGGCCAGCACCTTGAACAACGCCTCGGGCTTGAAATCACGCCGGAACGAATAGGGCAGTAAAGAGGAGCCCACCTATAATTCCGACGGTTTGGAGAAAATTGAACCAGTTAGCCCAAAACCAGGGCAGCATTGCATCCACGCGGCTTCCAATAACATGAAACCTCGTGACCGTGAACGGATTTGTTCACAGCGTTGCAGGGATATCTGCACGGGCCGCAATCAAGACGTGTCGGGGAACTCGAACGATTCGTTCATCCGGTCCGCAACCAGTCCCAGGCAGGAGACTCGCGCAAGCTTCCGCCGTTATATCGGCACCAATAATCGCAAAGTCCCCCGATTCCATCTCAAGAATATCTGGGCAACTGGCTCCGGCTGCACATTGATTTGACGGTCCAAGTCGGCGAATAAACATGGCCGCACTATCATTATAATGATATGTGTTGTCAAGCAGATTTTCGGCTAAACGGATGGGGTGTTGAAGGATAAAGACCGAGAACGCATATGTGCGGAAGTGGTAAGGCTGCTCGTTGAGGCGCGAAAGCAAGCCGGCATCTCTGGCAATGCGCTTGCAGAAAAATCCGGGCTCAGCCAAGGCTCTGGAATCCATCCGCGATGTGATTCGCCAGAAATGGGAACAGGAACAGCAGGCCAAGTCCGATGACAGCCATGTGCGGTTCCTATGTCCAATGTGCAATCAAAAATTGAGCGTGGATTTGAATGAACTTCTAAAAATCTATGAGGCCCGTCGTTCCTCTGTTTTTGGCCGCACAACCTGTCCTAGTTGCGACCAGACGATTAAGCTGCCACGTTCGGTAATTGCCCGAGTGCGAAGAATGTCCTCTTTGCGCGACCGCCAAGGTTAAGAAGGACTTCGCGCAACAGGTGCAGACATTAATGCGTTTTCTCGGTTTCGGCAGGTTGCATCATTTTCGATGTCGGAACACCAAGATAAACTTGGTGAAGGCCGCGACCAGTTGCGTTAGGGCGTGAATCAAAAGGGTAATTTCAAAAGTCGTCATGGTTTTCTCCTGTTTCTGTCCGCCTTGATTGGCGAATCGTGAGCCGGGAAAAGCCAGTGCGGAAACCCGACCGCGACAGGCCGCAGAATGCGCCGGGGTGAAGCTGCACAAACGCAGAGCGGAAGCGAGCAGCCTTTCGCGTGAGGAATGCACTGGCAAGCTGGCTCGACGATGACGCCAGAGGCGGGCAGGGAGGAAAAATCTGACTTTGATATTACCCGTTGATCAGCGGAGCGACTTGGCCTTTTTACGTTTGGCTGCGCCATCAAGATAATCGGCCCACCATTGCATCATCTTCCGGCGTTCCGGCAGATATTGCGCGTGATTGTAGGCGGCGCGAACCTGGTTGCGTTCGCAGTGGGCAAGCTGGCGTTCAATCACGTCCGGCATGAAACCATTCTCATTCAAAATGGTGCTGGCCGTGGAACGGAAACCATGGCCGGTTGTCCGCGAATGATAGCCCATCCGATAGAGCGCGTAGAGCATGGTGTTTTCGCTCATAAAGGAAACGGGATTGTGTTGGTTTGGGAAAATGTATTGCCGGTTGCCGGTGTGCTTCTGCAATTCCCGCAGCACGGCGACGGCCTGCCGCGACAGCGGCACGATATGCAGTTCCTTCATTTTCATGCGTTCGGCGGGAATCCGCCATTCGGCCTTGTGGAAATCAATTTCCGCCCACTCCGCCGCCCGTAATTCGGTGGTGCGAACAAAGGCGAGCAGCAGGAAGCGGAGGGCCAGCTTGGTTTGCAAAGCGCCGTCATAGGCTTCCAGTTTTTGCAAAAATTCCGGCAGATCGGCGGCTTTGAGGTAGGCATGATGCTTCGTGATGGGGGTTTTCAACGCGCCGCGCAAATCGGGCACGGGATTTCTTTCGGCGCGGCCCGTGGCAATGGCATACATGAAAATCTGCCCGCACGTTTGCATCACCCGTTGCGCGGTGTCCAAAGCGCCCCGGCTTTCAACCGCCCGCAGCATGGTCAGGATTTCCGGGGCGGTGATGTTCGCCATCGGCCTCCGGCCGAGTTTGGGGAAAACATATCGCTCCAGCCGAGTCAGCACGACTTTGGCGGTATTGTCCTTCCATTCATGTTTGCGCTGCCCATACCAGTCGCGGGCGACCACTTCAAAGGCGTTTTCAGTTTGAAGGACGGCCAGCCGCTTGGCTTCCCGTTTCACTTCGCCGGGGTCATTCCCGGCCGCGAGAGCTTTACGCGCTTGCAGCCGCCGCTCGCGGGCATCGCCAAGGCTGACTTCGGGATAAACCCCCAAGGCCAGCAGCTTTTCCCGGCCTGCAAAATGATACTTGAGCCGCCAGTATTTGCTGCCGGAAGGCGTGACCAGCAAAAACAACCCTTCCCCGTCGCTAATTTTGTAGGGCTTGGCTTGAGGCTTGGCATTGCGAACCTTCGCATCTGAAAGCGGCATCCGGGGTATCTCCCTCCTGCAGTTGGGGTATCTATCAAATTTTATACCCCTAAATCAGGCCGGATGTCAACGGACTCGAACGGCCAGCGGCAGGAGGGAAACGCCCTGAAACCGGCAGCCAGCATGGTGTTTTCTCGGATTGGCGAACGTCACCGGCCAGGAAAATGGTGACCCCTACGGTAATCACAAAGTTGCTCTAACCAACGGAACAATAATTAAAATTCACACCCGGCCCAAATATGATACCCCGTTTTCTACCCCTGACTCATTTTCAGGAAATCGCACCTGCGACCAACCTATTTACCGTTAGCCGATTTCAACGCGTTTGTCCTTCTGATTTATCATGGTCCAGGAGTTTTCTTGCGCCGTAAAGAATCGCCCCAACACCGACCACGAAACTGGCGTGGTATTGTTAATAGCTGCCTGATGCCGAGATGCGCCACAGGGCGACTTCATCATTGAGATGATTACGCTGCATAAGCGTTCCCACCGCCAAAGCAGCCATTCCCAGCGTGATTGCCACAGCCACTTTTGTCCAATCACCGGGAAGCGATGACTCAAGCGCCAAGTAAATCATAATGCACACCAGAGTAATTAACGCCGGTATTTTCATCGTGCTCCAATAATCCCTTGGTTCGCAGTCAATCAAAGGTAGCAACAACTGTATTGATCGCGGCGTATAGTAGAGCACGAAATTCGTGCCATACGGCCCGTCGTGCGTGATGTCCAGCAGGTAGCAATAAGCGGGCGTCCGCGATTGCCGGTTGGCCTGCCGGATGGACAGGCGGTCAACCTTGTCCTTGGCGTCAAAGGCCGCGTATTCCTCCGGGCCTTTTGGCGGCGGCGGTTCCGCCACCGTGCCGACCGGCTTCTTGCGGTATTGTGCCAGCGGATCGCTCATATTTCCCTCCCGATGGCATCCCGCCGCACTTTTCGCGGACGAGGGGGACGTTGCGCCGCCGCCTGCCGGTCCACCTGCCGGATATGCGCGGCATACACCGACG
This sequence comes from Limisphaerales bacterium, assembly GCA_044223735.1. Classification (GTDB taxonomy): domain Bacteria; phylum Verrucomicrobiota; class Verrucomicrobiia; order Limisphaerales; family UBA8199; genus JBGALR01. The sequence continues at coordinate 42,336 of JBGALR010000047.1, read as the reverse complement.
CGCCAAGGGTTACTTTTGCCAGCCCCACTTGCGCGACCGACTGGACGCCAGCTATCGCGCTCATGGCCTGTCTCTTTGTTTCGTGGTTTGTCATAAATTATCGTCCTCTTTCCGGGCCTTTGTTCCGTTGCGACTCGATGAGCTTTTGCCAGCGTCCCTTGATCGCTTTGCTGGCCCGTTCGCGCATCCGCGACATGACCGACATGGTTTTGTCCCAAAACCTTCCGGCCATGCCGTAATGCTGGACTTCGCCGTGCCGTTGAATCGCCCGGATAAACGGCATGGCGTCATTGAGGAGTTTAATTTTACGGACGAGTTTGAACCTCTCCGAATCTTCCAGGACGCCTTTGCGCTTCATCGCGGTTGCCGCAACACCGATTTTCGGTTCCGGCAGACGGTCAATCCCTTGGTCTTTCAATGACCTGTGATCTACGCGCTCCGAACGGCCCGCCTTTTCCAAGGCGGCATTGACGGCGGCAGCCCACGACTCGCGTTGTTGCGCCAACACGGCTACGTCATTCCATTCGCGGGATTTTTTGGCGCTGAATTTGTCGCCGTCAATTTTCCGCATGGTGCAGAGGATATGCACATGCGGATTCTTGCCGTTCTTGGGATGGTGCAGGGAGATTTCGGCCACCATGCCGGAAGTGACCAATTCCTGTTTGGCCCAAGCCACCGCCGTCTGAAATTGCTCGTCGGCGGACAGCTCTTTTGGCAGGGCCAAAATAAACTCGCGTGCGAGTTGAGCATCTGTCCGCTTTTCACCCGCCTCGACTGTATTCCAAAGCTGGCCGGAATTGGTGGCCCAAGCGGGGGCACCTTCCGGCGCTAGTATGGCCGATTGAATGACGCCCTTTGTCCGGCGGGCGTAGTCGAAGATTTTGTCCCGAATCTCATCCTTGAGTTTCGTTCCCGCCCGGTAAGCGGCAGCAGCGATGACCGACCGCCCTTTCTTTTCGCGGCTGAAAATCTTCGCCTCTAATCGGAATATCGCCATGCACTACACCTGTCGCTTGGCAGCCCCCCATTCCGAACAGCATATCAAAAATAATCGGCTTCGTCCCTCGGAGATTGGCTCTCACAGCCAGTTTGCGCCGTTTTGATACAGACGGAAAATTCTGCCCACTTGGCAGTCACCAAAAAAACGGCTGCGCGGGCGACCCGGCTTCGCCCCGTCGCCGCAGCGGCCCCTGAAGGCCAAAGGCCTGAATGGCGCGGTTATACATCGCAAGCGATGTTCCGCGCCAAGGGGCCTCCGAATCCGGCCCCTGGACCCCGCTTCCAATGCCGGGCGCTGCCCGGCCAAGGGGCTGTCTGCCCCTTGAACTCCGACCAAAGGCAGGGCTGCCCTTGGAACGAGCCGTCAGGGGTATCACCCCCGACACCCCGCACCGGCGAGGGCGTGCCGCCCTTCAAATCCCTGCCCAAGGGGTGCTGCCCTTGGATGCAGCTACCGACATCCCTTCCGGGCTTACCCCCATCCATTGACCGTTTCTGTGGCAATGGAACGGGAGTGCCCACGGGATGCAATCTTGGCCGTCGCCAAGATTTTTTGCAGCGGACTTTGTTTGTCCGCTGGCGTCCGGCAAGGTGGCCGTCCGCAAATTCCTTGTTCTGAAATCTCATGCCCGCCCGACTGAGATTCAAACGACATGAGATTTTTCCGCAGCAACCCCGGCCAAAATTTACCGCCCTACCACCCCCAGACCGTCATCCGGGATTGGGGCCACGGGGATGCCTTCCGACTGGCCGACGCCCAAACCGGCGTGCTCATCACGGGGTCCACCGGGTCAGGGAAAACGTCGGGGCCGGGCCGTTCCATTGCGTATGGATATTTGGCCGCCGGATTCGGGGGACTCATCCTTGCAGCAAAGCGGGACGAATGCCCAATGTGGCAATCCTGGGCGGCCGAGTGCGGACGCCAGGACGACCTTGTCATCGTGAACGCCGACGGAGACTGGCGGTTTAACTTCATGGAGGACGAGGCATCCAGACCGGGCGAAGGCGGGGGTTTTTCAATCAATGTGGTCGCTCTTTTGACCGAGATCGCCGGAGCGATTAGCGGCGGCGAAAACAGCGATTCCGGCAATCACAAGTTCTGGCAGGACGCACTGCAAACGCTTATTTCCAATCTGGTGGACCTGCCACTGCTGGCAGGTTTGCCGGTGTCACTTCCACTCTTGCGCGACATCGCCAGCAGCGCACCCCAAACGCCGGAACAACTCGATGACCCTGACTGGCAGAAGGACAGCGCCTGCCACCAAATCTTGAAAGAGGCGGATCAGGCCACCAAAGACGGCGACCCCGAAGCCCGAGCAGATTTCAACGAATGCAAAACCTACTTCACTAAGGATTTTCCGTCGTTCGCACCCGAGACACGCGGCTCGATCATTCTCGGTTTCAGCGTTCTGATTCGGCAATTAGTCACACGACCACTCAGAAAACTTTTTTCCAGCGACACCAACATCAAGCCGGAGGACACATTCAACGGAAAGTTGATTTTGGTCAATTTGCCCGTTCAGGAGTTCAAGCTCGCGGGCCGCATTGCCAATCTCGTTTGGAAATACTGTTTCCAAGTTGCCGTGCTGCGGCGGATGCAGCCCGCCGACCGGCAGAGCTTTTTGCGCCCCGTCTTTCTTTGGGCGGACGAAGCGCAAAATTTCGTTTCCAAATTTGATTCCGAATATCAGGCCGTCGCCCGCTCCGCAGCCGGATGCACGGTTTACCTTACTCAAAACATCGAGAGCTTCCGACGCGTCCTCAAAAACGACGATGCGGTTAATTCACTACTCGGAAATTTGCAGGCGAAGTTTTTTTGTCAGCAGTCCAGCACGGAAACGAACGAGTGGGCGGCAAAACTTTTTGGCCAGCGATATATCCGCATCACCAGCACCAGCGCAAACGTCTCGCCGGTGGCCCAACTTTTTTTACCGCCCAACAAGCAGGCAGAGCAGAACGCCGGCATTGGCCGGGCCGAAGACAAGCGGTTTTATATCGAGCCATCTGCCTTTACCACGCTCCGCAAGGGAGGACCACAATACAACTTCCAGGTGGAGTGCTTCGCTCATTTAGGGGGTCACTTGTTCGGAAATGGCCGCGCGGAACGACTGCCTTACAAACGACTCACATTCAACCAACGCTAACATGAAAGAACAACAACCATCATCCGGCCCGTCATTCATGGAAACCTTCGCCTTCGTGCAATGGGGCATGAAGTTTCCCGCCTTAACCCTCATGGTATTCTCGCGCCGCGACATCGGCTATCGGTTGCTCAGCCCGTTCATGCTGCTGGCCGTTTTCGGATTGCTGGCCGTCGTGGCGATTCTCGCCACGCCCGGCCACGAAGCGGCCCACCCCGAACACTTGCTGATTTTTGCGCTCGTTGGATTCTTGAGCGGCATTGCCCAACGAATCCGCCGGTGGCTGGACGTGAACCGGGGCGTCATCCGCCACAGTCACTACATCGGCACGTCAGCTTTCGATTTCCGCTGGCTTCCGTTTATCGTCCGCCGCAATCGGCGCGTGGCGCGATACGTTGAACCCATTTTCTTCGCACTCATCGGCCTCGCGCTGTTTCCGTTCTCACGCGCGCTGGCCGTGTGGTTGATCTTCGCCGCCTTCTGCCTGCGCGGCTTTGAAGACCAGGTGTTTCGCCGTCAACGCAATCGCGAGCTTGATTTGTCGGATAGCGCCATCATCGCCGACCAACAGGCGCGAGTGCTTGAGCAATACGAGCAGGCACAGCACGCACCGCCAAATGAAGGTTCAACAGGCATCGCCACCGGCATGGCTGACGACATTCAAAAGAAGATTCACGCCAACAAAGAGAATCCATCCCTCAACTGAAAACAAAAGCTATGAACACAAACAAAATGCCCCACGGAATTGTCCGCAGCGCCTACGGCGTCGCCGACAGACTTGAACCCCTGAAAACAAAAAAAGACCCGGTCGTCGCCGCCATCGCCGGGTTTGTCCTAGGCGGTATTGGCCTTGGTCTCTACCTCCGAAGCTGGGTGGATTTCCTGCTCCCGTCCGGGATGTTGATCGCCATCATGGTCCTTGGAATCCCCTTCGGCGAACTGCCCACGCTTTTCATCCCGTTCTTTTGGGCCATCTACGGCTATCGCCGAGTCAAGGCATCCAAGGCGAAGCTGGAACACGCGGGCAGTGACATTCTCGACGCCGAAATCGTCGCGCCCCCGATTCGCAAAAGCCAAGGGGCAAAACTCATCGCAGACACTTGAACGCAAACCGCAAACCAAAAACAAAACATGAAAAAACTAAATAACACCAAAACGTCTGTACTTGATCTGGCACAGCTTGCCAGCAAACAGAAAGCCCTAATCTGGCTCACCGTTCCTTGGGTCATCTTAGGTCTTGCACCCGTGCCCGAATTCCTGCTTCGAGTGGAAACCCTCGGGTTTTGGGTCGTTCACGTCACCAGCATCGTTATGTGCTACCAGTTGGCCCAAGTGCTACGCAAGAATCCCCTTCTGTGGCTCTGTACGGCCCTTGTGCCGTTCGTCAATTTGGTCGCCATCGCCTGTCTGGTCTCGAAGGCCGGGCAGGTGCTTAAATCGAACGGCGTCCGCTCCGGCTTCACAGGGGCCGTGAAAGATTCGTGAGTTATCCGAGGTAACTCGCCCACTGCTCGCTAACCGAGTCGAAATCAATCGTCGTAAACTCATCGCTGCGAAAAACAGTTATGAGACAACGATACCGACTCTATCGCCGGAAGAACGGCGGGCGCTACTACCTCCATGATGACGTGACGGGCAAACAGGAGAGCCTGGGCACGAGCGACCGTGCCACCGCCGTCCGCCTGTTCCATTCCAAGTGCGAGGCCGTCCAGCAGCCCGCCGTAAATCTTCAGATCGCCCGCGCCTACCTCGTCGCCAGCGACCCGCAGATCGCCACGCGCAACTGGCAGTTCGTCATGGACGAAATGGTGAAGCTCAAAAAAGGCGAGACCCAGCACCGTTGGGCGACCGCCATCAAGGACAAGGCGCTCAATATCATTCGCAATCTCCCGGTGCTCGAAACGCGGCCCGAACATTTTTTGCGCGTGCTCGAAACCGGCAAAGTTTCGACCAATGTCTATTTGCGGCGCATCCACAATTTCGCCCTCGACATGACGTGGCTGCCGTGGCCGGTCATCGTCAAACGCCAGTGGCCGAAAGTGGAATACAAGGACAAACGCGCGATCACCTGGGAAGAACATCAGGCCATCGTCGCCCGTGAACTGAATCCCGAACGCAAAGCGTTTTACCAACTGGCCTGGCATCTGGGCGCGTCGCAGACCGACCTCGCGTGCCTCGAAGCGGAGAACGTGGATTGGGAACACAACGTCATCAGCTTCGCCCGCAAAAAAACCGGCTCGATTGCCATCATGCGATTCGATGATGAAGTGGCGGAAATTCTTCGCGACCTGCCCGGTAACGGTCCGTTGTTTCCGTATCTGCGCACGGTTCGCTCCGGCGACCGCGCGACGGAGTTTCACCAACGCTGCGTGGGCCTGGGCATCAAGGGCGTCACCCTGCATTCGTATCGGTATGCGTGGGCGGAACGCGCGAAAAAAGCGGGCTACCCGGAACGGTTCGCGCAGGAGGCGCTGGGCCACAACAGCAAGGCGATTCACCGGGCGTATGCACGCCGGGCACAGGTGGAACTGCCGCCGTTGAGCGAGTTTGAGCGGATGCGCAGCCAGCAGGCAAATGGTGCGAGAATTGTCGAACCGGCGATCAAAATCGCGAACGCATGAGTCCCGGAGGCTCTATGAACTTGAATGCAGGCGAAGTTTTGAAACCCGTGTTTGATTTTTTGGACAATGCCATCGCAGATTATGGCGTTTATATGTATCTCGTGCTGGTGTGGGCGTCAGTGATTGTGCTGGCTTGGGTGTTCAGCGGCAGATTGCGGCGGAAATTTCCGAATCAGCCGCACGTTCGCGCCGGCATCGGCATCGTGATCCAGCCTCCGACACAGCCGTTGCAGCCGACACCAGTCTTGTTTCAAGCCGACGGTGATGATGAGGTGTAAACCTGCGCGCGGCAGCTCAATTGCCGCCGTCGCGCCCGATTTCCCTAATGGTGATTTCAAAAATCACCGGCTGGCCATCGGGGACAAAATTGCGCTGATTACCCGGCAGCACGGTGACCAGCGACAACTCCATCCGCTGCATTCCGGTCTCAATGCGGCGCAGGTGATGGCCGCGAATCAAAACCTCGTGGGCGGCGAAAACCAGTTTGAGATTCTGGTCGTCGCCGTCGCCGGTCAATTCGGCAAACATGAATTGATCATGCGGCAAGAGCAGCGAACGCTCCGGCGTGACCTCAATTCGTAATGCCTCGGCGTTCGGGTCGTTGGCCCAACATTCGGGTGTTCTTGTGCTCATAATGCTGTTTGGATTGACGATGGCGAGCCAGTTTCAGGCGGCACATATTGTCGGCGGCCTGGCGACCGAACCTCAGCAGATAGCCATGCAACCGTTGCCAGAGCAGCCGGCGACCCCGCGAAACCGAGCCGGCTGCGATTTCCAGCGCCAGCGGCCGGTGACCGGAGTGTATGATGTTTTCCCGTAGTTGCTCCTTGTCCGGCGTGAAAATGCGGATGCCCCGACGACCACGCGAGATGCTGACATACCACTGTTCCGCACTCGTCGCCGCCTTGACGGTCGAGTCCGAGAATAAAACGTAGTCCACCGTCTTACCCTGTGAACCGTAGGACGTGACGGCATAGCCCGGCACGAACTCGCGATAGCCATCATCCAACACCCGGCCATCGGCCAGTTTGATTTCCCCATCGGCGCTGATGGATTTCACCGTGACCAGTTCGCCGTTGGAGGCGCGACCACCATGCTTCAATCTGTAATTGGCTTTCAGATGTAGTCGGTCGTTTTCAGCGACGCGCGCTTCCTGCGGACGGCAGACCGTGATTTTGCCCAGCAGCTTGTTTGAAACCGTCACGAACCGGCCATTCACTTCCACCAGAACACCGGCCTTTACGATGAGGCCCAATTTTCCTTTTGCGCCGGCATCTGCGTTGCGCACCTTTTGATTGAAAACAATCACCGCATCGGGTGGATAAAATCTCTCATCACGTTTCTGCGCGTTGGTCAAATCCAACTTCTCCAGCGTTTGAACCGTCACGTCATTCACGCCGAGTAATCCCTTTGCCTTGAGCTTGGCGCGCACCTGATCGTTGACGCGCCGAACCTCGTCCCAAGTCTGCGACACTACCACGGCGGAAACATTTTTCTCCGCCAACTGGACATATTCATCCGCCAGCTTCTCGGCCTGCTCGCCGACACCACACGTCACGACCGCGCCAAGGTTGTCGAGTTGGGAAAATGATTCGGCGAGTTTGCCGTCGGCAGCCAGTTTGACTGCGCGGCGGTATTGTTTGATCCGGTCGCGTTCGTCAATGGTCTGTCCGCGTGCCGGGTCTTGCCGACGGATGGTGTGCAACTCGACGGGTCGAACGCCCGAATATCGTTCGATGGCCAGCAACGCATCCGACGCCTCGACCGCACCGTGCTGGCGCGTGTCGCCGGACAAAATGAGCCGTGCATTTCGCTCGCGGACAAGCTGGAGCAATTCCCACATCTGCCGCCCGCCGATTTGACCGGCCTCGTCCACGACCACTGCCGCGCCCTCTGCCAGTTCGCGCTTGGCCAGAAATTGGCTGACCGTCAGCGGCGACGGAAAGCCCGCCTGTTCCATGTCCACCACCTGTTGGCGTTGCGGCGCGAGCACGACCACGCCCCGGCCCGATGCTTGAACTTCGGCAACCAGTTCGCGCAGGACGTAGCTTTTGCCCGTGCCAGCGCCGCCGCGAAATACCGAAACGCGGCTCGTGTTGGTCAGTAACTTCAACAATGCTTGCCGCTGTTCATCATCCAATTTTGGATTGAGCAAGCGCGGTTGCCAGACCAGCGGGTGACAATCACAGACCCCTTCTTTGGCGATTTGGACAATGTCGGCTTCGCGCTGGAGATGTTCGCGGGTCGTCACCTTACCGGGACGATTTCGGTCGCGCAAATAATCGCAACGCTGGGTAACCGCCTGAATGTCGGCGGTATTTACCTCACGGCCTCTGGCGTGTTCCAGCGCGTGCCGCCACAGTTCGTGCTCGTGGATAACTGACCGGCGTTCAAACAGATGCTCTTCCGCCCACACCACGGATTGCTCGGCTAGATTTTCGGTCGCATCGCCGACGGGCGGCTGATGACCGACCAGTTGACGCAACGATTGTTTTTCCGCCGCCGTCATCTGGCCGTCCCAAAGCGCGTGTAATTTTTCCAAACCGATGTCCCTGATTTTCCGCGCCCGTTCCCTGTGCGCAATGTTCTCGCGAATCGCTGCCAGGTTGCCCTCAACTTTTTCAGGCGCGCCTTCCAGCAGTTCCTGCGTTTTCCGGTCAATCTCATCGTGCCGTTTGGAAAACTTTTTGACCAATTCCGTCGAGACGCCTTTGATCTCAAAATCGCCGCGCGGTTTGTTTTCGATCTGGTAGCCGCATTTGACCAGCGACCGCGCCAGTTCGTGATAATAGACATTCAGGACGAACCTTTGCGCCGCGAGCATTTCGTAATTTTGCAACGCCTTCCACTGCTTCTCCACCGGATCGAACGTGGCATTGAACAAGATGCAATGGCTATGCAGGTGCGGGTCTAACGCTCGCGACGTTTCATGCCGGAATACCGCCGCCACGAGATTGCCGGTGATGCGGTCGGTGCATTCGCCATTTTTGCGCACCCGTGAGGCGGCGAAAGATTGCAATTGGCGTAGCGCTTCGGTGACGGCCTGCTCATGCGCCTCGACAATCCGGGGATCGTCGCCCGCCAGGGCCGCGATGGAAACCGACTTGGCCGGCGAGAACGTGAAATCGTAAAACACCCGGCGGTTGCTGTTTTTTTGTTCCTGTCCGTCCTCGCCGATGTCTGTCCGCGTGGTGTTCTGGCGCAGCGTCAATTTCTGTCCGGTCTGCGGATGCAAGTTTTCACACAGACGGACGAACTCGTCCATGCCGGTGACGCCGGACAGTCCCAACTGTTCCGCGCCGTGTCCGAACCAATGTCCCGGCACATGCTGGCCCTCTGCATAATAATCGCCGACGGTCAGATGCTCCTGAAAATAATGCCGGGCATCTTTCAGGCTGCATTGGGGTTTGATGGCGAGCATGGGATTATGCGTCGGCGGTCGAAACCAATTGGTTCGAGTTTTTGGATTTGCGGGCGTTCTTGTCGTTGTAGTGCTGGCTGATGAATTGCGTCGCCCGTGACAGCCACTGCTCGTCCTGCCGCAGTTCAGCCAGTTTCACGGCGGCAAAGTATTTGTCGCTATTGGGCTTTGGCCGGCCCAGCGGTTTCAACAAACCTGCCTTGATCAACAGCGTGATATGGTCGGGTTCAAATCCCAAATAATCGGCGGCCTGCGTCCTATTCATCCGCGCTGGCAATGTCACCAGGCTCAACAATGCTCGACATTCATTGTTCATGGCGTGACTGTGCCAGATACGCGCCCGACAAATGTGGTGGACGCACACAAAGCCTGTCCGTGGCTCATGCGGGTTGAGGATTTATCTTTCACGCGACGATTATTGCAGATCCCGGCAAAGCATAGATGTATCACATACACGAGTTGATTGTGCCCTTCCTGGTATGATGGCCGGTTCATGGCACGGACAAATCATGCCAATCCACAAACGTCTGACGGACGTTCCACGACCACCGACGGCCGGGGCAGCGGACATCGGCGGACACTGCACGGAAATATCCGGCCATAGTGCGGAAAATCTCAGAAACGTGTCGGCGCTTGGACTGTCCGGCTTTTCTGCGGGCACTCGAAAACCGGACAGACCAATCGCCTTGAAGTGAAAACCTAGACGGTCGCGCACTCACCGCCCGTTCCTGACCCACGCTCCGCTGCGCCGTCGTCCGTTCATGCCACTGCCGACCTGCTTCGTTCCGCTTCGGGTTCAGGAACGCCCGGTCAGTGCGTTTGAAATTTCAGGAAGTGTCTCGGCATGGTGTCGGAATGTGCCGGACTTGGTGCAATGACGAGCGGCCATATTGATGCGGGAGTGTCCACACGATTTGTTTGGATTACAGGGTGGACGCCTCACCCCTTGCTGGAGCAAGGTTCAATTGTCCGCGAATCAGTCGCGATTTGGCCGGAAGTGTCCGCGCCATTATCCGCCGTGATGTCCGTGTTCGTGACCTGTCCGTGTCCTGTCCACGGCCAGTCCGCATCCGCGTCCGTATCCGTATCCAGTCCGAGAACACGACCTCAGTTTGTCCGTGTCCACGCACAGTCCCCTTCCGCAACTTGTCCGAGAAAACGTTCGTGTCCGGTTCGTAAACTGACCGTGACCGCGATTTTTCCATGTCCGTATCCTCGCCACGACCGTGACAATATCCAGTCTGTGTCCTGTCCAAAGTCGCAGCCAATCCGCGTTCGCGATCTCACAACATCCTGCTCGTGGCTATCCCAAAGCTTCAGACAGACGATGGTGAGGTTAATTCCGCATCCTTGACTGCGGTTTTATTCAGCCGCTATTCGTTCCAGCCGCGCCTTGCGGTGCTCCCAATCCGGCATCACCCGCCGCAGAAGTTCGTAAAACGCTTTGCCGTGGTGGCCATGCACCGCATGGCAAAGCTCGTGCGTCACCACATAGTCAATGCACGACGCCGGGGCCTTCACCAGTTCCGGGTTTAGGCAGATACCGCCGCGCCGCGTCCAACTGCCCCATCGTTTTGGCATTCGCCGGATTTGCACTCGTGGCGGCTCAGCCAGTCGCCGCCCGAACCGCGCCGTGCTTCCATTCAAACTGCGGGCGAACCGCTCCTTCGCGTGAGCAAGCAACCAACCCTCTACAAGCCTGCGCACTCGCGCCGTGTCCGACTTGCGCGGCGTATGCACCCAAATGAATCGGCCGGCCATCTTAACGTCCGACGCCTTCGCCTCAACAACCTTGAGCCGGTATTGCCGCCCCAGGTAGCGGTGTGTTTCCCCACTCACATACCGGCGCGGTGGTGTCTGCGGCAGAAAATCGCCAAAAAAATCCTGTTGTCGGCGAATCCAGACTGCTCGTTTCCGAATCTTGGCCAGGACGGCTTCCAGCTTGGCTCTGCGAGGGGCCGTTACGACTACGGCCAGATCAGGACGAACAGTGATTGCCAGCGTCCGACGGTGCGACCGGCGCAAGACGAACTCGATTCGCTTGCCGCCGTAAGTAATGTATTGGCGCTGAGTCATGCTCGTGTGTCCGCGATGCCCCTCATCGCGGGTAACGATTCTTGGCGATTTCCAACGCCCGTTCGATGATCAGGTCCATGTCCTGCACCGTCAATGGCACGCCCTTTTCGGCTCGTGCCTCGTATAGCAGGTCATCAATGGCGTTTCGCATTTCGTTTTGCACGTCCGGATTCGAGCGCCAATCCACCTGCAATCGCTTCTGGACAGCTTCATCAATCTTAACGGCCAGTTCGGCGGCCAGGTTCTGTCCGCCATAAGGAACGGCGCTTTCTTTTAACTCCATTCCCTCCATGGTTTCGTTCACCACACCGTAAAACGCCTTTGCCACGTCGCGGTCGCGCAGCATATCTGGCAGCTCGTCACCCGTCCGGCTCAACACCGACTGCATGACCTCTGTGACACGATTTAGATATTCTTTCTCGTTAATCCGTTTCGCGCGCCAATCATCAATGGCGTCCTGCAAGATTTTCCCAAAGCGCCGATAGAATACCGGGTCTTCATCCATTTTCTCCGTGATGGTCCGGGCCGTCCTGTGTGCAATCGTGTCCGCTTTCGACGCTACGCCAGCCAGCTTTTCCACTTCCTTCTTGAAAGCGTCCTTTTCAAAAATGTTCACCGGCGGTGTTAATTGCTCGATGCCCTCCGCGCTCACGTGGGTATCAATCAGCTTTTGCACGCGTTTTTCGTAGTCCTTGTAATCCACTTCCTCCGCGTAACGCTGCTTCACTGACACGCGCAGCTTGAGGAAGAATGCAAGATCATCCTTGTAGCCCTGGATTTTCTTTTCCGGCGTCTCCCGCAGGAACTGCATTGTCGCCAGCGCGATGCCCAATGTCCGATGGTAGGCGTTGAGCTTGTCATAAAACCGCCCGCGCAATTCCTCGTCTGCCAGCAGCACTTCGTATTTCTCCTTGTCTCTTGAACCCTTCACCGTTTTGAATACATCCCACAATTCGGAATGTTTCTGTGGCAGCCGCCTGATTTCTTCCGCCACATCCGTAACCGTGCCGGCGAGTTCATCTTTCTCAAATTCTGGGAGGGCCGAATAAATGTCCATCGCCTCGCCCAATTTTTGGAGGACGCCGTAATAATCCAGGATGAACCCAAAATCCTTGCCACCATAAATCCGGTTCACCCGCGCGATGGCCTGCAATAAATTGTGCTCCATAAACGACCGGCACAGATACAACACCGTATTGCGTGGCGCGTCGAAGCCCGTCAGCAGCTTGCTGACGACGATCAAAATCTCTGGTTCCGGTGCGTGCTTGAACCCATTGATGATTTGTTCGAGGTATTGTTTTTCCGAGCCGTATTTTGTCATCATTTTTTTCCAGAATGCCCGCACTTCTTCCGTGTCCACTTCATACACGTCCTCTTGCTCGTCGCGGGTGTCTGGGGCGGAAATCACCACTTCGCTCGTTACCTTGCCGAACTCATCCAGATATTTTTTGTATTTGAGCGCAGTCGCCTTGTTCGGCGCGGCCAGTTGCGCCTTGAAGCCCGTGCCCTGCCAGTTCTGGCTGTAATGCTCGCTGATGTCGAAAGCCGCTTCATACACCTTGCGGTCAGCCCTGTTCAACTGGTCTGCCGAGGCGAATTTCCTTTTCAAATCAGCCCGTTGCGCGGCGCTCAACGGCTTCGTCACCACATCGAACCATTTATCAATCGCCTTCTGATTCACTTGCTGTAACACCAGCCGCCCTTCGTAAAGCAGCGGCACCACGGCCCTGTCGCGCACGGCTTGGTCAATCGTGTAGGCTGGCTCGATGTAACCCCCGAATTTCTTTGCCGTCTTGTGTTCCTTTTTCATCAGCGGCGTGCCGGTGAACCCAATGAAACATGCCATCGGCAACACCTTTTCCATTTTCGCTCCCGTTTCTCCATACACGCTCCGGTGGCTTTCATCCACCAGCACAAACAAATTCGGCGAATCATTCTTGAAATCGCCCGCTTCTACCGCCGTTGCAAACTTGTCTATGACCGTCGTGATGACACTTTCCTTGCCCTCGGTAATCAGTCTCGTCAGATGCTTGCCTGTTTGCGCCTGCACCGGTTCAAGGCCGCACTGGTGGAACGTCTTTTTAATCTGCAAATCCAAATCCACCCTGTCAGTCACCAGCGCGATGACCGGATTTGGTATTTCCCGTTCCAAGGCCAGCGACTTTGCCAGCATCACCATCGTCAGGCTTTTTCCCGATCCTTGCGTGTGCCATACCACGCCGCCCAGCCGCCGACCGTCCGGCTGCAATTTCCGAACCCGCGCCAAAATGCCGTTAACCGTGAAGTATTGCTGGTAGCGGGCGATCTTCTTCTCGCCCGCGTCATACACGATGAAACGCCACGCCAGTTCCAATAGCCGTTCAGGGCGGCACAGGCTAAACAAAGTCAAATCTTGCGCCGTGACTTCGCGGCCCTCGGCTTCCAGATCGTCGAAATACGCGCGCACGTAACCGAAGCGGTCCGCGAACAGCCTGTCCTTTTGTGCCCGGCTCAATGGCCGATTCACCAGCGCGAGAACTTCCTTGGTCACGTCCTGCATTTCGCGCCAATTCGACCAAAATGCCGCCGCCGTGCCTGTCGTTGCATATGCCGCGTCGTTCGCCGCCACCCCCACTAGCAGTTGTGAGAACACAAACAGCTTGGGAATATAATCATCGGCCTGGTTGCGGATTTGCTGGCTGATGGCCTGCGCCAGCGGATCCTTCATGTCTGACCGCTTGCACTCGATGACAGACAGCGGAATGCCGTTCACGAACAATACGATGTCGGGTCGGCATTTCTCCTTGCTGCCGGAGCGTTCCACTTCAAATTCCTCAACGACGTGGAAAACATTGTTCGCCGGGTTGCGCCAGTCTATGAAGTTGAGCGTAAAACTTTTCGTGTCGCCTTCCACGGTTTGTTCCATCGCCTTGCCCAGCGCAAGCAGGTCATAGATTTGCTCACTCGTTCGAACTAGCCCGTCGAACGGCACTTCCTTGAGGGCTTGAATCGCCGCCTGAATGTTCGCTTCCGTGAACTCGTATTGCTTGCCGCGATAGGAGATGCGGTTCGCCTTCCGCAGTTGTTCGGCGAGGATGTCTTCCAGCAGCACGTTGCCCAGCCGCCCCTTGCGCTGCAAAAACACTTCCTGCGGGCGCAGGTAGGTGTATCCCAGGTTTTGCAGCAGTTGCAAGGCTGGCACTTGCGAAACGTGATCTTCTTGAAACGATGGCGTGTTCATCTCCTACCTCCTTGCATTCATTACTGTGTTGGAATTTCGGGAATCAAAGTCCAAGAAGAAACCACCCGTTTGAAACACCCAATCCCATGCAGTTCGGGCTTGGCACGCCGTGCATTTTGCGTCCCGTAGAATTTCGATCTGTTTTAATGCCTCGAACACACGCTGATGTAGCTCAACCATGTTTTCATCGTCGTCAGATTTTGTTAACTGGTTTCGCGACGCCTCCGGCTGTGCCCGGTTCCACACGATCCTCGATTTGTGAAGCCTGTCATGCAGATTCGACAGCAGGAAATAAAATGCCTTGTCATCTCTATCGTGTGACCGTTCAAAGCACTCATCAGCAAGCATCGTCAATTTCAACCCGTTCGGCATGTTCCACTGTTTGCCCCGGCTGCGAGCGAAGCGTTTGAGCAACCTAATCATGCGACGAAACTGGCCACCGGCTTCTTCTTGGATGCTGTTAAGCTTTGCCACACGTTGCTCGAACCATCTGTTTATTTCTGTTGGGTCCGAACTACGCCACCCATCCTTGCCGGCAAGTTCTTGCCGCTCGGATTCTGTACCTGCGTCCTTCACCCGAAATGCTGGCACATCCACATGGTACCCTTGCGCATAAAAGACACGAACGCAGTTGCCTATTATCTCAGGCTGCCGGTTGAAGGTGTCATCTTTGAGTGCGTCACGAACTATTTCCTGCGCATCACTCGCGAACAGAGGAATGAGACGGAGCAACCAATCCACGAGATCGTCAGCAAAAAAAACAACGCCGTCGTCAATATCATAATCGCCATCCACCTCCTGTACGGTCGTCCGAATCGCCATTGAACCCTGAGCGATGAATTCCTTAATACGAAATCGTTTTGGAAGGTTTTCCCTCAACCGATTACGATTCGCCTCGCGTTTTTTGTAAAGGTCTTCACGCACGGCATCCGATAGATTCACTTTGGCCGCTTCATACGCCTGAATTGCTGCATGGTAATTGATGTTCATTGCAATCACGCATCACCCCGGTCATTCCTGCACTTCCTCAGTGCTTGGCGGCGGTTCATCGACCTTTGTTGCACCGCCATGAAGCGCCGATTTTCCAAGCCATTTTCCGGTCAGCAAATAAATCTCGTAATACAGAAGCCATTCTGCCGTCCAAGGAATGACCGTATCGGCTAGATGCCACTTGTCTTGCCAAGGCTGGTCCCTGAAATCGTAAAGGCACAGTGTGCCGCCTGGGAAAAAGTGCAGTTCTTTTTTGGGTTCGATCTTGGGTGTGAGGATTCGTACGTCAGGACTTCCCCACGGTTCATAGGCCACTTCAATCCGATACTCTTCCGAATGTTCAGTCGGCTTGAGCCTTCCACGACAAACCAGTTCCTTGCCGCGAATCTTGCAGTTAAATGAAGGGAATCGCCGTTTTATCAGCAACTCTTCGCAAACCGATTTCCGGTATTTCTCGCCATTATTGCTTCTCAAAAAATTCGCCATAAAATTTATGCGCTATGTTAGGCGCGCCCGCAGTGACACCGGCTGCCGTCAAAATGCCCGAAGGTCTGGTTGTCGCCAGTCCGGCCCGGACCAGTGCGTTATTCGCGAAGAGAGCCACAGCCTTGACAGAGTCCTTGTCATAAGCCTCGAAGAAGCCATCGCTTTGAAAGACCCAATCCCAGGCTTCGCGGGCTTGGGCCTTAGTGCAATCGGAACGATGCAGAACGGCCAGTTTGTCCAGTGCCTCCCCAACCCGTTTACGAAGCTCGACCATGTTGGAATCACTGGCAGATTTCGTCAGCTTGTCTTTCGGATATTTGGTTTGCGCACGGTTCTCAACTTCCAGGTTGAAAGTAAGCCGCGTTTTCAGACTCGAAAGCATCCAATAGCAGGCTTCGTCGCTCCGCTTGTATCCGGCCGGAAAACACTCATCCACCAGCATGGTGAGTTTCAGACCGTTTGGCATGTCCCAATCGTCCCCCCGGCTGCGCGCGAATCGTTTGAGCAGGCGGACCATCACGCGCATTTGCGAACCAGCGCCGTCCCGCTGTTTGTTCAGGGTTTCCACTTGGTTCTCGAACCAGACATTTATTTCCGTCGGGTCGGACGCCGTGAAACCACCGGCTCCCGCCAATTCCTGTCGCTCCTTATCCGTGCCCTCATCAAACTTGCGGTAAGCTGGCACGTCCACATGGTGTCCCTCCGCATAAAAGACCCGCACGCAGTTTTGGTGAATCTCAGGTTGCTTATTGAATTTGGAGTCTTTCAGGGCGTCGCGCACCATCTCCTGCGTCTCCTTTGAAGTCATGGCCGTGCCATCATCTTTTTTCAGGTCTTCGGCATAAAACCATACGCCATCGTCAATATCGTAGTCGAAGTCCTCTGCCTGTATCGTCGTATTGATCGCCATTGATCCTTGCGGGATGAAGTGGCCACCGTTCACCCGCACGCTGTCTGGCCGGTTTCGTTTTAGCCGGTCTCGATTCGCATCGCGCTGCTCACGCAACTTTTCTTTCACTGCCCCTGGAAGGTTCAAACAATCATCTTCGTAGGCTTCGATCTGTTCGTTGTAGTTATACATAGGTTTATTTCTGGGGAAGTTTTACGTTGGCGAGTTGGGAGGCATAGGCGTTCCAATCAATGGCCGGCACAGTTCCCAACGATTGGAGTTTTTGCAAGAGGCGGAACAAAAAGAACACCAGTGCGTTGTTTCCGCCCACCACCACAGGAGTTTTCTCGAAGGCATCGAAAGATGCGCTGCTTACCGCCAATATGCAGTCCAGGCGACAGTCACCCTTCAAAGCGGCGAACTGCTTCGCGAACGTATTGCCAAAGCCATCCTTCCACGCAACGTCAGCAGCAACCAGCCCGGCAGTTATTGGAAATAGAACTTTGGCTGGATAGGGGACACTGCCAGCGTGCGGTATTGGAATGGAGGTCCGATGCAAGCGGCGCACTGATTTCGCCTTGCTGCCGGCATACGTCAAATACTTCGAACTGATTTCCGGTTTTACTTCCAGCACGGCGTAAACAGCTTCGGCCGGAATGTACTTATGGTCATGCTGGTCCAAAAGGCATGGTGTGTATTGGCAGTCATAAATCACCACATCCATCTGGTCACTCGTCTGTCCCTTGCAATCAATGACGATGGCGGAATCCACCGCATAACGGTTCGGCAGATACGCCGACAGCGTTTTCAAAAAATGCTTTTCGGTAACGTCGCCACACTTGCCGTCATGCGTGATGCTTTTCTTGGCGTATTCCAATTGCGCTTGAAGGACTTTTTGCTGTTCGTGGAACGCATCTTGTAAAAAACGCTTCCCGTCTTTATTGGAAATGGCTTTGGCTTGGTTACTCATATTTTAGGACGTGGTAAATTCGTTGTGGGGTGTTTTCAGCACCGTCGCCGTGTAGATTTCCAGCAGGGCTTGCGTGGTGGGATCGTCAACGCGGACAAAGCGGATATCCATTTGCAACAACGCGAGGCTCAAAGCCGATTACATCGCCAAGTTGCAACTTGCGCCGTGGTTCGTCTTTGAACTCCTTGAAACGAATGCTTCCATCCAAAAGTCGTTGGGTCAGTCCTCGTCTCAGTTCGCGCTTCGCTGCCAATTGGCCATCTAAGCATGCCAAGGCTTTTCGCCATGCGCTCGCTGTTGAAGCAACGAATTCCAACTCTGTTTTTGGCGGAACAAAAACACGCAAATCCTCAAACATCGAAAGATGAATTCTTTTTTTTTCCAACAGCGACCCAATTGCCACACGGTCATAGACTTTTAGCATCATCGGCGAGCGCAATACCTCGATCAGATAGCTCGCTTCGATATCAGACCCCTTGAATGCCAGAACGTCATAGTATGCTGAAACTGTAACGGCCGCTTTTGTTTTCGAGATTCCTACAGCACCGAACCGTAGGTTCATCGGATTGATTACGAAATTCCCAGGACGCACGATTTTGAATTGATTGTTATCAGCATCCTTTAATAGGAACGATCGTTCATAGCGCTCGGTCTTCTCTGTGACTCCATCCTCGATTGTAAAACTGTGAAGTGGATATTTTCGAACGTCAGAACTTAATTCTGTATGCTCGACAAAGAAATCCCCTAAGCGTTTGACAGCCCAGTCGCTTGGCCTTGCCCCAAAGTGATGTTCCAATAGCCTCTCGTTCGCGTTCATACCGGTTAGGATTTCAGTCCCAGCGCTTTTAGCTGTGCGGACATCCGCAATCTGACGGCAGTAAGCTGCGATTCGAGGGAGTCAATTTCCTGCTGGACAGCCTTCAAATCTACGGGCTTCTCCGGTTCAAACGTATCTACATAACGGGGTATGTTCAGATTGAAATCGTTCTCTGCAATTTCCTCCCGCTTGGCCCGATAGGCATACTTGTCTATGCTCTTGAAGGCTTTATAGGTAGCGACAATTGTTTGGATGTGCTCGCCGCTCAACCTGTTCTGTGCCTTGTCCTGCACCGAATCAGCGCTGGCATCAATAAACAACACATCATTAGTCTTCTTGCCCTTGTTGAAGATTAAGATTACGGCTGGGATGACAGTGCCGAAGAAAAGATTTGCAGGAAGGCCGATGACCGCTTCCAGCACATTCTCTTCGATGAAAGCTCTTCGGATGCGCTCTTCCGCTCCGCCGCGAAACAACACACCATGCGGCACTACGACTCCCACCTTGCCCGAGCCCGCCACCGCCGTTTCAACCATGTGGCTTATGAAGGCGTAATCACCCTTACTTTTGGGCGGCACTCCGCGATGAAAGCGGTGGAACTTGTCGGCATCCGCGTTGTCCGCGCCCCAATCCGCCAGCGAGAACGGCGGATTCGCCACCACCACGTCGAACTTCATCAGCGCGTCCCGCTCGATAAGTTTCGGGTTGTTGATGGTATCGCCCCACTCAATGCGCGCCGCGTCCTTGTTGTGGACGAGCATGTTCATCCGGCACAGCGCCCAGGTGCTGCCGTTCATTTCCTGCCCGTAGAGTGAGAAATCGTTGTCGCCCACTTCATCGCCCACCTGGATCAGCAGCGAACCCGAACCGCAAGTCGGATCGCAGATGCGGCTGCCCTTTTTCGGCGCGAGCAGTTTCGCCAGCAATTCCGAGACTTCGCCGGGCGTGTAGAACTCGCCGCCCTTTTTGCCCGCGTCGCTGGCGAAGTGCCCAATCAGATATTGGTAGGTGTTGCCAATGATGTCCTGCTTGCCTACCCGCGACGGGCGCAGGTCTAGCTCTTCCACCGCGAACTTTTCCAGCAGCGATTTCAGTCGCTTGTTGCGCTCCTTCGTCTGGCCGAGGTTGGCTTCCGAGTTGAAATCAATGTTGCGGAACACACCCTCCAACTTGGCCTTGTTCGCATCTTCAATCTGCTCCAACGCCACGTTGATGATCTCGCCGATGTTCGCCTCGTTGCGCTTACCGTGCAGCGTGTAGAAGTCGCACCCGTCGGGCATAATGAAGCGTTCACGGGCCAGCCGCCGCTTCACGCGCTCGGCATCGCCCTTGAATTCCTTGTCGTATTCCGCCTTCTTGTCCGCCCATAAGTCGGACAGGTATTTCAAGAACAGCGTCACGAGGATGTAATCCTTGTATTGCGCCGGGTCTATCGTGCCGCGAAACGTATCGCAAGCATTCCATGCCACTTGGTTGATCTGGTCTTGGTCAATCTGTTTCATATCCGAAAATCCCCTTTCATGATGGTGGCAAACGCTCCTGCTGCTATTAATGGTTCCATAATCTTTATGTTGATTGAGAATTTTGTCGCACTGCCTCCACCATCAGGCCCTCAATCAGCACGCGGCGAAGGTCGCTGATCTGCTCCAGCAGGCATTGTTCAAGCAAAATACCCTCCTGCAAACGGACAATGCTTTGTTGCACGGCCACGCTGGGCACCGGCACTTCCAATTTCGAAAAGGCAGACATCGGTACAAACGGCACCGACGATCCCATTCGCATTGCACGAATCTGGGCTTGTGTATCCGGCAGGTTCAAATACCAGGCCAGATAGTCCCCGAACTCCACGCTGCCCCGAGGCCTCAGCACGAACAAATGCGGTGTGGCAATTGTGTTGTCCTCAACGCCGGCGAACGTCGCGGCATCGTTCCGCGTTCCACGGGAGATGAAAAGCACATCGCCGTAGTGGAGTTCGTGCTTGCCCGGACCGCCCGACAGGGCCACACGCGTCTGCACGTCAGGCACAACCCCCGCGTCGGCCCGCACATCCGCCATCTGCACCAGCGGGCAATTCCCATCTTCCGCCCGGTGAATGCGACCACGGAACGGGTATCCCGTCCGGATCTCCACCAGCCGTTCAAGTCGTTCTTTCATTGCGTATTCGTCTTGCTTGAAAACCACATATCGGTTCTCGTGAATACATTTACCGCAAATATAACCATAATGCAATGTATATTTTTTACGTCTTTCAGATTCACGTAATCGGCCCTACCACTTCCCCGCCGCCGGCAACAATTGCTTCCTGACAGAGCCCGCGAATGTCATCAAATAACTTTGAGGTTCTTTGTTCACCGGGAACTGGCGCAACCTCCTCGTCAATTACACGAACATCAGAGGCACGCCCGCGACCGGAACCGCGCCCGCTTCGGGCATATGCCAGACGCCAGGCGTTCAGTTCGTCTTCGCGAAAGCGCCGGCTGATGTATTTTCCCAGGCGGTCGGAAAATTCTCGCGTGATTTTTTGGATGGCCGCTTCTTTCGACTCTAGGATGCACCGATCGTTATTCCAGGATTTTGGGTTTGCGAAAAACGCATTCAGCTTCTCCAGCAACAACTCCCGCAATTGTGCCACCGGCTGGAATAGCTTGTATCCATCCTCCCATTGCTTCGCAAAACGACGGGTTAATGCCTCAACTTTTTTCCAGTGCTCGGTATCCAGCAGGAAATTCATTTCATTCTGGAACGTGTCTGTCGCCTTGTGGATCCCCGGAAACAGATATGCCAGGTCATATCGCGGCACGGCATCAGTCGGAGCCTCCGGCAACCGGGACCGAACTAACAATTGCACCATGCCATTTAACGCCTTGCGCGTTCCTTTGGTTGATTTTGAATCAACATCAATCTCTTCCTGAATGTGGCCGACGAAAAAAACGTGATTCGCAAGATGCTTGCGAACGCGACGGCTTGCCCCGGCAGGACCGTCTATCGTCTCGTCGAGCGAAGCGATCGCCTGTTCCAACGAGCTCAAGACGTGATTCTGTTTATCCTGAGCGCCGTGAAAGGCATCACTTTTCATCTGGTCGAAGTGAGTGAACACCACGGCCATCTTCTTTTCGTGTCCGCTTGTGACAATTGAACGCATCAGTGCCTTTGGTCCGGCGTCCATGGCGCGCTCAGCGCTATCCACCAGCAAGATGGCGTTGGCTAAACCATACCGCCTGGAAATCGAGGTCGGAACGCTGATAGAACCCCGCTGCACATGGCCCAAGCCTTCGCTGTCCAGAAAAACCAAAGGCGGAACCTCATCATTTTCAGCCCATCCCTTGGGCTTGAAAGGCCCTTTGACACGAATGCCGTCAACCAACGGTGTCAGCAATCGGCCGAATTGCTTTTCATAGTTGCTTGAAAAACGGTTCACCGACCGAAGAAATAATTTCCGGTCATCCGTCGTGATTTGCCAGCGTATCGGCCAGCCGGAACTGTCCTTGTCAACAGTCTCAGTTGCGATGAATTGGAAGCGTTCCTGGACAGCCTCCATCACTTCATCTTCAATTTTTTTCACCGCCTCATTTTCTTGCAGACGTTCATCCACCAGTTGAAGAAAAACATCCTTATCGTTGACCGCCAGCTTTTCCATGGATTCGCCCGTTTCATCTTCCAGGTCGGCACACACAGAAGCGGCAATGGCTTTGCATCGGCCAATCCAGTCAGTAATACGTTGTGAATTTTGCTGCCGCTCCTGATCTGATACCACGTGACCAGCCTCTCCCGAGCTTTCCTCGGCCGCTGTGGCTTCATCGCTATCCTCATCTTCGTCCTCATCCCCTTCGTCCGCCGTTGAAGACAAAACCTTGCCAAGGGTGTAGGCCAGACGAAACCGCTGTTGGGTGTGTTCCAGCAGGCACCGGGTAATTTGTTTGTCGTCGAGCCCTTCGGCTGCGGCAGAGACGGCCGCCTCAACACATTCCTCGATATAACCCAACACGCGGTCGTGGGAGAGAAACGAAACCACGGCGGAATACTGCCCCGGCGAACAGATGATTTCTGTATCGCAAATCGTGCATCTGCCCTTTGAAGTAGAAGGAAACCGTTCCGTGTCCGGGTTGGTGCCAAGGATCTGCCGGGTCAGGGTTGTTTTGCCGACGCCAAAAGACCCGACGATTTGAACAATCGAATGAGTGTCCAGGGGGAGGGGCAAGACCTCGTCGCGCTTGGTCCAAGGGTCAACAATCGTTCCAAGCAGGCGGTCGTGGTCATAAAATGCGGAGACGGCTTTGGGTTTGAACTGCCGGCTGGCCAGATCGCGCGCTCCAACCTTCCAGTAATCCTGGTTCCGCAACATCATGTTGACCTGGTCAACAATCTCTTGCGCCTCCTCCTGATTATCGGTTCCAAGCCCGCGCCGCACCCGGACGCCGGGCTTTCCGGTCTTATCGTCAGAAATTAACGGGTGGGGGAATATGACGCACCACTTCTGGCGTCCTTTGCTTAAACTCGCTTCGTATTTGATTTCCATACATTTTAATGTTGTTCACCGTTGTTCTTGGCGGACAATAGCAGAGAGTCACACGCCCGTCAACTGAACTAATGAACAACGGTGAACAACCTATATTTACTGTTGAATGCTTGGAAAACGTGCTGAGTTGAGGCCGAAATTGCAGTTTACCCATTACTTCAACGCCACTGCGAGGAGAAGTCCCGTTCGGTTCCGGGCTGCGGGTTATTTGTCTTGGGGCTGTGCGACGGGATAAATTTTCACACCGTCTCCGTCGCCGCAATCGTTTCAAACTCTGAATAGATTTCCGCGTGATTGGCGGTCAGATACCGGACAACCTTGGCGTTTTTCAGAAGTGCCTTGATGTAGGTCTGCGCAGTTTGCAACGTGAACATGTTTTCCGTATAGCTGTCCGTTACTGCTTTCAGGTCACGTTCAAGCGATTCCATTTCGCTTTCCATGCGCGCGATCTCTTCCGGGGACATCCCGGCCTTTTTCTTCGGCTCATCCGGGTTCACCAGTTGATGTTGAGGCGTCCCAAGAACCATCGCTTCGGCGTAGCCGGCCACATAGTTGTTCATCGTGACCATCATTTCTGCCATTTCAATCTGCCGGTTTGCGTTCACACGCTTGAACAGACGGAGGGCTTTCGGGCAGATGTTTTTGTCCTTCAATAATTCCGCCGCGTCGGGATGGATGCCTTTCAACAGGTTCATGGATGCTTGCACCACGCGCAATGGCATGTTCAGCACCGCTGCCAGTCGTTCCGGGCTGACGCCGTTGTTCACCGCTTTGACGATCATCTTGTGTTCCTGAATCGGCGGGAGGCGGCTGATGCGGGCATTATACGTGTAGCATTCGTCATCCGTGGCGATGATGCAGTCGGCCTCAGTCTTGCCCAAATCTTTCAATGCGAAATAACGGAGGTGTCCGTTCTTTAGCATGTATTTGCCCGGCACATCCTTTTGAGGGTACACAACCAGCGGTTCAACCAGTCCAACCTCGGGGATGGAGCCGATGATTGCCTTGAACCGATATGTAGCCTTCTCGTCGGCTTTTACCAACCGCATTGGCAAAATGTCCTCCAGTGCCAGTCGGATTTTTCGCAGCTCAAATCCAATTTTCATTTCGCTCATAATCCGTTTTTTGTTTGAGGTGAGAGTTTGGCCGAAAGATATTTCGGCATCGTCGGCAGGGCTTCCGCTCTCAATAAAGTGTAGAAATTTTCGTCGGCCAGCAGCTTATTGAAGGCCGTCACAATGAAACCGCGTCTGGCATCGCATACCTTCGCTTTCTTAATCATCAGTTTTTGTCGTTGGCTCTCCTTGCGATAGGAGTTGACCATGCTTTCGATACTGGTTCTTGGTTTTCCTACGGACGACCGGCCACCACGTTGCTTGCCGATCCGCCGCCGGCTTTCTATCAGTCCTTTGACATACTTGAGGGATTTGTAATCAAGCTGTTTTTCCTCGTAGGCTTTCAGCAATTCACGTTGCGTTTCCAGCGTGTCAGTCTTTGCGATGTCCACCGCCACCCAGAGCGGAATCTTTCCCATCACGGCGGCTTCCAGCAGCCGCTCTTCGCCCGCGTTCTTCAGGCTCAAATATCCGCGCACCAGGCTGTCGCTCACGTCCAGCTTTTTGCTGATTTGATGGACGTTATCGCCCAGAGCCTTCAGTCGTTCGATTTCGCGGATCAAATCCATCGGCTTCGGATAACGCCGCGCGATATTCTCCACGAGGCTGCAAATCAAAAGCTCCTGTCGGGACAAATCCTTCACTTCGGCGGGAATTTCTTTGTGTCCCAGAGCCTTGAAGGCTTCCATGCGACCTTGTCCGCAAATCAGGTCATATTTATAGGCGTCCGTCTCGCTCGCTGGCCGGCGGCTCACTTGGATGGGCACCTTCAGGCCGACGTTCTTGATGTTTTGGACGATGATGGCAAATTTCTTCGGGTCCCGGTGTCGCGGATTCACGACAAAAATCTGCTCAATGGGTATGAGTTGCACCTCGTCGCTCATGCGCCTTCCTCCAGCTTCACCCGCTCCGTCATCCCGAAAAATGCTTCCAGAGTGTCGAATCGGTAGGTGTCCAAATCAATGCCGTTGGCTTCCGCCACCCGCAAGTTTTCCCAGGTCATGTCCAGTGCCGGCAAAATATAATAGTCACGGATACCCTCATTCGTGGCGTCCATCCGAACGGCAATGGTGATGTCGGGTCGGGTGCTGGCATCCAGGCGGATGAGCCAATGCGCCGAACCTGCGCCGGTCTGAGTGTGTCGGCATAGCACGATGGACACACGCATTTCACCATGCACTTCCAGTAATTCGGTCTTGTCGTTCCACACCGCTTGCGTGCCCAGCGCCGTGATTTGCTGGATGACTGATGCCACAATTTCCGGGTGAAGTTTCCGCAGCCGACGGTTTTCCTCGATGAAACTGTAGTCAATGCCGGGATCGTAGCCGATAAGCCGGTAAGCATTCACCAGCGTTCCGAAGCGATGGCTAAACGCCGTGCTCGATGGCAGCCCCTCCGCTTCGTCAATCAGGATTCCAGAGATGCGCCCATGCAGTTTTAGCAAGGTGCGCAGTTTTTCCAGCATTTCCTCATCGGTCAGCTTCTGGCTTCTCGCCATGATGATTTCCCTTGCGGCCCAAAAAAGTTCCGGCGCGACGATGCTCTCAAACACGCCGTCCGCCCGAATCCACTTTTCCGGCGGATTCACCACATGCTTTTTCTTCAGCTTGCAGGAGGTCCGGTGATACACGTTGTTGCCGATGTATTTTTCATTCGTGAGGATTTGATGCACCGTAGCGCGGTTCCACTCCCGTCCGAAGTCCGTCTTCACGCCTTGCGCGTTCAGGATGGCGGCGATTTCCGATTCGATTTTCCCTTCACTGGTGAACGCCTTGAAAATCCATTGGACGATTTTGACTTCATCTTCCGGCCCGCGCACCAGCACCACGCGGTCGGTTTGGATGCTCTTTTGTTCGCCCATTTTCAGCATCGCTTTATGCTGGCCGTTTTGGTCAATCAGCATTCGGCGCAGGCCGAAGCCAGCCGTCCCGCCTTGTTTGTAGCCGAGTTGAATCAACCGGCACGCCCCCTGAAAAACCTTCGATGACAACTCCCGGCTGTATTCGCCCGCCATCGTCCGCTTCATGGTTTTCATGACCGAGGACATCGGGCTGCCGTCATTTTCAAATTGCTCGGCGCAATAATGCACCGCCACGCCGGCCTTGCGGCAGATGTATTCGTAATAGGCGCTTTCGTCCGAATCCTGAAACCGGCCCCAACGGCTCACGTCATAGACGAGGATGGACGAGTATTCCGCCCGCCCCTCCTGCACATCGCGAATCATCTGCGCGAGCGAATCGCGCCCCTGGATGTTCAGTCCGCTTTTGCCCTCGTCTGAATAATCCTTTACGATCTTGTGCCCGCGCCGCTTGGCATATTCACGGATCACGTCCATCTGGTTGCTTGTGGAGTATTGCTGATGCTCCGTGGACATGCGCACATACACGGCGGCGCAATTCGCCCAGCGCTCTGCGTCCTTCCGACTCATGCGCCGTGATTTCCAGTTTGTATTTTGCCGGCGTCGGCATATTGCTTCACAATTTTCAATCCCTGACGCTTGGCGTATTTGCGAATGACCCCCATCTGTTTGCGGGTCGAGCTTCGCTGATGGTTCGCGGACACGCGCACATGGCTGGCGGTCCGACTCAAACGGCGGTTTGTGTTCTTTCGACTCATACAAGCTGATTTCTGGTTTTTTTCATGCCGGTGTCACACCTCCCAGCCAGAAATCTGAAAAGCATTTGTTCATGATGCCAGAAGGGGGCGAGCGGCAACGATGAAATCTATGTAGCGCAATTCCATGCCCGTAAAATCAGGGGAATGTGCGTTTCCAATAATGTGGATGCAGCTTCCGCCAGGCTCGGACCCGTTCCACCTCAGCCGGTCCGCCCCATAATTTCCAAGCCTTCGGTTTGGCCAGCCATTGTTTGTGGCTCAATTTCTTGCTGGCCTTCCGGCAGCGCGCCCGCGTGCAGAATCGTTGGTGGTGGCGATTGCGTGGATCGGCGGTGAATAATTTTTTGCAAAATAAACATCTGCGACTGCTGCCGTTGCGATTTGTGTGTTTCATATCACACACACCGCACGTCACCACGCGATGAACCGCAGGGGAAATGGCTCTCGACCGTCGGAAGATTTTTAGCAGCCGCGCCGGGCGCGGCTCAAATTACGCCCCATTGAGCCGTTCTGGTCAATGATGAATTGCGCCCTAATAGGGCGTGCCACGCGACGCCAAAATTCACGCGCAACTGAAGAAATTCGGCGCGAGTGTCCGTCGCGAACGAATCGCCAAGGGCATTACACAGGAGAAACTGGCCGAACTGGTTGATTTGAACATCCGGTCCGTGCAAAAAATTGAAGCCGGACAAATCAATGTTCTGGTGACAACGACGATGCGGATTCAGAACGCGCTAGACTGTCCTTGGGGCAAGTTGATGTCATGAGCCAATTTTGGCAGTTTGCATCCGCATACCGAGCGTGCCTCGTGCCTCCATTATATGGCTCGCTCACGCCGTCAAGGTAGTGCGCCCCGCCGTCCCCCGCCTCCACCTTGACCGCGTTCGCTTCGCCAAGGGATGGCACTTAGGAATCACGCTCGGAATCTGCATGTCTGGTTTTGAAAACTTTGCGTTCCGCTGCAAGCGTTATGTCACCTTCAAGCAAACCCGCGACGGGTTTCAGCGCGCGCTCGGCTTCATCAAACAACACTCTGTCCAAACTTTTATCCCCTCGTAGCGCTCGTGGGGTCTGCGAGCAGCTTGGCGTGACTGGGACGTGGCGTTTCCAGCCCGGCATGGCGGAGGAATTGAGCGCACTCCAAAAAACCCATAAAATCAGGATTTTTCGCTAAAGTATTGAGAATCAAAGCCAATTCATTCTGTATAAAATAGCTATATTTTAGCTATTTTATGATTGACATATACATATTCCATCAATATATTTCTCGCATGGAAGACAATGAAAAGCGCACGATGACGCTGAATCTCACGCCCCGCGAAATGGCGGTGCTGGAGGAATTGGCGGCGAAAAAGGACTTGAGCAAGACGGGTGTCATGCGGCTGGCCTTGCGGCTGTTACAAGCGGTGGACGCCAAAATCCAATTGGGCCAGAAGCTCATGTTTGAAGATGAGAAAACCAAGGAAAAGAGCGAAATGGTCCTGATTTGATCATGCAAGAGTCACGCGTCTATCTGAAAAAAACGTCCACCGGCCAACTGGTGGAGGCCAGTTTGTTGGATGAAATCACGGATGAGCATCTGACTCTTTGGATTGATACATGGCAACCGGCCATGCAGGCGCATTGTTCGGGGCGGGTGCTTCGGGACAAACCCGAAGATCACCATTGGGATTGGAAATGGAAGGCGAGCGAGTGGCGTCCGATGCTGGGCTACCATTCTTTTACCATCACGTGCGAGGGCGAGTTGCAGGGTTTGATGTTGGTTTGCGATTTCAAATCGGCCCGCATACAAGCCCAATTTGGCAAGCCCATCGTCTATGTGGAATTCGTGGCGACTGCGCCATGGAATCGGCCGAAAATTCAGACGCCACGTTTTCGCGGCGTAGGAACAGTGATGGTGACGGCAGCAGTCGAGTTGAGTTGGCAACTCGGATACCGTGGGCGAATCGGACTTCATTCCCTGCCTGATGCGGAGGAATTTTACCGGGACACTTGTGGAATGAGTGAACTCGGTAAAGACGCTGCCCATCAGGAACTGATGTATTATGAAATGACGGACAACCAGGCGGAGGCGTTCCGCCTAACCCATTAGAGAATTCGGAGGAAAGTATGAAACTGGAACGATCAAAAGAGTGGTATGAGCGGCGAATTGCCCTTGAAGGCGATGTCGAGATCGGCGCGGGAGTCCCGCCGAATTTCCGAGCCAAAGTGGCGGAGGCATCCAATGTAAAACCATTGGATACGCGCATTGCTTTGGGAACGTTTGTGGAATTATGGCGGCGCAGTCGCGGTTGGGATGCGGTAAAACTGGCGCAGGAAGCCGGCGTGAATCCCGAAGAGGTTTTGGAGATTGAGCGAAATCCACAAGCCGAACCCGAACCGAGCGCGGTTTACAAGCTGGCAGGCATTTTTGGTTTGTCGCCCAAACCATTGCTTGAACTGGCGGGACTGATCGAGCCGCGAACACCGCATTTGCGAGAAGCGGCGGTGCGATTCGCAGCCCGGTCTGAATCCATCGCGGCGCTAAATCAAAATGAACGAGAGGCATTTGAAGCCTTTGTATCGGCGATTTCGGAAGCGACACAAAAACAAAGATGAAAAATGCTCCCATCCTTCAACCACGGGTGCGCCAGGATATTCAGGCTCGCACGGATAAAATTCTGCGAGAGCTTGGTAATCCTGAGCCGCCCTTGAGTTTGGATGATGTGCGAGAATTGCTGCGGCTCGATAGGGATTATTTCACAAGTGATTCGGATGGCTTGCTCAACGCAATGGTCAGCAGGTTGAGGCGTGGTGGAATTCAAGTTTTTGAGCGGCCAATGTTATTGTTCGAAGCGGTCAAAAAATTTGACTTGCGGGCATTGTATTTGCCAGACCGGCGGCGAATCATGATTGACGATTCGATTCCGAAGGCGAAGCATCGCTGGCTTGAGGCACATGAAATCGGCCATGATTTATTGCCGTGGCATCACGACATGTTGTTGGGTGATGATGGCGTGACGCCGACACCCAGCACGCATGACAAAATGGAGGCCGAGGCGAACTACGCCGCCGGGTCGTTAATTTTTTTAGGTGACAAATTTCGTGATGAGTGTCGTCAGAGCCGGGCAAGCGTTGCCAGCGCTCAAACGCTTCAAAAGCGGTATGGCAACACCATCACCACAACGCTTTGGCGGATGATTGAATATGCCGGCGAGGACTACCCCATCATTGGTGCGATTGGCCAGCATCCGGGTGACGCGGGCGAAGGGCCGAGCTTCCGGCATTTGATTCCGTCAGTCGCGTTTGATCAACAGTTTGAAGTGCCAAATCCCACTGAATTGATTGGCGCGATTCGCAATTATTGCCGGTTGAATGGTCGCGGCCATCTTGGCTGCGGCGAAATCGTGCTGCACGACCGGTCAAATCACCGGCACGCTTTTGAT
Organism: Limisphaerales bacterium; assembly: GCA_044223735.1. Taxonomy (GTDB): domain Bacteria; phylum Verrucomicrobiota; class Verrucomicrobiia; order Limisphaerales; family UBA8199; genus JBGALR01. The sequence continues at coordinate 12,034 of JBGALR010000047.1, read as the reverse complement.
TTTGAGACTTTCTATAACGGGTATGATGCGCTTACCATCGGCGTCCATCGCTGCGAACTCGCAGTTGTTATCGCGGTGTAAAAAAGTGCCAGCAAAAGTGCCAGCACGGAGGGTTTTAACCGGGCAAAAACCGATACAAAAAGATATGCTCAGATAAGGGTTGACAGTCGGCATAACTCGTTTATAGTCAAATAGTCAGCGATGCCATAGACGATTGATTTCGAGTGGCTTGTGGAAGGCGAGACCCGGTCGATTCCGACCCTCGCCTCCAATTCCAAATACCGTTTGGACAAGGAGTTACAACTTTCACGGCCCTCAAGTGCCAGCAGATTTGTGACTCGGAATAACTCAAAAACTACTCCGCGATCACTCGGGCACGACTTGCTGAAACGCAATTGGCTGTGCGTTTGGTGTCATTGAGACACCTGACCTTCGTCTCCGGCTGACAGGCTCGAACAAAAAATTCGAGCCATGAAAAACCGCTTCCGTCTCTATCGCCGCAAAAAAGGCGGCATGTTCTACGCCCACGATTCCGAAAGCGGAAACAGGAAAGCCTCGGCACCAAGGACCGCGCCGAAGCGACCACCCTGCTCAACGCCCGCAACGAATCGTTCCGCGCGCCGCAACTCAATCTCCACATCGCCAAGGCGTATCTTGCCGGAACAGACGCCGGGGTTTCAACCCGGACCTGGCAGGATGCCTTCAACGCGGTGATCGAAAGCAAGGATGGCTCGACCAAGGACCGCTGGGTGCGAGCCGCCAAGGAATCGGCCTTCAACTTGATTCGCAGCCACGTCATCCTCGAAACGCAAGCCGAGCAATTGTTCGCCTGTCTGAAAGCCGGAACCGTCAGCACGAATGTCCACCTGCGGAAGCTGCACAATTTCTCTCTGGTGATGAACTGGGTGCCGTGGCCGATCATTCCCAAGCGCCTCTGGCCGGCGGTGAAGTTCCAACCCAAACGTGCCGTCACCCTTGCGGAGCATCAAAAAAATCATCGAGCGGGAGAAGAATCCCGAGCGCCAGAATTTCTACGAACTTTGCTGGCATCTTGGTGGTTCGCAGACCGACATCGCCAACCTCAACGCTGGAGACATTGATTGGTCGAATCGCACCATTGCCTACAACCGGCAAAAGACTGGCAGTCTGGCGATGATTCATTTTGCCGATGAACTTGAAGCCGTTCTGCGCCGCCTGCCCGTGGTAGGGCCGTTGTTTCCGTATCTGCACCCCGTTCGCTGTGGCGACCGCGCCACCGAATTCAAGCAGCGCTGCGAGGGGTTGGGAAGCCAGATTTCGTTTTTAGGAAGGCACGCGTCGCGGTGTTTGTGGATGGCTGTTTTTGGCATGGTTGCCCAAGACATTCGCGCCACGCCGTGAAGAGCGGCGCATACTGGTGGAACAAACTCACAACCAATCAAGCCCGCGACCAAACTGTGACGCGGACGTTGCGGCGCGCGGGCTGGCGCGTGTTGCGCGTGTGGGAGCATGAGCTTGCCCGGAAACGACAGGACAAACTGGTTGCCCAGATCAGGGATTTTCTCGGCGGGTAATGCGCACCAGCAAGCGCTGGTTTCATTCCGGCACATCCTCCAAGGCTTCGATGGTGAACATGAATCGGACGATCTCCTCGATTTTCGTCCAGCTCGGGCCGTTCAAGCCGTTTCCATATTGCGGGTCGTAATTCTGGCAATAGTCCGCCGCCAATTTGTAACCGTCCGCCGGAGAATTCGTGTGCCAGAGATAAATCGCCAGGGCGTGTTCCACCAACATGAGATTCCAGTTGTGAACGATGCGCACCGCTCCCCATCGCTGGTTCTCGTATTCGTTCTGAAAATCCCGCAGCCTGTCGTGCAACTCCAGTGCTTTCTGGCGGTCCAGCTGTGGACGGCATTTGTCCGCTCCTGCGAGCAACGCTTTCGCTTCGCGAAAAAGCTCCGCCGCCGCTCCGGCGGTTTTGCCTTTGCGCGAAGTCGCACGGGCTGCGACCCAGATTGCAAATACGGAGAGTCGCTCCGGTTTCTCAAACCATTTCTTCAAGACAACCAGCCGGGTCAAATTGACGTTGCCGTGTTCAGCGATGTCATCGGCGATTCTCAGCAGCTTTTCGGGGATGTTCGTTCGCATGAGACTCCGGCTTATTCCTTCCGCCCTAATTGTTCTTCGAGGATCAACACCTGGTCGCGCACGGCATCGCCATAGCCCCAGCCAATGCCGTCCGCCAGCGTGGCCAGCCGTTGAATCCGTTCCCGGAAGCGAGGGTAAGATTCTGGGCTTTCGCGCAACAACAGGCGGACCATCTCGTTCAATACAGATTCCAAGTTGTTGTAGAACGATTCATTGATGTCGCCGAATTCTCGTGTGAACTCCGTGCCGTTCTCCACATAAGTTAGCCGCAGATCAATGCCACCGGCCAGATCGCCGGTGGCCTTCTGGTAATCGCGGATGGCCTTGCGCGCTTCGGCCAGTTTGAGTTTTCCATCGCCACGTGCCGGGAAGAATTGATCCACGATCTTGCGCCGGTATTTTTCAAGCGCCGCACCGTCGTCTGCTTCCGCCTGAAAGCGGGCGTGCAGAAAATCGCGGTTGCCGGTCGAAACCTCGTAGAGGTCTTTGACCAGCGCGATCAAAGCGGGCTTCGTCCAGTTGCTCAATTGTCGGCGGACACTTTGCCAGCCGGTGGATTTATTGTCTGTCATGGGCGTCTTCAAGTGTATTCGCGTCAAAGCGGAGTCCCAAGGTCATCCTGGATTTGATAGCCAACAGCCTCGTATCCGCGAACACGTTTGGAATACATGGCGGAAAGCACCGGCACACAGCCGTCCACATAATCATAAACGACGACTTCGCGCTTGTTGTCGTGCAGACGGTGCAGACGACCGACGTATTGTTGCAGTGTGCCGCGCCAAGAAATAGGCATGGCGAGAAAAAGCGTGTCGAGCCGGGCGTCGTCAAAACCCTCGCCAATATAGCGTCCCGTAGCGAGCAGCACTCTTTCTTCACCATCGGGAATCGAAGTCAATTGTTGGGCGATGGCGCGGCGCTGTTTTGCACCCATGCCGCCCTTCAACACGACAATGTATTTCACCAGCCCGGTCAATCGAGAGGCAAAGTCGTCCACTTGACTGGTGCGCTCCGTCAGCACAATCGGTGAACGCCCGGCTTTGATGGTGCGAACGAGATCAACGCAAATGAGATCATTCCGGGTCTTGTTTTCAGCCAGCATCGCATACAACGCGTGCATCTCCGGCTTCTCCTTGTCGGGCGGCAATCGGAAGTTGGTAGGGCGCGGGATGACGACGTGCTTGAATGGACGCGCAAGGGCCTGCTCCTTCGCATTCACACGATGACGAATTGGCCCGCACTGCATGATAATGATGGGATGATGGCCGTCTTTCCTTTGCGGCGTGGCAGTCAGGCCGGTGATGTATCGCGCTTTCACCTGCCGGAGAACTTGCTCGAAACTCACGGCTGAAAGGTGATGGCATTCGTCCACGATGACATGACCGTAGTTGGCGACAACGTCATCCACGACCTGCTTGCGATTCAGGCTCTGAATAACCGCTACATCAATCGTCCCGCCGACATTCCGGCGACCGCCGCCGATCTGCCCGATGTTTTTGATTGGCACATTGAGAAACGCGGCCAGCCGTTCCCGCCATTGGTCCAGCAGTTGCCGACGGTGGACGAGCACAAGTGTGTTAACCTTCCGCGCCGCAATCATCCAAGCGGCCACGACGGTTTTCCCGAACGCGGTCGTAGCCGACAGGATACCGTCGTCATGGGAAAGCATGTCGTCGGCTGCGGTTTGCTGGTCATGGCGAAGCTGGCCGTGAAACGCCACATCAATCGGCTGACCGGCAAATCGTTGGTCGTCGCGTTCCACGGCAATCTTGTGCGATTCGAGCAGCGCCGTGATGTCGCCAAGACAACCGCGAGGCAAGGCGACGTGCTTGGGAAATTCCTCCGCGCATCGGATGACGCGCGGTTTGCCAAATGTGGACAGCCGCATAGCTTGTGCGCGGTAAAACTCCGGGTTTTGAAATGCGGCGAGCCGGTGCAGACGATTCAACATCGCGGACGGCAAGCCGTCCTTTTCGATAAAGATCAGGTTGCCGCGAACCACTCGCACCTTTTCCGGCAGCGGACCGACAATGCTTTCTTCTTTTCTTTTGCGAGACGGGGGCAACGTCCACGGGTCTTCGTCTTGTTCATCGTCCGTGACGCTGCGCCGAACCCCAACGAGATCGCCGTCACGCGACGCCTCGCGCACAAGAGTTTCGACTTCGGCAAATGACATTCGCCGAGCACCGGCCAGAAATGCCCACTGGTCAGGATGCGGATTGAAATCAGCATCGAGAAACACGCTGTTGCCGTGGCCGCGAGGCATTTGCTGCAACGGCAAAGCTATGAGGTTTCCCAAGCCACCCTTCGGCATCGTGTCCTGACTTGGAAAGAATCGGTCGTAGGAGTCGAGGCCAAGTTGATGCCGCCGCTCCATCGTGCGCGTTAGAATGGCCGCACCGAGTTTTCGGGCGAGACTTGCAGGCAACGGCGCTTCAAAGAAAATCCAAACATGACCGCCGCGCCCCGAGCGTGATTTTTCCAGAACTGCGGGAACATTCCACTCGCTGCAGGTGTGAAGAAACGCCCGCACGTCTTCCTGCCAAGTCGCCTTGTCAAAATCGGCGGCAAGAAACCAGCAGGTTTCATCGGTCAGTAGTGGATAAACTCCAGCCGTCAGTTTCCCGGTGAGATGATCGTGGATGACCTGATCCGTCAAAGGGAAGTATTCCTTGGGCTGTTCGGAATGGGGAACACCCCAAACTCGACGGCAGGCAGGTGAATAGCCAGCCTTGCCGTTGTTGCGCCCCTCCCAACGCACCGCGTAAACATCATCCCGCCCGCGAAACAGGCTGCGGAACAGCTTCACTTTTTCTTCCGGGCTGGACTTCGAGTTGATGGCCGATGAGCCAGTGGTGGAAGGAGCTGAATTCGACTGCGCGGGTTTCTTCTCTACGCGCATTCCCAAACGATCCCGCAATTGCCGGTTTTCCTCCTGCAATCGGGCACACTCGGCCAAAGCTTCGTTCAGCCTTTGCTCAATGGGCGTTGAAGCATTCAACACCGCTAGGATGCCGGAACATGATTGGTCACGCGATGCCAAACGCATCCAAGTTAGGCGGCAAGCGGCCCGAATGTGAACCGCAGCGTGCCTCGCGCCTGGAATTGTATGGCTCGCTCGCGCCGTCAAGGTCGAACGCCCCTGCACCCTGCGTTTCCACCTTGACCGCGCTCGCTTCGCCGGGAGGGGTGGCGCTTAGAAAGGCACGCTGGGAGTCTGCATGTCTGGTTCAGGGAATCGACTTGGCACCTGATTAGTTTAGGCGGTATAGTTCAAGCATGGCTTTACCTACGCGCCATAAACTAATCAAAAGCCTGCAAACCGCTTTCCCGCGCGGGACGCCGTTTGACCATCAACAACTGGCAAAATTGGGTGTGTCGTCGGCGTTGGCGCATCATTATTTGAAGTCGGGCTGGCTGATGCGGCTGGGTCGAGGCGTTTTCATGTTTCCAAACGACACGTTGCGCCGAGACGATTGTTTGAAATTCTTGTCCCGTCAAATGCCAGGCTTTCATGTCGGAGGAAAGACGGCTTTGGCCTGGCGCGGTGTTCGTCACAACCTGCCCGCGCGTGAACCGCTTTCATTGTGGGGTGAAGGGAAGGCCACCTTGCCCGAATGGTTTGAAAAGCTGTTCCCGTCGCGCTACACGACGCGAAACCCTTTCTCTCCCAAGCTGCCGAAGAATTTCGGTTTGCAACCTCTGCCAGAAACGCCCGAAGGAGTTTTCGTCTCCGTGCCGGAGCGGGCGTTGCTGGAAATGTTGAGCGAGGTGGGTGTGCATCAGGGAATCGAGGAGGCTCGCAATATCATGGAGGGCGCAAGGTCACTTCGACCAGAAGTATTGACCACATTGCTAAAAAATTGTCACCGCGTCAAAGTCGTGCGGCTCTGTGTGACGTGGGCCGAGGAATTGAATTTGCCTTGGGCAGCCGAAGCGAAAAAGGCCGCGGAAAAGCGATTGGGCCGCGGTCGCTGGATGCATCGCCTCAAGGATGGAACATATCTCGTGCTGAAATCATGATGGACAAAGGCTACATCGAACTTGTCCGGTTATTGCTCGAAAGCGCGCCTGCGATTTTCGAGACGCCGCATTTTGGCATGAAAGGCGGCACGGCGATCAACTTGTTCATCGAAGTCATGCCGCGTTTGTCAGTGGACATTGACGTGGCTTACACGAACCACCAGGCAACCCGGGACGAAGCGCTAAAATCCATTTCGAGCGGACTGGATGCGACGCGAAAGCGGCTCACAAAGGCAGGGCTTGAATCTGAAGTGTCAGCCACCAAGGACGGCGACGAGATCAAATTGTTTATTTGGCGCGGGCGCAACCAGGTGAAGGTGGAGGTGAACCATGTTTTTCGCGGCACCGTGCTGCCGGTGGAAACCCGTCGGCTTGGCAACGAGGCGCGGAAACTTTTCACTACGGAATTGTCCGTGCCAGTTCTGGCCGCGTCAGAACTCTATGGCAGCAAGCTCGTCGCCGCGATGGATCGCCAGCATCCGCGCGACCTCTTTGATGTTCGCGGCCTGTTCGAGCGCGGCGGACTTACTGCGGAAGTGGTCGAGTGTTTTGTGTGTTATCTTGCCGGCCACAATCGGCCAGTGCATGAGGTCTTGTTTTCGCGAGATCAGGACATGTCCGCAGCCTTTGAGAATGAATTCGTAGGCATGACCCGCGATCCGGTCACGCTCGCAGAGTTGGAAGCAGTTCGGCGCAGACTGAAAAAGGAACTACCCGCCGCACTGACGGCGCATCAACGACAGTTTCTGCTTGGGCTTGTCGCAGGTGAACCCAATTGGCAGTTGATGAAGTGTCCGCACCTTTCACAGCTTCCGGCGATTCGGTGGAAGCTCCAGAACCTCGCCAAACTCAAGAAATCCAATCCACGCAAATTCGGCCAGCAAGCCGAGGAATTGCGCGCAGGACTCGCAAGTTGAGCCATTCAATGCGGCAATTTTGCCACTCGCGACCTCAGTAACTGGGTTAAAACTGGTTAAGTTCGGATAGGTGATTTTTGTTGAAACCCACAATGAAATCAGCGATTTCGACACCGCCAATCGGGCGTGAGTCGCCCGATTCTGACCCTCGCCTCCAATTCTTGATTCGTGTGTATCAGGCTCTTAGGTGGCTGGTGCGTCCAAACGGACAGGCAGTCCTACGCTGAAGCGGGCTAAAGCCCGCGCTCCTGGTCCCGGTGCAACTAAGCCTGAAGTTCGTTGAAGCAGATCCTCGTGTTTTCCTGTTTGGCACTTGAAAAATGGTCCCTGATTACACAGGCTTTCCGCCATTTTATGGCATCCCATCAATCAGTTCGAACCCTTCTCGCGGCTCTTGCCGTTTTGTCCTTCGCGTTTGCCAGCGTGATTCCAGCGCGCGCCGCCGTCACGGTGCTCGATTATTACCGGATGGGTGAAGGTGATCCGAGCGCGCAGCCGGGATTGGCGGCGAGCACGGCCAGCGATTCGGCCGGGCCAAACCCGCTCCCCTTGTCCGGCTCGCCGATTTACTCGAGCGATGTCGCTTCCAACGCCGCCAGCCAGGTTTCCAGCCGGCTCTCGTTGGACTTTGGGCCCGGTGCTTATGGCACGAACGCCTTGATCTCGACGCTCACCGACGATTTCGGGTTCGAAGCGTGGATCAAACCCACGACCGTCTCGGGCAGCCATGTGCTCGTTTACAACGGCAACACGGCGAGCAGCGGTTGGGGCATACGCGTGTTCAACGGTGCTTACTCCATCCTCTTCGGCGGCGTCATTTTCGCCGACGGCGGCACGGCCGTGGCCAACGAGTGGACGCACGTGGCGCTCGTGCGCGCCAGCGGTGTGGCCACGCTTTATGTGAACGGCGTTTCCACCATCACCACCGCGCTTGCTCCAAACACGCCCGCCGGAACGTTCGCGCTCGCCACGGTCCCGGGCGGCGGGGGTGATTATTGGGTTGGCAAGATTGACGAGGTCCGTTTCTTCACGTTCGTGCCCGGGAACTTCAGCCCCGGCGACCTGCTACTCAATCGGCCGCCCGCACCAGCGCCCTACCTCGCCCCCGCTTGGAGAAAAGCCAACGTGCCCGGGGCCGGGGTGCATTGGAATGCGATCGCTTCCTCGGCCTACGGAAACGTATTGGTCGCGGGTGCCCAAGAGGGCCACGTCTATACCTCCACGGATTACGGCGCGACCTGGAAGTCGAACAATTTCGGCGGGACAATTCGGCCCAACGCGGTCGCTTCCTCGGCGGATGGCAAAATCCTCGTTGCCGCCGTTTATGGCAGTAATCTTCGGGTTTCCACCGATTCGGGAGCGACCTGGACGCCTCGGGGCAGCCCTGCGAATTGGGCGACGGTAGCTTGTTCGAGCGACGGCACAAAAATTGTGGCCTGTCCGGACAGCGGCCAGGCTCGTACCTCGACCGATTCTGGCGCGACTTGGACTCCACACGGACCCTCCACGTATTGGACTTGTGTCGTGTCGTCCGCCGACGGGTCGACATTGGCAGGCGCCGCAACTCAGGGCCCCGTTCAGACCTCGACGGATTCCGGCACGAACTGGACGTCGCACGGATACAATTATGACTGGAACGCCCTCGCGTGTTCCGCCGATGGTTCGAAACTAGTCGGCGCGATTAAAAATATCCCCGATCTATTCGATGGCGATACCGTCGGCGGGGTTTCCAGGTCAGGCAACTCCGGGGTGAGTTGGAATGACCCTGCCTATGAGAACACTGGCTTGAATTGTGTCGGCGCGGCCAGCTCGAGCGATGGCAATCATTTGGCGGTTTGCGCTATCCACAGAGGCGGTTTTTACCCCCCCGGATTGATTCTTGTGAGCACCAATTTCGGCTCGTCTTGGGATAATGCCAACGCGCCGATCAAGTGGTGGAGCAGCATCGCCTCGTCAGCCGACGGCACCAAATTGGCGGCGACGTATCACAGGGATTGTCAGGGATGTCCCGAGGTCGGCGGCATCTACACCTACGCCGAGCCCACCGCGGAGTTCACGGCCAATACCCCTGCGCTGAACATCGCAACGGTTGGCGGCAGCGCTCAAGTTTCCTGGCCGTATCCCTCGACCGGTTACGTGCTCCAACAGAATGCCAATCCGGCGACACCGAACTGGACAACCGTTTCGAATCCTCCGGCGGTCGTGAACCAGGTGACGGCGCCGGCGACGAACAACCAGAATTTCTACCGATTGTTCAAGCCGTAGCGAGCGGGAGTTTTCGCTCTGACGAATTCGATGCTTTCGAGGGGCGTCTTTAAAGATGTCCTCAGGTGTAACCCTTGCCACCACCCAACGGTCAAACCTGAGCCTGCAGGCATACTTCTGCACACCAGGGTTCAACTTGGCGCCGAATGGTATCGCGTACTTCCCGGGTCTTTCCCAACATTTCCCCAGGGGTGCCTTTGAAACTGGATGGGTCGGGAAAGCCCCAATGCAGCCGGAGTGCCGGCCCGGGAAAAACCGGACACCGTTCGGCGCTGGGTTCATCGCAAACCGTGATCACATACGAAAAGTTTTGCGCTGAGGAAAGCATCGCGGAGACGGCCTTCTCCTTCTGGTCATCCATGGTCTCGCTTGCCGCCGTGGGGTTTGGCGTTTTCGCAAACTCGCCGGGCGCAAGCTCACCGGCGTGGAATTGATCTGCATCCCCGACGCGGACGAATGCGATTGTTATCATTCCGGAGTGCTCGAGAGCGGACATCGGCAACCCGCGTCTGATAAGGTCAGGTAGCGGATCAAACAGCAGGCGGGAGTGGCTTTGCGCGGCGTTGGCGGCTGGCAGCGCCACCAAGCCGTTAATATGCCGGGCCTAGATTATAGCATAACGAATGATTTGCGGTCATTCGGTCAGCCAGCGCAACCATTTCGGGCCTTGCCAGATGGTGGGACGCCAGTTCCAGCCCGCGCGGGTCACCACGTCTTGCAGTGGTGATTTCATCTCGCTCAAATTGAATTTGTACGCGTAGCTCAACTCCGGCTTGAAGTGTCCCTCGTCATCGAGTTGCAGGCCGAAAACACGGCGTTGTTCGATTTGAAAAAAGACGATACCCGTCATTGCCTTCCACGTGATGCCGGCACCCTCGCGGCCGGCCGACCAATCGTATTCTCCGACATAATCGGTCGCGCGCACGACGTGCGACGCCTCGTCCAGCATCAGCCTGATGCGGAAAGTGCGGCGCAAGCCATGGGCTCGGGCAAGGTCCACCCATTTCGCGTCCGCGTAACGCCAGGTGGCGAAGAATTCATCAGATTGAGCGCCGCGTTCGATCCGGAAGGGGACGTCAAGCGCGTTGATCGCTTCGAGGCGCGACGCGAGCCCGGCAGCCGCAACGGGCGGCACCCCGGTAGCGGCCGGCAGGCTGCCCGCCCACACCGCCCCTTTGAAAAACCAAAGCGTGTAAAGCGCGACCAGCACCACCATGCCGCCCACTTTCATCCCCGTCGGCTGAAAAAGAGCGGCGAGCGGCTGCAAGGCGGGAAAAACCGGTTCAGGTGGCGTGGGTTTGAAATCAGGCTGGCTGATGATTGCGCCACTCATGGCCCGTCGTGCCGCGCACGCCTGGCTGGTCAGCGCGGTCCAAAGAAACAACTGACGCCCGGAGCGCAGCATCTCAAAATAATCGCCGTTCAGCTCCCGCTTGCCGCGCCAGCCGTGCTCCTCGTCGCCACTGGTGTTCGTGGCACGAAACCATTTCCACAAAAATTCGGCCGTGCGTTTGGCCGCGTCTGCCGTCGGAAACTGCGCGACCAGCGTGGTTTCACCTGTGCCGACAATCCCCAGTTCGGCGTGCTCAGCTTCCGCAAAAAATTCCGGGAACACGGACTTGGCGTCGCGGAATTGCTCAACGGGAATGTCGGCTCCAAAAAGTTTTGCGCGATCAACAAATTGACCGTTCGTGATGGCGAGACCGAATCCGGCCTTTTGGGACTCAACCGGTTTGCGTGCGTTGGTCAGAGCCGCAATCAGGAAAAACGCCGCCAGCGGAAACAGAAGCACCGCCATGAAAACGATCGGCCGCAACGACGCCCCGGAGGCGCGCATCACGAATCCCACCAACGCCAGCACCAGCGGAAAGCCAAGGCACATGGCCACCGCCACCGAGAGGCCAGGGTTCGAGCGGAACAGGGAGTTGAGTGCGTTCATGTTTTGCCGCGCGGACGGGCGAGCCCAGTCATTTGAACATTGCGATCAGGAAAATGATTCCGATGACGACCACGGGAGCAAAGCCAATGCCCACCGCCCAACCAGGCTGTCCGGCCCGCAGTAAAAAAATGCCGCCACCAATCCCGGCTGCGCCGAGCAGCGTGAGCCCAAGCATCCAAAGCTTGAGCGCGCGGATCTCCGGCGGTTTCGCGTTCGCCCCCATGCCGAGGCAAAATACCACGGCGGTCAGGGTGGCAATAACAGTGCAAATCATGGCGAAAATGGAAGCGGCGAGGAGCATGGATTTCACGGGATACGGTTGTTGCGGTTCATGTAATGGGCGGGGACGCTGGCGCAGCGGCGTCCAATTCACGCAGCACGATGCGCACACAGTCCACGAGAAAATCGTCATGCCGCGCGAGTTGACGCAGCAACGTTCTCAAAGCGGACAACATTTCCGGGGTGGCCAGCTTGAGTTCGGCGATGAGCAGCAGAATGATTTCGAAACGTCCACGACTGACGATGCCCATCGGAACGTCCGGCAAGGGATCGAATGAAAAGCCAGCCATTAGTTCCATCAACACCCCCGGCAGGCGCGGATCGACGGTGCGCCAATCGCGAGCCACTATGAACCCGGTTCCGCGAAGCGTCGCATCCGCGCTGCGCAAGGAACTGACGATGATATCGAAGATATCCGTCCGCCGCCGCAACATCTCAGCGGCAACCTCGCAGCCGGGACTGCGCGGTTGCGCGTGATGGAGCAGAT
>JBGALR010000070.1:0-6666 GCA_044223735.1 Limisphaerales bacterium | reverse complement strand
TCGGCGTTGACGACCACCGCATCCGCTCGGTGGGTGCCCGTGGCCGTGCGAACGCCCACCGCGCGACGGCCTTGAAAAAGAATTTCCTCCACGGGTTCGTTCAGGCAAATCTCGACTCCCAGCCGTTCCGCCAGGCGCGCCATGGCCGACGTGACCGCCGAGCAGCCGCCAATCGGATGCCACACGCCGTGTTCATATTCCAGAAACGAGAGAATCGAGAACAGACTCGGGCAACGGAACGGTGACATGCCCAGATATTTTGACTGGAAACAAAAAGCCAGGCGCACCCGTTCGTCGGTGAAAAACCGCCTGAGATAGGTGTCGAGTGACTGATGCGGCCGCAGCATCGGCAGCATTTTCAGCAACCGCATTTGCAGGAGCGAACGCCAGCCGGAAAATGCGCTTTCAAGGCATGGCTCCATTTTCGTGAGTTTGACTCGGTTTTCATCCAGGAACCGGGCAAATCCGGGTGCGTCCGGCGGCGAGAGTGCGGAGATCTGACGTTCCATCTTTGTAACGTCCGCCGTGCAATCGAGATGACCGCCGGCGCCAAATTGAATGCGATATTGCGGATCCAGCCGCGCGAGTTCGACTTCGTTGCCCAACGTCGTGCCCGCCGCGCGAAATATTTCCTCCAACACCCGCGGATATAGGAAAAACGTCGGGCCAAGGTCAAATTTGAACCCTTCCGCCTCGATGCTCGACGTTCGCCCTCCCGCCACGGGAAGCCGCTCCACAATTTTTACGCGGATGCCAGCGGCGGCCAGCAGTATGGCGGAAGCAAGACCGCCCGGTCCCGCACCAATAATAACGGCTTGCTTGCTCATGATGGGAGTCGAAATCTGCGAAGTACTTCCACGGTCACCTCGAATCGCGTCGGCTCGTCAAAATGGCACGTGATGGCGAGTCGCCCCCGTACGAACACCTTGTTCTTCCGAGTTTTAAATTTGAGTTTCATATTAAAACCCGCCGCACAGCCAACGGGCCTGTCTATATATCGTCTAATATAACATGAATTGTCAACATTTTGTCTAAATAATTTATTTACTATTTAAACCGCACTTGTTTCGAGCCAAAAACCATACAATAGGCCATATTTGAGGGATACAAGAAGTGTGACGAAACTATTTCTTGCGAAGGCGCCAAAGATTGTCTATTTTTTGTCTTAAATTATGGCTGAAGCCCATCATCCGATTAAAGTGGTTGTCCGACGCACGGGATTGACCGCGCATGTCATTCGGATTTGGGAGAAGCGCTACCAGGCAGTGCAGCCGGAACGCACCGGGACCAACCGGCGCCTTTATTCGGAGGAACAAATCGAACGATTGAATTTGTTACGCGCCTTGACCCTTGCCGGCCACAGTATCGGTCCGGTCGCCAAATTGCCGACGGAGACATTACGCAAGCTTGCCGCCGAAGCGGAAACGGTCGGCGGACACGCCGCTCACCCGGTCGGAAAAGTTGCCGGAAAGCCAGCCATCCTCGACGAATGCGTCGCGGCGGTGAAATCCCTGGATTCCCGCGCCCTCGACAACGCGCTGAAGCGCGGCGCGATCGAATTGGGCGCACAAGGATTGCTGCAACGCGTGATCGCCCCCCTTGCGCAAGCCATCGGCGAATTATGGCGCGACGGCAGCATTACCGCCGCGCACGAACATTTCGCGAGCGCGGTCATTCGCCTTTTCCTGGGCAACGCATCGAAAGCTTTTTCCGGCACGGAAACCGGCCCCGTTTTGCTCGTCGCCACCCCGGCGGGACAAATTCATGAACTGGGCGCCCTGCTCGTCGGCGCGACGGCCGCGAATCTCGGCTGGCACGTCACTTATCTGGGCGCGAGCCTGCCTGCGGCGGAAATCGCCGGTGCGGCGCGCCAGAATCGCGCGCGCGCGGTGGCTCTGAGCCTCGTCTATCCCGAGGACGACCCCCGGATGGAAAGTGAAATGATGCAGCTCCGGGAATCCCTGCCGGCGGAAACCACCTTGCTCATCGGCGGACGCGCCATGCCTGCCTATCGCGAGGCTTTGGAAAAAATTGGCGCCACACCGGTCAACGACCTGGCTCATTTGTGCGCCACACTGGACGAGCTGCGCAAACCACGCCGAAAAACGCGCCCATGAAGCCTGTCTTTCCGCGCAACATCGACACTAAAGGCCGCTGGCTGCGCGGCCTCGGTGCCTTGGCGCTGTTCGCAGGCGCTGGTTTCGCATTCACCTGCTGCGCATGGCTTGCCCTCGCATTGCTCGCGTCGGGCCTGTTTGTCGCGTTCGAGGCCATGCGCGGCTGGTGCGCGCTGCGCGCGTGCGGCATCCGGACAAAAATCTGACCAGCCCGCGATGAAGGAATTTATTTTCGAGGCGGAGCAATGGTTGCCGCATCCGCGCGCGGAGGTGTTCGCTTTTTTCGGCGAAGCACAAAATCTTGAAGCCATCACCCCGCCGTGGATTTGTTTCGAAGTGCTCACGCCGCCGCCCATCGTCATGCGGCCGGGCACGCTGATCGATTACCGCATCCGCATTCACGGCTTCCCCATTCGGTGGCGGACCGAAATCACGCAATGGAATCCGCCGCATCAATTTGTGGATATTCAATTGCGAGGCCCCTATACGCACTGGCATCACACCCACACCTTCGAGGAACGCGGCGGCGGCACGCTTTGTCGCGATGTCGTCAGGTATCGTCCGCGCGGCGGCGCCTTGATGAACCGGCTATTCGTCCGTCGCGATGTGGAGAGAATTTTCGCTTACCGCCGGGAAGAGTTGGGCCGCCGTTTCCACTGACGTTACCTTTTAAATCGCCGCCACAACCCGCAGGTGCAGCCCGTCAATTGAAAGCGCTGGTCACCGGCGCGCCGGTGATGGCCGGGAGCGGTTTCACGCCCAGCAGCCACAGCGCCGTGGCGGTGGTGTCGCACGTGCCGACGGGTTCAGTGATCGTAAAATCCTTTTTCACTCCCTCGCCGTACGCGATCCAGGGGATGGCCATGTCCTCGGGCAGACCTTTGCTGTGACCCTTGTCGTGCCCGCCGTGGTCGGCGCTGATGATGACGACACTCTCGTCGGCGATGCCCGCCTGCTCGATGGCCTTCTCGATCATGCCGAGAGCGACATCGATATCGGCAAAAGCCTTCAACTGCTCACGCGAGCCCCAGCCGAAGAGATGGCCCACGGTGTCCGCATCCGTCAGATGAATAAAGCAAAGGTTCGGCTTGTTCGCGACGATGTAGCTGGCGGCGTTGGTGGCGACCATTTTCGCGAAGATATTGCCCTCTTTCTTCATGACCTTGTCCCCGCTGTCACTCTTGATCACCACCACGGCGTTCGAACGGTCGTAGTAAAATTTATCCACCGTGTTCGTTTGCAGAAAGTGACGGAACTTTTCCTTGCCGACAAACATCGCCGTCGATAGCCCCGCTTCCTTGGCCGCGGCGAACACCGTCGGAACCCTCACCAGGCCGTTGGTGGGCACCCAGCCGTTCCAACTGATGTGATGCTTCTCCATGGGCACGCCCGTCAGCATGGAAGTGTGCGCCGGCAACGTAAGCGGCGGCGTGATCGTCTGCGCCTGCCAGGTGCACGCGCCTTCATCCACCATCTTTTTCAGATTCGGCATTTTGCTTTTCTGAATCACGGCGGGCTTGCCGCCATCGATGCTGATGATGAAGACATGCTCGGTTCGGGCCGTGGCTCCAGCGGGGAGAACGAAACTGCAGGCAATGGCAAAAACAACGAGACAGCGAACAACTCGGATCATAGTCCGTTGATTGTCGCTCCGGAACCCGCATATCTCAAGCCGCGATATTGTGCAAGTGACGCCGTTAGAATTTAATTAAAGGCACTCGTTACCGGCACTCCCGCAATGGCCGTCTGCGGTTTGAGTCCCAGCAACCAAAGGGTGGTCGCCGCGGTATCGCACGTGTTCACAGGACTGGTGATCGCGAAGTGAGGCTTCACACCCGCGCCCCACACAATCCACGGAATGACCATGTCCTCCGCTGTTCCCTGGCTGTGACCTTTGCCGTGGCCGCCGTGGTCGGCGGTGACAATGATGACGCTCTCCGCGGCGATGCCGGCCTGTTCAATGGCGTTTTGAATCAGGCCCAGCGCCACGTCCGTATCGGCGAACGCCTCGCGCTGCTCCGGTGAACCCCAGCCGGCAGTATGGCCCACGGCGTCGGGGTCCGTGAAATGTATGAAGCAAAGATTGGGCTTTTTGCCCACGATGTAGGCGGCGGCATTCGTCGCCACCATTTTTGCAAACACGTTGCTTTCCTCCTTCACGACCTGATCGCCGTTGTCACTTTTGATCACCACCGAGGAGTTCGAACAATCGTAGAAAAATTCATCCACGGTATCCGGCTGGATGAGGTGACGGAATTTTTCCTTGCCGACAAACATCGCGGTCGAGAGTCCCGCTTGCTTCGCGGCCGCGAAAACAGTCGGGACGGCAACGACTCCATTGGTCGGCACCCAGGCGTTCCAAGTAATGTGATGTTTTTCCATCGGCACCCCGGTCAGCATGGAGGTGTGGGCGGGCAGCGTGATCGAGGGCGTGATGGTCTGCGCGCTCCACGTGCACGCGCCTTCCTCCACCATCTCTTTCAGATGCGGCATCTCGCTCTGCCGGATCACCGCGGGTTTGCCGCCATCGATGCTGATGATGAAGACATGCTCCACCCGCGATGCCGCCTCAGCGACGGTGATCAAACCGGCGGTCAGCGCGGCCACGAGACAACCCTGAACAAATCGAATCATACGCCGCCCATTCTCGCCGACACGGCAGTGCCTGCAAGTGACCTTTCGGTTACGGAATGGCAACGCCAGTGCGCTTTACTTTCGGGCTCTTTGACGGCAATTTTCGAAGCGCACGTCGCAAGGCTTCTCCACACAAACGTCGCCTTAGCGTCCGAGCTTATGCCAATGACAAACCAATCCGCCCGCCTTTGCCGTCTCCTCCTGACCGTTATGATTCTAACGGGCGTCATCGGCAGCACATGCGCCGCCGAAACCCGTCCGAATATTCTCTGGCTCATCGGCGAGGATATGGGGCCGGAGGCGCTGAGTCGCGCCGGCACGCCGCAGGCATCCACTCCGAATCTCGACCGCCTCGCGACCGAGGGCGTTTACTATTCCCACGCTTATTTCGGGATGGTCTGCTCGGTCAGCCGCAGTTCCTTCATGACCGGCATGCACGCGGTGAGCATCGGCGCGCAGAATCATCGCACGCAGGACCGGCAACCGCTGCCGAACGGCGTCCGCACGCTCTGCGACTGGCTGCGCGACGCCGGCTACTACACAGCCAACATCACCCGGCTGCCGCCCGAGCTCGATATGAAGGGCACGGGCAAGACGGATTGGAATTTTACCGTGCCGGGCAAAATGTTCGATTCCGCGAACTGGGACGATTTGAAATCGCATCAGCCGTTCTACGCGCAGGTCAATTTTCAAGAGACGCACCGCGAGTTCAAGGCACCCCGCCGGGCCGATCCCGCCAAGGTCGTGCTCCCGCCGTATTATCCCGACCATCCGGTGGCGCGAAAGGATTGGGCAAAATATCTCGATTCCGCCTCGGAGCTGGACCGCAAAATCGGCCTCGTATTGAACCAACTCGAAAAGGACGGTCTCGCCAGCAATACGATCGTGGTATTCTTCGGCGACAACGGCGCGGCGATGGTGCGCGCCAAGCAGTTCTGTTACGAGGAAGGTTTTCACGTGCCGCTCATGATTCGCTGGCCGTCCGGCATCGCCCGACCCGCTGATTTCAAACCCGGCACGATCAACCACCGGTTCCTGGACGGCATCGACCTCGCGCCGACCATGCTGTCGTTCGCCGGAGCAAGAAAACCCGCGAAGATGCAGGGCCGCATTTTCGCCGGCACCAATGCGGAACCGCAACGCGAATATGTCTTCGGCACCCGCGACCGTTGCGATTCCACTGTCATGCGCATCCGTTCGGTGCGCGACGCGCGCTATCGCTATATCCGGAATTTCACACCGGAAACGCCGCTGCTCGCGCCCAATCATTACAAGGAAACGCAGTATCCCGTTTGGAACCTCCTGAAGGAGTTGAACGCCCAGGGAAAACTCACTCCCGCGCAAGCCGCGCTGTGCGCCCCGCGCCTGCCCGACGAGGAATTTTACGACCTCGATCACGACCCCGACGAAATTAAAAATCTCGCCGATTCAAAAGATCCCGAAGTCCAGGCCGCGCTGAAGCGGTTGCGCACCGAATTGAACGCGTGGCTGGCGGCGAATGACAAAGGCGTTTATTGATTGGGTTTGGTATTCGATGCGTGATATCGCAGCTTCGCACTACGCGCCTCCGAAACTCGTTCGTTCACTCCTGCGATTTCCGCGTCCGTTGGGGCTGAGCTATGAAGAATTGAGTTCCGCTGGTCCTCGGATCCGCCAACTCATTCGGATATCGACAGCAATATAGCGGGCAAACGTACCCATTCACTACCTTGCATCGCCGCACAAACCCGCCATCCGAAGGCCCAAAGGGCCGAAATTCCTTAGCCCAGGCCAGCGGCCTTGTCATTACCCACATCTTTTTCAGTCTTTCATTAGTTTGGCTCCTAGGCACATCCAACTGAGTTTTTGCCAGCCTCGCCAGATAGTTTGCCAGCCTGGTTCGCCGTCGCTCTTGCGACCGATAAAGCCGCCGACT
>JBGALR010000046.1:0-48808 GCA_044223735.1 Limisphaerales bacterium | reverse complement strand
CCAGTATTAAAAAATGAGAGGAAAGATCAGAGATGTTGTTCACCCAGGGCAGCGGGCTGACGCCCTCGCCCTGGGCTATCGTCGTGCCGCCCCATTCGGGGCTTCGGATTTTCCGCAGTCCGCTCAGCTTTCGCTGCGGGCTTGTCGGGTGTGCCCACGGAGATTATCGTGGCTAGAGTTATACGAGGATTAAAAATGTATTCTCTCATGAAGGTGGTGACTTATGATTGGAATCGCGCTCCTGCCATCTCCAGCAGTGCTCTGCTGCGGAGGGTGAATGGGATCGCTATACCGCAGCACACACCATGAGCATACTGGAGACAGAACGTCTTTTGTTTCGCAATCACATCGGCGCGGATTTGGAGCCGTATTGTGCCATGGAATCGGATCCGGAGTATCGCTCGCCGCAGCAGGTGCATCCCCGCTCCGAGCTGGAGCGAAGTTTTCGAGAGAGCGTGTCTCCGCCCAAGGCAATGGGCCTGCTGGCAACGGTGTATAAGCCGGACAACTGTTACATCGGCCGGTGCGGCCTGTATCCGAGACGGGCGGAAAATGGCGAGGTCATTCCCGGGGAGGGGGTGCTGGCGTTTTACCTGGCGCGTCCCTACTGGGGCCGGGGGCTGGCCACCGAGGCGGGACGCGGCTTCATCCGATTTGGATTTGGAACGCTGGGTCTGTCCCGCATCGTGGCCGGAGCTGACGTAAAATACCTGGCCTCCAATCGAGTGATCCAAAAGCTCGGGTTTCTTCTTTTTGAGAGTGGCGAGGGAGGAGGCAATCGCTGGCATGACTATGAGTTGCGAAATCCAGCATCAACCGCCTGACGGCGCGCTGCAGTTCCGCGATGCGGGAGGGGGGGGGGTTATCAGCCATGACACCGAAGCGTCCAGTCGTGGTGGATTATATTCCGCGTGTGTGGCCCGCATTCGCTGTTGCGAGCGGTGTCGCGTTAATCCTGTGGCCTCTTGCAGCCGCGGTCAAACAGCCGAAGCTATTTCTGATTTTCGCGGCCGCCACCTTTTGCCTCGGCATTCTGACAATTGCTCTATCGTTGCGCCGCCGGCCTGGATTGATTCCCCTGGCCGTGCCAACGCCGGATTCGCGCATCTGGCTGCTCCGGCTCGGCCTTGGATTGTGTTGGGCGGCAGTTCTGTTAGTTCTGCTGGTATTGTGATGACTGCGAACCAAGGGCTACATCTACCCCGGCAGGCGCGTCATCCCGAATCCGTGTGTGGAAATTGCCATCATCGTATCCCATACGCCGGGTCTCCCGCGACTCCAGGATTCGCTCCACCGCCCCGTCCGAAAAAACTCACCTTATGATTGTTCGCTCAGTCGGTACGAGTCGCATCCCCATTGTGAGCGTGATCGAGCATGTGCGGCGACTGAAGGCCGACGGAGCAGAGCTTTACCTGTGGAGTGCCGGAGGCGCAGACTATTGCCGGCAGACAGCCATTGAGCTTGGCATTGCGGACTGTTTCGTCGCCTTCCTCCCCAAGCCACGCATCATGATCGACGATCAGAAAGTCCAGGACTGGGTTTTTTGCACCATCTATCATCCTTCCACATGTGCCGGTCGCACGCTCCAGGACTATTTCACCGCCTGACAGATGAACCGCCCCCGCGCGTTTCATAATCTCCACGAAGTCCATCTGACTTGCCCCAACGGGGCAAAAGAGAGTAGCCCCGGGTAAGCGATTCCCAGAGCGCCACCCGGGGTTAAACCACCCCCAAACAAATTCCCTCTCCGCTCCATTGTCTGATGGAGCGGAGAGGTTAGCGCCATGGCTACCGCAACGTTTTCCCGATGGACGTTCCGCCCGCGGTGATGCACAGTTTTGTCCATGGAAATTGGGTGGTCCTCCTCGTTTAATCCGGCGCTACAACCGTGTGGTGGATCGTTAGGCGTCTTTGCGTATGTCAGATTTAAGCAGCCATTTGAACGTTTATAACACCGCCTTGGTAATTCTTGAACGCAAGGGTTGGTCCTTGCGCTTCGACAAGACCCACGAGTGGTGGTTTGCTCAGAAGGACGGTTGGGAATTATTGGCAGACGATCCGATGCAGCTTTTGGGATTGGTTGCCATATACGAGCATCATGCGCCAAAGCAGCAGGTCGAGTATTGGTGGAAGATTGGCGAGCTGGAAGTGTTGCGGAAGTATCTCCCAGAATTATGAGCGAGTTGGTGGCTAGCCATGCGTCAGGTTTCCCGCGACTGCGGAATCGGGTTTTCAGAAGAAATTATGCGTTATGAGTTTCCTCTGCCCTAAGTGCCAAAGAGATCTCTACAATCGGCGGCTGACACATTGTGGCTTCTGCGGCGCGCCGATTCCGGAAGAGTTGAGGTTTACACCGGAACAAATCGCGAAGCTTGATCGAGAGATGGCGGAGCTGGAGGAGCAGCGGAGGCAGCGGCAGCTTGCCAACGAGAAAGACGAGCAAGAACGCAGACAGCGCGATATTGACGATAGCAGTTATGACTTTTGATGGTGTTGATGATCACTCCCGCGCCGTCCATTGATAAAGGTTTTGTGGGGTGAAGATTTTTGGTCTTCACCTGGCGCACTCAGAGCTGGGAATTCCATCTTAAACGACGTGCGTATTCACGCTCCCTCAGTTGCCGCCAGGCCTGCTCGAAGTCCTGAAGGGACGACGCGACGATAGCCCGGGGCAAGTTCATAACGAACGCCGCCCCGGGTAACGGGCAACCAATAACCAATCTCATTTTTTAAAACTGGCTTTTGCGTGCCGGCCGCCAAAGCCAGTTTTAAAAAATGAGAGGAAAGATCTGTGATTTTCACGGGCTTCGCGGCCGGAAGAACTGCTGGCCGTTTGTCAGCGGCATAAACGTCTGGCGCCAGCCGTTCGTTTCCTGGATGGGCAGTGTGGAATCCTCCCAATGCGACAGGTCGGTGCTCGTTTGGAGAAGATATCCGAGTGGCCAGGCGGGCCAGCGAAGCACGATCTGCCCGGGTTGACGCACGGAAGTCAGGGCAAAATTCCCGGCTGAATGCGGCTGGGCGGTCTGGTGATGAAGGGAAATTGTTTCGCCGGAAAGTGCGGACGAATAAAGGGCCACTTCATCGAGTGAGCCGTGGAGAAACTCAAATCCGCGATTCGTCAAATATCGCGTTCCTCCCAGCGTGCAACTCCCGCGACTGCCGAGATGGGGAGCGACGCTCAGGCGAACCGGCGCGCACGCGTGCGTCGTCTGGGCCTCCAGGCTGCCGTCGATGTAAAGCGATACCATCCCCGCGCCGACGTCGTGAACGGCCACGATATGAAACCAGCGCCTGGCCGCCAGGTCGCCCGGCATGACGATCACCTGACTTTGGACGAGGTCGCCGATATCAGTGTGGTTTGGATTGCTGCCGACGATGAATTGAAAACGGTTGTTCGAGTTGAGGCCCAGGAGAACATCGATGCCGACGGCGGATCCATTGTCGTGCGCAAAAAACCATTGATTGCTGCCGAGCAGTGCGGGTTGAACCCACAGTTCCAGTGTGAAGTTGGTAGAGCTAAGACTGGCGAGCGGGCTGTTCGTTGGAATGTCATCACGATAGATTGGGCTGGCGAGCAGGGTGGAGCCGGAGAATTGCACCGCTGCGCCGGGGTCGTTGGTAATGGCGCCGCCCACGCCGAACGTGAGCCCCGCGATCTGATTGTTATCATCGCGATTCCACCAGCAACTTTGCGTGCGTTTGAGATCGAGGATTTCCTGGTAGCTGACGCCCGCGTCCATTTGCCAGCAGCACAACAGGGACGGTTCGCCGGCCACCAAACTCGCATAGGCGGCGGCGGGCCAGTATTGCAGGAGCTGGCGCGCGTCGATCGAAGAGCACACATAAGTTTCATTGTGTGCAACCACCTGGGCGTGGCCCCGGTCCGGTGTCATCGTGAGATCCACGTTGTTTCCGCTGTTGTTGCCACCCGTCTGCTTGCGGCCGTTCAAGGTCATCGAATCGGTAAGGTCCCGCGCCATGATCGGTTCCAGGCCATGGTAACGTTTCATGGGGATCATGCTCGTCTCGCGCGTGTAACAGACGCACATGTTGCCGGCGGCGCCCATGTAGATCAAATGGGTGATGCCGTTGGCCGCGCAGTAATTATGAATCTGCTGGCCGGAAGTGCTGGCGAGGTCTCCCGGCTTGACCACCAAATCCGGATGCTGGCTGCTCCAACCGCGGAAGCGCGGGCCGTACGCCGCGTCGTACGCCACGGGCACCATGTCG
This sequence comes from Limisphaerales bacterium, assembly GCA_044223735.1. Lineage (GTDB taxonomy): Bacteria > Verrucomicrobiota > Verrucomicrobiia > Limisphaerales > UBA8199 > JBGALR01. The sequence continues at coordinate 44,575 of JBGALR010000046.1, read as the reverse complement.
CCCCATCCGGCGGCGGTGTAGGGCGGCAGCGGCGGGTTGAAACCGTTGTCGATGCCCGGCTGGTTGGGAAGTCCGGTGAAGGCCTGCGTGTTGGCGCCCGCCGGCAGCGCGACTTCATTCGGACAGAAGATAATCGTGATGCCCAGCGACCGCGCCGCATCGAGCACCTGATTCATCCACGGAATCAGCGCCGTTCCGCGCGCGGCCATTTCCGGATCGGGATGCGAGTTCCACACGTCCATGATGATCACCGCGAGCTGGCTTCCGGAAAAAACCTGTCGGGTCACGTTGATCTGGCCGGTGCCCGGAGTGCGCTTCTGCAAATCCAGCGCGAACGTCCGCGTATTCAACCCCAGCCCGGTGAGCGGCACTTGCACGGAATTGGCCGCGCAGACGCCGGTGAGGATCGCATTAAACGATTCCGGCGCATCCGGCGCGAAGCGCACCCGGGCGGTAACCGCATTGGCCTGGCCGGGATGCAAAATAAAACCACCGGCCGGCTGCAGGATTTGGAAGGCCGAAGTCCCGCCGCTCAATTGCAACGGCGCCACGGCCAGATCGTTCGTCCCGAGATTGGTAAAAACGATGTCGTTGGTTTTGCTTTGGCCCAGCGGCACGCGGCCGAACGTTCCGGTCAGCGATACGTTGAGCGGCGGTAGTTGCCCTTGAAACGCGCCCAGAATTTCGGGCGCGGAGAGGGCGCGACCGTAATAGCTGACTTCATCGACTAGCCCTTGAAAAAACTGACCGCTGTACTGGCAGCCCGCACCGCCAGCCGTCGAATTGATGCCCCCGATGAAAAAGTCACACCCCGAATCGCCGGGCGCCGCGGACGCAACGCGCTGCGCGCTCAATACCCCGTTGAGGTAAAGGCGCTCCGTCGTGCCGTCCCACGTGGCGGCCACATGACTGAATTGGCCGATGGGTATTTCACCCTGGCTCTGCAGGATTTGCCAGTTGGCGGGGGAATTAAATTGGAAGGTCACCCGCACCCCCGTCGTTCCGGATTGGGCCACCAACTGGACGCGCCCGGAATTTTGCGCGAACAGCGCGACTTGATTTATTCCGCCGCTGATCTGCGCCAAAGGCTTTACCCAGGCCGAGACGGTGTAGTTCGGCGTAGAGAGATTGGCCGCGTACGGAATGCGGATGCAGTTGCCAACAGCGCCGTTGAAAAGAAATGCCTGCTCATGCTGACCCGCGAGATAGGCGGCCCCGCCGAGCGCGGTGCCGTTGTTGCCTCCCGGCGAATCCTCCGCGCTGCCGTCACCGGACCACAGGCTGATGAGGCCGGAGGGTGACGCATTCGTCGCGGGCGGATTGACGGTCAAAAGCGCGTTGGAACTGCGCAGCGATCCGTAGGCATTCGTCACCACCACGACATAAACGCCACCCTGGCCGGTCTGCACATTGGTGAGCGTTAACGAGGTGGAGGAAGCACCTTCGACATTGGTTCCGTTGAAGGACCACTGATAACTGAGCGGCGCGAAACCGGTGGCGCCGACGCTGAACGCCGCGTTTCCCCCAAGGGTTACGGTCTGGTTCGCCGGCTGCGCCACAATGATCGGCGGCCCCAGGCATTTTCCGCCCGCACCGGCGTTGTAGAGTCCTTGAATTTCGCTGTCGGACAACGCCCGTTGATAATAACTCGCTTCGTCGATCAATCCCTGAAAAAACTGGCCGCTGTACTGGCAGGCCGCGCCGCCCGCCGTCGATTGAATACCTCCGATGAAAAAGTCGCAGCCGGAGTCGGTCGGCGCGGCTGCCGCTCCGTGAGCGCTCAAAACGCCATTAATATACAAACGCTGGGTGGCTCCATCCCAGGTCGCGACTACGTGGGTGAACTGGTTGAGCGGTATCTCGTTCAGACTCTGGACTGACTGCCACGAACCCGAGGCATTGAATTGAAAAACGATCTTTGCGCCGGTGGTGCCCGGCTTCGCCACCAATTGTGCGCGGCCGACGTTCTGCCCAATCAACACCTTTTGACCAATGGGATCAATGATTTGCACCATTGGGTTGATCCACGCTTCAAGGGTGTAAGTTGAAGATCCAAGCAAAGCCGCGTAAGGAATTCGCACGCAGTTGCCGGACGCGCCGCTGAAGCTGAAGGCCTGCCCGATTTTCCCGCTGGCGTAACTGACTCCGCCGAGGGCGATCCCGGCATTCGTGCCAATGGCATCACCAGCGCCCCCCTCCGCCGGCCACCAGGCCGCGAGTCCGGCCGGGGGCGATACGCAGGGCTGCGCTGCCGCGACACCGCAGAGCAGGCCGATCGACAAGGCCATCAACCGTCGCACCAGGCGCGCGTTTCGTCTGCGGAGTATTCCGCGAGTATTATGTGTGGAAAATAAGTTCGTAACGATGCGAATTATCCCTCGGCCCGAAGCCGGAGCTTTCCCGGTTACCTCACCCTAAACCTATACCAACTTTTACCGGATGGGTCAATCCGGCACGCCCGCCGCGCCCCGGCCCGCAATTCTCCTTGCCCGCCAACGCCCATGGCGTAGTATTTTGGCGAAGAATCATCATAAATCCCGTGCCCTGCCGCCATGCCGGAAGTCACTGACAACAATCTAAAAGCCGAAGTCAAAGCGTATTGGAATCGCGCCTCGTGCGATACCTGGCACACGCAGTCGGAGAAATACACCCGCGAATACTTCGAGCAGATCGAAGACTGGCGTTACCGGGACCAGGCGTGCATCCATGCCTTCGCCCAGTTCACCCGTTACCATGGCAAACGCGTCGTCGAAGTCGGCTTCGGCGCCGGCACGGATTTCATTCAATGGCTGCGGGCCGGGGCCGTTGCCTCCGGCGTGGACCTCACCGAGGAAGCGCTGCGAAACCTGACGCACCGCATCGAGATCTACGGCCTGCCCAGCCCGGAAGTCATCAAGGTGGCGGATGCTGAAAAGCTTCCCTTTGATTCGGATCGCTTCGACCTCGGCTATTCCTGGGGTGTGCTGCATCACACGCCGGACACCGAGAAATCCATCCGGGAACTCGTGCGCGTCATCCGCCCCGGCGGCGAGATGAAGATCATGCTCTATAATCGCAATTCGCTTTGCTCCTTCCATCACTGGGTGAAATATGGGCTGCTGAAAGGCAATCCATTTCGCACGTTCCGTGATGTCCTGTGGCATCACATGGAAAGCGTCGGCACCAAGAGCTATACGCCGGCGGAATTGCGCCACATGCTCGCGCCCATGGGGCTGACGGACATCGAGATCCAGACTTTCCCCACGTCCTACGATTATCTGCCGTGGAAGAAATTCCCGTTTTCCATCGCCAACGCCTTCTGCGGACTGCTCCTCGGCGTCACCGGCAACCGGCTCGGCTTCTGGCACGGCATCACCGCGCGGAAAAAGGTTTAGCGCAGCCGCTTCGCCAGCCGGCTGGCGAGGCGGTCGAGCGCGGGGGAACGATCCAGTTGCTCCAGCCGCACTTCCAGCAGGCAAAAGCTTTTCGTCCAGGCCGCCGCTTCCGTCAGTGACTCGTCGAGCTGGCCTTCGGTTTCCACAATGAATCCCCGGCCTGCGCCAAAAATCTCCGGGAGCTTGCTGTAGGCCAGCGGCGCCACGTCGTTGTAGGGGCCGTCCTGCATGTGACGTTCCGTGCCGTAACCGCGATTGTTCAGCACGATGACAATTGGATTCAGTTTGTAGCGCGCGATCGTCGCCAGCTCCATGCCGGTCATTTGAAACGCGCCGTCGCCGACGAGCACAAGGGGGCGCAGTTTGGGCGCGGCCATTCGCGCGCCGATGCTCGCGGGCACCGCGAATCCCATCGAGGTGTAATACGCGGGACTGAGAAATTCCGTGCGGTCCCGGATATACAAATCCGCCGCGCCGAACAAGGCATCGCCGACGTCCGCGACGACCAGTGTGTCGGCCGAGAGGAAGGAATTGAGGCGCTCGAACAAATGTTTCACCGTCAGCTTCCGCCCGGGATTCGCGGTCTTTTTGAGGGCGCGCACGTTGCGGTTCGGTTGCGGGATGCGGCCCAGTTTGCGGCGACGCAATTTCAGGTTCGCGAGTCCTTTGACAAAATCCTTGAACCGCACCTCTTCGTAACCGTGATAACCAATCAGCAGCTTTTCGCTCGTCGCATAAATCGAGCGGACGGGATCCAGGCGCGCCGTGTAGATGCCGAGGTTGATGTCGGTCATGAACGCGCCAAGCAGAATCACGCAGTCGCTGCCCTCGACATATTGCCGGACATCGTCGCGCCCCATCGCGCCTTCGTAGAGGCCGATGTAAAACGGATGCTCCTCACCGATCACCGATTTGCCGAGCACCGTGGCCGCCACGGGAATGTTGTTTTTCTTGGCGAATTTCACCACCTGATCCTGCAGGCCGAACCGATGAATCTCCACGTCCGCGAGGATGACCGGCTGCTTCGCGGCGTTGATCAATGCCCCCGCCTCCGCCAGCGCGGCGCGCAGGCATTTGGCATCGCTGCGTTCGTGAATCTCCGCCGTCTTGTGCGCGGCGTTGCCGGGCAGATTGACGACATCGCGCGGCAGCTCGATATACACCGGCCGCTTGTAGCGCAACGCGGCGTGCAGCACGCGGTCGATCTCCTGAAACGCCGTCTGCGGATCGCTCAACACGGTGGAGGCAACGGTGAGTTGCTCGAACACTTTTTTCTGCGTGTCGAAATCACGCACCTTGTGATGAAGCAGGGGATTGCGCTCGCGTTCCTTCACGCCCGGCGCGCCGCTGATGACCACCACCGGCGACTTCTCTGCATAGGCCTCGGCCGTCGTGTTGGCAATTTTCAAACCGCCCACGCAATACGTCACGCACACCGCGCCCAGGCCGTGCACGCGGGCGTAGGCATCGGCGGCGAAGCCGGCGCCCTGTTCGTCGCAGGTATTGATGAGCCGCAGCTTGCTCTTGGAAAGCTGGTCGTAAAAATGAAGCACATAGTCACCCGGAATCCCGAACACATGCCGGACGCCATGCGCGTGGAGCCGTTGAATAAGATATTCGCCAATGGTGGGTGAGTGTTTCATGCGGTGAGCCGACGTTACCACGCCCGCGTCAACCGGTCAAAGCCCGCGCTGCCAAAATTGAACCACCAGGATGCGAAGAATATCGATCACCTCAGCAGATCGTTAATTTTATTCTCCCTCCGCGCCTCCGCTTCTCCGCGGTGAAAAAAAGGCCCGCCAAATACGCTTTTGACATCGCCCTTGAGCCACCTACATTGCGTGATTCAACAGCGCGCAAACACATGCTCACGGAAGACGACATTAAAAACGCCCTCAAGACGGTGAAATATCCCGGCTACAGCCGCGATATCGTTTCGTTCGGTCTCGTTAAGGAAATTCTCATTCAAGGCGCGGCGGCGACGGTGCGGATCACGCTCACCAGCGGGGCGCCGGAAGTAGCCCAGCAGGTGAAGGCGGAGAGCGAACGCGCGTTGAAGTCCATGCCGGGTTTGAAGGAAGCCACCGTGCAGGTGCAGCAGCCCGCCGGCGGCGCAGCCGCTCCGGCCAATCCGTGGAGCGGCCAAAACCGCGTTCCGGGTCTGAAGCGCATCATCGCGGTCGCCAGCGGCAAGGGCGGCGTCGGCAAATCCACCGTGTCCGTGAATCTCGCCTGCGCCCTGGCCCATCTCGGAGCCAGGGTCGGTTTGCTGGACTGCGATATCTACGGGCCGAGCATTCCACTGATGATGGGCGTGCATCGCAAGCCGACCATCACCGAGGACGAAACGAAGATGGTGCCGCCCGAAAATCACGGCGTGAAGTTGATGAGCATGGGTTTTCTCGTGGATGGCGACCAGCCGGTCATCTGGCGCGGGCCGATGATCATGAAAACCATCCAGCAGTTTTTCAACTCCGTGGTCTGGGGCGACCTCGATTTTCTGCTCGTCGATTTGCCGCCCGGAACCGGCGATGCACAGCTTTCCCTCTGTCAAACCGTGCCGCTCGACGGCGGGGTCATCGTGACCACGCCGCAGGAGGCGTCGCTCGGGGTCGTGCGCAAGGGCATCGCGATGTTTCAAAAGGTGAACGTGCCGATCCTGGGCATCGTCGAAAACATGAGTTACTACACCACTCCCAACGGCGAGCGGGTGGAGATTTTTGGCCACGGCGGCGGACGTCACGAAGCCGCCCGGCAGAATGTCTCGTTCCTGGGCGAGGTGCCCATCTTTACCGAAATCCGCGAGGGCGGCGATCGCGGCTTGCCGGTGACGGTCTCCGCGCCCACCGCCGCGCCAGGCCGCGCTTTTATTGAAATTGCCGATGCCTTGCGTCGTAATCTGGCTTGACGCAGGGAGATAAAGATTGTCATTGGCAAAGCCTTTGCTAAAATAGCTTTCGGTAGTAATTTGAATGAGTCTTTATGTCTGACCAAACCAAAGAGCCAGCGTCAGCAAATGATTTGCTGAAGAAGTCCTCGCTCTATCGGGAATTTCAGGCGGAACGTGAGGAAATCCTCAAACACAAGTGGATTGAGTCTGAAAAAGCGGGTCGCGATATCGGTTTTGAGCGTGCCCTGACAGATTGGATCATCAAACACCGTTCCAAATGGCGTAAAACCCGGCAGTCTTCCAAGAGCTAGAATTTTCGGTTTCGATTTTTCGGTCCTTTAAGGCGGCCCTGTGAGGCGGCCAAGGAACTATGACGACGTTTGATTTTCGGTGTTCAACGCCCGCTGACCGGCTGCCCCTGCCGGTCGCAGGATCACTTTTCCAAAGCTTTTCATCCGCTGCGCGGCCCTTCGATGCGCGGCTTCATTTTCCCACGGGAGACAGTCATGCCTGATTCATCCGTCCTTTTAAACGGCCCCGCCATCCAGCGCGCCCTGGCGCGCATCGCCCACGAAATTGCCGAGCGAAACGAAGCGGGCCAGGATGTCGCGCTCGTCGGCATTCAGCGGGGCGGGGTGCCGCTCGCCAACCGTCTGGGTACGTTGCTCGCCGGCATCTGGGGTCATCCGGTCCAGACCGGCAGTCTCGATGTGAGCATGCATCGAGACGATCTTGACCGCCGCATTGCGCCGGACGTGCAGCCGACGGTTATACCTTTCGACGTCACCGGCAAAACGGTGGTGCTCGTGGACGACGTCCTTTTCAGCGGGCGCACGATTCGCGCCGCCATGGACGCGCTGAACGATTTCGGCCGGCCGCGCTGCATCCAGCTCGCCGTGTTGATCGATCGCGGTCATCGCGAGCTGCCGATCAAAGCCGACTTCGTCGGCAAGAATGTTCCGACCGCGCCCGCCGAGAAGGTCAAAGTGAAATTCGCCGAAGCCGGCGGTGAAGACGAAGTGGTGCTCCAACGAAAGTAACCTGATGAGCTGGCATCGCAAACATCTGCTGGATATCGAATCGCTGACCGCCGAGGAAATCACCACCGTGCTCGACACCGCCCGCGCGTTCAAGGCCGTCGGCGAGCGCGCGATCAAAAAGGTTCCCGCGTTGCGCGGCAAGACGGTCGTCAATCTGTTCGTCGAACCCTCCACGCGCACGCGCACGAGCTTCGAGCTTTCGGAACAGCGCCTTTCCGCGGACATCATCAATTTCACCGCCGAGGCCTCGTCGCTGAAAAAAGGCGAGTCGCTCAAGGACACCGCGCGCAATCTCGAAGCGCTTAATGTCGATATCATCGTCATCCGCCATAGCGCGTCGGGCGCGCCGCATTTTCTTTCGCGCGTGCTGAAGGGCAGCGTCATCAACGCCGGCGATGGCGCGCACGAGCACCCGACGCAGGCGTTGCTCGACACCTTTACGATCCGGGAAAAAAAGGGACGCATCGAAGGACTCAATGTCACCATCCTCGGCGACATTCTCTACAGCCGCGTCGCCCGCTCCGATATCTGGGCGCTGACGAAGCTTGGCGCGAAGGTCACGCTCTGTGGCCCGTCGACGCTGGTGCCGCGCGTGTTCGAGGAGATGGGTTGCCGTGTGACGCACAATGTGGACGAGGCGATACGCGACGCGGATATCATCAACCTCCTGCGCATCCAGCACGAGCGTCAGCGCAAATCGATGTTTCCCAGCCTGGGCGAATACGCGAGCGTGTTCGGCTTGAACAGCGAACGGTTGAAGCGAACAAAGCCCGACGCGTTGATCATGCACCCCGGCCCGATCAATCGCGGTGTGGAAATCGACAGCCATATCGCCGACGGTGCTCGCTCCGTAATTTTGGAACAGGTCACCAACGGTCTCGCTGTCCGCATGGCGGTGCTCTTCCTTATTAATGGCGGGAAGGGTCCGCAGGAGCTGGCGGTCGGATAGGATTTTGCGCCTGCGCGTCAGCGTTAGAACTTCAAACCGAGCCCGCAGGACACCAGGTTTTGGTTGTATTCGCGAGTCTGCGGGAGAGCGACGTTTTCCTGGGCGTTACGGCCCAAATTCAGCGAATAGGCCAGATTCACCATGAGGTGTGCATTGAAGTTATAGGTGAGGCTGGCGGATATCGTGTACTGCCAGTCGTCGCGGCGGCAGGCCGGCAGGTTTCCGCTTGCATAATCCGCCATGCACAATTTGCCGCCGAGTTCGGCGTTGAGGTGCGACGTGACGATCCGGCGATACCCCAGGTCCAGCAAGCTGTCGTAATACGGGACTTTGCCGAGACTCGATACCCATTGAACCTGTTTGGATTTGAAGGTTAGCAAATCGTACGATGAAATTTTCGCCGCGATGGTCGCTTCGCCATAATATTTGACGGGATTTTTGTCGGTGACGGGAGTGATGTGGGTGAGCGTGTCGGGGGCATAATCCCGAAAATCCGGCCCGCCGGCGACCTTCACCTCGAGCCATTTGCAGGGAGTTCCCTCGAAGCCGAAGAGGAGCCGCTGATAGTGGCTGGGCGAACTGTAAGGCGTGAAGCTAAATTGCTCCTGGTATTGATATCCGTAGCGATAGCCAAGGGTTACGGCCATTTCCGGCTTCAACTTCCAGCCGAAATCGGCGCCGCCGTTCACGTCGTAGCGGTCGCAATAATTCTGGTATCCCGTCACGTTCACCAACTCAGTCTCCATGTCGTAAAGCAGCAGCGACGCAGCGGGGCGCAAAAACCACTTTTCCGCATCGTAGCGAAACGCGATGGCGGAACGGTCCTGGATCTGTTCGCGTCGTTCCCGGGGCGTGGCGATGGCGATCGCGCTGTAGAACCCTCCCGGATAAGTGGGGGCCACTGAATTTCCATCGATGGCGGCGAAATTATTATCCAGGCAAAGTGAGAACGCTCCGACATGGCCTTTGATGGCCGTGCCAAATCGCTGGGCGTTGTAGTTTTCGCTCGGCGTGTCGTAGTAATTTGCGAACTCAGGAGCGTAACTGAGGCTGAGGACATCCAGATTTTCCCCGCCCAGCAACGGCGCCACGTTGATGGCGACCTTGGGTGAAACTGTCGTCACCCACGAAGATAGGTCTTTCAGCGCCGCCACACTGCCGGGCGGCACAACATACTTTTTGGGAAGGTATTGAGCATCGGCGCCCGCGAGGAAAACGTTGTCGTCGTAACTCTGGCGCACACCGACGGACAAGTCCGTCAACCACGCCGGATGCGGCGAGGAAAAGAAACCGGTAAGCGCCTTGTGGTTCGTCGCCGAATCTGAACTGATAACCGCCGTCTCATTGGTGCGGGCCGCTGCAACCGCCACATCGCTTGCCGGAGACGCCGCGATGCCACCGGCAACCAGCGCAATCGCCGCCAGCGTCCCCAAAAAGGATTTTGGCAGGTTTCGCATGGTATGGCGGTGAAGCAGAGGTGACAGGGACAGGCATGTTGTCGCTCGGTTACGTGGTCTTTTTTCGCGCCGCGTTCATGGGTGGAATTTCCTGAGGCGGAGCGATGCACTCCTGGACGTCGTGCATGGTTTGGTCGCCGAAAGCACTGCGCCACGTTCCGTCCAAGTCCTTGTATGCCAGGCACCGATAACCGGGGCCTCTTACGAGCACATACTCTCGCGATGTTCGTTTCTTTCCGCAGTTGTGGTTTTGGGCGTCGGCAGATTCGCGCTGCATCCCCTATTTATCTGCGTTCCGGCGAACGCGAGCTTTGCGCTTTCTGTCATTCGCCACCCCGAAATTGGCGTCTCTTGGAAGAGCCAGGAAGGACGGCCGTTCGAGCCGCGTGGAATTTTCGAAAATCGGCGAACGGTAATGATTTATCCAAATACAATCCGGCAAATGACGACCGAGGCGATGACGCCGACGATATCGGCGGTCAATCCCGACAACAGGGCGTAACGCGTGCGTTTGATGCCGACCGAGCCGAAGTAAACGGCGAGCACGTAAAAGGTGGTTTCCGTGCTGCCGTAAATGGTGCCGCCCATCCGCGTGACCAGGCTGTCGGGACCCATCTGCTGCACGAGTTCGGCAAACATTCCCAGCGTGCCGCTGCCGCTGAGCGGGCGCATCAATACCATCGGCAATAGCTGCGGCGGGAAATGCAGCGCGACCATCACGGGATCGAGCGCCCGGCTGATGATGTCGATGCCGCCCGCTCCCCGAAACATGCCGATTGCCACCATGATCGCCACCAGGTAAGGGATGATGCGAATGCCAACGTCGAACCCTTCGCGCGCGCCTTCCACAAATTCCTCATACACCTTCACGTGTCGCAGCATCGCGTAGAGCGGAAAGACGGAGAGCAGAAAGGGAATCGAGAGTTTTGATACCGCGCCGACGATGCGGACGAAGTTGGTTTGCTTCGCGACTTCCTCCGACATTGGCAGTCCAAAAACGGCGGGAAACGCGAGACGGATGAACAGGCCCACAAAGAAGGCAAGGAACGCCACGAGTATCAGCATGCCCCACCATTGCAAAGGCTGAAGACCAACAGCTTCTTTCACCGGCGATTTGTCGGGAGCCGCAGTCGCGGTCGTCGTGGTCGCTGCTGGCTCCGTCGTGACTTTCACCGAAGCGGGCGCGGGTGGCAGCGCGAAAAACGGTAAACGACTCAGCAGCTTCGCGGAAGTCACTGCCGCTATCGCGGCGCAACTCGTCGCCATGATGGACGTGCCGACGATGGCGGTGGGATTCGTGGAATGATTGGCCGCCAGCACGGCGATGGCGGTCGCGGGAATCAATTGAATCGAACTGGTATTGATCGCGAGATACGTGCACATCGCGTTGGTGGCGGTTCCCGGGCGCGGGTTAAGGGATTCAAGATCCTTCATCGCGCGCAACCCCAGCGGCGTGGCGGCGTTGCCCAGGCCAAGAATGCTCGCGGCCATGTTCAGCAGCATCGAGCCCATCGCGGGATGATCCGGCGGCACGTCGGGGAAAAGCCACACCATCAGCGGCCGCAACGCCCGCGCCAGCAGCGCCACCAGGCCCGCGCGTTCCGCGAGGCGCATGATGCCCAGCCACAGCGCCATGATGCCGACCAGGGGCAGGGAAATCTTCATGACCGCGATCTCGGCCATCTCGAAACTCTTGTCGGCGACTTCCTTGAGATGATCGGTGCAACCCCCGATGATGACGGCGAGCACGACCAGGCCGAGCCAGATGTAGTTGAGCATCGGCCCGAGGCTATAGCCTCACGCGCAATTTTTCGCGAGAAAAATTTTAAGTGATGACCGGACGAAAGGGACGGTCGAAAACCTTCACCTTCAGTCGTCCCCTTCGGAACCTGCCTCTCTCATGTCACTGAGCCGGACTCGCTTTTTTTACGTACGGATAAAGTGTTTCCTTCGGCGAGAAAAACCACGTGTCGTTCAGATGCATTCCATTGTAGCCGCCGAAGAGCAGCAAACCCTCCCCGTCCCACACGCCGCTCGCGAGCCGGGGTGAAGGCGCTCCCACGTTTGTAATCGGCGTCCACGTATCGGTCTCCGGATTATAAAGGGCGCCAGTGCCGATATAACGATTCGAGTCACTGACGCCCCGGGATTCCGCGTCGTTCACCCCACCCCAAATAATCATCTCTTTTCCCGTCCACACGGCGGTGGCAATCACGCGGCCCTTCGGCGCGCCGGTCCGCGACATCGGCTTCCACGTGTCTGTATCGGGGTTGTAACGCGCGCCATCCTGAAAACAAACGGCCTGCGGTCCGTTGTCGCGGGTGCCGCCTCCCCACACGATCATTTCCTTGCCCGTCCAGAGCGCGACCAATCCGCTCCGCGCACCGGGCGCGCCTTTGGCGTTGATCGGTTTCCACGTGTCCTTGATGGGATTGTAACGCGCGCCATCGCCCAGCGCCTTGGTCGCATCGGCGCCGCCCCAGATCAGCATCTCTTTGCCGGACCACACCGCGCCGTTGGCAAATCGCTTCGACGGCGCGCCTTTGGTGGTGATCGGCTGCCACGAATCCTTCGAAGGATTGTAACGTCCGCCGCTGTTCAACTGTGCCGGACTGTAGGCGCCTTGATACCGGCTGCGAGAATCGGTGTAGCCGCCCCAGATTAACATCTCCTTGCCCGTCCACACCGCGCTGTGATCGAAACGGGCTTCGGGCGCCTCCTCGGTCGTGACCGGTTTCCAGATGTTATCCGCCGGATAATAACGGGCGCCGTCGTCGCGATTCGTATCGTTGCCGAGTCGCCCGCCGAAGCCGCCCCACACAATCATTTCCTTCCCGGTCCATACCGCGGTGCCGCCGGTGCGCGAGGAAGGTCCGTTTTTTCTCGGCAACATTTCCCAGGCGTTCTGCTGCGGGTCGAAGCGCGCGCCATTGTCGTAGCTCACGCCCATGCCTTCGCCGCCGAACACGATCATTTCCTTACCGGTCCACACCGCGGTATTGCCGCCCCGGCCTTCGATATCAGCCGTGGCGCGTTGTTCCCACGCCTGGCCCTGACGCGTGGGCGCGGATTTGTCGCGTTGATAGTCGGACGAGAGCAATTGCGAATCTTCGGCGTTGGGAGAGTAAAGCAACCCGTCACTTTCGAGATAAAGTTGGTCGGGAGCTTTTGGTGTCGGCAATCGCAACGTCCGGCTTGGCATCGAACGGCCGAAGCCGGGATTTTTTGGTTGGTCGTCGTCCTCAAGGGCGGGAGTGTTGGGCGCTTTGGGATTGGGCTGGCTCCTTGAGGGGCGGGATGCTTGCGCGGGTATGGCTCCGCTTTGAAACGGCTGCGATAGCAACGGCCCGGATGCCGCCACGCCCATTTTCTCCGGCACCTCGATGCGGTCATCCGCGCGAATAATAAGGTCGGGCAGATGATACCGGTCGCTGCAATCCAGAATCCATTCCCTGGTCTCGCCTGTGACCGAATCGCGGCGAATGACTTTGATGCGCGAAAGATCCGACGAGGATAGGAGTTGCTTCGAGTTGCGAACGATCTCGGCTGCCAGAAACGTGGCCATCGTCGGCGGCTGCAAGGACAGGGAGATCGTGTTCGTGCGGCCTTTGATAATCAGTTGCGCCTCGCCGGAGAGACACTTTTTCAAAGTCTCGCTGGCTTCGAACGCGAGCCCGTGCCATTGCTCGCTGAGTACGTGTTCCAATTCGGGAATCTCCACGATGTCCCCCCAGTGCAAGGGCACGTTGGCGGCGCAGTCCCCCGATTCGAACGCGGCAGCTACGTCGATGGTTTGCTCGCTCCTTTCCCCGGACGTCGCGGATGGCCGCCGGATACGAACGTGCGCAAAGTCTGGGAAATTTCCCTTTTCCGGAGTCACGGCATTGCGCGAGCCCACAGGTCCTCCCGTCAAAAGCCGATACTGCACGGCGAGCAATTCATACAGCGTGAACTCATTCCAGTCGATGGTGCCTTTGATGAACACCGGCGCGGAATAATTCACCGACGAACGCGAGACACTGATTTGGTTCGTCCGCTGCAAATCGTCGATGGCGCCGTGCCCGCGCAGGATCTCGGCCATGCTCTGCGGCGCTTGGTTCGTGGTCGGCGAGGCTGGTGAAGTGTTCCCCGGAATTGAATAGGTGCCGGTTTGATTGGGAGACAGCATGCCACTGCCGGGAACGATATTCAGCGTCCCGATTCCTCCGAAAGGCGAACTGGCATTCTGTTGCGCGATATCCAGCGGCGTCTGTCCCTGATTGTTTTGGAGATTGGGATTCGCCTTGCTGGCGAGCAGCAATTCCGCAAGGTCGCGTTTATTTTTGGTAACCGCCAGATGCAGCGCGGTGGTCCCGTCTTTGTCGCGCAGGTTGGGATTGATGCCCGCCTCCAGCAGCAGCTTGACCACCTCGGTCACGTTGAAGCTTGGGCTGACGTAGAGCGCAAAATGGAGTGCGGAGTTGCCATTTTTGTCCTGGGCATTCAAGTCAGGATGCCCGGCCAGCACCGCCGCGACGGCGTCGGCGTCGCCTCGCAATGCCGCAAGCTGCAACGGCGTGGCGATGTTGGCATCACGCACGTCCGCCCGGGCGCCGTGGCTCACGAGCGACTGGACCATTTGTTTGCGTCCCGCCGGATTTTCGTTGCTCACTGCATTCAGGAGCGGATACCGAAGACCGTTGCCCAGGTTGGCATCCGCGCCGCCTTCCAACAACATGTCCACGATTTCCGGCAATACCCGCGCAGTGGCAATCAGCAGCGCTGTATAATTATCGCCTCCCTCGCCATAGCGCGTGCCGATGCGCGCGTTCGGATCGGCTTTGTTCTTGAGCAAAAATTCCACCGCCTCCTTTTGATTGGCGTTAACCGCCATGAGCAACGGAGTCCAGCCGCGTGTTTCGGAACCCGACCCGCGCAGGTCCACGTCCGCGCCCTGCGCCAAAAGCTCCGCCATCACCGGCACATTCCCCAACTTCGCGGCCACATGCAAAGGCGTGCACCCTTTGTCGTCGGTGATCGTGATATCCGCGTGATTGGTGAGCAGTAATTGAATCATTGGCAGCTCCCCGCGGTTGGCCGCCACTACGAGCGACGAGCCGGCAGTTCGTTGATTCGGACTTATGACGATTTCCGATGTCTTCACATTGATGTCGGCTCCGTTCGTGAGCAGCAATTCCGCCACCGACCGAAAACCGTTTGCCACCGCCAGGATGAGCGGAGTGGCGCCCGTGCTGTTTTTGGCATTCACATCCGCGCCTCGCGAAATCAAAAGTTCGGCTACGCTGCGAAAGCCGTTCGCCGCCGCGAAGTGCAGCGGGGTGCGCTGAGAGATGTTTATCGCCCGAACGCTCGCCTTGTTGTCGAGGAGCAGTTGCGCCATGGCCTTGTGTCCCCGGATCGCCGCGTAATGCAGGGCGGTATTGCCGCTGGAATTGAGCGCGTCTTTGGCATCTACTTCGGCGCCATTCGCCAGGAGAAATTGCGCCACGGTGAGTTGCCCTTGCATCGCCGCGCGCTGTAGCGGGGTGAAGCCATCGCTCTGCGCATTAATCAGATCAGGGCTGTCTTTGATCATCGCCTGGATTTTTTTCACTTCATCGGCCTCGCTGGCGGTCAGCAGGTCCGTTCCCTTGGTGGCCAGCGGATCGCCGCCCGCCGCCACGCGCGGACGAGGTTCGGCCTGCAAGGCATCCGCCGTTTTTTTCAACACATCGCGTTTGATTTCGAGCCCGCGCAATGCCGCCTCCGTTTGCGTGTTGATCTGCTGGCTTACCGTATCCACGACCTCGCTCATTTTCAGGACTTCCGCGTTTTGCGGGCCGTATTCCTTCTTCAGCGCATTCAGACTTTGTTCGGATTCGGCGAGCTTTTGCATCAGCGAAGTCAGCACGGGATTGGGAAAGCTCTGCTGAATGGCGACGCGCAGTTGTTCCTTGGGCAGTTTTTTGAACTCCGCGATCTGGCTTTCCAGCGTCAGTAGTTCCACGCGCGGCGAGGACGCACCGCCGCTCACCGTTTCAGGTGCAACCGCTGGGGATGAGGTGTTGCCCAGTGATTTGAGTTCCTTGCGGCTGAGCGTCGCCAGTTGGGTCTGGTCGGAAAAATCCCGCAAAATTCTTTCATACTGCGCGCTCGCCTCGTTGGTTGCGCCCTGCTTGCGATAGCATTCGCCGAGACGATAAATCGCCGTCGCCGCGAGCTTGCGGTCCTTGTCGTATTGGCTGGCAACCGCCTTGTACGCCTGGATCGCGGCTGTGAGATTCTGATTGGCTTCCTCCTCGAACAATCCCCTCTGCAACGTGCTCGCAACATCATTCGTCGCTCCGAAACACGAGGCGGCCACTGCCATGACCAAGCCGGCGCTCAAAAAGATTTTTTTCATAAGCTCAATAATTCCAGCCTCACCCTACAAAACCGTTGCCCATCGATTGTCACGCTTTTGCAAAATCCCCGTGGGCGAAGTGCCGTCACTCCAACTCCAGCTTGTAACCCACGCCGTGCAGCGTTTTGATCCACCGCGGCGCGTCGGGGTCGCGTTCGATTTTTCCGCGCAGGCTGGCGATGTGATTGTCCACGGTGCGCGTGGTGGGAAAGGCGGCGTAACCCCAGACGACATCGAGAAAGCGTTCGCGCGACACCGGTTCGCCGGGCGACTCGGCCATCAGCCGCAACATCGCAAACTCCTTGGCGGTGAGGTGCAGTGATGCGCGTCCGCGCGTGGCGGTTTGTTTCACGAGATCAATGTGCGCATCGCCGAGGACGAGTTTCGCCGGGGCCTTCGTCTGGCGCTGCACCCGGCGCAACATCGCCCGCACGCGCGCGACGAGTTCCTCCGAGCTGAACGGCTTCACCAGATAATCATCCGCACCCACATCCAGCCCTTGCACGCGATCCGTCACCTGGCCCTTCGCCGTCAACATCAGGATGGCTGCCGGATGAGAAAGCCGGCGCAACTCCGCGCACACGGCGTAGCCATCCAGTTTCGGCATCATGATGTCGAGCAGAATGAGCCCCGGCTTTTCCTCGATGGCGCGTTGCAAACCGCTCTGGCCGTCGGCGGCCGCCAGCACGCGATAGCCCTCGGCTTCGAGCAAATCCTGCAAAACGGTGCGCATCGGCAATTCGTCTTCGATGATCAATATGCGTTCCATATGACGGGTATTTAATCGACGTCCGTTTTGGCTTCGACGCGCGCGGGCAGTTCAATCGTGAATTTGCTGCCCTTGCCGGGCTCGCTGCGCACCACCACACGGCCGCCGTGGGCTTCGACGATGTGTTTGACGATGCTTAACCCGATGCCCACGCCCTGCGTCTGCCGCCGCAGCTCGGAGCCGCTGCGATAGAAGCGCTCGAAAATCTTTTCATGCTCCGCCGCCGCGATGCCCGTTCCGTGGTCCTCCACGGACAGGCACACCCGCGATGAGTTGTGCGAGCCATCGCTGACATTTTCCGCGTGAAGTCCCACCAGAACTTTCCCGCCGCCCGGCGAATGTTTGATGGCGTTATCAATCAGGTTGACGAGCGCCTGCTGGATGGCGCGGCCATCCACATTCGCCTGATAGCCGTTGCCGGTAATCTGATTGACCGCCGGTTCGAAACTCAGGGTGACATTGCGTTCGGCGGCGTAGGTTTCCATTACCTTGACCGTTTGGCTGGCCATCGCGGCGAGGTCGGTGGGTTCAAATTCGTACTGTTTGCGACCTTGTTCGATGCGCGAAAAATCGAGGACATTTTCAATCAACCCGGACAGGCGGCGGCATTCCTGCACGATGAAACGGAAATACTCATTGTGTTTCGCCGGCTCCGAAACCTTGCCGCGCTCCAGGCTCTCGGCCATCAGGCGGACGGACGCGATCGGAGCGCGCAATTCATGGGAGACACTGGAAACAAAATTACTTTTGAGTTCATTCAATCGAAGCTGGCGGCGATAGGCGCGGCGGGCCGCGATGAATCCCACCAGCGCGGCGACTGCGGAAAGCGCGATCACGGAGCCGAAGATCAACTGACGCTGACGCTGATGCGCGAAGAGAAGGTTTTTATCCGTGAGCGCCAGTTGCAGCGCGAAGCGCGGTTTGCCGGGCATCGTCTCAAACTCAACGCCCGTCTTGAGCGGTTCACCCCTCTTTGGATCCACCATCAGCGTGGCCGGTTGCGTCAGCACGCCGGCTACTTCCGCCAGCACCTGATCGGTCGGCGCGGGGCGCCCTGTTGAAGCGGAATCATTGCTCAGATTAAGCGGCTCGCCTTCCAGTTCCGCATACAGCCCAAAATAATCCGGCACGCCGATTTGCGAGTTGCGCACCGCGAGCGCAAACGCGCGTTCGACCATCGCTTGCGGAAAAATATTGGCCTCGGTTGCCGGGCTGTCTTCGGTGTCCGCGCTTTGGCTTTTGTCCGCTGGGTCGCGTTTGCGCGGGTTCAACAGGCAGAGCCAGCGGCCTTGTTCGTTTTCCACCCACAAGTTCGCCATGGTGGCTCCGTGGAGTTTGCCGCTCTCGCGAATGAGTTGTGCCATTTCCCGCAGGTGTTCCTGCGAATCCCACAGCTTTCGCAACCCGGCCGCCGCGGCCGCCAGCGGCGCATTGGTGGCGGTCAATTCCTCGACGCGATCCAGCAGTTGCGGCGTCATCGTGCTGGGGCGCATGAGGACTTCCTCGGTAATCCAGTACCAGAGAGTTTTGGTGAAACCGCCCGGCCCTGCACGATTGAGCGCATCGGCCAAAGCGAGACTGGATAGCGGTATCCCTGAAGGGCTGCGCACGTCCGGATGGAGCCGGGCGAAGGCGAGTAAATTTGTGACTCCACTCGCTGCGGGTTGAAGCGCCGTTTCACGGCGGAGCCGCAGAAACTCCGCGTTGGCTTGCGCCTTGCGTGGCGGATGCGTTGCCACAAAGCGCACGACCAGCCCCTCGAGATCGCCCGCGCGCGCCGGATCATGTTCGCTTTGTTCCAGCGCGGCCCAGGCTTGCGCCTGTTCGGGGGTCAACCCGGAAAGCCACGCGGGCGGCAATGGCGCGTGCTCGTACGTCAACGGCCAGTCGAGTTCGCCGTCCTTTTTGAAGGTGAATTGCAGCGGAAAGGCCTCCTCCGGTTTGAGATTGGGAAACGCCGTGTTCCATGCCTTGAGTTGCGTTTCAAAATATTGCCGGGCGGCTTCATTCGTTCGGGAGGCCGCCGGGTGACGGTCGGCTCGCCCCGCTGCGACTTCCAGCGTATCCGGCCACGCGATGACGGTGGATTCATAGTATTGACCCCACTCGTAGGAGAACGGATCGAAAATGGTCAATTGTTCCGCCGCTGAACGGCCGAGGCCCTCGGAAATCTGCGCGAGAATTTCGTGCGCGCGACGGCGGGCATCCTCCTGCACCGCCGCGCGATCGCGCGTGATCGCCGACAATCCCAGGATCGCCAGCGCCGCCACCGGCAGCAGAATCAGAAGGCCCTGCCAGAGGAAGGACGATTTTTGAGCTGAATCCGGACGGGTCATGAGTTGGCGGCGCAATTCTGAACCGACCTTAACCAGCTGCAAGCAGAAGAATTGTCACGGATTTGTAAAATGCGGCGGTTGGAACGCCGGCAGCCCGGAATTGAAGCCGGCAAATTAAGCGAAACTGAAGCTAATGACCTCTTAATTTAGAATTATTCCAAATATTGACACCGGCCGGAATTTGCCTAAACTATTTCGACCATGAAACCCGGAAATCAAAAAGCCGACCGCCGTTTAAACGAGCGGTTGATGAACCGTGGTTTTCGTTTCACGCCGCAACGCGAGCACGTGTATTCGGTGCTTCTGAAGAAGCGCGATCATCCGACGGCGGAGGAGGTTTTCATTCGCGCCAAGCACGAGCTGCCGGAGATCTCGATGGCCACGGTTTACAATTGCCTCGACGCGCTTGTGGAATGCGGTCTCGCCCGCCAGGTGACCCTGGAGCGGGGCGCCGCGCGTTTCTGCCCGAACATGCAGGAGCACAGCCATTTTTATTGCGACGCCTGCGAGGGCGTGTTTGACGTCGATTTGCCGGCGACGGGCATCGTTCTGCCGAAGGGCTTCAAGGCCGAGCGCTATGACATCGCCATCCATGGCCGCTGCCCGGCCTGCAACGGCGGCCGCAAGCCGGCGGCGAAGCGCCCGAATAATTGAGCGGAAGAATTTTTACCGAAGGATTTGAATTAAGATGAGCACAGCCACCGAGACAATTGAGGGATTGGTTCAGAAGGAATATAAATATGGCTTCGTCACCGACGTGGAGACGGATTCCGCGCCGCCGGGATTGAACGAGGACATCGTCCGCCTGATTTCGTCCAAGAAAAACGAACCCGCCTTCCTGCTGGAATGGCGGCTCAAGGCCTACCGGCACTGGCTCACGCTCAAGGAACCGACCTGGCCGCACGTGCATTATCCGCCGATCGATTACCAGAAATCGGTGTACTACTCCGCGCCCAAGAAAAAGGGTGACGGCCCGAAGAGCCTCGACGAGGTCGATCCGAAACTTTTGGAGACGTACGAAAAGCTGGGCATTCCGTTGCGCGAACGCGCACGGCTGGCCGGTGTGGCGGTGGACGCGGTGTTTGATAGCGTTTCCGTCGGCACCACGTTCAAGAAGCAACTCGCCGAAAAGGGCGTGATTTTCTGCTCGTTCTCCGAGGCGGTGCAGGAGCACCCGGACCTGATCAAAAAATATCTGGGCTCGGTGGTGCCGTACACGGACAACTATTTCGCGGCGCTCAACTCCGCGGTGTTCAGCGACGGCTCGTTTTGCTACATCCCGAAAGGCGTGCGCTGTCCGATGGAGTTGTCCACGTATTTCCGCATCAACGCGGCGAACACGGGGCAGTTCGAGCGCACTTTGATTGTCGCCGATGAAGGCGCTTCTGTGAGCTATCTCGAAGGCTGCACCGCGCCCATGCGCGACGAGCATCAGTTGCACGCCGCAGTGGTGGAGCTGGTGGCGCTCGACAATGCGTCGATCAAATATTCAACCGTGCAGAACTGGTATCCCGGCGATGAACACGGCAAGGGCGGCATCTACAACTTCGTGACCAAGCGCGGCATCTGCAAAGGAAAGAAGTCCAAAATTTCCTGGACGCAGGTGGAAACCGGCTCGGCGATCACGTGGAAATATCCGAGCTGCATCCTGCTGGGCGACGACTCCATCGGGGAGTTCTATTCCGTGGCGGTCGTGAACAACTATCAGCAGGCCGACACCGGCACCAAGATGGTTCACATCGGCAAGAACACGCGGAGCACGATCGTCTCGAAGGGCATCTCGGCCGGCCGCGGCCAGAACAGCTATCGCGGCCTGGTGAAAATTCAGAAGAGCGCGACCAACGCGCGGAATTTTTCCCAGTGCGATTCCCTGTTGCTGGGCGACAAGTGCGGCGCGCATACGTTCCCGTATATCGAGGTGAAGAACACCACGGGCCGCATCGAGCACGAGGCCTCCACTTCGAAGATCGGCGAAGACCAGATCTTTTACTGCAACCAGCGCGGCATCGAAACCCAGGACGCGGTCAACATGATCGTCAACGGCTTCTGCAAGGAAGTGTTCCGGGAATTGCCGATGGAGTTTGCCGTCGAAGCGCAAAAGCTGCTGGGCGTGAGCCTGGAAGGCAGCGTCGGCTGACACGTCCGGCGTCTCACAAAAGACCAGGGCGGCCTGCCTGAGCGGCAGGCGCCAACAGATATCAAAAGAATTTAAAGAGCAAGCGATTGAACATGAAACAACCGATTTTGGAAATCAAAGGCCTCACCGCCGGTGTGGATGACAAACAGATTTTGAAGGGCATCGATCTCACCATCAATGCCGGCGAAGTGCACGCCATCATGGGGCCGAACGGCAGCGGTAAGAGCACGCTGGCGGCGGTGCTCGCGGGGCGCGATGGCTACGACGTCACCGGCGGCCAGGTGCTGTACGAAGGCAAGGACCTGCTGGAAATGGCGCCGGAGGAGCGCGCGCGCGAAGGCGTGTTTCTGGCGTTTCAATACCCCGTGGAAATCCCCGGGGTCAACAGCACCTATTTTCTCAAGTCCGCCCTCAACGAAGTGCGCAAGCACAAGGGCCAGAGCGAGCTCGACGCGATGGAATTTCTCGCGCTCGTGAAGGACAAAATCAAACTGCTCGAACTGAACGAGGACCTCCTGAAGCGTTCCGTCAATGAGGGCTTCTCCGGCGGCGAAAAGAAGCGCAACGAAATCTTCCAGATGGCCGTGCTCGAACCGCGCCTCGCCGTGCTGGACGAAACCGATTCCGGCCTCGACATCGATGCGCTCCGCATCGTTTCGTCCGGCGTCAACAAACTGCGCAGCGCGAAAAACGCGCAGCTCGTCATCACCCACTACCAGCGCCTGCTCGACTATATCGTGCCCGACTTCGTGCACGTGCTCGCCGACGGCCGCATCGTTCGCACCGGCGACAAACAACTCGCGCTGGAACTTGAGGAAAAGGGCTACGACTGGATCCTCAAGGAGGAAGCCGTCCCGGCCTGATCCATCCGCTGAACTGCTGATTTACCCGCGGCCCGCATAGGGGCCGCGGGTATTTTGTTGGTGAAGCGTCGTTCTTCCCGAACGCCGCGAAAAATTTCTTCTCTTCGCGCGCAACCATCCGGTCTTTCGGTTGTTGAACCCTCTGGCGGTGGGCAGTTGGCAATAGGTGGACAAAGCTTGCACTATTACATAACCCGCTGGCTGTCTCGTCCACGCCGCCGCAAACAGAAAGGAAAAAGAAGCAGTATGAAAACCAATACTCAGACGAAGGGCGGATTCACCCTGGTGGAAATCATGATTGTCGTGGCCATCATCGGCATGCTGGCGGCGGTGGCGATTCCCAACATTGTGGATGCGCGCGGCAAGGCCCAAAGGCAAACCTGCATTGCCAATCTGCAGCAGATTGACGGCGCGGTGCAGCGTTGGGCGGCCGAGGAGCGCAAGGACGATCAGCAGGTGGTCGCGTATAACGACATAAGCGTATATCTGCGCAACACCCCTGTGTGCCCGTCCGGCGGATCGACGTTTGAGGACAGCTACACGCTGACGACCGTTGAGGCCAGACCGGTGTGCCTGCGCAAACCTGACAAGCATGTGATGAGAAAATAGGTTGTCGCCGCGGCATTCATCCCCGCTTCACCTTTGAAAGTGAAGCGGGGCAATCGCGCCGCCGCTTGCGTTGTGGCCTCCGGCTGAAGTACGCTGCGGTATTCGATGCGCCTGCTCGACCGTTATCTGTTGCGTGAATTGCTCATCCCGCTCGGCTTTTGCCTGTGCGGCTTTCTGATTTTTTGGATCTCGGCGGATCTGTTCGTGACGCTCGGCGATTTCCAAAAGCGGGGCCTGGGCTTGCGGGACATCATGGAATATTATCTGGTCACCACGCCCGGATTTCTCGTGGTGGTACTGCCGATTGCGTTGTTGCTCGCAACGCTTTACGCGCTCACGAATCACGCGCGGCACAACGAGATCACCGCCATTCGCGCCGCCGGCGTCAGCCTGTGGCGCCTGGCCATGCCGTATCTTGGGGTCGGATTCGTTGCCAGTCTGCTGCTGCTGGCCATCAATGAGTTTTGGGCGCCCCAAAGCGCCGAGGCGGCGGCCGCGATCCTCGAGCGGCACCTGCCAGTCAACATGCGCACCGCCGGTTCGAAGGAGGTTCGCAATCTCTGCTTCAATAATTCCCGCGACGGCCGCGTCTGGCGCATCGGCATTTATAACCCGATCACCGGTGAAATGATCCGGCCGTACGTCATCTGGACGGGCAAGGAAGGTTCGGATTGGATCGAGGCGGATCGCGCGGTGCCGATGAGCCAGGGCTGGCGTTTTTATAACGTGCGCGGCTTTCGCGAAAATCCGGGTATCAACAACGTGCCGGTGCCATTACTGCGAACCAACATTTTGACGCTGAACGGCTTTTCAGAAACACGCGAGGAAATCAACAGCGAGATCAAGATCAGCAGCACGATGAGCTTTCGCGCCGCGCGCAGCGCCGATGTGCCGATTCTGGAATTGATCAATTACCTGCGCCTCCATCCCAAGCCATCACCTTCGGACGGCGCGTGGCTTTACACAAAATTGCAAGGCCGCCTCGCCGCGCCATGGACGTGCATGGTGGTGATCCTGATCGCGCTGCCGTTTGGGGCGGTGACGGGCCGGCGAAATGTATTTGTCGGCGTGGCGGCGAGTATTATTCTGCTGTTCGCTTACTTCGTTCTGCAACAGGCGGGCCTGGCGCTCGGTACTGGCGGCCGCATTGATCCCTGGGTGGCGGCGTGGTTTCCCAATCTTTTCTTCAGCCTGACGGGGCTGTGGATGACGGCGAGGATTCGATGAGCGATGAACTGGCGGAACTGAAGGGGCGGTATGAACGGCTCGACCTGCTGTACCGGGTCGGGCAGGTGATTCATTCGACCCTCGACGCCGAGGAGGCGCTGCAATTGATTCTTGATCAGGCGGTGCGGCTCATGCGGGCGACCAGCGGTTCGGCCGTGCTGATCAATCCCACCACGTTATTGCTCGAAATTTCCGCGGCCACCGGCCTGCCGCCGAACGCGGACGAAATCAGGTTGCGCGTCGGCGAAGGCATCACCGGCTGGGTGGCCCGCTCAGGCAAACCGGCGCGGGTGGGAAATGTCGTCGACGACCCACGTTACGTCATGCTGCGCGCCGAGGTGCGTTCCGAACTGGCGGTGCCGCTCGAAGTCAACGGCGAGGTGCGCGGCGTGTTGAATGTGGACTCGGACCGCCTCGACGCCTTCAGCGCGCAGGACCAGGAGTTGCTCGAAGGTCTCGCTTCGCAAGCTGCCAGCGTAATTCAAAACACCTGGCTCTACGAGCAGTTGCGGCTCAAGGCGCAACTCTTCGAATCGCTGGCCGGAGTCAGCCGCACCATCAACTCCACTTTAAATCTCGATGACGCGTTGAGTGTCATCACGCGCGAAGCCTGCATCCTCATGCGCACCAAGATGTGCTCGCTGATGTTGCTCGATGAGAGCCGCGAGTGGCTTGATCTGCGTGCCAGTTTCGGCGCCGGTGAGGCCTATACCAATCGTCCCCGCCTGAGCGTCGAGGAAAGCCTTGTGGGCGTGGTGGCGCGGCGTCAAAAGCCGTTGCAGGTGGAAAATGTCCAGGTTTCCGCGCGCTACCAAAGCGGCGACGTTGCGCGCAGGGAGGGTTTGGTCGCGCTCCTCAGTGTGCCCTTGTTATATGGCGGCCGGGCGATTGGAACACTCAGTGTTTATACCGGCGAACCTTATAGTTTTTCGAACGAGGAAATTCGCATCCTGTCCGCGCTGGCGGAGTTGTCGGCCATCGCCATTGAGCGCGCGCGCTTGTATGAGCGAGTCGTGGATGTGGAGGAGCAATTGCGCCGGAACGAACAACTCTCCGCGCTCGGTTTGCTGGCGGCGGAAGTTGCGCACGAGATACGCAATCCGCTCACCGTGCTCAAGATGTTGTATCACTCGCTCGATTTGAAATTTCCGCCGGAGGACCCTCGCTGCAAGGATGCGCGCATCATCGACGAAAAAATTGAGCATCTGAATCGTATCGTGGAACAGATCCTGGATTTCGCGCGCACCAAGGAACCGGACTTTACACCGTTGAGCCTGAACGCGCTCGTGAACGAACTCGGTCTGCTCGTCCGGCACAAACTCAAAAATCAAAACGTCAAGGTCGTGCAGAAACTGGATCCGAATTTGCCGCCCGTGCCGGGTGCGGCGACCCAACTGGAACAGGCTTTTCTGAATCTGATTCTGAACGCCGCCGAAGCGATGCCGGAGGGTGGGACGCTGACCATTGCGTCACGCATCGTGTGCGTGCCGAAGGATGCGGAGAAACCCACGCATGTGTGCGTGGACTTCAAGGATACCGGCCACGGCATGAGTGAGGAACAGCGCACCCGCGCGTTCAAGTCGCTTTTGAGCACCACCAAAGCCAGGGGCACCGGTCTCGGCCTCGCCATTGTGGCGCGGGTCGTCGAGATGCATCGCGGCACGGTGAAGATAAAATCGCGACCCGGCGAGGGCACCACTGTCAGTGTCGCGCTGCCGTTGTAAGTGTTACGGAGCGGGCGGGTGAAAGAGGAACCGCGCGTACAGGTAAGCCAGTGTTTCGCCGATGACCCCGCGCACCCCGCCGCTGGAACGCCACCATTGCGCGTCGTCGAAATCCTTCCCCGGAATTGAGATCACACCCACCTCGACCTGTTTGCCGAGCGCCTTTTCGAACAGCAATCGCGAGCGCCTCGCGTGCGGGCCCACGGTGAGAAGGTTAACCTTGGTTGGGGAGGTGTGATGTTCGCTCCACCATTTCCGCAAGGAGATCGCGGAGTTGTAGGTCCGGTCTGCCCGCACGGACGGCGCGGGTATGGCCTGAACTTCGTTCGTGGTTAATCCCAGTTTGAGCAAGATGGAAGCGCCCAGTTCAGCGTAGGTTTTGTATTCCACCAACGGGGCACCCTGGTCGATGGGCCCGCCAGTGACAAATACCCTGTCGTAGTGATGGCGGTGAAATTCTGCGACCGTGGCTTCCATTGCGTAGTCAGGCGTCCAACCTTCCACGACCAACACGCCGCCCGGCACTTCGTCGGTCACGGAAAGAAATGGCAAAATTCGATTCGCCAGGAGGAGGGTTACAATTGCCGAACCAAAAAATAAAAGCAGCCAGCCGCGCCAGGTTGGCACGACGCATGACCGGCGGCGAAGAAATCCCCAGGTGATTTTGGCGTTTTCCGGCATTAGCGTTTGAAATTAATGGTATAGCCCCTGTGCCTGCCCTCGTCGAGCACGATGAATGTTGCATGCTGCTGTCAATTGGATGGTTGTGTGCCCTGAATAAACGGGCGATAATGAGGTCTAACTAATAGAACATTTACGCGGTGCAATTTTTATGAAAAATTTGAAATCTCAGGGAATGAAACTGGCCTTGGCCGCGCTCGTTTTCTGTGGAGGAATGGTTCAAGCACAAGTTCCCGGTGGGTCAGCTCCGGCTCCCGCAGTGGCGGTGCCGCAGGTGTCTCCGGCGGCGGCCGAGGTGGTGAAGCTGGCAAGTTCGGGTGTCGGCGATGAAGTCGTTATGGCGTACATCCGAAACTCACCAGCCGTATTCGATCTTAGCGCGGATCAGCTCTTGTATCTCAAGGACGTGGGCCTCTCCTCGCAAGTGGTCACCGCGATGCTGGATCATGACAATGCGCTCAAGTCCCAGGCCCAGGCGGCGGCGCCGCAGCAGGTGGAACAACCGCAACCGGCTCCCGCTCCGGCACCCGCGCAACCGCAACCCCAACAACAATTCGCGCCGTCGGCGCAGCCGGGTTCCGCGCCGCAAGGTGCGCAGCCCATCGCAGCTTCCGGGCCGGGTCCCGTGGCTGCTCCCGCGCCGACTTATGTCGGCAGTGCACCGATGGAAGTCAGTTATTTTTATAATGACCTTTCACCCTACGGCACATGGGTGGATCTGGCGGGCGTCGGCTGGTGCTGGCAGCCCAGCGCGGTGGTCGTCACGCCGGGATGGCGCCCGTATTGCAACGGCGGTCGCTGGGTATGGACTGATGCCGGCTGGTTCTGGCAGTCGGATTATTCGTGGGGTTGGGCGCCGTTTCACTATGGCCGCTGGTACATGGACAATCGCTGCGGCTGGGTTTGGTTGCCCGGCACGACCTGGGGGCCGGCGTGGGTCACGTGGCGTTCCGTCGGCACTACTTGTGGTTGGGCGCCGTTGCCGCCGCACGCGGATTTCGTCGCGGGTGGCGGCTGGCGCTATAACGGCGTGACGGTCGGCGCGAGTTTCGATTTCGGGCTGGGCGTAAATGCCTTCGCGTTTGTGTCGTTCGGAAATTTGTGCTCGCCCAACGTCGCAACATATTGCCTGCCGCGCTCGCAAACCACGGTGATCTACAAGCAGACCACCGTTATCAACAACTACGTGGTGAACAACAACACTTATGTGAATCGCGGCATCGGCTACGACCGCATTGCGGCGGCCAGCCGTACACCCATCCCTCGCGCTTCCGTGCAAAATGCGCCGGGCGGCAAAATTCCGTCCACCGGCGCCGGGAATGGCGTGGTCTATCGCGAACCGTTGCGCTCTCCGGCCAAGCCCGTGAACATGCTCGCGCAGAAAGTTGATACCGGCCGCACGATCCAGCACACCTCGATTAACACGCTCAAGTATGAGCCGAAGAACAATGTGCCCGGTGGCAACGGCGGCAGTACCGCCGGGTTCCAGCGGAATCAAAACCAAAATCAAAGTTTCAATCAGAACGCCGGCCAGACGGGTAAAACGCCGTCCACGGCGGTGATTGGCAAGCAACCATCCGGCCAGCAAAATGTCACGACCGGCAAACCGCAAAACGGTGCGGTGACGCATCAATGGTCCCCTCCGAACAACACCGTGCCAAAGACGGATTCCAAACCGCAAACCACGACCGGTGGAACGGGGGGCCAGCAGTATCCGACGCAACCGACTCCTTGGGGCAAGCAGCCCCAACGCAACAATACTACAACCTCGGGCGCGGCCGCCGGTTCGACCTTGCCGGGTCAGGGCGCCACCACCAAGCAGGATCTGTCACGGGAGCAGGGTGGGTTCAACTACAACACCGCCAATCGCACTCCGACAGTGAACAACAAGCCTCAAACGTTCGCCAACCCTGGCAGTCAAACCGGCCAGCAGCAGCCAAACACGCATTGGTATGCTCCCAAGTCCTTTCAGCAGGCGCAGGAAATTCGTTCGCTCCCGAAGACGGAAACGCCCAAGCAGGTTACTCCGTCGCCTTCGTCGGGATCGCCCTCGTCGTATTCCTCGCCTTCTGGTCAGTCGCGCGGCTCGTCCGGCTTCAACCAGAATTTCAATCAAAACAATAACCAGTTTAGGAAATAAACGCGTGAAAAGGGGGGAAAGTGAGGGAACCTCACTTCTCCTCGGTGGCGGCTTCTTCTTCCTCGTCGGGTGTCTCTTCGTCCGTAGTGGCTTTTTCGGCCGCTTCCAGCGTGGCGTAGTAAACTCCGAGATTATGCTGTGCGGTTTTGTCACCTGCCCGGGCGGCGCGGCAAAACCATTTCACGGCTTCGCGGACATTTTGCTCCACGCCCCGGCCGGTTTCATAGCAGAGGCCCAAATTGCATTGGGCGGGCGCGCATTCCTGTTCCGCGGAGAGGCGGTACCATTTTACGGCTTCTTCATAGTTCTGCGGCACCACCTGGCCGGATTCGTAGAACACTCCAAGATTAAATTGTGCCTGCGGTTCGCCCTGTTCGGCGGCGGCATGATACCACTTTACAGCTTCCGCGTAATTAAGCGCCACGCCCTGGCCGGTTTCGTAGAGGACGCCGAGATTGAATTGCGCGGCGGGATCGCCTTGTTCGGCGGCTTCGCGAAACCATTTGGCAGCCTGCCCCAGTTCCTGCGGTACGCCGAGGCCGTTCAGATAACAAAACCCGAGATAGCATTGCGCGGCTTCGTCGTTTTGATCCGCCGCCTTGCGAAACCACTTCACGGCCTCGTTGTAATCCTGGGCAATGCCCTGGCCGGTTTGGTAACAGATGGCGAGGTAGGACTGAGCAGCAGGATCGCCGGACTCGGCGGCGGCGCGCATCTCCTCGAAGGTTTGCCAGGTTCGACGGTTCTTTAGCATCGTTCTGCCGAATTATCTGATGGTCACGGTCTTAGGCCCAACCGGTAGTGCGCACCGGTTCATGAATTTGCTGATACACATGATAATTTCAAAACCGGCAATTTCAAGTTATGATTTGAACTAACAAATCAGCGAATGATAAACTACCGTCAAACGCCAGCAGAGTTATGAGCCACCCCGAATCTTCCCCTCGTGTGCCGTCCCTGGCCGGAGTGTGCGCCATGAACGACGCCATGACGCCCGGCCTCTCGGTCGAGGAATGCGTCCGCCGGCTCAAGCGCTATCATTACGCACTCAAACGGCTCCATCAGATTTTCACGGCCCGCATCACCGCCGAGCCGCTTTATGAATTGAAGATGGCGTTCAGCCTTCACGCCCACCTCTGCGCCGAGCACGTGTCTGCCTTGCGCAAGCGCGTGGGCGAAATGCGCGAACCGCCGCTCGGCCTCGACGCGGTGCCCGACCCGCAGCTCGAAATTTTCTTCGATGAAATTCTTTCCGCGCCGTCCACTTACGAATTGGTATCCGGCCTCTACGGCAAAGCCATCCCTGCCTTGAAAGCGGGATTGGAACGTCATTTGCGTGATACCAATCCACTGGCGGATCATCCATCGGTCCGGGTTTGCCGTTTCGCGCTGCTGGAGGTGAATGACATGGCGGAGTTCGGAGCGAAAGCGCTGGTGTCGCTCGCGGATGCGAAAGCCGCTGCAAGTTCCGCCGGCTGGCTCGCTTTGCTGGACGACTGTCTCGCTGCCGCCGGTGGTCTGGATGGTACGGCCACGCCCTCCGGCAAAACTGTGGCGCGTCAACATTCCGCCCAACCGTATCGTTATGATGGCGTGCCGAAGCGCGACGCGCGGTTTCCCGATCCTTTCAACATGGGCGTGAATGCCGAGGTGTTTTTGTACGACGACCAGTTTCCGCCGGAGCCGAAAACCCTGATGATGTTTTACAAGCGGCTGCGCGAAATCGACGTCCCCGAGATGATGTCCAGCATCATCACTGAGACGAGTGGCAAGCCGTGGGAATATTACCGTGATATGACCCGGCAGCTATGGGACGAGGCCCGGCACGCGATGATGGGCGAAGTCGGTTTCGCCAATCTCGGCATCGACTGGCCGCACAAGGTGATGATCAACCACACCTGGTCCCTCGCGCTCAACACCCAGCTCAAGCCCGTCGAGCGTCACGCCGTGCTGTATTTTATCGAGCAAGGCTTGATGCCGAAAACAGGCAAGCGCTTCGAGTGGGAGGTCGGCCTCGCTTCGAAGAATCCCCTGGCCGCGCTGTTTCAGGATTATGATTGGGCCGACGAAGTGCTGCACGCTCGCGTGGGACGCGATTGGTATCTGAAGGAATTTTCCAACCCGCAGGAGGGCATAAAATATGGCGATGAATGCTGGTCGCGTGTGCTGATGAACTGGGAAAACTGGCGCGAACGCGGCCTGACGAAGCACCGCAACTGGTGGCCGGAACTATATCGCGACGCGTGCAAACACTGGGGCATTGAACCAGACCCAAAAGTCCTTGCGTACTCGACCACCTACGAAACTGTCCGTGCGGATTTGAAGGAGTTGACTGGTTCGGCGTAGGAATCACCGGGGGTGGAAATCGTCCCCTTGAACGTTATTGGAAATGCGCTACGCTCGGCGCATGAAGCTTCCCTCCCGCTTGCTTGTTCTCGGATTGGTTCTTTCGTTGGTGCCTCAGGTAATGGCGGCGGAGCGCAATACCAACTTCTTCCCCATCATGGCGTGGAATCACGTGCCGAATGATCCGGCCGTCCTGAATCGGATGCGCGAAGCCGGGTTGACGGTGGCCGGCTTCGCCGCGCCGGGAACGCTCGATGCCTGTCACGCCGCCGGTTTGATGGCGATTGTTTCCGATCCGCGTTGCGCGGGTTATGACTGGCAAAATGTGGACGGAGCCCAAGCGCGCACGAATATCGCCAGCCTGGTGGCGGAGGTGGGAAGGCATCCGGCGTTGTTTGGCTACTATCTCCGCGACGAACCGCACGCGGCCCTGTTTCCGGGCCTGGCCAAGGTCTCCGATTTGATCCGTGAAATGTCCCCGGGCAAATGGCCTTACATCAATTTGTTTCCGGACTACGCCACGCCGGAGCAACTGGGCACGTCCAACTACACCGAATATCTGGAGCGCTTCGTTTCGGTCTGTCATCCGACCATCATGAGCTACGACAATTACTCGCTCATGGATGACGGCACGGTGCGCGATTATTAT
This sequence comes from Limisphaerales bacterium, assembly GCA_044223735.1. Lineage (GTDB taxonomy): Bacteria > Verrucomicrobiota > Verrucomicrobiia > Limisphaerales > UBA8199 > JBGALR01. Next base: position 13,002 of record JBGALR010000046.1, on the reverse strand, counting down.
TGGACGAACCTCGAATCGATGCGGAGCGTTTCCCTCGAGCACAAGCTGGATTTCTGGAACATCATTCTCGCCGTCGCGCATTTTAATTATCGGGAATTGAACGACGCCGATTTTCGGTTTCAGGTTTATACCACGCTCGCTTACGGGGGCCGGGGCATTTCCTATTTCACCTATTTCGCGCCGCCCGTCGGTAACTATCGCAATGCGGCCATCGATCAGTTTGGCAACGAAACACCTACGTGGCACTCGATGCAATATGCGAATCTCCAGGTTTTGCAGCTCGCGCAGACGGTGTTGCAATTGACCTCCGACGACGTCTATCACATCGGCAAGCTTCCTCCCGGCTGTCACGGCCCGACCACGAACAGCCTCGTGACAGCGGTTTCCGGCGACAACGCGGTGGTGGGAGAGTTCACGCACCGCGACGGCTCGCGCTACGTGATGATTGTGAACAAGGACGTGAAGAAGTCGCGGGTCTGCGAGCCAAAATTCCGCAAGGCTCCCGCGAAGGTGATGCGGGTTTCGCCTTATAGTGGCGGGCTGATCAGCTTCGAAGGCGAACAGGTCTGGATCGCTCCCGGCGGCGGGATTCTGCTGAAGCTGGATTAATGCTGGTCGAAAGTTTTTCTTTTGAACTTGACTGGCTGGCGGTTCAAAGGAGAGTGAAACAGAGTAGCAATAGTCATCCGCAACCTGCACGCGTTTATGAGGACGAGATCTTTTAGCCGACGCCTCTTTCTCCATCGTGGCCTGGCGCTGGCCGCCGGCGCGCCGCTTGCGTTGCGGCTCGGAGAATCGCTGCTGCTCGGCGCCGACAAAGCCGCGAATGCCGGGTCCGCCTCATCTTCGCTGCGATCAAATGCCAGGGTTGCCGTCGTGCGCTGCCGCTCCTACGGTCCCGAACTGCGTCCGGCCTTTGAGAAATGTTTTGATCTGGTGGGCGGCATCGGTTCGCTGGTGAAGGACAAGACGGTGACGGTGAAACTAAATCTTACCGGGAGCGATTTTACGGCGTTCCTTGGCAAACCGGTCGGTGAGACTTACATGACGCATTATGCGAGCGCGCAGGTGCTTGCTTCGCTCCTCTTCGCCGCTGGCGCCAAGCGAGTGCGGTTTGTGGAATCCACTCAGAGTCGCGCGAGCCTCGCAGCGACGCTGGTCTTTGCGGACTGGGATGTGAAGGCGCTCGAATCACTCGGCCGCATGGAGTTCGAGAACACGCGCAATCTCGGTGCCGGAAAGAAGTATTCGCATTTCAACGTGGCGGGTGGCGGCCACATGTTTTCCTCGCTGGAACTTAATCACGCGTACGAAGAAACGGATGTGATGATCTCGCTGGCGAAGCTCAAGAATCATGTGACGGCCGGGGTGACGCTCTCGATGAAAAATCTATTCGGCATCACGCCGAACTCGCTCTACGGCGGCGATGCCGGAAACGAGGATGCGACGGAAGGCCGGCTGCCGCTGCACAATCCGAAGGGCTATGAGAGGTTGAAGTTTCCGGGGATGAAGGAAAACATTCCCTCGATGGATCCCACCTGGCGCGTGCCGCGTATTACCGTGGACGTCTGCGCTGCCTGCCCGATCCACCTGGCCATCATCGACGGTATCAGCTCCATGAGCGGTGCGGAAGGGCCCTGGTGCAAATCGAAGGAAATGCGGGTCATGACTCCCGGCGTACTGATAGTGGGACTGAATCCCGTTTCCACCGATGCGGTGGCGACTGCGGTCATGGGTTATCCTGATCCGCGCGCCTTGCGCGGCACGAAGCCGTTCGACATTTGCGACAACCATATCCTCCTGGCCGAACAGGCCGGGCTGGGCATCGCCGATCTGGCTCAAATTGATATGCGAGGCCTGCCGCTCGATCAGGCGCGCTATCCTTACGGTTGAACCAATTCGAAGGATTGGCCGGAGCGCACGGTCAGGGTGGGGCTTTTGGTGATCAGAGTTTCGCCGTCGTCACCGTAAATTTCAAAGTGGCCTTTTAACGCTGTGCCGCCGGGGACCTGCAATAGCTGCCGATCCGGGCCAACCGCTTCGTTTCCGATAAATTGCGATCCTTCCGTCGTGACGAAGATAATGCGCTTTTGCAGCCAGCGAGCGAAGATTTGATTGCGGTCGAGAGAAGAAACCGGCCCCGCGCCGTAGAGCACGCCGAGAAGTCTGCGGCCGGCCAGTTCTTGCGGGCCATCGGTGACCCAGCCCAACGCGACGATGTAACGGTCGGTGGCATTGGCGTTCGCGAACAACCGTTGTGCCGAGGGAAATGCGAGGCTGTTGGTGGAAACAGTCTGCCAGAGCTGCGCGCCGTTTTCATGCAAACCCATCAAGTAGTAATCGGTTTTTCCCACGCGAAACTTCTTCACGTCATTCACGAAGCCGGGTCCCGAGTACGCCGTGCTTTCAAACTGGTATTGCCTGCCGTCAGAACTCGACGCGCGGTAAGTGCCGCCGGGATTTTTGAAATCGCCGAAGTAGAGGCGATATTTGTCCGCCTCGCGCAACATCACATTCATGCCGTTGATGTCGGCGTTCGTATAATTGTATCCGGCGATCGTGGCGATGTCCGTTGGCTGCACGATGTAAGGCTCTCCTGGTTTGCCGTTCCAATTCGTTCCGGTGGCATCGCTCTTGAAAAAGCCCGGCCGGTTTTTTCCGTCCACGGGATAAATGGTGGCGAACAGGGCGAACGAACCGTCAGCGAGCCGCAGGGCGTTTACATTGCAGGCATGATCAAACAGGGTCGGTGAGAGGACGGCGTGACGATCGGAAAAATTCTGAAAACCGAAATCCGTCGTGGCGCTGTAGATATGGTCATGGCCGGCGGGGATGCCGTCCCATGCGCCGTAGAAGACACGATACCCATCCCGCGTCTGCACTGCGGAAGGAGCGTAGATGTTCCGAAACTTTCCTTCGCGCGGTGCCAGCAACGGAAAGCGCTGGTCGGGGACGAAGTTAAGTTTATTCGATTGCCAGAGGCCTGGATCGAATACGCCCGCCTTTACACCGCTGATTTCCAAATAGCCGCTTGGAGCCGCAATCGCGGCCGGAACGATTTGGGGCGGGTTACCGGCTCCGAAACCGCGAACGCTCAGGCTGAGCACAGCCAGCAAAAGCAGCCGGCCGCCGATGAAATAATAATTTCGATTCATTGGTTCAGGGGAAGTTTTTGAATTTCGACGCCATAGCCGTCGCGGAACGTTGGATATTTGAAGTGATAACCCAATTCCGTTCTCAGCCGATGATTGCTGATTTTTTTGCTCGTGATCCCGCGCTTGCGTGATGCTTGCGGGTCTTCGGCCACAAAGGGCGGCATCGGCCGCCCCAGCGCGGCCGAGAGCCAGCGAAAATAGTCGAGTTGCGATACGGGTTCGGTGTCGCACGCGTTGTAGACCTCGCCCGGCAGGCCGCGATGGAGCGCGGCAATGACGGCCCCGACCACATCGTCACGATGAATCATGTTCAGGAAACGCGCGCCGCTGCCCTCGATGACCGCCTCGCCCTTTAAAAATTGTTTGAACCAGTAACCGCGCTCCGGCCCATATATGCCGGCCACGCGCAGAATCGTCGCGGGAAATTGCGTGTGTGCAAATGCGTTCAAGAGAGCGGCCTCGGTTTCCACCAGCACCTTCGCCGTCGCGGATGCGGGTTCTGTGGGACTTGTCTCCGTGACGATCGAGCCATCGTTCTGTGCGTAAACGCTGGTGCTGCTTGTATAGACAAATTTGATCGGGGGAGTTCGGGACAACCAATCGATGAGGTTGTGCGTCCCTTGCAAATAAACCTCCCGATACTCCGCTTCACCCCCGCCCGATGAACTGACACAATTTACCACCCAGTCATAATTCGACGGCAGCCCGGCCAGGGACGCCGGATGGGTGATATCACCAATTAATAAGGTGGCGCCAAGGCCGTTCAATTCCGATTCGGCTCGCTGACGGCGACCCAAGCCAAAGACATCGTGGCCTTGGCGTTTCAATTCCGCCGCCAGCGGCAGCCCAACGTAGCCACAACCCACGATTAAAACGCGCATTCGCGCCACTATACGTCAAACACGAAAACCTGCGAGCCTGGAACCCGCCGTCGGACCGCAGTGGGCTGGCCGCTTCCCGTTTAATTAAGATTTTGTGCCGCGCCGGCCGGGAAGGTAACGTATGATTGGCGGATGAGTGCCGAGCAACAAAATGCGGTGGCGGGGCGGGAACCGGGCGCTTCAAAAGAAGTGTCGCCGCCCGCTTTTCACCTGCCGGAACTGCTCGCGCCCGCGGGAGATTGGGAATGCGCGAAGGCTGCGGTCGAAAATGGCGCGGACGCGGTTTATTTTGGGTTGGAGAAATTCAACGCCCGGATGCGGGCGAATAATTTTACCGAGGCGGACCTGCCGGGATTGATGGAGTTCCTTCACCGGCGTGGCGTGAAGGGCTACCTCACTTTTAACATTCTCGTCTTCGAAAATGAACTTGCGCAGGCGACGCAGTATATTCGCACGATGGTTGCGGCCGGCGTGGATGCCGCGATCGTCCAGGATGTCGGCATCTGCCGGCTCATTCGGAGCATCTCGCCGGATTTCCCGATTCATGTTTCGACGCAGATGACCATCACGAGCGCGGCCGGTGTCGAATTTGCCCGCGAGCTGGGTTGTAATCTCGTGGTGCTGGCGCGGGAATGTTCGCTGAAAGAGATTGAAAAGATATCGGGCAAAGGCGGTTCCACTACCGCGAGTGTGCTTGCGCAACCGGCGTCGCTGCCTCTGGAAGTGTTCGTACATGGCGCGCTGTGCGTCGCGTATTCCGGACAATGCCTTACCAGCGAGTCGCTGGGTGGACGCTCCGCCAACCGCGGTGAATGCGCGCAGGCGTGCCGGATGCCGTATGAATTGTTGTCGGATGGAAAGCTGGTGCCTTTGGGAGATCGTAAATATCTGTTGAGCCCGCAGGACCTCGCGGGCCTCGCCGTCCTGCCGGAGTTGGTCCGCGCCGGCGTTTCGTCTCTCAAAATCGAAGGGCGTTTGAAGGCTCCCGAATACGTCGCCAACATCACGCGAGTCTATCGCGACGCGCTGGATAAAATTGCGCTCGAGCACGGGATTGTCGGGCTGAGCGCGCGACCTGTAACCACGCCCAGGAATGAAGCGCAGTACGCCATGGAAATGGCTTTTTCGCGCGGGCTTTACACCGGTTGGTTTCGCGGCATCAACAATCAGGAACTGGTGCACGCGCGATTTGGCAAGAAGCGCGGTGTCTATTTGGGTGAAGTCTCCCGCGTCGGCAACGAGGCGGTGGAAGTGAAACTCGATTCGGCGTTGAAGCCGGGTGATGGCGTGGTGTTCGATGCGGGCCATCCCGAGGAAAAAGAGGAAGGCGGCCGCGTTTATGAAATCAAGCAATTGAAACGCGACTTGCGCACCGCGCGCGAGGAGCGGCCGAATTGTCAGGTGGTCGAGCTTCGCTTCGGTCATGGCAACATCAATTTCAAACGGGTTCACGTTGGCGATAAACTTTGGAAAACGAGCGACCCGGAATTGGAACGGCACCTCCGTCAAAGTTTCGACGGGGAAACGCCCCGATTTCATCGGCCGATTTCAATGGAAGTTCACGGAAGCGTCGGGCGGATCGCCACGGTAATAGCGCGCGACGAGGAGGGACATACCGTCCAGGTGGACTCTGCGCTGCCGCTGGCGCTGGCAACGAAGCAGCCGCTGACCACGGAGCGTTTGCGCGCACAACTGGGTCGGTTGGGCGGCACGCCGTTCGTTCTGGGAGGACTCGAAAATCGTCTGGTGGGCGACGTTCTTTTGCCGGTGAGTGAATTGAACCGCCTGCGCCGCGAGGTCGTGAGTCAGCTCGACACGCTGCGCTCCAAGCCAAAACGATGGGCATTGAGTAACGCGCCGGGCGCCGTAGTGACTGACGCGCCGAACGCCGATGTCGCAGTGGCGTCCGCCCAGTTGATTGTTCTCGTGCGCAATGCCGTCCAATTCGAAGCTGCGCTGACTGGTGGCGCGGAAACGATCTATTGCGAGTTTGAAGATCCGAAAAAATATCGCGAAATCGTTTCCCGATTCCGTGCATATCGTAGTGATATGTCAATTTATAAAAAGAGTGGTGGCCGTGCCGGCATCTGGGTGGCGCCGCCGCGGATTTTCAAAACCGGCGAGGAATGGACGCTCAAGCAGGTGCGCTCCTGCGAGGCGGACGGTTGTCTCGTCCGCAATTACGATCACCTGAAATTCTTCGCGAGCGACCGGTGTGTGGGTGATTACTCATTCAACGTCGCCAACCATCTGACGGCGGAATATTTTAAAAATAAATTCGGACTGGAGCGCATTACGCCGTCGTATGATCTGAATTTCCCGCAACTCGAAGCATTGTTGCGCGCCGCGCCGCCGGAATGGTTTGAGGTGACGATTCACCAGCACATGCCGATGTTTCACATGGAGCATTGTGTCTTCTGCGCGTTTCTGTCGAAGGGCACGGACTACACGAATTGCGGACGTCCGTGCGATCATCACGACCTTAAGCTGCGTGACCGAGCCGGCGCCGAGCATCCTGTGAAGGCGGATGCCGGTTGTCGCAACACGGTGTTTAATTCGCTGGCACAGACGGGCGCGGATTACGTCGAGCGCATGCTAGCCTTGGGTGTGAGGAATTTCCGAATCGAATTTCTAAACGAATCGCCTGATCAAGTGACGCAATCGATCACGAAATATCGCCAGTTGTTGGACGGACGGATTAGCGGGTCGCAACTTTGGCGTGAGTTGAAGGTGTTGAATCAGCTTGGCGTCACGCGCGGCCAGATGGCTTAGGCGCGGGTCGGCCGGCGTTTGCGAATCAGTTGTTTTGCCAGGCTGATCGCCGCGAGCATGCTCGAAGGATTTCCTTTTCCCTGCCCTGCTATGTCGTAAGCCGTGCCGTGATCCGGGGACGTCCGGATGAACGGCAAACCAAGCGTCCAGTTCACCCCGGTTTCAAAGCCGATCATCTTCAGCGGCACGAGCCCCTGATCGTGATACATGGCGACCACCGCATCGTAGTCGCCGCGATACGCGTAATAGAACAACGCATCCGCGCTGAGCGGGCCGACGACATCGATGCCGCGTTTTTGCGCCGCTTGCACCGCGGGTCCGATGGTCGTCAATTCCTCGTCGCCCATCTTGCCGCCCTCGCCGGCGTGCGGATTCAGTCCGCATACCGCCACGCGCGCGCGGGGCAAATCGAGGTCGGCGCAGGACTGGGCGGCAAGGTCGATTGCCTGCTCAATTTTCTCCCGTGTAAGATTTTGCGAAACCAGTTTAATCGGAACGTGGGTCGTCGCGAGCGCAACCCGCAACCATCGGTGGCGATCGTCTTTGCCGAGCAACATCATCGCGGTCCGTTCCGTGCCGGCGAGTTCCGACAAAAATTCGGTCTGACCTACGAAGGGCACGCCGGATTCCACGATGGATTGTTTATTTACGGGTGCGGTTACCATGGCGTTGAGTTCGCCCCGCAGACAGCGTTCGCCTGCTTCCCTGACCCAGGCCACGGAGGCGCGCGCGGCTTCGGGCGCACCGGCGGGTAAATTTTCCGGCAAAGGTTTGTCGCGGTTTTCCCGCACGAAGAATCGGCCGGAGGTGTTCCTGGCGGTCCAATCGTGCACCTCCAGTTTCAGGCCGAGACGCTGATTGAGTGCGCGCACGTGGGTCGCGTCGCCGACCAGAAGATATTGTGTCGGGTCAGAAGAGGTTTCCGCCGCCAGAGCCTTGAGGGTGACTTCCGGACCGATGCCCGTGATGTCACCGAGCGAAATGCCAATGCAAGGGCTCATGGGTGGAAAATTAATTTGAGGCGATGGACGCCACTGTTGGCACCAGCACGTCTTCCGGCCGCGACCTCGGTCTCAGAAATACCGGACGAATGTTTTCTTTTTGATGCGGTCGATCCAGTCCTTTTCGAGGCGGTTCTGTTCCTGCGTGAGCAAGTCCCGTTCGATCTGATCGCGCATATCCACGAGGGGTTTGTAGTGGGCCGGCCGTTTTTCCTCCACGAGCATCAGGTAAAATTCCTGGGGTGGCGGGAGATTCGTCGCGGAAGTGGTGGCGTCGAATTTGCGCTCTTCGACCAGTGCCTCTTTCTTGGTGGTCGGGTTGACCTGGTAATGCTTGCCCACCGTGGGCTTGCCATCTTCATACTGGCAGACCCAATAATCATCCCCAGAAGAACGGCTTGTGACGCCGCTGCGTTGACCCGGTTGAAGCGTGGTCGCCATGTCGGCAAGGCCTTTGTTCAATTTGGAAACTTCCCACCAGCCCCAGTCGCCGCCCTGGTTGCGCTGCGAACCCTCGGAATAGACTGTGGCCATTTCGGCGAAGGTCGCTCCGCCCTTGAGTTGCAAAGCGATTTCTTCCGCCCGCTTTTCAACTCGTTCCTGATCTTCGGGGCCGGGATTCTTAAGAACGATCATCCGCAGCTTCACTTCGTCTTCGACCTTGTATTCGTCCTTGTGCGCTTCGTAATAGGTCTCGACCTTGTGGGGCGACACGATGATTTCCGACGAGATGTTTTTCTGACGAAGAAAGCCGATGATGATGCGATCGTGAATCTGCTGGCGATGCTTCTCATACGTGATGCCGTGGGCGGCGAGCGTTTGCATCAATGACACTCGGCTGCCGCCGTAGGTGGTGCGGATTTCGTTGTCGATTTCCTTGTCGACTTCCTTTTTCACCTCTTTTTCGATAGCTGCTTCGTTGGCGGCGTAGGTGGTTTTGAAATCCCGCAGGATGAGCTGGCGGGACATCAATAGATCGAGGCTGTTGGTCCGGGCGTCGGAGAGCTTCCTCTGCAGCAGATCCGGATCGTTGCGATATTGCATGAACAATACCTTGGCAGCCGGTTCGGTCATGACCTCGACTTCGTCGTGTGTGACGAGGGAAGTATCGACTACGGCCTCGATGCCGGTCACCAGCTCCGCGGAGACAGATAGCATGGAGCCGGTCAGGACTCCGACAATGAGCATGGTGCGAACAACTTTCATGCGAGTATCGCCAGTTTAGGTGTGCTGGAAAATCAAGTCAAGGGGCGCGCGACGGAATCGGAGTCGTCCGTTTTCGCCGAGACGTTTGCCGAAGCGCCGCGTTTCAGCCACACCATAAGAATGCTGATATCGGCCGGTGACACACCCGAGATACGGGATGCCTGCCCCAAGGTGCCCGGGCGGATCTTCACGAGCTTTTGCCTCGCTTCATTTCGCAGGCTGGGAACCGTCGCATAATCGAATCCGGTGGGAATCTGTTTATCCTCCAGATTTTTAAACTTGGCGATTTCGTTTTCCTGCCGGGAGATGTAGCCGGCGTATTTAAGGATAATCTCCACCTGCTCGACGACCTCGTCGGACAACTCCTTGTTGGGCGATGGCAATGCCTTGTAGGTCGTTTCCGGCCGCCGCAGGAGCTGCGCCATGGTGTCTGTTCCAGAGCGCGTGTTTTCTAGGCGGGTTATCTCCGCCTCAATGGCTTGCTGCTTTTGTTGAAATTGTTGGTAATGGGTTGTCGTAAGTAATCCTATCTCGTAACCCAATGTTGACAATCGAATGTCAGCATTGTCTTGGCGTAATAGCAGTCGATATTCGGCCCGCGACGTGAACATGCGATATGGTTCGATGGTTCCTTTTGTGACCAAGTCATCAATTAGCACGCCGATGTAGGCCTGATCGCGTTTGAGAATAATTGGATCAAGTTCCTTCACACGCCGAGCCGCATTGATTCCCGCCATCAATCCTTGAGCTCCTGCCTCCTCATAGCCCGATGTTCCATTGATCTGGCCCGCCAGATAGAGATTCTGGCAGACCTTGGTTTCGAGCGAGGCATGGAGCTGCGTGGGGAAAACAAAATCATATTCAACGGCATAGGCCGGGCGCAGTATTTCTGCGTTCTCACATCCTATAATCGTCCTTACCAAGTCTACTTGAACTTCAAATGGGAGAGACGTCGAGAAACCGTTGACATATATCTCATCCGTGGCGACGCCTTCCGGCTCCAGGAAGATTTGATGGCGCTCCTTGTCCGCGAACTTGACGATCTTATCCTCGATGGATGGACAATATCTGGGACCCACCCCTTCGATACGACCTGAATAGAGCGGCGATTTATGGAGATTATTTCGAATCGTAGTCGCGGTCGCATCTGTCGTGAAAGTGATGTAACAAGGAAGCTGGCCGTTGATTCGTTCGAGCATCGACCCGGGGGGATAAGATTCCGTGTTCGATGGGTCGGGGATGGCAGGCGGATGTTCCACGTAGAACATTTCGTCGCGCTTCATCCCAGATTGTTCCACGTGGAACAAGTCCTTCTTCCAGTAACTGAAATATGGGATCGGCCACTCGCCGGGTTGAATCTCGGTTTTGGAGAAGTCAATGGATCGCCGGAGAAGGCGTGGGGGAGTTCCGGTCTTGAGGCGCCCCAATTCCAAACCTAACGCTTGCAGGGATCCTGAGACTCCCATGGCGGCAGCCTCGCCAGCGCGCCCGCCCGACTGCTGGTTCTGGCCGATGTGCATCAGACCGCGCAAAAACGTTCCGGTGGTTACGATCACCGTCGTTCCGAGGTATTGAACCTCCAAGGTGGTCTCCACGCCCGTTACTCGGTCGCCCTCGAAAAGAAGCTTTGTCGTTTGTCCCTGGCGTAAATCCAGATTTGGCTCTCGTTCGCAAACCCACTTTAGCCGGAACTGGTAAGCTTTCTTATCGCATTGTGCTCGAGGGGCCCAAACCGCCGGACCTTTCTTTTTATTCAACATCCGGAACTGTATCCCAGTGAGGTCTGTGACCTTCGCCATCTCTCCGCCCAAGGCATCAATCTCTCGCGCCAAATGTCCCTTGGCCAATCCGCCGATCGCTGGGTTACAGGACATCTGACCGACGGTATCGGCATTGATGGTAAGCAGGAGCGTCTGGCATCCCATGCGCGCAGCTGCCAGCGCCGCCTCGACACCGGCATGTCCGGCGCCCACCACGATCACGTCATATTTTTTTGGATAAACAAACATCGTTAAAAACCGAGGAAAAATATCATTAATATAACTAATTAAAACAAGCATTTACTGAGCGTTATAAGCCCCACTCACTATCATCTACAGGACGGTGAAATGGCACACCATACCATCTTAATTTCGATCAAAAAAGTCAATCGAATCGAATTAAGGGTCCTCGCATCCCCACCATCTGCCGAAACAGCGCTATTAAACAATTTTGGATCACAAAAGCATCCAAGATTGGTCTCGGTAACGTTATCGACACCCGACTAATCCTCAATCCGCCTCTTGTTGGAGGAGGCACCATCACGGAGGCACCGGGATAAAAATTAGAACAATTAACGTTACCGCAAGCAAAAGAAAGTGTAAAAGGAGCTAATTAATTGAAAAAAGAAAGGATAATCCAATCAAGTCACCTGTCGAACCATATTTTCGCTGCCAAAGGCGTTTGACACCCGAATCGTGCATTCCGGATCGTCCTTCCACTCGCTATCCACGATGAACCGGTAATGATATTTGCCGGAAGGTAAATCCAGGCTTACTGACCAGATGCCGTCCTTGTTTTTTTTCATCGGAATGCCTTCCTGCTGCCAACTCGTGAAGTCACCAACTAACAATACGGTGGTCGCGGAAGGCGCCGTGATTCGAAATGTTTGCTTCTTTGAATTGCCAGTTTTCCTTGCCATACGATTTTTCCTACTCCAATGGTTTTCTCTCGTTTGCGCGATCTCTGCGCAGAGTAGCCCGGCCTTTCCAACTTACCCAATCTGCCTGACCTTGGCGCGCTGTCAAATGCGTTAAGACAGCGACCGGCGTTGCACCTCAATAAAAGCAAAACCGCCCGGAGTGGGCGGTTTCAAAAGCTGGAAGGACTGCGATCTCGAATCAGGCCGCCGAAATCGTTGTGCGCTTGGTTCGGCGACCGCAGAATTGACGGAAAGCTCCCACCAGGCTGAAAGGCTTCTGCGGCGACTCGATGGGCGGTTGCTGGCTGTTCATCAATGTCATGCGACCATCGTTACCGGGAACAAGCGTCAGGCTGGGAAACAAGGCCGGCCCCGCCGGTGCACGTCGGGCTTCATGCAGCAGCGAGACGATATCGGGTGCATCGTAGCTTTTCAGAAGAAATCCGGCAGCACCTGCCCGAAAAGCCTGCTCTTCGTAATGGCTGTTGCTGAACATGGTCCACATCAACACTTTGACCGAAGGGGCCGCTTTGCGAATCGGGTCGATCGCTTCCAAGCCACTCATCCCGCCCATGTTGATATCCAGGAGGATCATGTCCGGCGGCCGTTCAATTTTAAGCGCGGCCAGCAGCGCCTCGGCGGAGGAGAACCAGCGATTGCAGCGAATCCCGGGCTGATGATTGAGCAATTCACCCAGCAACTCACGAAGTTCGCGATTGTCGTCGGCGATCCAAACCCGGAGAACACGCCGTTCAGAGGCGTGGGCGCCGGGTTTGGTCATCGCAACGTCATCGCGAACTTCGGAAGTTAAAATATCATCAGCCACATTCACGAAATGCTCTTAAGCACGGGGTGTACCATGCCCGGCGCGAAACTATTTGTGCCTGAGGAATAGGTTATGAACTTGTCGGTCATGAAACTTTTCAGCGACGAGTGGGCCCCACTCCAAAACCGGCGGAAAACAAGCCGAAATGCGGAGATTTGCTCAAATTCCGCTGCTTTGGGCGGTGAGTAATTCCTGAAGAAATTATTTACCGAAACGCCCCATATCCGGAGTATTGCGGACGACGTTACAGAGGGGGAATTGGCGTTTATTTTTCCACAGACTGGTCATAATTCGCCGTGAATCCGAATCCAAACAAAATACTGATTTTTTTCAGTAAATCACTAGATGAATGGGAGACCCCCCGGCTTTGCCGGGGAGGCTCCCGGAGTTTGACAACTCCGGGAGTGACTTGAGAGACCGTGTTGTGAACCGCTCAAGGTCAACAACAGGAAACTCAAGAAATGAACGAATATGAGAGTCT
>JBGALR010000045.1:0-49097 GCA_044223735.1 Limisphaerales bacterium | reverse complement strand
CCCTGAAAGAGATGTCCCCGGACCTTGTGCCGCGAATTGTGACGCAACGTGTAAACGCCCTGCAGCCATTTCATGCCATCCACGAGATTGGGTTCGGGGGTCTGGAGCAGCAGGTGATAATGGTTGGCCATCAGGACGTAAGCGTGAATGCGCCAGCCGGTCTTGGCGAACGCCTCCGCCAGCGCCGAGAGGAATGTTTTGCGATCGGCGTCATCGGCGAAGATCTTTTGACCGTGATTGCCGCGCGCCATCACGTGATACACCGCCCCCGGATACTGAATGCGAATCGGCCTGGCCATGGCGCGCCCAGCTTAGACAGAACTCGAAACCCGTGTCCAGCGCAAAAGTGTCATAATTCTAGGACCGACCCCTTCACTGACCCACTGAATGAACACGGGACGGCACTGAACGTTTTCTGGTCCTGCCGAGGGCGGGATGGGCGTGCGGAGCAAACCGCCTGGCGGCGGGCCGCGCGCTAGAACCAGATGGGTGACTGAACGGATCGCCTCCGTCCAATCGGGCGGAGACAGCGACCGGAATCAATAGACGAAATGAAGGGTTCGAAGAGCGCGCCGCGCCAACCGACGCTTCGCAGTAAGTGCAAAACCTGATCAGAAAAATTGGGAACGAAAACTATTTTGCCGGTTGACACCCGCCCTAATGGGCGACCCCTTCAAAAAAGCTCGTTAAAAGTATTCTCATTCTCGATTTCTTTTTTGATAAATTCTTGCGCCTTTTCGAGGATTATTTTCCATTCTTCAAGAGTCAATGATGTCGAAGTGTTCTGTAGGTATAAATTAAAGCAAGGTTGCTTATCTGAGCCTACGCTTACATCCATGAAAGCTGCTTGTTGGCCTTCACAAAAGACGTCCATATGACAATAGCCCTCATTGACATCGCTCGCCTTTTCAAATCGCAGTTTCATGGTCTTGGCCCTCTAAATCCAATAAAGTCTCCGCCTGAATGCCAGCTTGCTGCTGTCCCATTCGGTAGTGTGTACGTTTGCCAACCACCCGGGTATCGACCACCGGCACCGCTGGTGACATCACCGTTGCGAATTATGTCCTTCAACGTTTCCGCTGCCAATTCATTTATTTTTTCTGGGGTATTGTAAACCTTCTGAAGCGATTTTAAATCATTGAATCCAAAATATTCAGGGTGTTTTGTCACCGCTCTGCCCGCTTGCGTAAAATCCTCATTAAACGGCGAAAGTGCCTCTTTAAACAAAGGATTTTGATTGCCTAGTCCCTTTGTGGCTCTCAAGCATCTTGCGAGCTTCGCCAATTTGGCCATGCCGCTGAGGATGGCCTCGGGGCCCGCCCAGGAAGCTAACTCCATTGCCCCCATAAAGGCCATTGGAAAGAGCGGGTCGCCGGGACCGAGTTCCCCTGAGACTCGATATGTCCCATTCGGTCTATATTTCGGCCCAAAATCTGGTATGGAACCAATGGGCTGCATGGTCGGAGGCACGCGTTCCATGCCATTTTCTAACGTTATAATGGTATTAACTGGAGCATTGTTGACGCTATTCGCGTGCATTTGCTCGGGGGTGGGATTCGGATTATCCAGACCAAATGGATCCACCTGATTGGCCGGATCGTTGCCTACGAATCCGTATAAATTTATCCCGCCCATTTCCCCAATTGGATCACGCTGCGTCCAACGTTGCAGGCTCGGATCGTAAGCGCGGAAGGCGTACAAGCTCAGGCCCGAGTTGGCATGCCGGGGCATGGAGGAGAACTGCATTGTGTTGACGTCCGCCATCGCGCCCCATTTGCCTAGGACGGTGCCGAAGGGGTCGTAGAGGTAGCGGGCGACGACGTCGCCGCTGGAGTCGGTCAGCAAGGTGATGTTGCCGCCCTGGTCGGCATGGTAATAGACGCTGCCGCTGGCGTCGGTGCGGGCCAGCAGGCCGCCGATGCCGCCTGCGCCCTGGAACGAGCCGGACAGGTCGAGCCCCCGGCTGTAAGTCACCTTGACGGCGTTCGAGCCGTCCCGTTCCTGCAGGATGGCCATGCGGTCATAGACGTAGCGGGTTTCGTTGGTCTTGGTCCAACCGCCGCCGCTCCACCCGTAATCCTTGGCCACCCGACGCCGGCCCAGGGCGTCATACACAAACTCCGTTCGCCATTGATGCGCCACCGAGATGCTGGCCAACTGGCCGATTTCGTCATACGTGTAATTTTTCAGCCCGTCGCTCAGGAGGTTGCCGTCATGATCGTAGGTCAGGTTCACCGAGACCGGCAGGCGGGTGGGGTTGATGGTCGAAACCACCAGTGCCCCGGCGCCATTGCTCCCAGCGGTCACGAAGAGGTTGTTGCCGTCGTGCAGCGCCAATCCATTGCTGGTGGCAAAGGTGTTGTCGCCATAAAGGGCGGCGTTGGTGCCGTTGACTCCCAAGGTTGCCACCGCGCCAGCCACGCTACCCACCACGGTCAAGGTTCCGCCCCGGGTGATGTTCAGCAATTGATCCGCCGCATCGCTCGTGAATACCTGGGTGAGTGTGTTGTTGGTGCGACCCTTGAGGTTGCCGGAGGCATCGTAACCGTAATCGATGTTTTCATTGAGCCGCAGGGTGGTGTCGGATTCGTGGCCGTGGACAAATAAGAGCTGCCCGATTCCGTCGTAATCATAATCGGCGGTGATCCCCGCCATGCGGTACACCTTGGTGATCTGGCCGTTTGCATCCCGGTCATAACCGTGGTGGTCCACCGTGGCATTCGCGGAGTTTTTGGCGGTCAATGCCTGAAGCATGCCCGCGTCGTCGTATTCGTAGAGGTTCGTGCTGCCCGGCATGATCAACGACTCCAGCGTCATGCCCGCGCCTTTGTAGGCGTAGGTGAACGCCCCCGCCGGGGTGGTGATCGTATGAGGCCGCAACGCCGAATCCCGCGCGATGCTGTTGGACCAGAAGCCGAGGAACATCGAAGCCAGCGCTCTTCCGCCCGCATTGATGCTGGCTTCACCAGCGCACGCTCCATAGGAGCGGCATATGGTTTCGTTTCACGCCGGGCATCGCACCCGAAAAGCGGACGTGGGCGGAGGCCGCTCCTACGCAGCTCCGGAAAATGTTTTGCTCAGAGATTCATTTCTACAAATATGCCACGCCTGCGGCGTTACCTGCCAGACGCCAGTTGGCAGTAACAGTGTCGAAGTTGGTCCCGGGAGATACCATTTCAGCCGCATTGATTTGGGCATTCGCGCCCACCGACGTGGGGCCTCCCGCCACGGTCGCCCATTTTCAGCGTCATGTCTTTGAGGGGATCCGAGGCGCAACCTCGTTCGAGGTTGGGGATTTGCGGGTTCGTTACCCCCGGTTGGTCCGAATACTTGCGGACCAACCGGGGGCTGGAGGGCGAAATCCCTTCGGGATTTTTTTTGGTGTCGTTTTGGGGAATACGATTTCCTGCTCGGGGGGGCTCGGGCATGGCATCGGTTGCGCAGAAGCATGCGGAAACCGCATGCGTATGGAACTCGTCTTTTTTCCAACGCCAACGGCGTTGTGCCCTCCAGACCCAAGGTTGGCCGGCCTGTGTTCGGCCAACCTGGTGTCAACGAGTGAATGAGACACAACCTCGAACGAGGTTGCGTCCGTTGACAGGCCGGCACGAAAGGCGAACGTGCGCAGATGTCACTCCCATGGAGCTCTGGAAAGCGGTTTGCTGAGGGACGCTTTTCTACAAATATGCCACGCCTGCGGCGTTACCTGGCAGTTGCCGGTACTCGTGGTGGGGTTGGACCGGGTAGATACCATTTTGGCTGCATCGATTGGGTCATTCGCGCCCTCCGGCGCGGGTCGTGCCGGCACGGTCTCACATTATGAGCGTCCTGCCTTTGAGGGAAATCGCGAATCCCCATATTCCTAAAAATTACTTGTAATTGTTTGAGACGCGGGTTAAAGTCGGGGCGTGGAAGTCCCGCCGTGGGGCCGGAGCAGGGCCGGGTGGGGCGCTGATCTTTGACATTTGAATTTTGATGGGAATTAACCGCGTCGCGGAGGCGACGAGAGGGACGGCAAGCGCGGGATGTCCGGTGAGCGACTGTTGAGATACGCCAATGAGCGTTAAGGTATGGCTCCGGTGGGCTGGAGTGGTGGTGGTCGCGGGGAAAAGCGCATGAGGATGCGCCGGTGAATCGAAGCGTCTGAAAGGATGCTTCGGGAACGTTCAATACCCTTCAACACCCTTCGTTTGGTTTGGTGGTGGGCGTCTTTCAGCGCAAAAAGTGGTGCGATGAATTTTAAGGATTTAAACCCGATTCGCAGTAATTCGCACCTAATGGCGCCAGATCGCACTTGGAATTTTGCAAATGATGCAGGCCAGCCATGGCTTTCTATGCCGCTCGATTTGCATGGGCGGTGGTCATGTTAGGAACAGGATGGACCGTGACGGCTTTGGGACATTCGCGGAGGGTTACGGCATGTTGCGCTGTGTGGCGGGCGGTTGGGCAGCGTGGTTTTTTGAGTGAGGTGGAAGTTCGCGGAAATGTAAATTTTACCAAACGAACCCAACTTGGAAAATTTGTAAAGGCCTCAATGAGAGTTGGTTACGACAAATTCTGAAGTTTCCAAAATCAAAAACGAACCCAACTTTTGAATGCAAAATGAAGAATGCCCATTTTAGAATAAAATGGGAAATGGGGTGCGATGAAATTGGGTGGTTTAACGGCAATTCGCGGTAATTCGCACCTTATAGCACCTAATAGCAGTAAGATTTTTTTTGCCGGCCGCCCACTCATTCAGTGCCGGTCATATTGTTTGGTTGGGAGGTTGCACAGGGTTTCGCGGTTGGAGCGCGAAGAAGTTGGATTGCCATGATCCATCCCGGCAGATGCTTCCGCAAGTGATTGATATTCAGCAGGATGCACGAATGACGTTGACTCGCTGGCACTGGAATTGCACAGTTTCGGCTCGGAAATCGGTGGGCTGAGCCGGCCGGGTGTGTTCGGCGTCGTCTCTAATTATATTGTCTATGGAAGCAAAAGCGGCGACGGGTCGCTACCTCGCGGTGCTGACGGTTGGCGCCTTGGGTGTCGTGTACGGGGATATCGGCACGAGCCCGCTTTATGCTTTTAAACAGTGCTTTAGTGGGACGCACGGGATTCCGGTGACGCATGATAATGTTCTGGGCATCCTTTCGCTGATCTTCTGGTCGCTGCTGGTCATCGTCTCGCTTAAATATCTCGGAATCATTCTGCGGGCGACGAATCGGGGGGAGGGCGGCATCCTGGCTTTGATGGCGCTGGCGTTTCCGCGGCATAACGCGGGGGCAAGCAAGCGGCGCGCGTTGCTGATTGGGCTTGGTGTTTTCGGGGCGGCGTTGCTCTACGGCGACGGGATGATCACCCCGGCGATTTCGGTGCTGAGCGCGATGGAGGGTTTGACCGTGGCAGCGCCGGCGATGGAGCATTTTGTCATTCCGTTTACGATCGTCACCTTGATCGGGTTGTTTGCCGCGCAAAGCCGGGGTACGGGGAAAGTGGGGGCGATCTTTGGGCCGGTGATGGTGATCTGGTTTATAGTGCTGGGCTGCCTGGGAATCCGGGGGATTCGAAAATATCCCGAGGTGGTGTATTCGCTGAACCCGCTTTATGGCCTGGATTTTTTGGGGCATCACGGCTGGCATGGCTTTCTGGTTTTGGGCGCTGTGTTCCTGGCAGTAACGGGTGCGGAGGCGTTGTATGCGGACGTGGGTCATTTCGGTACGCGGCCGATTCGCATCGCGTGGTTTACGATCGTGCTGCCCGGTTTGTTTTTGAATTATCTGGGGCAGGGCGGAATGGTGCTGCATGACCCGCGAACGATCGCGAATCCGTTTTATCTGCTCGCCCCGCATTGGGCGCTTTATTTGCTGGTCGGCTTGTCCACGGCCGCGACTGTGATTGCGTCGCAGGCGCTAATCTCCGGCGCGTTTTCGTTGACGATTCAAGCCATCCAACTGGGCTATCTTCCGCGTCTGGCGGTTCGGCATACGTCGTCGTTGGAGCGGGGGCAGATCTATCTGCCGCATGTGAACTGGACGTTGATGTTGGCGGCGATTGGGCTGGTGCTGGGCTTTCGGTCGTCCGATGGAATGGCCTCGGCCTATGGCATCGCGGTGACGCTGACGATGCTTTCGACGACGGTGCTTTTCTATTTTGCGGCGCGTCGGGTATGGGGCTGGCATGCGGTGCGGGCGTCGCTGGCGTGCGGGCTTTTCCTGGTGGTGGAGACGGCGTTCTTCGTGGCGAATGCGGTGAAGGTGATGAACGGGGGCTGGTTCCCGCTGGTGATCGGTCTTATTATTTTCATGTTCATGGCGACGTGGAAACGCGGGCGGCAATTGTTGTGGAACAAGCTGCGTCCGGCGTCGATGCCGCTGGATCAATTTCTAGAGAACATCGCCACGAGCAGTCATTTGACACGCGTGCCAGGGACGGCGCTTTTCATGACGGCGAATCCGGAAGGCACGCCAATCGCGCTGTTGCACAATCTCAAGCACAACAAAATCCTGCACACCCGCAATATTGTGTTGACCATTTTGACGGATGAGGTGCCCGTGGTGCATGCAGCGCGCCGGTTGGAAATCACAAATGCGGGCAGCGGATTTTATCAAATCGTGGCGCACTACGGATTCATGGAAGAGCCGAACGTGCCCGAGTTGCTGGCATCAGCGACGCTGGAAGGCGGACCGATTGAAATCAGCAGCACAACGTTTTTCCTGAGTCGCGAAACGATTGTGGTCAACACGTGCAGATCGATGACGCGCTGGCGGCAATGGCTCTTCTCGGTGATGTCCCGCAACGCGCAATCGGCCGGTACTTTTTATCGCATTCCAGCCAATCGCGTCGTGGAACTCGGCATGCAGGTGGAGTTTTAAGCGGGCGGCAGTCGCCGGAGTACCCGTACTGCCCCGGGGCGAATTTCGGTATTTTCCCCAGCTTGTCGGTTTGCGGAGGTAAGGTATGTTGGCTGCGTAAAGATGATTATGGCTCCGCAAATTACCGAACCAGAACAGATTGCAGTGGAGGCTGCGTTCCCCGCTTCCAATATCAAAAGCGCCAGTCGCACACGGGATTTGTTGAAACAAGTGGTGCAGTTTGCCGTGGTGGCGTCGCTCGCTTTCGTCAGCTATTTCGTGATCAGCCACTACATCCTTCAATCGGTGAAGGTGGTCGGCCGGAGCATGGTGCCGACGCTGTTTGACTCGCAGCATTACTTGTTGAACCGATGGATTTATCACTTCCATGCGCCACGCCAAAGCGACATTGTGGTGTTACGCGATCCGAGCGATAATGGATTTTCAGTGAAACGAGTGATTGCCACGCCGGGCGATTCGATTTATCTAAAGGACGGGTACGTATATGTGAACGGGGCCAAGTTGGCCGAAACGTATCTTGCGCCGGGAACGCCGACGTTCACGGATTCAAAGTATCGGGACCAGTTGATTCTGTGCGGCAAAGATCAGTTTTTTGTATTGGGTGACAATCGATTGAACTCCATCGACAGCCGAGTTTATGGGCCAGTTCCACGTCAAAATATCCTTGGACCACTCGTCCGGTAATCGTACCCGGGCGAACGTAGAAGCGCGCGGCGCGAACGGCGGGTCGAGCCCGACAGCTTCGCATGCCCCTCATTTCCCGCCCCGCAATGCCACGGCACCGCGGGCACTTCTTGCCCGGCAGAATTCGCGCAAGGTTTTCTTGACTTCCAAGACCCGGCAGGACACCATTCTGCCGTCGTCCCGTGAGTGGAATTGCCTTCGGCAACCCGGTGGATCGGCCGAAGGAAGTGAAAAGCACTGTGTCATGAAGCGTATGCGAATACTTCTTCAGCAAAAGGAGACAGGTATGTACTTTCAGGGCACAGGTGCGTGGGTTCCAGACGGAGCTGAGGCGATGGACTTTGTCAGTTCCACTGCCGCAATCGATTTCTGTTCGGCCAACAAGCTTTCCGGTGTTCACCTTGTCTTGAAGTTTACTGACGAAAAATGCGACATCGTCATGCCGGTCGTCACCGCCCAATCAGGCCATTCCCGCAACCATCGTCCGAATCAATTTCGTTGATTGATACCCGCTTGCGCTAGGGGCGGTCATGAGAGTATGCTGTCAACCATGAGTGCGAAACCATTTGACGGCAGCAATCAGGACCGAATCGCTCAACTTGGCCGTCGCGTGATCGAAGGCGGCGAAATCACCCGCGACGAGGGAAGATGGTTGTTCAACCTGGACCAACAGGCGGACATCATCGACCTGCTTTCGTGGGCCAACCGCATCCGTGAAAATTTCAAGGGAAATAAGATCCACCTCTGTTCGATCGTGAACGTGAAGGCGAGCGGTTGTTCCGAGAATTGCAAATTCTGCTCCCAATCGGCGGTCTATCAAACCGATGCTCCGCGCTATGACCTCGTGGAAAACGAACCGGTGCTCGCTGCGGCCGAGGAAGCCCAAAGTAATGGTGTGACGGCGCTGGGTCTTGTGGCAGCCTGGCGCGGCCTGGACGAAGGTCCGGTGTTAGACGAAATTTGCGACCGTTTGGAGCAGCTGAAAAAAAGCGGTAAAGCGCGCCCCGATGCCTCTCTCGGCATCATCAAAAACCAGAAAGTGGCGGATCGCCTCAAGGCGTCTGGTCTGGAATGCTACAATCACAATCTGGAATCATCGCAAAGATTTTTTCCGGAGGTTTGCTCTTCGCACACGTACGATGAGCGCGTGCAGACGCTTCAGCATTTGCGCCAGGCTGGGATCAAGATTTGCTCGGGTGGCATTCTCGGCATGGGAGAAACTCGCGAGGATCGCTGCGAATTGGCTTTTTCGTTGAAGGAATTGGGCGCGAACATTGTGCCGATAAACATTCTCAATCCGATCGAAGGCACGCCTTTCGCGGGCCGCGAGCCACTCGCGCCATTGGAAATTCTCAAATCTATCGCCTGCTTCCGCTTTATTTTGCCGCGCCAGGAAATCATGATCGCTGGTGGCCGAACCGTCAATTTGCGTGATGCTCAAAGCATGATTTTCACCGCGGGCGCAAGTGCGATGATGGTTGGCAATTATCTCACCACACTGAATCAGCCGGTGGAGAAGGATCTCCAGATGCTTAAAGATCTCGGTTTGGATCCGAAGTGGGACAAGCATGGCTTCTCCGATCAGCCTGAAACGCGGGTAACTGAGCCCGTTGTAACGGTCGGCGTTTAAGCGAGAGCTTGACGCCAATTGCCGCCGCTTTCTAATCGGTCCATGCAACGGCTTGGCAAAAACACGGGCGCCTATTTCGGCGAAGGCATCGACATCGCAAGGGTGGTGTCCGATAGCGTCGCCGCCGCAAAGGAAAATGGCTGGACGGTGGAGCAGATTAATCCGGCGCCGCGCGAGATGGTGGCGTTCGTTCGTTCGAGTAACTCCGGCTCAGGTCAAAAGCAGCGCATTTACATTTCAACCGGCATCCACGGTGACGAGCCTGCGGGCCCTCTCGCCATCCGGCAACTGCTCCAGGAAAACAAATGGCCGTCGAATATCGATCTGTGGATTTGTCCTTGCCTGAATCCCTCGGGTTTCCCGTTGAACCGTCGGGAGAATGCCGAGGGTCTGGACCTGAATCGTGAGTATCATAATCCTACGTCTACCGAAGTGAAAGCGCATGTGGAGTGGCTTAAGCGGCAGCCGTCCTTTGAGATTTCATTTTGTGTGCACGAGGACTGGGAGTCGAACGGTTTTTACGTTTACGAATTGAATCCGCAAAAGCTTCCCTCAATGGCAGAGGCGATGGTCGCTGGCGTGGCGAAAGTGTGTCCGGTGGACCAATCCGAAATGATTGAAGGGTGGCCGGCAGTTGGCGGCATCATCCGACCGGAGTTTGATCCCCGCTCGCGGCCGTTGTGGCCGGAGGCGTTTTACTTGCTCACGAACAAATCGCGTCGCTCCTACACGTTGGAGGCTCCGTCTGATTTTGCGATCGAGACGCGTGTCGCCGGACTCGTGGCAGGCATCCGCGCTTCGTTGGACGAGTTTTTGAGGGCCGCGTAAAGCCGCGCGTTATTCGGTGTACGCGTCCATGCCGATGCAGGAGCAGACGAGATTGCGGTCGCCGAAAACATTGTCGATGCGTGCGACGGACGGCCAGAATTTGTTATCGCGCAGCCACTTCGCTGGGAACACAGCTTGTTCGCGACTGTAGGGGCGATCCCAGGCGTCGGCGGTTGCCACTTCCGCGGTGTGCGGCGCGTTCTTCAGCAGATTGTTCAGCTTGTCACTCTGGCCGGATTCGATGGCGGTAATTTCACCGTGAATTTTAATCAAGGCTTCGCAGAAACGATCCAGTTCTTCCTTCGATTCGCTTTCCGTCGGTTCAACCATCATCGTGCCCGGCACAGGCCAGGAAACTGTCGGTGCGTGAAAGCCATAGTCCATCAGCCTTTTGGCGACATCTTCGACGGTAACGCTCTTAAACTGCCGCAAATCGAGGATGCATTCGTGAGCAACAAAATTTCCATGGCCGCGATACAGGACCGGAAAATAAGTTTGCAACCGCCTTGCAATGTAGTTTGCGTTGAGAATAGCGTACGCAGTCGCCTCCTTGAGGCCGGCACCGCCCATGGCCGCAATGTAAACCCAGGAAACCGTGAGGATGCTGGCGCTACCCCACGGTGCCGCCGAAACGGCGCCCACTGGATTTTCCCCTCCCAGATTCACGACCGTGTGACCGGGCAGAAAGGCTACCAGATGCTCCGCGACGCCGATGGGACCCATGCCGGGCCCGCCGCCGCCGTGGGGGATGCAAAACGTCTTGTGTAGATTCATATGGCAGACGTCCGCGCCGACGTCGCCTGGCCGGCACAGACCTACTTGCGCATTCAGATTCGCACCGTCCATGTATACCTGTCCGCCACCGCTGTGAACGATTTCGCAGATTTCCTTGATGGTCTCTTCAAAGACTCCGTGCGTGGACGGATAAGTCACCATCAACGCCGCGAGATTGTCGCGGTTAGCTTCCACTTTCGCGCGCAGGTCGGCGAGATCGACGTTGCCTTTTTGATCGCAAGCGACAGCGACTACTTTTAATCCAGCCATCACCGCGCTGGCGGGGTTGGTGCCATGCGCCGAAGTCGGGATGAGGCAAATATTGCGATGGGCTTGTCCCCGGCTCGCATGATAAGCGCGAATAACCAAAAGACCGGCATACTCGCCTTGCGAACCCGCGTTGGGCTGCAGCGAAATCCCCGCGAAACCCGTTATTTCGGCGAGCCAGTCTTCTAGTTGCTGAAAGATAATCTGCCAGCCGCGTGTCTGTCGCAACGGCGCGAAGGGATGCAGATGTCCCAACTCGGGCCACGTCACCGGAAACATTTCGGCGGTGGCGTTTAACTTCATTGTGCACGACCCAAGCGGAATCATGGAGGTAGTCAGCGAAAGGTCGCGTGATTCGAGCCGCTTTAAATAGCGGAGCATTTCCGTTTCGGAATGATAGCGATTGAACACCGGATGCTGCAGATACTTGCTCGTTCGGCGGAACGAAACGGGGTAACTGGCGTCGACGTCCGCCGCCAATTCCGCAACGGAGAAATCCGGAGCGCGCCCGCCGTTGAATATCCGTAAGATAACAGCGATATCTTGGGCAGACGTGCATTCGTCGAGAGAAATGCCAATGGTGTGCTCGTCGAGCGCGCGAAAGTTAATGTGCTGTGCTTCGCTGAGTTTGAGAATTTCCGCCGAGGATTTTCCATGAGCGATGACTTGCAGCGTATCAAAAACGGGAGTCTGGGCAGCGGTGCCAACCTTGTGACCAAGACGAATCAAACCTTGCTCCAAAGTGCGGGTCAGTAAAACAACCCGTTCCGCGATTTTCTGCAGACCTTCCGGCCCGTGATAGCACGCATACATACCAGCGATGTTAGCGAGCAGGGCCTGCGCGGTGCAGATGTTGCTGGTGGCGCGTTCACGGCGAATATGTTGCTCCCTAGTCTGCAGTGCCAGGCGCAACGCGGGCTTGCCGCGCACGTCCTTTGAGACGCCGACAATGCGGCCCGGCATGTGGCGCTTGAAGGCGTCCCGCGTGGCGAAGTATGCGGCGTGTGGTCCCCCGTAGCCCAAAGGAACACCGAAGCGTTGCGCGCTGCCCACGGCAACGTCCGCGCCAAACTCCCCGGGCGGGCGCAACAGGGTAAGGCTCAACAGGTCCGCCGCCACCACCATGAGTGCTCCGGCGTTATGCGCTTGGTCGGCGAGACGGGTGTAATCGAATATTTCACCGCGTGTGTTCGGGTATTGCACGAGCACGCCGAACACTTCCGGATTAAATTGAAACGCTTGGTGGTCGGCGACGACCACTTCGATGCCTAGCGCGTTGGCGCGCGTTGTGAGCACGCCGATTGTCTGCGGGTGACAATCCTTCGACACCAAAAAGCGCGACCGGCCGTCCTTGAGCGCACAACACAGCGTCATTGCCTCCGCGGCGGCCGTGGCTTCGTCGAGCAGCGACGCGTTCGCGACGTCCATGCCCGTCAGCTCGATGATCATCGTCTGGAAATTCAGCAGCGCTTCCAGACGACCCTGTGCGATTTCCGCCTGGTAAGGGGTGTATTGCGTGTACCAGCCGGGATTCTCCAAAATGTTGCGCTGAATTACCGGTGGGGTGATGCAGTCGTGGTAACCCATTCCGATGAAGGAGCGGAAAACTTGATTTTGAGAGGCGATTTCCTTAAGCGCAGACAGCACTTCGTACTCGCCGCGTGCCGCCGGCAGTTGTAGCGGACGATTAAGCCGAATTTGCGCGGGCACGGTTTGGTTGACCAGTGCGTCGAGGCTGGGCAATTCCAGCAGCGCCAGCATCGCCTTGGTTTCGTCGGCGCGAGGGCCGATATGGCGGCGCACGAAAATGTCCGGATGAACAAGCTTTTCGGGAACCTCGGTCAGCGGAGCGCTGTCAGGGGTTCGGGGCCGTTTCTGGTCTATATCCACAATATCCAATGCTGGCATCCGTAAAAATTAAGCCCGCCCGTCCGCAAATCAAGTTTCATCTGGTTCAAACGAGCCGTCCCAAAATCGTCGCGTGAAGGATTGAATAGCCGCCGGTGATCCGGCGAGCACCGGTCGCCAATGCGGCGGATACAATTGCACATAACGACGTTCGCCAAAGCGGGCGTCGATGAGCACGATGGCTCCGCGATCGGTCTCCGAGCGTATGACCCGGCCGGTCGCCTGGAGCACTCGATTCATGCCGGGAAAGCTGTATGCATACTCGAAGCCCGCTCCAAATTTTTCCTGGAAATAATTCCGCATCAAGTCGCGTTCCACTGAAACCTGCGGCAGTCCGACGCCCACAATCACCGCGCCGATAAGGCGGTCCCCAACCAGATCAATTCCTTCGCCGAAGATGCCTCCCAGCACCGCGAAGCCGACCAGCGTGGCGTCGTGTTCAACCGCGAACGCGGCCAAAAATGCCTCGCGTTCTGCTTCGCTCATACGCGTGCTCTGCACGAGCAGACGGATGCCCGGACGGCGAGCCCGGAAGCCCGCCGACACATCGGTCATGTATTGGTAGGAGGGGAGGTAGATCAGATAGTTTCCCGCCCTTTGATCGACCAACACGGCAATTGTTTCCACCACGGCTGCGAGCGATTCGGAACGGGCCTTGAAGTCCGTGCGAATGCGGTTTTGGACCATCACGCACGCGTTTTTCGGCGGAAAGGGCGAGGCCAGTCGTAACTTCGGATCACCTTCCTCACCGCCGAGGACGGCCCGGTAATAGTCAATGGGCGTGAGCGTGGCGGAAAAAAACACGGCGGCTTTACCGCGTTTCATCGCCTCTCGGAGGAGAAACGAGGGGTCCATGCAAAAGAGTTTAATGGTTATGGACCGGCCCGGGTTAACGATCGTGATATAACGTTCATCGTATAGGTCTGCGGTCCGACGGAACGAATGCAGGCGGAAATAGATTTCTAACAGTGCGTCGCGAAAGTCAGCGGGCTGGTTTTTGGCGAGCCAGACCTCTGCTTCGTCCAGCGCGTCGTCCACCAACGGCATCAGCTCTTCCGGCAGACGACGTAACGATATCGTCGCTTCTTCGGAGCGAAATCGGGGACGGGGCGGCGCTTGGCTGGTCGCCGGGCTTTTTGCCGCAGGAAAGAGATTTAGCTCCGCGGCAGGGTCACTGATTTCCCCCACTGGTTCCGGCGCTGCGCTACCGCACAACTTGCGCAAAGTGGAGGTGATTTTGGTGAGCGCGCGTGCGCAACGGGGAACGCTGTGTTTTATCGCTTGTCGCGTGTCTTGAATTTCCGCGGAATCTAAATCTGCGGAAAACATTTCGCGCGCCCGGTCAGGCAGGTTATGCGCCTCATCCACCAAAAAACCGTAGTCGTGTTGTTCTTCCGCGAAGTGGCGCCGCAAATAAGCCTTCGGGTCGAAGACGTAATTGTAATCGCAGATCACGGCGTCCACCCACGACGAAACATCGAGCGACAGTTCGAAGGGACAAACCTGATGTTCGTTTCCCACGGTTTCGAGGACGTGACGATTAATTTCCTCGTGCCGAAACGCCGCTCGAATAGCGGGTTTGATCCGGTCATAGTAGCCGATCGCAAGCGGACACGTTACCGCTTCACAAGGCCTGCCGTCGCGCACACACATTTTTTCTTTGGCCGTGAGGGTCAAGGTGCGCAGGCGCAATCCGTTCGCGCGCAAATCCGCGAACGCTTTCTGCGCGACCACCCGCCCGATGGTGCGGGCGGTGAGATAAAAGATCCGTTCAAGTTTTCCCTCGGCCAGCGCTTTGATTGCTGGAAAAATCGTCGAAATGGTTTTGCCAATACCGGTGGGCGCTTCGAGAAACAGCCGGCCTCCACGGGCGAGGGTTTTGAAGGCGGCGACGGCGAGTTCGCGTTGTCCCGGGCGGTAATCGGGAAACGGAAAGGCGAGCGCGGCGATGGATGCGTCGCGCAGCTCCCGCCACTGCTGCTGTTCGCGGAGCCACACAATGTAAATTGCCTCGGTTTCATTCAGGAAGGTCGCCAGGACTGGTCGGGCAAAGCACTCGCGAAACTCGACGACCTCGTTCGTATCCAGATTGAGGTACGTGAGCAAAATCGATACGTACTGGGCGGAGGCATCGGTTGTAAATATCGCGGCGTATGCCTTTGCCTGGGCCCAATGCAAGGGATCGGCAGTGCGATCCCAGCGTCCCTGAACCGTTTTGATTTCCTCGATAACCACCTCTCCATTGCTGGCGGACACACCATCTATCCGCCCGTGGACACGTAAAATAAACCACTCCGTTTCTACATCCTGACGGACGCGAACTTCGGCCTCGTAGCCAGGCGGTCGTGAACGCTGCAATCGCTGATGCCCACGCGTTCCCGCGAGCGCCCTTTGGGAACCGACGAAATCACGTTCACCGCCGAGGTTTCCGCGCTGCCATACGAATCGCACCAACTCGCGCACCGAGACTGAAAAGACTGGTTTGGACACCGTCGCCATGGCGGAAGTCTCAAGCTGCGTGCCGAACACGGCAACACAATAGTTGATCGGGGGACAGCGGCCCGCGCAATCTTATCGCGCCTGCCTTCTCCTCTATTTAAACCTCTCTAATTCCCGTTGCGCCTCTTCATTTCCTTGCGCGGCGGATTTTTCGAGCCAGATTTTTGCCTGATTGGTGTCGCGTTCGCAGCCTTTGCCTTTGAGATAAAGTTGAGCCAGGCGCAGTTGACTGCTCTCGTTGCCTAGCTCCGCTTTCTCAAGATGAAATGCGAACGCCGCCTTCTCGGCTTGTGCGCGCCGTAAATCTGCCGCCGAAGGTGGCGGTGATGCCACAGGCCGATTCGTTGCAGCGATCGCCAACGCGGCCGCTTCCTGGGCCAGCGCCGCCTCAACTTCGGACGGCGTCGCATTGGTCGTCAGGGGATCGCTGAAGCGCGCGGCAAGATCAGCGATCTTTTGCTTCCGCCGTGCCTCGGCGAAATCGTCCCACGCAGCGGAGGAGATTTTCAAATATTCGGTCCTGGCCGCTCCTGCAGTCGAGGCGCGA
Organism: Limisphaerales bacterium; assembly: GCA_044223735.1. Lineage (GTDB taxonomy): Bacteria > Verrucomicrobiota > Verrucomicrobiia > Limisphaerales > UBA8199 > JBGALR01. Next base: position 33,103 of record JBGALR010000045.1, on the reverse strand, counting down.
AAACCGCTTTTGGAAACCCACTTGGTTTCCGCCACGCGGTTCGTCGGATCTTTCAACCAATCCTGCGTTCCGGAGACCGCCTGGATCAAAGCCTCCGCTTCATCATCCGCAAATTTGCGTTCGTCATTTGGAATAATCCACTCGACCGCGCTTTTTCCATCGAGAAACGCCACATCCACCGTCAGGTCGCCAAAAGTATATATGCCACCTGGTGCCCCGGAAAAAATGGTGCGCTTGGTGGGAGCACCGTAACGACGCTGAATTTCAACCTCCGTCTCCCCGAGCTTCGCGGAACAATCCCACGCCACAAAAACCGCGCAGGCGGCCAGCGCCACATTCAGCCGTTTTGAATTCATCATGTACCAGTTTGTTAAACGCGGCATCGAACAATGCCCCCAACCAACAAACACTATCTTCGCGCCGGGCGATTGGCAATTCGCTAGGAGCGCCAACTACCGCTTCCCCAAAACGCAAAAATTTTGCATTTTACATTTTAAAAGCTTCAAATATATTGGCCGCTCACAGCCGATGTGGCGGAATTGGCAGACGCGCTAGACTCAAAATCTTGTACTCGTAAGAGTGTGTGGGTTCGACCCCCTCCATCGGCACCATCTTCGATAGCATGACGGTAAAATCCAGGAATTACCGAAAGCAGAAAAAAATCGCTATTCTCTCTTCGGAGGCTCGGTCTCAATCACCGGTTTGGTGCTTTCCTGGATTGCCTTAATTTTCTTTACGGCCTGATTGACGCTTTCTAGATCCGTGTGAATGGTGACGTTCAGGGTGAACTCGCGGGAACCGTGGGCGGGTAGTTTCGGCACGCGGCCCGCCTCGCGCTCGATTCGTCGCGTGGAGGGGAAGCCGGTGCCCGGTTCCAGACCCGTCACGTAGCCGTCATCCAGGGCGCCGAGATTTTTCCACAGGGTCACATAAGGCAATTCCTTGACGGGAAAGGTAAGCGAGACCGCTCGATCGCCGTTGGCGTTTTTGAGCATGATCATGCCCGCGCCGTCCGCGTCCGGCAGCGGCTGCAGGCAATAGACCTGCTCCACGAAGCCTTCCTGCGGTCCGGTATACTGATCGTAAGCGCCCACGCTTTCCGCCGCATGTTTGTTAAACGGAGTGACGCGCTGGACCGCTCCGACGAAGCGCGCCCCCGCCTCCAGCAAGGGCGCGCCGTAGTTCGAGTGGTAAATGATTTGGAACTCCTGTGCGTGCGCCGCGTTGTTGGTCAGGCTGTCATGGAAACGGAGGGATAACGAACCCGGCTCGGTCGAAATATCCGTCCGGAGCGAAAGATTGGCGCCGTAAAACATTCGCTCCTCGATTAGGCCGCGAACGTGAATTCGATACGGCGGTTCCTGGTCGATCAGCACCTCGACTTCCGACGCGGGAAGGTTCGACAGCTTGCCGTGCAACGTGAGGTCCATTTCAACCTGGTCGCCGACGTTGTTGATAAATTTGTCCTTGCCCGGGTGGCCCGCCCACTCGAGACCGCAACGCGCCATCCATTCGTTGAAACCGTCCAGCCAGCCCAGGCCGTTGCGACTTTCGAGATTGATAAACTTGGGATGCACCACTTCCTTTACCGGCGAAGCCCAGCCGAGTTTCACGTCGCCCGCTTCAACCCTCAGCACGTTCATGCCTCGCGTGGGGAGGACGACGAACCGGAGGCGGCCGTTATCTACTTCAATTGCATCCACCCCTTCCTGCTTTCCTCCGTGCATGGTGTATTTCCGCACCGACCAGGCTGCCGGTGTCGGAAGTTTTAGTTTGAAGTTATTGATTTGCCATGCTTCCAAATGAGTGCCGTCTTTGGCGCTGGTGAGAACCTGCCGGAAGGGAAGCGTTTGCGCAAAATTCGTGATTACCGAAAGCAATAGGAAAATCAGTATCCCTGGGCACGCGCGGACATACTTCTGCATAGGTGTATGCCATTACCCAAACACGACTGCCGCGACAATGCAAGCTTTAGGGAGTCTGCTGACCTAGGCCAGCAGGCGTCGAAGATGGTCGGGCAGCGAAGGCGTTGCGCCCGCGCTGGCGCAGACATGCCTCGCTACTTCGTTCGCAGCGGAATTGAGTTCGTCCAGATTCACACCTCGCAGGAGGCCTTTTACCAGTGCGGCGGTAAAAGCATCGCCGGCGCCGACAGTGTCCACCACGGTCACCGGACGAACCGAACCCTCGGACCAGCGCCCCTCATGCAGGAGCAGGCTTCCCTTTTCACCCCGCGTTAGCGCCACCGTCTGAAGTTCAAATTGTGTGGCGAGCTGGCTCAATTGTTCCCGTTCCGAACCCCCAAGGCCAAACATCGCCGCGACCACCGGCAGTTCGGCATCGTTCAGCTTTAATACATTGGCCAGCCGCAAAGATTGTTCGACGATCTCACGCGAGTAGAACTGCTGCCTCAAATTGATGTCGAAAACCCGCAATGCCCTCCCCGGCGCTACTGCGACAAGATCCTGTATGGTCTGGCAGGAGATGGAAGAACGTTGGGCCAGGCTGCCGAAGCAAACGGCATCGGCGTCACGGACGTTTTCCATCGCCATGGCGGTGGACGGTATGCTGTCCCATGCGACCGGTTTGTGAATTGTGTAGTGGGGTACGCCGCGCTGGTCGAGCGTCACCGATACCGTGCCGGTGGGCAAATCCGCGACCGGGAAGATCAAATCGACCGGCACTCGCAAGGCTCGAAGTCGATCCAGGATTTCCCGACCTGCTTCATCCTTGCCAACGGCGCTGATCACCTCCGCCTCGAGTCCCAGCGACCGCGCGTGGAAGGCGAAATTGGCCGGCGCGCCGCCCAGTTGTCTGCCTTGGGGCAGCAGATCCCAAAGGACCTCGCCGATGCCGAAAACGCGATGACTCATGTCGGATGGCACACCGTAGAACCAGATTCGAGGCGTCTCAAGCCTCAACTGGCCGGGGGGCGGTCTTGACCGCCATCGGCGATGCCTGCGGCCCTTCTTCCAGGCCGAGCGTCTTTTGCATCTGTTCCAGCGAAATGCCCTTGGTCTCCGGAACCATGGTTTTCACCCAAACAAGCTGAAGCACCATCATGAGACCGAAAAAGCAGAAGATATATCCAGCGCGTTGCGGCTGCAGGTTCGCGCCGGATAGCTCCACCATTTTAGGAAAGGCAGTGGTGAGGAGGGCGGCGAAAATCCAATGAGTGAAACTGCCGAAAGCCTGGCCCTCCGCGCGATGACGATTCGGGAATATTTCGGAAATGAATACCCAAATCACGGTGCCTTGTCCCACCGCATGCGCCGCGATGAATGCAAAAATACAGACGGGCACGATGCTGAAATGTTGCGTAAAAAACGCCCACGCCGTCAGGCCCAGGGAAGCGATGTAGCCAAACGAACCGAGATACAGCAGGGTGCGTCGTCCCAGCCGGTCGATCAACCACAGCCCCACGAACGTGAATAATAGATTGGTGACGCCGATGCCCACCGATTGCAGCATCGCCGCTCGTTCACCCAGCCCGGTCATTTCAAAAATGCGCGGAGCGAAATATAAAATGGCGTTGATGCCCGAGAGCTGATTGAAAAAGGCGATGAGGAATGCCAGGAGGATCGGCTTGCTCAGGCGGACGCTCCAGAAGGCGGACACGCCGGCTTTTTCCTTCGTCGCGGCGGTCATGATTTCATCGGCGTGCGCCGAAAGCTGGGCGGGGAACTTTTCCGGCTCGATAAGTTTCAACACCGCCAGCCCCGCGGCCCGGTCGCCTTTGCGGCCAATCAACCAGCGCGGACTCTCCGGCAGGCCAAAACACATGGCCGAGTAAATGAGCGACGGAAACGCCGCAATCCCCAGCATCCATCGCCACGCCTGTTCGCCGCCGGTTTTGGCGAGCACCGCATTGGACAGAAACGCCATCACAATGCCGAAGACAATGTTGAATTGGAACATGCCTGCGAGTCGCCCGCGATAATTGGCCGGGGCGATTTCCGATATGTAAAGCGGTGACACCACGGTGGAGATGCCGATGCCGAGCCCGCCGATAAAGCGCGCGAGAAAAAATAATTCCACCCCGTTCGCAAAGGCGCACCCCACCGCCGACAAGACATACAGCAAGCCGATGAACAGCAACGTCCGCTTGCGCCCGAACCTGTCAGTGGGCCAGCCGCCGATCAGCGATCCCAGCACGGTGCCGTAAAGCGCCGAGCCCATGACGAAACCGTGCATTGAAGAGCTCAAACTCCAGAGCTTTTGGATCGTCTGCTCGGCGCCGGAAATCACCACGGTATCGAAGCCGAACAGAAAACCGGCCAGGGCTGAAGTGATGGACCAAAAAAATATTTGCTTTTTCATAGTTCAAAAACTCCTGAAAGTCCGCGCGCGGGTGTTGGCGCTACCAGGCCGATTTAAGTTCATATACTTTCAATTTTATGATTTCTGCGATGCCGCCGTTGCAAATCAGACCCAAAGTCCGATTTTCAGACGATATGGCGATCGCCATCGGCATGTAGAGCCGTCCTCCGTCACCGAAGATGTCCACCGAGCGACGATCCACAAACATGCGCAATGACAGGATTCCGTCCTTGGGCACGACCTTTGATTCAAGGCCCAGGCAGCTCAGTGTTTGCCGGGCGGCGTCATAAACCACCGGAACTCCGCGCAGGTCGAATTTGATTTCTTTAGCGTCGCCCACCGCAATCTCGGCTTCGATTTCAAACAGATCGCCGGAGATTCCACCCAGCGGGTTCGTGGTCGAAGTGAGCGGCTGCGGCTTGATTTCGTGGCTGTGACCCCGCAGGGCGGCGAGTTCGGCCACCGGCTGGACTTCGAGAAACGGGCCGTCAGAGGAGGAACGCAATTTAAGTTCCACCGGCAATCCCATCATTTGGTTGAAAGTCATCCCGCGAAAGATGTCGTCCGATGGCAGGCGTCCCCAGGGAATCATTATGGTGCGCCCGTCGGTGGCGGGAATGTCCGAATAAACCTGGGACGCGTACCAGCAGTTGCCGTTTTGCAGGCGGCGCGGCGAACTCTCGGGCGCAAACTGACGGCCGTTAAACTTGCCGACCACGTACACGCCGCTCGCGCCATAAAATACCCAGTGCATGGCGTTGGTGTTTCCCTCGAGCGGCATGGGGAAAAAGTTGGGACATTCCGTGTCGCCGGGCAGGGTGAAGCCGCTCAGCTTGCGCCACTCCTTCAGGTTGCTGGATCCAAAAATGGCGTAGTCGTTGTGATCAAGATACAAGGTCATGATCCACATTTTTAGCGGGGCGTACCAGACGACTTTCGGGTCGCGATTTTCGGCAACGATATGGGCCAGCACCGGATTGTGTTCGTATTTCGTCCACGTCCGGCCGCGATCGTTGCTGTAGGCGATTCCCTGGGTGAATGGCTTGCCGGCGGCCGTATACATGGCGACAAGCGCGGGATCCTTGCCGGTTTGAAATCCAGCCGTGTTGTTCCAATCCACCACCGCCGAGCCGGAAAACATGGTGCCGGATTCATCGGGATGCAGTGCCACGGGCAGCTCGCGCCAATGCACCAGGTCGCGGCTCACCGCGTGGCCCCAGGACATGTTGCCCCAATTCCAGCCGAAGGGGTTATGCTGATAGAAGAGGTGATATTCCCCGTCGTAAAACACCAGCCCGTTGGGATCGTTCAGCCATCCATGACGGGAAGTGAAATGAAACTGCGGACGCAATGGCTCCTGATATAAAGTCGCGCCATTTTTTACTTCCTTCGTCTGGTCAATCGAACTCAAGCCAGTAGAGTTCTCCGGCAGGCGGTCCACCTGAAGTGCGATGGTCTTACCTTGAAACGGCGTGGTGTCGAGGAACGCCCACCAGTCGGGCTGGCCGTCGGCCAGTTCGATTTCAAAAGCGCGCACGGTCTTGCCTTCCAGCGTGATGTTGACGTGGCGTTTTGGCGCGCCGTTCTTGACGGGTAGATTCAGATACGGCTGGTTGATCGCGATTTCACGCGTCGCCTTTTGTTGCGCGATTGGCACAGCGATACGTTTGTCGCTCTGGACAATCTGGTCGACGTTGATATGTCCCCAGCCACCGGTGGCGTCGTCCACGATTTGCAAAGTCGCCTCCCGGCCGACAAACTCTGTTACATCCCACTGGGCCGGTTGCAAGTGTTCGCTGCCGCCCGGTTCGGTGTTCGGTCCGGTGGCCGTGCGAACCGCCTTGCCATCAATCAAGAGATTGACGCAGGTTTTGCCCTCCCACCCGCCGCCGCCAACGAGAAACTGCAGATACTTCCGTTCAAGCTTGAAGGGTGGTGACGTTAGTGTGCCCGTGGAGTTGTCGCCACCATTGAAGGAATTCACCAGACCCTTGCCTTGAAAACCATCCACCTTCATTTGTCCCAGCAACGTGCCGCGCGCCGGTGTATTTTCGAAGGCCGTGCCCGTCGTTTTCCAAGCCCCATAGTTCGGTCCCTCAAAGTCCGCGATCACGATATCTGCCTGCTGTGCGAAAGCCGGGATGGCGAGGAAACCGCAGGCTGGGACAACGGTCAGAATGCTTTTTAAGCGTCGCATGAATCGGTGAGTTTTCACGGGATCGCACCCGTCCAAATGGATTTGAGTTTGTTGACGGTAAGTGAACTAAAAGTGGCGGTGCCGCCCGTACACGTCAGGGATAGCTTTGAGTCTCCGGTGGCGTTGCCCGCCGGCAATGGCATGTAGAGCTGGCCGTTATTGCCGAAGATCTCAATCGTGTTGCGATCCACGATGATTTCCAGTTGGACGATGCCATTAAGAGGCGGCAACGATTGGGTGTTGCCGTTGCAAGAGATTTGCTGCGTGGCGGCATTGTAGGTGACGGTCTGATTTTGAAATTTAAAGGTGAGCGACTGCGCCGTGCCCGGGGAGAAACGCGCCTTCACGTCAAACAGACTTCCGCGAATTCCTGACCACGGGTTGAAACCGGGACTGAGCGCCAGGTCGGTCCAGTTATAAGCGACCGCCGTGTTGTTGGTGATCTCCGCGATGGGTGTGGAGCAAAGCCGCACGCCTTTGGTGGTGGTGCGCAGAGTCAGTTCGGTCGGAAAATACATCAACTGATTGAAGGGCATTCCCGCGGTGGATATAATTGCCCACGCGATGCGCACGACACGATTGTCGCCGGGCCTCATGCTGGTGAAGATTTGCGACGCGTAAAAAGCCGACCCAACGTTGCACGCGAACCGTGCCGTGGTGGGCATGAAGGTCGCGCCGTTGAATTGTCCGAGTTGATAATTTCCGCTGGCATCGTTCAATTGCCAGAGTTGGTTGGTGGGATTGCCGTCCACCGGAAGTTGGAACATGTCTGGACATTCGAAGTAGCTGCTGCCGAATTTGCTGCGGAACGTCCACTGCGTAAGGTTTGGCGAGGAATAGAATTGCATACCATTCCCACCGGCGTCGTCGTAAACGACCATCACCCAATAGTTGGACGGCGCGTACCAAAGCAGGTGAGGATCACGGCCCTGACCCGAATGCACCACCACGGGATTGTTCGTGTAATCGGTAAACGACAATCCGCCATCATTGCTGTACGCCATGCACTCGCCGCGCGCAGTGCTGTAGTAAGCGGCGACAATCACATCGTTCGTGCCGGTTTTGAAACCGCTGGTATTTGCCGGATCCACCACGGCGCTGCCCGACCAGACATCATCACCGTAAGCGTGGGAATAGATGCCCTCCGGCAATTCCTTCCAATTCACCATGTCGGGGCTAATGGCGTGACCCCACCATTTTTGCCCGGAACCGTCCCAGGTGAAGGGATCGTGCTGATAGTAAAGATGGTATTGGCCGTTGTAATAAAACATGCCGTTCGCGTCATTAAGCCAGCCGCGCTTGCTGGAAAAATGCATCTGCGACCGAAGAGCTTCCGAATACAGATTCGTGGCGTCCACAATGCCGTTGGTCTGGACAATCGAACTCAAACCGGTGGAATTGGGCGCGAGCGTGTTCACAGATACGGTGGCGATTTGGTTTGAAAATCCCGACACATCCACGAACGCCCACCAATCCGGAACACCATCTGCCAGAGGAATGTTGAAATCGCGAACCGCGTTGCCGCCGGCCGTCACCGTGAGACGCCTCATGGTTGATCCATTTTTTACCGGCAGATTCAGCAGAGAGCTTGTGAGCAGCATCGTTCGCGACAGCGACGGCACGGCCACATCCGACAACGCGATTTGATCCACATTGATATGCCCCCATCCACCTGTGGAGGAGTCGATGATTTGCAATCGGGCTGTTTGGCCGAGATACGCGGTCAGGTCCCACTGCTGGGGAGACAAGGCTTCGTTGTTCGCCCCGGTGGCACTTTTCACCACGACGTTGCTGACTATCAGATTGAGGCATTCCTGGTTGGGCAGGTTGCCGCCGCCGATAAGAAAATTCAGGTAGGGCCTGTTGATCACGAAGGGCGGGGAAGTCAAAGTGCCCGTTGAGGTATCGGTGCCGTAGTAGGAGTTAACGAGACCCACACCCTGATAGCCGCTGACGGTCTGCTGGTTCGGCAACGTTCCCTGCGCCGGCCCAGGCCCGAAGGCTGTGCCCGTGACGATCCACGTTCCGTAAGTGGGTTGCTCAAAGTCCGCCAGTACCAGGTCAGTGGAAGATGCCGGAGACCACACGGTCGCATTCCCTCCTCGATAAAATCGCTGTGCGGCCACGGAATTAGTCTCAACGAACTGAGCGATTCCCAGAGTCGAGGCCGTTACAACTCCGATATTCGTCCAAGGCCCGGTGATGTTGGTCGCAGCTTGCAGTTGATAGGCATAATTCGGCGAAGCTGCCAGCAGCAGACTCGACTGGCTGGGGGATCGCTGCGTTAGTCGCAACTGCGATACCGTGTTGCCGACGATATCCGCCCAGGTCATGCCGACCCGCACTTCGTCGTGGGATACGGTCACACCGTTCAAATAGGCGGCGAAGGAAATGCCGTTAAACGAAAAGTCGGCGACGTTCGAAACCGTCAGTGTCGGCACGGCGGGTTCAGTGAGTGACGCCGGATTGCGATACACCGTCAGTGTGTCGTTTCCCGGGCGATAATCGATCCGCACCACATAGAAGCAGACATCCGTGGTCCCGAGGCCAAGGTTATAGAATGCGGAGGAGCCTCCGGCTGGTGATTGAATGCGCAGATGTGCGTGGTTGTCGCCGGTATCGTTGCCAATGCCGCCGATCCGCCCGCCATCTCCCAGATCGCCCCGTTTGAATTCCAGTTCGTAGAACAACGAGGAAGAACTGGGTTGCTGCAAGAAGCTGAGGTAGATCGTCGTGCCGTCCGCTCCAATGTTGCCGTTGCCGTCCACACAGCCATGCTGGGCGAAAATCCCGCCGGGCGTGCAATCAAGGAAACGGCCTTTGCGGGATGTGCTTGGTTGAAATAACGCGCCACCGGTGGATCGCGAATTATACACTGACGGCACCCCTGCGGCGGCAACCAGACTGTTGGAAAGGGACTGTGAGGCCCCGCCCGCAACGTTTACCCAGGGCCCGGACCACCCGAAGCCTCCATTCACACCGGCGATATCACTGGTGCCGGGCGGATAGTCGAAGCCCTCGTATGCGAGCAAACCACCGAAATTGGGATACACGTTGACCACCGCACTGGTCGCGTTGCCATAGGCATTATTCGCGACCAGAAAATACTGTCCGGCATTGAAGACTCCGTTGTCGCCGGGACTCAGTGTGATCCCGTTGGCGCCGCTGATGGGAACGTTATTGTAATACCATTGATACGACAGGGGCGCCGCGCCGACCGCTGAGGCCGTGAGCAGCAAATTGCTGCCCGGGCCAACCATCGTGCTGGAGGGGCCGGTGATTGCCACGGTGAGGGTTTGCACAGAAAGAGTTGCCACTACGCTGGTGACGGCTCCCAGTGCGTTGGAAGCAGTGACGGAGTATTGGCTGGAATCGCCAGCTTGCGCGTTGACGAGCGATAAATTGGCCGCAGTTTCTCCCGGAAGAGGCGATCCGCCGCAATACCATTGATAGGCCAGCGGCTGGCTTGATTGAGCCAGGGAATTAAAGGTCACACTCTGGCCCACGTAGGCAATTTGATTGGTCGGTTGCAAAACGAACATGGGAGGATTTCCCAAAACACTACTCCAGGTGGTGCCCAAACGGATTTCGTCGTGAACCACGGTTACGCCATTAAGATAGGCCGCGAGGGAAATCCCGTTGAATGACATATCAGCGACGCCCAACATGGTAAGCACCGGTTGATTGTCGGCCTCCGCGGCACCGATGGGATTACGATAGACATAAACGTCATCGCTGCCGCCGTGATAATCAATTCGCAAGACGTAAAAATTTACGTTCGTGTTTCCGATTCCCAATGGCGTGTGGACGGCATTCGGCGCGCGCAAATTGACCGTGGTCGCATTTGCCAAATCATTTCCGATGCCGGCGATCCGGCCGGGATCGCTCAAATCGCCTCGATGAAATTCAAACTCATAGAACCGTGAAGCGTTGTTGGGTTGCTGGAGAAAGCTCAGGTAAAGAGTTTTGCCGGAAGCGCCGATATTGCCGCTGGCATTCAGATAGCCGGCCTGCGCGAAGAGTCCGTTGGTGGAACAATCCAGCGCCCGCCCGCAACGGCTCGCATTGGCGACGAACGCCGCGTTACCAATGGAGCGCGCGTCGTATCCCCCCGGTGCATTTGTGCCTGCCGTCAAGCTGCTCAATTTCACCGTGTCGCTCGCGGTGCCGCTGACTTCCGTCCAGCTATTGCTCCAGCCCATGCCGCCAAATTGGCCGCCCAAAATGTTGCCCGCCGGGTAATTAAAGCCTTCGTAGGCCAGCAAGCCCGCGCCAGCGCCAGTTACGCCCCATTTTTGCACCAGGCCGGCTTCCTGCGCGAGCCGGTCCAATTCGGAGAGTGCCGTGCTGTAAATTTTAACCTCGGCGATATCGCCGGAAAAAAAGTTTTCGAGCGTTTGCTGCGCGCCGAGAGCGAGCTTGGTGGACGCGTTCAGCGAATTTGTATTGCCCGCTGTGGAACCAACGAAATTTCCGTCCACGTATAAATCCAGCATCCCCGAACTTTTCACCCGCCTTACTGTCACGAGGTGCGGACGACCGTCGTTGAAGCCCGCCATGGAATTGAGAGACACATCAGGATTGCCGCCTCCGGCGCTAATCCGTCCGTCCGCAAAAAGGCCGGTGCCATAGTCATTGGCCGTGCCCGAAGCGCTCGCGCTCACAATTCCCGCGCCGTCGGCAAACTGCGAACCCGACCCCAGTCCCTGTGTGCTCCGAAAAACACAGAACAGGGTGAAGTCATCCTGAACCGGACGATTCAATGTCATTACCTGACTGTCCCCACCGCTGAAGCGGACCACGGGCAGCCCGTTGAGAGCGCTGGTAACGTAGATGGGGCGTTGGCTAAACGTCGTCTGAATCGCGGTGAAGCCGTGGCCGCTGGAATCCGACCATAACGCCAGGCTCGCACCGTTGCCCAACCCGGAAATGGCGTCGGCCTTGAACCACGCCGCCACCACCGGCTGCGTGGCACTAACTTCGCTGGAATTGGCACTTTCGCCGTTGGTGTTCACCGCGGAAACTTTATAATAGTATGTCGTGCCAGCGACGGGCGCGCTGTCGGCGAACTGATTGGATGCCGGCCATGCATTGTTGGCGGTGGAGACGCTCGCGATGGTGACCTCGGAACCGCTGCTCGTGGAACGTTTCACGTTGTAAGAGAGCGCTCCAGGTACGACATCCCAGGAAAGTTTTATCCTGCCGCCGCCGACGACAGTTGCGAGCCCCGTAGGCATGGCTGGTGCGAGGCCATTCGCCTGAATGATCGCCGCGCTCCAATGTGTGCTGCTGAAAATAACATCGGGATAGTAGAACCCGCCCGGAGTGCCGGTTTGCAAATACCATGAGCGAAAGGTAGCCGGATTGGAGGTGTTGCTTTCCTGGCCGGCGATCACTTTGACTCCGTGACCAAAGGCGCTGTTCCACTGCACGGGGTTGTTGCCCGCGCCTCCCGCGTAGCATTGTAGATAGATATAGTCGCAGTTGGTGATGCTGTTGTTGAGACTCACCCAAAAACTCTGCGCGGTGTAGGGCGCCGTGGTGAACTTGTATCCCAACCCGCCAAGCAGATTGGCAAAGCCCACGGTCGTGTTTAAATCGTAAGTTTGTTCGTCGTCATCGTTGATCGCGTCGATCCCGGGCACCGCTGATTTGAGCGCCTGGAAATTGCGGTATAGGATGCTGCCCGGCCCGATGCCCTGGGAATTGATCAGACTCTTGATGTTGTCGTAGCTCGAGTCGAGCCAGCCGCCAATGCAAACTTCGTAACGGGTAACGGTGGTGGGCGGCGTCTTAACCGTATTGATGAGGGACGACCAATTGGCTGGTCCGATATAGACGCCGTTGGAGCACACCGGGCCACCGCCAATTTGTAACGTGCCGTCGGCGTCAACGTGCATTGCGAACGCGATCAAGGTTGTAAAACCCGAGGACTTGTCGAACGGCATCGAAGGCGTGGTGAACTGAAAATAGTCATTTCCGTCCGCCCCATAGTTCATGACGGTGGTGGCGAATGCAGCCGGAAAACTGGTGAATGCCGCGAGCAGCACGAGAAGCCAAAGGTGGAAAGAGGACGTCTTCGCAAACGTCCGGAGTTCTCGGTTACGGTTCCGAACGACGGCCTCGCGAAGGGTTGGGTATACGGGTAATCGATTCACGCGGAAGGCTTTCGCAAACGATAGAAAGTCGTCGGCATTTTGGGGTTTATGGCAATGTTGGTGGAAGTCACTGCCGCAGTATCGGACAGGTCGACCCAATTGGTTCCCAATCCCACAGTCAGGGAGTTCGTTTGTTGCTGGAGGATCCAGCCTAGATTAACGGCCGGCCAGCTTAGGTTGATAAATCCGCCGTTGAGGTTGAAGTTGAGGCTGGTTGATTCCGCGCTGGCGGAATTCGAAACCTGCATCGTTCCGCCGCCGGTGATAAAGGCAGGTAAATTTTCGGCGTTATAAACACCCGCAGGCACCGCGACGTTATTGGTATAAAGCCGGGTGACAGTATTGGTGCCGGCATAATTCAAATTCAGCAGCGCCCCGCTGGCGACGCGCATCGATCCGAGATTGCTGCCCGGGACATTGAGCCGCAAAGTGCCGGCCAATACGGAAGTGTCACCGGCGTAGCTCAACGACCCACTCAGATTAAGCAGGCCTGAACTTGTCTTTGCAAACCCGCCGCTGCCCGAAATAGTTCCGGAAAGGGTGATGGTGTTGAGCGCGGTATCAAAAGTAACGGGGCCATTCTGCCCGGTAAGATTTATCTTCAAGGATGACGTCCAGTTCGCTGAAGCCGCGATCGTGCCGCCGCCAAGATTAATGTCATACTTGCCACTCGTGCTGACAATTCCGCCGGCGCCGATGCTTATGCTTCCGCCGCGCAAGGTATAATTGCCATACCCGAAAGTCTGTAAGGCCGGCAGCGCCAGGGTGCCCACGTTGGTGATGACGCCGCTTGCCTGGTTGAGCACGCCCGTAATCAATACGCCGGCTCCGAATCCGACGGAGAGGATTTTGCCTTTCAAATCCAACATTCCGCCGTTCATGTCATATTCCGAGCGGGTCCCGGCGTTGTTCGCCGCTCCGACAAAAAAATACGGCTGGTTGGCCGGATTGTAGATGAAGGTGCCGCCGTTCTGGATCAGCGTCCCGCTACCGCCGTCACGGCCAATCACGAAGTTGTCGGCGAAATTATTGGTGACGAGCAGTGTTGCGCCGCTGGCAATGACCAGGCTGCCGTTAAAATCGGGATTCGCGTTGCCGAGAAAGAAGTACGTCGATCCCGTGCCGTTGATCGTGGTGCGTCCGGTGATGACGTTGGTGCCGCCGTTGATAATCAACCCGGCGAGAGAATTGGAGCCGCCCAGCGAAAGGGTGCCCGCGCCGGTTTGCGTGACGGTGCCGGCCGCAATCAGGTCAGGATTGAGCGCCACAGTCGAACCGGCGGCCATTGAACTCAGCGTGACGCCAGGCGTCGGGCCGGTAAGCGTCAACTTATTCGCCGCGTTGCCATTGTTTTCCACTACCCACCCGCCGGGAGTCGCACTGTCGGTATCGCCGAAATACAGGCTGCCGATGACACGTGGAGAATCGAGGTGAACGATCGCGTTAGAAGCGAGGTCGAGAGCGGCGAAGTTGACCCCGAGCCCGGAACCATCCGCCACCATGCCATTTGCCCAATTGCCAGCCGTGCTCCACAAGCCGCCGGCGGCATTGGTCCACGTAAAAGAAAACGTGGGCGGAGGAACTACATAATAGTTCGTGCGGCTCGTTACCGTCAGCGCACCGCAAGTGTCGCCGCCACCCGCCTCCAGATACCAATATGGCATCGTGCCGTACCGCGTTACGTTCTCATTGGTGAAACCCCATTTTTCCAGGCAACCCTCGAACGAGATCTGGAACGGTACGCTGTCCGAAATATGAAACCGGTTCAACGAACGATTCCCCGGTGCGAATAAATTCCCCGGCGGCGCCAGCGCCTGCGTATGGAACGCTTTGGTGAAATATCCCGGCGTGCCCCACGCAAATCCGAAATAGTCCTCGGAGCCGGTGCCAAACGACGAGGGCATTTTTTCGCCGTCCACGAAAAACTTTTCATCGCCTTCACCCCACCAGGGTCCTGGCGAAAGATCGACGGTCTGATACACGTGCAAGCCGAGCCCGACGAATCGCCCCCGGCCGCTGGTGCCCAAAAAACGGTAATCCGGCGAACGCCCGTTGCTCGTCACATACACTCCGCGATTCCACTTTGAGTGAAAGCGCGCCAGGCTGCCGATTGGTTTGGTCAATGGCGCCCGGGTGACGATCACTTCAATTTGTCGTGTGACGCTGCCGTCGTTGCCGATGGAAACTTGCGCCTGCGACGAAAACGGCATGTACCAATAACAATACATCCAGCCGTTCGCCTGCATTCCCAAGGGCAGGGAGTTGAAAGGAATGTAACCGCAGGCGCTCCCAAAAAAATCGCCCAGTGGCGCCCACACGTTGGGATTTCCTTGACCGTCCCACGTCATGCTTACCGCCAGCTCGCGCAAAGCCGACCACTGCTCGGTGCCCGAATTAAGGCCGTTCACGCGCACTTTGAACGCGGTGATCGCTCCCGGGCCGGCTAGGTTCAATGGCATGACGCTCTGGCCGGGAGCGATGGAATAACTGTTGGTCGTAGTCGTTGATCCGCTCCTTTCCCCCGCAGGGTCAGTGCCGAGTCGGCGCATGAAGAAATCGTTGACCCCGGCCAGCGCGCCTTGTTCTTCCGCCCCGAGATTTCTGGTGAAGGTGGGAACCGTAACGCCCGGAGCAAAGGTGGAATAATTGAAATGATAATATCGCCCCCAGGAACCATAGGCGACGATCTTGCACGAGACGTTGTATGGGATCGGCACATACGAGTCAAAACCGCCGCTGACAACATAGACCAGGGCTGGATAATTGAAGGGCGCTTGCGTGCCGTTGAAATAATCCTGGAAGGCCAGATCTACGGCGGGCGTGTTTGAGCCGTCCAAAAATATCTTCACGTGGCCCGCCCCAACCTGGGCTGACCAAATACGCCAGATGCAGCCTGGACCGCTCATTTCCGCCAGCACGAGTCCGCCATCCGGTTCGGTGCGGATAAAGCCATTGCCGTCGTCATTGGCGTCCCAATTCACATAACTGCCCGTTCCGGGATTGTAGGTCGAGGTACGATCCCGCGACGTCCATTCGCCGGCGGTTTCGCCAGGCGTCGGTAGCTCCGCCAAATATTCCAAATTGGTCATGCGCCCGACCAGTTCTGGATACGAGTAAGTGAGCGGGTGGTCGGCGACCGTGCGGTTCACAGACGAAGCCGCCCGGCCAGACGTGTGCCCGGAAAAGCAAAGGCAGACCACGAAGGGCACGAGCAATTTTTGCATCAGCGTATGTGAAGACGGTGGCGCGCTTTCGGCCGGCAGAGGAAACGTTGCCGAAGTTTTTATTTTCGGCAACGTTCCACATTTCACCGGGTCAATCCCGTCGCAATTTCATGGGTACAACTTTCCGTCAACAACTCGACGCGCCCATTTCGTTCGCATCACGGTGTGCGCAGGCGGAAGAATTTCGCCGGCGTCAGCAGACTGATCGGGAAGGCATTGGAGAAATTTCCGCTGCCGTTGAAAGTCCCGACCGAATTGGTGGTCCACAATGCCACCGGCGCCGCCACGTTGGTCGAAGTCAGCCAGACGTAGGGCGCGCCCGGTGTGCCGCCGCTGCCCGTCACAATCAGGTTGCCGCCTGAGACGTATGCAGGATTCACCACTGGTGACGAGGAGGGAACCGTCAGCGAACCCGTACCGGTGATAAAAGCCGGGAGGTTAACCGAAGTATAAACCCCGCCGGGCAGGGCCACTCCGTTGGTGTAGACGGCGGGAACGACGAGCGTGCCGCCGTAGTTCAGGTTCAGGATGGCGCCGTTGATGATGCGAAGGACGCTCGCGGTGGAACCAGCCAGATCCAATCGCAATGTGCCCGCATTCACCGTGGTGTTGCCGGTATAGGTATCGGCGCCGGCCAGTTCCAGCGTGCCGCTGCCGGCCTTGGTCAGGCCGCCGGTGCCGGAAAGCACACCCGAGAGCGTGATGTTATTCCCGGCTGTATCGAACGTTACGGCTCCGTTGACACCGGTCAGATTCATGTTCAACGGGGAAGACCAGCTCGTTCCGGCCGCCACCGTGCCGCCACCCAGGTTCAACTCATAGCTGGCACCGCCAAAAGCGGTGATGCCGCCGGAGCCAATGTAGATCGTGCCGCCGGAAAGGTTGTAGATGCCGTAGCCCTGCGTAAAGAACGGACTGAAGAGTACGTTACCCACGTTAGTGATAACGCCACTTGCCTGATTCACCAAACCGGTGATGACAACGCCCGCGCCCAGCGCGATACCTAGCGTCTTGCCGTTCATATCCAATACGCCACCGTTCATGTCGTAGGCCGCTCGTGTCGCCGGATTACCCGACGCTCCGATGAAGAGGAAGCCTTGGTTGCCCATGTTGAAATTGAACGTGCCGCCGTTCTGGACCACACGCGCGACGCCACCGTCGCGACCAATCACGCCGGAGTCGGTGAAGTTGCCGGTGACATTGAAGGTCGCGCCCGGCTGGATGACCATGGTGCTGTTATAGGCAGCATTCGCGTTGGCTAATACGAAGCGGCTGCCGCCTGTGCCGTTGGCCGTGACGTTGCCCGTTATAATGTTTGTGCCGACATTGATCAGATACCCGGCGAAGGAATCCACGCCGCCGAGCGTCAGGGTCCCGGCGCCCAATTTTGTCAGGTCATTGCCGGAAGTGGTGATATTGCCGCCCAACGTCAGATTTCCGTTTACCGGCGTATCGATGGTTTTGTTGGCCGACCACGTCATGCCCATGTTGGCCGACTGCGTGATCGGCGCGGCAGGATTGGCGCTGAATCCGATGTTGCCGCTCAGGGTGAGGTCGTTGCCGCGGAGTACGAACGCTCCTGCGCCTGCGTCAAAGGTGATGCTGGATGCGGTGATGCCGACCAGGTCATTGGTGTTCACGAGGCGAACATTGTTTGAGAACGTCAGGCTGATCGGGAAAATCGGCACGACATTCTGATCCCAGTTGCCGCCCGTGCTCCAATAGTTGTCAGGTCCACCACCATCCCAAATTCCGCTGCTGATGGCGTGCACCACTTGCAGGTTGCCGCCCCCGGTAATGTATGCCGGCAGGTTGCCGCTATTGTAAACACCGTCCGCCACGGCGACTCCGTTGGTATAAAAGCCGGAGGCCACGCGCGTGCCGGCATAGTTCAAATTCAGCAATGATCCACTGGCCAGCCGGAGCACGCCCGGCGTGCTGCCGACGGTGTCGTATTGCAGAGTTGCGCCCGCGTTGACGATCGTGTCGCCGGTGTAGGTTGTGGCCCCAGCCACTTCCAACACGCCGGAACCGGCCACGATCATTCCGCCGTTCCCCGAGAGCGTACCCGACAGTGCGATGGTAAAGCCAGCGGGGTCAAAGGTCACCGAGCCGTTGAGGTTGGTCAGATTCATGTCCAGCGACGACGACCAGCTGTCGGACGCCGTTACCGTGCCGCCGCCCAGGTTTATGTCATGGATGCCGCTGCTGCTGACGATGCCACCGAAACCGATGGAGATGCTGCCGCCGCTCAACGTGTAAATGCCGTGGCCGGAACCGGGAGGCAGCGGGGACACATAGAATGCCAGCGTGAAGACGTTGTTAATCGCGCCGCCGGTTTGTTTGAGAATGCCGGTCGTGGTGGTGCCGTCGGCAAAACCGACCACCAGGGTCTTGCCTTGCATGTCGAATACCCCGCCGTTCATGTCATATTCGGCCTGGGTGCCGACGCGGCTGGTGGCAGCAATGAAGAAATAATTCTTGTCGCCACCGTAAGTGAAGGTGCCACCGTTTTGAATGAGCGTGCCGCTGCCGCTGTCGCGCCCGATGACGAAGTTATCGCCAAAGCTGCCGGAGAGCGTCAGGGCGGAACCGGGTTGGAGAATCAGCGTGCCGTTGAAGTTGGTGCTGGCATTGCCCAGGAAGCAATAGCTGCCGCCGCCCGCGCCGTTGATGGTGGTGTTGCCCGTGATGACGGTGGCGCCGCCGTTGACTATCAAGCCCGACAGACTGTCGGTCCCACCTAATGCGAGCGTGCTCACACCGGACTTCGTCAATCCGTTGCCCGTGATATTTCCTCCCAGCGTGAGGTTCCCGTTGGCGGGCGTATCGATGGACTTATCTCCCGTCCAACCCATGTTTAAATTGACGGTCTGGGTCACCGGGGACGCCGGAATGCCGCTAAAACCGATATTACCGCTCAAAGTGATGTCATTTCCGTTCAGGGTAAACGCTCCGGCGGCGACATCGAACGTGAGGCTGCTGACGGTGATGCTGGAGAGATCGTTGTTGTTGGTGCGTCGCGTATTTCCGGCGAAGGTCAGCGAGTGCGGGAAGATGGGAACGGCATTGTTGTCCCAGTTGCCGGCCGTGCTCCAATTGTTGTTTGCGCCGCCGCCCGTCCAGAGGCCGCTGCTGATGCCGGTTGCCACCTGCAAATTGCCGGTGCCGGTGATAAAGCCCGGCAGATTGCCGGCGTTGTAGGTTCCGACCGGAAGCGCGACGCCATTGGTAAAGAAACTGCCAACGGCATATATGCCGCTGTAGTTAAGATTCAGCAATCCGCCGTTGGCCACGCGCAAGGCCCCGACGCTGCTACCGGTCACATCCAGTTGCAGAATACATCCTGCGTTTACCAGTGTCTGACCCGTGTAAGTGTTGCCACCGGACAATTCCAGCACGCCGCTGCCCGAGACCGTGAGTCCGCCCGAACCAGAGAGGACGCCGGAGAGCGCAATCGTGTTACCCGCCGGATTGAATACCACGGGCCCGTTCGAGCCGGTCAGGTTCATATTGAGCGCCGAGGACCAGCTTGCGACCGCCCCAACGGTGCCACCGCCGAGATTGAGTTCGTAGGCCGCGCCCGCGAAGGCCGTGATGCCGCCGGAACCTATATACAGACTACCGCCGGAAAGATTGTAGATGCCGTAGCCGGCGGAAAAGAACGGGCTGAAATAGAGATTCCCCACGTTGCTGATGACGCCGCTAACGTGATTCACAACGCCGGTGATCAATGTGTTGACACCGAGCGCCAGGCCCAACGTCCTGCCATTCATGTTCAGGAGCCCGCCGTTCATATTATAAGTCGCGCGCGTATTGGGATTTCCGGATGCGCCGAGAAACAGAAACTCATGCGAACCGTCGTTGATATTGAAATTAAACGTGCCGCCATTTTGGGTGATGGTGCCGACGCCGCCGTCCCGACCCACAACCGCCGCATCCTGAAAACCGCCGACGACGCTCAGATTCGCGCCGCTTTCGATAACCAAGGTTGCTGTCCGGGTGGTTTGCCCGTCCGCCAGATAGAAGAAGGAGCTGCCACCGACACCGTTGATCGCCGTGGTGCCGGTGATGCGATTGGTGCCGTTATTTATGACGAGGCCTTTCAACGAATTGCTCCCGCCTAAGGTTAGAATGCCGGAATTACCCGTGCTGGTTTGCGTCAATTCGCTGTTCGCGCCGGTAATATTGCCACTGATGGTAACGAAGCCATTCGTGCGGGTATCGACAGTGAAATTTCCGCTGAGAGTGAGCGGCAGCGCGATCGTTTGGGTCACGAGTGACGCCGGGTTGCCGTTAAAAGAAATGTTGCCGTTCAAGCCCAGGCTGTTGCCGGATAGCGTGAAGGCTCCGGCGGCGGAATCAAACGTGATGCTGTTGGCGGAGACACCCGTCAGATTATTGTTGTTGCTCAACCGGGTGGTGCCCGCAAAGGTCAAACTCGTGGCAAATACGGGAACTGCGTCGTTATTCCAGTTTCCGGCGGCGTTCCAGTTATTATCCGCCCCACCGCCGTCCCAAAGGCCCGTGCTATAGGTTCCCGGGCTGACCACGTCGGCCCAGGTTTCGCCCACCCGAATTTCGTCATGCATGACGGTGCGGCCGTTATCAAAGCTGCCCACCGAAAGGCCATTGAACGACATGTCTCCGGCCAGGGGAACCGAAAGGGTGGGGGAGCCCGGTTCGGTGGCGGAAGTTGGATTCTGATAGACCGTCACCGTGTCGTTACCGTTTGTAAAATCGATTCGCACCACGAAAAAGCTCACCCCGGAACTGCCCGCCCCAATAGCCGTCTGGCCGAAATTGGGAACCCGCAGGTAAACGCTTGTACTGGCGCCGCTGTCGTTGCCAACCCCGCCGATGCGTCCCGGGTCGCCCAGATCGCCGCGATGAAATTCGAATTCATAATAGGCGGTGGTCCCGTTCGGCTGCTGCATGAAGCTCACGTAGACGGTCTTGCCGGTTGCGCCGATGTAGCCGCTGCCATTAAGATAGCCCTTCACGCCGAAGGCGCCGCCGGGTGAAGTATCCAAAAACCGGCCGGTGCGCGTGTTGTTCGGAGTAAACACGCTGTTGCCGGTCGAGCGCGCATCATATCCGGACGGAGCATTGGCGCCGGCGGTAAGACTTCCCGATTGCACGCTTGAAGATCCGTTATTCACGCCCCGCCACGAACCGGCCCAGCCGAAACCGCCGTTCAGGCCGGTGAGGTTCGCACTGCCGACAGCATAATTAAATCCTTCATAACTCATCAACGAGGCCTGCGCGATCGGTTGAGAGGAAAAAAGCGCGCAGGCAAGCAAAGCTGCTCCCAGCGACCTGCCTCTCCCGCCGACCAGACGCCGGCAAAGATTTTTTGGGAGCGAACTATGATCAAGCGGTTTCGTTGGATTGGTTTTTTTGGGGTGCGGATTATGGTTCATAGGAGTGATGTGTTGAGTCGGGTCGGGTTTAAAAATCGGGGAAATTATCGGTCCCCGCCGCGTAGCAGAGGATCCCAGTAACGGGAGTTTATCAGGGCATTGGCGCTGCCGCCGTACTCCGGGTCCACCGGCGGGTTGATGTCGCCCTCCTTCTTGGAGGACGCATGTCCATCAGCGAATCCGACGTTACCCGAGCCGGGAAATTTTCCCCCATTATGCCGGGTGGTCTCGATTCCTTCGTACTGACCGGAGGCACTGGGGACGCGCATGCTGGCTTTGCCCCACCATAAACTGCCGCTGGCCGTCAAATCGGTGGGCTTGGGTTGTTTATCGCCGAATACCAGGCAATCCGACGGGCGTAGAATGCCCGTGCGTTTGAAATTGGGCGAACTGGTAAATGAATAGGGACCGATCGAAACCGTCTGGACCGGGTTGGGGGTGCAACTAAGGAAGAAGGAATTGTAACCGTAGCCAACCAGGTCGAAATTAAAGTCCCAATTCCAAATGGCGCCCCCGGTTAACGTGACGGGCTTGTTCACCGCCGGATCGTGAAACGATTTGTAATTGTTAGTGGTTCCGCCGCAGATGGCTGTCCCCCACCAATTGAATAGCTTGTCGTTCGGAGTGTTGGCCGCCAGAGCCGTGGGAAATTTGTCGTTATTTTCGTCCGTGTAAAACTGCGCAAACAAGGTGATCTGCTTCAAATTGTTCAGGCATGCGATCTTGACCGCCTTGTTTTTGGCGTTGGCCAGCGCCGGCAGCAGCAACGCCGCCAGGATGGCAATGATGGCGATGACGACGAGCAGTTCAATCAGTGTGAAAGCAGGCTGGCCAGCCTGCTTCGCACCCAATCGGGCAGCGACGTGTGGGACAGTTTTTCTCAGGGGGGGGTTCACTGTTTGGTAAGCGTGTGAGAGCAATGGCTCGAGCGCGCGAAGAGCTGCTGACGATTCGCCTGAACGAGAGTCTCATGCATAAAAATTTACAAGGCTTGGGGCGACCGCAGAAGTGCCGAGTTGACTTGGTCAAGGATTCCTGTAATTACAATCATCTAAAGCTGTAAGTACAGATCGTAATATGGCCAGCAAAACAAAACCCAAACACGAGCACATTAGCGCCCACCTGGAAATGGAGATATCCGGCGGGAAATATCGGGCGGGTGCACGACTTCCGGGTGAGTCCCAACTCGTCAGACAGTTCCGTGTGTCACGCCCGACCGTGGCGCGGGCGTTGCGTGACTTGGTGGCGAAGGGGCTGGTTGAACGCCGAGCTGGCTCAGGCACGTACGTCAGTTCCAATCAACACCAGTTGAACTCGATGCGTGTTTTCGGACTCCTTGTGCCAGGTTTGTCGAACACGGAAATATTTCAGGTCATTTGTGGAGAGATTGCCTGCCTCGCCAGAGTTCATGAGTTTGGGCTGCTTTGGGGCGGTTCTACCAATCCTCGCCAGGATGGTGATGCCAGCCTGAACCATGCGGAAGAAGTGTGCGAGCAATTCATTGAGCGAAAAGTTAGCGGAGTCTTTTTCGCTCCGGCTGAATTGCAACCTAAACAGGAGCAGGCCAACCTGCGAATCGCCGAATCGTTACGGGAAGCCGGCATTCCGGTCGTGCTGATCGATCGTGACCTGACTGGCTTTCCCAAGCGTAGTGATTTCGATTTGGTCGGCATCGATAATGTCGCGGGCGGCTACATGATAGCCGAACACTTGATCAAGCTCGGGTGCCAGCGGATTCTGTTCGTTTGCCGTCCGCTATCCGCCGGCACGGTGAAAGCCCGTATCGCTGGAGTGCGGGAAGCGCTCGCGCAGAACCGGCTGGAAATGGATACGCACTGGGTCAAGGAGGGCGACCCGGCCGATTTAAAGTTTGTCCGCTCCCTGGTATCTGGACATCTCGCCGACGCCGTCATTTGTGCGAACGATAACACGGCCGCCGTGCTGATTCGCACAATGGAATTGCATGGTATGCATCCTCCACGCGATATGCGTGTGGTTGGTTTCGATGACGTAAAATACGCGACCCTCGTATCCATTCCTCTCACGACCATTCACCAACCCTGCCGCGACATCGCTCACGTCGCCTTCCAGACGATGCTACGTCGCCTGGCGGAGCCTACCTTCCCGGCCCAATCCATCGGCCTGACTCCCAGCCTCGTGGTGCGGGAATCCTGTGGCGCCTATCTAAAATAGGCTCAGTTATTTGATTTCAGCCTTCTTTACGTTTTCTTAACGCCTGCAACGGCGTTCTTAATTATATCCAGTCAAGGGTCGGGTCCAGGTTGGCGAGGTAGAACATCAACACGAAGCCATATGAACCCTGACAGCACGGTATTCGTAGTGCCCATTTATCGTCTACGCGATGTCGCGGAGACCATCGAGAAATTCGATGAGCATTTCTGGAGCAATGGTCATTCCGTCCAAATGAAGGTCTTCGATGATTCGAGCCTCGCCAATCATCAAAAGTATTGCTCACTACTTGAGCGCATCAGGACCGCCGATGATCTTTATTACGTCGGGCCGCGTGAAAAGGAGCAATTCCTCAATCTCTTAAATAAGAAGCTGCGTGCCCGAAAACTTGAATCGATCGTGCGAAATCTCTTTCGCCCCTACTATGGCTGCAACCGTAATTTCACGCTCATGTACACGCTCGGTGCGCTGATGGTAAGCGCCGACGAGATCAACCGTGGAAAACTGTTGAAACGTGGAGTGCCCGGGGTGGTTGAGAAGTTGTTCGACTTGATGACCTCCTTCAAAGACGTGCTGGGGCGGAAGGTATCTGATTTGCCCGGCAACCATAAAAAGGGCGAATTGACCATGGATACCGCGATGGACCTCGAAACCAATGTATCCACGGATTTCGCCGGCAATAATTCGCTCCTACTGAGCTGCGGTCCGGTTTCGCGTAATGCGGTGGTTAAAATGGCGCAGACCTTCCGTTCGGGCACGGGTGACATTGATGCGCTGGATTTCGTCCAAATGGATTTGCGGAATGAATCGCAACGCCACGCCAACCTCCACGACTTTAACGAACTCTACGTGCTGGCGGGCTTCCAACCCATCGTCACCAAGAAGAACTGGCGCATGGATTGTGGCGTTGCGGGTTACGACAACCGCCTTGGTTTGCCGCCGTTTTTTTGACGCGCCTGCGATTTGAAGACTTCATCCATCGCCTTTGGCTTCAACCGCCGAAAGTTGCTTGGGCACACGTCGATGCGGCGCAGACGCCCATTAAGAACTATTACACGCGCAATCCTTTGGCAATGGACGTCTTTAACGAGGAGTTATGCACGCTACTTAAAAAAATATCAAAGCCAGCGTTAGCACGCTCGATGACCTGACGATCCACTTCGACTACACGGGCGAGGTCACGCTCGACGACATGCAGGAAATTCCCGACAGGGTTACGGCCGTCCATCGCCAGGTGGTTGCTGCTGCCGGGCCGGCGGATGATTCGCAGCGACTCGAAGCTCTGAGCCTGTTCGTGGAAAACCTGGCGCGCTCCTTCTACGGTTTTGAGCCGGATTTCTTTCAACAAAATGTTACCCGCATCGTGGACGATGTAGTGAGCTTGATTCAATCGTCTCTTGAGTTGTGGCCGACGCTTGTGGAAATCTGTTATTTCCACAAGGACAAACAGCCATTCCCTCAACTGCGCGTGAAGAATAAATAGGTGGTCAGCCAGGCGGAGGCAGCTTGAGGTTTACGCGGAAGCATCGAGCCGCAAGCCAAGTATTCGCAGCTATTCCGATGAAATCGTGTTCGTCAAGGGCGCGCCCGGGGTGCTGCGCCCCGAACTTTTGTATTTCTTCAAAAGCTCCGCCTGTTCCGGCGTGATGTTGCCGGTCGCCTGTGCTGCGCCCCGAACTTTTGTATTTCTTCAAAAGCGCTTTGAGATGCCGTACAACTTCCGGATTTTTGGCATAGAGATTGCCGCCTTCGGCCAGGTCTTCGTCGAGACGATAGAGCTCCCCGGGCAGCGTATCGGATTCGTAGCCCCGCTGGCGTTTGAACCACTCCGGCTCGCCCTCGTGCTTTTTGCCGGCATTTGCATCGCCGGTCGGCGCGTCGATCAAGACCCAATTTCCCTGGCGAATAGCGAACGCGCCGTTGCCCCCATGCAGAATGGTAGCTTCGCGAATGTGATGTTCCAGCGGTTCCCCCAGCAACGCGGGCAGAATGTTGTAACTGTCCTCGCCGGCGTTCGGCGGCAGGTTGATGTTGAGCAACCTCGCGAATGTGGCCATGAAGTCCACTTCGCAAATGGTTTCTGAACTCACCTTCTCGGCCGGAATATGGTCAGGCCAGCGCGCGATAAATGGAACGCGATGTCCCCCTTCCCAAAGATCACGTTTGGCCCCGCGCAAGCCTTCCATGCTCCAGTGCCTGTAACGTTCGATCCGATCGTACGCGCCCGGTTCGATTTCGCGCACTTCAGGACCGTTATCGCTGGTGAAAATCACAAGGGTATTTGTGGCGAGCCCGGTGCGTGCAAGAGTCTGTAAAATCTCTCCCACCGTCCCGTCGACCTGCGCGACATAGTCGCCGTAATCGCCAGCCTGGCTTCGACCACGAAATTCCGTGGTTGGAACGATGGGGTAGTGCGGTGCCGTCAGTGCGAAAAAGAGGAAAAATGGTTTGGAAATTTTCGCCGCGTCCGTGAGATAACGCGTTGCGTGCACCGTGACTTCGGGGAGGATGTTGGTCAGATTCCAACCCGGTACCATCGGTCCCGGACGATTGAACCCGCCACGTTGCAAAGGCGCGGACAGTGAAGGAATCCCTGCCGTGCGATCGTTTTCAATGAAGCAATAGGGCGGGTAATTCGGAAGATCAACACCGAAGTAATAGTCGAAGCCGCGGGTGATCGGACCGTCTTTGAGGGGTTTTGTAAAATCGATATTTCCAAACCCGTCTGTGCTGGTAGGCAATGCGCCATCCTTGGTCGGCCAGGTCCAACCGAGGTGCCACTTGCCGATGCAGGCTGTCGCGTATCCGCGCTGTCGCAGCATGTCCGGTAGGGTGAGCCTGCCCGGTTCGATCAGCGGTGCGCCCCACGGCGGCAGCACGCCCGATTTCAATCGAGAGCGAAAGCAATACCTGCCCGTGAGCAGGCCATAACGCGAAGGCGTGCAAACCGCGTCCGGGGCATGAGCGTCAGTGAAGCGAATACCTTCACGGGCCAGCCGATCCAGGTTTGGCGTCGGAATTTTGGACGATGCGTTGTAACAACCGACATCGCCATAGCCGAGATCATCGGCGAGAATGATGATGATGTTCGGTGCCGTAGCCGAGGCGGATATTGTGGAGGCAAACCAAAGCAAGGTGGCGATGCATGCCACTTTTTTGTAGAGACGGGCATTGACGCGCATTCGGGGGCGTGGAACGTTCCTGCCATTGGCAAAGGCTTTCATTGAACGACGGGCAGTGTATGATTTAAGGCGGGTGGACTTAAAAGCTAAATAACGACGATGCTATTGCTGGCCACCATGATTCATGTAGTCCTGGGCGGTGCGTGCGCGCTTGGAGGCTGGCTCTTAACTTACTGGATGTCTCCAGAGGCAAACCAGCGGGCTGAGGCCTGGCGTCTCACACGCTGGCTGGGCAAGGGGCTGCTGCTCCCGCTTGTAATCTGGGGCGTAATGAATATCGGGATTGGTTGGGAATTGCAGCCGTTCATGCCCGCAGTGCAGGTGGCAAAGAATCTTGGAAAGGGCTGGGCGCCAATCTTCTTTTACGTGGTCGCGCTTGGGTTTTTTCTCATCAGCTCAACGTGGGCGGCCACCACCCTTGGCTGGAGCCTCACCACCGCGTGGATCCAGGCAAGGGCGGAAGTGCGCGAACTGCTCAAGGAGTTGTATATCACGTGGGGCCTTTTCTTGATCCTACCTGCCGTGGGCATTTACTGGCTGAGCGGCTGGGCGGCGTTGCCACTGATTGCGGGGTTGGTTTTGGGAGCGATCGCCGCTTATGCGCCGCCGATATTGAACGTCCAACGCCGCGCTCCCGCCTATTCGCGAGCGATCGCAAAATTGAAATTTGGGAAGTATTCCGACGCGGAGTGGGAAATCATCAACGAACTGGAAAAAGCAGAGGATGATTTCCAAGGCTGGATGATGTTGGCAGAATTGTATGCCAATCAATTTCATGACATCAAGGGAGCAGAACGTACCGTGCTTGAAATTTGCACTCGCCCGGAGACGACGGCGTCCGAATTGTCCGTCGCATTGCACCGGCTGGCCGACTGGAATTTAAAATTCCGCAGTGACCTAGAAGGCGCGAAATTCGCATTGGGTTTGATTTGCGAACGATTGCCCGGAACGCACCTCGCGCACATGGCCCAATTACGTATCGATCAACTCCCATCCAACCATGACGAATTGCAAGAGCAGCAAGGGGTGCGCGCTCCGGTACGATTGCCCGCATTGGGTGACTCCCTGGATGACCAGCCCGCCGCCCCATTGACGCGGGCCGAAAAGTTGAAAGCCGCCGAGCTGGCCAATGCTTGCGTGGAAAAACTGGAACAGGACCCAAAAAATATTCCCGCGCGCGAAAAGCTGGCGCGGCTGTTCACCGAGCGCCTCGGCAAGACGGAACTCGGCATTGAACAGCTCCACCTGCT
Organism: Limisphaerales bacterium; assembly: GCA_044223735.1. Classification (GTDB taxonomy): domain Bacteria; phylum Verrucomicrobiota; class Verrucomicrobiia; order Limisphaerales; family UBA8199; genus JBGALR01. Next base: position 5,159 of record JBGALR010000045.1, on the reverse strand, counting down.
GCTCGAAGTTCCCGATCAGTCCGATGCTGATCGAGCCGAGTGGCTAAGCCTGATTGCTGCCTGGAATTTGAAATATCTGCAGGACACCGCCGCCGCACGGATCGCGCTGGAGCAGCTCACCACGGAATATCCCGGCACGCCGCAGGCGCAAGCGGGCCGCCGCCGACTTCAATTGATGGCCGCCGCCAAAGCGCAGCCCAGGTAAAATCCCCTTTCGATTGAAGCATCGGTCCTCCACGATGCTGATCTTTGCAGGATGAAATCGCAGGTAATTAAACGGCCGTTTCTCTCTTTGGTAAACGCCACCTTCCGGTTAGGCGACGAACTTGTATTTCCAAACACTTCCTGGGTGTTTGGACGTGATGAGCATTGGGCGATAGTTGGGGCCAACGGTTCGGGCAAATCGCTTTTCGCCGATGCTTTGCGAGGACGCCTCCCGCTCGTGGGTGGAGATCTGAATTATCAGTTCCCACCTATGTCCGGGTTGAGCGTTGAGGAATCGATCGGTCATGTTTCATTCGAGAGCCGGAAGGCTTCGCTCCATGGCGCGGTGGTCCAGTCACGCTGGAATAGCACCGAGGACGACGATGCGCTACTCCTGCGCGACTTCCTTTCGTATGAACGCGTTATGGACGTGAATCCCTTTCAAGTGGGCCGGTCGGACGCCGGCGCGCGGCGGGTTTTTCGACAGCGTCAGCAAAATGCGATAGCGACACTCAACCTGGGTGATTTTCTCAAACGACCACTGTTGTCGCTCTCCAACGGTGAAACCCAACGCGCACAGCTCGCACGCGCATTGTCGCATCCCATGCGGCTGTTGATCCTGGACGAACCCTTCATCGGCCTGGACGCGGCCACGCGCGCACAGTTTCATACTGTGCTGGAAAAGCTCATGACTCAGTCCCTGCGAATTCTGCTGATTACAACTCGCATTGAGGATTTGCCAGACCATATCACGCATCTATTGTATGTGGATTCCTGTCGCATCGTCGGCGCGGGGAGCCGCAAGGATGTTCTCCGAACCCATTCCAAAGGGCGCGCTCCGGTTCCGGTTGCGGCGATTAAACCCACGACCCGACGGACGCAGTTGGTTCGTCTGGGGGACCGCTCGCCGAACGGCGAACCGATGGTCGACCTTCGTAATGTCACCGTGAAATATGGTGAAGCAACCATTTTGGACAACATCACGTGGGCGATTCATCGCGGAGAAAGTTGGGCCTTGCTCGGGCCGAACGGTTCCGGCAAGACGACCCTGCTCAGTATGATCCTGGGTGACAATCCAAAGGCCTACAGTAACGATGTGACCGTATTCGGCCAACGGCGTGGGGAAGGGGAGTCGATCTGGGAGATCAAAAAGCAAATCGGCTGGGTATCACCGGAGTTGCAACTGCATTTCGACGAGACCGCCAGTTGTTACGAGGTCGTCGCGTCTGGATTCCGTGAGACGATTGGCCTCTTTGAATCATTGTCGCGATCGCAACGTCTCGCTGTTAAAAAGCGGCTCGCACAATTCGATCTCGCCAGTCACGCCGAAACGCCACTGTTCACCTTGTCGGCAGGCGAGCAACGGATGGCGTTGCTGGCCCGCGCCCTGGTAAAGAAGCCGCCGCTTTTGATTTTGGACGAGCCGTGCCAAGGTCTGGATCCAGAACATCGAGAAGTCTTACTCGAAACTCTGGATGGACTGCTGCGCGACGGCGGCGTCACTGCCATCTTCGTAACTCATCGCCCCGATGAGATTCCCGGTGCGGTCAGACGGGTGTTGAGGCTTTCTTGCGGGCAGGCAACGATTTCGTCGCGCTAGTCGCTGTGGTGTTGGGATAGGGGCCAACGATCCGCTGATTCTTAAAAGAACGCACTTGCATTGGGATTGCTGTTCTGGTAGGTTCTGAACAGACAGAAAGTAGAGAATATGCCTACCCTCACAGCAGTTCAACAGAAGTTCGTACTTCATTGGGGTGAAATGGGTACACGGTGGGGCATTAACCGCACAGTTGCTCAAGTGCACGCGTTGCTTTACCTGTCCCCCAGACCTTTGCACGCGGAAGAAATCATGGAGACGCTTTCGGTGGCGCGGTCGAATGTGAGTACTAGCCTGAAAGAATTGCAAAGCTGGGGCATCGTTAAACTGGTTCACGTACTGGGTGACAAGCGGGACCATTTCGAGTCGTTGAAGGACGTGTGGGAGATGTTTCGGATTGTGCTGGATGAACGGAAAAAGCGCGAGATCGATCCAACCACCCACATGCTCAAGGAATGTATCGCGGAGGCCGCAAAGGAGAAGGGGACCGACGAGCATACGACACGAAAGCTGCGGGAATTGGCGGAATTTTTCGAAACTACGACTGCCTGGTATGATCAAGTTAGAACGTGGCCGGTCGGAGCGGTGGCTAAATTTGTGAAGGCGCGGGACAGAATCCGTCGCATGTTGGATTTGAAACAGTAACGCGTTTGTGCCACGTCGCTTTTTATTTGAGAGTAAAGTTCTGTGAATACTGAAACAACAGGTATAACAGTCCACATGGTGGCAGGCTGGGTGTTCTGTGGCGGAGAAGGTCCGTTATGTTTTGCCGGTGCCGAGAGGCTCGGGCAGCACAATGGCGCACATGACTTTGCTGCCGATGTATGGTGGGTTCGCCATTACGTATCTGTGGGCGGTGTTCGGCCGGACAATCCACTAGGAGTTTTATGAATCTGGAAACCGTTCACATCAATTTGCCGGAGGCGGCCGCCGATGTGGCGAAACGGCGCCTGCTTTCGGTGCACGGAGATCCGTTCGTGTCCGTTGATTGGGAATGCGTGGTGTTCATGCATTTCGCTGTGCCGCCCGACTTTTTGCTTCGTCAATTCGCCGGGCCATTCGAACTGGAATTGCACGAGGGCCGGGGAATCGTCACGTTGGTAGCGCTAACAATGCGCGATTTTCGTCCCGCACGATTGGGAGTGGCGTATCTCATGCGCCCATTGCGCGAGCAAAGGTTCCTGAACTTACGCACCTACGTGCGTCATCACGACGAACCGGGCGCGCTATTTCTTTGGGGCTGGCGGTCGCGTCCATTTGGCCTGCCGTTGCCCGGAGGGTTTGGCCTGCCATTTTCATTCGCCGCGTCCAGTTACCAGCACGATTCGCAAAGCGGGACATTACGCGGTCGGGTCACCGACGAACGTGGAAGCCTGACGTATCACGCACCGATTGATCCTGAGCTCGCCCCCACCGCCTGCGCGCCGGAATCGGTGGGTGCGTTTGCGCTCCAGCGCTATACGGGCTATTTCAATCGCAGCCGCAAGGCATCGGTCTTTCGCGCCTGGCATCCGTCGTGGCAACAAATTCCGATTGAGGTTACGTTCACGGATATCAGTCTCGTGACGAGCAAGTTTCCATGGTTCAGCGAGGCGCGTCTGGTTGGCGCAAACTACGCGCCGGGATTCAAAGGCGTGTGGTTGGGTGAGGCGCATCGGCTGGACGTGGCAACGGGCAGAGATCGCAAGCATCATCGCTTGAGCGCGTTTTACGAGATGCCTTGAGCCTGTGACATTGCCGCTATGTGGCGCGGAGCGGGAGAAAGAATATGAATGGGAATCGTATTATTCTGGCGGGCGGCAGCGGTTTTATCGGCACGTTGCTCACGCGAAAACTTGTGGAGCAGGGGGCCAGCGTCGTCATTCTTGGTCGTGGAAAACCTTGTGTCGCCGTCGGCACGACCCATGTGCAATGGGACGGTCGCACCCTCGGCAAGTGGGCGGAGTTGCTAAATGGCGCGCATGCTGTCGTCAATCTTGCGGGACGCAATGTTAATTGTCGTCACACATCGGAGCATGTCCGTGAGATCATCGAATCGCGTGTGAACGCTGTCGATGTCCTGGCGCAAGCAGTGGCGGGTTGCGTCCAGCCGCCACGCGTTTTCGTGCAGGCGGCTGCCCAGGCAATCTACGGTGATTTCGGGCGGGGCTGCTGCGATGAAACCTGCCCCCCCGGGGAAGGCTTTTTGGTTGAGACGTGCCGTTTGTGGGAGGGAGCTTTCGATGGGGCGTTGCTGCCGGGAGTGCGTCGCGTCTTGCTGCGCATTGGCTTTGTTCTGGGAAACGAAGGCGGAGCGTTGCCATTACTGACGGGGCTTACCAGATGGGGTCTCGGCGGCACCGCCGGCAACGGGCGACAATCGGTCAATTGGATTCACCAAACTGACCTGACTAATATTTTCCTGGCGGCGATTCACCGGGAGGATATGCAAGGAATCTATAACACGTGCGGGCCAAACCCCACAAACAACGCCGATTTCATGCGCGAATTGCGGCGCGTGCTGCACCGCCCGTGGAGCCCGCCCGCGCCTGCTTTTGCCGTAAGGCTGGGAGCGTGGTTGATGGGAACCGAGGGCCGACTCGCGTTGACGGGCCGATGTTGCGTGCCGAAGCGATTGTTAGAGCAGGACTTCACGTTCACGTTTCCAAAGCTTGCTGCTGCACTAAACAACCTGTGCGGGAAATGATTTGGTCGCCAACCACACTCCCTGGGCCCGGGAGCGTGGCAATGATGGGACCAAAGCGCGTTTGTTGTCGCTGCCGCATGAACCTTTGTTCATTGCGGATTGGGTACGGGTGTTAATGATTCATTTTGAGGTCGATCCGGCGGCCTTGCAATCGGCGGTGCCGTTTGAGTTGGACCTGAGAGCCAGTTACGCTTACGTCAACGTGGTGGCGTTTGCAAAGCGCGGCATGCGACCCAGGTGAGGTGGTTGCTCAAGCCAATGACCGCGCGCAATTTTCTGAACGTGCGGACTTATGTCCGGCACGGAAATGAGCAGGGAATTTACTTTATGACGGAATGGCTCTCGAACCGGCTGAGTGTTGCGCTTGGTCCGCCGGCTTTTGGCCGACCGTATAGCTACGGCAAGATTAACTATGACCATGAACCGACAAGGGATCAGCAATTAAGCGGTCACGTCGAAGGAGTTCCTCTCCCGGACGTGCTGCCATACACAGCTGCGCTTGAAAATTCGGCGCTGTTCGAGCCATGCGACTGTGAACTTGTCCCCATTTTCAAACCACTGACCGCCGAAAATAAGCGGTGACTTTTTGGGTCGGCTGGACGGTTTGGTTGACCGTCATTGCGCTGCTCCCCGAGAGTTTTGGAAAGGAGAAAGGACGCCGGGGCGCCACTT
>JBGALR010000003.1:0-285064 GCA_044223735.1 Limisphaerales bacterium | reverse complement strand
ATGGCGGTACCGAGCCCAAAAGTACAGTTACAAACGTGTGACAGAAATGCGACAAATCAGAGAAGCCTCAAAAACGGTCTCTCCACCCTCAGCCACCGCCTACTCCTTCCATCCCCAAGAACTCAAAATGAGAACTGCTGGCTTATGCCCGATGGCTACTTGTCATTTATGTCACCTGGAAATTATTTTAAGTTCATTTCGTTCGATGCGGCTGAGTATGCCAATAGCCTTTCACCCGTTACGCTGGCCGTTATCGGCTATCCCGCGATGTCCTCGCCCGTCACCAATTACTTCACTTTGGACGGGATCAACGACGGAACCGGACCTCAGAAGGATTTTCAGACCTTTTACCTGACCACGGATTTTATAAACCTGCTAGGGGTTTCTTTTTCCTACGGCAAGTGGTCAGTGGACAACATGGTGGTATCCGGCGTGCCCGAACCCACCACAGGCTCGTTGGCACTTCTTGGCGCAAGCGGAACCGTCGCGTGGTCGCGGTTCCGCCGCAAACAGCGGAATCGGTGAACGCACGCATGAACACCATATGACATTTTTAAACTAGATAATGCCTTTGTTAACAAAGGAACTTCGCGATGCCGCCAAACTGTCAAAATTATAGGACCCCGTCACTTATGGGCGACCCCTATATAATGGCAAAGCCCTACTGCATCCCGCCGATCCGACCTTGCAAACGAAGGAGATTCCGCTCGACGTGTTTTTCCACAAGGTCGTGGCATTCGCAATCAATTGCGCGTGCTCGAGCAAAAGGTCAACGCGCATCCCACGATGAACGACGGCGAGAAAGTGGAACTGCAACAGTATATTTCGCGTTGCTACGGCTCGCTGACCACGTTCAACGTGCTCTTCCGCAACAAGGAGGATCAGTTCTCCTCCAAGGGCGAATAGAGTCCCCGCTCAAACCATCGGCGCGGCCCGCTTGATGAGTTGCAGCGCGATGCCCCACGGGTCGCGCAGCATCACCACTTCGTCGCCCTCCGGCGTCGTAAAAACGTCGCTCACCAATTTCGCGCCGACCTTCACCAGCCGGTCGCGGTCCACCGCCGGGTCAGGCGAAAGAAAGGCGAGGTGAATGCAGAGCGGATCGATCGTATTGTAATCGGGCACGCTGGCCTTCGGATTGCGATAGATCTCCAGCATCACCGACCCGCTGCTGTCCTTCAGGAAGCGCCCGTTTACCGGCGGTCCACCCGCGCGCGCCACCGTGCATCCGAGATTGTCCACATACCACTCGGCCATCGCCACGGGTTCGGGAACCTGCAAAGCAAAATGTTCAATTTTCACGCGGCCCATGCTGGCAGGCGTTAGTCCTTGATGAAAGGCGCAATGTATCGTCTAATCGAAGGCGAATCCCGAACCATCAACCCAACGAAATCCCATGAATACTCTGTTCAGCATCGAAGGCAGAATTTCCCGGCTCACGTATTGGAAATACGTCGGAGGAATTTACCTCCTCGTTATCATCCTCGGCGCCTCCGCTCAGGGCGACTGGCTGCCGAAGATCGTGCAGGCGCTGCTCGGTTTGCTCATGTTGCCGGCAATGGTGGTGGGACTTTTTGCCCAGATTAAACGGTGGCATGACCGCAACAAATCCGGTTGGTGGGTCCTGATCAATTTCGTGCCGTGCATCGGCGGATTTTGGTCGCTGATCGAATGCGGTTTTCTCAAAGGCACCGATGGCCCCAATCGATTCGGGCCTGATACGCTCCAGACTCCGCTCGCGTAGCTCCAGTCACGTCCGAGACTTTGATGGTTGGTTGCGACGCTGACAGCAGCGAGCGTGCGGCTCCCACGGGAACAATGCATGGTGTGGGCTACGCCAGGCACGCACGCCGGGCGCACGCGTTATTTCGGCGCGGCGTGATACGCCTTGTGTGCCTCATACAAAGCGAGCCGCTCGCCGCCTTCCTTTCGAATTTTTTCGCTCACGCCTTCCATCGCCAAAGCCTGCTTCTGATATTTGATGGCTTCCTCAAAATTTCCGGCTTCGGCGAAAGCCGCAGCCAGGGTGTCCACGGAATTGCAATTCTTCCACTCAGAGAGTTCGCAGGACTTGCGCGCCAGTTCCACCGCTTTTTTTCCGTCGCGCAGGGCAGCGATGTTGCTTGTGGCCAACGCCCAGGCAAAATCATTAAACGCCATCGCGTTTTTTGGACCCAGCCGGATTCCTTCCTCGTAGTCACGAATCGCGGCCTTCCCGTCACCCTTTTGAACGTGAATGTAAGCGCGGGAGACGAAGGCATCCTCATTTTTCGGGTCGAGCTTCACGGCCTCATTACAATCCTTGAGCGCGTCATCCAGCCGGCCCATGCGCTCGAAAATCCGGCTGCGGGTGGTGTAAACGTACACGTATTCCGGGTCGATCCGTTTTGCTTCATTGCAGGACTTTAGCGCCTCTTCCCAATCCTCCTTTTCCCCATACAGCCGGGCCCGGAACAAATGGCCGCCCGCGTCTTCCGGGTCGAGCTTGATGGCCGCTTCACAATCCGCCAAGGCCTTGTTCCACTCCTTCATTGCCAGGTAAGCCTCGGCACGGCGTTGGAGATACCTCGGTTCCTCCGGATCCAGCTTTACCGCCTCGCCATAATCACTCAACGCCCGGTCGAAGTCTCCCGACGCATAATACAGACGTCCCCGCCCCTCAAAAAGATGGGCGTCCTCGGAGTCGAGCCGGATCGCCTCGTTATAATCCTCGGCCGCCTTTTTCATCTCCCCGAGCTGCTCGAAAATATACGCCCGATTTTCGTATCCCATCGGATTTTCCGGGGCGAGCCGGATGGTTTCATTTTCATCGGCGACGGCCTTGCTCAGTTCACCCTTTTTACGATAGACATTCCCGCGATTGGCGTAGGCGTAGGCCTCCCGGGGATCAATGCGGATGGCCTGGTTGTAGTCTTCCATGGCCAGGTCGAGCCTGCCGCTCGCCTCGTAAGCGCAGCCCCGCCCCACATAAGCCTCGGCGTCGGTGGGATGGCTATCGATAAACTTCGTGTACGCCGCGATGGACTTCTCAAAATCACCCCGATCATAGTAGTCGCGCGCGGAGGTCTCGGTGTCCGTGGCTTGGAATCTCGACCAGTAAATCAGTCCGCCGATCACCGCCGTCCCCAGCAGGAGCACGACAAATGCCCCCGCCAGACACGCCAGCACAATCACAATTCTTACCGACTTGGGAGTGCTCATTTGTCCGCCTTCATGGTCAATCACAGGAAATTTCACCTGTGCCTTTGTGATCGAGCCTATCAAAGCCTCCGGACGGAATCAATCGCTTCGCCTCCCGATAAAAGAACCCGATGCGATGCCTTCCCGACGGGATGAATAGATGAACGAAGCCCCCGACGAACCCGGCAATCTACTTTCCCGCCAAATCCAAACCCACCGCCACCCTTCGAACGCGGTCTCCGTTGAGAAGTTCCGCATTCGCGCCGGCAAGCGGGCGCACTTCCACGGTGAAATATCCCGTCTCGCGCGCGTAATTCACCGCCGCCGCACGACCTCCACCGACGGTCACGTGCGGCGTGGCGGGCGCGTATCCGTGCAATGTGACCGTCTGCTCCGTGTCCGCGATCAGCACTTCCAGGCTCAGTTTGTCCGGCTGATCCTTAAGCGCCGTGAGGCGCTGCTTCCCGGTCCCGACGTATTTTCCGTGGTCACCCAGCAAAGCGATGCCACTGGCGCCGACCGGCGCAATCACATAAAAGGCATTCGTCCCGCGCTTTAAACGGGCGGAAAATTCGGCATTTGCCTCCAGACGCCGCCCCACCCCGGCGAAATAATCGTAAACATAGACTGGCGCGCGGAAGCCAAAGTCTGACGGCGCGAACTTTACCTCGCTTGCCGGATCCTGGGGCCGGTTGAAAGCGAAGACGTATTCCGTTTGCGTCTCTCCGTGGCGTGTGCGCGTGCTCGCCACCAATGGCGCGGTTGCCTTTTGCGCGTCGGCGATATAGGTGCGATCCGTCGGCACGATGGGCACGTCCGGTTTCACGATGACGCCATCGGCGCGCACCGCTTTGGACAAATTCGTCATCGTCTCCGCGCCCATCACATCACCGATGCCGACCGGTCCCGCGGAGAGGGTCGAGAGGAGGACGTTCGGCTCCTCCGTGCTGAAATACACATCGGCCCACGGCCAGATGCCCAGCGACGACGCGAGCCGCGACGTATAAAGAAAATCATTCCAACGCTTGGGATTGAAACGATCCGTCACCGTGCGAATGGTGGTCAGATTCTCATAGCGGCTGCCCTGCATGAAATGGCAGGCGTAGGGCATGCAATATTGGAGTGTGATGCCGTTTTCGCGGCAGGCGCGGGCCATCTGATCGAGAAACGCGGCGGCCGTGCCCGCGTCGCCGCTAAACGCAGGTGAATACCTGTAAATCCGATCGAGCCAGTCCTGCTCATAGACCGCAACGCCCGAGGTCTTGAGATATTTCGCGATGTCATCCCACCACCTTGGATCCACCGCGGCGAGTCCTGACAGATTGTATTTTTGGTGATACGGGCTTTCGGGATCGATCCAGCGGCTGTGCGTCACGAGCGGGATGCCGATGGATTTTTGAAAGGCGTCGAGACCGTCCGGGAACAGCGCCGGATGCGCCTTGTATTCCAGCGTGCCGCCGTAGCGATTCCACTCGCCTTCGGGCAGGCTTTCGACCTTGCGCGATTTGCCCGACTTTCCGTCCGCTCCGGTGGTGCTTTTGGAATACCACCAACTGTCCAATTGCAGGTAGTGGATCGGAATATTTTCCTCGCGATAAAGCTTCACCAGCGCTTGCAGCGTGCCGGCGTAGCCTTTGTCGGCGTCATAGTGGTAATAATACGATGCGCCGTTGTCGGTCCAGTATCCGAGATACTTGAGAATGACATCGGCATCGTTCGCGGGACGTTTGCCCTTGGAACCGTTCATTGCCAGCAGCGCATCACCCCAGAGGTCCCAGGTGCGATTGATGCCCTGGCCGAACGCAACCAGTGTGTGCTGCGTAAAACCGGCGGGCAGGCGGCGCAGGTTTGGATTGAAGCCGCTGGCGACCTTTTGCCGGCCATCACCGAACATGCTCGCCACCATGAAATTGGACGCGGGGGAAATAATCATCGCGTTCGCCTGGTCGTCGAACATCAGCCACGGTGTCGAGATCTCGTTCGCCTTGAATTGCGGCGGGCCAAATTCCGAAAGGCTGTGACTGTAGGTATGGAGCCCCGCCGGCAATCGCGAGAACGCGGGGAATGCCGCCGGCGGCAACTCCACCGCCTGCTGGCAGGTGGCGGAGAAAAGCGCGACCGGCTTTCGCTCGTATATCCGAATTTGCCCGGTCATCGGCGTTTGCCCGGTCTGCCAGGTGAAGGCAATTTGCTGATATGCGCCGACGACATCGCTGCCGCTGCTGGCGACCGCGTCTTTCAGGGGAACGCCCAAGTTCCCTTCGAACGCCCATGCCGGATTTTTCCACGTCACCTCGTAGGAACCGCGCGCTTCATCCACACGCAAACTCAATCCGGTCGCGGCGTCGGAAATGGACACCACCCCGGCCTGCGCGGTTTTCAACGAAAGGGTCAGCGCCACCGTGGCCAGCGAGCGCAACGGACGGGATAGCAGACTTTTCGCCGGGCGTTGCCGGCGGTAGAGAAATGGCATTTCGGGCATGTTCATTCGAAACCGTGTCAATGCGCCTGCACGCGATAATATTTCGCGGCGTTGGTCGCGCCGCCGGCGTCAGTCAAAATCAAGCTCCCGCCGTTTCCGACGAGCGCCGACGCCACGTGGGTCCAGGACGATCCCGGCGGTGTTTCCCGCCGCTGCAGTTGATAGGTGCGATTGGTCACGGAGGCGCAGGTTACCTGGATGTCCGACCCAAGCGCCGCAACGGAGATCACGCGAAAGAGCGACGCGGGATTTTGCGGGTTGGTCGCCGCAAGATATTCCTGGTAGTTGGAAGCGCCGTCGCCGTCCGCGTCATCTCCGCCTCGCGAATTATCTCCCGCCTGGCCGGTCGCGCGACCGAAATAAGCCAGGCGCCACCAGTCCGGGATGCCGTCCGAATCGCTGTAGACATCGCCAACCTTGCGCACCTGCACCCCGGATACGCGGGCATGGTCCACCACTTCGGTGAACAGTATTTTCAATTGCGCATTCGTCACGCTGCTTGTGAATACCCGGCTCACCGGCAGGTTTCCGCCGCCCGCCGCCGCGTAGATGTCAAAATTAGTGAGCACTTGCGCACCCTGTACAAAGACGTTGAACACGCGCTTGCCCACGCCGGTCCAGTAAGTCTCGGCCTCCAGCAAAGTGATTTCATAAATGCCCGCCGGACAATCGAACTGGTAATAAAATCCACCGCTGCCGGTGCTGTAGCGTTCACGTCCGTAAAGCGTCTGGGCCGACGCGCAAATGCCCGTGATGGAACTGCTGACCGCGCCGGTCGCGCCGCCGGAATAACCAAACGATCCCACGGTGTAGGGTTGGTCAGAGACCCAGACCGCGTTGGTGCAATCCGTGACGCTGGCCGGATTGCCGCCGCTGATGCGTTGTACGTAAGCGCCGGGAACATTGAAGAAGCGAACGCTGATGGAGTTCGTCGTTAGATTCCCGGCCGTGTCGGTTGCCCGCGCCGAAATCAAGTGCGGGCCGTTCAAAAAGTTGGACGTATTCAGTGTGAAGTTCCACGACGCGGTTCCCGTAGCCGTCGCCCATGCGCCGCCATCGAGCCGCACTTCCACTTTTTGCAACGCAACGTTGTCGCCCGCAGTCCCGGACACCATGACATTCCCGGCCACGAATGCATTGGTGGCCGGCGCAACGATGGAAATCGTCGGCGGCGTGAAATCAGGATTGCTCGGCACCGCCGTCTTGAATCGCATCTCAAACGGCGCATACATCGCGTTGCCCGACACGGTGTCGATGGGAGCGTTGGTGACGCGCACCGTCACCAGCGTCAGGCCGGGAAGACCGCTGGCCGGCGTAAAGGTCATGGTGTCTCGCGCCGCCGACCACGCGAACGAACCGCTAACGGCCGGCACGGTCACGAAATTCGTCTGCACGCTGTTCGTATCCATCGACTTGCTGAATTGCAAAACCACCGCGGAGTAAGTCGCCACGCTCGTCGCGTCGTGCGGAGGAAAATTGCTGACGATCACCGGGTCCAGCGGCCGCCAGTCGGATTGCGCCACAAAAATCTTTGCCGAAGTGGCCGGCACCGTGAAGCCGGGAACCTCGGGCGTGGCGGTGACGGTCAGCACCTCGTTGGTGTCGAAAAGATTTACAATTTTCGTCCCGGGCAAATAACCGGTGCTGCGATTGGGCAAGACCTGCGCGGAGCCGGAGGTGTTGAACGCCACAAAGACCTCCTGCGTTCCTAGGCGGCGGGCGTAAGCAAAAAGGCCCGGGCTGTCGGGATCGTTCCACTTGTTGACATGGGTGCCGCGCTGCAACGCGGGATAAAGCCGGCGAAAATTATTCAGCCTGGCGACCATCTGAAACTGCGGATGGGTCATGTTGAAATTGTCGCCGAGCGAAGGTCCCTGTTCGAATCCCCCGTCAAACATGTCTTCGCGATCGTTCGGATCGGTGGTGCCATTGAAAGCCTGTTCGGTGCCGTAGTAGAGGCACGGCACGCCGCGCGACGTGTAGAGGAACGCCAGCGCGACATTCAGACGGTCAGCCGTCGCGCCGCTCGCGCTCATGAAACGCGGCTGGTCATGGTTATCCAGAAACGTCACCAGTTGCATCTGCGCGGCCGGATCGTAATTGCCCGTGATGCTGTTGTAGCGATCCTCGAGTTGTTTGGTGTTTCCCGTGGCGGTGGCGAACACGCTGTTGACCTGAAAATAGAGCGGATAATCCAGCACCGAATCGAGCGCGAAGGCCCCGCCGCTTTGCGTGCCGGTATAGGAGCCGCACTTGGAATCCGAGCCATCGTAAACCTCGCCGAACATGAAGAAGTTGGTTTTGCCCAGCCCGGCCGCGTAGTTGTGAATTGCCGGCGACCATTCCTTCCAAAAGCCCATCTCCACATGTTTCACCGTGTCGATACGAAACCCGTCAAAGCCCGCCTGCCCGATCCAATATTGATAAATCTGCGCCATGTTCGAGCGCACATACGCGGACTCGGTTCGGAAATCGTCGAGCCCGCTGAGTTCCCCCAGTTCGACATGCTGGTCGGTGTTATAATCGGGAATGCCGCCGTAGTTGTGAAACAGATTGGTCAGCGCGTTGTTGGAGGAATTGTAGGTGGAATTATAAATATCGAACGGCGCTGCGTACGTCAGCGAACCGCTGCGATACGTCAGGTTGTAACCGGCGGGCGGGGTGAGAAACGTCGAACTCGGCGTGGAGATGAGGTCATCGCCGTGGTTCACGATGATGTCGTCGATCACGAGCAGACCGCGCGCATGCGCCGCCTGGATCATGTGTTGCAAATCCGCCAGGCTGCCCCAGTGCGGGCCAACGCGGTAGAAATCGCGCCCCGCATAACCGTGGAATTGCCCGTGGCCGTTCAGCACCACCGGCGAAATCCAGATCGCCGTCGCCCCGAGCGCCTTGATGTAATCCAGCTTCTGTTCGATACCCCGGAAATCGCCGCCGTGGACGGAGCCGCTGTTGGCGGAATTATAGTTGCCTTCGGCATTGTTGTTCGAGGGGTCGCCGTCAAAAAAACGGTCGGTCACGATCTGGTAAATGCTCTGCGACCGCCAGAAGTCGTTCGAGCCAGATTGGGCTCTCCCGACCGACGGAAATAGAAAACAGGCGACGAGGGATACAGCAGCGCCATAAACCCCAACGAAGGCGGGAACAAACAACCTGGCAGGCATCATGTAATAGCTTTCCGGTCCCGGCAACAACTCCAGGCCCGGCTTTAAGGTAGCGACGTTGTGCGTTCTTGCAACCACAGCAGGTCCTTGTTCGGCAGCGCCTGAACGCCCGTCGGGATGGTGGTGCCCGTCACCGCCCGGTCCTTGATGCTCTCGTCCGTCCATCGCCTCGTTTCCGCATGGCCATCCGCAAAGGAAAGCGCCCCGCTCGCTCCATGATAGCTGGCGGGAATATCCGCCCACGTGCTCGTCGTGCTCATGTCCACGCGAAAGAAGCCGTCGTTGATTTTATCGGCGTGCTCGTCGATGAACACCCACGCCATGGACGGATTGGGAACGACAATGTCGGTTTGCTTGATGAACAAACGGTAATTCCTTCCCGCGCCGTATTGGTTCAGGACGTCCAGTTGCGTGCCGATGCCGCCCATCATGCCGTTCATCGAAATGCTGCGGACGCGCGGCCCGCGCGCGCCGGGCTTTTTATCACCGGGACATTTATAAACCCCCGTGGCGCGGCTGACATATGGCCCCAACAAGGAATCAGTAAGATATTGGCGATTGGTATTGTCGGTATTGGCCGGGCTGGGAAAAAGGTCCCAGCTCAACACGCCCTTCACCCAGGCATCCGCGCCACCCGCGCTGGTGGAGGCGTTGGGAGCGAGCTTGCCGGCGTTCTCGTCGGCATACATGAGCCAGGCATACGTCAACTGCTTCTGATTGTTCAGGCAGGTGATGCGTTCGGCTTTCTGTTTGGCTTTGGCCAGCGCCGGGAGCAACAGCGCGGCCAGGATGGCGATGATGGCGATGACCACCAGCAATTCGATCAGGGTAAAGCCAGCCTTGAGTTCAATCCCGCGCCGACTTTGCGTCGTTTTCATGGCCGCGTCACGCATTTGTGACGTGATAAAACCAAATTGCGCGAAACCCGTCTGCCGTGGTTTGTGCAATTCTCCATGAGTTTTGTGCCCCGCCGGTGGAGCGCCCTCAGGAGATGAAAAAACGCGAAAACGTCAGGCTGGTTCGGAGCGAAGCACCTTTTGACGGAAGTTGCTTGGCGACATCCCGGTCGATTGTTTGAAGGCGAGGTAGAAGCTGTTGGCGCTCTGGTAACCGCACATCTCCGCCAGTTGGTCCATCTTGCGATCGGTGCCCGCCAGCAACTGTTTCGCGCGTTCGATGCGGGCGCGCTGCAGTTCCTGTCCCGGCGTCCGCCCGAGGTGCAGCAGAAAGGCCTTGTGCAGTCCGCGACGCGACATCGCCGCCGCGGTGAGGAGGTCCTTGAGCTGAATCGGCTCCTGAAAATGTTCGGCAATAAACCGCAGGCTGCGCGCCACGCCTTTGTGATTCACCGAAAGAGAATCACTGCTGCGGCGGATGACCACGCCCACGGGCGCAACCCGGATCGGCTGCGTCGGCGCGCGTTTGCCGCGCATCAAATCATCGAGCAACGCCGCGCCGCGATAGCCGAGCACTTCGAGATTGGTGTCGATGCTGGAGATGGGAATCTGCATCGCATCCGGCGCGAGCAGATAGTCATCGGCGCCCACCACCGCCACCTGATCCGGCACCGCGATACCGGCGGTTTCACACACGTCGATGATGTCCAGCGCATGCGTGTCGTTGGCCGCGAAAATGGCGACGGGCTTGGGCGCCGCCTTCAAGTGGCTCGCCAGCCAGGACTGATGCCGTCGCCACTGCTGGCGATCCGTGCGGTAGTTTGGAATTTCCGCCCGGTAATCCGTGGAGCGATGCCAGCGCAGCCAGACACAGGCGTGTCCCGCGTTCCGGAGCGTTTCCACAAACCCGCGTCCCCGCTCTTCGTAGGCCCAGTTCGCTTCTTCGCTGTAAAAAATAAAATTGGTGAAGCCGCGCGACAAAAAATGTTCGGCCGCCATTTCACCCGCTTTGACGTGATCTTCCAGTACGCGCGGGAATTGCAATTGCGGACGGCGAAAACTGAAATCAACGGTGGGCTTGCGCGCGTTCACGACAAACTCGGCAAGATCATCCCCGGCCGCGAGCGAAGCGAGAATGCCATCGCCCTGCCAGCCCCACGGAATGACGCGGCCCCGCGTAAGGTCGGCGGTCAGGTGCCAGTGATGCTCGAGCGCATACTTCTCCATGCCGCGATGGAGACGGTAGTCGTACCATCCCGTGGCGATCAGGACACGCTTTCTTCGTTTCGGCATCGCGGTCGAAAACCTAACCCGGGACATATTTTCACTCAATTCCAAAGGGGCACAAAACTCAGGAAAGTTTGCACAAATACCTACAGACGATTTTTTGCCGTTCTGTTGAGATGGCGCCCGTTCAAATCCTATCAATGCCGAATCCAATCCGATTTCGTCTATGAGAACCCCCAAAACCACCCTGTTATTGTGCACCGCCCTGTTGAGCGCGGTGATTTCGTTTGAAGCCCGCTCCTTCGCGCAACTCGTCGCTTATGACGATGCGGCGAATTATTACAAATCCGCCAACTGGACCAACGGCGCGAATCAAGGCTTCGGCTTCGGCCCGTGGGCCTTTGTTACCAACAATACCGCGACGCCGCAGTTCCACGGCTTATACATCGGCAACGGCTATGCGATGGGCCAGAGCACCAACGTCGCTTCCGTCTCGTACACCAATCTCGCCTGGGGCATCTACGCCAATGGCAGCGGTGGCGTGAACGAAACCATGGCCTGCCGGAGTTTCGCCAGTCCGCTGGGCACCAATACCTTCAAAGTGCAATGGGCCGCGAAGGGCGCGGGCGCCACCACCGTCACCGGCGTAGGCACCGTTCACGGTTGGTGCGGTTTCACGCTGCGCAACGGAAATGAAACCAACACCACCGGCGATTTCCAAACTGGCGCGCGTTTTTACCTCTACTTCCTCGACGGCGCGAGCCCATCCACCATCTACGTCGGCGACGGCAGCGCCAACAGTCCGATCTCTCTGACGGGCACGTCGTTCAGCGACCTCGGCCGTGGCTGGCAGGGGACGCCTGCGCAGGCCGGAACCAACGCCGTGCAGGCGGAACTCACGGTCGGCCCGGACGGCGAGCATTATCATCTGGTCTTGAAGGACATTGTGCGGAACAAGACATTATATACGCTGGACAGCGTTTTGGGAGGTTCGGGCTCGGTGGACAGCGTCGCGCTGTTCGTTCACGAAACCAGCGGCGGCGGCAGCAGCGGGGGCGTTAGTTTCAACGGCGACCAGAATTACAACCGGATGCAAATCAGCGTTCCCTCGCTCGTACCGCCGACGATTGTGAACGTGCAGCCCACGAACGGCTCGGTGTATGTGGACGCCGGCGTCAGTGTCCCGATCACGTTTGAAGTCGACTCGTTCAACTCAACTGTCGCCAGCAACTTCGTCACGCTCTCGCTCAACGGCGTCGCGCAAAGCAATCGCACATTCAACACCACCGGTCCGACGACGCAGCTTTTCGCCACGTATAATCCCACGCTGGCGCCGAACACGCTCTACACCTGCCTCATTACGGCGCAGGATGCGAACGGCAATATCGTCACCAACACAAGCACGTTTAACACGTTCCTCGCGGGCAATCTTTATATCGATGCGTCCGACTATAATTACAACGGCGGACAATACATCGACAACCTCGCCCCGACTAACGGGTACGGCGGGCTGGCGGGAGTCAACGGCATCGATTTCTTGGATTACACCGGCACGAATGTGCTGTTCTACCGCACCTTCCCGGATCAACCGCAGATTCTCGACCTCAATTTTGATGCGACGGGCGATCCGAACGATCACGCCGGCGAACGCGCCAACGGTTTTACCGTCTTTAACATCGGCTTCACCGACATCGGGGAGTGGCAGAACTTCACCCGCACCGTGCCTGGAAATACGAACTACGCCATTTACGCTCGCGTGGCCAGCACCACGGGCGGACAATTCGAAATCGACCTGCTCGCCAATGCCACTGCGACCACGTCAAACCAGCCCTACGCCGCGCTCGGTCGTGTCAACTTCCCGGCTACGGGCGGCAGTAAGACGTTTAACGGCCAATTGACTCCGGTGACCGATCTTTTCGGGAACACCGTGATCATCAATCTGTCGGGCACGAAGACGTTCCGGGAAACGTCGCTCGCGAATCGCATTTACAATCTTGAATACTTCACGCTGGTTCCCGTCACCAACGCCACCACCACGTTGCGACCTTACCTCAGCACGGCGTCACCAATCCCCAACGCCACCGGCGTACTGCTCGACAGCCCGGTGACTTTCACCGTGGCCAATCGACAGACAACCGTCACGAACATCCAGTTGTCGGTCAACGCCATCGATGTTTCCGGCAGTCTGACGACCAGCAACAACGGCGCGGGTACCACCGTCAGCTACCTGCCCGCGACCTACCTTCCGAGCAATGCCACGAACAAAATGATCGCTATCATCACGGACAGCGCTGGAATTAAGCTCACGAACACATGGAGTTTTCTCACCGTCAACGTGGTGAACACGGTGTTGCCGGGCACGAATGCGCAAGCGAGCGCAGGCGGACCGGGCTTTGCGTTGCGCGTTTACAAAGCAGAAGATGCCGCGCCGACCACCGCCACCCTCGCGAACGCGGAAATGGAATTGTCCGGCACCCGAACCAACATCGCCACCAGTCTGCCTTATCCCAACCTTGCGCTCGGGCCAAACAACGATGGCACCTACACGGAAACCAATACGATCAACTACGACATCACCGGCGCGCCGACCGGCACGCCCGCGTTCAACTCCAAGTCGCCCATGCCGAACGTGCCGTCGGCGGCAGTAAACAACAACATCGCCATCGAAGCGCTGACTTACTTGCAACTCAACACGGGTAGTTATCACTTCCAGGTGCGCAGCGATGACGGGTTCAAGCTCACCTCGGGACCCACCGCCGGAGACACGAACATTGTGCTCGGTTTCTTCGACGGCGGCCGCGGAAACGGCACGGCTACGGATATTTACTTCACGGTGACTAACAGCGGTTACTACCCGATGCGTCTCCTCTATTACCAGGCGGGTTCCGGGGGCAACGTGGAGTTCTATTCACTGAGCAACAACGTGCCCATTCTGATCAACGATCCGTCGAACCCGAACTCCATCAAGGCGTTTCTCCCGCCGGCAGCGTTGGCGGGCGTCACCCTCTTCAATCCCGCACGCTCGGGCAATACTGTTACATTCAGTTTCCTGACCCAGGCGTCGCACACACATTACGTCGAATACAAAAATGACGTGACCGACGTTTCCTGGACGCCGCTGCAAACGGTCACCGGCAACGGATCGATCACCAACATCACCGATGCCAGCGCCAGCGGGTCATCGCGGTTCTACCACGTGCGCACTCAATAAGCGCCTGATTTGTGGGGCATTCCGGCGGTCAGGTCTCGGCCTGGCCGCCTTCTTTTATTTTCGCCGCAGCGGCTAATCGCGTGAACGCGTCGACCTTCGAGTGGTTTTGAAGTCACGCCGGCGAAATCTGCAAGTGAATTGCTTTTTGCGTTGCACCGTTTTCGCTGAGTTGGTATCGATTTTCCATCATCCACTGGGCTTCGGCGGGAGCAATTATACTTTCGCACGAATGATGTGCCTGCTGGATGAAGATTCATGATGTTTTGCCAGCGCAACCAATTGGAGCCTTCACCCTTTGCGGACTGTCGTCCGTGCGTGGCATTTCATCCGGGACTTCCTTCACCGGGCCGGTCAATTGAGCCATCCATTTAAACACACTATGAAAAAGCCTGTCTTCCAATCTCACTTTCCCAATTTGGGAAGATTCTCTTCGCTGTTGCTATTCACCTTGCTGCTGGCAGGCTTCGGCACCGTGGCAAAGGCGGAAACCTTCGCCGAATGGGCCACCAGCCACGGCCTGACCGGTGAAGACGCGTTACCGACGGGAAATCCGGACAATGACCCCTACATCAACGCGCTGGAATTTGCGTTCGGCACCGATCCGAAAGTGGCCGACGTCATCACCGATGTCGGACCTTCGTTGACGACGTTGTCCAACAATCTCACGTTCGCCTACCGCGTCAGCACGCAGGCGTTGGGCGTCGCCACGTATCGGGTCGTGCAGGCGACCAATATGAACAGTCCCGAGTGGCAGGACGTGTCGGGCGCGCCAATAATATTTCCGGTTTCGCCGGATTACTCGGTCTATTACCAGCCATTGAGCACCAACGGCCCGCAACGTTATTTCCGTTTGGAAGTCACGGTCCCTTACACGCCGGAATTTGCCGTTAAAGTGCTGGTGGGGACTGATGTGGGCGCGAATGGTTCCTGGGATGGGATGCCGATTATATCCCAAGTCTGGGTTCGTCAACAGCCGCCAAACATCGCGGTCGTCACCACGAATGGAAATGTCATCTCGACGAACAGCTCGCCGAACATCACCAAATACCCGGAAGTGGTCGGCACCTCCCTGACCGCCGCCACCGCGGATTTGCAAGCCGATCTGGCGAACAAAGGCCGCCGTCTGCGCCGTCGTTCGTGGATGGGTTGGTTCGAATGGGCCAATGGCACGCCGCCTCCCGGACTCAGCCCCGGTTATCCGACCACCGGTTCGTTTGACACGAACAGCGCCTGGGATTTCTTTTCCTATCAATTTCCCGCCAAGAGCACCAACACCGCCGTGGACGGTGCATGGCAGCCGATCCGGCTCGACCAACAACCGCTGTATCTGAATCCGTTTCGCGTGAACTATGCCTGGCCGCCCGGTCAGTTTGGGTACTCCTCGAAACCATTGAAGCCGTTCGTGCAACAGACCGGTTATTGGGCGGACAAGCGCGTGGTGCGCGGGCCGAACTTATCGTTTCCGACTCCATTCTTTGTCCAATACGCCGACAAGATCACCACCGGCGATACCCCGGATGAATGGCGCGATTCATGGTTCTACATGCGCACGCGTCCGCTGGAGAATCTGATCATCGTGCCAGGCAATTTGAAGCCGACGCAGGTGCTGAGTAACGGCGCGTGGAATTTGACCGCGGGCGGCACCAACGATCCGTTCCCCTACCCCGTCTGGGTCACCAACCTTCCTGCCAGCGAGCAGACGCCCTTCCAAATCCAGGTGGATCGCATGGGCGATTGGGACGCCGATCTGATTTGGGAAGGAACTCATCCCGGCGCCATTGGCTACGAAACGAATCGTTATCATCGCAGCGCGTATAACCGCCCGGGCATTGGTAATTACCTGAAGATGACCGTCGCGCAGGGCTCGCCGTTTATCTGGTGCGAAACCCGCGGCAATCGCTATGTGAACTTTTACAATCTGATTCGCCAAAACCTCACCAATAGTATCGCGACGAATAGCGGCACGCTGGCGGGCATGGTGCCGGGTGGACCCTGGGCGGTGCCGGGCGTCAGCGGTGTCAAATATGTCCTGTTCTACGGCGATCAAAACAACCCGAATCAATGGTATCAGGAATCCCCGCCCTGGTTCTATGATGCGGTGAAAGGACTGCCGGGCGGATTCAATCCTCCGGGCGCGCAGCATAATCATACCTACATCGCGCTCTACTATCGTGATACGGCCGTCAAACCCATCACGATGGGCACGGGCGGTGGCGGCTCAACCGCCAACAATGGCACCGACGCCCAGGGGAATCCCTATTTCTACATGGAGTTCAACGGTTCCGGCAAAAACTGGTTCGTTATCGGCGCGGTGCCGGTCATGAGCTATTACCACACCGGCATTCCCCAGGATAGCGACACTGTGCGGGTTGCTGCGGCGCGCAATTGGGCGGATACGATGGGCAAGTATGCCTTCAATTTCGTCACCGACACGAAGATCAAATATTCGGCGGACAACATGGATCTCGTGACCAGCGACTTCACCAACAGCGTCGCGAATCCCTACGTCTTGTCGGGCGACTCGGGCGCCTCGAGCATGACCGTGAACAGTTCTCAAACCGTGATGGCGCTTTTGCCGCATCATTACCAGCCCTTCACGCTGGGACCGGACCTGACGCGCGCCAACAAACCCAGCGTGGTGTGGAATCCGCTCAAGGCATACGGCACCGATTTCCCGGCGACCAACGGGCCGCCGAACGCGAACAAAAACAACCCCACGTCCACAAGTCGTTGGGGTTACTGGGGGCCGCGCGGCACGATGAAGCCAATCATCACCAGTCATTTTGTAAATCAGTATCCGTTCCAGAATTTTCTGCCGACGATGCCGCCACCTAATCTGAAGTCCAATTATGTGGAGTCTGGCGTGCAGGTATTGCGGATCACCGATGTCGGCAGCGGTTATCACTCCATCAGCAATCCGGCGCCCAAGGTCACGATCCACATGGCCAATCCGACCAACAGCACCGAGGCCACCTTCACCGCGTTGCTGGAGCCGTATACTGGCCGCATCATGCAAGTTGACGTTGGTAATCCCGGTTCCGGCTATCCCGAGGGCAATCCCCCATCCACGAACCTTGTTTGGCTCACAATTGATCCGCCGCAGATTCCCGAAGCCAAGGGTGGCCGTCAGGCTTCCGCCCGCCTTCAGATCGGCGGTGGAGGCAAAGTGCTGGCGGTGTTCATGAATGACAAAGGCGCCGGCTATGAGTCGACGATCTCCGTCACCCAGTCCAACGTCACCTATGATGCGCCGATCATCGTTCCTCCGTGGGACGGAGGCGGCAATCTTGCTCTCGGGCCGGCCACCATCATCTCCGGCGGCGCGGGTTTCGATTTCTCTAACACCAACAGCCCGCCCGTCATCAATGTGATCGGGACGGGCACCGGCGCCAAGGCCGAGATCGTCGGTCCCGGAGAAGTCATCAGCGTCGGAGATTCCGGCATCGGCGGCTATACCGTCGCCGGTTTTTATCCCTCCAGCGGCAATCTCACGAATGACGCCGCGCGAATCCAGGCGAGCCTTCCGCCGGTGACCGTCAACGGCAAGTCGCAGGCCATCGCCATCACGTCGGTCATTTATCAGCCGGGCTTTGTCATCGGCGCCATCAGTGACTGGGGCGAATATGAATCCGCTCCGACCGCACAGGTCGTCGATGACAACAACGTCACCAACACGCTGCATGTGGATTTTGGCGGCCCTGGCGGCAATCATGTTCTCAATGTCTCCGCGGAAGGCGCCCCGCCCACGATCATCACGCCCAAGAATGTGATCTTTAGCGGCGGCAATCCCACCCGCCCGGCGGTCGCCACCGTTTATGGCGCGGTGAAAATTGGCTCCGTCGGCCTGGCGGGCCCCACCGTCGCCGGTTATCCCGGCTCGACGGTGGCGACAATTTCCGGCGGCGAAATCTTCCCGCCGGGAGTGACGCCTCCCCGGATTGGATTCAAAATCAACACCAACGGCACAATCTCCAATCCCACCGTCATCAATCCGGGTACCGGTTGGACGTATCCCGGCACCTTGAGAATCGGAGGCGGCAAAGGCTATGATGCCGCGGCCGTTCCCATTCGCGGGCCCATCGGCCAGATTCTGGGCGTCAAGCTTCTGCGCCAGGGCAACGATTATCCCACGAACGTTTTTGTGAAGGTCACCGACCTGCCCGGCTTCCCGCAAACACCGGCACAGTTTTCGGTGAAGGTGCAGAGCGGCAAAATCACGGCTGTCGATGTCGTCTCCGGCGGCATCGGTTACTCGAACCCGGTGATTGCATTTGTCGCTGTGACCAACGGCGACGTCAATGCCAACCCGCCGAAAGGTGTGCTGGCGGAAATGAACTTTGAGGTGAACGGTTCGGGCGGGGTCACCAACGTCGTCATGACGAATCCCGGCGCGAACTATATCCCCGGCACCGAGACCAATGCGTTGCCGGACTCGCCAGCGTGCTACTTGCTCTACAATGCGGTCAATCCGATGCCCGTCGCGCGGCCGCCCGCGGAAACCAAAAATTACGTGGCCCAAGTGGTGCAGCCGAACCTCTCGGTTGATCAGGTGCTGTACGACAACCTGATCTCTCAATATAAGATCCTGGCTTCGGCGGATCTCAAGCCGTTTGGCGGCGGATTTTCCGGCGCGAGCGGCCCGGATGGTTACGGCCTGGGAAACCAGCTCTCGGCGGCCGCCAAATTCACCGGCGTTCTGTACAACTATCAGCAACTCTATGCCGCCCAAGGCAAGGATCAGCCCGACATTCCGCCGAGCCCGTCTGCGTTCAATGACGGCAGCGTTCCGGCCGATGCTTATGAACTGCCGATTTATCGCACCCATCAGCCCATGCTGACTCTGAGCGGCGGCCTGGAAAGCTCGGTGCAGGGATTGCAACGCACGCTCACCCTGTTGAATACCGACCCGCCGCCGCACAACCATCCGCCGGCGGGAAGCTGGCAGATGGATTACTTCTCCCAGTACGACGTCAAAGCGGGACGTCTGGTCATCAATCCCACAGCCACGATTCCCGTGCAGGGCGTGGTGAGCACGAAGATCAATCCGCCGCGCATTTCCGACGAGGAAAACGCGGACAAAAAAGACCTGAATCACTGGCAGCCCGGCATGCTCTGGAGCGGCTACGGTGTTTCCGACCAGTGGAACGATCAGCATTATTTCTACGGGTATTACCTCGGCACCGCCGGCCTCGCGTCCATTTTCGATCATGCCTGGGAAGCCAACATCGTCACCAAGCCGGGTAATCTCTGGGCCAATCCTGACAAAATGGGAACGGCCGTTGATCAATGGCTGATGACGCTCGCCTATGACCCGGACAACCTTCCGCTCGTCAATTCGCTCTACACGAAGCCGGAGTTCACCTATCAAAAGTTTGCGTTCTTCGATCAATGGAACGGCCACGGCTGGGCCACCGGTGTTTCGCCCGGGCGCGCCGGTGATATTGAAGATGGCAAATTCGGCGCCTTGGTGCCGTGGTCCATCTGGCTCTCGAAAGGCACGGGCAGCGCGCCGTACGACGACGAAAACGAAAACTCCATTTGGGAAGGCCTGCAGCCCTGGGCGGCGATCATGTTGTGGGGCGGCGGCACCGACCGCAAACCGCTCGTCGATCTGGGCATGTATCTACTGGCCACCGGCAATTCCGCCGGCGACATGTATTTCCATGACAAGAACTATAACCTGCCCAACACGGCCTCGAACAAATTCTCGTGGGTGCCGGTGACAACCATCGCTTCCAGCACCGTCGGCGAAAACGGCGGGAACAACAACACCCCCGCCAACTCGGGCGTCGTGGAAACCGTACCGCCTGCCTTCTATACCGCGCCTCAAGCTTTTGGCGGCCCCGCCAGCGCGGGCTCCTCCATCATCCACAAAGGCAGCCCGTCCTTGAACAACTTCTTCTATACCTTCCCCACCGGGTCAAAGTTCATCCAATCATTCCCGCCCGCGCCGTGGACGCTGGGCATGACTCGCGACTCCTCGTATATGAAACGTTGGGCCGGCTCGATGATGCGGCCGGAATGGCAGCACGCGCGCGAGACGTCGCTCTATCAGGCGGGCAACTGGCTCTCCATGGCCATGGCCTGCGCGGTTAGTGGTGTGCCTTATAATCCGGGCGACCTACCCTACCCGACCAACGGCATGGTGATGAACAGCAACGCTCCGCAACCCTACGTCAGCCGCCTCTGGTCTTCCTGGGTGACGATCAATGGCGCGGCCGGCGCAAACGCCGCCAAGCAGCCGGCCTTCACGGCAATCGAAGTGCTCAACTTCCTGCACACCCTCGACACTTATGGCACGCCGGACTGGACCTACGTCGGCAAGGCCGTGAATGCCAGCGGAGCGGAGGATGATAGTTCCATCGTCTTTACCGCGACCTTCTCGAAACAAGTCACCACGAACTTTGTTCGCACCACCTTCGTGGCGTTCAATCCCGGCTGGCAGACACGACGCGCCAGCTTCTATCGCATTTCCACCACTGGAAATATTGGGGCCTCGCCGGTCGCGCCGGAAATGCCGCTCGTGGTCGGCCCGAAAAAGATGGTCGTGCTGACCAAGGACGTTGCAGTGCAATAAACTGGCGCCCGACATTCAGGCCCGGCGAAGACGCAGCTTGCGAAATCGCCGGGCCTTTTCGTTTGCAGACATCAAGCGCGCCAACGCGCCCTGAAAACTCGGGCCCCGAGCCGCCTCACCTGGCAGTCAAAATCTTATCCAAAACGGGCGCCTCGGCATCCGGAATGGAAAAGCCCAGCAGTTTGGCGATGGTCGGCGCCACGCTGACATTAGAGATTTCGCCCAGCTTGGCGCCCGGCTTGATGCCGTCGCCCCAGGCCACGAATGTTGCATGCAGATTCGGCAGGTTAGGATCCTGGCCGTGACTGCCCTTCCGTTCCGGCTTGTCATTGAACGCCATGCTGCCATCCGCCGTATCACCAAAGGAACAACCTTCCTCCGCAAACAAAATCAGATCCGGTGAATGCGGGTCTTTCTTCGGATCCGCCACGCCGTATTCCTTGAATTGTTCAACCCCAATGACCTTTGCCACGCCCTTCAAATCCTTCATCGATTTTTTTACCTGCTCGATCAACGCCTTGCGATTCGGCTCATCGATGATGTACACCATCGCCGCCCCGCCTTGATTGACAATTTGGACCGGGCTGTTGGTCGCCGAGGTCACGACGCCCGCTTTGCGCAGCACATTATTTGCATACAAAATGCGGTTGATGGGCGAGAAGCCGTGATCCGAAACCACAAACAACGTCGCCTTGCCCGGATATTCCTTCTTCAACGTGTCCCACACTTCGCGCACGCAGTTATCCGCATCTTTTATGGCCTTGTAAGCCTCCGGACTGCGCGGCCCGTACTGATGCTCCGTATGGTCCACTTCGAGGATGTGAAACAGCGCCAGTTGCGGACGCTCCTCGCGCAAGATCAGATTGAAAATACGGGTGTACGTTTCCTCGGTCGGCGCGTCCTTGGATTTTCCTGTCGGCTTAAAAACGATGCCGGCCTTCTCGCAGCTCTCCAGCAACGCGGGCGTTGTGTACTTCAACATTCCCTTGCCGGGATCCATGTCCGGTATCGTGCGGTCCAGCGTCTTCGCGTTCCGGCTGGCAGGCCAGCGCACGGCCGCCGTCTTCATGCCGTGCGATTTGGCCAGGTCATAAATCGTCGGCGTTTTCACTATCTCGGCCTTGTCGAAATTCGGATCCCAAATCAGCGCCACATGTTTCCCGGTCGCGCGATCGAGATAATTATTTCCGACCACGCCGTGCGACGCGGGGTTCACGCCGGTTACCAGCGTCGTGTGGTTCGGCCACGTAACCGTGGGGGTGGAGGCTTTCATGCTGCTTGAACTTGCGCCCTGCGCGGCCAGTTCGCGGATTGTCGGCATGTCTGCCCTGGGGTCGTTCATGTAAAATCCCGCCAGGCCGTCCACGCTGATCATCACGACGATGCGGTCGGAATTTTCCGCCGCCGCCGGCACGCCCCGAGTTACCAGCCCCGCCGCCGCAACCGCCAGCAACGCCACAAACGAGCGCCGGGAAACCCCGCCGCGCAAACAATTCTTCCAGCCCTTCATATGATTCATTCCCGTCTTGGACTTCTTTCCGCCAACGCAAATTCAAATCAAATCCGCCCGCGTTACTTTGCCTCCGCCGTCTTGCCCTTGCCGGACAAAATATCTTCAATCGGCGCACCGCTTTTCGGCACGGCCTGGTGATAATCCTGCCCGAGCAGCGCGGCGATGGTCGCGGCGATCTGGCTTTGCGTGACCGGTGCAATATTCGTTCGCTCGCCCAGCGGCGCTGTGTCCGGACCAATCACCGCAATCCAATCCGCTTCTGCGCCGTCCACCTTTTCGCCATGGTCCCGCCACGCGTGCGGCCCGCTTCCGCGACCGTGGTCCGCCGTCACAATGATCGTGGTCTGGTCGCGATATTCGGGCGTGGACTGCGCCATTTCCCAGAGCCGTTTCACGAAATCATCCACGAGATGCGCCGCGTTTAAATATTGATCGTAGCGCCCTTCGTGCGCCCATTCATCCGTTTCACCGAAGCCGATGAAAACCAGCCGCGGATGTTTCGCCGCGATATGGCTCGTGACCGCCTGGTATAAAAAACCGTCGTAAGTGAGGTCGCCCCAAATCGCCGTGGTGTCGTGCAGCACCTCCGATGTGCAGCGCGAGACGTCGGCCTGATAAGGTTTGAATTGCGCCTGCCACGTCGGCCAGATCGGCAGATGGCTGCGGCCGATGTTGAAGATAAACGGGAACACATCCCAAGTGCCGAGCACCGAAACCTTGCCCTGCAACCCCTCCTGCTCGTTCAGCCATTCGAACACGGTCATATTCGGGTTCGGCTTTTTGTCGTTGCTGTCGATGCGGGGATCGCCAAATCCCGTGATGATTTCGCTGTAGCCTGGGTAGGAGAATTTTTTTCCATTCGTCACGGACACGTCGCTGCCCTTGGTGCGGTTGCCATAGATCTGGCCTTTCTTCGCGATGTCGTTCCAGAAAAACGGCAGCAACGCCTCGCGCCGCGCCTCGGGCGTCTCGCGCCAGAATCGCTTTTGCAGCGAGTTGGTGTCGGGCACGCCGCCGTTTTCCTTGTTCATCAAATCCAGTTCCGCGCCGGTGAACACTTCCTGCCAGCGAAAGCCGTCGCTGATGATGAGAAAAACATTCTTCGTTTTCAGCGGGGCCGCCTGGGCGGCGGCGGCGAAAAATAAAACGGCCACGGCGACGTCTCGCGCGCGGATGAGGATTGCGGGGTATTTCATGCTCGGGTATTCGGGATTATGCCTGGCCAGCCACACTTTTCATTTTCGCCAGGCCGGCTTTGGCGACGCTCAACGGATCTTCGCTCCAGTATTTCCGGTTAAACAATTCGAGGGAAAGCACTTTCTGTCCGCCACACTGGCGAAGCAGCGAAAGGATTTTGGTTATCGGCGCGATGCCATCGCCCGGCAGGACACGGAAACTATCGTCGATTTTCTCACGCGCCGGTTCCGCCGGATAATCGTTCATGTGCAGCACCTGGATCGCCGTCGGCCCGAGCAAGGCGATGCCGTTTACGTCCGAGCCGCCCTTGTAAAGATGATACACATCCGCCAGCACACATGCCTGCGGAAGCCCCGTCTCAATGGCGACGCCGACACATTCGCCCAGGCGACTCAGGTTTTTCGAGAAGCCCCACAGTTCGAGCTGCGGCAGGACGTTGAATGGCTCGGCCGCTTGCAACAACGCGCGATAGCGATCAGCGGCCTTCAACATATCCAGCCGCGGCAAATCCGTCGCCCCCGCGGGCGGCGCGGCGAAACGCTTGCCGCCGATCTGCGCGACCATGTCCATCTCGCGCCTGGCCCGCTCCAGCCCCTTCTCGCGACGGGCGTCGTCATCCACGATCCATTCCGCAAACGCTATCGCGCTCTCCACCGTCAGGCCCGCGTCGCTAATTTGCTTTTTCAAATCCGCCAGCGAGCCACCCGCCTTCACATAATCCTCGATGGAATTGACCCACGGCTCGATCGAATCATAACCCGCCTCGGCCGCGATCTGCACTTCCTTGACGATGCCCAGCTTTTGCCCGCGCAACGTCGCCGTGTTCAGGCAAAAACGAAACGCGCCCGACTTCGCCGGCGAAGCCGCGCTTGCAGAGACCGGCGACATCAGTTGTCCCAATGCCACCGCCCCGGCAACCTGCAAGGTACGCCCCATCGCCTCCCGCCGGGATATTTTTGGAAAGTTCATCCTTCCCGTTTAAACAAAATCACCCCGCTTGACCAGACCAACCATTAGAAAGGAACCAAGTGGCCGGCCTATTTGGCATTACCTGCACGCCAACAGTTACTAGCCCACTTTAGCGAAGGATAAATAATACTCATTACCCTGCCTTCAAGGCCTTTATTAACCATGACGTCAGAACCAGTGCGAAGGGCACTGCGATCGGCGGTTTCTTCAAACGGAATCGAACTGGAGATCAATAACACGCGGACTTCATGCATAGTCAATTCAAGATAGCGGTCGCCTGCGAGCGTGTTCAGCGCGGACGGTATGGGCCTATCCGGCCAAAATCCAAGGCCGTAACCAACCACGCGGTGCGCCTCATCAAAATAAACTGTTAAAGCTTCATACTGCCAGTAGTAGGAACATGCCTCTCTGCCATCCCATTGACAGGGGTCACCGAAAAGTCGCCGAACCTCCTCGCGCGACAAGGAGCAGTTAACCGGCCCGAGCTCACCGGTTTTGAAGAATTGCAGAATTACGTTCCGCACAACAAACGGCTTATCCAAGCCCAAGCTCGTAATAAATCAACGGTGTGCCGCGATACGAGACGCGGCCGGTTTCTGTCATTCCGCAGCGCGCATAAAAATCGCCCGCGCCCGCTTTCGCATCGTAGGCGTCGAGCCGGATCGCATCCGCCGGCCAGGCCTTCGCAATCCGTCTCGCCTCCGCCACACATTTTTTGCCGATGCCCTGCCGTTGCCGGTCTGGTGCGATGGCCATGGCCAGCAAATAGAGCGGCCGTTCGCAGTCGGAGAAGTAACTCGTGTCGATCGCCCACGGTTTTTTGGTCGTTAGTCGCAAGGTGCCGACTATCTCTCCGCCGAGTCGCGCGACGTATATCTTTGAATTGCGCATGGCAAAAAGCACCCCCTTCTCCGAAGTCGCCGACGACCACGGCCCGCGTCCGTACATCTCCGTCAGATGGTCCGCCACCGCCGTATGCAATCTTGCCAGAGATGCGGCATGTTCCAATGACGCAGGCAGCAAACTGAATCCCCGGCTCACGAGGCTCTCCTTCTGAAATTCATCCGGTGAATACAGCGGCTCCCGCAACCGGCTCGTAACTCCCCATGATGGCATCATGGCATTTGGAGCATTCAAACCCGCGCTCCTGTCCGTCGTGCGTGCCCCGATGTGCATGCTCGACTACGCAAGTCGGCAACGTGTGCACGCGTTGCACGGCGGCGGTATCGATGTAGCAATCGAAATAAACCCACTCGCGGCAATTCAGCCCCCACGGTTTCCCGCGATACGTCTCGCGAATCCCTCGCGCGATGATGGCCTGCTCCAGAATCGTGAGATGTTCGCAGATCATTGAGTGATGGATGGGAAATGGATCAATCGAAACCTTCATACGAAAAACCCGCCCACGAAAGGATTCCGGCCTTATCGGGCATCTTCGTCACGA
The DNA here is from genome assembly GCA_044223735.1 of Limisphaerales bacterium. Lineage (GTDB taxonomy): Bacteria > Verrucomicrobiota > Verrucomicrobiia > Limisphaerales > UBA8199 > JBGALR01. The sequence continues at coordinate 259,204 of JBGALR010000003.1, read as the reverse complement.
TCCAACCGGCGGCGCGCCTGTAAGGGACCAAAGGGCGACACTGGAGAATGCGCGTATTCGCGAGCACCCGGCTCATCCGGTCCCACCAACTCGACGCGCACCAGAGAAATGTCATCCCGCATGTGATCAATAAAATACCCGGCGGCAGCCTCCTGCGAATCGGCGGTCAACTCGTCGTAGTACATTCTCCCCTGATGTTTCCAGTGCATCCCGAAGATATAGGTTTGCCACATACGCTTTCCCTGCCCACCGGGAGTTGCGCCTCCATCGGTGCCGGAGATAACACTAGCCATTTTGTCGAATGAATCCAATCGGAAAGTGATTCCCCGCACTCGTCTGAAAACCTCTCCGCGCCTCCGCCACTCCGCGGTTCATTGAGCGGAACAGCGCCAAGGAATTTCCCAGGATTACGGGTTGACCATCACGTGTTACCTAACAACAGGCACGGAAATGCGGTCGCGCGGTGCGACGTTTAATTCGTGCGTGGTTCGAGGCTTAAAGCGGTCGGACAAGATTGGAATTATGCGTAGAGATGGACAGGATTTTTTGGACGCGCTGGCGGATTTTCCGCCCCGGACATTTGAAAGCAATTTTTCGCGGATGTCACGCCGGCTGGGCCTCGGCCGCATCCTCAGCGGTTCGGAACTCAATTCCCTGTATCAGGCGGCCTTCAAGGGCGCCCTCTGCAAGATCGCGTTCAACGGTCTCGGCGGTTGCGGCGGGCGGATCAAGCCCGAGATGGAACGCTATCGCACCAAGCTAGAAACTGAATTCATGGTCGCCAAGACGGTATTCTTTGATTGCCTCGGCTGGACCAAGCTGGCCCGCGCGGAACGCAGTTCGGTGGAACGGCTTTTCCTCCATGTGGAGGTGGCCGAAGAGAATTTTTCGTTTTAGACGTATAAACGGCAAGGTTGGGCGCGAGAGCCGGTCGCTTACTGGGGAACGACCACCGGAATGCACCGACTTCAGAAAATGATGGCCTGGATAAACTTTTTATTTTGTTCAGCGAGCGTACCCCTGCGAGTCACCGACTCGCGCTCCACCGCGGCGTTCACGCCAGTCGTCAGTTGCATTTCTTTTGTGAAGGTGCGTTGTTCCACAGTTATTCGGAACTAATTTGGTTTTGGTTGGCGAGCCGCGTTGGGCTCCCCTCGGACGGGGCGCGGGTCTGTGACCCGCAGCGGCCAAGAGGTTAACCGCGCGCGACATCAACCCCAATGCGTGAGCAATCGGAGCATCGCGACTTTAACCCCGAAAACCACCCCTGCAAAAAAATCGTTCGCTCGCCATAACGAACTGGAGAGGTCATGCTCTAATCATCGTGTCCGCATCATTTCGCGGGACCGATCAGCATGGGCCGAAATTTATTTGGACGGAAACGCTGCCTTGCCATCCTCGCGGTGGCGGCAGTGATCCTCATTGCAATTTTCGCTGCCTCCAGGGATTCCTCCAACGTCGGGCGCGCAAAATTGCCCACGGGATCGGCGACGCCCGCCATCGTGCTGGGGGAGCGACACGGCCTCATCATCGCTTCCGATGGCAGCCTGTGGGCCTGGGGTTCCGATTCCCTCGGCTGGCCGGCCATGGGGCTCGGCAAAAGGCAGAAGTCCGTCCAATTGCGACGTATCGGGAGCGACACCAACTGGGTAAACATTTCCGCGAGCGAATCACGCAGCGTGGGAATCAAGACCGACGGCACGATTTGGTCATGGGGCGCCAGCATCGTTCCTCGGCATACCTTGCCGAGAGTTGTCCCGCTGCCAACCCTCGCCGCGCCGGGCAATGATTGGAAGCAGGCGGCTGTTGGCAGCATTCAGTGCGTGGGATTGAAGCGCGACGGGACTTTATGGGGCTGGGGAAACAATTGGGCCGGCTCCGTGGGCATTCCACAAACCAACGGCAGCCTGACGCCGGTGCAAATCGGTACGAACAGCAACTGGGTCAAAGTTTGGGCCCGCAGCCTCGAAACAGTCGGCCTTCAAGCCGATGGCAGCCTCTGGTATTGGGGCGACAATCCCGATCCCACCGTCAAACAGGACGTCAATGCAACCACTTCGCCGCAGCGCGTGAACGCAGATACCAACTGGGTGGACGTGGGCTTCGGCGTGAACACCGTTTTCGCCATCAAGTCGGATGGCACGCTGTGGGTATGGGGACGACAAGCGCACGCCTATACCGGCGTTACCAATAAGGCATTGAATACAATCCCCGCGCGGGTCGGCACCAACGACGATTGGGTGTCCATCTCCGCGAGTCCGGGCTGGTGGTGCCAGGGTTTGGTGAAGCGAGACGGCTCGGTGTGGATGCTCGACGCCTCACAAGGCCGACCGAACGGCCCCAACACATCACCCATCACGCTGGATTTTCGCCGGCTCGAAGTGGAAAAGGGATTTGCTGCGTTCGCAGCGGGCGCGACTCACGGCGCGGCTCCCGGCGTTCATGGACCAATCGTGGTCGCACTCAAACCGGACGGTGAAGTATGGACTTCGGGTATGGTGCTGGGCGATCCGGAGAGCCTCGCCTTCTCACTACAAGCCACGGCAGTGGACGTCTTGCGTTTCTTTCATGTCAAAGTCGATCCACCTGACCCGCCCCCGATCTTCCGCGATAAACCATGGCAGCTTCGCAATATTGAACCCGGTACCTCGCCTTAAGTGTCGAACCGCGGACGTCGCCTTTACTGTATCGTGAAATCACTTCGGCTCGACTGCTTTATCCTCCGTCAGAACGGTCGGGGCATTTGTGCCTGGGTGCCCGCCGAAGCGGATAACTTGATATTTTTGGGTTTCTTTTAATTGGAATCCGGATTTTTGAATTTCCCTCGCGATGCCGGGAATGTGCGCCGCGCCCCACGGCACCACGATATCGTCGGTCTCGTTCAGACGCAGGCGGAGTTCCTCCAGCACCCGCTGATTGCGTTTGCCGATCAAATCATCGATGAGTTGCCGCTCGACATGTGGCGGGGCGGAAAACTCCAGCGTTTTTTTAATCGTATCCGGCGTCAAGCCCAGTGAATGCACCAGCATGGCAACGTTGAGCAGCCCAATCGTCGCAGGAGTGAATTCCGAGATGTCCACATCGGCACGCACCATGTGCCCGCGAGTGGGACGAAACACTTCCTGCTGTTCGGACAGTTTCAAGGATTTCGCCACGCGAGCGTAGTTGATTTGATTCGTGAGCAGGTGGGTTTCATCCGTAACGCCCTCCATCAGGATAATCGAATTGGTGGGGAAGGATTGGGATACCTTCCAGTAAAAATCCGGATCACCAATGTGCACCATCGGCACGAGGAGAACAGTTTTGCCATCGGGGCGAACATACTTTCGCGCCTCGACTGTCAATCCGCCGGGTCGCAAGGCAAGAAAGCCGTTGGTCGTATGATTCACCACCGCCATGAGGCAAACCGCGAGATAGAGTCCGACGACTGTCGGCAGCACAACAAAGGTCAGCCCAAGAAACACGGCAAGATTTCGCCAACTGAAACGGGCGCGTCCCAATATTTCATCGGGTACGAGCGGCCATTTGAATTGAATTCGTCCGCGCAGCCAAAAGATCACACTCACCGCCAGGACGAGCTGGCCGACAGAACCCAGCAAGTCGATCCAGCTCGTTCGTCCGTAGAAATATATGTAACACGGAATCGTCACCAGCATAGCGACGGGCGCGAACAAGGTTACCGGCAAAAAAACCCGCTTGGGAATATTCGGAGTAAAACCCATCATCACGTAAACCACCGCCGCCGACAATAACGCGAGCAGTGATACCAGTCCGCGAACCGACGTGATCGCATGGGTGCCAAAAGCGATGACCAAAATTCCATCCAACAGCGACACCATGGCGTCCAACAGAAACAGCCCCAGAAACGCGCTCAGGAAAATTGCCAGAACGGCGTGCCCCTGTGACCCGGTGGAAGCAACGGCGGTGGGCGGCAGCGGTGGCGGCGGGAGGGGAACGGACAAAACCGGCGGGGTGGCTGCTGGTGCCTGCTGCGAGGAAATGGTGCCGGGGTCTGGATTCACTCAGTCAACAGTGTCGCCCACAGTCATGAATAATTCCACCCCCCTGCCCGATTCCATGCGAAGCCGCGGCTCAGTAGAGCAGATATTTCTTCCGCTGTTTGCGAAACGCTTCCTCGCCCGGCTTCCACGAAGCGACGATCTCCGCCGCGGGCGTGCCCGATTGCAACGCGAGTCGCGTGGCATCCGTGCCATTGACCTTGTCGAACATGCTGAAGCTTTTGCCGCGCTTCACGGCGTCCGCGAAAAGATCGCGATCCGCCATTTTCTTTAAGCCTTCGAGGACGTAAAAATTGATCGCCGTGAGCGGCGCCCGCGACGGATCCGTGAAGAACAACTGCACGCCGCCGTTCATGTCATTTGTATACGCGAAATAATAGGGCTTGTAGGTGATGGGCTGAAACTTAACGCCGGGCAGATGATAAGCGTTGAGCATGTCAGCGGTCTTGTGCGGATCCAGGCCCGGTGCGGCGACGCATTGGAACGGAAGCGTGTAACCGATGCCGGTGCTGATCCCGCCAATCTCTCCCAGCATGCCAGTGGCGACCTGAAACAGCGGCGAATCGCCGTTGGGCACATGCGGCGAGGTCGGGACCCACGGCAAGGTGGTATCGCGCCAGACCATGGAACGCTTCCAGCCACTGAGCGGCACGACGGTGAGCTTGCAGCGATTGGTAATCCAGCCTTCGCCGTTGATCATCTTCGCGAGTTCGCCGCAGGTCATGCCATAGACGTAGGGCACGTCCCATTTGCTCACGAACGAGCGAAACTTTTCGTTTTCAACCATCGGCCCCTCGACGCGCGTTCCCCCGAGCGGGTTGGGACGGTCGAGCACGATGAACTCGATGCCCGCTTCGCCGGCGGCGTCCATCGCCACGCCCATGGTGCTGACGTAGGTGTAGGACCGGCAGCCGGTGTCCTGCAAATCATAAACCAGCGCGTCGAGCCCCTTGAGCATTTCAGGCGTGGGCCGGTGGGTTTTGCCGTAGAGCGAATACGCCGGCAGACCGGTGCGGGCGTCAATGCGGCTTTCGACGGTATCGCCGGCCGGGACATCGCCATAGATGCCGTGCTCGGGCCCGAAGAGCGCGACGAGTTTGACGCCCGGCGCCTTGCGCAATACGTCGATGGTGGAATCCAGGTTGCGATTCACGCCCGACGGATTGGTGATCAGGCCGATGCGTTTTCCCTGGAGGACCTTGAAATCATCCTGGGCCAGCACCTCGTTGCCGAGTTTGACTTCGCCCGCCAACGCGCCAACCACCGAGAGTGCCAGAATTAGAAAGCTTGTATGAACTGTTTTCACTGGTGCCAAGCTTAACCGGCCTACTGACCAATGTAAAAGAAGATCGAACCGCGAACAGTACGGACTCGGCGGCTCACGAGCGCCGTCGTGACCTGCCGGACTTGTCATTTTTGTCCGCCTTGCGAGCCGGGAGAGTATTATCGGCGGGCGCGGCGGCAGCGGCAACAGGCTCGGGATTCACTCGCGCGCGGGCGGGCGATTCAACCGCCGACGCGGAATCCCGACGCTGACCCACCACCACCACGCCCAAAAGCACCACCGCCGCGCCGATAGCGGCCAAACTTAGATACAACGGGCCCAACGGCGGCTGAAAACGAAATTCTATCGTGTGATTACCCTGATCGAGATAGACGCCGCGCATGATGAAATTACAGCGCAACAACCGCGCAGGCTGGCCGTCCACGGTTACCTTCCAATGCGGGTCGTAATGATCGTTTAAGAGCAAGACGCCCGGGCCGGCCGACTCGCTTTTCAACACAATTTTTTTGGGCGAATAACCGACAAAATCCACCACGCCCGTGTTTTGATTCGTGCCCGCGTCAGCCACCCCGGGCGGCAATCCGCCAGCGACAACTACGCTTTGGTGCGGGTCGAATTTATCGTCGGAAAGCGTTGCAAGGACAGCCGCTTCGTTGGTGTTGACCGACCACGAGCCGTAAAGTTTGGCGCGGGGCAAGGCTCGGTCGTATTCCATCAGCGCATACGGGCCATCCTCCCGCAGCGCGACCGTCAACTGATCGAGGCGGCTGGCGCGTTTCACACCCGGACGGCCCTGAATGTTAAAACGTTGAACGATGTGGAAAGAGCGGTTCGTGGGGTCAAACCGATCATTGAGCGCCTGGATGTAACCCGCCGCGCCCAGAATGTAGCGGTTGTTGCTCAGCTGCCAGAGCCGGGTGAGAAACTTGGGATATTCGGAATCCGAATTCGGATGAAACGCTTTTTCGTAAGCGGAGAGATCCTCCGGGAGCCGGGACATCTGGACCACTTCGATGGACTGAATATTGTAATACGGGAAAAGGTGCGGGAGCCATTCGCCCTGATAAAGCTTCGTGAACATCGCGTATTGCGCGGGCGGATTGAAGGGTAAAAAGCAAACCCGTTGCTTGTGAGGATCCTCGCGCAACTTGTCGATGATGGGATTCGACGAATATTTTTCCGGTTTATCCCAGAAAAGAATCCATGGCAGGTTGGCCCGCCCCAAATCGACAGCCAATATCAAACCCAAAAACAGCGCGCCCCAAGTCATGCGTCTGGCGGTGAAAGCCCCGCTGAAAATCAACGCCAGCAATCCCGTGGCGAGCGCAAAGAATAATACGAACCAGCCGACCTGCCGGATGCTGAACGCGACCGTACTCGGGATGATGCTTTCCTCGATTTGCACCGACACCATATAGCGTTCGAGCGCGGAACTGTTGGACGAGTAAATGAGCCAGGCGACGAGGCTGAGGCCCAGGACGCTGAGGCAGCCGATTAGCCAGCGTTGGTCGAACTTCGCTGCCTTGCGCCACCAGGTTGCCAGTCCCGCCCAGCGGCTGTTCGGCCCGGCTTGCATATAACCCCGGCACAGTCCGTCCACGCCGTAGGCGAAGAGCACGATGGTTGCGAAGCTGAAAATATTCAGGAATTTGACCGGATTTCGCATCGTGGAGAAATACGGCAGCATGTAAACCAAACGATAAAACGGCGCAAAACGGCCCAATGACAGAATCAGGCACACCAGTGCGACGCCAATCCAAAACCAAAGCAGCTTGCGCTGGGAAAGATTGAAGATGGAATTCCCGCGGCGAAACACCTGCGTCGTGGCCCATATCGCCAGCAGCAGCACCAGCACCCCGGCATAAGAACCTCCACCCGAAAATCGTTTGAACCCTTTTGGCGGTTTCCCCTCGCTGCCCTTTTCCACATAAGTATCCCACGCGGGATCTCTTCCCACTCCGCCCCAATAGGAGCCTCCCTCCGGGCTGTCCATGCGATACCCAAACAAACCCGGCACCGCCAGGGCCAGCACCTCGCTCTTCGGCAGGCTCCATTGCGTGGCCCAAACCCAGCGACTGGCGCGTGTCTCGGCGTCCTGCTCCATGCCGACTTTTCCCTCGATGTCCGTCGAAATTAAACCGGTGATCGCCTGCGCCGCGAGCAACACCGCGCAAACGGCGATAAGAACGGTACGGCCAAATCCCGCCACGACGTTCTGCAGTTTTGGTCCTTCGCGAACGAACGCGGAATAAACCACGTACGCCGCCACCAGGACACTGAACATCGCCCCGACATCCGCGCCTTCACTAACTCCCATTCCAACGGCGAACCCCGCCAGAATCACCCGCAACCACCGCCACCGTGACGTGGTGTCGGCCAGCGCCGCCAGCGCGAAAAAGGTCAACCCTACCGTGATGGTGTGAGAAGCAACACCCCAGGCCGCGACGGATAGGAAGCCGGAGTTCAGAGTCGCTGCCAACCCGCCAAGTATGCACGCGACCGGCGTGAGCCCGGTTTGACGAAAAAAGCACCACGCGCCGAATCCAAGGATTAAGAGCGCGATGATCACGTACAATTTGGAAAACAGGTAAGGGCCAAGCACGAATTGCAGGCCGTAGCTGATGTTCGGCGGCGCGGCCCAGTTGCTGATACCGACCGAGTTTAAATCCTCCCAGCAGGCAATGAAGCGGCCCGGCAATTCATGACAGGCCGCCGCCAGACGGCCCAGCGGACCGTCGTTCGAGAACACAATCTGGCCCGGGAGGAAAAGATTGCGGAACAGCGCCCCAAGTACCGCGATGAGCACAACCAACATCGTCCCGGCGCCCGCGTTGCGAGGCCATGATGATGCGCCAGAAGATTTTGAATCCATTTGCGAATTAACCGTCGCCCACAATTACGGGAAACATCCTATTTCGCGACAACGCAAGGAGAAGAGGATTCCAGCGCAGGCGTGTACGGCGTGGTGGCAGCGGCGGCGGGACCACCACGGAGGGAAACCGGCTGGCCCCAGTGGGTCAGGTCGCGGCCCAGCAGGCGGCTGAGTTTTTCAACCTCGGGGGCAAATTCGCGGCGGAGTTCGGCGCGCAAGGCGGGATCAAGCTGCGGACGCCGCACGGGACGTTCGTTCATTTTCCAAACGCGGCGTTCCAGGTCATGCAGCATCGTAAAAATGGGGCGCGGGAGTTTCCGGGCGACTGCCAGCGCCGTGGAACGTACCAGCCGATCACCCAGCAACGCCCGGATGGCGGAGTTTTTTACGGTTTTGTTTCCGTTGATTACCTTGAAGTCGGTTTCTATGCGGCTCGAATCCAGCTCCAGAAATTCCAGGGTCGAACGATAGGATGCTTCGACGTCCGCCGCGAAATCGTCATAGAGGATCACGTGCACGCGCGACCGGCCGAAGATTTCGAAGTAACGGCGGACTTGCTCGGTATAACGTGCCGTCTCGCGATAAATCAGGCCCTGCGGAAAATATGTCTGCCGCGCGATGCGTCGGCCGGCCCGGCGATCACCCTCGGCAGCGAGCGCCTCCTCGAACGTGGGCAAGTGTTCGTTCCCGTCGAAACGAAATTGGTAGTAGAGCGAGTAAAGCATTTCCGACGGCTCGCGCAGCATGATGATGATGCGCGCCCCGGGATTGAAGGCCTTGATTTCTTCGGCAGCCTTTTCCGACATCAGGTACCAAACGGAAGCATCGCCTCCCCGGCGCTGGCTGCTCCAACCCTCAAAAGCCGCCAGATAGGCTTCCTGGTCGCGCCGATAGAATTGGGGACAAAATTTCAGATCGGCGCCGAAGACATTCATCTCCTTTTGCGCCATGAAAAAGTCGGGATGCGCGGCCAGATATTCGGCCATCGCGGTGGTACCACACTTGGGTGCGCCAACAAGAAAAACATCCGGTCGTCTGCCGGGACTGCTCCGTTTTGGGAGGGCCTCAAAATGTGCTAGCGGTTTTGCCATGCTGGGTTAACAGGTTTTTGCCTGTGAAGCCAAACCCGTGCCACTGCCTTGGGAAGCGCCAGGGAATCCGCCCGCGAAAAATCACTCCGCCCTTATCAGCACACTATAAACAAAGGGGCAAAGCGAGGTGCCATGAGGGGAAAGAAAAACGCAAAAAGTGAAAATACACCCGGCATCATCCGCCATTAGTGCTCAAACGGTATGCTGACAGCAAACCGCCTTAGCACGTGAAAAAATTGCGCAGTTTCCCGATTTCATTCGACAGCGCAAACCATTGTCACTACTCGATGGCTTCGGTGCCCGGATGCAAACCGAATTGGACGAGCTTGGCCTTCATTGTGATTCGGGAAATGCCGAGCCAGCGCGCGGCCTTCGCCTGATTGCCTTGTGCCTGCTGAATTGCGCGACTGAAAACTTCGCGTTCCGCAGTGTTCAACGCCCGCCCGTGGGCGTCGTTAAGTTCCCCCCGTCGCGCCGCCGCGAGCAGATCATCCACATACTCTCCGAAACCACGCGAGGCAGAATATGCCATGTCTGTCGGTTTATTGAGCGCCACTCGCACATGATCCACGTTGATGGAATAAGTTTGCGCCAGGAGCAGCGATTTGCGCACGACGTTTTCCAATTCCCGCACATTTCCCGGCCAGGTTTGTGTCTGGAGAAATTCCATCGCCTCCGGATGAATCGACGGCGCGGAATTTCCGAGGTCGGGTCCGTATTTTTCGAGAAAATAGCGAACGAGATCCGGAATATCCTCCCGTCGTTGGCGCAGCGGGGGCAGCGTGATTTCGACGACGCTCAGGCGATAATAAAGATCCTCGCGAAAACGTTTCAGACGAATCGCGGCCTGAAGGTCCTGGTGCGTGGCGGCGAGGACGCGGACATCCACGTCGATCACATCCTTGCCGCCGAGTCGTTGCAGGCATTTTTCCTGCAAGACGCGCATCAGCTTCACCTGGGTGCCCAGCGGCATGTCGCCGATTTCATCCAGAAAGATTGTGCCGTTATTCGCCTGCTCGAAACGGCCGATGCGCCGGGATTCCGCTCCGGTGAAGGCGCCGCGTTCGTGCCCAAACAATTCGCTCTCCAACAAGGTTTCGGGAATCGCGGCGCAGTTAATGGCAACGAACGACGCATTGGACCGGTCGCTGTGCTGATATAGGGCGCGCGCGATCAGCTCCTTGCCGGTACCGGTCTCGCCGCGAATGAGCACATTCACCGGCTTTGACGCGACGCGCCCGACTTCCTTGTAAATTCCCTGCATGGCCGCGCTTTGCCCCACCAAACCGCCTTGCGAAGCGCCCGTATTTCCCAGAATAACGGGGTCAGACATGAGGCGGTTGCTATTGGCGGCCTTGCGAACCAGGTCAACCATCTCGCCGATATCGAATGGCTTCAATACGTAATCGTAAGCGCCGCATTTCGTCGCCTCGATGGCGGTCTCTGTAGTCCCATAAGCCGTGATCAAAATGATCGGCAGACGCGGCTGTGCGGTATGAAGCTGACGCACGAGATCGATGCCATTGAGCCCCGGCATTTTCAAGTCGGTGATGACGACGTTAAACAAATCCCGGCCGGCTCGCGCGAGCCCTTCGTCGCCGCGCCGCTCGGTGGCGACATCGTGCCCTTCCTCAACCAACACGCGGCACAGGTTGTCCCGGATGCCCGGGTCGTCTTCAATCAATAGAATTTTGGCTCCGCTATTCATGCTTTAACTTCCGGAAAAATGATTCCAAAGGTGGTGCCGTGATTGAGGCGGGTTTGATACTGCAATGCCCCGCCCTGCTTCTCCACCATACGCGCGGCGATGGAGAGCCCGAGTCCGGTTCCATTTTCCTTGGTGGTAAAGAACGGGTCGAAGAGGCGTTTTTCCACGTCCGGCGGAATGCCCCGACCGTTGTCCGCGACTTCGAGCACGACGACATCGCGTTCGCCGTCCGTTAATTGATGACGGTCACGGCGCGCGCGTAAAGTCACCGTGCCGCCGGTTTCAGTGCTATCGGCGGCGTTTTGCACCAGATTGATCAGCACCTGTTTTAGTTGGGCAATATCCGCGCGCAACTTCAGACCGTCGGAGTCCTCCCGAATCAAGCGGATCCCGGCCCTGGCCAGCGGCGTTGTCAGCAACCCTTCGACTTCCTTCAGCGCCTGGCTGGCGGGCACCGCCGTCAGATTGGGATCCGCCGGGCGCGCGAACAACAAAAAGTCATTTACGATTCGCTCCAGCCGCACGATTTCGCGCTCCACCACCCGCACGTCGTCCTGCTCAGGCGCGCCCTGCTTCAATTTTTTTTGTTGGATGAAGAGCGCGGCCTTGATGGCGGTGAGCGGATTGCGAATTTCGTGGGCCACGCTCGCGGCAAGCAATCCCAGCGAAGCCAGCTTTTCATTACGCTCCGCCAAGGCCTCGCTTTCCACCAGCTTGACGCGCAACGGTGCGATCATGTGCCGGTAAACTCCGATGGTCAGGGCGATGGCGAAGAGAAACAGGAGGCCGACGAGCCCCAGCACCGAGAGACGCAACTGGCTCAGCGTTCGACTGGCTTCCGCCAGCATTTCGCTGCGGGATTCATAGTGAACGCGCGCGAGTTCGACGCCGAGATCGCGCAAGTGTCGCGACTCGGAGAGGAAATCGTTGTATTCGGGGATCGTCGCGCTCGCCTCGCCCTTGCGCTCCATGTGCGCCCGAAGCTCGGTCGCATGTTGCAGATAACCGGCGCAGGCGGCATCCATCTGCCTCAAGATTTCACGTTCGAGGCCAGTCGTCAAAGTTGGGGCCTGTGTTTGCACCCATAACTTCATGTCATCCACCGCCTTCACGAAATCATTCCACGCTTCCGGTGTCGGCTTCACCGTGAAGAGGCGCATCTCATCGTTTGCAAATCGCAATTTGTCCTTGAAACGGTCGGAAATTCGCATGCTCTCCATGTCAACTTGACCGAGGTGGTTGCGCGTTTCCTCCGCCTTTTGTTGTGAACTCAGCGTAACCGCCACGATCAATGCACCCATCAGCGCGAGTCCAAGGCTCAGCGCGGCGAGCCGCAATTTGACCGTAAAATTCATCGTCGCAATATAGACCAGACCGTCACCAGAAGGCTCAAGAATATTATTTGCCAACTATTGCCCCGTGCAAATTCACTTTGCCCCATGGCAAATCCGTTTAGCAGCGGCCCACTCACACATGATAATTAAACACGGTCGCTCCCAATAGCGATGCAGAACAAGGACACGCATCTGGCCCTTTGCTTTCAAGGCTTCCGTTCGCCGCCCAATGATAAGCCCGTTACGACCACCCACCCGCCGTAATCTTGGCATGGTCCCCGCTACATACAAGCCAGCCCATTGTTAACTGTCCGTTATGAAAAAGACAATCCTGCTCGCTGATGCCGACGCGTCCGTGCGAGAAAATCTGGCGCGCGTGTTGGAGCTGGAGCAATACACCGTCCTGTCCGCCAGAAGCGGTTCCGAGGCCGCTGAAAAACTGTTGACCCTCTCGCCCGATCTGGCGTTATTCGATCTCGAATTAGCGGACGAGCAGGAATGGCCCGGCTTGGATTCGCTGTGCGACACCGTCCCCGGCGTGCCGATCATTTTAATCACCGCCCGCTCGCATCAGGAAAATCGCGCCACGCAGTTGGGCGTCGATGCGCTGATGGAAAAGCCGCTGCACCTGCCGTTGCTGTTGAAGACAATCAGAAATCTCGTGCGTGAATCCAAGAGCGAGCGTCAGCGTCGGCTGATCGATCCCGGTTTCAAGACTCTTTTTCTCACGCTGCCAGATCAGGCGGGTACGACGCTGCCGACGGACTGGACTTGCGGCACGACCCTGCCTGACCCGGCGGAGAGGCTTTCTTTTTGAATCCGCCGCGTTCGGAACAGTCAAATTATCGAGACCGCACAACGCAGAGAGAAAATTTCTTTCCTGAGCAGGTGCGAGGCAACAAGAGACTTTCATTATTTGCCGGTCTGGCATAGCACGTAGGCGAGTCAGGTGAGGCATTCGTGCCCAGGCGCGGCGCTTCACTTGTAGATGCACCACCTCGTTTGCGCCACTCCAGGCCGGCAATCTCCCCCGTCGCCACCCAAATTCCGGATTCGCCATCGCTCCGAAACTCGTTATCATCGGGGGATTATCAAATAACGATGTCCACTGAGCCCAAAACTGTTTCGCCCGGCGGAAGCGCCAACGATGAAATGGCCGAACGCCTGAAGGCCGCCGCGGCGCTGCTGGAAGCGATTGCTGCCGACCGTACCTTACTGGCCGAGTTGGCGCCTGAAGAACGCGCTCGCCTGTTGCACGCAGCGGGCCGTGTATACTGTTCAGATCCGACGGAACGGCGGCAGTTGCTCCGCGCGTCCCAGCGAAAACAGCGCGCCAAAAAACTCCAGAAAGATCAGGCCGTTCTCAATGAAACCGGCATTCGTAAATTGCGTAGCAAGCCCGTATTCACGACGCCCAATGCCGCGCCTCCGCCGGAAATCGAACCGGGGAATCTCAAAGAGGAACCGGTCATTGGAGAAGTCCGGGAGGCGCAGAATTGCTACATCTGCAAACGCGATTTTTCAGTTATTCATCATTTTTACGATCAACTCTGTCCCGCCTGCGCGGAACTGAATTTTACGAAACGCACCGAACTGGCCGACCTCACCGGCCGCGTTGCGTTGCTCACGGGGGGGCGGGTCAAGATCGGTTACCAAACCGGCATCAAGCTGCTGCGCTGTGGCGCGGAAGTTATTGTCACGACCCGGTTTCCCCGTGACTCGGCGCAGCGTTACGCGCAGGAGCCCGATTTTAAGGAGTGGGGCCATCGCCTCGAAATCTTCGGGCTCGATCTGCGCCATACGCCGAGTGTCGAGGCGTTTTGTCATCACCTGCAAACCACGCGTTCACGACTGGACTTCATCGTCAACAACGCCTGCCAGACCGTTCGGCGGCCACCCGAGTTCTATGAACACATGATGGCTCGCGAACGCGAAACGCTCTCTTCCCTTCCCGATGGTTGCCAGCGATTGTTGGGGCCCTACGAGGGTTTGCGCGGCTACGATATGTTGCCGGCGGGCGAAGGAAATCTGGCGAAGGGCTTCGCGGAGGTCGCCGGCATTGCGCACGCAGCGGAGCTTTCGCAAGTGCCGCTGCTGCCGGAGGAATTGGCCGCGCGCAATCATCTATTTCCCAAGGGCCGCCTCGACCAGGACCTGCAACAAGTGGATCTGCGCGATCGCAATTCCTGGCGTCTCACCCTTGCAGAAGTGCCCGCAGTCGAATTGCTCGAAGTTCATCTGGTAAACGCAGTCGCGCCTTTCATTCTCAACGCGCGTTTGAAGCCGTTGATGCTGCGCACGCCAGAGCGAGACAAACACATTGTGAACGTCTCCGCCGTGGAAGGTCAGTTTTACCGAAAGTTCAAAACGACTCGGCATCCCCACACTAATATGGCCAAGGCCGCGCTCAACATGATGACGCGCACGTCAGCGGCGGATTACCAGGCCGACGGCATTCACATGAACAGCGTGGATACCGGATGGGTGACCGACGAAGACCCGTTGGAAATCGCCGCGCGGAAGGTGCGCGAGCATCGCTTTCATCCGCCGCTCGATATCGTGGATGGCGCCGCGCGAATCGTGGATCCGATCATCGCCGGTTTCAACACCGGCGAGCATATCTGGGGAAAGTTCTTGAAGGACTACAAGGCGATCCACTGGTAAGCAGACCGTCCATTTTTGACCAAGCTTGCGCGACCTCAGGCAGTCGCCGCCTTATGCGTGGTCTTGGCGATGGCTTCGCGGAGATTTTCGAGCAGAAACGGTTTGCTGATGAGAAAATCGACCCCCATCAGCGGCGTTCCCGCCGCGTGCAACATCTCGGCATAAGCGGTAATCATCACTACTGGCTGGGACGGGGAACGAGTCTTGATCGCGGCAGCCAATTCATCACCTTTCATGGCGGGCATTTCGAAATCGGTGATGACCAGGTCGAATTTTGCCGTGTCAAATATCGCCAGGGCCTCTTTGCCATTGGTTGCCGTTTCCACCACGTGCCCGTCGAAATTCAACATCATCTTGACCGCGTCACAGACGAGCGGCTCGTCATCGACGACGAGAATTCGTCTTGGTGGAAATCCCGATGCAGTCATTGGCGTCACAAATTCAATCAATCCTATCGGTCAGCTTGGGAAATGCCAGCATTTCTTGACAACTATATTATCCGCAAAAATCCGGATGCCGCCCCAGCGCAGGGAAATCAAGGGTAATCAATCAGCGGCTTCCACCGTCGTTTGCAGCGATGCACGCGCACGCGATCGCACCCAGCCCATTACCCAAAAGACCGCAGGGAGCGCCATGGCGAGCGAACGGCCCCCGCGATACCACAGCGGACTGGCGGTAAGGCGCGCGAACAAGCCGGTCTTAAGCGGTTCCGCTGGCATGATGTAAATCGCCAGCCCCACAAGGCACAGGCAAGCAACGAGTGAAACGAGTCGGGTCGCAAGATTGACCGACGCCCGGCCCAGACACCAGAATGCAGCCAGCAACACGGCCACTCCACCGATCAGCAGCCACGAGTAAACGCCAGCGTTTGGCTCCCAGGCGGGAACGTTCCAGAGAAATTCGAGGACAACCAACGCCGCGTACAATCCCAACGTGGCAAGTATCCAGGAGAGGCTGATGAGAAGGTTTTTCATACGCCACCCTGGCGCGAATTGCCAGCATGGCCAGGCATCATCGCATTCGCCAACAGCGCGATACAAGCCGGAAAGGCGAGTCGTGACGCAGCAGGGGTGTCAATTTCTTGAGCACCATCGTCTCAAGGACGTACACACGACCCACGCAGGGTCCGGCTGGACTGGCAAAGGGCGGGAATTATCGCGCGTGACGAGCCAAATCCCGCGCTGCAACCAGGGTAAGCCGAAGCAAATCAAGGGATTCCCGCAAATTTTCCAACCAGGGCAGCACGCGGCTTTCGAGCGCGTCCGACAAGAGTGTCGTATCCTCCGACTGACTGCAGCGGTCGACTTCCCGGATAATCCCGCCGAGTTGTTCCAACTGCCAGCGGCGCAACTGCATAAGCGACGCGACGGAGCCACCGGAACCGCCGTTGTTTTCCGGCAGCAAACTCAGCGTGAGCAAGGGCTGCTTCAACCCTCTGGTCAAACTCCACCACAGCTCGCAAGCTGGTCCCCGGGCATTGATCATCACCTGCGTGACCGCCGACCGCACTTGCGCCTGCACCTTCACCGTTTGTTGAATGGCATTCTCGACCAGTTGCAGCGGCATCTGATCCAGCGCGATGGTTTCTCCGATGATTCGCAGAAATTGTCCGGGGGCCGACAAGAGATTGGCGGAACTCTCTGCTTCGCCGTCGATGCTGAACAACCAAAGAATTCGCTGTTGTTCCATCGCCAGCGTTTCCAAATAGGAACGAATGGCCCCGGGCGAGCGGCGTTGCGGAGGCAGGTCTACCGGTTGGCCGTCCAACAAAACTTCAAACTCGGTGGTCGGGGAGGATGAGTCACAAAAATCGGAATACATATGCGTTCGCAATTTTAATGAACGCAAGAGTCATGCCCTCCCTTTCCCAAAACCGCCTATTTTCAAACTTGTCGCAATTTGCTGCCAGCGAGGGTCATTCCAACCTCGTCATGGGCACGAAATGCACCTGCAGAACTGCTCTCTGCTCCATCACTCCGCCCTGTTTTGCCAGCACAATCAGCTCCTGTTTTCCCGCCCCACCCACGGGGATCACCATCCGCCCTCCATCCTTCAATTGCTCCATCAGCGGCTGCGGCACCGCCTCAGGCGCACACGTTCCGATGATGGCGTCAAATGGCGCCGCTTCTGGCCAGCCTTCCGATCCGTCCGCAACCCGCAAATGAATTTTCGCGTAGCCCAGTTTTCTTAAAAGCGCGGCCGTTGGTTCCGCCAGGTCTCTCACGATTTCGATGCTGAACACCTCGCCCGCCAGTTCCGCCAGCAAGGCTGTCTGGTAACCGGAGCCGGTGCCGATTTCGAGCACACGATCGGTTGGTTTAAGATTCAGCTGCTCCGTCATGAAGGCGACGACATAAGGCTGTGAAATCGTCTGGTCGTAACCGATCGGCAAAGGCCGGTCCTCATACGCATGTTTCCGAAAAACTTCAGGCACAAACTCGTGGCGGGGAACTTTTTTCATGGCCAGGAGGACGCGGGAGTCCGTGATGCCGCGAGAACGCCGCATCAACTGATCAACCACCATCGTCTCACGCGCCGACATGAAATCGTCGCCCGCGGGAGCGGGTAGTTCCGACGTTGATGCTTCGCGGCCTTTCAGCGATGACCACCAGTCATCCATACGTGCCATGAAGTTCACAAAAACACTATAGTCCCTCCGCGCACGGCACGCCACGCAGACTTGCTCCCCACCGCCACGCTGGTAACTTGCTGTCACGATGGCCGATATCGTCCTTAGCACGCTCAACGCGAAATACATCCATGCCGCGTTTGGCTTGCGTTATCTGCTCGCCAATCTCGGCTCGCTACGTCCCGCGGCTGCCATCCTCGAGTTCGATATCAATCAACGCCCGGTGGACATCGCGGAAGTTTTGCTCGCGCGAAACCCAAAGATCATCGGGCTCGGCATTTATATCTGGAACGTTTCGCCCACGAACGAAGTGGTGGCCGCGATCAAACGATTGCGACCGGACATCACCATCGTGCTCGGCGGTCCGGAAGTGAGCTACGAGGTCGGGCACCAGCTCATTGTCCAACTGGCCGATTACGTCATCACGGGCGAAGCGGACCTGAAATTCGCCGAGGTTTGCCGGCGGATACTTTCCGGCACTCCACCCAGGGATAAAATCATTCCCGCCGGTCTTCCCGACTTTTCGCAGCTCGTCCTGCCCTATGATCTCTACGACGAGCAGGACGTGGCACATCGCATCATTTACATCGAAGCCTCCCGCGGCTGCCCGTTTTCGTGCGAGTTTTGCCTGTCGTCACTCGATATTCCGGTGCGTCAGGCTGCCCTGCCCGCCTTGATGGAGCAGTTGAAAAGATTGATTGATCGCGGGGTAAAACAATTCAAGTTCGTTGACCGTACTTTCAATCTGAACCTCCCCGTCAGCCGCGCCATTCTCGAATTCTTCCTCGAACACTATCGTCCCGGCCATTTCTTCCATTTCGAAATGGTGCCGGACCGGTTGCCGGAAGGTTTGCGCGAAGTAATTGCGCGGTTTCCAGCCGGAACCCTCCAATTCGAAGTTGGTGTTCAGACCTTTAACGAGCAAACCGCCGCGCTGATTCATCGCCGCCAGAACTTGCAGCGTCTGGCGGAAAATTTTCACTTCCTGCGGCGCGACACCGGCGTGCATATTCACGCCGACCTCATTGTCGGCCTGCCCGGCGAGTCGCTCGAAAGTTTCGGCGCTGGCTTCGACCGGCTCCTTGCGCTCGGGCCGCAGGAAATTCAGGTGGGTATACTGAAACGCCTGCGCGGCACGCCCATCATTCGCCACGATGCCGAATGGCAGATGATCTACAATCCGCAACCGCCCTACGAAATTTTGCAGAACAAACTGATCGATTTCGCCACGATGCAAAAGCTGCGGCGATTCGCGCGCTATTGGGATCTCGTGGGCAACAGCGGCAATTTCGTCGCCACCACCCCGCTTCTCTGGATGAATCAGCCGTCAGCCTTCGTCGCGTTCATGCGCTGGAGTGAATGGCTGCACCAGCGCGTGGGCCGCACCGACGGCATCGCGCTGATTCGCTTGATGGAACTGGTATTCCGGTTTCTCACCGAAGAGGCGAAGCTGGACGTGCGGCAAGTTGCGGCAGCGCTCTGGGCCGACTACCGCAATGGTGGCCGCCACGACAAACCCGCCTTTTTGAAAGATTTCCTGCCCGCGAGCGATTCCGCCGAAGAAGTGCGCGGGAAAACCCCGCGATTGCCGAAACGCCAGTCCCGGCATCTCGCCGATAAATAGTTACCACTCCGTCCGGCCCGCGACCATTTCTACGCGCTTTTTGGAGGCAAGGGCATTTCCGCCGTGCATTTTCGGCCGCCTCTGATTAAATCAAATTCCATGAAAGTGCTTGGCATTATTCCCGCCCGTTACGCTTCCACGCGATTTCCGGGCAAACCGCTGGCGTTGATTGCCGGCAAACCGCTTATTCAGCATGTGGTGGAGCGCTGCCAGCAGGCGAAATCGCTTTCGGAAGTGATCGTCGCCACCGACGACACCCGCATCTGGGAGGTGGCGCAGAATTTTTGCCGGGTGGAGATGACCGAATCCAATCATCCCAGCGGCTCGGACCGCATCGCCGAAGTGGCCGGCCGCAACCCGTGCGACGCCATCGTAAATATTCAAGGCGACGAACCGCTCATCGATCCGGCGGTCATCGATACCGTCGCGGCGGCGTTGTCGGACGCCGAAATGTCCACGGCGGCGACGCCGATTCAGGATCCCGGGGAATATGAAAACCCAAATGTTGTAAAAGTCGTTGTCAACGTCGCTGGCCGGGCGTTATATTTTTCCCGTCGCGCGATCCCGTATCTGCGCGAGGCCGCCAGTCGTTCCGCGATCGAACAGTTGGCGGCGTTTCCTTTTTTGAAGCATCTCGGCATTTACGGTTACCGCCGCGAGTCATTGTTGCGGCTGGTTAAATTCCCGGCGTCGCCTTTGGAAAACGCGGAGAAATTGGAGCAATTGCGGGCTCTGGAAAACGGGATGGCGATCAAAGTCGTGACGGTGGAATACGACAGCGTGGGGGTGGATGTGCCCGTGGATGTGAAGCGGGTAGAAAAATTGTTGGGTGTGCGAACGGTCTGAAGAACAGGCAGCGATTTAATGAAATATATTTTTGTCACCGGCGGCGTGGTCAGCTCCCTGGGTAAAGGCTTGACGGCTGCGTCACTTGGCACCCTGCTGGAAAACCGCGGTGTGAAGGTGTCGCTGCAAAAGTTTGACCCCTACCTCAACGTCGATCCTGGGACGATGAATCCCTACCAGCACGGTGAAGTGTATGTGCTGGATGACGGCGCGGAAACCGACCTTGATTTGGGTCATTACGAACGTTTCACGCATACCGAGTTGACGCGGCTCAACAATCTGACCAGCGGCCAGGTGTACCAAAAGGTCCTTAACAACGAGCGCGAAGGAAAATATCTCGGCAAAACCGTGCAGGTGATTCCGCACGTGACTGATGAAATTAAAAACCGCATCCGCTATCTGGGCGAACAGAGCAAGGCGGATGTTTTAATCACCGAAATCGGCGGCACGACCGGCGATATCGAGGGACTGCCGTTTCTGGAGGCCATCCGGGAATTTGCGCTCGAAGTCGGCTACAACAACGCGATTTTCGTTCACGTCACTTATGTGCCGTTTATCAAGGCCGCCGGCGAACTCAAGACCAAGCCGACGCAGCAATCAATCGCCAAACTGCGCGAAATCGGCATCGCACCGCACATCATCGTCTGCCGCTGTGAATGGCCGCTCGGCAAGGAAGTGCGCCAGAAGATCTCGCTTTTTTGCAATGTCCCCTTCGACGCCGTGATTGAGGAGCAGGACGTGGAAAAGACCATTTACGAGGTGCCGCTGATGTTGCAGCGAGAAAAGATGGACGACCTCGTCTTGCAGTTGCTCCGCCTCGACGCGCCGCCGACGAACATGGCGTATTGGAAGGAGATCATCCGCAAGATGACCGCGCCGCAGCATCATTTGAAGATCGGCGTGGTGGGTAAATACATCGAATTGCAGGATGCCTACAAATCAGTGTACGAAGCGATCAGCCATGGCGGCGTTGCCAACGACTGCGGTGTCGGCATCGAAAAGCTCGACGCCGAGGCAATCGAGCGCGACGGACCCGAGCGGTATTTGAAAGGCTTGAGCGGTGTCCTGGTCCCTGGCGGATTTGGTGAACGCGGCATCGAGGGGAAGATTCTCGCGGCTCAATACGCCCGCGAGCATCAAATGCCCTACCTCGGGCTTTGTCTGGGAATGCAAATCGCCACCATCGAATTTGCGCGCAACGTCCTGAAGCTGCCCAAGGCCCACTCCACGGAGTTCGACCTGGAGACGCCCGACCCCGTCATCGCCATGCTCGACGAGCAAACGCGCGTCACCAAAAAAGGCGGCACCATGCGCCTCGGCGCCCAGCCCTGCCAGTTGACCGTCGGCACGAAAACCGCACAACTTTACGGTGCCTTCGTCATTAAGGAACGCCATCGTCACCGTTACGAATTTAACAACGCCTACTCCGAAAAATTTCAGAAAGCCGGCTTTGTTTTCAGCGGCCGCACGCCCGACGGAAAGCTGGTTGAAATCATCGAATTACCCGATCATCCTTTCTACATCGGGAGCCAGTTTCATCCCGAGTTTCGTAGCAAGCCCCACGTCCCCCATCCGCTCTTCAAAGGCTTCATCGCCGCCGCCCTGGAATACAGCCAGAAGCAGGCGAAGTGAGAACCGGCAACCGAGCGCCTCTCAAAATAGCACGTTGGCAATAAACTGCTCGATGTGCGGCGGCGGCTTGCGATTCTTGCGCACCACCACCACAAGTTCCCTCGTGAAGCGGGCAGCCGTCGGCACGCGGATAATCTTTTGTCGCTGATTGTACAATGCGAGCGCGCGGGCCGGAACCATGCTGATTCCCATCCCGAGTGAAACCAGGTTGATAATCAGATCGAAATTATCCAACTGCATGATCGGTTTGATGGACCAATCCTGCTGACGCATCCACGAAGCGAGCCGCTGTCCGGTTTGAGTCTGCTCTTCGATCAACAACCAGTTTTGCCTTTGAATCCATTCCGTTCGCGCCTTTGTCCTGACCGGCGCTGAAACATCAGCCGCAAACTCCGTCGCCGCTATCACCGCAAAGGTGTCAGCGAAGCGATGAGTCACGCGCACAGTCTTTGGGAGTCTCGCGGGAGGGCAGACCACACCCACGTCCAATTCGCCGACTTCGAGGCGCGTCAGAATTTCGCCGCTCGATTGGGACGTGACGCGATAACCCACCGTCGGTGCTCGCCGCACGTTGGCGTGAAAGAATCCCGGCAAATACGCCAGCCCGATCGTTCGCGAAACGCCCACACGAATTTCCTTCCGTGCCCCGGCAAATTCCTGGGTCAGATGCCGGAGGGAATCATCCACTTCGCCCAGCAGCCGGGACGCCTCGCGATTCAAGAAGTCGCCGGCGGGCGTCAGCCTTACCGTCCGGGTGGTACGCTCCAGCAACTGCACACCCAGACTTTCCTCCACACCCTGCACTTGCCGGGTGATCGCGCTTTGCGTCAAACCCGCCTCGGCGGCTGCCCGCGTAAAACTTCGATGCCGCACCACGAGCTGAAACAGCGCCAGTTCATAAAGATCAAACGGCGCCTTGGCCAGGAAGTCATTCATTTATTGAATTAATATATTCCATTAATGAATTTTTGTCACACACCAATCAGGCCTAATCTGGGATCGAAAAGAATAACAAATATATGGCAAAGATATCTGATCGCTTGATTCAAAATACACCCGGACGCTTTTACGTGGACGCGAGTTGCGTGGACTGCGACATCTGTCGAAACGCGGTCCCGGACTTCTTCCATCGCGATGACGATCTGGGCATGTCGGTCGTCTACCGACAGCCGGACAACCCGGAAGACATTGCGCGCGCTGAGGAGGCCCTGCATGGTTGCCCAAGTGATTCGATCGGGAATGATGGAATTTGATGGCGTCGGCGGGCAACGCCCGGAATCATTCAACCGGGATGCAGGATAAATTTTTAAAAATATTGTCCTGTTCCGGTTTCCCTGTTCGTCTTATGTGCGAACGATGCAAAACAATTCATAAAATCCATGAGCACCTCCAACGACAAACGAATCATCCAATCGTATCTCTTTTTTAACGGCAATTGCGAGGAAGCCGTCGAGTTTTATCGCACTGCCCTCGGCGCCGAGGTTTTGATGACCATGCGTTTCAAGGACAGTCCCGACACCCCGCCGCCGGGCATGGTGCCGCCCGGATACGAAAACAAAATCATGCACACCAGCTTTCGCATCGGCCAGACCACCGTCATGGCCTCCGACGGTTGCGACACCCAGAAACCGGCATTTGAAGGCTTTTCCCTGTCCCTCGCCGTCGCAACGGAAGCGGAAGCGGAGCGGTATTTTAATGCGCTGGCGGAGGGTGGCCAGGTAAAAATGCCGCTGACCAAAACCTTCTGGTCGCCGCGCTTTGGAATGCTGACTGACCGCTTCGGCATCGGTTGGATGATTAATGTAGTTCCGGAAATCGCGAAGTAATTTCCGCAGCTATTTCACCAAAGGAGGCAATGCGATAGAATCGCATTGCCTCTCGATGTCATGGAAGTGATGCTGAAGCGTCATGCAGACGAAAAGGCAGGCGCTCGACGCAAAGTTGTCAGAGCAGTTGCGCGAAACTGGCTTTGCCATCGTGCCCGGCGCGGTTCCTCAACAAGCGGTTGATCAACTCTCTATCGCCATTGAGGAAGCCGCGGCGCAACGAAGAGACCTCGGCTCCCACGCGATACGTCACCTGGTTCAGACAATTCCCGCCGCGCGCGAACTTGCCGACAGTCCGGCGATTAGAGCTTTGGTGGAACCGATTCTCGGTGCGAACGCTTTCGTGGGCCGCAGTTTGTTATTCGACAAAGTGCCGGGGGCCAATTGGAAAGTCGCGTGGCACCAGGATCTAACCATCGCCGTTTGCGAGAAAATCGAAACGCCTGGCTTTGAAGCGTGGTCGATGAAAGACGGCGTTGTGCATGTTCAACCGCCGGTTTCCGTTCTGGAGCAGATGTTGACGGTGCGCTTGCATCTCGATGATTGCGGCGAGAGCAACGGTCCGCTGCGCGTGATTCCCGGCTCGCACAATTCCGGCCGGCTTGGCGCGACGGAGATTTCCCAATGGCGGGAAAGAAAAAGTGATATTCCCTGCCTCGTCCCACGAGGCGGAGTGCTGCTGATGCGTCCCCTGCTGTTGCATGCCTCATCGCCCGCATTGAATCCCCACCACCGCCGCGTGGTGCATCTGGAATTTGCGGCCCAATCCCTGCCGAATGGGATTCGTTGGTGTTAGTCGTTTTTACGTTGGAATCAACGAAAAATTGGGCAAGGCATGTCTCGCGGAGTTCTGTATAGTGGCCGCGTGTCGCCATTTGTTTTAGCCCGCAATTTTTTCCGGCAAGGCCTTCTGAGGTCGCTGCTGGCGGGCGCGCTACTGTTGGGGAACGGATGCAACACGACAAAAATTGAACGACGGCGACCCTCCGGCGCAGATTGGCAGATTCAGCAAGGTCAGGCGGTATGGCGGCCAAGCCACAAACGGCCCGAGTTGAGCGGCGATTTGTTGGTCGCGACGCGGCCTGACGGCAGTTTCGTTTTCGACTTTTCAAAAACTCCGCTGCCCATCACCGCAGGACAAGCGACCTCGACGAACTGGCTCATTGAATTTCCGGCGCGCCATTATGTGTTTAGTGGCAAAGGGGAAGCGCCGAATCGGTTCGCCTGGCTTTACTTGAGAGCCGCTCTTGCCGGCCAGTCGCTGCCGAAGAATTTTAAATTCACCCGCCAGGATGACGGCGGCTGGCGTTTGGAGAACCTGAAATCGGGTGAGTTTATCGAAGGATTTCTGACTCCGTGATGCGCGCGCTGAAGCAATGGTGGTGGATCTTGCTCGCGATACCGGCGGTGATCGGCCTCGTGCGATTGCGACTGGATGTGGATGTGTTGAATCTTCTGCCCGCCGACGAACCCGGTGTGCGCGGCCTGAAGCTTTATCAGGAACATTTTTCCAACGCGCGCGAACTCATCCTGACGCTACGCTTCCCCAAACGCGATAGCTCGGAACGGCTCGCCGGAGAATTGGCGGCATACCTCCGAAGCGAAACGAACCTGGTTGCCAGCGTTTCCTGGCAGGCACCCTGGATGGAACATCCCGAGCAGGCCGCGGAAATGGTCGCCTACTTATGGTTCAACCAGCCGCCTGACGTTTTCGCTTCCCTCACCAATCGCCTGGCGCCGGAACACATCGACGCCACCCTCGCGGAAGCGAAGGAGACGCTCGCTACTTCGCTCTCCCCAATGGAAATCGCGCGGCGCGCGTTTGATCCCTACGACTTCTTGAACGTGCCGGCGACGGCGGCACTGAGTGGCATGTCGCCGGAGCAAGGCGACCGCATGTTCGCTTCTGCCGACGGAACGTTTCGCGTAATTTTTATACAGGCTGGCCATGACTTGAAAACGTGGCGCGACTGCGCGGATTGGCTGTCGGCGATCAAGAGCGCCGTGGAACATTTCCGCGCCCATAAGCCGGACTGGCAGGGCGTCGTGGTGCATGCCACCGGTCGGCCCGCCTTCGTCGCGGAAATCGCCACAAGCATGCGGCGCGACATGACTGGCTCGGTGATCGGCACGGCGGCCATCATCGCCATGCTCTTCTGGCTCACGCATCGTCGCTGGCGTCCGATGATGTGGCTGCTGGCTTTGCTGGCTTTAATCCTGGTGGCCACGATGGGGCTGGGAAGTTTGATATTGGGCACGATCAATGTCATCAGTCTCGGCTTCGCGGCCGTGCTGCTCGGCCTCGCGGTGGACTACGCGGTCGTTCACTATCAAGAAGCGCTCGCGCACCCTCAGCTTTCCGTGCCGGAAATTCGCCGTGCGATTGCCCCGAGTATTTTGTGGGCGGCCATTACGACGATCGCGGCATTTTCGGTTTTAAATTTTGGCGGACTGCCCGGGCTCGCGCAGCTGGGTTCTCTCGTCGCGATTGGCGTCGCACTCGCAGCGATTGTCATGGTCGTTGCTTTTTTGCCGCCGCTATTTCCTGAACGACTTATCGCCAGGACTTCTGATGCACGGCCAAAATGGTGGACATTTCTTTTTCCGCCGATCACGGAGGCGACGGAACCGGCCACCCAATCGCCGACCACCAACGTTCGCCCCGCTCTTGGGCTAACGACCGCAATCATCCTGATTGCCGCCGCCGTATTAATCGTCAGGCAACCGGGCCTGGACAACACCGGCGATGCATTGCGGATTCAACATACGGAAGCAGAAACTGCGCTGAACGAAATCACCGCATCAGTAGGCATACCTCAGGATCCGTTATGGGTGATCGCCAGTGGCGCCACAGAACTGGCCGTGCACCGCAAACTCGCAGAAGCCGAGGCGATGCTCGCGGCCGGACGCTCCAACGGCTGGATCGCCAACTTCACTTTGCCTTCAACGCTCTGGCCGCAACCAGAGTGGCAGCAACAGAATCGTGCGACGGCCCTATCCCTCGGCCGACAAGGACCGCGGCTCAATAAAGCGGCGGCGCAACAGGGCTTCAACACCAACGCGATGGACCTCACTGGCGAATTGCTTCGCGACTGGACCCGATATGGCGCAAGTGTCGAGACAATCTGGCCGACGAATCAAATGAGCCAGTGGCTTCTGCAACGATTCGCCGCACACTCCTCCAACGAATGGTTCGCCCTTGGCCTTGTCTATCCCGCGACCAACCGAACGTCGACTGCAGCACTTTCGGCCCTGTCGGAAAAGTTTGAGCTCGCGGGAATTTCCGTTTCGGGCTGGCCGCTGCTGGGCGCAGCAACGTTGGAACGGGTGAAGCCGCGATTGGGCGTGATGGTTATCGCGATGCTCGCGCTCGTGCTGCTTTCATTGTGGCTGGCTTTTCGCAGCGTCAAGGAAGTGGCCCTCAGTTTTGGTGCGTTGTTACTCAGTGGCGTTTGCCTGATGGCGGTCATGGGAATTGCCGGGTGGTCATGGAATTTGCTGAACCTCATGGGCGTGCCCTTGATTCTGGGCACGGGCGTGGACTACGGGATTTTCATTCAGCTTGGCCTTCGCCGCCTGCGCGGCGATGCCCGAGCGGTGCGGCGCTCCATTGGGCGAGCGCTGCTGCTTTGCGGGGGCACGGCGATCACCGGTTTCGGCTCGCTCGCATTCTCCGGCAATTTGGGCATGGCGAGCCTGGGAAAAGTCTGCGCCATCGGCATCGCCGCGAATGTAATTATTTCCATTTTTCTCCTGCCCTCATGGTGGCTCGCACTCCACGCCCGAGACGACGCTCCCTCCCAAGTTGCGACCTCATCTCTTTATCGTCCCGGCATCTGGCGGCTGGCGTTGGCGGTCACTCGCGTCATGCCGCCGTTCATGCTTCGAGGCATTTCCCTGGCGCTGGCAGAAATTTATCAACTCTTAAACCGCGACCGTCGCGAAATCGTAATTCAAAATCTCCTGCCCGCGTTAAATAACAATCGTACCGCCGCCATTAAAATGGCGGGACGTCTATACCGTCAGTTCGCGCTGAAGCTGCTCGACCTGTGGAACTACGAAAACGGCATTCCAGCGCCAGTCGAAGTAATGCATGAGGAAAACTTTCAACGGTTGCAGGCCTGCCATCATAGCGGACGAGGCGCGTTGCTCGTGACGCCGCACCTTGGCAACTGGGAGATCGGAGGCCAGTTGATGAAGAGCCGCGGCATCTCCCTGCTCGCGATAACGCAGGCTGAGCCCGGGGCGGGTTTCACAGAGCTTCGCAGCGCCTCACGCGCGCGTTGGGGCATCGAAACCCTGACGATCGGCCAGGATGCATTTGCTTTTGTCGAAGTCATCCAGCGACTCCAGGAAGGCGCCGTCATCGCGCTCCTCATTGATCGCCCCGTGCCGGCGACGGCGGTCACCGTGGAGCTGTTTGGCCGGCCGTTTCCGGCTGCCATTGCCGCGGCGGAATTGGCGAGAGCCTCGGGCTGTGGGATATTTTGCGCTTCAATCACGCGCGGGCAAAACCAATATACGGCCAATTTGATGACGGAAATCGAATATGACCGGCGGGCGCTGGGAAATCGCGATGCGCGTCGCGAACTCACGCAAAAAATTATGACCGCCTTTGAGCCGGAGATACGGCAACATCTGGATCAATGGTTTCACTTTGTCCCGGTATGGCCCGACGAGGGCAATCAGCCGAAACATAATCCATGAAAAGCACGTATCTCCAGTTCGCCATCGCGGTGGCACTCTTACTCGCCGGACAAAAAAATCTCCTGGCTGAGAGCCCGCTTCTAAGCGCATGGTTCGCCGCGCAAACGAATATGCACACGTGGTCGGCGGACGCCGTGCAGACTCGAGTCATCAAAAGTTTTTCGCAACCACTGGTTTCGACTGGTCGCGTTTTCGTGGCGATACCCGATCATTTTCGGTGGGAGCTGGGCAGACCGCCACAAACGATTGCCATTCGACAGCCAGATCAACTGGTTCTGCTCTATCCACGATTGAAGCGAGCGGAGAAATATCCTTTGAATGTCAGCCAGCCGGGGCCGTGGCGCGATGCATTGGCATTGCTCGAAGCGAGTTTTCCCCGCAGCCGGAGCCAGCTTGAATCCCAATTTAAAATCGGCACCGTGATCGAAACCAACGGCGTGGTGCAACTATCGCTCCAACCCAAGAGCACCTTCGCGCAAAAATTCATGACCGCGATTGTGGTGGGCTTCCGCGCGGCCGATTTTACGCCTGCGTCAACCGAATTGAAATTCAGTGACGGCTCATCCATGCGAAACGACTTTTCCAATTCAGTCACCAACGCCCCACTGCCGGCGGGCACTTTCGAGGCGAACATCCCCACCGATTACAAAGTCGCCGAACCGATGAAGAACTGAGAGGTATGAGCGATTACCTGGAACAAGCACTGAGTCAATTGCCGCATGGCCCCGAGTTTCGTTTTGTGGATCGGATGGTCAGCCTGGTACCGGGCAAGGAGGGCGCCGGCGAATATCGCGTGCGCGGCGACGAACCGTTTTTGGACGGCCACTTCCCGGGCAAGCCGATATTTCCGGGCGTTTTGCTAGTCGAAGCGGCAGCGCAAGTTGCGGGCGTGGTGGCGCAATCGGATCCACAAATTCCGCCGCTAAAAAATCTGAGGCTTACCGCCTTGCGCCATGTGAAAATCTTGGGTGCGGCCAGGCCCAACGAGCGCATTATCACCCAGGCTTCAATCACCGGGCGGTTAGGCGGACTGATTCAAGCCGAAGCGAAGAGCATGATTGGTGAACGCTTGATTTTGGAAGCGAGCCTGGCCCTCAGCGGCGATGTGCCGTGAACGGCGCGGGCACCGCAAAATTCACGCGCTCCGCTGCCTGCGAATTTCCAAATAGCGACGCGCCCAATCGGTCCGCGAAATTTTTCCTCGAGCATTGGCGGAGAGCGAAGGAACCAACCACCACTCCCGCGGCACCTGCCACGCCGGCAAATGTTCCTGCAGGAACAGCTTCAACTGCTTTTCATCAATCGGCCGCATCGTAACCACAGAGGCCACGATGCATTCACTTCTTTCCCCGGTGGCTTCGGGAATGCCAAATACCAAACAATCCTTCACCCCGGCGTGCAATCTCAATGTTGCTTCGATCGTTTCCGGCGCAACTTTGCGCCCGGCGACATTGATTTGATCTCCCACGCGCCCGCGCAAACTCACCTCGCCATTTTTGATCTCCGCCAGATCGCTGGTGCAAAATCTACCGTCTCCCAGTGCGGGCTCTGACTCCGGCCAGTAGCATTCGCCAACTGCGTCGCCGCGCACTTCCAGACAGCCGCTTTCCGCCACGCTTAAATTCACATCGCGCATCGCTTGTCCCACGCAAGCTTCATCGTTGCGGGGAATGGGCGAGGGATCGAAAGCAATCCCGCCACATTCCGAGGAACCGTAGAAATTGTGAATTTTCAATCCACGTTGGTCATATATGGATTGTTCCAATTCGAGTCTCAATGGAGCACCTGCCGAAATCGCCAGCCGAACTGAATCGGGAATCGCCCCGGCCTCACTCCATCCGCGCCACAGCGCCGGCACGCCCGCCAGGGTCATATTTTCGTGACCTGCTGCCGCTGCCTTCACCATTTCCGGCAAGGGCGATTGCGCAAGGATCAAAGGAATGCCGTGCAAAAATAATGGCAATACCAGATTGGAAAAACCGTAGGAATGCGCGAGCGATATCGCTCCGAGATTGGGCCATTCCGCGCGCAAGCCCATTGTCGCGACGATATTCCGCACGTCAGCCGTCAATTGCTCCGCCGTGAACGCAATAGCGCGCGCGCGTCCCGAAGTCGCGGAGGTCGTCTTCAAATGACAGCAGGCCTGAGGGGGGTGCGGAAACACGGGCCGCGACTGTTCCCGTTCCAAAGGACAAACGACGGCGCCCGCCCGCCACGCGCGCAAGGTCGCCAGCAGAAAGTCGGAAGAATGCCCCTGAGGAAAAACCCATGATCCAGGCTCAACGGCTTCGCATTCGGCTCGGTCCCGCAATTCGCTGAAGCGCCAGCGTCGCCCCGAACCACATTCCCATAGGGCGATTTCGCGACCGCGTTCCCGCGCAACCTCCAGCCACATTTCGTAAAGCATTTGCACCTTCGCAATGGATCGTTAGATTTTGCCGCAAGCATGACGCCGCCCACCGAACCATTCGTTCGCTTTCAATTTGCGAGCGATACGTTCGCGTTCGCCAACGAACTGGTCTGGCAATATCGGCGCGACGAAGCCACGGACAGCATGCACACCTTTCGCACTGAGCCACCGCCCGAATATGCGCATCGCTGCTTCGTCATGGTCCGGTCGGCGCGACAGTTTTTCTATCACGCGCGTTTCGCGCCGCAATTGCCGACTGCCACTGCCAGCGAGTATCAAAGTCTCATCCGTCGTGTGGTCGCCCGCAATCCTCGCCACCCGAGCACATCCGCGAAGCGAATTATCATCCCTGGCTATCCGAACTTGCGGGCCTTTAGTGAATCGCAGGCTGGATTGCTCAAGGCCAATTGTGGGGGGGCCTGGCAATCGTATGTCTTGCGCAGCCATTGGCGGATGGTGTTTCCCATTTCGCGCGCGCATCAGGCGCGCATCGCGCAGCGCCTCACCCTCGCGGCGCCGGAACGCACCGATCCCATCTTGCACGTCGTGAAATTTCCGGAACTCACGATTAACCACGGCATCACCCTTTATCAGCGCAGGGAGGATCATCGGGAAATTCGGTTTCAAGTATACGATCCAAATATTCCGGAGCGACCGGGCGAATTGACCTACAACCGCACCAGCCGGACTTTTCATTTTCCTCCGAATCATTACTGGGCAGGCGGGCCGGTGGATATCATTGAGGTGTATCGCCATTGGTGGTTTTAGATTCTGCCGCGCGCTCACTACGTGCCGATCGAAACGCGAGGCCAAAAAATACCAGGCCGCACAAATTGATGCCTGCGATATAGCCAAGTTTGTAACCACGTCCGGAATTGCGCGGCGCAAAAATCGGAACGTCTTTTCCCATCAACAAACTCGGCAATGCCGCAGGCATGCAAGCCCCGTGCAGCGTGCCATACCAAAAGCCCGCCGTTTGATCGTCCCGATAAAACCGCGCTGACACCCATTGATACGCCCAACCCAGGATGATACCAGCCACCACCAACGATATCGCTTTTTTGGCGATAATGGCCAGCCAGCTTTTCCGGCTCGAAGGCAGGTTTTCGGGTGGCGTGCTCATCGCCGGACCGCCGACGGATTTTGTTTCGGTGGAGAATGCACATCCCGCTCCGATGCAAGCGAACGCACCGCCCACCGCCAACGAAACCATCGCCACGTATCACTCACCGGGCTTATGTAACTTGGCCGGACCCCAGGCACCGTTTGGATGGGCACGAATTCGATGCGATGACCACGTTCCGCGAAGCGAACAATCATTTCGGACTCCACCTCAAAGCGAGCCGTGCGCAAATTCAAACTCCGCCACACCTCGAGATTGACGAGACGAAAACCACATTGCGTGTCAGGCATCGTTCTCCTGGCGAGGCGGGAGATTTCCCGGCTCATCCACGAATTCACGCGCCGCCGCAACCATGACATTCGCGCCGCGTTTTGCATGCGATTGCCCACTACCAAGATCGCGCCCGTTGATTCCAGGCACGCGAACATGGCCGGGATACTTTGCGCCGCATGCTGCCCATCGCCGTCGAGCAGCATTGCGTGGCGAAACCCGGCGTCATCAGCCGCCGAAAGGCCAGTTTTCAGCGCCATGCCTTTGCCAAGATTCTGTCCGTGGCGTAGCACTTTCGCACCGCCGGCGACGGCCTCTTTCGACGTGGAATCGTTTGAACCGTCGTCGACGACGATTACGGTTGCGACATGTTTACGTACCTGTTCGACCAAAGCTCGGATGCCTCGCGCTTCGTTAAAGCACGGAATGACAGCCACAACTGAATGATTCCAGTCCACGCGAAAAAGATACCGAATTTTAGACAAAGACGAAACAAATCCACTTCGGTTTGGGATTTGCATCCGGGGAATTGCGTTTGCCAATACACCATTCCTTTTCTATCTTAAATGTAGATGTGGAACATTCCAACCACCGCGCAACTTTCAGCGTGGGGCACCGAAAAAGAGCTTTTGCACGAGCGCGCCGCAGCAACCGCGCGCGAAATATTTGGTAATCGAGTTTTCGTGCGGGCAGTCGTTGAGGTTTCCAATTTTTGCCGGGAAAACTGCCATTACTGCGGCATGCGCCGCGATAATCGCGAGCTTCAACGCTCGCGGGCTCTGCGCGAAGACATCGCCGAATTGCTCATCCACCATCGTCCCGCCTCGGTGACTGATGTCAACATCCAGACCGGCGAAGATCCTTTGGCCGTTCGCGAAATTGTCATCCCCCTGCTCCGCACTTTACGGCGCGAAACCCCGCTCGGGCTCAGCGTTTGTCTGGGCACGCATGACCGCGAGCTGTACGCGGAACTGAAGGCAGCCGGCGCCTCGGTTTACATTTTAAAATTCGAAACCGCCGATCCCACCGCGTACGATCGTTACGAAGCGCCGGGAAATCTTGACGAACGCTTGCAGCATATTCGTCATCTGGCCGATACCGGCTGGAATGTCAGTTCCGGTTTCATTGCCGGCCTGCCGGAACAAACTGATGAACAGTTGCAGGAGAATTGCCGGCTCGCCGCCGAGTTGCCGCTTCAAGGCGTGAGCGTGAGTCCTTTCATCCCGGGCGAACCAACCCCGCTGGGCGGGGAGATTTCGGGGTCAGCCGAAAAAACTTTGAATTGCATGGCCGCCCTCCGCCTGATGAAGCCCGGCTGGGTGATTCCCGCCGTCAGCGCGCTGAACCT
This sequence comes from Limisphaerales bacterium, assembly GCA_044223735.1. Lineage (GTDB taxonomy): Bacteria > Verrucomicrobiota > Verrucomicrobiia > Limisphaerales > UBA8199 > JBGALR01. The sequence continues at coordinate 225,816 of JBGALR010000003.1, read as the reverse complement.
GGCGCAACCCGCCAACGGCTACGTCAACGGGCTTCGTGCAGGAGCCAACCTGGTCACGATGAATCTCACGCCGCAACCGTTGCAGCAGGACTATCTGATCTACAAACGCGATCGCTTCATCATGAACGAGGAACGCGTTCTCAATGCGCTTTCCGAGGCAGACTTGGTGCCCTCCCTCCAAAGCCTGGCGGATTACTATCAACAAACTGACATGGTGACTCCTCCAGTTCCTCTGGCCATGACCGGATAGTGGCCATGGGTATTCGCGTTCATACTTGCTGGCCGCTTTTTTGGCCTGAACTCTTTTCGCGATAGTTCGGCCGCAACTTTGTCCAGACCATGTTGTTCCCCATCGCCCGTTCTGCCCTGCCACGACGCGTCGTCGTGACGGGTGCAGGCGTTATTACCAGTCTTGGCGCGGGATGGAAGCAAAGCGCGGAGGGGTTTCGCGCGGGACGAAGCAATTTCACGCCGGTCACTTTATTTGATGTCAGTCGTCAGCGCGTGAAGCTTGCGGCGCAAGTATCGCTGCCCCCTGCACTTCCCAAAACCAAATTGAGGGAACGGCACACCGCACGACTGGATCGAGCGGGAAAAATGTTTTTGCTGGCCGCTTACGAAGCTTGGAACCAATCCGGCTGGGCAGCAGGTGAAGACATTCCGACTATTGTCGGCACTACCGCTGGCGGCATGACCGAAGGCGAGAGCTATTTTCGTCAGGCGCTGACCGCTCCCAACCGCCATCGTAAACAGGCGAAACGCGCGATGATCTATCAAGCGAACACACAGGCGCGCATGGTGGCGGACGCGCTTGGCGCAGGTGGCTCGATCCGAATCATCTCCAACGCCTGCGCCTCAGGCAGTGATGCCATTGGACACGCCTGGGAATGGATTCGGCGCGGGTCGGCCGATCGGGTGTTGACCGGTGGATACGACGCCCACACAGAACTCGTGTTCGCGGGCTTCGATTCGTTGCAATTGCTTTCTCCCACCACTTGCCGGCCTTTCGACGCCTCGCGCGATGGAATGTTGTTAGGCGAAGGCGCTGCCGCATTCACGCTCGAATCGCTCGAGCACGCCCAACGGCGTGGCGCGGAGATTTTGGGCGAGGTAGTTGGCTATGGCCAGTCGGTGGACCGCCATCACCTGACGCAACCGCATCCCCAGGGTAATGCCGCGCTGGCTTCCATGACCCTCGCTTGCGAAGCGGCGCGCGCAACACCGGCCGACATCGACTATGTCAACGCGCATGGCACCGGCACGCCGCTCAACGACGCGGCGGAAGCCATCGCCATCGGTCGCTGGGCGGGTGACCGCGTGACCACGCTGCCGGTCAGTTCTTCCAAATCATCGATCGGCCATTTGCTCGGTGCCGCCGGCGCCGTTGAAGCGGCCGTTTGCCTGATGGCGTTGCGCGAGCAATGGCTGCCCCCGGAAATCGGGCTGGCAAAGCCGGACACCGCTTGCGCTTTTCCGCTCGTGACCGAACCGCAATCGGCGCGGGTAAATCAGGTTCTCTCCAACTCGTTTGGATTCGGCGGCGTGAATGCCACCCTCATTTTTCGGAGGTGGACATGAGCCGTATTTTTGTGGGAGGAGTGGGGGCGGTATCGCCAGCGGGCTGGGGAATGACCGCCTTGCGCGAAGCGCTGCGAACGGGAGACCTTCTGCCCGCCCGCGCCCTGGATCGACCCGGTCGTGCCGCACCACTCGAATGTCGCCCAGTGCCCGAGCCGGCCACGCGCCCGGCATTTCTTGCGCATCCACGGTTGCGGCGAACCAGCCCCATCACACACTATGCCGCCGCAGCCGCGCTTGAAGCGATGGCGCCGCTCAAAGAGCGCGGACAGCCTGCGCCCCGCATTGGTGTGGTGATGTGTCTGGACGGCGGTTGCGTTCATTATTCGTGCCGCTTTTTTGAAGAGGTCTTGAAGGACCCGGCGACCGCCAGCCCCTTGCTCTTTCCGGAAACCGTTTTCGCCGCACTGGGCAGCAGCGTGGCGGCTCTCCTGCCGGAGACACCCCTGCTTAACACGTTGATCGGCGACTCAGCGAATTTTCTTCAAGGCCTTGCCATGGGCGCCGAGTGGTTGTTGGACAATCGAATAGATGTTGCCCTTGTCATCGGCGCCGAAGAAATCAACTGGGTGCTGGCCGATGCGCTGTGGCATTTGGAACGCTCGGCCGTTCTGAGCGCCGGGGCGGGCGCGGTGGCGTTGGTGCGGGATTCAGAATTATCCTGTGGCGTGGAGGTGCAGGCGATCACCAACGCGCATACTTATTCGAGCCGCGTCAGTCGCAGCGACGCCGCGAAAAATGTGCGCCGGGAACTGCCATCGGTCGCAGTGACCGATTTGCTTTGCGACAGTAGCGCCGGAAATTTCACAACCGACAAAGCCGAGCAATCCGCGTGGCCTGACTGGAGCGGGCCGAGATTGAGCGTCCGGCGAGTCCTCGGTGAAGGGATGGTCGCCGCCGCCGCCTGGCAATGTGCCGCCGCTGTGGATGCCATCTTGGCAGGTCAGTCTTCAGCAGCTAACCTCAGCGTGATGGGCACCAATCAGCAAGCCATCGGCGCGCGTTTCATCAAGGCTCCCAACCAGCTGCCATGAGCAAGCGCGTTATCCTAATCACCGGCGGAAACGGTGGCATTGGGCTCGCCGCCGCACGTGCTTTTCTCACGGAAAGTTCGGAGAATTACCTCTGGCTCGGTTTAAATCAGCGACGCGACCAGGCCGAAGTGTTGGCACAGGAGTTTTCAGAACGATGCCGTTGCATCACGCTGGATGTGACTTCTCCCGCAGCATGGACCGAGGCCGTGAACGCAATTATCGCCGCCGATACGCGCATCGATGTGCTCGTCAACAGCGCCGGCGCGCACAAGGATATGTTGCTCGGCGCCATGCCGCCCGCAGTCTGGGACGAAACGCTCGCCACGAATCTCAACAGCGTTTTCCATGGTTGCCAGGTGGTCTTGCCGGCCATGATCAGTCAGCGTCATGGGCGCATCATCAATGTTGCTTCACTCAGCGCCCTGCTCGCGCCCGCCGGCCAGACAAATTACGCGGCGGCCAAAGCAGGAGTGGTGGCGATGACTCAATCGCTGGCAAAGGAAGTCGCGCGCATTGGCATTACCGTCAACGCCATTTGCCCGGGCTACATTGACACCGCTTCGCTGGCCCGCTGGTCAGCGGACGAACGCAAAGCCGCGGAAGCACGGATTCCCATGCGCCGCCTCGGCAAGCCCGGCGAAGTGGCGGCGGCGATCCGGTTTTTGGCTTGTGACGACGCAGCATATATCACAGGCTCGGTCCTCAAAATAGATGGTGGAATTTTTTGATGGAAAATAACGCAGCGCTCAAGAAACAGCTTAAAAGCCTGATCGTCGAAAACCTGATGCTTCAGGTAACTGCCGATGAAATTGAGGACGACAAGCCACTGTTTGGTCCCGATGGCCTGGGGCTGGATTCGGTCGACGCCCTCCAACTCGTGGTTGCCCTCGACAAAACTTTCGGCTTCAAAATCACCGACCCGGAAATCGCGCGAAAGGTTTTCCTGTCTGTGGACAGCATTGCGGCTGCCCTCACCAGCGCGAACGCGGTGAAATCGAATTAAGCTTACGCCGTCGCCGTCTCGGCCTGCAACCCCAGCCGGCCCGAGATCAGGCGGATGAAGGCGTCGCGCGGGTCCGCCGCCGTGCCCACCACCGAATACGCTTCCCAGAAATAATTATCGGGCGTGGCATTGGTTTTGTAGAAATAATAAATGAAATGTCGATAACGGCTCACCACTGTTTGAGCGGCTTTTTCGTATCGAGCCAGGGGCTCGCTGGAGCCGCTTTCAAATGACTCCTTGATCGCCCGCGCCGCCAGGCGCGCGCCGGTCGTGGCGAGCATGATGCCCGTGGACCAGATGGGATCGATGAAATTGCCCGCGTCACCCACCAACACATAACCGGGGCCGGTTAATCGCGTGGGCCGAAAAGAATAATCGGCGATGCAACGCACGTCCGTCACCCTGCGGGCAGACGAGAGCATTTTTTTCGTGTAAACACTTTTCTGAATTGCCGCCTCGTAGAACGCGGCACGGTCGTCACTGGCCGGAGCCAGTTCAGCTTTTGTAATCAGCCCCACGCTGTTCGTGCCATCGTGGAGCGGGATATTCCAAAACCAGCCCAACTCCATCGCCTCGCAGAATATCGCGTTCTCATCACGCCCGACCAGGCGCGACGCGTCGCGATAGTAGGCAAAGACGGCCACATTTCTCAGAAACGGATCATACTTCCGGAGCTTGAATTTGTTCGCCAGCCAGCCCGCCTGGCCGGAACAATCCGCAACGATCCGCGCCGTGAGTTCGATGGATTCACCATTCTGAGCCGTCGCCATCACTTTTCCGCCCGACGGTTCGCCATCACCATTGGGGCATTCAGAAAAATCACGCGCCACGTGATTTTCAAAAACCGTCACTCCCGAAGCGCGAGCATGATCCAGCAAAATGGTATCGAACTCGGAACGAATGACCTGATAGGCGTATGTAAATCGATAGCGCTCCTTTGCTTCGTCGAAATGAAAGGTCCAAGGCTCTGGATTTGTGCCCCACCGGAAAACCCCGCCTTCCTTCCGGAGAAACCCGGCCTTCTCCACGAGCGGCAATGCGCCTGACTCCTCCAATACATCCAGCACTTCCGGCAACAAAGACTCGCCGATATGATACCGGGGAAAAGTTTCACGCTCAATGATCGCCACCGAAAAACCGGCCCTACCGAGCAACGCTCCCAGAGTCGAACCGGCCGGGCCGCCGCCCACGATCACCACATCATAAAACATCATTGCCGTTAAAGTATGCGTCCCGCGCTGATTCCCCACAAGCCGCCAATCTGCGAATTGCGAGCATCGGCACATGCGCTATATTGCGTTATGACCAATCAGAATAAGTCAATCGCGCGTGCTTTGCTCCTGCTGAGCGCTGTTGCCGGAAATGTTCTGTCCATCGCCTTCGCCGCTGAACCGACCGCTTTCGAGTTAATCACCGAAGGCAATCGCTATGTCGGCGAGCAGGCGAAGGATAAAGTGGTGCAACTTCGTTCCGAAAAATCTGTCGGTGGCCTCACGCCGAAAGTCTGGTATGTGGTTTTTTACGATCCCACGGCGGCGCTCAAAGCGGCCGAGGTAAAATTCTCCGGTGGAAAAATGGTGGATGTTTCCAGACCACTGCGTTTGTTGGAACCCATTTCTGGCGCCGACCAGCCTTTGGATCGGGGGAAGTTGAAAGTTGATTCAAATCAGGCACTGCAAACGGCGTTAAAAGAATCGGTGCTCAAAAACATCAAACTGACCGCCAGCCAGCTCAAGCTGGATCGCGTGGGCGAGGGCGTGCTCGGAATCGGCGGGCGGGGTGAGATCGTTTGGAAGGTTAAACTATGGGCGAACAAGATCGGCGATTCCATACGGGACAAGGAAATCGGCGAGGTATGGGTAAACGTGACCGATGGCAAGGTCACCAAGAACGACCTGCATGTTGATCGCCTGAATTAGTGCGATCCTCAAACTTTTGAAATTTCAATCCCCGCCAAATTCTTCAATCGTCAACCCGGCCGTAATTGCCTATATTTTTAGCGCTCACGATGAATGTCAGAACAGTATTATTTTTATGCAGCGGCAATTATTATCGCAGCCGGTATGCGGAAGGACTTTTCAATCAACTCGTCGCTGACCGGGCGCCGCAGTGGCGCGCTGAATCAGGTGGTTTAAAAATCGATGTGACCCGCACCAAAAATGTGGGCCCGCTTTCTCCCCTGACGCTGGAAGCGTTCAAACAGCGCGCGATCCCACATACCGATCCCCTGCCGTTTCCACGCCAGGTTACACTGGAGGATTTAACGTCCGCCACCCTCGTAATCGCATTGAAGGAGGCGGAGCATCGTGCGTTGATGCGGGCGAATTTTCCTGAGTGGGAGCATCGCGTCACCTACTGGCACGTGCATGACCTCGATCAGGCATCGCCAGAGCAGACCCTGGGCGACATTGATGAACTCGTGCGGAAGCTCGTCGACGATCTGAAAGCATCGTCCGACCCGAAAGCACAGGGGTGACTGCCTCCAATAGTTGACGCACGACAAAGCCCCAGAGTCATAACGCCCGGGATTCATTCCAGCGAAAAGCTTGATTTGCGCCGACTTTTGCTGCGTTAATGGCCGGGTAGTCGAATGGAATGACTTCGAACGCCGCACAGATTGAGATCACTGCGCCTCGCCGGTTTACGATGGCTGCCGTACTCATTGTGACGGCCTTCGGCATCTTTCGCGCAGCGCCTATTCTTGTCGCGATACTCGCCGTTAGCGTGATTCAGTTCGGCATCCTGACGCTGTTGATTCCTCTCGCGGCATTGCTGGCTTCGGCGATTTTCGTCCCCTTCGGTCTCGGCAATCCCTACGTGACTCAACTGGTGCGGAAGATAAATCCCCGGTCCGCCGGCGATCCGAATAGCTTCATCGTGCAGCTTACGCTGACACCTCGACTCCGCTCTGGCCTGCGTGCCGTGTTGGAAGACGCGGATGACGTCGGCATCCTGAGTTTTTCCGCTGCCGATCTGTGCTATGAAGGTGACTCCATCAAATTGCGGGTCCCCCGCAGCCAGGTTTCGATGATTCGCCCGCACAATTCGGGAATGCGAGGATTTTATTCTTACGGGCGCAGAATCGAACTCACCATCAATGGCGTGCCCAACGTAACGTCACTGGAATTCGCCGAGCGATCTTCGTGGTTGCTGACCACCTCCAAAAAGATTACCAAAAAGTTATACCAACACCTATCCACCCAATGAAAACACCAGCCCTCCCTCCCACTAACCACCAGCCCAAAGCCTACAGCGGGCCGTCCGCCGAACAGGTGCTGGCGTTGCGGAAACAATACCTCAATCCGGGTATCTTCCTTTACTACAAGAAGCCGATCATGCTGGTGGAAGGCAAAGGACAGTATATTTGGGACGAAACCGGCAAGCGCTATCTCGACGGCCTTGGCGGCATTGTTACCATCAGCGTCGGACACTGTCACCCGCACGTCGTCGAGGCTGCCAATCGTCAGAATGAAATTCTGCAGCACTCCACCACGATTTACCTGCATCCGAATATCGCGCAATTCGCCGAGAAGCTCGCGTCGAAAATGCCAGGCGACTTGAAGGTCTGCTACTTCGTCAATTCCGGATCGGAAGCGAACGACCTCGCGCTGATGATGGCCCGGGCCTACACGGGTAATTATGACATGGTCGCGCTCCGCAACGCCTACCACGGCGGCAACGCCTCGGGTATGGGTATGACCGCACACAGCACATGGAAGTTCAATGTGCCGCACAGCTTCGGCTTTCACCACGCCATCATTCCAGACGTTTATCGGGGAACCTACGGCCGCAACGATCCGGACGCCGGAAAAAAATACGCGGCAGACATCAAACAGGTGATCGATTACACCAGCCCGGGGCAGATTGCCGGCTTCATTGCCGAATCCATCCAGGGTGTGGGCGGCGTCGTGGTGTTTCCCGACGGATACCTGAAGCATGTTTATGAGCATGTGCGGGCCGCCGGTGGCGTCTGTATTGCCGACGAGGTTCAAGCCGGCTTCGGCCGCACGGGCACGCATTTTTGGGGATTCGAGACGCAAGGCGTCATTCCCGATATCGTCACCATGGCGAAGGGTATTGGCAACGGTTGTCCGCTGGCGGCGGTCGTCACAACGCCGCAAATCGCAGCCGTCGTCTCCAAGCGCATTCACTTTAATACCTTTGGAGGCAACCCGGTTGTTTGCGCGATGGGTAAAGCCGTGCTCGAAGTAATCGAAAAGGAAAAGCTCCAGGAAAATTCCAAAAAGATGGGCGATTACGTCCTCGCCGGCCTCGAAAAATTGAAGGCGAAGTATCCCATCATTGGCGATGTACGCGGCAAGGGATTGATGTTGGGCATCGAATTGGTCAAGGATCGGACCACCAAGGAACCCGCAAAGGCGGAGTGCGCGGAAATTCTCGAACGCGCCCGGGAAATGGGATTGTTGCTTGGCAAAGGAAGCCTGTTCGGCAACACCATCCGCTTTGCACCACCGATGATCATTACGCAGGCGGATGCGGATTTCATGCTCGAAGTGTTCGACGCGGCGTTTGCGCAATTGGGCACCTGAGGTGCCCCTCGTTTGTTCAGCGACGTGATGAAAGCAGCCGGCATCGCAATCAAATTTGCCGCGCGGCGTCGCAATACGAATCACAAATCAGCGCGGTGGTTAATTCTGCCGCGCTCGTTCATTTTTCTACTCCTGTGCGTGTTGGGGACGCCCTGCTCTCCCCATATTTGCGAAGGAGCCGTTGATGCGTCCGCTGTGAAATCAGCAGGCGTTTCCTCCAATCGAATAGCCCTCGCGCTCTTTCGCTTCGAAAATTTGACCGGCGACCCAGCCCTCAATCATTGGGGTTACACTGCCGACACTGTGTTTCGCAACAGCCTTCGCGAGATCAAAGGCCTGCGCAGCCTGCCCGACCCGACGCTTGAGTATGGCTTTCGCAAATTACAGCTAAAGGCTGGTGAGTTTTTCAGCGCCACCCAGGCACAGCGACTCGGCGAAATGATCGAAGCGCAAAGGGTCGTTTGCGGGAGTTTCCAGCGTGCCGACGCGCAGTGGCAACTCAACCTGCGAATCATTAACGTCGCCACGGGCGAAGTATTCACCAATCTGCACGCCAGTTCCACCAATTGGTTTCAGCTTCGCGATGACTTGACCGGGCTTCTGCTCAAGGAAGTCGGCGTGACCGCGACGAGCGCCGAACTTGAGCGCGTGCGGCAGCGTTGGACCACGTCGAACGCGGCCCTTGAATGGCACGCCCGCGCACGCGCCGCCTACAAGGACAGACGCCCCGCGAAGGTATGGGAGGACTACGCGCGCCGCGTCCTGGAAGCCGACCCGGGTTGCGCCGAAGGCTATGTTGTGCTCGCGGCGAGTCTGGGCACGCAAGGGAAATTTGACGCGGTCAGGACGGCGCTGCGCAAGGCGACCGAATTGAATCCGGAACTTGCGCGCGCCTACTCGGGTCTGGGAAATCTCGCGTTGCTCACCGATCGTTCGGACGAGGCGCTGATGCCATTGAAAACCGCTCAGCGGCTCGACCCCGACAGCGCCGAAGTCTATTCACGGCTTGGCGAATTGGCTTTGCTGGAAAAACGCTTCCCCGACGCGGCGGAGAATTTCAACCGTGCGCTGCAACTCAGTCCATTTCAAGCATCCCTGCACGCCAATCTGGCCCGCGCCTGGCTGATGCAAGGTAATCGCAAGGACGGCGTGCGCGAGTTGACGGCCGCCGAACAACTCGTCGCCGAGGGCGACATCAATACCGAGGATTCGCTGGCCTGGAGTTATTCACGCCTCAACGAACCGCCTGCCGCCATGGCGCATTACGAGAAACTTCTCGCCGCCGCCCAAAAGGTCGGCCTCAATCCAAAACGAGTTGACGCCTACGAAAAAGAATTGCGCCTGCTTAAAGGTTCGTTGAAGACCACCACGCTCCAGGGAACCGCGCCAAAAGAGTATAACGAACAGGAATTGTTGAACGCCATCCGCGAAAAGCTGACCGCGGCGGAACTAAACACGGTGACCAACCCCCTGGCAGCGACACCACAGATGATTCGTCGCGCACAGGAATTGACGGCTGGCGCGAAAAACAATGCGCAAAAAGCCCGCATACTATTTGATGCGCTGGGCCATCACCTGGATGCCGGGGAAGGCGCCACCCGCACTGCCGCCGAGACGTTCGACGTTTGGAACAGCCCGGGAACCGCCTATTTTCGCTGTCAGGAATATGCGCGACTTTACGTTGCTCTGGCGCGTGCGGTGGGACTTCACGCGTTCTTCGTGGACGTCACGGTCGCCTATGACGGCGAGATCGTTTCCCACTCCTGCGCCGCCATTTTTGATGGGAATAAGCTGTTGCTGGTGGACCCGAGCTACAATTGGTTTGGCATTCCCCACAAGCGATTTGAGGTGATGGACGATTTGAAAGCCACCGCCGAATATTGCCATCAAACAAAGGACGTCGGCTTGCTGCGGATCGCAACCAAGTTAAATCCCGACTCCGTCGTCGCTCACTACAATCTCGGCGTAACCTTGCTCCGAACGCGTCATACCGGGGAGGCCCGTGAAGAACTGGCCGCCGTGGAAAAGCTCGATCCAGGCGGTGCATTTGGTTGCAGTCTTAACGCGATGTTGGCGCTGCATGATAAAGACCCGGGGGCCGCTGCAGAATATGCGCGCAAAGGGCTGGATAAATGGCCGGAAACAAACGGAAATCTTTACCTCATCCTCGGCTCAGCCTGCCAGCAATTGTCTCGGCTTCCGGAGGCGCGCGAAGCTTACCGTACCGCCCTGCTCCGCCCCCTCAGTGACGATAACGCGGCCCGCGCCCGCGGCGCCATTGCTCAAATCAACGAGCAAATCGGCACCGACGATTGACAACGGTCCACACCGTTTCCGAATCAGCGGAGGATGGGATCCGCCATGGTTCGGGTGCGAAAGGTGGAAATGCGATGAAACGTAAGATAGTTCGCGTCGTGCGCCCGATGTGCCCCGCCCGCTTCGTCATCGAACGCCGTCCGACACGCGGCGATTATATCGTCGCCATCGAAAAGCCAATCCACATATTGGAAGCCATGATTCGCCACGTCGTCGTTTTGCAATAACATGCAGCGCACGGACCACGTTCGCAAGTCCGGTGACGAGATGAGCGCCAAGGTATTGCGCACAGTGCTGGGTTTTGCCTTCGATTGAAATCTCTCCGGCACAATCGTCGCCAGCGACCAATAAACGTCCCTTTTTGGATCACGACGAATCGTGAATTTTTTCGCGCCACCGGGAAAATCCAAAAAGCCGGTTTTCGCATCAAACGACGCAACGCGACCGTCAGCGCTGATTTCCACCAGCGCGGCCTGTTCGGGATAGCCTGTAGTATCGACCCGGAGCACATCGAGCATGCGTCCGTCGGGCGCGATCACAGCGTTCCCTTCCAGCCAGCCGCCGAACGTGCCGCTCACCCAGCCCTGGTCGCCGTGCAGAAAATTACTGAACGTCCACGCCCGGGCATCCAACAAGTCCGCATTGGTCGACACCGACATCATCCCGGCACAAAAATTCTTTCCCCACGCACTCGGCGGATCGCGGCGCTCCATGCCCCGCCAAAGCCGGCCCGCGTGTTCGATAACTGGCATCGGAGCGCAATGATACTGTCCGTTTGAACGCAGCAACCCGCTGGCAGAATCCCTGGGCGTCGTCCACGTCACGCCGCCGTCGAGCGAACGTCGGATCACTGCATTGCCGTATTCGGTGGTCGTGCCCACGATGTAAAGGGCGTTTTGATGAACGAACAGTGTCGACCACCATTGGCCATCCAGCTCGGAGATTTTTCGCCAGTTCGTACCACGATCCGCTGATCGAAAAATCACCGAGTGATTATTGGAACACCCGGGGCCAAAAAAATCGTGCGACGCGATATAGTTGCCGTTGGTCAAAATCGCAAGACTTGGCGAACCGATATAGGTTCGCGTCGCCGCCGGAGTGTGATCGATCACGACGCCCGGAGGTTTGCGCGAAAGACTCTCCGAGGTGGCGGCAAATAGCGACATGGCCGAAAGTCCCAGCCACCCCAGTATCATCAAAACGTATCGGCCACGCATTTGCCGCAGCAAACCACCGCCCGTCCATGTAATCAAGTCTCCGCATTCCAGGACTTGGCCAACCCTTTTGCCGCTTCCCCCCGGAGCCAACTGCGTTTCGGCTTGCCAATGTCGCGCTCGCTCAGACATTTTCTGTCATGGCAGCGAGCAAAGAGTCGGATTCTCTTGATTCCCGGTTTTACAAGCCGGCGGACACCTTTTTTCAGGCGTACAGCAATATCGGGCTGACGTTTGACGACGTTACGCTGGCGACGATGTATTCCGAGGTGCTTCCGCGCGATACCCAGTTGGAAACCTCCATTGCCGAGGGCTTGCAACTCAGCATCCCGGTGATTTCGTCTGACATGGATACAGTCACTGAATCCCGGATGGCGATTGCTATGGCGCTCAACGGTGGGCTCGGGTTGATTCATTATAACATGCCCGAGCGCGAACAGCTTTCCGAAGTGAGCCGGGTAAAGAACAACGTCCACGGACTCAATCAGGATCCCATCAAGATCGCCCCGGAGCAGCTGATCGGCGATGTGCTGGACTTGATTGCCAAGCGACGGTTTGCTTTCAGCACATTTCCGGTCGTTGACGCGCAGGGCAAGTTGCTCGGCTTGCTTCCGGGACATGTCGTAAAACCGCGCTATGCGAAGCGCAAGGTGATCGACGCATTGACCCCGCGCCCGCAAGTCCAAACCATCCACAAAAAGGAACTCGGCCGCGATCCCATCGCCAAGGCTGATCGATTTTTCACCGACAATCCGGGCATCCACAAGCTGCTCGTGGTGGATGAGCAGGACCGACTGCACGGGCTCTTTACGATGAGCGATATCGAGCGCATCACGCAGGAAAGGAACGCCCAGTTCAAGCCCGCGCGAGACGGCCAGTTTCGCCTCGTTTGTGGCGCGGCTGTGTCGGCCACGCGCAATGCGTTCGGCGAACTCGATCGCGAGCGTATTCTCACCCATGTCGGCGGCCTCGTGGAACGCGGCGTGGATACAGTCGCCGTTTCCACCGCGCACGGCCACAGTCGCGGGGTCGGAGATACCGTTCGCATGTTGCGCGACGCTTTTCCCAAACTGCCGATCATTGCTGGCAACGTAACGAGTGGCGCTGCCGTTGACTACCTCGCCGACTGCGGCGCCGACGCGATCAAGATCGGTCAGGGCCCGGGCTCCATCTGCACGACGCGTATCGTCGCGGGCGTGGGCATTCCACAATTAACCGCCCTCTACATCGCTTCGCGCGCGGCGCAAAAGAAACGCGTCGCCATACTCGCCGACGGCGGGATCACCAAGTCGGGTGACATCGTCAAGGCGCTCACGCTTGCCAATGCAGTGATTTGCGGCGGTATCTTTGCCGGTTGTCCGGAGGCGCCCGGAGACGTGATGGAAATCGGCGGCAAGATTTACAAACAATATCGCGGCATGGGCAGCCTCGCGGCAATGAAGGAAGGCTCCGCCGCGCGCTACGGTCACACGACCGATCCCACGCGCAAAGTCGCGCCCGAAGGCGTCGAAGCTTTGAAGGAAGTCTCCGGTTCCGTGGATCGCGTGCTCGCGCAATTGATCGGCGGCATTCAATCCGGCATGGGTTATCTCGGCGCGGCCAACCTAGCGAAGCTGCGCGAGAAAGCTCGCTTCATCCGCGTGAGCCCGGCCGGACAACGCGAAGCGACACCACATGATGTCGTCGAATTGAAGACCGGAAATTGAAACGCGCCGAGTCCTAAAACTCGATGGCGGCGTTCATCTGGCCGCATTGCGAGCATCGTGACCGGTCCACATCCGGGTCGTCGGTGTAAACATAGCCGCAGCGACCGCAGCGATAAATGCGATCCTCACTCGGGGTCGGCTCAAACCGGCGGCGTCGCAACTCGGAGTAAATGCCCAAACCGCAAAGCCCCGCGAGCAGCACGACCACGTAAGTCAAAATCAAATTCCAGATGGCCATGGCGTCTCAAGATTGATCACGGTGCGCTGGCAGCGTTGGTGGCGGGCAGCGGAACGGTCCGCCATTCAAAAATCATCCGACCCCACGTCAATTTATCCGACGACCTGCCCGCCCCTGGCTTTGGCCCCTCAATCACAAGCGGCTCGAACGACGCCGTCGCCGCGAGGCGCAATGCTTCCTTGTCGGCCACCACACTTCCGCTTTTGGCGAGCAGCACCGGCAGCGACATCAACCTGCCGGCCGAATCGACCACGACCTGAACTTCAGTGCTCGCGAGCAAGTCCGCGGCAGGCTGCGATGCGAGCGCGATGGGCGATTTTAATTTGAAGCTTGCCAATCCGCCTTCGAGCCGCAATGTCGAATGGTCCATGGCGCCCGATGTGGGTAATGATTTCACAGTCATGACTGCGGGCTCTGGACGGCTGAACGTCAGCGGCAGAGCAGTCGCATTCGTCTCAACTGACTGGCCGGCCATCGCCCGAAAATGCGGCGGTGATGCGCTCAACCATTGCGGCGACTCCGACCACGTGAAAAAATACGTCGGCAGTTTCGGTACCGTCAGCCACGAAAGCCCGGAAAAACCACGACGATTCGGCAGCGCAAACAAGGTCGGATCGTCGAGAAACAGCAGATCGGCGTGCCCCTTGCCCGCCAGCCGGATGACCGGCGCCGATGCCGCCGGGCGAACCTTGATTGCATCGCGATCGCCCAGCCAAAAGATCAAGCCCAGTTGCGCGGCAAAGATCAGCGCGACGATTCCCCACCATTTCCCGCGCGGCCACGACTGCGATTCCATCGCCGCGACGGTCATGGTGCCTTCGTCTCACCGAAGGGCCGCGAACGCGTCGCGAGCAAGGCGTCCGTGATGCCCGCCTGATGCGCCAGCATCGACAGTCGCATCAACATTTCCTCCGTCACCGCCTTGTCGCCTTGCACGATTAGCGTCAACGGCTCCGCCGACGCCTTCACCGCCATTTGCAATTTTTCGAGCAGCTCGGATTCTTCCACCCACTGATTCTGATAGTAGAGACGGCCGTTCGCGTCGATCGCCACGGAGACTGACGGCTTGTCGATGCCCGGCAAATCGTTCGCCACCGGCAATTGGATCCGCACTCCCGGCGTATACGTCAGCGAGCCCAGCATGATGAAAATCACCAGTAGAAACAGCACCGTGAGAAACGGCGCCGCGTCCAGTTGTCCGCGAAAAATTCGTGCATTGCGGGGAAACTTCATGGCGATGTCCGCGCGACCTTCACGCTCCGGTCACAATGTTCACGATTTCCGTCGCGGCGCGTTCCATGTCGAGCACGATCGAATTCACGCGGCTCACGAGATAATTGTATCCCGCATGCGCCGGAATCGCCACTGCAAGACCCGCCGCCGCGCAAATGAGCGACTTCCAAACGCCCGTCGAAAGATCGATGAAATGCGCGTTCACACCCTCTTTATTCATCAAATAAAAAGTCTGCATGAAACCGTAAACCGTTCCCAGCAAACCGAGCAACGGCGCGAGCTGAGCGATCGTCGCCAGCAGATTCAATTTCTCCTCAAGCCTCGGCACTTCGGCGAGCCCCGCTTCTTCGAGCGCCTCACGCACCCGCTCTCGTCCGTGATCGCGATTCAAAATCGCCGTCTTCACCAACCGCGCCACCGGTCCGGGCGTCGCATCGCAAATTGACAGCGCCTCGACAACATTATCCTTTTTCAGGACCGTGCGGACGCCGTTCAAAAACTCCGTCGAGTTGATCTGCGCGCGATGGCAATGCAGAAAGCGCTCGATGAAAACCGCCACGGCCACCGCGCTGACCAGCAGGATCAACCACAGCACTGGCCCGCCTTTGGCTAACATCATTGGCAACGTAGGCATAAACCTCTTTATAAGCACTGGTTGCGCAACTTCAAAGGCCAAAATCCGATCCTCATGCACCCGCACGCTGATTGCCGCACCACTTTTCGCAAATTTTCAATTCCTTCCCCAAGGCGTACCGTTCCATGAATCGCCGTGAGTCAGCACAACTTGAGCGCAACTTAACCCAACACAGATCAATTCTCAGCCGTCTCCGCCCATAGCGCGAACCACCCTTAATTCTCACTTTCACCGCGCCTCCCGTCCGACCCCGCAGGAAACTTTTTTCCACCTACACTTATCTGCTTTGGCGATTTCTGGCGCCTTGCACCTCATCTTCACGCCCATTCGCGCATCCGCCACACCCACCACCCACCCGGCGGCGAATCGGTGCGAATCGCCCATCCTCCCAACCCAATCCTCAATATGTCAAAGAACCACACTATCCGCGTCACATCTTAACCGAGGGGGTTGGACATTTGCTGTCCAATGCTCCCGCAACCCCAGACGCCCCAAAATTTCCCCAACTCGCCACGCGCTCATGTCAAAATCCTCCGCCCCTCCGCGCCTCAACGCCTGACCGGCGCTGTCCGGTGAAAATTTTCCCTGTCACCCAACCGCCGCCTTCGGTAATCTCCCGCCCATGGAAAAACCAGACCAGCTTCGCGAACTCTTTCGCATGCAGACCGCCCTCAACGAACGCATTGGCGTCCACATGGAAGGCATGGACGAAGCTGAAAAAACCAAGTGGCTCCTTAACTACAGCCGCGCCATGTCCCAGGAACTCGCCGAGCTCACCGACAGCGTCCCCTGGAAATGGTGGGCCAAATACCAGAAGTTCGACGAGCAAAACGCCCGTGTCGAAGTCGTGGACCTTTTTCACTTTCTCATCAGCATGGCCCAGGTCCTCGGCATGAGCGCCGACGACGTCTTCAACGCCTACGTCCGCAAAAACGAGGTCAATTTCAAGCGCCAGGAAAGCGGTTACGCCGTCAAGGACGAGTCCGACTCCAAACATATTTAACCCGCCGCCCTGCTTTCACCCCGCGCGAAGAAAATTCTCGGCAACCGCCAATTACCCTTTAGAATTTCCCGCACATGAAACCCCACCCGCCAGGCCTCGCACTTCGCACCCGGGCAAGCGTGCCCCCGCGCTGGCGCAGCGAGGTGGAGCGCATCCTCATCACCGAGACCCAGATCGCCAACCGCATCCGCGTCATGTCGCGCGATATCGTCCGCGACTTCACCGGCCACGAGATGGTCGTCGTCTCCCTGCTGAACGGCACCGTGATGTTCCTCGCCGACCTCATCCGCAACCTCTCCCTGCCCCTGCGCCTGGATTTCATCGGCGTCTCCAGCTACGGCGCCGGCACCGAATCCGGCGACCTCGTCTTCACCAAGGAACTCCGCCTCGACGTCCGCGGCCGCGACGTCCTCCTCGTGGACGACATCCTCGACACCGGCAAAACCCTTTATCGCGTCCTCGACAAACTTCGCGCCCTCAAACCGCGCCGCATCAAGACCTGCGTCCTGCTCAACAAAGCCGCCCGTCGCACCGACGACGTCATCGCCGACTACGTCGGTTTCGAGATCCCGGATTTCTTCGTCGTCGGCTACGGCCTCGATTTCGCCGAACGCTATCGCAACCTCCCCTTCGTCGGCGTGCTCCACCCGCACGTTTACAAACAAGCCTGCCAGCAAGTCATCGCGCCCAAGAAAGCCGCCGGTTCCAAGAGCTCCAAGGCCGCCAAAAAGCCGACGCGCGGCCAAGCCTGAGCCATCCGCTCTGCTCCGCCATGCGCGTGACCGTGACCTTCTATTCCTGGTTCAAAGACCAGACCGGCTGCGCCCGATACCAGGAAACCATCCCCGCCGGCGCCACCCTCGGCGACCTCGTCGAAAAAGTGATGCTTAAGTTTCCCAAATTAGCCGCCCTGCGACGCTCGATGCTCATGGCCGTGGATGTCGATTACCAGACCGCCGATTATGTGCTGAAGGAAGGCGAGGAGGTGTCCCTTTTCCCGCCCGTGCAGGGGGGATGAGAGAGCGGAATTTTTCACCACAGAGACACGGAGGCACAGAGAAGAATTTTTAGTTTCGGAGGTGGAATGATGGTAGGGCGGCCTCTCTCCCGCATGCGGGACCGCAAGAAAAAATTGATACCTCGGCGGTCTCCGTGACCGCCCAAATATTCTTTATCGGAAGATCCCGCCAGCGCATTCAGAGCGCGCAGCTCGGAAGGTTCGCAGGCAGGGTGAAAGAGCACCGTCAAAGAAGAGGGCGGGCTTCCCGGTTCCTCTTCCCCGGACCATGGATCAAGTTTGATAACCGCGCCAGGTATATCGAGCCGAGAATTTTGACGGAAAGCCAGCAAGTGGAAGGATGGTAGGGCGGCCTCTCCGAGGGCGCCGCAAGAAAAAAGTGATCCCTCGGCGGTCTCCGTGACCGCCCGAATCCAGTCCAAAAACCCGGCACCTCCAGTTCATCCATCAAAATTGTCCCCAGCCAAAATTTAAAATTGGCTCTCGACGGCGAATCACCCCACTCACGCCAGCGCGCGCACCCTCTCGCCCCGCGACGCCGCGGGGAGAGAGCACGGAGAGAGGGGCTTCTACCCATGGAAACAACTTTGGCCTTGAATGCGAACGAACACAGCTTCGGCCACAACCCGTCCCCTGAAGGACGGAATCTCGTCGAGATTCTCCGCCGGACCACAAGGCCTTTTGCCCACAGCAGCACATCCGCTCAAACTTCAAAATCGATTTCTATGCGAGGAACTAACCTTTTGCAGGAATACGCGGTGCGTTTTCAAAAAAACAAGCGCAACCGACAGCGTCACCCTCGCCTGGGGGACGAGGGCCGGGGTGAGGGCGAGCTTTATTCATCCTCATTTCAAAAACACCTCAAAGAATTATCGTTTGAGGCGCACCAGTTGGGAAATCCACCCTGAACGAGAGTTTTCTACATATTTGGCATCGAGCACAAACGAAGTTCAACCTTGGTTGTATTCCCTACGTCGGCAGCTTCGGGCACAACCCGTCCCGGGTTGATGAAAATTTTGGAATCGCCACCCAGGATAGCTCGCGAGCTCGCAATCCTGGGCTGTATGCTGGAACCTCGTTGAGGTTCTCCGTCAGAATGCGCGCCCATTTCCAATTTCCCGAACAAATTAACGAAAAAATTCACAATCCGCTCTCGACGGCAAATCATCTCACCCACGCCTGCGCGCCAAACCCTCTCTCCCCGCGACGCCGCGGGGAGAGAGCACGGAGAGAGGGGCTTCCACCCATCGAAATAACCTTGGCATCGAATGCGAACGAAGATCAACCTTGGTTGTATTCCCTACGTCGGCAGCTTCGGGCACAACCCGTTCCGGGTTGATGAAGATTTTAGAATCGCCACCCAGGATAGCTCGCGAGCTCGCAATCCTGGGCTGGAGGACGGAACCTCGTCGAGGTTCTCCGTCAGAATGCGCGCCCATTTCCGATCTCCTCTGAACAATTGACGCCTCCGCGCACCTCCATCACCATACCCACCGATTTCCATGCAACGACACCTCGTCATTACCCGCGAGCCGATTGACGAAGCGGCGCTCATCGCGGCCCGCTCCGCGTCGCACGGCATGGGCGCGGTCGTCCATTTCCTGGGACTCGTCCGCGGCACCGAAGGCGACGCCGCCATTGCCGCGCTGGACTACGAAGTGTTCCAGAAAATGGCCGAGCACCAATTCGGCCTGCTGTTCGACCAGCTCGAAAAACGCTGGCCCGTCGAATCCGTCCGGCTCGTCCACCGCGTGGGACGGGTGAACGTGAACGAGGCATCCCTCTGGGTGGAAATCGTGTCGCCGCACCGCGCGGAAGCGTTCGACGCCTGCCGCTGGCTCATCGACGAAATGAAACGCGTCGCGCCGATCTGGAAAAAGCCGGTGGAAAATGGTGGGCGCTGAGGGATTCGAACCCCCGACCTACTCGGTGTAAACGAGACGCGCTAACCGCTGCGCCAAGCGCCCTTAAACCACGCGTACTATGCGCGAAACCACCGCCCGAGCAAGCGCAAACGACCTGGGGGGATTTAACGCCCGGGGTCGGCATCGCGGGTCGGCCGAGTGTGGGTAATGGTCCTCTGAGGAAGGCAGGAATTCAGGAAAGTGATTCGACGGCATTAACCGTTCGATCCGCCTGGCAACGAATAGGAGCGCGGAAATTAATGTCCGCATCCCGCCTCAAGGCAATCGCACCGTGCGGAAGAATCGCTTCGGTTCGCTCTCTGAGCCTTGATATTGGTAGTTAAAGAGCGCACCGGAGTTCGTCATTTGTGCGAGGGTGGCCCAATCGATCATGTTCGTCGAAGTCTGGAATTGGAAGCGGCCATTGGCGGCGCCGGACAGCGACCATGCCAGGGTGTTAGTGCTTCCGCCGACGGAAAGTCGGAATCGCACCTGACTATTGGAGAAGGGGATTTGTGCCTGGGGATAGGTAATGGGGGCATTGGTGGAATTGTCGAAGCTGCCCCAAATAAAAGACACAGTACCGGCCAGTTCAGACATTCCGTCGTTGATAAACAGCGGACTGTAAACGTTCCGCAGTAGTGGAGCCCCGGTAATGAAGGTAAGTGTCATGGGCGGACGAATAACACCGGGTCCAACGCCGCCGGGATTGTCATTTTCCGCAGCGTTGTTTTTCCAATTAGTCGTGCCCGTTCTGGTGACCGAACTGAGAAGCAAATCATCAGCACTGAAAATAATGTCCGGACGTGCCGTGATCCGTTCGACGTTCTGGTAATATACGCCGTCCCAATCGTAAAAAATATCGGTCCATTGATTGGTAAAAGTTCCGAATTGGCCGGTGAGGGAGCCGAAAGGGTGCCGCACGAACCTAACCTTTTCAATCCCGGGTCGGTAGGCGCCCGAGATGAGGTTCAGTTGATTGGTTCCTCGCGCGTGAACGTCCGGCAGGAGATGTTCGAATCGTACCTGGTTCCCACTGAGCAGATATCTCAAACCGCCGACGTCGTCCGGCGTCAAATTCATAAAATATTTTCCGTTATCCATCCAATACGTAGTAGCCACAGGGTAACGGTCAAGGGCGTTGGGATCGACCGAGAGGGGTTGGGGTTGGCAAAATATGGCATTGGACATCGGAGTCCAAGAAGATTGCCTGAGGAAATAAGTAAAAAAATTCCCATTAATGAAATGCGAAGATTGGGCATTTACCGGATCGAAATTCCGTTCGATGACATTGAATATATAATTTGTGGAATTTGGCTGTTGGGCAAAGTCCCGGAGACAGAAAGCGTAACGCACCGGATCCGTCAGTCCCATTTGTTCCAACAGCAAGAACAGGCTCATCGATTTCAGGTCCAGGAGATGGCTCGCTTGCGCACTGGCGTGAGTACGCAATGCGGATGGCGAATAATCTGACAAATTAATCGAAGACGCGGGAGGCAAGGCATTCAGTAACGCAATGGCGGATTCCACGGCGGCCACGCCATTGGAGCCGAAGTAATTGAGGAATGAATGGTCGAAGCCATAGGTGACAACCGGTATATTCCAGCGATAGCCTTCGCCGATATTCATGGGGCCGCCGATGTCGCCCGGCAGATTGAATCCTTTTTGCACATCCATCCAATCATCGCAGGGGCCGAGCAGCGAAAATGCCCCGGCGCGGTTGGTGAAAAAAATTAGCGCCAGACTGATTATCACAATCAGCCGTTGCATTCTGGAGTGCCGAACCGACTTATCTCCTTCAGACAAGAAATTTTTTATCATGACCCACTACAGCCGTTCTGAATCGGAGTGCATACTAACAAGAATTGCCCTTGGTTCAAGGCAATTTCTGGCACAGTTTCCAGCGGTGTATTCTGAAATGGTTCTTAAAGTCTGATATTGAGGGCACCCTGCCTAAACACGCCACACACCGCGCAGCATGGAATCGCCGAGGATGTCATGGCGGCAGAACCCTCTCTCCCCGCGACGTCGCGGGGAGAGAGCACGGAGAGAGGGGCTTTTAAAATTGAAAGACAGTTGCCCTCGACCGCGTGGGGCGTTTATGACTTGGGTGTGACCAAATTGTTCCTCTCCTCCGCTTCGCGGAAGCGAGGGGGCCAAGCGCGCCGACGTCGTTTGGGCACAGGTCATCGCATCCGCATTCAACCAAGCATGACTCATAACCGCCCGAGCATTTTCAATGTCTCCAACCCTTGGGGGAGAATTGGGTACGCCGAAAGCATCTTAATTTCGGGAGATTACAAAACAAACCCGGGGAAAAGTGTCAGCGGGAAACTGAAGCGGTTTGGTTCCCGCCAGCGCCATCCGGATACTCGATGCGGGCGTTGAAGAAAACGCCGCTCCAAATGGCCTTGGCGACCTGAAACTGATCCGGAAGAGAGAACTGGCGCCGGGCCCGCAGTTGCATCTTTACGGCGGATTTTACGGCCCGCGCCAAACCGACGGTGGCGGAGGGCGCCTGCCATTTGCGCAGGAAGATAAAATTGCGGAGTCCGTAGCGCAGCTTGCCGATGGCGAGCTTGCCCATGTTGTCGAAGTCCACACCGGAATTGATCTCGGTGCGATGTTCCACGACGCTGTCGAGAATCTGGTAGCAATCGAACGAACTGCTGATGCGGGCGGAATATTCCGCGTCATCGAACCACAAAAACATCTCCCGCAACGGCAGTCCCCTGGCCGCCACGGCGCGGCGATGCAGCATGATGGAGACGAACGAGCCGGTGCGGACCTTAAGCGCGCCTTGCGGCAGCAATTCCATCATCGTGGTGTATTTGCGATCAAGGTCCGGCGCGTTCATCAGATGAACGCTCCCATCTTTCCAACGGGCGACACTGCAAAGAAAACCTGTGGTTTCCCGGTTTGCGAGGGGTGAAGCGAGCAGTCGTTCGAGTGCGGTTGGACTCGGAATCGTATCGTCGTCCATGCACCAGAGCCAGTCGTGGCCGCGTTGATACGCGCGTTTGATGCCTTCGCTAAATCCACCCGCGCCGCCGAGGTTCGGCTGCGGCACAACCACCAAATCCTTTTGTTGCGCAAGCCACGCGCCGGTGCCGTCGTCGCTGGCATTGTCGATGATGATGATTTCGTCCGCCGGCCGCGTCTGGACGCGCAAGGCCGCAACCGCCAGCTTGAGCAACTCCAGGCGGTTTCGGGTGACCACGACCGCCGCCACTTTCGGCTTCTGTTCAGGTGAGGGCATGGTCGGAATCACCGCTCAACTTGCGGGCTTTTGCCATGCCTCAAACGGCCAGGGGTGCCGTTTGCTGTTGGCAAGGTTGGCATTCTGCGCGGTCACTTCGGCGTTGCCATTCAGCAGATGCTCGACGATCTCCACGCCTTGCATGAAGGAATGGTCCTGATTACTGACCTCGTATTTCCAGAGACCGAAGCGTCCGCGAGGATAAACGCCCTGACCCTCGAAATATGGCAGGATTTGCGCGAGCGCCGCGTTGCGTTCCAACCCCGGCGTGGGGTATCCGTAACCCGCGCGATATTGCCAGGTGGAAATGATGTCCGAACGTTGCGCGACGAGTTTCGTGGCGAGCATGCCCTGGATCACTTCTTCCATCAGGCCTGCCTGATTGACCGGCTTGCAAGGCGACTCGGAGACTTCCGCCATCAACGACCAGTACTGCTTGATGTCCGGCACGTTGTTCGGCGAGTAATTGCTGAAGACCGTCACGCGATAAAACGGACAGTCGTCCTCGGGAAAATACATCCAGCATTTGGTGCGCAGGTGTTCCGGTGGCGCGCCACGCAGGCCGATGCCAAAGATGTGCGACGTGGAATACAACAGGCCGCGTTCGGCCGCCGCTTCAAATTGCTTCGCGCCCGAGAGGCGGATGAGTTCGCGCAACGGCAGCGTGGGAATCAACGTGTCGTAACCGATGACCTCGCCGGACGTGGTGGTGAGGGTGCGTTTTTTAACATCGATCCCGCGGACGACGGTATTGAAGCGAAGTTTTTCCTGGGGCAGCCGTTGGGCCGCCGCCCGCCAGATGGCGCCGGTGCCGCCGTGCAGGGGAAATTGAAATTTGTTGTTGGGTCCCCAATTCACGTCATCCTTGCGATGGACGAGATTGTGCAGGACGCGCTTGAGATCCGTCACCGCCACGCGTTCGCCCACCCACTCGTTGCTCATCCGCTCCGGCGGATAGGCCCAGACCTTGAAATTATACGGCAGGAGAAATACGTCGGCGATGCCGCTGCCGAAGGTGCCCAAAATCCACTCGCGGAAATTCGCGGGGCGTCCCGGCTGTTGCCGCGTGATATCCACGAGGCCGGCGAGGCAGCGATCCAAATCCGCGGTTGGCAGGCGATGGAGGTTGTTCTGAAACGGGTACGGTATGAAGCGGTCGCGCATCCATACCCAGGATTCCCGTTCGTGATAAAGCCAGCCGTCCGCGCCGAGAAACTCCTTCATCGCGCGGTCAAAATAATCGTAGTGGGAAAACTGGACGTGTCCGCCGATGTCCCATGTGAACCCTTGTCCGTCGACAAAGGACGAGGCCAGCCCGCCCGCGGTTTCGCCGGCTTCGAGCAGCAGCCAGTCGTGCTGCTTCAATTCTTCGAGCCGCCGCGCCGCGCCCAGGCCGGTCGGCCCCGCGCCGATGAGGATGATCTTGGCTTTCTTCACTGCTTACGGATGGTTCAGTGCCCGCTTCGGCTGGAGTGGGCAGCGGGCGCAGGACCATTTCCGTTCATCGACGGTCAGAATGCGGTTTAGCACGGCAGGCGAAGCTTATTGGAGCGGCTTGTTGATTGTCAATTTTGCAACGGCAATATTCGAGCGGCCTCAGGTCACCGGAATGATTTGCGGAGGGATAATGCCAGTGACAGGACGTCACCGGAAAATGGGATCGTCCACTTCGGCCAGGCCGGAGACGGGAAACTTTTGTCGCTTCAACGCGCTTTGGTGGGCGCGATCGGAACAGACGATGCCGGGCCCGTGCTTGAGAACTTCGAGGGGAAACGACACCGGTTTACCCGCCGCCCCGTAGTAGGAGTGCGCGGCAAGCTGGACCCAAACGTCCCGCAATCCGCCGCGCGAGCGCAACGCCAGCGCCTGACGCAACCAGCGCCGGTAAAGAATCTTCCCCCACCGACTCCAGCTTTGCGCGGCCCACTGGGAATAGCCGGCGGCGGTTTTCAGCGCCACCAGCGGGGCGAGGCGTCGTTCGGCGCGGCGGAGGTGGTCTTTTTCCGGAACCCCGCTGAGCGAACTGCCGTGCACGCGATACTTCATCAACACTTCGGTGTCGAACAGCAAATCCCGGCCGGTGGCGGCCAGCAAAATCCAAAGAAACCAATCGGGAGCGTATTCCCAATTCCAGGAATAAAAAGGCAGGACCTGGCGGGTGACGCTGGTGCGGAAAACCGCCGAGGGTTGGATGATTACATTGTGCTGCATCAGCACCTCAACGCAGCGCGGCGGCCCTAATTCGGCGGGAAGCGCGAGGGGAATGGGGCCGCGTTTGGTGGGGCCGCCGTTTTCGTCGATCAATTCCGCCGGACCGTGAAGCCCAAATGCCTGCGGATTTGCCTCGAGGAGTTTCACCCGCTTCTCCAGAAAATCGGGATGGAGCAGGTCGTCCGCGCCCGGGGAACACCAGTATTTCCCGGCTGCCGTATCGCAAAGAATCGCGAGGCCCTGGTTGAGGCCGCGATTCTTTTTCCACCCGAGGCAGCGGAATCGCTGGTCCTGGAGAAAGGGTTCAAGAATCGCCGTGGTCTTGTCGGTGGAGCCATCGTCCGCAATAAGAACTTCGAAATGCGGGTACGTTTGCGCCTTTAAAGTCTCGCACAGGTCCGGGAGATATCGGGCGGCGTTATAACTCGGAACCAGGACGCTGACCAATGGTGGCGGATTCATGCGTGCGCCCGCCGTTCGCGCGCAGTGTTACCGGAGACGAATCGGGGAGCCATTTACGGCGGTATCATGGTTTTCCAGGGGACGAGCGGCAACCTCTTTTTTGAAGGCCCAATCAAAGGTTCACTTGAGAACCTCCTGATATATCTCAAGATGCCGTCGGGCGATGACGTCGGGATGAAACCGTTCTATCGCCTGTCGCTTCGCCTCCTGCGCCAGTCCGCGGGTCGCGGAAATGTCCGCGAGCGCTTTCGCCACTGCCGAGCGAATGCTTAGTTCGTCCATGGGCTCAAACAGAAAACCGGTCGTGGCCCCTTGGATCAAATCGGGGACGCCGCCCACCCGCGCGGCGGCCACGGCGACCCCGGCGGCCATGGCTTCCAGGATTACCATGGGGCAATTTTCCTCGAGCGAGGGCAGTGCCAGCAACGCGGCCTCTCGTAGTTGCATTTTCAAACCTTCGCGATCCGTGAAACCGCCGTACTGGCACCAGGCGCGGGTTTTGAGCAGTTCGAAAAATTCCTTCCCATAAGCGGAGGATTCATCGACCCGGCCGAGAAAGCGGAGGTCGAATTTCTGTTTTGCCGCGATGGGATCCAACGCGCGAATGAACGCGTTTTGATTCTTAAGCGGATAAACATCGCCGACGCACAGGATTTTTGGCGGCTGACCCGGCGGGGAATTCGCGTTGACCTCGAAGAACGAGGGATCGACCGCATTTGGAACCAGCCAGGTGCGGCGGGCCAGGCCGGCCACGGCGTGCCGGGTGTGTTGCGTGATGCAAATCACGCCGCGGGCCCGCGGAACGGTGAAACGCTCCAGCCAGGCCGCGAGCCAGAGAAACGAAAAGGGCTTGGCGCGGCTCACACGGGCAATGCGCCGCATGTTGCCATGAATCGTGAGGAGGTTGGGAAAACCGGAAAATGCGGCCGTCAACGCGCAGTCGCGCTCCGTGCCCTGGCCGTGCACGATATCGGGGTGGATTTGCCGCAGCTTGCGCCGCACCGCGCGAATGCAGCCGTGGTAGGCGGTGCGCATCCAGCCGTTCCTGGGCACATAAACGCTGTGAAAAAAAATGTTGGGCGCAAGTTTTTCCGGCGATTTCATAGGCGCCTGGGCACAGGAAATGATGTGGACCTCCACGTCCGGCAGGGCGGCAAATCCTTTCAGCAAGGCTTCGGGTGCGGTGCCGAAAAACGGGGCGGGCGCATCATATGTCCGCGTATCCTCGCGATTGTCCGTGGTGAGGAGTGCGACTTTCATGCGCGGTGATGACTGGTTTAATTATGGTAGGAAGGGCGGGGTCTGGCGCACAAGGCAAACTTCGGCGAAATTCACCGGCGAGGAGGCGGTTGCACGCCTGGCAATAAATCCCTAGCCTCGGCGGCGACACATGAAATACGACTGTCCGCATCATGAGTAAGCCGCGTGTCACGCTTTACAGTTTTTCCTTTCGCCATCACGGGCGATATTCCTCGTTTCACCGGCTGCTGCGCTACGCCGAAGGTTGCCGCGTGATCGATGCCTCCTTTCCGCTGGGGAAACGGCTCAATCAAACGTGGCATGAACGATTGGAACGCCGCTGGCTGCGCTGGCGGGAACGGCAGTTGCGCCCGGTCTTCGCCAGCGTGGAGCCGCAATGCGTGCACTATATTTATCCGGAAAACTCGCTGTTTCAGGGCGATTTGTGGAAGGGAAAACATTCGCTGGTGCTAACGTGTCATCAGCCGGGGGAAAGTCTCCGCCAAATCGCGAACAATCCCGCGTTCGCCGACTTCTTCCGCGCGCTCCGCGAGGCTGAACGCGTGGTGTTGCTGGCGTCGAACTCCCTCAACGATTACCGTCCATTTTGCGATCCGAAGCGGTTGCGGATTATCCCGCACGGAATCGACGTCGACTTTTTTCAGCCGCCGACCGGCGCCCCGCAAAGACCGTTGGTGCTGACGGTGGGGAATTGGTTGCGGGATTATGACCTTTGGGCTGAAGTGGCGATTCGCCTCGGCAAGAAAAATCCGGAGGCGGAGTTCGCTGTGACGGCGTTGCCGGCGACCGTGGGCGCAGTGCGGACTCGCGTCGAGGCGGCGCTGGGCTCCCGGGTTCGTTTCTTGCATGGATTGACGGATTTACAATTGCGGGAATTATACCGGCAGGCGTCCGTTGTCTTTTTGCCGCTCATGGACGCGAGCGCAAACAATGCCTTGCTGGAAGGGATGGCTTGTGGAGTTCCCGTGTTGGTCAGTGACCTGCCGGCGGTCCGTGAATATGCCGGCGATAGCGCTGTGTATTGCAAGCCGGGCGCCGTCGACGAATCCCTCGCCGCCTTGGAACACCTTTTAGGCGACACGACACGCCGCCGGGAGATTGGCCTGGCGGGACGGCAGCGGGCTGTGAACCAGCTTTCCTGGACGGTGGTTGCGAAGCGATATCAGGAGCTATACGCGGAATGTTTGAATGCGCGCTGAGAGCGGCTCAGGCTCGTCCCAATCGTCGCAGCACCGCTTGATAAATCCGGTGGCGGGGTTCGCCGGGAAGGCTGATATAATATATTGCCGGCAAGGCGATCGCTACATACACCAGCCCGTTGATAACGACCTGAGCGATCGGAGACAGAGGAGCGGTCACTTTCCTTAGAACCCCCGCGACGCACAACAGCAGCGTCGCAACCCCGAAGGTGCGGGCCAGCGCGGCGGCGAGGACTCGGATCGGAATTTGCAAATCACGCCACGTTCGCCACAAGCCATAAGGAAATCGAAACAGGCACTCGAAGACGAGCAACACGAGCGCGACCTGCCAAAACGCACCCAATCGCACGAAGGGCAGGAAGGCAAGGGCAACCATGAGGCCGCCTTCGGTCAGGTAGACGAACGTCATGGAACCGAGATGCTTCGTCATGCCGGGAACCATGTTAAAGACCACGGCGGTGATGGACACCAATACCCAGGCGACGAGAATGACGTCGGTGCCCGTCATCCATTGCACGCGGGACGCCATCCAGAAGGCAACAAATGGAGTGTTCGTGGCCGCGAGACACCCGCCGAGCAGGGCCACCGCGGAACCGGCGAGCAGGACCAGCTCCAACAGACGCTGCCGCACGCGCGAAAATTCCTGCCGCGCGAACATTTCCCAAAATACCGGTTCCGAGGCGTTTGGAATACGACCGATCAATTGCGCGGCAAGCAATACCAGGCGCGTTCCGACCGTCCATTCCGCGAGGGCGGGCACACCCAGTTTACGGGTGATCAGCAAACCTGGCGCGAGGTTGATAAGTTGAGTGCCCAGCGAAGTCATGAACACGCTACCGGAAAAAACGGCCATCGGTTTGAGAATTTTGAGCGAGATTCTGGCCTCGCGCAATGGCGGCATCAGCTTCAGCTTGACCACGTAATACAGCAGCCCGCTTTGATTCACGACGAAGGCGGTCCATCCGGCGGCGATGTAGGAATAAATTCCCCAGCCCAAAGCCAGGCCTGAAATCAACACGGCGGCGTTGATGAGGGTCGCCACGATGTAACAACCGTTTTGCCGGGCGATTTGCTGGTTGGCGAACAAAAGCTGGTTCAATGGCCGCAACGGAAAACTCAGCGCGCTGGTGGCGAACTGCAAGAGCAGCAGGGTTCTGTATTGTTGCGCCTGTTCCGAATCGATGCCCATCAGGCCGGGCAAAAACGGCATGGCACAGAGCGCGACGATCGCGAAGAGCACACCTTGCAGTACGCCCACGAGAAACAAGGACTTTACGAAGTCGCCATACGCGCGGTGATCATGGCTGTCCTTGTAGTCGGTAAAAAAACGGGCCATGGAAGGGCCCAGGCCGAGATCGAAAATGCTGGTGAAAGCCGCCAGTTGCATCACAGCGCACCACAGGCCGTACCCGGATTTTCCCAGCACCGCCACCGCGATGGGGATCGTGAGCAGGTTGAGCAGCGAGATGACGATCGTCAGCAGGTAGCCCGACCAAATCGCGTGAAAGTAATTCCGGACCCGGCTCATCCCAGTGGCCTGAATGCTGGGTCGGCGGTTCGCCAGGCGTAGATCATGCCATGATGAGGGGCGGTCGGATCCACGGACAAATGCGCAAAACCGTTCTTTTGCAGCAGTGTTTCGATGGGGCGAGGGCCTCTTTTATGCCACTCGATCATAAAGCAGTCGACTTGAGGCACTAGTCCCGCACCATCCAGTGTTTCGAGGATTTCGTATTCCGCGCCCTCGCAATCCACTTTGCACACCAGTTTCATGCCGGCGTGTTTCTTTCCAATGGCGGCGAACACCTCAGCGGAGCAGATAAACTCAACCCGCACTTTTTCATATTGAACCTTGCACGAATGCGAGTAGTCGGGCAGGCCTTCGCGGCCGATGCTGCCTTTGAATTCTTCGTTGTAATCCAACTCGTCGGAGGACGTTTTGGCGGCCAGCCCTTTCACCGTCGTTTCAATTTTACCGGCGATGTCTGGATTAAGCGCAAAGTTAGCCCGGGCTCGCGCGGCCGTTTTTGGAAACAGCTCATACGCGCACACTGCTCGACACCCGGCTTGGCGCGCAAAAAACAGCGAGGTCGTGCCCACATTCATTCCGATATCGATGAGGACAAAAGGGCCTCCGATGCTCACATTATAGACACCTTCGCAGAACACCTCCGTGGCAATAAACAACTCCTCCCACGTCTGGATTTTCAATTTCACCCCGCCGACCTCGAGCAACACACCGTCAGGCAATGGGGAGAACGCCGCCTTGGCCTCACGCAACAAGCGCGCGACCTGCTCGGAACCTTGCAGCAGGAATTCCCGGCCCGGCGCCGTTGCGTCCACTTGCGTGCCCTTGATCAGGATGCGTGAAGGGCTGGTGTCGGCCGCGAAAATGGAAAGGTCCAGTTTGGGGAAGCGCGAGAGCCGTGCCAGCGTCGCAGGGCATTTGGAAATCTTCAGGCATTGAGCGGCCCGGTAGAAGCGTAGCAAGGCGGACTTCATCCTGGTGCCTCAATCAGAAAAAGGGCTGTCATTACCGCCCGAAAATCTGCCGAAGTCCCCCGGGGGTGTCCATCGCTTTCTCCCAAGCTCAGCGCTGCCACCAATCCGCTCGCAAAAGACCCCAGTCGCTGACGCTTCGATCTCGCAAAGCAAAGCCATGCCTTTGAAACAGAGCGTCGGGGTTGGTTAGTTTGCGCGCTGACAGTCCGGTAACAGCGCGAAAGAAAAAATACATCAGTCGGTGAATCGCCACCGCGCGATACCGGGCGACGCCACCCGCCGGTGTTTGGAAGTCCGCAAGCAGCCACGCGGCTTTCGGGCGGGCGGCGCGCGCCAGATTTGTCACGACGTGATCGAGTTCCTGCGGCGCAAAGCAATCGAGAAAAAAGTGCGTCACGATCAGGTCGAATGAATTTGCCGGGGCCGGCCACATTAAAGCATTGGCCGTCACAAACTCAACTTTGTTCAGGCTCTGTCCAGTCCCCATCAATCGACTTCGGGCGATAGCGAGCATGCGAGCGCTGGCATCCACGCAAGTGATGCGGGCATTCGGCAGCGCGTGCCGGCACGCGGTGAGAAAACGCCCGTTCCCCTCTCCCAAAATCAAAATCCGTTGCGCGTCGGTGACTTGAGGCAGGAACGCCGTTCGCGCCCGCTGGAGTTTTTCGCCCGCCAGCACAAACTCCATCCACCGATAGTGCGGCGCGAGTTTGTCAAAGCTCACGAGATATCCCGAACCGGCCGAGGCGATTTCGTTGCCACCACAAACCGGCCAAAATTCCGCCCACGACGTAGGCGGCCACATCCCACGGATCACCCACCGCTCGACGGAAAAGATGCGGCCCCATCCACTCAAACAGAATGGACCATACGCAAAGATAGAGGGCGATTTCGCCAAAGGTCGGCAGCCGATCGTCCCTGCGCAATCCCATGGCGCGCTGCATCAGCAGCAAAACGGGCAACGCGCATGGGATCAACAGCAGGTCATTGAAATGATTGTGCAAAAATCCGCCGTGAATGCGCGGCTTGAGCGCCCAACGGTTGATCGCATACAGCGAGCAGGCCGAAAAAAATAAGTTGTCCCGCAAGTAGAGCAGCCGGTTCACAGTAAGGCCAGCATCACCAGCCCGAAGGCCACCGCCACACCGAGTTTCAATAACAGAATCATAAGATACTATGCGTGAATTGTTTTTTTCGCGCCAACTTAACCTCCACTTTGTTCGGCGTTTGCGACTTGCGCCCGCAGCAAGTCGTGAAGCGTCACCACCGCCAGCACTTTGCCTCCCGGCTGATCCACGACCACTACCAGTTGCAGGGGCGATTCGATCAGCAGACGCTGCAATTCGGCGATGGTTTGGTGCGGGAGACAGCTGGGGGCGGACTCCTTTCGAGGCGCGCGTTTTTCCGCCTGTGCGGCCAGGACTTCCTTGCGCGTGAGCACGCCGTCGATTTTGTCGTCAGCGACCACCGGAAATCGTTCGTACGGATGAGCGGCCAGTGTTTGCGTGATGGTGGCGGCGTCAAGGTTTGGCAATACCACCGGTTGAAAATTGGCGATGGCCGACACCGGCATTTGCTGCCAGCTTTGCAAGTCGCGCGGCGGCCGGACGTGCTCGATGCGGTGCCCATCCTGGGTCAGCAGCGCTTCGTAGAAATTCTCGCGATTCATCTTGCGACTGACGGCCTGGCTAACGAGCGCGGCGATCATCAGTGCGGGAACGAGCGAAAACTGGTGGGTCATTTCAAACACGATCAAGATCCCCGTCACCGGCGCCCAAACCACGGCCCCGAGGCAGGCGCTCATGCCCACCACTGCGAGGGTAACGTGATCCGCTTGCGTCATCGGCCACTGGGTGCTGACCAACCCGGAAATCAGGATGCCGGTCATGCCGCCAAAAAACAGCGCGGGGGAAAAAATACCGCCGCAGCCACCGAAGCCGTAGCAGCAAAAGGTGGCCACAAATTTTGTTAAGAGAAGAATGCCGGCGAGTTGCCAGCCAATGTCGCCCGCCAGTGCGCTGGATAAATCGGTGTAACCAAGGCTAAAAACGCCGAGTTTTTGCGTTCGCCAAAAAACCAGCACGCCCAACACCCACGTAATCAGGCCGCCCACGGCGGGCAGCATCCAGCGTGGAACGGTCCGGCTGTTCTTTAAGTGCTGTCGCAGTCCAAGCGACGCTCGCTGAAAAAACACACCAACGACGCTGGCCAGCGCGGCGACCACGGGTGTCAGCAAGTAGCCGATCCAGGAAGCGCTATCAGAGGTGGGCAGTGTAAAGGAGGGCTGGGCCCCAATCGCTCCGTGAACGATAAGCGCCCCGAGTACAGACGCCAGCAGGATGCTGCCTAAAAATCGGCTGTTCAGGTCGCCGATGATTTCTTCGAGGACGAATGTAGCCGCTGCGAGAGGAGTGTTGAACGCCGCCGCGAGGCCTGCCGCCGCCCCCGCCGCCATGCCGGCGCGCCGTTTTTGTTTTGGCTCGCCGGTCCAGCCAGCCACATTTGACGCCAAGGCGCCGGCCAGTTGAACGCTTGGCCCTTCGCGGCCCATGCTCGAGCCGCCGCCGATGCTGACCATGCCGGCGATAAACTTTACCCAGGCCACACGAAACGGCACCGTGCCGAAATCCTTCCAGAACGCCAGCTTGAGTTGGGGGATGCCGCTGCCCGCCGCTTCCGGGCAAAAGGACGTCAACAACCAGCCGACCAGGAGCGACGAACTCATGATCACAGCGAAACTGCCCGCGAGGAATATCGGCAGCGGATTATGCGAGAGTCGCACCAGGCCCAACTCGTAAATCCAATTCATGCCGAGCTGAAACACCACCGTGGCAGCACCCGCGACGACACCGTAAAGACACGTTTTCAATACGGCCTGACTTTGCCTGGGCAGGCGGTCGAGATAACGGGTCAGAAATTGCATGATCAACCCGAACTTGCGGAGGCGAGGCGTTCAATTCAAGGAGATTGTACCGGACCAGTCTCAATCCCGGAGCGCTCCACTGTCATTTGGCGGACAGCCCGCCAGACCGCCCGTCCGCAAAATTGGATGTCAAAATTGGATTGTCCCCTGCCCTCATTCCGGGCAAGCTTCGCGCCCACTATGCAGCAGGTAACCTTGGGAATGATTGGCGGCGGCACCGTTGGCAGCGGAGTGTTTCATGCACTTCAGCGCAACGGCGGCCTTATGGCTTCGCGAATTGGCGTCAAAGTCTCCGTCCGCAAAGTCGCGGTTAAGGCCTTTGACGAACCTCGTCCTTATCCGATTTCGCGCTCGGTCATGACGACTGACTGGCAGACCGTCGTCAACGATCCCGAGGTCGATATCGTCGCGGAACTCGTCGGCGGCACCAATCTCGCCAAAACGATCATTTTGACCGCGCTCAAGCTCGGCAAGCCGGTGGTTACAGCCAACAAGGCGCTCATTTCCGCGCATGGCGAGGAGTTGTTCGCCGCCGCGCAACGGCACGGCACAAATCTTTACTACGAAGCGAGCGTCTGCGGCGGCATCCCGATCATCAAGGCGTTGCGCGAAGGTTTCGTCGGCAACCGCATCACGCATCTCTACGGCATCGTCAACGGCACCTGCAATTACATCCTCACGCGCATGAAGCTCGAGGGCGCGGATTTCGCGGACGTCCTGAAAGACGCACAGGCGCAGGGCTACGCGGAAGCCGAGCCGTCGCTCGACGTGGATGGCTACGACGCGCAACATAAAATCGGCATCCTCGCCTCGCTGGCGCACGGATTTTGGGTGAAACCGGAAAACGTCCACGTCGAAGGCATTCGGCCCATCACCAAGGTGGACATTCAATTCGCCGCGCAACTGGGCTACACCATCAAGCTGCTGGGCATCATTAAAAAGCTGGATGGCGCCAAACAGAAAGGCAAAGACGCGGGCGCGCGCATTCAGGTGTCCGTCTATCCGACGCTGGTGCCCAACTCGCATGTGCTCGCGAGCGTAAATCACGTTTTCAACGCCGTCTTCGTGCGCGGCGACGTCGTCGGCGACACGCTGTTCTATGGACGCGGCGCAGGCAAGGACGCCACGGCCAGCGCCGTGTTGAGCGACCTCGCGGACGCGGCGCTCGATTTAAAGTTCGGCACCAAGCATCGAGTGCCGCCGTTTGTGCCGCATGATGATGACGGCACGGTTTCGTCGATGGACGAAGTGATCAGCCGCTATTTCGTCCGCCTTAGCGTGGTGGACAAGCCCGGCGTACTGGCGAAAATCTCGGCGATTTTTGGCGCGGCCGACATCGGCATTTCCTCCGTGATTCAACCCGAAGGCCACGAAGGCGCGAGCGTGCCGTTGATTTTCATGCTGCACGACGCGCCGAACGGCGCCGTGAAGCGCGCCCTGGCGAAAATCAGCAAGCTGCCAGCCGTCAAGGGATCGCCCGTGATGCTGCGCGTGGAAAATTTCGAGTAAACGTATGGCCCTGATCGTACAAAAATACGGTGGCAGCTCCGTCGGCAATCCTGAGCGGATCAAAAACGTCGCGTCCCGGGTCGCAAAGTATTGCGCCAATGGCGACCAGATCGTGGTCGTGGTGTCCGCGATGAGCGGCGTGACCGACAACCTGATCAAGCTCGCAAAGGAGATCATGCCGCTGCCGAACGAGCGGGAAATGGACGTTTTGCTCGCCACCGGCGAACAGACCACCATCGCCCTGACGGCCATGGCGTTGCATTCCATCAACGTGCCGGCGGTTTCCCTGACGGGCGCGCAGGCAGGCATCGTGACCGACCTCGTGCACACGAAGGCGAAGATTCAGAACATCACGCCGAAAAAAATTCACGAACTGCTCGACCAGGGCAATGTGGTGATCGTCGCCGGCTTTCAAGGCCAGACCATGGAAGGCCAGATCACCACGCTGGGCCGCGGCGGTTCCGATCTAACCGCCATCGCGCTCGCCGCCGCGTTAAAGGCGGACCTCTGCCAGATTTACACGGACGTGGACGGCGTTTACACCGCCGACCCCCGCATCGTTCCCACGGCGAAAAAGCTCGAGGAAATTTCCTATGATGAAATGCTCGAACTCGCGAGCCTCGGCGCGAAGGTCATGCAATCCCGCTCCGTGGAGTTCGCGAAAAAATTCGGCGTTATTTTCGAAGTCCGTTCCAGCCTCAACGAAAACCCAGGTACCATTGTGAAAGAAGAAACGAAGAACATGGAAGGCGTCGTCGTGCGCGGCGTCTCGCTCGACAAGAATCAGGCCAAAGTAACCCTGGTGGCCGTGCCTGACAAACCCGGCGTGGCCGCGCGCATCTTCAAGGCCATCGGCGACGCGAACGTGAACGTGGACATGATCGTGCAAAACGTGAGCCACGGCAGCGGCACGCGGGCGACCGACCTTTCGTTCACGGTGGACAAACCGGATTTGCTCAAAGCCCAAAAAGTGCTCGACGGCCTGAAAAAGGAAATCGGGTTCGGCGAAGTGATCGCCACCGAAAAAATCGGAAAGCTGTCCATTGTCGGCGTCGGCATGAAAAGCCACAGCGGCGTGGCCGGCAAGATGTTCGAAACCCTCGCCAATGAAGGCGTGAACATCGACATGATCTCCACGAGCGAAATCAAAATCTCCGTGGTCGTGGACCTCGCCAAAGGCGAACAAGCCATGAAAGCCGTGCACGCCGCCTTTCTCGGCTAGGGCACCCGTTTCGCCAGCACGCGGTTTCTCCCGCCGCGTGCGTACAACATTCTTTCGCGGGCTGAGACGAGACTTTCCGACGGATCAGCCCTCACACGAGCCCGGACATAGTCCAGGCAATTGCAGCGATGGTTTCCGACAGCCAGGTGGAGAAATCGCCGGTGCGCTCCCGGGTTTCCCAACCATATGCTCCACGGGTCGTAACAATGATCGATGCAACACCCCAAAACGATTCATCGCGGTCTGCCAGAGGCTCAATGGTGCGTGTGGCTCCGGGATGAAATTGTTTGCTGAAATTGATTTTGACAATTTTATCCGAAGTCTTAGATTTGCAGCCGCTCCGGTTGGGGTCGTAGCTCAGTTGGTAGAGCGTCTGAATGGCATTCAGAAGGTCGCAGGTTCGATCCCTGTCGGCTCCACCATCCGGAAACAAAGGGCGAAATGAGGTTTTAGGCTTCCCAGACACACACGCACTTTACCAGTGCTTTGCCACTTTTACGGATGCCTCATCGGTATTTTTTCGCTTGCACACTTCTTTTGCCAGGCGTAAAACCGTGTCAGCCTTCAGATTCAGAGAAGGCATCGGCACTGTCCGGTGGAGTAATCACCCACCTTACGCCGATTCAGTGACAGACAATCTGGCCGGAGTGGAATAGCGCCCTTGGTGATTCTTGGGCGTGATAAGGCTGAATCCCTTTCTGCTCCGGCCATTTTGTGTTCATACCCAATGAAAAAAGCAGTTGAAACCAAGTCCAAAAAGTCCCCCGCCGTGAAGCTCCCCAAGTTCAAAGTTGATCTCGACTTTGCCACCGCCCAAATTCTGATGGAGGCGGGCAAGCAGTCCGGGATAAGTTCAAACCAGTTAATGAACAACTGCGTCCGCCGTCATCTGGACGCAACACACGCCCAGCGGGATCTCGAGCTGCTGGCCAATCACCTCAAGGACAACATTCCCGGTGAAAGCATCGAGTTGGAAACCAACATCGAACCGAAACTGTTTAGCCAGATGGAAGCCATGGCATCGCGGTTGGCGAGAATCACGGGCGATGACAAGGCTTGGGGAGTCGAAATGATCGTCAACGCCGCGCTGCGGACGTTCTTCCGCCAAGCGTAACCCGTTCCCGCTCTGAATCAGGCCCCGGCCGTCACTGGCTGGGGTTTATCATGTCTACCTACAACGTTCCTGGTCGTGGCGAGTTCGTGGCAGGTGGTCGTTAAGGTTCGATGGTGGAACAAGGTCGGGCATACCTAACGCGGCAACTCAACTACGAAAGCTGCCGCCACCGTAGTTCACCTTTCCTGCGTTGAACCCTCCGCCGCTGCCTTTGCTGCCTTTCTCCAAATGCTTCCGGATGGCGGCAAGGTGGCGCTCGCTGTTCTTGGCGGTGTCGATGTATGCCGCCGGTCCCGTGTATGCGCCTTGCCGCTGATACTCGGTCAAATGGCCGGTGACGATCTTGCCCTCTTTCTTTTCAGCTGCGGCGATCTGTGGGAGGTATTGTTCTTTGAGCTTTAGGGCCTCTTGGGTTTCGCGCTGCTGTTTGGTTAGCCGCGCTTCGTCGGCGGTGGATTTTTCCGCCTGTTTTTTCTTATCTTCGAGGGCGTCGTCAAGCTGGGTTTGTTCCCTTGCCAAGTCGTTTCCTTTATCGCTCAAGGTCTTGAACGTGGTTTTGGCCTGCTGCAATGACATCCGGTATTCTTTGCCGTCCACTTCGACGGGCACAGTATCGGTGGCATCCATTGCACGGGTCTTGTAGCGGCCAACCTGACCGGCGGGGACTGAATAATCGATCTCACTGACCTGACCGCCTTTCACCTTTTCGGCAATGGCATCGACGATCTTAGCAGCGGTCGTGCTGCGCTCGGATAGCTCTTTTACGTCCGCCTTGCGCTGTCCGCCGTCATTTGCGAACGAATTTGCCTCCTGGGCGGCAACGCGGTCTTGAGCCGCTTTCTCCTTCGCTTGGGCAAGCGCCTTGTTGACGATGTCGAGCTCCTGCCGGGCCTCTTCGATATCCATTTGCGCGAGGTCCTTTTTGGGTTTGCCTTGCGCTTGGGCCAGCTCTTTTTGCAGCCGGGATTTTTCGCGCAGTGCTTTCAATGCGCCCTCGGTCTTTTCCGCGAACCCTTCCTCCGCCTCGCCTAGCTTTTTGAGCCAATCTTCAAACTTTTGGGACGCAACCTCCGCCTCTTTCATGGCCGAAGCCTGCTCTGAAAACTTCGCCGCGGTGAACGTCACTAGGTCGGAAAGGTTTTTTTGCTCTCGTTGGAGCTGCAGCATCCGGCCAACGAGCAATGCAACGGCGGTGCCGACTGCAACCAGCGCAATCCCTACCCAGCCCAAAGGAGTGATGGCAAAGCGCGCGGCGGCTCCCTGCTGCTCCATGGCGACGGCCGCTTGCCGGGCGGCAACCGCTTTCGCCTGGTCTGCGCCGGCGGCGGTCATCGCGGATTCGGCGCGCACCTGGTCTGCGCGCGCAGCGGCGAGTTCGCCGACCGTGACGTTTCGCATGGTGCTAAGGGTGACGTATTGCCCTTCTGCAAGCTTCTTCGCGGCGGCCGCCGCCGTGTTTGAAGCGATGGCCTTGGCTTCGAGCTTCGTCGCGAGCTTCGCGGCCTCGACCGCGTTATCCCGGAAAAGAAATTTGAGGATGTTGAGTTGGCCGACGAGAATGCTCGCACTCCCAGGCACCCGAGACCAGTTGCCGCGCCCCATTTCCCGGAGCAACACCATGGTTTCCCGCAGCGCGCCGCTATTGCCGACGTGCTGCTTTGACATGGCCTGCTGCATTCTGACTCCGGTCTGTCGGGCCAGTCGTTCGACGGTCGCAAACTCGTTTTGCAACGGTCGTGAATCAGCGCTAATGATGGCTTTCAGGGCTGGCAATCAGATCCTTCCGCGTTGCGCCGTTTCTCTTCCTGCTCCCGGTCATAATCGGCCTGGTGCTGCTCAATCTCTTCTTTGATTTGGCGCTCGTGTTCGTTGGCGATGTTTATCAGTCCCTCGGCTTCGCAGCTCGAAAGGTAAAGCCATTGCATCGCGCCCAAGGGAGCGTCGAACGCAGCGGGCCCGCATACCTGCAGAGAATAGTCGAGCAAGCGAGCCATGTGCGGGGAGCCAAGCTTGCGGCCCTTGTCCTCGCCGTCGCCGGGCTCTTCCCATATCGGCGGGAAGGTGCTGCCTTCGTCGCGGTAGTTGCGAAATTCGGCTATCGCCAACGGAAAATCACTGCGGCGAATGAGCCAACACCAGAATTTCACCCACCGATCCGGCCGCTTGTTTTGCTCCCAGGTCCGGGAGCACACTTGCACCGCGCGCACGATGGCCTTGATCTGTTCGGCAATCGGAAGCTGATTGAAGTGTTCGCGGGGTGCGAGCAATGGGTTGCGTTCACGAACGAGGATCAATTCATGCCCGATGCTGTAGGGCAACAGGGGCACGCGCAGAATGCGGACAGGCTTGGGAATGAGCCCGGCGACGAACAATTCCTCAGGGTTGGCTTTCATGGTCTCACGTATGGAACCCGGCCATCTTTTGGAATCTGGCATCCTCTTCAGCCTTGATCCGCATGGCCTCGATGTTCTGGGGTGTGTGCTCCAGCAGGTTGTAGGACATCTCCTTCAGGATTTGCCGTTGGCCGCGCGTGAGCTGCTTTTCGTTGGTGGAAGTCGGGTCGCCAATTTCGACCACGTCCCCGATTTGGAGCGTGGCAGGATATCCGGTTCCGACGCGGAATGTTTTGAGCGGGTTGATGACCGCGAGCGCGGCAATGAATTTCATGTGATTTGAGGCGCGGTGGTGGCTTTCAAAGTGGCGGCGAGGATTTCGCGAAACTTCCGATCGTCGGCAAACATCGCCCGCAGCCGGGTGAGCATGTCGCGCGCGAAAATCTCATTCGGGCAGGTCTTGTCGTCAGCGGGAACGGTGACGCTCGATTCAACGGCGATCTCATGCGCCAGGCCCATTTTCACGGCGTCCGTGGAGTTGAAATAAAACGTTTTGCCCGAAAACCATTGTTCGACCGTCGCCGCGGGCTGACCGGTGCGGGAGCTGAAGAGATTGATTTTCTCAGCGTTCCACTCATCCAGTGAAGCGGCGGAAGTGCGCAGAAATTCGGCGTTCCCGAAAGCGGTGATGTTCCCGGAGTGGACGCCGACGTATGCGTTTCTCGCAATGCGGCGATGTTTTCCGGAAAGCAGCAGAACCGTTCCGGCACTGAGGCACGCGCCGGAAACGTCAACGGTGGTCTCCCGTTCGACGAGCACGTTGTAAAGGCGCTGGGCAATGTCAGCAGAACCGCCGATGCAATCTTCAAGCCAGAGGTAGATTTTCGGCGCGGCGCCAATCTTCTGAATCACGTCCTCGACGTCGAAATTCCACGACGTAATAAGGCCACCGATACGGATCCGGGCCCAATCGTCAGCCGCGCAAACTTCGGCGTAACCAAGCGGGATTTTTTGGAACACCGTGTCATCCTGGGAAAACGTGGAGCCGAATAGGTCAATGGCTGGAAGCTTCTCCATCCCATTGATTACCCGGCAAAATTGTTCGGCGGCCGCGCCCCGGTTCGCGCCGATTTCCATGATGGTTGCCATTGTGTTGATCGTTTTCCGCACGGCCTCGGGGGCGTCCATGGCTTCAATCGAAAGGTTCAGCGACACGCAGCGCAGTTCGGTGTTGATCATGGCAGCCTCAGTAGGAGCGAAGGCCTTTGAATACTGAGACGCCGGACGGTGTTTTTTCCATTCTGGCCGCCCAATATTCCCGCTCCTTTTTCAAGTCGGCTTCGACGGCCGCGATATTTTCCTTGGTGGCCAGCGCGATGAAGCTGCGGGCGAGTTTGATGACTTCAATGTCTTCAGCGGGCAGGTGTTCCAAGCCTTCCTCAGTGACTCCATTGAAGCTAATCAACTCGCCCCGCAGCAGAGACGCGGGCTTTGAACCGTCCATTGCAGAAAATGCCCGGCATGGATTTACCACGTCCCGAGTGACAACAAACTTCAACATGGTGCGTTATTTTCCGAAAAGTTTTTTCAACACGCTTTTCTGCGGCGGTGGCGGCGGCGTCGCGAGCAACAGCCCAAAGAGTTCGCGGCGGTCGGGGTTAACCGATCCCGGGTCGCTGGAAAATCCGCCGTGGTGATGCTCGAGACCGCGGGCCTCGGCAACGTTTTTGCACCCGATCTTTTTCAGCAGGACTTCAACCCGCGCATCCCGCTTTTTCATCCACTCGATAGTGTGCATGACCTGCAGCGCTTCCTCGCTCCCTTCCTTGGCGAACCAATGCCCCAAGCGGTGCACGAAGTCTCTGTCCTGCGGTGATAGCTCTGACTCCTGAGTCTCCGGATTGCCGACGACGATGCAATCGCCGACGCTCAAAGTCGGTGGATAGGTCCCGTCCAGGAGCTTTGCGTTGAAGTTATTTTTCAGGTCGAACCGGCAATACAGTTTCATAAAAATTTTAGGATTTTTCGACCTGGTCGCGCTCCGCTTTGGGCACAATCTTCCAGCCCTTCGTCCACGGCTTGTTGATGTTTGTGATCAGCCAGGCGGCTTGCTCCGCCGAAAATGCCGGGCATTTTTCCGGAACTTCAACAGGCACGTCTTGGGGTGCGTTCGCAACGATGGCATCCACCATCGTTTCATTTTCCTTGTTCAATACGCTGAGGATCGCGTTGAGCATGTCTTCCCGGCGCTCCAACAGCGTGATTTTGTCGGCCAATGCCTTCAAGCCCGTGTCCGGCTCGCTTTCGTCGCGCGGCCGCTGCCGGTCGCGGATAACCGCAATGGCGTGGTTCTTCGCGTAAAATGTGCGACTGCCGCGCTTGCTGGTCGGAACGCTTTCGATGTGGCACCACTTTTCAATGTGCCGCTCCGCTGAGCCTGTAGCCCGGGCCAGCGCGTGTGCTGTTGCCCATTCGTCAGAAGTAGTGTTTTCGTTCATATACCACCGTGAAGCAGTCAACTGCCACCACCACTACTACTACCGGTGAAATTTATGTGCATACGGGGCAACGTCAGTTCGGCAACCTGTCCCGTGAAAACGGCCTGGGAAGGACCCAAACCTATATCCTCCGGGGTGCGTATAGGTGCTCATGCTCGGGGTGTTGTCTCTGTCTCCGCCCCTACGGGGCTGCGGAGACAGGAGACACGTATCACCCTTGTCTCTGATAATTCTCCGGAGACACAGTGGAGACATATCAACGTTTAAGGTAGTGACCATTGGTCTTGTTGAAGGAGAGCTTCCTGCCTTGTTCTGCCCGGACGATGTAGCGATAGGCACTCGGTCTAACGCACCCGCAATCGTCAATGATTGCCTTAGCCAACTCAGCCTTGGTCATCGGCCCGGCGCACAATTCGGCCACACGTTCGGGCCCCATAAGCGGCTTGTTGGGTTTGCCTGCCATTTCCTGTGACCAGGCATCGATATCGATAGACGGGTCGCACTCGTAAATCTTGGTCTCGGAGTTGAGCCGAATACCGAACGATGGAAACTCCCTACCGTTGGAACATTTGCCGCAAGCCACGACAAGGCGCTCGTTGTTATCGGCATCTACCGGAGCAATGTTGATTTGCCCGCGCGCCCAGGCGTGAAGCGTTTTGCTGTTGCGCGCGAAGCTGGATCGGTCATATCCCGTCGCCTTGGCTGCCCCGCCGCGGCCGGTTAGCGCATGGTGCAGGGCGATGATGGCTCGTTGCGGATTGCCCTGCCTACAGACGCGGGAAAGGATTTGCAGGCTGTTCCGCATATCCGAATCCTTGTTCAGGTCACCTGCCGAAAACTCGTTCAACGGATCCACTGCCACCACGTCGGGACGAAAGTCGGCTATGGCATCGGCGATGTTCGCAACGTTTCGCGGGCTATCCAGCGAGACAAAAGCGTCAGAATCGTTTTCGACCGTGTGAATCATCACTTGCCGGTCAAACTTGCTCCAATCATCTCCCAGCCACGTTCGCAACGGCTTCAAATCCTCCTGCAGACGCCGGTTTGAATTTTCAGTTTGGAGAATCAGCCAACGGAGTGGCGCGCCGCCGGTGTCGAATGCCAGAAACTTCCGGCCGGAAACGATGGCCGCGCAAGCTTGGAGCAATAACCTGGACTTCCCCAAACCGCCGGCGGCAGCGATAACGAGACTTTGCGCCAATGCAAGGATGCGGTCCCCGAGAATCACGTCCTGATCATCGAATACCATTGCCAGCAGTTCGCTGGGTCGGCGCAGCGTCAATTTGACCTTACCCGCTGCGGATGAAACCACAGGCTCAGCAGTGTTGTGAGCGCGCCGAATCTCAGCTTCCGCCTTGGCAACAATGGCCCGGCGGGCAGCTCGATCCTTCACTGCTGAATGATACGT
The DNA here is from genome assembly GCA_044223735.1 of Limisphaerales bacterium. GTDB lineage: Bacteria > Verrucomicrobiota > Verrucomicrobiia > Limisphaerales > UBA8199 > JBGALR01. The sequence continues at coordinate 182,485 of JBGALR010000003.1, read as the reverse complement.
GCTGAAATTTGCGGGTGAAGGCGAAGCCTCTGGCAGCGCGGACACGTAGTCCCGACCGCCGGCCGCGTCCATTTTCCCCTGGTCAAGTAGGAAACGGGCAAGGGAAACGACGTTCAACGGCTCGCTATCTTCGTCCAGAAAAAGTAGCGCACGGAAAATTTCCAGATGGCGCAAGTCGTCAAAATCGGCCTCGCATAATTGCTCCAGCAATGCGCTCGCGTCGTCCGTTTCGGAAACCACGCAAGCCAATGCGCCCGCTTCCGAATCATAATCGGCAATGCGGTCGGAGTTCATCGGAGCCATGGCGGGACGGTTCCAAAGAGCGCTTTGACGTCGTCAGCGATCACCGCGCCGAAGTGCACGCTGCAGAGCCAGCAACACGGTAATTGCGCCCCGTCCGGCCGGTATAATCTCGGCGTGTAAGGCGGCAGGAACTGGAAGGACTTCCAGCAAAGCCCGCAGAGCGGCTTGCCCGACTCCTTGGTGACGTGGATGACGATATGCGGCTTGGGGGTGTTCATTTGCTTGAATCCATTTGCCCGCGAATGAACTCCCGGATGCTGGCCATATCAAACAACCTGACACCCGACTTTGACCCGCGAACGCGTAGCAGACAGCCCTTAATTTTGCCGTCGCGAAGCAGGTTATAGGCGGTCCCCCGCCTGATTCCGAATTGCCGGTCCACATCTCGCCAGCGTCCAAATTCTTGCTGGCTTTCAGATTCGCCCGTTTGGACTGGGGCGGTAGTAGTTGCTTGTTTCATTGCGAAAACAATCGCAAATGAGCCACGGCTGTTTATGGCGGGCTAAGGCAAGCAGCGCGGATGAATTACGCTACGCTCCGGCAGCATCGCGGGGGTTCTACGCTTTGAAGTTGAAGCAGAATGGAAAAAAAACCGGTCAAGAAGTTTTTTTAGACTTCTTTTGAGCGGCTTTCGCAGCCCTCGCGCGGCCTGCTTTGCGCTTATTTTCGGTCGATGCCGCAAGCCACCAATTCAAATAATCGGTTGCCATCGCATTCCAATAGTCACGGTCAATTCTTTTCAGCGATTGGAAATGCAAATCAGTGAGACGATCCGCTTCCGCTATCAGGCCACTACCTGATAGACCCTGCTTCGTGCAGTGGTCTAAATTGGCGCTGCGCAAAAATGCTCTTAGCCGCGGTTGGGCATCTTCTTTATTTTTCGCTTTGATTACGAACCTGTAAAAATCATCAGTGGTGGCCGGCCACTTTTTAGGCCCGGGAATTGGCTCCTGTCGGAAAATGTAATCTCGCCAGCTCTGCGGGATTCCATCTGCAATCATGTGCGCCTCTTTTGCCAGCATCACGGCGGCTTTGAGCGCTTCCCCTTGCTCTAATTGGGAAAACCTCGGTTGCGCGACAAGGTTTGCTAAAGCCCAACCGTCGATCTCAAATGTCCAGTTACCTGCGCTCATAAGGTTGGAATTTTGGTGATGGCATCACGCAGCGTTTTAATCTCGTGGTGCGTGTATCCGCGATGGACTGCCTCGGTCGTGTGGCCCGTGAGTTTCATTCGTAACTCTGGCGCCACTCCCGCATTTGCTAGCGCACTTGTGAAACTGTGTCGCAGAGCGTGGAAACTCTTTCGGCAAAGCGTGCGCACGCCGGCGGCTCGCTCAACCGGTTCTGAATTTACCCCTGCCCGCCGCATCAACTCCTTAAACGACTGGGACAGACCATGTCGGCCGCCGGGCCCCTTTTGCGCCATTCCAGGCATTATGAATTTCTCTACGGCGTCTGAGCTGGCCAACTTGCTAAGGTGCTCTTCGAGATCCGGATGCAAAGGCAGTTTTAGCAGCTTTCGTGTTTTGTTTTGCCAGTAGGTGATGCTGGCTGATTCAAAATCAACACCTTCCCGGAGTTGGCCTTGCGCAGTGTTTATCGTATGGTCACCGGTCCACGCCATGCGGCAACAATCGCTCAGCCGCGCACCCGTGTAATAGGCGATCAAAATCAGTGATTTCCATTCGCCTTTGGCCTCATCCACCAGCAACTTTATTTCACCTGCAGAAAACGCTCCCCGCTCCACGTTGTCATTATCCGGGAGGTCCACTGCTTCGGCAGGATTTGTGTTAATCATCCCCTTGCGCCGCGCGTAGTTTAATGCGGTGCGGATGACTTTTGCATCAAGCCGAACCGTGCTCGGGGAAAGGCCCAATTTCCTTCTCGCGGTAACGAAGCTTTCAACCTGACGCGGGGTCAAACTGGTCAATGGCTTGTCCGCCTTATCCGCTAAATGTTTCAAAAACTCCTTTACTGACTTGCTGTAGCGCGTTGCTGTTCCGGCCGCTTTGTTTGCCTCTTTTCCTGCTAGCCATTCAAGAAAATAGCCTTTGATTGGCGTTGACCGCAGAGACTCCCCAGTGTCGGTTCGTTTCAAAATATCATCTAAAATGTCACGCGCTTGCGATTCGGTGAGGGTGCCCGCGCCTGCTTTCTTCTCTGCCCGCTCGCATTCGAGCGCGAACGCTTTGGCCTTGGTGCGGTCTGTCTGCTTTGTGGATCTGAGAATTAAGCTCCCATCACTCGCGCGCCAGGCGGCATGCCAGTATTTCGAGTTGGGCCTACGGTGAACGCTCGCCATACCTGCTAATCTATCTGCTAACGTGCAAGTCTGTCAACGATGTTCAAGAAGGGCTATTTTATTGGAAAAACGCGATATTCTTCGTATGGAATGGCTACGTGGGTTCGATTCCCATCACCCGCTCCACTCCTAATTCAATCCTTTGCCCCAACGCCAGTTTACTCTCCGTGTGCCCCCCCCTGCAAACCGAGATTGATCAGCCCCATTCTTCAGGCCGCCGGATGTTTCCACGGCTCGCGGTAGGGACGGCGGAGACGCTGCGTCGCTTCCGGGTCATTCACCACGATCCTGGTTTTTGGATCGAAAACGATCGGCCGGCCCAGATCCATCGCCAGATTGGCCATGATGCAGCTCGACGTGGAAATATGTCCTTCCTCGATATCGGCCACGGGACGTCCCCGCGTTCCGACGGCCGCGAGGAAATCGCGCATGTGCAGCCGCGTGGCGGGTGCGGCATTGAGTTCGATGTCCTTCTCCGTCACGTCTTCCGGAAATTTTTCCCGTTCGAAAACACATTCGAAATGAATCGGCTTGGCGCTCGAATCGTTCGGAATGAAATCCGCCCGCATCGTGCTTGCCTTCAATGTTCCTTTGTCACCATAAATGAACAACGCCCACGGATAATCCTTGTCCACCGGCGGACCCCACGTGCGATGCTGCCAGACCGCATCAAAGTTATCGTATTCGAACGTCGCGGTTTGAGTGTCGGAGATGTTTGATTTGCCGCCCGTCTCCACAAAGATGCCACCCGCCGACGTGATCCGTTTCGGCCAGCCGAGGCCGAGCATCCAGCGCGCCGTGTCGAGCATGTGCACGCACATATCACCGGTGATGCCATTGCCGTACTCGGTGAACGTGCGCCACCAGCGCCGGTGCGGCAGGCCATCATACGTACGCAACGGCGCGGGGCCGGTCCACATTTCGTAATCGAAAAAGTCCGGCACCGATTCCAGCGGCGGATTGCCGTTGGCGCGCATGTGGAAATAACAGCACATCTCGACGTGGCCAATTTTCCCCAGCAAACCGCCTTCGACGACCTGCTTCTTCGCGTCGATCAGGTGCGGCGTGCTTTTGCGCTGCGTGCCGATCTGCACCACCCGCTTCAGCTTCCGCGCGGCATCCACCATCGCTTCGCCTTCGCGCACATCCCGGCTGATCGGCTTCTGGCAATAGACATCGGCGCCCGCCTCCATGGCCGCAATCGCATGCAACGCATGCCAGTGATCCGGCGAGCCCACGATGACGATGTCGAGATCCTTTTCCTTCAGCATCTCGCGATAGTCGTTATACGTGCGCGGCGGTTTGGCGGAAGGCTGCCGTTGATGCGCAATTTCCAGCGCGCCCGCGACCATGTGTTTGTCCGGGTCGCAAACGGAAACCAGCTCAACGGGCGACACCTGCATAAGCCGCCATAAATCACTTTTGCCATACCAGCCCGCGCCGATGAGCCCGACGCGTTTGGCTTTTTCCGCCGCAAACGTGGTGGGCACATACCGGGCGGCGGCCACGGCAAGGGCGGCGACGGAACTTTTTTTGAGGAATTGGCGGCGGTTCATGGTATGCAATGCCGGTTAACCATAATGTCAAAACACTTTCGCTGTCCACCAAAAGCAGCAACGGCAAAAGTTTCAAGGCAGGTAATAGTCATTCGTCCTTGCCCAAGGCACAGAAGTGCCGAAGCATCCGGGGGGCCGTCGATGAGCGTCTCCTCTAGTTTTCCCACATCACCTCACCCCAATGCTTCCTCAACCAGTCAACCCTTTCACGTCGCTCCCGCTGCCGTCACGGATCATCAAAGCTCCCGAATTCATCACCATTCTCCCCATCCCGGTCGCCAATCAACGGTATCGCCCTTGATGCAATCTCCGGTGCGAACCGCTTGAATCGTCGCGACGCACCCTTAAACCCTGCCACCGTTTCCTCGCAACCGTTTGGGTTTAGGTTGCGTTTAGGTTTCCCATTCTCCTTTTCCAAATCCACATTCCGAAATTCCCCAAGCCGGGCCGCACCAAGAGGGTTATTGGCTTCGTCTTGGCCCGATTTGGGTTCGTTTTTCATGGGAAAAATCACCGAAAAATGCGGCTAACAATCTACCCTTGCCTCATTTGCACATTTCTCGAGTTGGGTTCGTTTGGTAAAATTTACATTTTCGTGAATTTTCCCCTCGCTCGGGAAAACCGCGCTGGGCAACATAGCGAGCCAACCCGTAACCCTCCATGAAACACCCGTAGAGGGCCGCTTCCAACCCTGTCCCCAGCGTCACCATCAATGTAAAAATGGACAGCGAAGGCGGGCTCTCGCACTCCGGCCTGCCGGCTGATCTCCAGCCTGTGACTCCCTGGCCCCTACATTTCAAACCGGGCCGGGAGTTTACCAAAAACCGTTCAGCCCTCGGTCCCGCTCTCCCTTCCCACCCCGCTATTTTCAAAGAACATAAATCCAACGTCGCGATCTTAAACCGGGGGGTTGGACAAATGCTGTCCAATGGTCGGAAAATCCAGTTCGCATTCGAAAGTCCCACGTCGTTCGCGGTCCCGCAGAAAATCACGGCGCCACGCGGATGCGGTCGGCCGGAATGGGGGCGACATTCCCTCAAGTGGCCATGGATAGCGGGCACGCCGCCATTGACGGCGGCATACGCGCCAATCCACAAACGATAAGAAGGGCCACCGCGATTTGATAAAAATATTTCACGAGCTTCGACTCGATTTTGAAAGTCGGTAAAACCCGTGCGGTCACGGCCCTCCTCTGTTGATGTGGAATTCTGCAGAATGTTTCCGAGCGGCGGATGAATCCCAATCTTTTCGACGAAATTTAACTCGACAGACAAAACGGCTGCGCAGGTGAATCTCGAACTGGCTGGCTGCTTATTCCTTCTCGACCATCAGCACCTCATAATCCCGCGCGATCACTTCCACCGTGCCGCCGCAAAACTGCACGCGAAATAAAATCAGGTCATCCATGGCCGCCAGCTTTTTGGTCAGTGGTGAAACGACTCCGGTAGCGTATTGGACATCCCAATCCTTCTTTTGCGACTGCATCAGGTCACGGAGGCGATCCACGTTTGCATGAGCGTCCACGCCAGAGGTATTGCACGGAAGATTCTGAGTTAGCACATCAAAATCCATCGCCACCCGCAAATTCGCGCAGCCGGAGAATCGAATCGAACTCAGCTTTTTTTCCGAATATTGGTGCTACTGAATCTCAACGACCGACTGTTTGGTCTCTCCACGAACCTGGCCAGGCAACACTCGCACGTCCAGGAACGTATAATCGTGAAAATCCAAATCACGAAAGGATTCTGCGATATTTTGGGGACTGGGCATGCGATTATATCACCTCAAAACTTCAGCTGCCATGGATTCCACCGGATGACAGCTTTCACGGCTTTTTCATCCCTTCAATCGCCTGGTCAACAATCTGCCGGTAGCGGGCCCGATTTTCATAAGTTGGATGAAATTCTTCGTTGGCGCGGGTCCACTCTCGAATAACCACGTCTGTCTTTCCCGTTTTGAGAGCGCCAACCGACGCGTCCAATAAATCTTTGGTCGCATCCGTGAAATAGATATTTGCATTGAAATTGCCCAAACTCCCAACCAACGCGGCAACGCCGAACGACCATAGCAACGCCAAAAGGCCAAGCGTGCGCCTCACGCCGGGGCGGCCATTGAACTCTGCAACGAGCCATGCGATTGGCAAAATGACCGTAATGGCGAGCAATATAAAAAGGACCATATAAATTGACGGCTAGCGCCTGATTTTGCGATCGCGGGCGAACACCTCTTCCAACCTCAAAGCCTTGTTATCGCTGGCTTTCATCGCGAACGTCCTTTTGAAATCTCTCCTCGTTGTCGCGCCACTGCGTAAAGCCGAAACTGGCGCCGAGTGCCACCGAGAAAAAAGCCCATCGGGCGACGATCTCTGAAATGACAATGTTATGCCCGAACAGCATTAGTCCCCACTCAATCACCACACTCGCCAACCCGCAAATCCAAGCCACTCGGAAGATGCTGCGTATTAAGAATCGATTACGGCCTCGCGCTCGGATCACTTCCCACGATTCTTCAGATTCTTTCATCACATGCCTCAACTGGATAACGTCCGCCAGGCGCAATATATAACCCACGCTGCAATCACGCAAAAAGTCGTAATCACGGCTTTTTTCGGCACACCCTCCGATTTATCACTGGTCGTCTGCTCCCGAACGAAAGCATAAATCAGCAACGGGACACCCAACAGAGAGCCAAGGATTTCCAAAAAGACGTAGTCACCGAAGCCGGCTTTGAAGGTCAGCCAGACCGCCAGGGGAATCAGGCCGAGCAGTCCGAGGAGAGACAGCGTTTGCTTGGTGCTCATGCAAAAACATCGCATCGGCGTCTCCCGCTAACAGCAGTTCGACTGCGAGGTCATGATGATTTGGACAACAGCAAACACAGCGACAACACCACGCCAAATAGAAACACGCGCCAGCCCCACCGATAATATCCGGCCAAATGCCCCGGCACCGTCCTGACGCCGAATGTGAAAAAATGCCCGTTCCGATACGCCGGCAGCTTCGCGTAAACGACCAGGCAGCCGCCGATGATCAACAACCCGAAACCCGCCGCAAAAAACCAGATCCACGGCGCGCCGCTCAATTGCTCGAAAAACAGAAGCACCTGCATTGTCAGCAGACTGACAGCGGCGGTGAACAACAATCCCCAATGCTCAAAGAATGTCGGCACCCCGTTGGTTTTGCGTGAACGTTCCATGGCGGCTCATCAATGGATATACGACAACTTACTCGTATAATACACCCCGCCCCTACGGAAAGCCAAAGGACATTTTGGACTGCGGCGGCAAGTCCGCCATGACGCCACGCGCCTTTGGCGTGTGGAAGCGGCTAAGGCTGGCAGGCGGTTCCGAAATGGTGACGCTCGTTAATATCGTTTACTCTGGCATCGCTCCGAAAGCAGCGTCGCCGTCACCACTCTACCGCCGCAGTCCAAAAGGCGCGCGTTGCTTTTAGTCGCAGCAGCAAGAGCATCCACCGGGAATTTCGATAGCGTTTCTATGTAATTCTCATGGCTCGACAATGAAACCGCGAAGCATTCGAGCCAGTTGAAACAACAGTATGGCCAGTGGGAAAGGAGAAAATCCAAGAATTATCACGAGCCATTGGTACGGCATGCGTTCGTAGCATTTCCGCATGCCAAGGATGATTCCGGCAAACCCCGCTGGCACGAGTAAAACTATGGCCGCGGCCAATCCCATCGGTCGCGTTGGAGTTCCACGCGGAAGAAAAAAGAATTCACTGGTAATCCCTACGACGCATGCGTTGACGGCGAATACCCACCAAAATGGAAATTGAGGAACTTTGGATCCTGTTCGAGAGTTGGCAGGCAGCTTTTTCACATGATCTCCGCTCCCAATCCGATCTGGTAGTCGCAGCCCGTAGGCACAATGAGGTTTACTTGCAGCATTGATGATTCCCACCCCTGCGAATGCCCCGTTGGTCGTGGCGAAGGTTTAAGCATCAAGGAATGTGAAATCATATCACCATATTGCCTGCGCCTTGCTTGGCACCGCAGACCATCCCCGATAAGGAAGCGTCCAAAGCGTAGCCGACGCGGAAAATACGATGCCAAGGCTCCACTCGGCGTCCTCAGCTATGGGCACGTCCGAAAGCTCCACATAAAGCGCACTCACCGCACTCCAATCTGGCGGATCCTGTTTGTATTGATCCATCAACTTAATAACCACAGTCTGGAATTCAGGCCAAATCGCATCCCACTGCTCCACAATCAGCTGAAAGCTCTTCTGGTGAATCCCATTTGGCAAACTCGGAGTCGATATAAGAGTCAAAATCTGCTCGTCAGCGCCACAGTCGAGGTGTGTTTGGCCCTGCCAATCTGTAGGCCAGGATGCGTTCATGCATTTCGGTGTCGGACCATCGACAAATTAAGTCGCGCACCCACAAAAAGCCAAGAACATTACGTTCACAATTAAGGCTCCCGGGCAACCAGAGGCTCCTTTCGAACGGAGCGCGGATCCCGCGTGCGGGACCCGCGCTCCGCCGCTGGCGTCCGTCGTCAGCAAGTTGATTTGGCAGACGCGCATCGTTCCACACAGCCCATTCTTTTGCAGCGCAGCCTTTCGAGTCTTCAGTCAACACGTTTTAATCACTGTATAATTATCACAACAAAAAATCTTGCGCGGGATTGCCGAGGCAGCAGGCTGGCGGCATGACGATTATCCCGGCGATGAAACGCAGAGCTTTCCTCAAACTCTCCCTGTTGGGTGGCGGCGGCGCGATGTTCGGCCCGGCATTGTTCAGGGCCCCGGCGGCGGAGACCGCCGCCCCGGCGACCGATCCTTATCATTCCGGCCGGAAATTTGTCGTGGCGCATCGGGGCGCTTCCGCGTATGCGCCGGAGAACACGCTGCCCGCGTATGCCCTAGCGATCAAGCAGGGGGCGGACTATGTCGAGCAGGATTTGCACATCTCCAAGGATGGCGTGCTGATGTGCTGTCATGATTTTTCATTGGAGCGCATCACGAATGTGCGCGACGTCTTTCCCGATCGGTTCAAGGAGGAAACCGTCAAAGGGAAGAAGGTGAAGAAATGGTATCTGCACGAGTTCACGGTGAAGGAAATCCAGCAGCTCGACGCCGGGTCGTACAAGGGCGCGGAATTCAAGGGCACCGTCATTCCCACCTGGCAGCAGGCCATCGACGCCATCCGTGGCAAGGCTGGTTTGTGTCCCGAAACCAAGGGGCCGGAATTTTATGGCAAGCTCGGGTTCGACATGGAGGACCTCGTGATGCAGGTATTGAAAAAGAACGGCCTCGAGAGCCCCCAGGCGGACAACGCGAAGACGCCGGTTTTTCTCCAGTCGTTCAGCAAGCCAAGCCTCCAGAAGTTGCGCGATAAATATAAGGTCAAATGGCCGACGCTCTACCTTTTCAGCAAGAACACCGAATGGACGCCGGAAGTCTTCCAGGAGGCGAAGGCCGTCGCGGACTCCGTCGGCCCCGCCAAACAGGATGTCACCGCCGCGCTGGTGAAGTCCGCGCACGCCCAGGGACTGAAGGTCGTGCCTTACACCTTCTACGCCGGTGACGAAAAGCCGTATCCGAGCGTCGCCGCCGAGATGTCCCATTACCTTTACGACCTGGACGTGGACGCGATGTTCACCAACAACCCCGACAAATTCCCCCGCAAAAAACTCCCGGCGAGCTGACCGAAAACAGGGAGATTTTTAACAGGAGAACGCGGAGATAACGGACACGGGATGGGGCTCCGAAGGGCTGAAAGCCCGCATACGTGATAGCCCGGGTTGACGCGAGCGGCGCGAACGGAGGCCCGGGAAACAATCCGAAAAACGCCCCGCCCCTGTAGGGCGAAACTCCTCACCGTTTTTACCACGGGCGGTTATCTTCAGTCGTCCCTCCGGGACTTATCAGGTTGGGGCGGTTTCCCAGCGTTGGAAACGCTGGGCTATTGTCGATCGTCCCTCCGGGACGTCGGTCAGACTAAACGGATGCGCGACACTTCGCTCCGTTCTCTTCGCGTTCTCCTGTGAAATCCATCTTCCCAAGTCTTGTGTCCTTGAACGGCGGCGTCACCCGGCCGCATAGTGGAGCCAATGCCAGTTGAACTCACAGAAGCGCTGCTCAGCAAGGCCGCGGGTTGGGAAGTGATGAAGCGCGCCCGCGCGTATATCGAGCAGGGCGAGGTCGTGAGTTCGTTCTGGGAACCGCCGCTGCTGCGCGGCGTCGTTCAGGGAGGCGGGACTTCGTTTCGCGCCTCCATGGTCATCAAGAGCGAGATCGACATCGAAAATCTCTGCACCTGCCGCGACGCGCGGGAGTGGGGCAAGATTTGCGCGCACGGTGTGGCGGTCGGCCTGCGCTGGCTCAACGCGCAAAAGCCCCAAGCGGCGCCCACGCCGGCGCGAACATCCCCCGCCGGGGCACCGAAAAGTCAGCCGCCGCGCAAAACGCCGTCGTTGCAGCGCGGCGCCGCCGGTGAGCCGGCGGAACTGTTCATCATCCTGCCGCCGAATGTGGACCAGGCGATCGCGCGCGGCAAAGTGATGCTCGTGTTCGAGGGGAAATGGCCGGGCGGTCGTGGCCCGTTGAACGCGTTGCCGAAAGGACGCGCCTTCGCTTTCTCCGCCGCGGATAACTCGATTCTTGACCACCTCGAAAACCTGACGAATGGCGAGACGCCCGCCGTCCTGCAAATGGAGGCGAACGATTTCGCCGCGCTGCTGCCGCTGCTCGCGGAGCATCCGAACCTCACGCTCGGAAAATCCACCGAGGTGACCGTGACAAAAACGCCCCTGCCCCTGCCGCTCCGCGCCACGCTCGAAGCGAACGGCGAAATCGTGGTCGCGTTGAAGGATAAATCGGCGCCATTGGTGATGGTCGGTGACTGGGCGTGGCAAAAGCAGACGTTTCAGCCGCTCGGCATTCCGGCGGCGGCGAAGGATGTTTTCCGCGGTCCGGTGCGCATCCCGCGTTCGCAAATCCCGCAATTTCTCAGCCAGCAATGGACGCAACTCCAGACAGCCGGGGGCATTGAAGCCAATTTCTCGCCCGCCGATTTCACGCTGGAACCACAGGCGCCCAGATTCTTGCTCGAGTTGAAAGGCGGACTCGCGCAACTCAACGCCCTGCTGCAATGCGCCTACGGCAGCCGAATCATGACCGTCGGCGTCACCGCCGCCGACGAAACTGTGTGGCTGCCTGACGCCGACGTGCCGACGCGTTATTCCACGCGCGATTTCAACGCCGAGCGCCTTGCGCTGGCGCGCCTGCAAAGCAGCGGTTTTTCGCGGCCCGACAGCCAGGGAAAAATGCAATTGGCCGGCCAGAACGCGGTGTTGAATTTCTTCGCGCGGGAATATCCGAAGCTGGAGCGCGAATGGAAGGTCACGCTCGACGAACAACTGGAAAACCGCACGATGAAAAACCTCGAGCGCGTCGAGCCGCAATTTCAAATCACCTCGTCGGGCGTGCAATGGTTCGATCTCGGCGTCGTTTTCGCCACCAGCAGCGGGGAAAAATTTTCCGCGGCGGAAATCCAGCGACTGATTCTCTCGGGTCAGAGTCATACGCGCTCGAAAAACGGCAAAACGGTCATCATCGATACCGGCGCGGTGGAGGAATTGCAGGAGGTGCTGCTCGACTGTGCTCCGCAACAACACGCGGAGGGCTACCGCATCTCCAGCCAGCAGGCGGGCTTTCTTGAAGCCACGCTGCGGCAGCATGCTGATTGGAAATTACAGGCGCCCGCCGCCTGGCGCGAGCGCGCCGCAAAGCAAAGCGGTGAGGCGAAATTGGAATGTCCCCCGCTCGGCCCCCTCGAAACCGTGCTGCGGCCCTATCAAAAGCAGGGCGTGGCGTGGCTGGGCTTTTTGCGCGAGCACGGTTTCGGCGGCATTCTCGCCGATGAAATGGGCCTCGGCAAAACGCTCCAGACGCTGGCGTTTCTCAACGTGCTGCGCACGCAGCCGGACGCGTGGGCTGGCGACACCGCCGCGCCGCGCCTGCCGAACCTGATCGTTTGCCCCACCAGTCTCGTTTTCAATTGGGTGGCGGAGGCGCGAAAATTCACGCCCGGGCTGAAAGTGCTCGCGTTGCACGGACCGGACCGTCATGCGCTCTTCGATCAGGCGGCATCGCACGACCTCATCGTCACGAGTTACGCGCTGATCCGGCGCGATGCGGAACGTTATCGCGAGTGGGAATTTGACACGGTGGTCCTCGACGAGGCGCAGCACATTAAGAACCGGCAGACGCAAAACGCGCAGGCGGTCAAGGCCGTGAAGGCGCGGCATCACCTCGTGCTGACCGGCACGCCGCTGGAAAACTCCGTGCTCGATCTGTGGTCCATCTTCGACTTTCTCATGCCGGGCTACCTTGGCACGGCAAAGGATTTTCGCGAGCGCTACGAACTGCCCATCGCGAAGGAAAAAAGCGCGGAGGCCCAGTCGCGGCTCGCGCGGCGGCTGCGTCCCTTCATGCTGCGGCGGCTCAAGCAGGAGGTCGCATCCGATCTTCCGGCGCGGCTCGAACAGGTCTCCTTCTGCGAATTGACACCCGATCAACGCGGCGTTTACCAACAGATCATCGAAGCCAGCCGCAAGGAAGTGCTCGAAGCTGTGGGCCCGCAAGCCATCGCGAAGAGCCGCATGGTGGTGCTGACAGCCTTGTTGCGGCTGCGGCAGGTGTGCTGCGATCTGCGGCTGCTCAAGCTCGAAAAGCAGACCGGCGACGCGGCCGCAAATTTCTCCGAACCCGGCCCCGCGGCCTCCACCTCGGGCAAGCTCGATATGTTCGGCGAACTGCTGGAGGAAGTGATCGACGGCGGCCATCGCCTGCTGGTGTTCAGCCAGTTCGTGGGGATGCTGACGTTGCTCCGGGAAAAACTGGAGGCTGAGGGCATTGAGTTCTGCTATCTCGACGGCTCCACGACCAATCGCGGCGCGGTGGTGGAACGTTTCCAAACCAACGCCGCCATCCCGGTGTTTCTCATCAGCCTCAAGGCGGGCGGCGTCGGCCTGAACCTGACGGGCGCGGACACGGTGGTGCATTTCGATCCGTGGTGGAATCCCGCGGTTGAGGACCAGGCGACCGACCGCGCCCATCGTATCGGCCAGACAAAAGTCGTGACCAGCTACAAACTGATCACGCGCGACACCATCGAGGAAAAGATCCTCACGCTCCAAAATCGCAAACGCGAAATCATCCAGGCAACCATCGGCGGCGAGGAGGAATTTGCGGCGTCGTTGAGCTGGGATGAGATTCAGGAATTGCTGCGTTGAGTTGCCGGGCTGAGTTGCCGGGCTTGTCCTGCGCCCACGTTCGCCGCACACTGCGACTCGGAAAAAGCGTTTGGGTTCTGCAGGCAATCCGCCGGATTTTATTATGAGCATGAAAAGACGCGAGTTTCTGATAAGCAGCGCCAATGCCGCCGCTGGCTTGCTGGTGCTGCCGGCCATGGCGGCCGATCCTTCATCCGGCACCGCTTCCGCCTCCAGCGCTAAGGGAGAAGCTTATCCCACGACCTGGTATCCCTTCACCGGCCATCCCGACGCGGACACTTGCTGGTCGCTCTCGGTCGGTCCCGACGGCCGCATCTACGCGGCGGCGTGCGCCGAAAGCGTTCCCGGCGGCGTGGTGAAACTGGTTCGTTACAATGAGCAGAAGGACGCGCTCGACTATCTGTTCTCGCTGGATGAGATGGTGAATGACCCCGGTGATTCCGGCCGCGCGACGCAATGCAAGATTCACTACAGCTTCGCGCCTTCGATGTCGGACGGTGTGTTGTATATGGCCACGCATCTGTCGGGCCCGCCGATTGATCAGCCCGCGTATTCGCCCTGGCTGTCATGGCACGATCCCAAACGATGCTTTCGCGGGAGTGCGTTGGTCGCATTCGACACCAAAAAAGACGAAGTGCTTTGGTGGGACACCATGCTGCCGAAGGAGGGCTGCCGTTGCTTGTTGCACGATGAAGAGCGGCATCTGCTCTACGCCCTGAGTTATCCGCGCGATCACTTTTTCATCTTCGATCTGAAAAAGCGCACGCGCCGGGACGTCGGCCGCATCGGCTCCATCAACGCCCAAACTCTTTTTCTCGACCGCCAACATCGCGTCTGGACAACCGATGACTACGGCCACCTCGTGCGTTACGACCCCGAAAAGGATCGCCTCGAGCGCTCCCCGTACGTATTGCCGCATAATCCTGAGTTTCAATCCGGGTGGCACAGCGTTTTTTACGACGTCGCCCCGGCGCCCGACGGGGAATCCTTTTACGCGGTGACGTGGATCGCCGAGCCTCGCCTGATGCGCATCTGGCCGAACGAAGGCGAGTGGCCAAAGGTCGAGGACCTCGGCCCGGCGACACAGAAGCGCGATCCCACGCTCGCGCTGGACACCTTTACGGATCACTGCGGCGGTTTGGTTTTTGCCGGAGACGGGCAGTTGTATTACGTCGCCTCGCGCTGGCGTGATCCGAAGTTTCATCCCATGCCAGCCGAGGGGCCCGATCGCGAGGGTGTGGTCTGGCGCTTGAATCCCGCCACCTTGCAGCGGGAGGAAGTCACGTTGCTGCGACATCCCACGCATCCTGCCCAGTATGTTTCCCGCGGCGCGGTGGACCACAACGGCGATTTGTTTTTCGGCATCGTCGGCACCAAGCCCGTGGGCATTTTCAAGGTGCAACTGCCGGCCTCGCGAAAGAAAAACAACGCTCACCTGCCCATTCGGATGTGGGGATAAAAAGTCATCATGAGCGACACCAAAAAGCCGAAGTATGACCTGCACTCACCCGAGGCGAAGGCGCTGACGGATGAGATCGTCCATGGGACGTTTACGAAAGAGGGCACGATGGCAGCGTTCCCGACGTGCTTTCCCGGTGCAAGCATTCCCATCCCCGCGGACGAAAGCCACATCACGGCGCTGGCGGTCTCGGATGACGGCATGATTTACGGCGGCACGAGCGGGCGGGCGTCGCATCTGTTCGTGGGAATATTTCACGGCGTCACCGGCGTGGTCTTTGATCGCGGCACGGTGGAGGGGGCGAATCATTGCGCGGCGATCGGCTGCGGCAAAACGCGTTTCGCCGCGTGCGTTAACGGGCCGGGCGGTGGCCGGGTGGTCACAGGAGGCTTTGAATCGCTGCCGTTTGACCTGATCCAGGAATGGGGCTTTAGCCGTCCGGAATTTGTGGATTTGGGCAGGGTCAATGACGAGCCCATTGTCCACGCGGTGATGGATGCTTCCAAAAAAATCATGGTGGGCGCCACGACCGGACATCTGTTCACCGTCGATATCGACGGCGGAAAAATCAAAATTATCGGAGAGGTGCCGGGCAGCGGACGACTGGCGCTCGGTTCCAAAGGCGGCGTTTTCGGGCGGGACGGCTCGGCGCACCTCTGGCGCTATGATGTCGCCTCGGGAAAAATCGAACGCAACGCCGTGCCTCTGCCAAAGGGCGCATGGGGCTCTTCGCCACTGACGTGGGCCCGGGATCCGCACAACGCGCTGCTCTACACCGCGGACGCGGATGGCCAACTCTTCTCGTTTGATGAAGCGAGCGGCTTCAGCGGGCCGCTGGCCCGCACGCTCCTGGCGCCGGTGGGGCCAATGGCCGCAACCAACGACGGCCGGGTGTTCGGCTTTTGCGGCGCGGACATGGCGAAAATGTTTTGTTACAACCCGCGCACCCGCCAGGCCACCAATCTCGGTGTGGCCATCTCCGTGCTCGAGCGGCGGCGCTACGGCTACGTGTTCGGCGACGCAGTAACGGGGCGGGACGGACAGATCATTTTCGGCGAGGACGATGACCTCGGGCACCTGTGGCTTTACTTCCCGCGGATTCAAACCCCTGCTTAACCCTCCTTCATGAAAACAAATGGCCGGCTCGCGCTGGTAATCGTGGCGTGCCTTCTTTGGGTCCAGGCATCGGCCCAATGGGTCAATGCGCTCAAACCGCAAGGCAAGGCAGCCGGCGCGGTGAAAATCGTCAAGTCAGGCAAGCCCCGGGGCAACATCGAAATCCCCGCACAGCCGACCCTCCAGGAAACCAATGCCGCGGTCGAATTGCGGCATTGGCTCAGGGAGATCACGGGCGCGACGGTGGAAATTAAATCCGGCAAGTCCACACGAAGCGGCATCGCCATACGGACTGATGCGGCCCTCGGCGACGAAGGTTACTCCATCGCGGTCAACCACGGCCAGATCGTGCTGACGGGCGGCAGCGCGCGCGGTGTCTTTAACGCCGTTTACGCCTTGCTGGAGGAAGACCTGGGATGGCGGTATTACGCGAGCGATTCGATTCGGCTGCCGAAGACGAACACGCTGGTCATCGCCCCGGTCGCGCGCCGCTACGTGCCACAACTGAAAATTCGCGATCCCTTCTACGCGTGCGCCTTCGATCCCAATTGGTCATTGCGCAATCGCGCCAACGCGCCGAACGCGGCAGTGCCGGAAACGCAAGGCGGCCATATGGATTACGCGAACATGTTCGTCCACACTGCCGCGCAGATGGTGCCGCCGGACAAATATTTCAAAACGCACCCCGAATATTTTGCGCAGGCTGCCGATGGCACGCGTTCCGCCGCCCAACTGTGCGCGACCGATCCAGACGTCATTAAAATTGCCACCGAGTACGTGCGACAGGTGCTCAAGGACAACCCGCACACGGAGATTCTCAGCGTCTCCAAGAACGATATCCAGGTCAGTTGTCTGTGCGAGCGCTGCAAAAAGCTGCGCGATGCCGAGGGCTCCGACATGGCCAACCAGCTCTTTCTCGTCAATCAGGTGGCACAAGCCATCGAGGCGGACCATCCGAACGTCATCATCGACACGCTCGCCTATCTGGAAACCATTCAAGTGCCTAAGACGGTGCGCCCGCGCAAGAATGTGGCCATTCGCCTTTGCAACGACGCGGTCGGCGCGTGGTCGCATCCCTTCACGCCCGCGGAACAATGCGATGTGGCGAAACTGGTGAGCGCCTGGGGCGCGGTGCACAACCGAATCTATATCTGGGATTACAACGTCAACTTCAGCCATTACCTCGCCCCGATGCCGAACCTCGATGTCATGGTGGCGAATATTCGTTTCTGGGTGGCGAACCACGCGGAGGGCGTGATGCTTCAAGGCGGCTATCAAAGTCCGGCGGAACGGGATCAGCTTAAATCATGGGTATGCGCGAAACTGCTCTGGAATCCCGCCTGGGATGAGCAGGCACTCGCTCACGATTTCATCCAGGGTCACTACGGCAAAGCCGCACCGGCACTGGAAGAATACGAAGAATTGTTGCGGCGCCTGCGAAAAGAATACGCCGCTGCGATGGCCTCCCCACCGGGCGGAATTCGCTATCCAATGGATGCGCCGTTTTTGACCACGAATTATTTGGCTGAGGCCTCCGCGATCTTCGCTCGCGCCGAACAACTGGCCGCAGGCGACGCGCCGTTGACTCGCCGCGTCGAGCGCGCCGAATTGCCCCTGCTATACGTCCAATGCGTGCGCGGCCCGGCGGTCGTCGGCGATGGTTACGCACAAGTTGTCGGGCGGTTCGAACGAATCGCCCGGCTCGAGCAGGTGAAGTATCTTGAGGAAGGCGGTTCGGATTTCGAGGCAAAGGTCGCCGGATTCAAAAGTCGCATTCCCAAACCGGCGGCCGCCCGATAAGTCGGGGGCCTTCACCCGCCACCGTCCGCGGCTTTGCAGCGCGGGCAGGACCTGTTACAGTGAACCTTCCTGCATGGCTGACGCCCGCATCGAAGAATTGAGGACGCTGCTGCCCCAATGCCTGTTGCCCGACTGGGTCAGGCTGGGACGGCGGCTCGGCCGGCTCTTGCGGGACCGTCATCATGAGACCCATCGCGACGCGCTGCTTGATCGATTGTTAAAAGAGGTCCGCGCGTCCATCGCCTTGCGCGAGGAGCGGCGCGTCAACGTCCCGCGCACAACCTACCCGCCGGATCTGCCGATCACTTCCCGCAAGGACGAAATCGTGGCCGCGATCCGGGCAAACCAGGTGGTGGTGCTGGCGGGCGAAACCGGCTCGGGCAAGACCACGCAGATTCCCAAAATGTGCCTCGAGGCCGGGCTGGGTATCGAAGCCAAAATCGGCTGCACACAGCCGCGGCGCGTGGCGGCACTTTCGATTTCGCGCCGTATCGCCGAGGAACTGAGCGTCACGTGGGGTCGCGAGGTCGGATGTAAAATTCGTTTCGATGACCGCTCCAATTCGCAAACTTACATCAAGTTGATGACCGACGGCATTCTGCTGGCGGAAACCCAGGGCGATCCCAATCTCTCCGAATACAACGCCATCATCGTGGACGAGGCGCACGAGCGCAGCCTCAACATCGATTTTCTGCTGGGCCACTTGAAGGGCTTGCTGGCCCGGCGCAAGGATTTGAAATTGATCGTGACCTCCGCCACGATCGACACGCAGGCTTTCTCGCGGCATTTCGACAACGCGCCCGTCATCGAAGTTTCCGGCCGCATGTATCCGGTGGAGGTGCAATACCAGCCGCTCGATGCCGCTTCCGAGGAACGCGGCGAAGTCAGTTACGTGGACGCGGCCGTGCAGGCGGCGGAACGAATGCTCTACGAAACCGACTCGGGCGATGTTTTGATTTTCATGCCGGGCGAACGGGACATCCGCGAAACCAGCCAGTTTCTGGAAGGCCGCCTTTCCGGCGACGCGGAAATCATTCCCCTTTTTGGCCGGCTCAGTTCCGGCGATCAACAACGCGTGTTCGCGCCGTCGCCCCGGCGCAAAATTGTCATCGCGACCAACATCGCGGAAACTTCCCTCACCATTCCCGGCATTCGATGCGTCATCGACTCCGGGCTGGCGCGCATCAGCCGGTACAATCCCCGCACGCGCGTCAAACGCCTGCCCATCGAGGCCGTTTCCCAAAGCAGCGCGAATCAGCGCAAGGGCCGCGCCGGCCGCGTGCAGTCGGGCATTTGCATCCGGCTCTATTCAGAGGAGGATTTCAACGCGCAACCCGCTTTTACCCAGCCGGAAATCCAGCGCGCCAATCTGGCCGAGGTCATTTTGCGGATGAAGGCGTTTCACCTCGGCGATATCGAAACTTTTCCCTTCGTCCAGCCGCCCGCGCCCGCCGCCATCGCCAACGGCTACACCCTGCTCCAGGAGTTGGGTGCGCTCGACGCCGGCCGCGCGCTCACTCCGCTCGGCGAAGACCTCGCGCGCCTGCCGATTGATCCGACGCTCGGGCGCATGCTCTTGCAGTCGCAGCATGAACACGCGACGCGCGAGCTTTTGATCATTGCCGCCGGCCTCAGCATTCAAGACCCGCGCGAGCGGCCGATGGATCAAAAGGACGCGGCGGCGGCGGCCCACAAACAATTCTCCGATCCGCAGTCTGATTTTCTTTCGCTGCTCAATATCTGGAACGCGATTCACGACGAATGGGACCGCCTGCGCACACAGGGGCAGCGGCGCAAGTTCTGCAAGCAACGCTTCCTGTCCTACCTGCGGATGCGCGAATGGCAGGATGTTTATTCGCAACTGCATGATGCCCTAGACAACCTCGGCACGCTCAAGCTGAACGAGAGCAATGCGGCCTACGACGCGATTCATCGCTCCATCCTTGCCGGCTTGATTGGCCACGTGGGACGCCTCGAAGAACGAAATACCTACAAAGCCGCGGGCAACCGCATGTTGTCCGTGTTTCCCGGTTCTGCGCTTTACGCGCGTAACGAACCGCAAAAAAAGCGCCTCGTCAACAAGGGCGATAAACCGCCGCCCAAACCCAAATCGAACCAGACCCCTTGGATTGTCGCCGGCGAAATTGTCGAAACCTCACAACTTTTTGCGCGCACCGTGGCGGGAATCAACCCGGAGTGGATCCATCAGCTCGCGCCGCACTGTTGCAAGGTCACCCATCAAAATCCGCATTGGAATCCCCGCGCCGGCAACGTGCTGGTGGAGGAAATTGTCACCCTGCACGGCTTGGAAGTGCAGCGCCGAAAAGTTGCTTACGGCAACATCAACGCCGGGGACGCCACCGCGATTTTCATTCGTTCCGCCCTCGTCGAGGAGAACCTGATGCCCGCGCGGCAGCAACGCGGTGAGGAAGGCGACGCGGATGACGATGACGTTCGCGTGCTGACAGCGACGACCGACGCAAAACCCGAACTGCCGCCCCAATATCGATTTCTAACCCATAACCGCGGCGTTCGCGAGAAGATCGAAAACTGGCGCACGCGCGTGCGTCATTATTCATTGGGCGATCTCGACAAGGCCCTCGTGCAGTTTTACACCCGTCATATCCCGGGCGTTTCCTCGCTTCACGAGTTGAACCGCGTACTGCGCGACCCCGCCATGCAGGAGCGCCTGCGTGTCACCGAGGAGGAATTGGCCGGGGGCCAATCGTTGAGCTTCGACGCGAATGCGTTTCCCGATGCCGTGCCCGTGAACGGTGAACTCGTGAAGCTCGCTTACGCCTATGCGCCCGGCGAAGACCATGACGGCGTGACGATCAAACTGCCCTTCACGGTGGCGCAGACGGCGTCCTCCGCGCTCATCGAATGGGCGGTGCCGGGATTGCGCGAGGAGATCATCAACGAATTGCTGCGCGCCCTGCCGAAATCCATCCGGCGCGAATTGATGCCGCTGCGTGAACGGGCGACCGAAATCATGGGATTATTCCAGCCGAGCGGAATTTCATTCCTGGAAGACTTCGCGGCGTTTCTTCATCGCCGTTACGGGGTGAAGGTAGGCGCGTCCGATTGGCCGGTGAACGCGCTGCCCGCCCACCTGCGTCCGCGCATCGAAATCGTGGATCACGATCGCAAATCGCTCGGCGCGAGCCGCGACCTCGCGGGGCTGCAACAAAGCCTGAAGCAGGCCAGCCTCAAGCCGGAAAAGAAGCCGGATTCCAGCGAGTGGTCACGCGCCGCGCAAAAATGGGAGCGGTTTGGCCTCGCGGACTGGACCGGCGGCGATCTGCCGGAGCGCATCACGGTGATCGAGAACGGCGAGCAGTCGTTGTATGCATGGCTCGGAATCGAGCATGTCGAGCATAGCGTGAACGTTCGGCTATTTCGCAGCCCGACGCTGGCACGCGCGGCCTCGCTGGGCGGCATCCAACGTCTGGTGGAACTCGCGGTGCAAAAGGACCTGGCGTGGCTGGAAAAGGATTTGCGCGGCTTGAGCCGCTTTGATGCGCAGTATGCGGCGGTAGGTGACAGCGGCGAGTTGCGGGAAACTTCGTTGGAACACCTGAAACGTTACATCCTTCCGGCCGAGGTTTTGCCGGCGCTCGGCCGCTCCCAGTTTGAAGCTGCCGTGGCTGAAGCGCGCAAACGCCTGACGGGGCTGGCATCGCAGTTCATGGATCGACTCGGCCCCATTCTGCAACTGCGCCAGCAAGTGCAGCAACGCATCGGAGCGACCGCCACCCCCGCCGTTTCCGTCGTTCAAAAGCTTTCGTCGCTCAGCGACCTGGGGAAGCCTCCCGCCCCTCGCGCCCCCAATCCTTTGCTCGCTGAACTCACCAATCTCATTTCCTCGCGCTTCCTGGAGCGCATCGAATATGAACGTCTCGCACACCTCCCCCGGTATTTGAAAGCGCTGCTCCTGAGATGCGAACGAGCCACGTCAAATCCCGTTAAGGATCAGGAGCGCGCGCGTCAACTGGCGCCCTATCAGGACGCGCTCCGCGCACTCAAGGCCAAACCGTCCCCGTCGCCGCAAGCCCAACGCGAGTTGGAGGCATTTCGCTGGATGATTGAAGAGTTCAAAGTGTCGCTGTTTGCCCAGGAACTCGGCACGGCCACACCGATATCACCCAAGCGGCTTGACCAACAATTGGAACTTGCCCGGCAGACACGCTGACTGACTCTTGAAAGTTATTTCCGCCGGGCGTGCCGGTGCGGACGCTCAGCTTTTTGCCGGTCCACCCGCACGGCGTACCGGCTGGGACGCAACTGCCCGCCCCGATGCCGCGCGTACACCTGCGTGAACTCCGCGCCGAAATAGAGAATTAGCGAGGCGTAATACACGTACAAGAGAATGACAATGAAGACACTGGCCGCGCCATAAGCGGAAGCCTCGGTTTCGTGGCTCAGGTAAAGGCCGAGAAAATATTTACCGATCGAGAACAAGACTGCGGTGCCGGCCGCCCCAACCCAAACGTCGCCCCATTCAATCTTAACATCCGGCAGCACTTTGAAGATGAGCGCGAACAGCAACGAAATAATCAAAAACGACGTGATAATCTCAAACGCCGGCGCCACCCAATCGGGCAGGGACACGGCCTGGCCGATATAATGGGAAAAGGCGCTGACAAAGGTGCTCAGGACCATCGAGACCAGCAGCAAAAATCCAATGCCCACCACCATCGCCAGCGAAAGCACACGATCGCGAATGAACCGCCCGATGCTGTTGCCCGGTTTCGCCTGCACACCCCAAATGGTGTTCAGCGAATCCTGGAGTTGGGTGAAAACGGCCGTCGCGCCAAATACCAATGCGATCGAGCCCAGCATCAGCGCCCAGGTTGAGTCGCCTTTCATCTGCGCGCCCATCATGGACTGGAGCATCTCTCTGGCTTTCGGGCCCACAAACGATTCGAGCTGTCGCCCCACTTCCTTGCCTACTTCCTCCTTTCCAAACACAAAGGCAGCCAGCCAGACCGCCAAGACCAGCAAGGGTCCAATGGAGAAGATGGCGTAGTAAGCGGTCGCTGCGCTCAAACGGAGGACTGGGTCGGCGAAGAACTGCAGGACCGACTCTT
This sequence comes from Limisphaerales bacterium, assembly GCA_044223735.1. Classification (GTDB taxonomy): domain Bacteria; phylum Verrucomicrobiota; class Verrucomicrobiia; order Limisphaerales; family UBA8199; genus JBGALR01. The sequence goes on along the minus strand of JBGALR010000003.1, from coordinate 159,601 downwards.
TGAGTATCAACCAGGCTGTCTTTGGAGTCGAAACACGCGCCACGGCTTTTTAGCAGAGGTCGTACCCTGGTCATTTTGCATCACTTACCGGATTTTAACCTCGGCAATCCATGCGATTTGCAATGTTACGGCCGGCCATCCCGCAATTGGCATGAAGGCTTGACCATCGCTTCTGAGGGTCTAAATCTGTGTTTCATTGCGTTGCAGAAAACGTCACCTGTAACCGTAAAGCGACAAAGGACGTCTGACTCGGGACCTAATCGAATGAAAAACCGCATTACCCCCCTCATCATTATGCTTGCCGCCCTCGAGGCGGCGCCTCTCGCCATGGCTGCCTCAGCTGCCACCAAGGAGAGCAAACCGAACGTTCTGCTCATCATATCGGACGACCTGAACAACTGGATCGGGCCGATGGGCGGCAATCCGCAAACGCAGACACCCAACCTCGACAAGCTGGCTTCGCGCGGGGTGACGTTCCTCAATTCGCAATGCGCGGCGCCGCTCTGCAATCCCTCGCGAACCGCATTCATGAGCGGCATGCGCCCCTCAACCACCGGCATTTACGACAACCAGCAGGTTTGGATGCCGCACATCGGGCGCGGTCTGTGCATCAACGATTACGTCCGCAAATTCGGCTACACCTCCTACGGTGCCGGAAAAATTTATCATTATCGCAATTATCGCGCGGAGGATTGGGACAAGGTGGTGTTCGCGACGGACGACACACTCCCCAACCATCCCGCCGAACGCCGCCCGGGTCCGTTTGGCTATCGCATGTTCACCGATGGTACGCCCGACGAAAAATTCAACGAACAGCGCGAGGAGGGCAAACTGGTGGACACTCAAACCGTTTCCTGGTGCATCGAACAACTTGGGGAAGTGAAGCAGCCGTTTTTTATGGTGTGCGGCGTACATCGCCCGCATACGCCGTGGGACGTGCCCAAGAAGTATTTCGACCGATTCCCGCTCGACTCGATCAAAATCCCGGACGTGCTGACAAATGACCTGGCCGATGTTCCCGCGCAAGGCAAGGAGTTCGCCAAGCCCGGCGGCGTTCACCAACAGATTTTGAAATTGGGCATCTGGAAAGATCGCGTTCGCGCCTATCTCGCAGCCATTGCCTATATGGACGCGCAAGTGGGACGTCTCCTGGACGCCTTGGACAAATCCCCCTACGCCAAGGACACGATCATTGTCTTCGTCGGCGACAACGGCTGGCACCTCGGCCAAAAGGAACATTGGGGCAAGGTCACCCTTTGGAATGAGGCGACGCGCGTGCCGATGATCTGGGTCGCCCCGCAGGTAAGCAAAGCCGGCGTGAAGTGCGAGCAAGCCGTGGATTTAATGAGCATTTACCCCACGGTTTGCGACCTGACAGGCGTTCCCCGTCCGAAACATGTCGAAGGCGTCAGCATCAAGCCGCTGCTCGCGAATCCCTCCACCAATTGGGCCACCCCTGCCCTGACCACCATGCTCAAGGGCAATCATACCGTGGTCAATTCCGACTGGCGCTACATCCACTACGCGGACGGTACCGAGGAACTTTACAACGAGCACGCCGACCCGCACGAGTGGACCAATGTGGTCGCCAACGCACAATTCGCCGACATCAAAAAGCAGCTCGCGAAGTTTGTGCCGGCCACGAATGCCGTTCCGGTGCCCTCGCAGGACCCCGCCATCAAGAAGAATAAAAAGAACAAAAAGAAACAAAAGCAGCAGCAAAGCGAAGAAAAGGAATGAGGTGACGGCCGCTTCGTTCTTTTACCGGCCGCCCTTTCTCGCTATCCATTGCTTATGAAGAACTCTTTCTCACGGCTCGCCGTTTTGTTGGCCGGCTGCGTGCTCGCCTCAACAACCGCCCGCGCGGCCGAAACGAAGCCGCTCCAGGTTTTGTTGATTACCGGCGGTTGCTGCCACGATTATGCCAAACAAAAGGACCTCCTGAAACAGGGTCTGGAGAAGAGAGCGAACGTCGTGGTGACCCAGGTCCACACGGACGACCAAAGCACCAAACCGCCCCTGGCGATCCTGGGAAATCCGGATTACGCGAAAGGCTACGACGTCGTCATTCACGACGAATGCGCCGCCGACATTAATGATCCCGCAGTCATCCAGAAAGTGCTCGCGCCGCATCAGGCCGGGATACCGGGCGTCAATCTGCACTGCGGCATGCACAGCTATCGGGTCGGCAACCCCAATGATCCGGCGAAGACGGGCACCGACCGCGCGCGCTGGTTTGAATATCTCGGCGTCCAATCGAGCGCCCATGGCCCGCAACTCCCGATTGCGATCAGCTTCACGGACACCAACCAGCCCATCGTAAAAGGCATGGGCGACTGGACGACCGTGAATGAGGAGCTATACAACAACATTCAGGTGCTGCCCACCGCCCGGCCACTGGCGCACGGCAAACAAACGATCCCGAACAAGGACGGCAAGACCGCCGAGACCGATTACGTCGTGGTTTGGCTGAACGATTACAAAGGCACACGCGTATTTAGCACCACCATCGGCCACAACAACGCCACCGTGGACGATGCCCGCTATTTGGACCTGGTGACGCGCGGTCTGCTTTGGGCCTGTGGAAAACTGGATGACAACGGCAAGCCGCTGCCCGGGTACGGACCAGGAAAATAAGCGGTGCGGCGCAATCCTTGCCGGAAGAGACGACGCGGACGGCCTCAGGCGGGAACGGTGGTCAGCTCGGCCACGGGTTCGCGTGGCTTCAACCCCACCAATTCCTTGAACCAAAGCAACGCCACCCGCAGCCCCGCTTCGCGGACACCGTCCAGGCCATAGATCGAAACCAGTTGCTGCTCGTGCGAGCGATATCGCGGCGGCAGCAAAATCGCCGTCCGGAAAGTTTCGCCTTCGAGCCGGACAATTTCCGAATAGATTAATCCCTTCGCGACCGTGTAAGTGCCGGCGGGCAAGACGAGCGTGCGCTTGGGCAGCATCAGCCACGGGCGATACTTCAACACCAGATCGCCGCCCTCATTGCGCGTCAGCGAACCGTAGCTCCGTGCCGGGACTTTGCTGATCGAGCGCGACAGGAAAACGCGATTTGAGGTCGCATCGGGCGTAAAGCTCCGGCTCCGGCCGCTCACAAAATCCCAGATGAACGTGAGACCAAAGTGCGAAAGACGGAACGACCATCCCGCGATGAGGAAGGCAAACACGATCACCAGGAGCGCGAACAAGGCGCCGAGCCACGGATTGGCCAAGGCAGTCAGCACCACGCCCGAAAGGACCACCACCCGGAACGTTTTTAAGGCGGCATCCACGATCCGAAACGGACTGAGCAAAATCAAAACGTTGATGGCGCTCGATGCGATGCACACCACGAAGAACACAATCATCATGGCGGGAATGATGATAAAGTTGGCCAGCGTGGTGGGATCGACCGCGGCCAGAAAACCGTTCGAAGCCATTTGCGTGGTCGAAGGTGACGTTTGCTCCATCAGTCTTACCATCAAAGGGACAAACGCGCCGGTCGCAATCAGCCCGCTGATTTTGTGCTCGATGACCTCGGCGGCATCCAGCGGCTTTTTCAGAATTTTAGGCACCGCTATCCCGACGGTGTCCTTGAGAAAACAGGCGGCCACGATGAGCAACGCCGAACTCCAGAACCATGGCCTCGCAAACCACGGCAACGCGGCGCGTTCCTGTGGCGTTTTAGCCTGAAAATATTTCCACGCCCCGACCGCGCCCGTCCCGAGCAGGGGCGATATCGCCACGCCCGTGATCAGGGAAATGGTTTGGGCCAGTTCGACACCGGGCGGTTTTTCGCGGGCGCCCGCATTCGTCGCGGCAGACAGGGCTGACACGTTCGGAGGACCCCAGACCAACACCAGCGACATCAGGACGATGAGAGCGACAGGTTTTTTCATGGCGATCGGTTTTATACCCTACTATCTGATAGCATTACGCCCTGCCCTTGCAGCTACTTTTTGGCTATTTTTTTGGAATCGATGCCGATTTGGCCGGCGCTCCGCCCGGCAACAAGGCAAAGCCCTTGTTTACCAATGCCGTCGCCCGCTCGTCCCGGACTTTCATACTAACGCTGTCCAGCACCACCACGATCACCCGCTGCCCGTTGCGCGCAGCAGTGACGGTGATGGAATAGCCGGATGCCGCGATGTAACCCGTTTTCAGCCCGTCACATCCCGGGACTTTACCCACCAGATGATTGTGCGTTTGCATGACAACCGCTTTCGCGCCGCCATTGGGCCGAAAAGTTCGTTCGCGCGTCGAGGTATAGCGCAATGTATCGGGGTATTTCAGAACCTCCCGGCAGAGAATTCCCATGTCGCGAGCGGTGGTGATATCGTGTTCCTGACCCCGCGCCGGCGGCAGGCCGTTCACGGAGCGGAAAACCGTATTCGTCATCCCCAGTTCGCGCGCCTTCTTATTCATCAATTCAAGAAAACCATCCGTGCTCCCGGCAACCTTTTCGGCGAGGGCAACGGCCACGTCGTTGGCGGAGCGCACCATGAGTGCATACAACATTTCGTCCACCGTGAAGGATTCCTTTTCGGACAGCCAGACTTTGGACGGCGCGGCTTTGGTCGCCTTGGCACTGACGGGCACCTGGTCTTGCAACGACAACTGGCCCTGTTTCACTTTGTCCAGGATGATCAGCAGGTCCATCAATTTCAATATGCTCGCGGGATAACCTTTGGTGTCAGCGCCATCCTCAAACAGCACTTTGCCGGTCGCGGCATCGAGCACGATGGCGCCCAGCCAAGGATCACGGGCCATGCCTTTGGGAGCGGTGGACTTGGCCGACGAAGCGGTTGCGCCTGACTTGGTGCTCTTTTGTGTCGCCGCCTGAAGCGCGGGGGCGCCGAACGCGAAAAGCAAAACCATGGCGAACAGCCGCCAGCTCGATTTATTCATCGCCGCGATGCTAGCCAGAGCCCTTGCGAATTTGAACAGCTTTCTTCTGTGCGATTGCACAAACCATCAAAAAATTTTCACCCGGCACTTTGAGCCTGGAACAACCGTGCGTCCGTGGCTTCCGTTCGTTTAAAAAACAGCTCCCGGATCTTTCCCTTGCCCAGCACACGGCCCAATTCGCGAAAGGCAAAAAATGGAATGAACGCGCAAAACGTTACGAGGCATTTGGCCAGCAATTCGTATTTACCGAGGTGGATCAGTTCTTCGAGGCCGCCTTTGATACCCTGACCCAGGATCAGCCCGCGTGCGGCGTGTTCCAGCACCCCGACCAGTCCGACGCAAATACTGAACACGACCGTTTTATGCAGCGTGGGAAATATCAGCGACCGATGTTCCATGCTCCGCCCAAATTTCAGAAAGCCGCCCACGGTCACAATCTTGGCCAGCACAACGGCCTCAATGATTGCCGCGCCATAATGAAAATACCCGATGCCGTACTCAGCCAGGATCAGCCGGCGATACCAGGTGAACAGGGTGAAAAACAGCATCAGATAACTGACGTTGACGAGGTATTCGACGGTTTCCTCGAGAATCCTCTCCTTCCACCTGGCTTTGGCCGATTCGTTCATGGCAGGCAGCATGATGAACCCGGGCCGCGCCCACATCAACGGCGAACCCGCCTAAGCCGCGTGTTTCGCGCCCACGCCCGCCGCTCCCGCCACGGCCGGATCCTTCTTCGGTTCCGGCGGCGGCCAGATGATGGACATCAGCCACGAAACCAGCAGACCGACGACGCAACCCAGCAACACTTCGCCGACGCGGCGCAAGCCAAATTCCATCGCGGATAATTCCGAGTGATGCGTCATGTCGGCGGCGAGAACAATCGCCGCCGTGATGGGCGCCTGCCGCCACATGAGTTGCACCCGCACCACATAGGTCGAAAGGAGAACGGTGATCGCCAGCGCGAACGGGAGCTTCCAGGCACCCGAGCCGCCGATCGCCAGAAAGGCCATGCCGACAACGCAACCCACCAGCGCGTTGATCAGACGGCTGCGAAAAGTTTTCGCGGCCTGCTTCACCACCGGGTCACTCGCCGCAATCATCGAGCTCACCGCCCAAATCGGATTCAGACCCGCCGCGCGATCCAAAATCAACCAGAGCACGGTTGTGGCGATGAAGACATTCAGCGCGAAATGCACGCCCAGCCCGTCATCTTTGATGAATTTCCGAAACACGTTCATGACGCATCAAGGGGAGGTTCGCGGAGGATGTTTCAATCCCGCGGGGGAACGCGGGGCGCCCGACTTGACCCTTTGTTTCTCGCGACGCAATCGGATCAGCATGAGCTGCTGGTCTTGAAATTCCTGGGCCAGCGTGAGAAGCACGCCGGTGGACCACGCGAAAGTCAACAGCCCCGCCATCGCAATCATCCCCTCCAGCAATCGCCAGCGCAGATGCAGATTGTAGCTGCTGCCGACCGTGGTGTAGTCCATCAACGCAAAATAGTAGCAAAGGCTCGCGTTGGCGGGAGCATCCGTTCCGGTCTTGACCGCGTCCGTCCAGTAAAAGAAGCCCGCCCATGCCAGAACTTCGACCAGATGAACCAGCATGATCAGCCAGCTCGCCACGATCAATATGAGAATACCCCCGGTAAACGACGGGTTTTTCTCGAACCGATGCTTGAGACCAGCGCAACCGCGAACGGACAGCAGCATCCCGAACCCGTGCATGGCCATCGTGACGGCCACCAGCGTGCCGCCCCAAAACATTTCCTCGAAGGACGTCGTATAGGGATGCGGGCCAAATTCGGCGTTCATGACGGCATCAGATGGTCGGACATCAGCGTTGAACGGGCATTACTCGTGAGCATTCGGGGGAGCGCCTTTGAGCCGATACACCGCGCCGGTCTTGGTGGTGCCCAGCGCAAGCCACGATTGCGCCACCCACTGCAACGAAACGAAGAACTGCTCGCATCGCTTCATCGCGACGGCGTGAAGCTCGTCGCTGCGCTTGAATTTGCACTGAAAGGCAAACTCACCGACCAGTTGCTTCTGATTGCCGCGCGTGCGCCAGACGGAAATATCCGCCTTGGCGGAAACCCCCTTGCCGAAATCCAGCATGCCCAGATCCTGCAAAATTTCCTCGACCGCCGTGGCGTTCACCAGTTCGATGCGCTCACCGGGCGACGTTTGCAGCGTTCGCAACGCCGGCAATCCGCGCAATAAAGACTCCATCGCCATCACGTCGCCTTGATGGACCGCCGTCATGGGAAATTCCACGTTGTGCGAATACAGCATGCGGAACCCGCCCATTTGATCCTTCAAAGGCAGCGCCTCGGCTTTGAATTTTACACGGTAGTCACCGGCTATGCGAGGCCGCACGTCCATCTGCGCGGCTTTTTGCAAGTCGGTATGCCGGAACTTGAAAACGATTTCGGGGTCGCCCACCGCAAAACCATTCACATAATCCTGCCGGCGCCGCAGGATGAAGGCGTTGTTATAGAGACGAAAATCGGAGGTGTCGAAAAACAGCACCTCGCGAATCCGCGGCAGCAAGTCCTTGAATCCTTTGCGGGAAAAATCGATGTCGGCATTCTCCGCCGCCTGTTTCACCAATTTGCCAAACTCGTGAAAGCACTCGACGGAGCTGAAGCGCTCGCCTTTGAGAATAATCTTGGACTCAAGGTATTGCACCTCGTCCAACGGGTGGCCGTCGCTATATTTGCCTTTCTTAAGAACCAGCGACCGCTTGTCGGCGTTGCCGTCCTGCGACTGTCTCATTTTCTTGGTTTTATCCTTCATACTGTTCTGGTTTCAAACCGTCATCACGCCACATAGAACACATCGTAAAATGTGGGTGTAATCAACTTAAAACTCGCAGATTGGATGCCAGATCCTGTCCGCGCCTCGTTCCGGTTGGGAACTTCAGTCATGCCTGCCGGCTACCAGGTGAAATTCACTTCCAACTGAACAATCAATGCATGGTCAGTATTCGGATGATTGGCGGGATCCCAGATGATCTGAAAATCCGGCTGCACGGACATCAACGGCGTGAGCTGAAGCACATAAGATGCTTCGAAGCCATATTCGTTGGCATGGGCAATGGGCAGCGCAGAGTGCGATGCCTGGCTCCATATGAAGCCGGCGCCCAGGTAGTCGTTGCTAAGCTTCGGAAAAAGTCCCGCGCATTTGAGCGGCGCCTGGAGCACCAATCCGGTGCCAATTTGCGCCTGGGCGCCATCGAGCGTCACCTGTGATCCACCCACCCCAAAACGGCCAAAGAATCCGAGCGGCGAGTTGTGCCCCAGTTGCTGCTGCACGTTCAAGCCGATGCCTGTCTGCGTCTGCCCATTCACCGTCGCTACGAAAGGCTGGAACCGATACACGCCGTCCCCCAGGCCGAGCACATCTTTTGGCGTCAAACCCAGTTCCAGCAAATAAGACCAGTTGGCGAAGCCGAGATTCTTGAATGGTGAGTCGCCGGCATACTGCGCATTCGCGCCCGTGCCAAACATCACATACCAGGATCGACTCGGCTGCCACTGCAATTGCACACCGAGATTATTATAGGGAATCGGCAGCACCATGCTGTTAACCAGCGCGCTGTTCATCAACTGTCCCTGGCTGTTGTTCGCGTACTTGTTGGCGTCGAGATAATTGCTCTCGTCGATCAAGCCCGCGAGCAAAACGAGGTGTCCGTCGGCGAGTGACTGTTGCCACGCCAGTTCTGACATCCAGATGCCATTGACGCCCACCACCGTATCGTTGGGATAAACAACCGTGCCGAGATTGCCTTGCGGTGTTTGCCCGCGACTCGCTTTGGAAAAACCCAATTGCATGTCCACCTCCGTAGTGATCCAACCCGCCGGCCCGCCATCCGGCACTTCATAGATGGCCCATTTGCCTAAAAAGGTGGCCGTGTAATACTGCAGGGCGCTCGAACCGGAAGCGACCTCCGTCATGCTCACCGCCGAAATGCTTTGATAAAACGTATAGCGAAAACCCGCGTCGGATAGCGCATACTTCGCCGCCTGGATATAAGGGCTGATCGGATCCTTCGGAAACACAGCCCCCGGCTGGAGAGCGGTGTTGCCCTCCTCATCGAGATTGCCCAGATAAGGCATCAACACGGGGGGCGTGACCGGAAACCATTGCAAATCGGTCTGCCCGGCTTTGCTTTGAAAAATTCGCTGGAGCACACCTTCCGACATGGGCACCCCTTTGGGCGTTGCCGGAAGCTGACGGCTCATTCCGTTCGTCGAACCCGGCTGCAACGACGCGTCCACTTCATTCGTGGACACACCGATCAAATTGCCCAAACCGTCGGTCATCAAAAAATGATCGGGTGCGACGTTGGTGTATGCATCATCGGCGAACACGCAAGTGACGGCGCAAAAAATTAGCAGCGCCACGGTGATTATTAAACGCCCCAGTCTCATTTTATACGCTCAATACTAAAACCTTTTGACGGCGGCGTAACCATTGATTCACAAAAAACAAACCCACGAATACAGGCGGCAGTGCAAGGCAAAGCCATAGCCCGGAGAAACGGCCTGCCGGGGATTCGACGGGCAGCGTGCAATTCACTTCCGTCGTCGCGCCGTCCGCCTGCACCGTCGCGCGAAGCTGCCAGATTCCCGGTGTGTGCAGGATCACCGAAAGGCCGTAAAGCAGCTTGTTGGCCCCGTGGGCGCGTGTGGCGCGAAAGGTCGTTTGCGCCGTCCCGGCGGTCATCCCGGCGGCCGATGACTGATCACTGGCGCTGCAAAACGGGTCGCCCGGTTTCATTTTTGCGCCCGCCGGCGGCGTCACGCTGACATCCACAATCGCATTCATCAGCACTTCGCCCGTCTGCGCGCGCTGGACCATCACCGTCAGATCGGCGGGTTGATTTGCCAGCACATCATTGGGCGAAAACACGGTGATGATGTACGGGCCTTGGGGCTGCCGCACGCGAACCACTCCGCCGTCGGCGAGCGCTGCGGACGGAATCCAGAGCGCCAGGCAGGCGATCATCAGCAGCGGAAGGTTTGATTTTTTGGAGCGCGCGAATTTCACATCGAAGTCGCGATCAAGCCGCGCATTTGCATGGGTTGCAGAAATATCCAAACTCCCGCCGCGTACAGCGCCACGGCCACCAGCATCCACGGCAACAGAAATTTCACCGTCGAGGGCACCGGCGCCGTCAGTGTTTGCGCAATCCGCCAGCCAACATACAGGGTCAAAAGCAAACCGGCATCCAACAGGAGAATTTGCAAAATGACCACGGCGCCAGCGCTCACCGGCATGCCGGAAGCCGACCAATCAGGGGCGCCAGCCAGGCCCACTCCCCACTCCACCAACGTCTGCCGAAGCAAAGGCCAAATCGCGCGATAGCCCGCGAGCAGGTGAAAAATAAAATGCCCCGCCCACATCGTCGCTCCCAGCGGCACCAGAGCGAATGAATATCGGCAGAATAACTCGCGCGTGGAAAGTGTCGCCTTGCCCGCCGCCCGCCCGCTGCGCATCGCGGTCCACAACGCCATCACCGGCAGGAGGATCAGCCCGACAACAAAGAATATGGTTACGGCGGGCAGCGTGGATGAGAAGCCAAGGCGCGTTGCAACCGCCTGGAGCGATTGATGGACCGGCAACACCATCGCCGCCGCGCTGGCGAAAGCCGCGAAGACAATTACGAGGGCGAGCGCAGCGAAGTCGAGCCTGGTTGAAAGGCGTCCCACGGAGGAGCGCACGGGGTCCCGAATCAAGTCAGCGCCGGGCATCACGGCCTGAAGGCCGATGTTTTCATGCGGGCAGGCACGAACACAATCGAGGCAGAAGGTGCAATCGAGATTGCCCGCTTTGCGTGGCAGGAAGAGATCGGTCTCGCAACCGCGGTGTTGCTCATTGCCACGCAAGCAATCGTGCGTCTTGCAGCCGGCGCAAACATCCGGTTCGCGCACTTTCACCTCCAGCGGCGACACCAGCGAATTGACGAACTGAAATTGTCCAATGGGGCAGACATACTTGCAGAAACTTGCGCCGCGAAAAAATGCATCCAGCACGAATGCCGCCAGAAAATAGTTGATGATCAACCAGGCGGTCCAGATTGGTTTGTCCCAAAGACCAAAGGTTTCATAGGCCCAGAAAAACAAAACGAGCAGTGCGACGGCGAGCCATTTCGACCGGAGCGCGCGCGGCCAGTTGCGTGGTTTGATCCCCAGACGCCGTCCCAACTCCCGTGGCAGCATAAAGGGACAAGCCATGCAAAACAGGTTTCCCACCGCCAGCAGTGCGATAATGGTCAGCGCCCGCCACCAAGTCCAGGGTATGACGCCCGCGAGATTGGCGGGGCTGATTTGCGGACCGAAAATTCCATCTGCGACTACCGCCACGGCGACAAGCAAAAGGATCGCCTGCATCGTCCGTCGCCCCACAAGCGACCGAAGAAAAGGGCCAATCACCGGTTTGGTCAGCAGATCGAATGGTTTTGATTTTAGCGCGGCCGGTCTTCCGGATGCCGCGGCCGGTCTTCCGGATGCCGCGGCCGGGGAAATGACTGTCGCGCGGCCGGGACGCACCAGAGGCTGTGATGGCGAAAGATATTGAATCGCGATCAGCGCGGCGGGCACCAGGTACATCAACGACCCGGGCACCCACATCAAGACGCCCGCCGCCACTTGATCGCTCAGCGCGGTAGTGCCAAAAAGACGTGGCGCCGTTTGATAAACCGGATAAAGCGAATGGTCGGAAAATGTGAGGATGGCGCACAGAACCGAGTTCGCCATGTCCGCCGCGAGCAAATAAAGTGGTATGGCCCACAGCGGCCAATGTGCGCGGCTGGGAAACGGCCGGATGACCGCCCACCAAAACAAAAGCGAGGAGCCAAAGAAGCACGCGTGTTCAACCTTGTGCCACCCCGGCGAACGCAACGCGAGATCGAACGCCGCCGGCAAATGCCAGCCGTAGAGGCTCAACGCCATGGCAAGCCAGCCCACCAGCGGATGCGTGAGCGCATGCCCGACCCGGCGCAACTTGGGCCAGCTTAAAAAGGGCCCCACGCCGTCATGCGCGAAACCACGCGGCAATCCCCGCAGCAATGGCAGCAGTGGCGCGCCCGCCAGAATCAACGGCGGCGCAATCAACATGAGCAGCAAGTGCTGAATCATGTGGGCTGAGAGGAGAAGATTCGACAGGGCGTCGAGCGGTGACGCAACGGCGATCCATAAGGTCAGCAGACCCGCGAGAAACGCCGCCAGCCTTCGCATCGGAAAACGCGCGGGGGTGATCTGGTGCAAGACCCGCCAGCCACGAACATAGAGGAGGGTCATGGCCAGCAGGCCAAGCGCCACCACCGGGTCAACCGACCACGAACTGAGAATCGCCTGAGTGGCGGCAGACATGAAACATCACGGCGCGGGGGCCAGGGCAGCCGGCCGCGTGTCCGCGGCGGCACTGGCCAGCGCCGCATCCCGGGCGGGAGGTTCGTTCGCCGGATGCAGCGTTTTGAGAAAGGACACGAGCGCCGTCGTTTCAGCGGGGCTCAGATTATTTCCATAAGCGGGCATGTTGCCGCCGCCTTGAAGCACCTGCCGGAACAATTGATCCTCGGTCAGCCGAACCGCGACAGTGTCCAAAGCCGGACCCCGTAAACCGCCCTCCCCGCCCAGTGCGTGGCAATTACGGCATTGCTTGGCTTGCAGCACGACGGCCCCCTGCAATTCCAGGGGGCTGCGACCGGCCAGATATTTTGGCGGGACCGGCGCGTTGCTCCACGCGTCCATGATCGGCGACCACGGACAATAAAGTCCCAGCTTCGTGAGCGTGCCCAAAACCAGGAGTATTAGCAAAACCGTCAGCACCGCCATCGGCCGGCGGCGCCAGCTTTTTTCACCCGTGCCGGATACCAGCGGCAAAAGGATCAACAGTGCAATGCCAATGGGCGGCCCGATCAGGAGCAGCGGCGTTTCCATGCTGGGCGGGAGCAACGCGAGCGCGGCATAGAGCCACAGGAAAAAGAAGTCCGGCTTCGGCTCCGTCTGGATGATCCGCGGGTCCGGCGCGCCATTGGGCCCGTATGGCCCAAACAAAGCGGCACACGCCACCACCGCCAAAATGACGATTCCCGAAAAAACCAAATCCTTGCGAAATGCATCCGGCACGAACGGCACGCCGTCCTTGTGGGTCATTTCGTGATACTCCTTGAGATAGGTTTCGCGCTTCACCACGCGGCCGGGCACCGGCCACTCATTGACGCCCAGCTTCAACACCATCAACAGATGCACCCCGACGAATGCGACCAGCATTCCCGGCACGATGAAAACGTGAATGGCAAAAAACCGCGACAGCGTTTCACCCGCGATAATGGGGCCGCCCAACATCAATTTTACGAGACTTGCTCCCATTACCGGAACCCGCCCCATGATGGAGGCGCCGATGCCGAGACCCCAATATGCATCCTGATCAAACCGCAGCACCTGGCCGGTGAACGCCATGCCCAGCGTCAACAGCAACAGAAAAATACCGACGATCCAGGTCAGCTCGCGGGGGTATTTGAACGCGCCGAAAAGGAACACCTGAATCATGTGGATGAGCACCATGCCCACCATGAAATTGGAGCCCCAGCCATGCAGCGCGCGGATGAACCAGCCAAAACTTTGCTGTTGGTTGAGCACTTGCAGGCTGTTCCACGCCTCGCCAGCGGACGGCACATACACAAACGCGAGACAGATGCCGGTCGCAAATTGCAGCATCAGCAGCGTCAAACTCGCGCTGCCGAACACGTAAGCCCAGCTCGCCGTGCGGCGCGGCACCGGATGGCTCATCGCCTCCGCAATCGGCTTGCCCAACTGCAGGCGCAAGTCGAACCACTCCGCGACTCGGCGAATCAGGCGCACGAGCACCCCCCGGACGGCTTGGCCGAGGCCACACTGGCGGGTTGCGCCAGCGTCGGCATCTGGCCGGCCTTAATCCAAAGTTTGCCCGTCTCGATTTTGTAATCGTACTGGAACAGCCCGCGCGGCGGCGGACCGGAAGCACGCGCGCCGTCCGCGTAATAAACACCGCCGTGGCACGGGCACATGAACAGCCCCGATTGCGGGAACCAGCGCACGGGACAGCCGAGATGCGCGCAATTCACCGCGAACACCTGCCACTTCTCCTCCGAAATCCGCCGCACCCAGCAAGGGATGTCGCCCTCGCCGAGCGAAACCCAGCCGAGATCCTTTTGCATCGAACGACGGCTGCCGGGAGACAGCACGTATCCCACAATGGGAATGGCGAACAGCGTACCGGCGATGGCATTCAGGACGATGCCGAAAATCAAAAGCGCCTGGCGGCGCGCCACCTTCCGGGGAGAAGACGAATCCGCCTCGGGCGATTGTTTTCCAATATTCGGTTCGGACATAACTTGCTCCTGGTTTCGTAAATTCAGTTCGGCCTGGTGGCGTAGGGCCGGCCAGGCGTGGCGCTGCGATGCGATATGATCCAGGCCACCACGTCGGTGATTTCCTGATCGGTCATCGGATGGCCCGGGACACAATTGCGCCAGTCGGGATGCCCCAACTCTGGGCGGCCGGCGATGACGGTGGTGCGCAATCCCTGATTGCTGACCAGCGCGAGGTAGGAAGAGTTCACGATGGAACCACCCTTCGGCCCGCCTTCACCCTTCGCGCCATGGCAGGAAGCGCAGAAGGCGGCGTTCACCTGCGCGCCCCGCTCCACATTTCCTGCGCCGACGGCGGCATAAGGCGGAGGCTGGACGCCGTTCAAAACATCGCCTTTCGCCCAGTTGGTGCGGATGCCTTTGGCCAGAATATCGATCTGCGCGTCGGTCAACGTCCCGCCGGCGCTTTGCACGAACGGCGGCATCAAAGTGTTCGTCACTCCCATCGCGGTGGCATGGCGGATCGCTTCGTCGCTGACAATTGCAAGATAAACTGGATTGGCGAGGGCCAGTGCTCCGTTGCCTTTTCCGTCAGCGCCATGACAGCCCGCGCAATTTTCATTGTACAGCGACGCAAAGTTTTTCACCTGGTCCGGCGCAATGTCCACATCAGCGGGCGTCGGCTTGCCCGGCATCGGACCGCACCCGGCAAGCAACAGCAAGGCCGCAGAAAAACCGGATGCCAGGGCGGGAAATTTCAGATTCACTTCTCCGACTCCTTTCCGCCGCGCTCTTCCATGATGCCCGGCGCTTCGATTCCCGCTCGGATCGCAAACGGCAAATGCTGCATCGTGGCGACCCGAGTGCGTCGCGCGACCACGAATCCCGCCACCAGTCCAAACGCAAATTGCGCCGCCAAAAACCACGGCCAGTCGATGCGCGCATCCAGCGCCGGATTGATGATCCCTAAAAATGCGTGAATGATGCCGGACCAGAACAGCGGCGCGAGGATGCCGCCCAGCAGCAGCGGGCGGCGGGGAAACATCGGCAGCGCGATGCCATAAAGCAAACCGACCAGCGCGGAGCCACACCCGTGAATGATAATCGCGAGAAACAATCCCATGCCGTTGAAGGCCAGCAGTTGGTCGTGCGACATCGCGGATATGCTCGCGGAGGCCGTGGCGGCGAGAAGATTGATGGGATACCAGATGCTCTGATGGCCCACGAGGCCATACAGAATTGCCGCGCCAGCCATGGCAATGCCGCCCACAAGGCCACCAATCAACCCGGCGGAATAAGGATAAATTTCCAGAGGCAGACGCGCGCGATGGCCTTGCTCCCCGACTGGCAACACGCCCACGCCGCGTGACGCGGTGACCGGCTGTTCCGGTTCCGGCTCAACGGGAACCACTTCATGCGCCTCGTGCGGCAGCACTTCGCGAAACCACCCCACCAGCGCGCACACTGTGCAGATGGAGCCCAGCACGCTCACCAGCCAATGCGTGACGAGCCCCGCCCACACAAGGGTGAAGCCAAACGCCGCCACCAGCGGCCAGCCGTTCGAGGCAGGCATTTGCACCTGCTCCGTCGCGGAATTTTGTGTTTCCAATTCCATCGCTTCTTAATGCGTCAGCGTCCGATGATATACACCACCGTAAATACCACGATCCAGATGGCGTCCACGAAATGCCAGTACAACGCCAGAATTTCCGTGCGTTCAGCGTGCTCGCTCTTCACCAGCCCCGCCCAACTGAGACACATCACGGTGAACAGCCCCAGCAAACCGACAATCACGTGAAATGCGTGCAATCCCACGAGCGAATAAAATGTCGTGCCGAAGAGATTGGTTTTGATGGTCAGTCCCTTGTCATAAATCAGATGCTTCCATTCGACACCGGTGCCAAACAGGAAATAGCTCCCGAGCAAAATCGTCAGCAGCCACCAAATACCGAACAACCTAGTGTTCCCCTTCACCAATGCCCGCAATGCAAAAGTTATGGTCACGCTGCTCGAGAGCAGGCAAATGGAATTGAGAATGGGCAGTTCCAGCACCTGACGCGGCGTCGGTCCGCTCAAACTTTTGCCCAGATAAAAAATATACGCGGCGACAAAGATCGTGAAGATCGCGCTCTCCGCAATGATCAGGCAGATCATGCCGACACGGCCCTTGTAGGGCAGCTTCCATTCGCCGGCTTCCGGATTGGCAGTGGCGGTGGTCATGGGCGCGGGTTATTCATATTTCCAGTCGGGATCCGACGGATGCTTGAGATCCCACAAGGGACGACGGCTTCGGACCACGGGCAATTTCTTGAAATTGTATTCGGGCGGCGGCGAGGTGGTGGACCATTCGAGCGTCCACGCATCCCAAGGATCGTTCCCCGCGATTTTGCCTTTGATGGCCGATTTGATGACATTGTAAACGAAGATCAATACCGCCGCGCCCTGGAACGCCACCCCAATCGTGCAAATCATGTTCAACGTGTCCCAGCCGCGTCCGGTTTCATAGGTGTAGATGCGTCGCGGCATACCGAGGATGCCGGGAATGTGCATCGTGTCGAACGTCATGTGAAAACCGATCACGAACAGCCAGAAATGCCACTTGCCCAGGCGTTCGCTCAGCAAGCGTCCGGTCGCCTTGGGAAACCAATAATAAATGGCGGCAAAGATGGTGAAGAGCAATCCACCGACGAGCACAAAGTGGAAATGCGCGACAACGAAATAGGAGTCACTGAGCTGCCAGTCGAAGGGCGTCACGGCCAGCATGATTCCGGTCAGGCCGGCAATGAGGAACTGGAACAAAAATCCCACCGAGAAGAGCATGGGAGTATCGAACCGGATTTTTCCGCCCCACATGGTGCCGATCCAGTTAAACAGTTTGATGCCCGTCGGCACGCCAACCAGCATGGTCGAGATCGCGAAGAAGGTATTGCCGACCGCCGTCATCCCGACCGTGAACATATGGTGCGCCCAAACGCCGAAGCTCACGAATGCGATGGCCACGGTTGCACCGACCATGACGGGGTAGCCGAAAATCGCCTTGCGCGAGAACACCGGAATAATTTCCGACGCGAAGGCGAAGCCGGGAATGATCAGGACGTACACTTCGGGATGACCGAAAATCCAGAAAAAGTGCTGCCACAACACCGCCGAACCGCCTGCCTGAGTATCGAAGAAATGCGCGCCGAGAAAGCGGTCGAGGAGCAACATCAGTTGAGCGGCCGTCAGCGGGCTCATCACCATGAGCACCATCCCGCACATCAGTAAATTGAGCCAGACGAGGAGCGGCATCTTCATCAGCGTCATGCCCTTGCAACGCATGCAAATTATCGTCGTGACTATGTTTGCCGCAGTCGCAATGCTGCCGAAGCCACCGACCAGAATGCCGAGAATCCAATAGTCCGTGCTGTTTCCGCGCGAAAACGCCTTCGCGGTCAACGGCGCGTAGGCGAACCAGCCGACGTCCGGCGCGCTGCCGGCGCCCGTCAACCCCATGCCGCCGATGATGCTGAAATAGAGCAAAAACCCGCCGAAAGCGCTCAGCCAGAAGCCAAAGGCATTCAGCCGCGGAAAAGCCAGGTCGCGTGCCCCGATCATCAGCGGCACCAGGTAATTGGCGAAACCAAAAATGATGGGCATACCCACGAGGAATACCATGGTCGTGCCATGCATCGTGAAGAGCTGATTGAACAACTGCGGTCCGATGAAAGTGTTGTTGGGCACGGCAAGCTGAAGGCGCATCAACGTCGCCTCGATGCCCGCCACCACGAAAAACAACAGGCCGTAGATGATATACATCAGCCCGAGCTTCTTGTGGTCCACCGAGATCACCCAATCGTGCAGGTAATCAAACACGGTCTTCCATCCCGTATCGGGACGCGACACCGGGATCGCTCCGGCTACGGTCGTAGGATTGGTGGTGCCATTCATTTGAGGGTTGCGAGATAAGCCACCAGTTGATCGAGATCGGCCGGCGTGAGATTCATCGCCGGCATCAGCACACCGGGCTTGAACTGGTCAGGCTTGTTGATCCAGGCGCGCACGTTTTCCGGGGAATTTGCCAACGCGCCAGCCGCCAGGGTGTCGCGACTCATCAGGTGGGTGAGATTCGGACCAAACCGTCCATTCCCGATGGTGCCGGTAATTTCATGGCAATTCACGCACGCGGTTTTCTCGAAAATCAGCCGTCCCGCCGCGACCTCGGGTGTGACTTTCGGCGCGGCCTGCTGGTCGGCCACCCATTTATCGAAATCCTCCTGTGTGTGCACGTAAACCCGCAGCAACATTTTCGCGTGCTCCGTGCCGCAATATTCCGCGCATTGCCCGACAAACAAGCCGGTGCGGGAGGGCTCAATCCACATCTCATTCACCTTGTTCGGAATCAAATCCGTTTTGCCCGCGAGGCGCGGCACCCAGAAACTGTGCGCGACATCCGCCGACCGCAGCTCCATGAAGGTGGGCGTGCGCTTCTGCGCGGAACTCACGGGCACATGCAGCTCATTGGCCGTCACAATACCCAGCTTGGGATAACGAATTTCCCACCACCATTGATGTCCCACCACGGTGACATCCACCGCCGCCGCCGGGCGCGGGGCGTTTTGAATTTCCTGAACGACGCGCGCGGTCGTCAACGCCAACACCACCACGATCAGCAACGGCACCGTGGTCCAGGCCACTTCGACCGGATTGCTCCCGTAAACCTGCGCCGGCTCCCGCGCATCATCGCTCTGCCGGCGGCGAAAGCGGATTGACGCATATATAATCAAGCCAGCCACCACCACGAAAATTCCGCCGCACACCGCCAGGACGAAAAGCGACAGGCTGTGAATCGAATGCGCGGGCGTGGACTCGGGAATAAAAATACTCGGCTGCAAGGCGGGCTCGAATTTCGCCGCCGCCATCGAGCGAAGTGAAACCAGCGCGACGACGAAAAACCAGAACACGCGTCGTCCCACTGTCGGACCGCGATCAAGTAAACTTCTGGTTGGTCGTAGGTTGCCTGTCATTAAATCCTGCCCTTAAGGCACATCGGGAATCACCGCAGGATACAGACCGGCGATGGAGGGGTCAAGTAGCTCGCGTTACTTCGCATTCCATCAGCCCGGGCCTGGCGCCGGTAATAGATCGGCCGCCGCTCGCAGTCACAATAAAAGTATTTTCGATGCCCACCATGCCGAAATCGGGAATCCCCTTTTTTGGTTCCACCGCAAAGACCATTCCCTCCACTAACGGCTCGTCGAAACCGTCGGCGAGCACCGGCGTTTCGTCCACTACCAGGCCAATGCCGTGCCCCAGAAATTTGACGCGCCGATTGTCGAACCCCATGAAATTGCGCTGAAAACCAGCATCGAGTTTTTGAAGGATCGTGTGATAAATCGTGGAAGGAATCGCCCCCGGCTTGAGCATCGCGGCGATTTCCTGCTGCAATTCTTCACATCGGGCCTGCCACGCCTTCGCTTCCACGCGTGCCGGACCGCCAAACATATAGGTGAGCGTTTTGTCCGTATGATATCCGTCCACCCCGCAGCAAATGTCCATGTAGACCAGGTCCCCGCGTCGCAGCGTCCGGTCGCGGCTGCCGAGCAAAGGGGTTGCGGCCGTCAGCCCATAGTTGCCGCCCGCACCGTTGAAGGAGGTCGGATACAGCGAACTTTCGCCAAACGACACGTGGCCCAGCACCATTTCCGTATCAAACATCGCAAAGCGGGCCACGCCGTGATGGCCGGCGGCGATCAACCGCCCAAAAACCTCCGCGCCCAGTTCGGCTTCGCTCACGCCTTCGCGCAAAAGCTTCGGCACCTCCTCCTCCATCACCTCGCGATGGATGCGCCCCGACTTTTCCATGAGGCCAAGTTCAAAAGGACTCTTCACGGCACGCACCGCCGCAATTTCCGGGTTCAGCGACCGCGCTTCCTTGAATGGAAAATATTTTTGCAGCCGTTGGAACAGCGCGAGCGGCACGGATTCCGTTTCGAGATGCACCGTGGCTGGTCCGGTGCGAAACCCCACCGCGGCATCCCGATAGTTTTCCATCGGCTTGATATTGGGAAACAGCGACTCCGCCGACGACCGCTCATAGCTGCGCCTTATCCACAAGACTGCCTCGCCATCGCGAGGAATAATCAGCATGCCTTCCGGCGCCGTGCCGGTGAGGTAGTAAAGATTGACCTTGGTCAATACCACCGCGAGTTCCCATTCCGGCCGGGTCAAATCCATGCGAGCGCGGAAGCGTTGCAGGCGGTCCTGCAATTCGGCGAGGGGCACTGGCGCGTGTTTCGTTCCCATGAAATCCGGAAGCGAGGATGCGCGGGGAAACCCGGGCGCGCAACCGCATTTGATGGGTTCCGCCGCGCCGCAAAGTGCGGACTTGAATCGACTCCGCCCATGGCGCATAAAGGTGACGTTCTCGCTAACCCATCAAATCCAATAACGTCATGGCCCAGGAACCCAATCAGGACCCATCAATGCGGCGCCGTCAGTTTCTTAAGCTCTCCGCCGCCACCGTCGGCGCGGTGGGGGCCATCAGTCCCGCCTCGGCACTCCAATCTCCCAAAGCCGCGGCCGAAAATGCCGGGGCAAAAGCGTCGCAAGCAAAAGGTCGCACCGCCGGCGAGCACAAGTTCGACGGCGACTACACGGGTGCCTATCTCAATCACATTGCGTTTCCGATGGGCGGTCTCGGCGCCGGCATGATTTGTCTCGAAGGTACGGGCGCGCTGTCCCACGTCTCCCTGCGGAACCACCCTGAAATCTATAACGAGCCGTGCGTCTTCGCGGCCATCTCCGTCGTCGGCAAGACCGGCGCAGCACGGGTGTTGGAAGGCCAGGTGCCCGAGCGAAAAATATTTGGCGCCCGCGGCACCGGTAATGGCGCGTCGGGTTCCACCTACGGACTGCCGCGTTTTTCGGACGCCACGTTCGAAGCGCGTTTCCCCTTCTGCACGGTGAAACTGGCGGACAAAGACATTCCTCTCGGCGTCGAAATCACTGGCTGGAGCCCGTTTGAACCCGGCGATGCCGACAACTCCAGTCTGCCAGTCGCCGCGTTGGAATACCGTTTCACGAACCCAACTTCGGAAACGCTCGAAGCGGTTTTCTCCTTCAACGCCAAAAATTTCATGGCGTTGGGCGGCAATCCGCAAGGGGTCCGCCCCGTGGCGGGCGGCTTCATACTCTGGAGTGGCGGCCCGAAGGAGCGGCCGTGGGAGGAAGGCGCGTTTTCAGCCACCGTTTCAGACCCCGCCGCAAAAGTGAACCTCGCATGGTTTCGTGGTGGCTGGTGGGATGCCCTCACACTCGCATGGAAAGATGTGGCCGAAGGCGCCGCGTACGAGCGTGGTCCCATTGTTGAAGGCGGTCCCAGCCCCGGTGCCACCATCTTCGTGAAGTTTCAGCTCGCGCCGGGCGCGTCGAAAACCATTCCTCTGCGCCTGGCGTGGTTCTCCGGCCAGACCAACCTGCGCATCGGGAAAGACCTTGCCAGCGCGGCTGCGGAAAAAAATGACCCCGCCAAATTTCGCCCGTGGTATACCACTCGCTTTGCGGACATCAACAGCGTCACATTCCACTGGCGCGATCACTACGACAACCTCCGCCAGGGAAGCGAACGTTTCAAGAAAGCTTTTTACGATACCACGTTGCCACCCGAAGTCACGGAAGCCGTCGCCGCCAACCTCACCATTCTGAAATCACCCACCGTGTTGCGACAGCCGGATGGCAGGCTCTGGGCGTGGGAAGGATGCGGCGATGATGCGGGCTGCTGTCACGGCTCCTGCACGCATGTGTGGAACTACGCGCAAGCCATTCCGCACCTTTTTCCCAGCCTGGAGCGCACCTTGCGCGAGACCGAATTTGGCCCGTCGCAGAATGACGCCGGGCATCAACAGTTTCGCAGCAATCTCCCGATCCGTCCCGTCGACCATGATTTTCATGCCGCCGCCGACGGCCAGTTGGGCGGCATTATGAAGGTGTTTCGCGAATGGCGCATCAGCGGCGACACGGAGTGGTTGCGCGGCATCTGGCCGAAGGTAAAGCGCAGCCTCGACTATTGCATCGAGACGTGGGATCCCGCGCACAAGGGATGGGTCGAGGAACCGCATCATAACACCTACGACATCGAGTTCTGGGGGCCGGATGCGATGTGCACCAGCTTTTATCTCGGCGCTCTGCGGGCTGCCGTCGTCATGGGAGAGGCGCTCGGAGACGCGACGCCGCTGTATGCCACTTTGTACAACGATGGCATCCGGCGAATTGAATCGGACCTCTACAACGGCGAATATTTTTACCAGCACATCGAATGGAAAAATCTGCGCGCTAAAAATCCGCAGGATGCCAAAAGCTTCGTCGGCAGTTATTCACCTGAAGCCGCAGCCATCTTCGAAAAAGAGGGGCCGAAGTATCAATATGGCAACGGCTGTCTCGCGGACGGCGTCCTCGGTTCCTGGCTGGCACTGGTGTGCGGCGTGGGACAGGTCATGTCCGCCCCCAAGGTAACTAGTCATCTCCACGCGGTTCATAAATACAATTTAAAAAACAACCTGTCGGACTTCGCCAACCCCCAGCGTCCCTCTTTTGCGGCGGGCGATGAAGGCGGATTGTTGCTGTGCACGTGGCCGAAAGGCGGAGAGCTTTCCCTGCCGTTCGTCTATTCCAACGAAGTGTGGACTGGCATTGAGTATCAGGTCGCTTCACACCTGATGCGGATGGGTCAGGTAAATGAAGGTTTGGATATCGTGCGCGCCTGCCGGAATCGCTACGACGGCCGCGTGCGCAATCCGTTCAACGAGTACGAATGCGGCCACTGGTATGCCCGCGCGATGTCCTCCTACGCCTTGCTGTTTGGCCTGACCGGCGCGCGCTATGACGCGGTCGAAAATGTCCTCTACGTCGCGCCGTCCATCAAAGGCGACTTCCGCAGCTTTCTGGCGACCGCCTTCGGCTATGGCACGGTGGGCGTCAAAAAAGGCAAGGCATTCTACGAGCCCGTCTCCGGCAACGTGGACATCCGCGAAATCAAATATACGCCGAAGGCCTGATTCTCGTAGGAGCAGAGGTGACGAGGCTCTGTTTGGACGAAAAACCGCACCAGCCATGTTGGAGTGCGGCGGGAAGCGTAGCGCCGCGCCGCTCACTTCAAACATCGCAAATCGTCACGCCTTGCTTCAGCGAAGCAAGCACGTCCGAACGCTTGGGCACAAATTCCTGCGCGACAAATCCCTTGTAGCCCGTCTCCAGAATCGTCTTCATCACAATCGGATAATCGATCTCCTGCGACCCGTCGATTTCCGCCCGGCCCGGCACGCCGCCCGTGTGATAATGCCCGATGTATTGCTGGTTCTCCTTGATGGTGTCGCAAAGATCACCCTCCATGATTTGCATGTGGTAGATGTCATAGAGCAGCTTGAACCGCTCCGAACCCACCTTCTTCGCCAGCGCCGCGCCCCACGCGGTGTGATCGCACATGTAATCCTTGTGGTTGCGCTTGCTGTTCAGCAGCTCCATGCAAACCGTCACCTTGTATTTCTCGGCGATCGGCGCGATGCGCTTCAATCCGATGGCGCAATTCTCCATTCCCTCCTCGTCGCTCATGCCGTCGCGATTGCCGGAAAAGCAAATGATGTTCGGGTAACCGTACTCCGCCACAATCGGCGTGGTCTTCTCAAAAAACTCCACAATCTTGTCGTGGTTGGCGACGCGATTCAGTCCCTTGGTGATGCCGCCGGGAATGCCGCTGACCATCGCGCAAACGAGGTCGTGCTTTTTCAACGTCGGAAAATCATTCACCGTGAGCAACTCGACTGATTGCAATCCCATGCCCTTGGACGCCGCGCAAAATTCCTCCAATTCAATTTTCGGATAACACCATTTGCAGACCGAATGATTCACGCGGCCCTTGAGCTTCGGATCGACGGCGGCATCGGCGGCGCGAAGCCGGTCGCCAAGACTGGCCGCAGCCGCGGCGGCGGCGGCGCCGACGGTCATCGTGCGCAACGCGGAACGGCGGGAGACTTTCTGTTTCATAAGCGGAACGGGGTGGTCAGATTGGATGGCGGATGGCCATGTTTCAGTCCTGAAAGTAAAAGCTTAGGCACCGTTAAGCAAGCGCTGGAGTATCTTCTTGTGCGCGCTCGTGAACGGCAGCTTCTCCAGTTGCTTCGCTGTCAGCCAGCGTCCTTCCTCACCCGCCGCGCTCGTAGCCTGCTGCGGCTCGACGCGAAACGCCTCCAGCGTGATGCGATATCGCGTAATGGAATGCTTCACCGTATGAAACACCGGGCCGTCCGGCGCATCATCGCCGTTGTTGAGTTCAACATTGGGAAACTCCCACAAATGCGCGTTTACGATTCCTGCCGGCCGTTGTCGAACGAGAAATTGTGTCCCCTTCTGCGCCACGAACGCCACAAATCGCCGCTGCGTCACCTCAGCCCGGCGCGCCAGTGCCGGCAGCTCATTCACCCGCCCTTCGCGATAAGCCACACAAAACCTAACCACCGGACACACTTCGCAACGCGGCTGCTTTGGCGTGCAAATCAACGCGCCCAATTCCATCAGCGACTGATTCAGGTGCGAGCACGCGCGCTTGTGTTTCTTTCCCAAGCGCGCCGCCGCCTCCACCAACCCCTGCGCCCGGCTCCACAATTGCGCATTCGTCTCCTTCGCGCGCGGGTCGCCGCCGATTCCCTCCAACCGCGTCAGCACCCGGATGACATTCCCATCGAGAATCGCCGTCGGTTGATTGAAGGCGATACTGCAAATCGCGCCCGCCGTGTAGCGTCCGATGCCCGGCAACGCCAGCACCTCTTCGTAATCTTCCGGAAATTTCCCACCCCGCTTCGCTACGATCTCCTGCGCCGCCTTCTGCATGTTGCGCACGCGCGTGTAATAACCAAGCCCCTCCCACAATTTGTGAATCCGTTCCGGTTTCGCCGCCGCCAGACTCATCACCGTTGGCAACTCCGCCATCCACCGTTCCCAATAAGGAATGACGGTCTTCACTTGCGTTTGTTGCAGCATGATCTCCGAAACCCAAATGGAATAGGGATCGCACGTGCGACGCCACGGCAAGTCGCGTGCGCTTCGTTCGAACCATGCGAGCAAGGCCGCAACCAGCGTGGCGTCCCTGCGATCTCTTTTCATCTCAGGCGCTCAAGATAACCGCCAAACCGCCAGCGCGGAGGATTATTTTATGCCTGATCACCGCGGTCCAACGGCAATGAAACTGAACGGTTCATCGAAAAAGCCCACGTTACGCACACCGATCAGCACGGTGAAACCCGTGGTGCTGCCACCCGTGAGAGTAGCCACGTCCTGGGAATTGACTGCCGGGGCGCCGGGAGCTCCGCACGAAACGACAACGCTCGGATTGGAACTGAACGCCGTGGTAAAGGTGACCTGATACGTAGCGTTGCCGGTGCGGGAACAGGTGAAGCCCGAGCCGCTCAGTAGCGTTCCGTTGCTCGCCACGGAGCCGCGCACGATGCGCAGGTTTTCCTCTCCCGCCGGCGCGAAGTATTGGCCGCTGCTGCCGAGTTTGACATCGCCCGCGACCTGTAGTTTCGACTGCGGCGTCGTGGTGCCGATGCCCACGCTGCCGCTGAAAGAGTTCGTGCCGCCAGTGAATGCCTGGATGGAACGATTGAGCAACGCCGCGTTGCCGGAGAGCCGCGCATCGGAAACGGTGCCAGACACAAGACCGGTTGCGTTCATATTCCCGAAAACGTTGCCGCTGGCCAGGATATCGCCGACCACGTGCAGCTTGGCCTGGGGAGAATTGGTGCCGATGCCAACATAGCCGGAGGCTCCGATGGGATTCGCCATCAATATTGTTTGTCCGCCCACCGCCGGCGTCACATAGGTTCTAAAAGCGTAATCCCAGGTGGCACTCAGGTCACACCGACCTCCGGCATAATGATTGCCATTGTCCACGTAAACCCAATACCAGAAGACCTGAGGCGCGATATACGAAATGGTGTACTGGCTGCCGGCTTGCAACAGGGGAGGCGTGGTGAACGCATTGAACTGAAAGGTGGAGTGGGTGTCCTGCCACGTCACCGGCTGAGTCGCCAGCAAGGCGCCGTTGGTTCCTTCTCCGGCATAAATGCGAATGGTGCCGGGAGAAGTTCCCCCGCCCAGCGGAGAGTCCACTTCCAGCGCGACCGCGGTCAGCAAACCACTGGTGCCCGCCGTGAACGATTGCCAGGGATTATATGTCTGGAGGACGCCCGTTGAGGTGTTCATCTGCTGATCCAGCACCTGCGGCCCGGTGGCCACATAATCCACGATTTGCTGGCTGCCGGAATAGACGTTGCCGCCGGCGCGCAAAGCGACATTGGTGGAAAGCACCGCGTCGGGCACCACGCCGGTGATTCGGGTCGCGTTCAGATTGGTCAAACCGCCTGCATTGCCGTTGAAGGCGCCGGAAATATTCACGCCGCTGGCGTTATTGGTAATCAGCGCCGGTGGAAGCTGATAATAAGCAAGGACACCCGACACACCGGAGGCGCTCACCGCATTGGCGATGTCGGAGTTCGATGAGTAAATCGCGTACGGTGTGGGGTTGATCTGCTGCCGCGGAGATAGGGTGGTGAACGCTCCGCCGCCATTCGTCCTTACGGCAATCTCCAGCCAGCGACTCGGGCCGTTGTTAAATTGGTTGCCGAAGTCCAGCGTGACGGTAAACACGCCGTTGCTGATGGCGACAGCCGAATTGGTCACCGGGCTGACGATGATCATTGGTCCGCTGGAGGAATCCCAGAGCCCGAACTGCAGATCATAAGTCCCCGAAGCGGGTGCACCCTGAACCGTCAGCCTGCCCTGATAGGTAAAGGCGGTATTTTGCGCCGGAAGTGACGCGGCAAAAAGTAAAGTTCCCAGGAAGAGAATGAATTTCATGTTATAAAAGGACGCCATGATTGAATCAAACCGTGGCGGACCCCGGCTCTTTTAGTCGTGGATCACCAAAGTGACAACTAAAAAACTGATTTAAGACCGGGCGCCACGACGGAAATAATTGTCCCACACCTTCCAGTCGTCGAGTGTCGCGCCGGACATTTTCTCCGCTGCCTTGTGCAGCCACTTCGACGGACGTTTGTTGAAATCCTTGAGCACGGCACCCGCAGCGTTCCTTGTCCCCAAATGAATATGCGCCGTTTCCCGGCCCATCGCGGCCAGGAGTTTGAGGTCGCTCTTCGGCTTGGGCATGGAACCGAGTTCGATGCGCGTGCAATCCGGCGCGAGACGGCGCAGCAGCCAGCGGCCTTCCACGCGAACAAACGGATCCGGCATCCGCACGGCCCGGTCCATCGCGGCTTGATAGTCTAATTCTGTACGGCGCATTTTTTTCTTCTCCCAGTGCCACGCGGAAACCGCCAGCTCCTTCACCTCGCGCGCCACCTTCCCGCCCCGCCAGTCCGCCAGCACGGCGTAACGACGACGTCCGAGACTGCCCAATCCGGATTGACGATGAACGATCCGATACGGCATTCGTTTTTCCGGCAAGGAACGCTTCAAAATGGCCAGTGCCGGCGCCGGCATACCCTTGGAAATGGTGGGCAGTTGTTCAAACTTTTGCCAGAAGGGGACCGGATCGCGCAGTTGAGTGGTGCCCCATTCGTACAACCACGCATGACGCTCCGCGAGCACGAAAGGCAGACTGTCTTTTTCAAAACCCGCGCGGTAACCGGTCAGGATGGCTTCGCAAGCGCTGGCCAGGTCGCACGACAATTCATTCTCATTGATCGCCAGCCCCGCACTCACCGCCAGGCGCACCAGGTCGTTGGTGTAAGGCATGGCGGCCGCCTCGTCAAAATCGTTCACTCCCCAAACCAGCCGCCCCTCGGTGTCGCGCCACATGCCGAAATTTTCGACGTGGAGATCACCGACTCCCAGCACGCGCGGCGCGACGGCAAGCTCGGAGCAAACCTGCGGCCATAACTGCACCCAGCGATAAAACGTTGCCCGCATAAATGGAAACGGGCTTTGCGCCATCCGTTGATGCTTGCGAATGACATCCGCTTCAATCAACGGAATCTGCGCGCCCAGCCAGGTTTCATAGGCCGTCGTCGCCGCTTTGATATCCATGCTCGTGCGCGGAAGATATTGGAGCCACCCCGCGCCTGTCCAGCGGGCGCGCGGATTAATTCCGCCATGACCTTCGCTGCTCCGCCTTGCTTGCCCTGCGACGCGTCACCCCCTACCCTGCCCGCTCCGAGTGAAACCGCTAACGTCCTATACCGGCAAGCTGAACGACAGTCAGGCCACCGCGCTGAAAGACTGGCTGCAGGCGCGCGCTTATAAATTTCGCGAGGTGCCCTACGCGCGCTTCGCCGCCGAAAAGGAAAAGACCAACGTGGTTTTTTACGAGAGCGGCAAGCTGGTCATCCAGGGCAAGGGCACGCAGGAATTTGTCGAGTTTGTACTCGAACCCGAAATTCTCCAGGAAGCCCGACTCGGCTATGAAGCGGTGTTGAATCCCGAACTGCTGCTGCCCCGCCTCGGCGTGGACGAAAGCGGCAAGGGTGATTTCTTCGGCCCACTCTGTGTCGCCGGCGTTTACGTGAATGAAAGCGTCGTGAAGGCATGGAAGGACTCGGGCATTCGCGACTCGAAAAATATTTCGAGCGACAAAAAAATGAAGGAGCTGGCGGAACTCATCCGGGACACGCCCGGCTGCGTCACCTCGGTCGTGCCCATTGGCAATGAGGCCTACAACCGCCTCTACCGCACCATGCACAGCGTGAATGCAATGCTGGCGTGGGGTCACGCGCGCGTGATCGAAAATCTCATGGGCCAAAGGCACAAAATGAATCCGCCGCCGGTTCGCGCGATCAGCGATCAATTCGCCTCCAGCAAGGACGTGGTCGCGAAGGCGTTGATGTCCCTCGGACGCGAAATCGAGCTGATCCAAAAGCATCGCGCGGAAGAGGATCTCGCGGTCGCTGCCGCCTCGATTCTCGCGCGGCATGAATTTGTCAGCCGCCTCGGCGACCTGGAAAAACGCTACAACGCCAAATTCCCCAAGGGCGCTTCGGCCGCGGTGGATGCCGCCGCGAAGGACTTCGTCAACACCCGGGGACCGGAGGAACTGGCCAAAGTCTCGAAAATGCACTTCCGCACCGCCTTGCGGGCGCAGGGTTTACCGGAGCCGCCCAAGGTGGCGTGGAAAAAATCTAACAAAACCGGGTAGCCGCCCGCCCTCGGCGCATGCCCGGTTGCAAAGCGGTCGAAGTGGCGGCATTTTTAGTCGATTGAAAATGGTCCGCCCTGATTGCAAAGCATGAACACCGAGCCGGAGCCCAAGCCCGCCGCCCATCCGCCGCACCCCAGCCATGCGTGGGCTTGGCCGGTAGCGTTCATGGTGACCGCGCTGATCCTGGTCCTGGCGGGACTTTATATTTTCAAATCCTGCCGCGACCTGCCGGGTGAGACCATCGATAAAACTGGCAACCTCGTGGATAAGGTCGGCGGCCAGCTCACAAAAGTTGCGGCTGCGTTCAGCCAGGGAACCATCACCACCACCTTCACCAGCTATGCGACCTCGGTGAGCGGCAATCAATTCCTGCAATTCGCCAGTCTTTCCCAACACGAGCGTTTCACCCGTACCGACGAAGCGACGACTGCCTTTGGTTATCTGCCCCTGCCCGACATCATCGTCGAGGCCAACGCGCCGGTGACCTATACCTATTTTCTCGACTTGAACGACAAATGGGATTTCGAGCTGAAGGACGGCGTCATCACCGTGATCGCTCCCGAAATAAAATTCAACAAACCGGCGGTGGACGCCTCGGGCATCACGTACGAAGTCAAAAAGGACAGCATGATCCGGGACTCGCATCAGGCGATGGATGCCTTGAAAAAGTCCATTACTTCGATGACCACGCAGAAAGCGCACGCCAACATCGGCCTCGTGCGGGAAACCGGCCGGAAGCAAACCGAGATATTTGTCCAAAACTGGCTGAGCCGCACTTTTTCCGACGGGAAGAAATACCCCGTCGTGGTAAAATTTCGCAGCGAAATTCCGAAGGACGTCGTGTTCCCGCCGTCAGCCGATCGACCAGCGGATCGTTAGTCCATCCATTTGCCCGGCCCTTGGCTACTCTACGCGTACGCGATAGTAGGCAGTCGGACGCGTCGGAATTTGAACGTCGGTCAGCGGATCCACATAGCTCATCACGCCGTTGCTGCCCGGCGCGGAATAAATCTCCTGCCAGCCGCCGTTCGTCAGACTGGTCGCGCGGAAGATGCGATAGAAGCGATTCGTGACCGCCGGCCATTGCAGACGATAGCCCGTGTCCGGTGTCCGCTGAAACGCGGTGACGCGCAAAAACGAACTGGCATTTTTAGGATCGGTGCCGGCGATGATTTCATTGCCGTCATTCATGCCGTCGCCGTCCGTGTCTGGATTGGTGGGCGAGGTGCCGTAAACCATCAATTCGTCGCCGTCGGAGAGGCCGTCACCGTCGGTATCCGCCAGATTGGGATTGGTGCCGAAGGTATTGATCTCCGCCTCATCGCTGATGCCGTCGCCGTCGGTATCCTTCAAGCGCACCAGACGCAGCCGCGGCACCGTGCCGCCGGTTCCTTCCAGCGAAACGATCTGCAAGCCGTCGGGCTGCGTGTCGCCATCCGCCAGCGAAGGCAGCGTGACATTCCAGCGCGGCTCCTGCGCGACGAGAAAACTGAGGTCGTAATTGGTGCGGCTGCGAATGAAATCAGTCACATCGATCTGCACCTCCGTCGGGTTCGTGGAGGAAACGACGATCTGCCCTTGCAGGAACGCCGAGTCGCCCAGACCGCTGAGAAAATTATTAACGATATGATTTCCAGCGGCCGTGTTCTGCCTCAGATTGGGCGCGGTCGCCCACGTGAGGGTGTTCTGCGACCAGTTATAATTTGTCAGGCCATAGACATGCGCCTGCACGGTCGCATTAGTGGTCAACGTTGCGGCGGAAACGGAAAGCACCGCCAGTTGCACGTCGGGCAGATAGACTTGCGGCAAATGGAACTTCATGAAGTTCACGCTGCGGTTCGCCACATTTGTCGGATCATTCCGCGCGAACAGGTTGGTTTGCGCGCCGTAATTCGTATTTTTGTTCGCGCCGTCCTTCACCGTCGCGTCTTCAGTCGCGTTGACGATCAGCGTCGGCACATTGGGCGAAGCGAAGTACTCCGGCTTGCCCGGAATCGTCACCAGCCAGACGCTGTTCGCCGGCTGCGTGAAGGTTGTGACCAGGCCGCTGGAGACCTGGGTGAAATGCGTTATGGTGCCGTAGGCGCTTTCGCTGACTTCCTCAATGAGCACGCGGTTGTTGTTTGGAATGTTATAAGCCGTCGCATCAATCGTCAGCGAAACACCCGAGGCGGTCGTGTTCACCGAGTAAACATAATATCTCCCGGTCGCCGGATCGTAACTGGAAAGAAAGTTGAGCGTGCTCAGGCCGCTGCCGACGATGAAATCCCGGCGCTCACGTCCCGGCGCGAAACCCTTGTTAAACAGCCGCCATACCTCGCCCGCCTTGGTGATGCCCCCGATGTTATACGGCGCGGTGCCGTTGTCCACGTAGTGCATCCCATTTTTACGGACCGGATAATTGTCGCCCACGTCGCCGTCGGTCTGGCTGAACTTGAACGCATACAACTCATCCTGATGATTCTGCACCATATTCACCGCGATCGCGCCAAACACCGGATACTTTGTGGGATAATCCAGCGTGTCGGCAATCGCGTCAAAATTCGCCGCTGTATGCACGTTGAACTCGGTGATGCTGGTGGGAAACGCCGGTTCGGGCGACATCGCGGACGCAAGCGAGTTCCGCAACGTCGCGAGATTGTTGCCGAAGCCCGCGGGCGTGCTGTTGTACTGATGATAATCGTAATTCTGGAAGAGCCAGAAATTCGTGTCGGTCTGGCCGAGGTAATTCAAATGGCGGTTGGTCACAACCATCTGGCTCCAGCTATTGTAGCTTGGGGTCGTGATTACCGGCGCGTGGATGAGCGGCGTCAGATTCTTGCCGTAGAGGGTGTTGACGTCGGCCAGCGCGGATTGGATCGCGTCCGAGATCAGCAGCAGGCGTTGAAAATATTCCGCCTGCGGTATGGCCGAGGAATGGTCGGGCTCGTTATACATTTGATAACGCTGCACATCAAACCGGCTGCCGAGATAAAACGCCTCCACATAATAGTGCTGCCATAGTTCCCATTTGCCCGCCCAATCATTGGCGTCCGAGATTACAAAAGTAGACTGGCTGGCCGTGATGCAGGCAAGGATGTCCACATTCAGATCCCGCAACGACGACAGCGCGTAGTTGGGCTGCAAGCGGTTGGCGCCGTGTGATGTCGCCACGCCGAAGCGGTTGGTGAAGTACGGCCAGTTGATGTAGGTCGTGCTGAGCGGGTTCGCGCGCAACGCCGACCGCCGGCTGATAAAACTCGCCTGATCCGTGACGCCGTCGCCGCGGCCGGCGATATCGTCGGTCGCCTCGATCACGCTGGCGGTAATAAATACGCGCGCGCCGCTCACGTGGGAGTAGCGCCACCATTCCTTGGTGTTGCTGCCCGGATAAAAGTGACCCAGGTTATAGCCGGATAAATCCGGGGTGCTGGCGAGCACGTTCGTTTTCAGCGTCAACGTCCCCGCGAGCGCGGATTGCGACAGCAACACCAGCAGGAGACAACTTAACATCCGTGCGCGCGAGGCAGCACGGCCAGTCAGGCACAACAACAGCTTCATTCGAATCTCGTTTCCAAAAGGACAAGCGATTTGCCGCCGGTATAGCGGACCGCAACATTCGTGGTTTGTTCCGGCAGCGGAGAGCGTAATTCCAGGGTCTGACCCGCAGGTATCGAGTTGGTAACCGTCGCCCTCATTTCGTTGACCGCGATAATCAAAGACGCCGGATTTTTCGTCGGGTTGGAAACCTTGGTGACCACGCCCTTCCTGCCAGCCGGAATGGTGGCCCAGAACACTCCCGTGCCGACGGTATCCTTGCGATCACCTTCCTTCACGCTGGAAGCGGTGCTGTAGCCGTAGGGCCCAAATGGATTTCTGCCGCGCGGCAAAAACTGCGAGCCCGGTTCCATGTTCCAGGAACCGGTGTTGGGCGCCAGCGGCTTTGCATCCGGCGCGGTGGGCGGACGCTGCCATTCTTCGTTTTCGATCAACCCGCTGAGCGAGCCGTAAATGAGACCTTTTTCGGAAGCGTAATTGCCCCACAGAATCGGCTTGTCGATCAGGGGATGAACCGCGTGGCCATCCTTCGCGGCCGCATAGGTCACAAGATTTGCGAGCAGGCGATCCGCTGCCGGATCCAGGCCGCTGCGGGAGACGAGATCGAACCCGCACAAAATCAACGAGCCGGCTCCTTCAAACATTTCACACACCGCGATGCCTTCCAGTCCGCGATCATAGTCGGCGATAACGGCCGTGCGGGCCAATGCCGCCTGCTCGTCCAGCTTGAAGCCAGCGGTCACCGGATAAACTTTCGGAAAACCGGGCTTGGTCTGATTCCAGCCGCTGTAATCGGACCACAGCGACAGACGATGCCGGTCCAGACCTTTGAAAATCGGATGATCCGGACGCTCCAAATTAACATTCATCTGTTCCCGCGACGGCCGGCTCCGGGGCGGATAGTGGGTGTCGTTCGGCGACGCGGTGTAATAGGACACATTTTCCGGCAACCAATTGCGCTCTGTCACGCCCGCTTTTGGTTGCAGACACAAAACGCGTCCACCTGCGCGGATGAACCCATTCAGCTTTTCCTTCTGCACCGCAATCGCTTTGTCATCGGCCTCTTCACCGATGACCAGCACCGCTGGTGAAACCGGTAACGACGCCAGATCGGCAATCGCTTTAAATGAGACACCTGCCTTTTGCAGCGCGGCCGTCGTCTTGCCAGCGGGATCATAGAGGTGCACCTGCGCCCCGGTAGCCGCAGCGGGCTTCCTCCAGTCGGCACCGGCGACGAAGAGATCAGCCGAATTGGTCGATACCACCGCAGTCGTCGCCACACTGCCTGAAACTGTGTACTCGCCGGTGGCCAGATTCGCCGGCAATTCCAGATCGATGGCCTGACTCCAGGTGCCGTAATACGGAATCGTCGGAAGTTGCAGCTTGCCGGTCACCACCGCCTTGTCCTTGGAACGGACCTGATAATTCAACATCGCACCCGACAAAGCCTGGCCGTTTTCCGAATCGTTGATGACATGCGCCACCGCGCGGATTTTCGTCCCGGCATAAACTTGCGGCGTCCAAAGTTCCCAACTCAACAGCACCGGCTGATACGACGTGCCCATTTGCAACATTGCCGGCTTGGGCTTCATCTGGTCGAACGACGAAATGCCATCCCAATTGTAAAAGAGAATCGTAAACGGCATCAGTCCCGAAAGCCGCGGATTCAATGGCCGCATGCGACGGAACGACTCGGTCGCCTGCTTCACCATGAATGACTGGTAATCCAATGCGGCCTCGCGCTGGTCGGTGGCATGCCCGGTCCAGCCAAGCTGCGCGCCGAGTTGCTTGCTCCGGATGATATTGAACTCGCCGGCCCAGCCCGTGAACGAGCCGACACATTCGGTGAACGTCAGCGGCTGATTTTTCGCCGGATCGCCGAACAACGGCTTCGGATAAAGTTTGTCCCGGAGATTGTAGTAGGTTAGGAAGGAATTGTAATACCAGCCCCAATAACGATGGACGTCGCAGACGTCGCCCTCGCGGCCTTCGCCGTAGCCCGCGTTGCCGATGTACGGCCGCGTCGCATCCCAGCTTTTCAATTCCGCGTGAGCCCGCGTCAAGAATTCGCTGAAGCCGTGTCCACGCTCGCCGTTCACCGGCAATTCATTGGAGAGCAGATACATCACGATGCTCGGATGCGAGGCCAGGCCGTCCCAAAGTTTGCGATATTCGGCAATGCTGCTGTTGTAATCCTTCGGCGCGGACTGTTTGTCGCCGCCACTTCCAAAGGGACCGCCGTAATGCCCGGCATACATCATCATTCCCAATTCATCACAAACATCGAACCATACCTGGGATTCGTCAATCGTGAGCCGGAAGATGTTTACGTTTTGCGATTTGAGATAGCGAACATACGCTTCGGCGAACGCGCGCGTTTCGCCGACTTTATCCGGGATGGTGCGCCCGGGCGGATTGATCGCAATGCCACGCAGGAACATCGGCCGTCCGTTCAAATGAAATTGCCCGTCCCAGATTTCAAAGGAACGAAACCCGACGCGAATGGTTTGCGAGGCGACGGACTGGCCGTCTTTGGTGGCGGTGACTTCCAAATTATAAAGTGCGGGCGAGTCCGGGTTCCAAAGCTCGGGCCTCAGATCGGAAACAGTGAGCGTCATCAGCTCCTGCCGTCCAACCGCGAGCGGTCCCATCGAGCCCTTCCAAAGTGGTTGATCGCCGCCCACGCGGGTTATGGTGGCGTTAAAATCAACGCCCGCCCACTGGCCAATACCGGGCACCAAATCGATCCGCACGCTGTTCGTGGTGGTAATCGCCACCAGTTTGGTAAAACCCTTTGCCGACGCGGAAAACGCTGCTCCCCAGGTCAGGACAACGACCGCCAATAGAGAAAAAGAGGCGCCGAATCGCTTAAATTTTTTCATTCTGAGACGAGCCATTCTAATTATTTCCGTGCGTTAGACCGGCATCACCGGCTGGTTTATTCAATATCGGAATCCGCGCTCCCGCAGAAGAGACTCCCGCGGCCTGAATGAGATACGTCGCCGATGATCCGGGAATATCTGAATAAAGGAGTTCCGCCTGGCCGCTGCGAAAATCAAGCCGTTTGGAGGAACGTTGTAACACCGCCCCGTCGGGTTGCGCCACCGCGAAGCGCACCGAACCATCTCGCAACGACAGCAACGCCTCGCCCCCAGCCACCTTGACTCTCGTCTCCTCCAAACCGTCAAAAACAAGCATCGGATAACAAATGCGAAAATGCTCCGGCCCAGTCAACTCATCCCGCACTTTCACACCGGCAGGCGTTACGGTGACAATTTCACGGAGACGTTTCACACCGTCAAAATCGCCTGCATACGTCACGCGAAACGAAACTTCGTCCCTGCCCTCCCTTAGCACTTCAACCGTTGGCGCATTGGTGGGAGCGTAATCCGCGAGCCGATGCCAACTGCCCGACGCATCGCGCCAGGACGGCCCGACGGCGAGGTTTTCGCCGCCGAG
Organism: Limisphaerales bacterium; assembly: GCA_044223735.1. Classification (GTDB taxonomy): domain Bacteria; phylum Verrucomicrobiota; class Verrucomicrobiia; order Limisphaerales; family UBA8199; genus JBGALR01. Next base: position 123,159 of record JBGALR010000003.1, on the reverse strand, counting down.
ATCAGCCTTGGTCCTGACGTCAAACTCATGAACGACACCGTCGGACGGGCCCAGTTGCGGATTGCTGCCGCGCAAGTGAACCCGCAGCAGTCCCGTGGGGTTGTAATGCAGATTTGCGGCGGTTTCGTATTCGACGTAGTTGCCCCGCGTGTTGGCAAAAATCTTGTGGAAATCGGCGACCATCGGCAGCACGAATCCACCGGTATCGGCGGGTGCGGGGCGCTCAGGAATCGACTCGTCCGAATATACGTAAGCCACCGCCATCAACCAGCAGGCGAGCAAATTGTATTGCGATTGCGCCGAGTAACGTTCGTAACCGTGCTTCGCCTCGATGGGGTAGCGATTTTTGACGATGTAGCCCGAACCGTCCGGCCGCAACCAACGCTCGATGCTTTGAAGCGACAGATGCGCGGCCCGTTTGAAAGCGCCCGCCCTCGCCAATGCGTCCGGCGAATCGTGGTGACGCGCGTACTGCGCCGCGTAAATCTCATACGTCACCGCCATCTGCGCCTCGTTCCAGATATGATGCGCGCTGCGCCCTCCCGCCGGGCATTCACCGAACGGCGATTGCATAAACAGCGATGTCCACGCGCCTTTCCACATCGCATCGCGATAAAAATCCTGCGATGGCCCCCGATAACCTTCGCACAGGATGGCCGCGAGAAACTGCCGGGAGAACTCATCATAAACCATCGGCACGTTTGGATCCTGGTCCTTGTACATGCCGAGGGGAGAGATATAACGCTTCTGATGTTCCAGATGCGTCTCAAAAAAATTGGTGTCGATGCTCCAGCCCTGGCGAGCACGCAACGCTTCGCCGGCCAGCGCCGCGAGATTATGATTATAGGCTAGCTTTTTCCGCTGGAGATTGTCGGGATACAACTTGTAGGGATCGAGCTCACCCAGCTTGCCGCGCCAATCCTCCAATTGTTTCTTCGGGACATGCGGTACGAAAAGGTCCAGCGCCAGCATCACCGGCTGGATGAAAAACTCGCCGTGATTATGCGCACAACGATACTCGTGGATTTCATTCACCGAGGCGTCCATGGCGCGGACGCCGCTTTCAAAAAGTCCGGGATCCACGTTGTAACCGGACGCGTGCAACAGCGCGACCGAAAGGGCATAACACGGCGTCGAATATTGCCACTCGATCTTCGCCACTGGATCGATGATGACACCCGCGTCGTTCTGGCAACGCCGGAAGAAGGCGACCTGCGAATTGATGATGCGCAGGTAGTCATCGGCGGTTAAGCGCGTATCCTGAAACGGAGTGAAGGCGGCTTGATTGGTGAGGAAGTCTTGAATAGTCGCTTTCAGCGGATGACCGGTCGCGCGGGCGAGCGCGGCCTTCGGCAAAATATCGTCGGTTTTGCGACGAACCTTGGCCGCAGTCTTGAGGGTCTTGCTCGACCGGGGCTTGGGATAATAGCGCTTGCCCACTTCGGCCACCCATTTGCCAAACGAGAGCACGGGCGCCTTCTCCATGAAAAGGTTCCAACGCGGCTCGTCGTAAATGGATTGATAGTAAAGATAACGCTCGTGGTTCAAATGCACCGCGCGAACCGCGGCGAGCATCTTGGCGTCGTCGATATTTTGTCTGGCCAGATCGCGCGATTTATCAAGTGACTGGCGGAACCCGGTCAGATACCGGTTTTCCTCCCGCCGCGCGGCGACCAAAGGCCCCGCGATTTCTTGCTTCTGTTCTGGAGTGAGAGACAGACGTTGAGCGGTGGTCTGCAACGTTTTCTCGACGGCGTCCTCCAGCTTTTTGCCGGCCAGCGGCTGCCACGTTCCTTCCCATGAGTTGGCATCACGACCGGCATCGCGGAGTTTTTCACGCCCGCTTTCATCGTCGTGTTCCTCCTTGCGACCGAAAATGCAATGACCAAACAACTGCCCCAATTGCCACGGCGAAAGGAAATCCGCGTTCGCGCCTGCGGTATACCATGTGGTCTCGCGAATATATTCCCACGCCAGCAACGCCTTGCGGGCCTGCTCCAATCGCGTGCGCACACCCGCAGCGTCATCCTGTGCAAGCTGTTCACTCATGCGCGTGAAAATCTGTCCGAGCGGCCGCTGATAATGCGGCAGGATCAATTCATCGCGCACTTGTGTGTCGAAATAATAAAACACCCGCGCCTGCTCGCGCGTCATCCGGCAATCCAGCGTCATGTGCGCGATACGTCCGTCCTCCTTCAGCCACGAATCAAATGCCGGCCCCATGGGCGGTAGAATCATCGGCGTCTTGGCCCGCGCAACATCCTCGGCAGGGCGATGTGCCGGCCCGGCTTCGCCGGTGAGAACCAGTTGCGGTCCCTTGCCGGAGTAATGTTCGCTGGAATAAAAATAAACATGCTGTCCCCATTCCGCACTGCTGACGCCGGCCGTGACATAAACACCGGCGTTTTCCGAGGGATTGTCCAGCCAGCGTTGGGCGAGTTTCGGCGGGATTTGAAACTCCAGCCATTCACCCTGGTCGAGCAACGCGGTTTGCGTTGCGAGCGGCTTTGCCACGAAGTCTGAATCCGGACGTGAACAACCGGGCGCGCCCGCCCACTTTTGATTTACCTTCGGACGCGTCCAACTTGCTCCGCCGGGATCGTCCGCACCTGAAGCGCCGCCTTCGAGCCAGCCCGCGTTCGGCACCGCGACCTCGTACATGCTTAGCGTAACCGGAGCAGTCTGAATAAAACTCCTCGGTTTGTACAACCGAATCCTGGCCGAAGTGATCTCTTTCAGCGGCACGCCGGACAGATCGAATCGCAACAACGTGACCGCATGATGTTGCGCGTAAATACCCCCCATAAAACCGGCTTCCAGCAAGGGACTGCCACCGAAATTCCACGCCGCGAAATCACCATCCAGCAAAGCGGCGTCATGCACGTCGCCCGGGGTGGAAACAACGAATTCTCCCGCGAGGAGGGAGGCCGAACCGGCGAGAACCGCGGCGAGGCCGAGAGATGCAGCCACCAACCGGGGGATGAATGCGGGCAGAAAAATCAGTTTTCCAGATGCGGGGCAAATAACTCCGGCAAACGGCCTCACACGTTCGTGCATGACGCGGCGTGAACCGGAACCTACGCACAAACCAGAGCGCGACTAATCACCCGGCAGCGGATGAGCGGATTTGGCCCAATCCAGAGCTGCCCGAAACTCGTCGTTGTGCTTCTTATTAGGCACCCAGTTCGCATGGCAATCCCCATAGGTGACATTGCCTCCATAAATCCCGTGATTGTCACCCGCATCCCAAATGTTGTTCACGCCAACATCGTCGTTGTCGTAGAACAACCAAAAGCGCGAGGGGCCGGGATTCGAGTTTTTGAATATCTCATTATTCTTTTCAGTGTAATTGGAGTAAAAGGCCTGGCTGACCTTGTTGGATTGGACGGCACCAATGATTTCATAACTATGTCCATTGGTTCCGTTGGCTCCGGCAGCGTTATTGTACAGATCAGTCAGGATCTTCTGACCGGTCTTCGGATCAAGCATCGTCGCGCTGTCGCGAACGTTGTTCCGGGTCGCCGGACAAACGAAGGCCTTCAGATTGGGGATATACTGCGTGTACATCCACGAAAGGTCATCGTAATCGTTGATCCAGGTGTTTGGCGTGGTGGCCACCCGGGTGTCGATCAGCAACTGGCCGTTAAAATCCAGCGCGTAGAGCTGGCACGCCATCCCGAGCTGACGCATGTTGCTCATGCAGTTAATGCGCTTCGCCTTGTCCTTGGCTCTCGCCAGCGCCGGCAGCAGCAGGGCGGCCAGAATGGCGATGATGGCAATGACCACCAGCAATTCGATCAGGGTGAACGCAACCCGCCGGGCCTTCACAGAAGGCCGGCGTATTTTCGATAGTGTATTCACGGCAAACAGGGGGGCTTGCGCAACGAATGTTTATTTCTTGAGCCGATAGAACTTGCTCGTGCCGCTGTGGGGCACGGTTACGGTGTAATTCGGACCTTCCACGACGGGCGAAGGCGAAGTCACCGGCTGCCAGCCGTCGGGATCGCCAAATACCGGGATGGTCTGCAAAATGTAGCCACCCGAGGTGTTGGTCGGCCAGGACAATTTGGCATTGGCGCCGGCGAGTGCGATCGCCAACGAAGGCGGCGCTGGAGGCGTAACCCCCGCCCAATCAAATCCGACGCGCACTTCGTCGAAATTACGGCCGCCATAACCACCGGCGTCGCGCAGCACAAATCGATCAATGGTCGCTATATCCGTCACACCGGCTCCAATCGGCCCAACAGTGGGCGCGGGCGCAGGATTCACTCCAAACGTGGAAGGATCAGGATTAATCCACATATCGACCGTATCGTCCGCAGCGTTGGTATTGAATTGATATCGGCCGACGATGAACACCGTATCACTGGTGGTGAAGGTTAACGGGCTGCCGAGGGAATTTGTCGCGATCACCCCGTTTACCGTCCCGCCACCCTTGTAAATGCCAATCGTATATGCGGTAAGGGAAGGATCCGATCCCATAATATTAATCTTGGGCGAATAGGTTGTCGTGGTGCCGACGGAGAATGCCGCCACCGTTTCCGAACTTGTGCTGGAGGTGATGGTATCCAATTTGAAAGCAAAGGAAAAATAGAGGACGCCACTGGTGTAAGTGCCCATTGGCTTGCGCGTGGTGCCATTCGCTGCGGCCCGGACGTGATTGCCCAGCGATTCCTGCAGACCAGGCACGCTCAAATTGCCAGCCGCAATGGGGAAACTCGCACCCGTGTTTAAAACCCAGCCACCCTGCCCGTCCAAGTTACTGGCAGGCGCATAGCCAAACGGGTCATAAACCAGCGTGTTGCCAAAATTTTGCAGCACAAATAACGTTGCCACCGAACTCGTCACAGCGCCGTAGTCATTGGTCACCACCACTGAATAACTTCCCGAGTTGGCGACCTGGCTGCTAGCGATGCTGTAGGAATTGGTGGTGGCTCCGGCTATATTGGTGCCGTTGAAACGCCACTGATAGGAAAGGGGCGCGGTGCCATCAACACCGACTGCGAAAACAGCATTGGTGGTCAATTGGACCGTCAGGCTCGAAGGCTGACCGAAGATCAACGGCTCGTATGTGTTGGTGCCGGTGACGACGCTGTAAACGGCTATGCCATTATCACTATCCAGGCTGTAGATATTGGTTCCGAAGCCAAATGCGACGGCGCCCGCGTAGATGCTGTTGTCATTTGTGAACGTGGGAACCGCGATCCGATCCAGAAACGCGGGGGGATTGGCAGGATTCGAAATATCATAGAGGCGCAGGACGTGGGCGTTTGTCCCACCCCGCATCTGGATGCCAGCCAGCCAGTTGCTCGACGAGGATGACAGGATCGGCCCCACCGAGGTGGGGAACTGGGTCGAGCTATTCGTCTGAAGCGGCGTGGCAGTGCCCGCGCCGGTGTCAAAGGACAGGCGGTAGAGGACCGCCGCATTTCCCTTGGCGTAAAAGGTATTGCCGGGGCCAAAAGTAAGACCACCGCCAATGGCGCTGCTGGGCACCGCGGCATTCAAGGGCGCGTTGGTGAACCCGTTAAATGTCGTCAGATCTGGATTGCTCGGCGCGAGGATCGCCGCCAGCGTGCCGTTCTGCGTCGCGACCAGAACTTCCGTGGCCATACCCGTGCCGCGCGCAGCCAGAGAGTCGCCCCAACGAGATCCACCCACAGTCGTATTGCCAGGATTGCCAGCATAGACCAAAGCTTGCGTCGCCCCTTCGTTGGCCCAGCGATAAAGATTAAACTGCACGCTCGTTCCGCTCGTGCTCAGGTTCCCAACATAGATTTGACCGTCATCGGTGATGGCAATCATGTTGTACACAAAGTTTCCGCTGCCACCGATCGACCTGCTGGACTGGTCGAGTTCACCAATGGTAGCGCCCGTTAGACCGTCGATCACGTTGATCGTTTCCCCACCGATGGGACTGCGATTAACAATGATCACATGGCCCGTGGTCGGGTTGAACGCCAGGCTGCGCTGGAAACGGCTACCATCGGACGTCAGGAAGGGAACGTCGCCCGGTAATAATGTCCCGTCGCCATGCGGGCCGAAGGTGGTCAGAGGGACAAGTTTAACCTGCGCGGACGCAGTACTAACGAACGCCACAAGGGCGGCCACCAGAGAGAACAGGACTAATTTTCGCATAACAACCAACGGGGTGAGGTGTATGGGGTTGGGGGGTTAATAGCAGTTTACGAGTTCCCGGAGCAAAACGAAATAATTTGCCGTTCGACGCGCGAAGACGACGGCGATAGCAGGTGACAGGATTTCATCGCGGAGTTAGGTTAAACGTTTAACTGCTGCTCACTAAAACATACCTCACCCTAAGACTCGATGTCAACAGGATTTCTTAAAAAATTTATCACCATGGCTAAATCTAGCCAGTCGAGGGGCTAATTCAGTGATTCCGAAGATTTGAATGCGGCATTCCGCAAAAATTTCAACAGTGTTTTGAAATAAAAATGACTTCGACGGGAGAAATAATCGAGGTCGCCCTGCTATGGCTACCGAAACTCGATCTTCGACCAATAACACCAGAGTCGCGAATCTTGGCTGGAATCGCCCCCCACCGTTTCCAGCACAAGCCACTGCCCGGGTTGCCGCGGCAAATCGATAGTCGCCTCCAGCGGTGGGGCATAAGTGCGACTATTGACAGCGTCCAGCCGCTTTGACCACAGCAGGGTTGGTTTTCCTTCCAGATTCACCGCCGAAACGCGAAAGCTGATGCCGTTCGTGCCGGACAATACAACTGCCTCGGGTGCACGCAAACCGAACCCAACAGTCAGAGTCGTCGGTTGGCCCGCGGCGGGAATCTGAAAGGCCGAGTTCGCGGAAACGTCCAACACGCTTCCGCACTCCGGGGAATAAACGCATTGCAGGCGATGATCCGCGTGCAAAACCTTCATGTTCCCAATCGCGCGCGACAAACTTTTCAGATCCCGAAAGCTTTCGCAGGCATTCAAATCTTGCGCCGGAAATTCCAACCGGTACAGCCGCAGGCGCATGGGAGAGGCGTAGCAGGCTGTGTCACCAGTATCAGTAACCGCCGACACGGCGATCGTGGTTACCTCTTTGGCGGCCAGTTCGTGCGAAGCGGTTCCGGCCGCAATCGTCGCGAATGATTCGGCATCAAGGACCAGGGGCGACAGTAAAAATCCGCCTCGAGCCATGCCGGGAACCAATCGATTTCGCAAAGCCATCCCGCCCACGGTGGAGCTTGAAATGACCAGCGGCGGTGGCTTATAGAACGTCGTTACCACTTTCCCAAGCAAAGATTGGTCAATGGCGAATTCCGCCCAGATGGGGCCGTTGGTCGCCGAGGGGATGGAAATGGTCTCGCCAAACCGAAACTGAACATCCGCGAGCGGACTCAGCTTCCAGGCGCGGGGATTCGCCGATCGTTTCAACCAAACAAAAAACCATTGAGACTGTTGCACATCATAGCGGGTCAGTAGCTCCGGCCATGAGCGGCCATCGGCCAACGTGGGATAGTGATCATCCACCCCAGCCACCTGAAATACGACGGAGTCGGGTGCGCTTGTCCCGCGGAGAAACGCCGCGTTGCGTTCAGCCAACTGCGATGTAAATGCCGCGAAACTCTGCATCACCGGACGAGGGTGATACTTCATCCCGTGCGCCAGTAAGGCGCCGCCATTTCCGGGGAACGTGTCCACGGTGCCCTCGATCGCTGGCAGCGGCATATCCGCGCGGTCTTTGGCAAGATAGTCTTCGTAACCGTCCCGCAGATATTGAGTGCCGAAAAGTAGCTTCACGGGGGCGAAAACGGTTCGGGGATTTAATGTCCCCAACAAATGCGCCGGCAATCCCCGCTCGTGGTAACGACTAACCGTAAATGCGGTCAACAGAAAAGCCAGGACCGGCGGCACGAAGCTTGCGAAAGCGAGACGCGGGCCGCGGCTGGCCACCACCGGCCACATCACCGCCAGCACGGCCAGAGAAGCGAGCAGCAGCTCCAGCATCGCCCCGGCTTCGTGGGCGTCGTTGCGCACGTAGCCGTGTTTGAAATCAGTGAACAGGATCGCGGCGAGCGCGATCAGGGGAATCAATCCCGTAATTCCCCGCCTGGCCCAACCGGTATATCCGGCTGCGGCCGCCACTACCAGCGACGCTCCCACGAAGTAACTCACACCGAGTCCCGGCGTGACTCCCGTGATCATGGCCGCCTCGGTGTAGCCGGACGTTATCTGCCAGGCACTCCGGAAATAAGCTCCGAGGCCGTTCAACCGCTGCCCCGCCGCCACCCAAAAGAAAACCGTGCTCGCGATGAATACGATCAGCAGCCACGGAAAACGCCGGTGGCGGACAATCGTATCAACCGAGATGACTGCCAGCACCATCACGGTCTGCACGAAGACATTGAACTTAACAAATCCAGCCAGGCCCAACGCGATCACCAATGCCGCGAGCACGGGTGTGAACGGCCGGTCTTCCACAAAAAAATACAACGGCCATAGCAGCAAGACGAACGACATCAACCGCGTGTCGATCGGCGTGGCAAACGCAAGACCCGCCACAGCTACAAAACACATCAACCAAATCCATGCCACGAGCATGTTTTTTGAGAAATGACGCGTCGTCCGCCATCCCGCCCAAAAAAGCACAAGTGACAGTCCTATCCAGACACAAAGCGCCACAGCATGGGTGGCCGGCACGTAGCCGGCATACAGAAAACCCCAGGGTCCGTAGGTGTAAACGACGTCCGTTCCAAATTGCAATCGCTCCACAAACGCCGTGTGCAGGAATTGAATGAAGGAATCCTCGATCTCGCCGTAATGTACTGGCGGCGACACGGGCAGGAAGCGCGAAAACAAGTAGAGAAGCACGCCGGCACCGGCCAGCCAGGAGAAAAATCTCTTCCAGGAAGCGGGTGGTTCGGGTGATTTCACAACTTTATTTTGCGGCGCCAATTTACCGGCGCAGTCTGTCGCCAATGGCGAAAAACGCAATTCAGAACAGCGCAACCGGGGTCCTGTTGAAGGAAGCCAACTGGTTTGCCATGGTTCCATCCCGCCTCGGATGTCACAGAACGCTAAAATTTGCTTAATTATTTGGTTGACAAACTCCCATTCATTTCTTCAATATCAAGTCCAACACCAAACCCATACTCACCGGGCGGCCCTTCCGCGTCCCGCGTGTGACCGTCAACCAACAGCAATGCCATATGAAAACCCCCAACGTAGCGCGTTCTCAAGGTAGCATATCATCCTCCAAATGGCTCGGCCGCATCGCGAGCCTGTTTCTTCTATCCCTCCTAGTTCTGTGTGCCGCCCCGACCACTTCGCTAGGCATCACCATTACCATCGACTTCGGCCGTCAGAGCCAGGGCTGCAATGGCTTTGGAATCTGCAACATCACCACCACGCTCGCGACCGCAGCTCACCCGATGCCGGCGGACGCACAGTGGGTGAATGGGCGGCTCAAACTCGATTTTCTCACCGCCTTGCCAGGCGGTCTGCCCGGGCTCCCCGTGGATCAGGACATTGTGCTGAGCACGGAAGCTTCCCACGCGCTTGGCTACGAGCACGTCACCGTGCGCGCGGGCCAATATCCCATTGACTATTCCACCAATCCGAACGGCACGGTCAGTCCCGATGTCACCGTGCAGGGACTCGTCATCACGGTGGACATCGGCCGTCCCAGCCAGGGCTGCTCGGGCTTTGGCATCTGCAGCATTACCGTGGGTCCGCTGGCCAGTACCCGCGCGGTCGAAGCCTCGGCCACCTGGATCGGTGGCGAACTCCAATTGAGCTTTCTCGGCGAACCGGCGGATAAAAGTACCACCCTCGTGGTTGATCAGGATATCGTCCTCGACCCCGCCACCGCGCGCGGGCTCGGCTATGAGCACGTCACCCTCAAGGCCGGATCCTATCCGGTGGATTACTCCACGAATCCGCACGGGGTGGTGAAGCCGGAAGCTTTCGCCCGGGGCATCATCATCACGATCGACTGCCGCCGCCATTGCACCGGTGGGTTCGGTTTCTGTGGCATCACCATTGAGCCTTCAGCGAGTGCGGCTGCCGTGCAGACCGTGGCCACCTGGGATCAAGGCCAGTTGCACTTGGGCTTCCTGTCCGATCCTCCGGGCAAAACCAATGTCTTGGTGATCGACGACGATATAGTCCTCAATAGCACCACGGCCCAGGCACTCGGCTATCAACAAGTCACCATTCGCGCCGGCTCTTATCCGGTTGACTATTCCACGAACCCGCACGGCGAGGTCATCCCCAACGTCACCGCGCTCGGGTTGACCGTCACCATCCGAATCGGGCGTCCCAGCCAGGACTGCTCCGGCTTCGGCCTTTGCAGTATCACCATCGACCGATTTGCCAGCGCGCGCGCGGTAGCCACCTCCGCCGCCTGGGTGAGCAATCGTCTGCAACTGAGTTTTCTCTCCGATCCGCCAAACATGGGACCCTTTTTCACCATCGATGAAGATGTCACCCTGGACAGTCCCACTTCCGGCGCCTTGGGCTGCAAGCAAGTCGTCTTGCGCGCCGGTACCTACCCCGTCGATTATTCCAGCAACCCACACGGCCAGGTGAATATCGATACTGCGCGCTTCGGAATCATCATCGAAATAAACCACGGGCGCGGCACCAACTGCACCGGCTTTGGTATTTGCAGCATCACGATTAGTTGGTCCACCACGCGTTCCGTTCCTGCCATCGCCACGTTAACCGATGGACAACTCACCCTGGATTACCTGCTCGATCCACCCGACAAAACCAACCTGCTCGTTCTTGATCAGGATGTCGTCCTGGACGACGCCACCGCGCTGGCGATGGGCTATCAACATGTCACTCTGCGCGCCGGACAATACCCGGTGGACTACTCCGTCAATCCGCACGGAACCGTAAGACCCGACGTCACGGCTCAGGGTCTGGTCATCACGATTTACACCGGACGCTCGAGCCAGGGCTGTTCCGGCTTTGGCATCTGCCGGATCACCGTTGACTGGCTGGCAAGCGCCCGCGCCGTTCAGGCCGCCGCAACGTGGTCCAACGGAAGACTCTATTTGGACTATCTCTCCAATCCGCCCGATCAGGGGACCTTGCTGACCATCGATCAGGACATCGTTGTGGACGCCGCCACTGCGCGCGCTTTGGGCTACGAAAAGTTGACGGTGAAGGCCGGCCAATATCCGGTCGATTACTCAACCAACCCGCACGGACAGGTCAGCCCGGATATCGCCGGCATCGGGCTTCGGCGTCTGCAGCATTACCATCGGCTTTGATTTTAACAGCGCCGCGCGCGCCGTGCCGACCTCGGCCACCTGGACCAACGGCGGGCTCCAACTGAGCTTCCTATCCGAACCGCCGGACAAGACCAACAACGTCATCGAGATCGACGAGGATATCGTCCTCGACAGTGCCACCAGCGGCAAGTTGGGTTATGGGCATGTCACTGTCCTCAAGGGATCCTATCCGGTGGATTTCTCGACCAACCCGCATGGCGTCGCCACCGTGGGCGCCCTGGCCCGCGGCATCACCGTTACCGTCAACATCGGGCGTCGTCCCTCGTGCAATCTGGCTTTCAGCATCTGCAGCATCGTGATCGACACGTCCGCCAGCCCCACTGCCGTGCAGGCATCAGCCACCGTGGCCAATGGCGCGCTGCAACTGGACTTCCTGACCGAACCGCCCGCCAAGAGCAACCTGATGGTGCTCCCCGAAAACATCGTGTTGGACGGCCCCACATCGCGCGCATTGGGATATGAACACGTCACCGTTCTCGCGGGAAGTTATCCGGTGGATTTCTCCACCAACCCGCATGGCACCGTCACTCCCACCATCTCCGCGCAAGGCCTCGTTGTGGAGATCAAGCTCGGGAAACGCAGCGCGGGCTGCACAGGCTTCGGCATTTGCAGCATCCGAATCGATCCGTTTGCCGATCCCTCCGCGCGCGCGGTGCCTACATCCACCACTTGGATCAATGGTGCCCTGCAATTGAACTTCCTCGCCGAACCGCCCGATAAGACTACCGTCCTCGATATCGATGAAGACATCGAACTCGACGCCGCGACGGCTCGCGGATTGAGCTACGGTCACGTCACCGTATTGAAGGGACATTACCCGGTGGATTTCTCGACCAACCCCCACGGCACCGTCACGCCCGATATCGCGGCCCGGGGCATCATCATTACCATCGGCATCGGACGCTCCTCGCAAGGCTGCGCCGAATACGGCTTCTGTCTGATCATCAGAAGCGAGGTGGCGATGAACCGTGGGGTCCCAGCCACCGTGGGCTGGACCAATGGCGGGCTGCAATTCAGCTTGCTGGCCGAGCCGCCGGACAAGTCCGGCGCCCTTACCATCGATCAGGACATCGTCCTGGATCCCGCGCTCGCGCGGGCTCTGGGCTATCAACAACTCACCGTGCTCGCGGGCACATATCCGGTCGATTACTCCACCAACCCGCACGGCGACATCACGCCCCACGTCACGGCGCAGGGGCTCGTCATCAATATCAAAGTCGGCCGCCCGAACCAGGGCTGCTCCGGTTTCGGCATTTGCAGCATCACGATCGATCCCTGGGGCAGCGCCCGCAACGTCGCCACCGCCGTCACCTGGGTCAATGGTCGGTTGAAACTGGACTTCCTGTCCGAACCGCCTGACAAGTCCGCCATGTTCGTGATCGATCAGGACATCGCGCTCGACAGCAACACCGCCCGCGCAATGGGCTACGAACAAGTCACTCTGCGCGCCGGGCAATATCCGCTCGATACCTCCGTCAATCCTCACGGCCAGGTAAGTCCGGATGTGAACGCGATCAAGATCATCATTACCATTAATGTCGGCAAACCCTCCAGGAGTTGCTTCGGCTTCGGCATTTGCAGCGTTGACATCGACATCTCGTTCAGCGCCCGCGCCGTGCCTGCCACCGCCCAATGGGTCAACGGCCGCCTGCAACTGGGCTTCCTCGCCGAACCTCCCGACAAAACCAACCTGATGGTCATCGAACAGGACCTCGTCCTGAGCGGCCCCACCGCGCGCGCGCTCGGCTACGAACACGTCACGGTGAAAGCCGGCCAATACCCGGTCGATTACTCCACGAATCCCAATGGCGTATTCAGTCCCGACGTCACCACCCAGGGACTGGTCGTCACCATCTACGTCGGACGCCGCAGCCAGAACTGCACCGGCTTTGGCATCTGCGGCATCACGATTGACACCTCCGCCAGCGCACGCGCCGTGCCGGCCTCCGTCACCTGGCTCAACGGCAATTTCCGCCTGAACTTCCTCTCCGACCCGCCCGACAAGAGCGGCACGATGTTCGTGGACCAACCGGTCATCCTCGACAGTCGCACCTCGCGCGCGCTGGGCTACGATCAGATCGTGGTGAACCAGGGCCAGTACGCGGTGGCGTTCACCGGCAATCCGTTCGGATTCGCCACCCCGGGCACCGTCACGAGCGGATTGAAAATCGTGAAAAACCCGAACGGCAGCCTGAGCGTCGGCTGGCCGACCAACGGCTGGACGTTGCAGGAAACGCTCGGCATCGGCTCGACGTGGACGAACTCCCCGGTGCAAACCAGCCCGCTGAACCTCACACCCGGCCCGGGCCAAAAACTCTACCGCCTGACCACCCCGTAAGCGGCCAGTAATAAAACCGTTCAACGACCGGGAAGCCAGTGCTTCCCGGTCGTTTTTTGGAATGAACCCGGCGCGGAGAGACGCCGCTTTAATCTTCCAGCGAAATTCCCAGGGCCCGCGCCGTGCACGCCAGGTTGCCATCGATCGGCACCGTCTTGAGACGGCCCACCGCCTCGCTCAGGCTCACGTCGCCGATCTGTGCGCCCTGCCAGCCCACCATCCGCCCGGAACGGCCGGCAGCGATGAGGTCCACCGCGCCAATGCCGCCGAGCCGCGCTTCGCAATTGGCCTCCTGCCCGGCCGATACTACAAACTCCCCGTCCCGCTCGCGCGCGCCTTCGGCCGCGATGACGAGCGTGAAATGTTTTCCCTTACGCTCGCGTTCCTCGATTTTTGCGCCGATGCTCTCGTAACGGAACGGAATCTCCGGGATCAGGATCACGTCCGCGCCGCCGGCGACGCCCGCGAACAGCGCGATCCAGCCCGCGTATCGGCCCATCACTTCCACGACCATGACCCGATTATGACTTTCGGCGGTGGTGTGCAGGCGATCGAGCGCGTCCGTGGCGCAAGCAACCGCCGAGTCAAATCCGAACGTGAACAGCGTGCCCTCCAAGTCGTTACAATCGTCTTCGGCACGCCCACGATGGGGATGCCGTGTTCGTGCATCTGCTGCGCAATGGTCAGCGAACCGTCCCCGCCAATGGCCACCAACGCCGAAACTCCCAGCGCCTCCATCCCGGCTTTCACTCCATCAAGGAGCTCCTTTGGCAACTCGCTATGGTCGCCGTGGCCGGTTTTGGCGGAGAATTTTCCGCGATTGGCCATACCCGGAATCATTCCTCCGCGCGTCAACGATCCGCTCAGGGCGTTGAAGTCCAGCAGCCGTGACTGCCTCGATTCCAGAAATCCCTCGTAATCGCCCCATATACCGATACGTTCCCAATCGCGCTGGGCTGCGGCTTTCACGACGGAGCGGATGACGGCATTCAAACCCGGGCAGGGGCCACCGCCAGTAACAATCGCCATTTTTCTTCATAGAGTCGCCCGAAGCTTCCGACCCAGGTTCGATTGGCAGACCTTTGGATGCAGGTCTTCTCATGCACGCCAAACGTCATTAATTGCCCCGCACCAGAAAGCGGGCGGCAATACTGATCGCGCGGCGCTGAAGTCGAGCGCGCAGTGGTTGCCTGTGGGGTGCGAAACATGACTGAATCCCAGGTGTTGAATTCGAGAGCCGAACCCCATTCCCCGCTCCGGCTGGCGAGGATTCCGTGACGAACTTGGTCCGGTTCAGGGAAAAAGAATATGGGTTTCGTCATCGAACCGACGAAAACCTCGGCGACGCGCTGAAAGATATAAGCCCTGCAACGGTAATTTTTTTACCGTCATTAAAACGGCGATAAGTTTCAGGGGAGAATCGCGCAGAAGACTTCCAATAAAAACACTCCATCACAGTGCAGAATTTTCAATGAACTCTGCAAAAGATCGAGGATTCGTCCAGCGTCTAAAAAAGGTATGGTCGAATGCCGGCTAATTATTAATCCGTCAATCCAGGCAACATGCTAAGACTTGAGAAGTTCTCTTTGGGTGTAGGTGACCGCTTCGCCCACCAGGCGAAGGCGCAGTTGCGCGCCTGTGTGCTGGCTGCCGATCGTGGCGCGGAAGTCATACCTGTCTGGAACAAGTCGAACCGGGAACACCT
Organism: Limisphaerales bacterium; assembly: GCA_044223735.1. Taxonomy (GTDB): domain Bacteria; phylum Verrucomicrobiota; class Verrucomicrobiia; order Limisphaerales; family UBA8199; genus JBGALR01. Next base: position 107,847 of record JBGALR010000003.1, on the reverse strand, counting down.
GACCATCGGTTCCGAGCCAGGCACCACCCGTGCCGCGGCGGATGCCGCCGTGAAATCCCTGGGCTGGCGGAAACCTTATCACGTGGACGCCGATCACATCCGGCTCGACACGGTTGACCGTTTCGTTCCGCACGCAGACTTCTATACGATTGACGTAGCCGATGCCATTGGCAGGCCAGCCTCAGCGGAGGCACTGAAATCTTTCGTGAATCGCCACCCGGAACTTTTGGGGGAAATGGCCATTGGCGGTATCGATCGGCCGTTGGTCACCACCCGTGAGGAGGTTGAGCGCGTCGCCGGCAAATATTTGCACGCCGTGCAGGAGGCGGGGCGCGTTTATCGGCATATCCTCAAAGTCAAAGGCGCGGAAAATTTCATCACCGAAGTATCCATGGACGAGACGGATACGCCGCAGACGCCTCCGGAACTGTTGATAATTCTGGCCGCAGTGGCCGATGAACGCATTCCCCTCCAGACGTTGGCACCCAAATTCACGGGCCGTTTCAATAAGGGCGTGGACTACGTTGGCAACGTTGCGTGGTTCGAGCAGGAGTTCAACGAGGATCTCGCCGTTATTGCTCACGCTGTGAAGGCATATGGTCTCCCGGACACGCTTAAACTTAGCATTCATTCGGGTAGCGATAAATTTTCCCTTTACGCGCCCATGCGTCGCGGCCTGAAACGATTCGGCGCCGGGCTCCACATCAAAACCGCCGGCACGACCTGGCTTGAAGAAATCATCGGGCTCGCGGAAGCGAATGGCGCGGGATTGGATTTGGCGAAAGAAGTTTACGACCGAGCGCTCCAGCATGGAGCGGACCTTTGTGGCCCCTACGCGGCTGTGATCGATATCGACTGGCAAAAGTTGCCCTTCGCCGAGACGGTAAAGGGCTGGAGTTCAGCCGAGTTTGTCGCCGCCGTCCGTCACGACCAGACCAATCCGGCGTTCAACCCGCACGTCCGCCAGTTGCTCCATGTAGGCTATAAAGTGGCCGCGGGGCTTGGCAGCCGGTACCTCGACGCGCTCGACGCCTGTGAGGAATCGGTTTCGCGAAACGTGACCGAGAACCTTTACACTCGTCACCTGAAACCACTCTTTCTGAACGAGCCGGGCTGAATTGTTGCCTCAATGTAGCGCCACTGTTTGCCATGAAATTCATTCACGAAGACTTTCTTCTCCAAACACGCACCGCCCGCCGGCTGTATCATCAATACGCCGAGGACGAGCCAATCCTGGATTATCATTGCCACCTCTCGCCGCGCGACATTGCGGAGAACCGGCGGTTCCGCGATCTCGCCGAAATCTGGCTCGAGGGCGATCATTACAAATGGCGGGCCATGCGTTCGAATGGCGTGGCAGAGCGATTTTGCACCGGCAGCACAAAGCCTTTCGAGAAATTCCAGGCTTGGGCGGCGACTGTTCCGCACACTTTGAGGAACCCGCTCTATCACTGGACTCATCTCGAGTTGAAGCGCTACTTCGGCATCGATGAGTTATTGGATGAAGAAAGCGCGGCCCGCATCTGGAAGAAGGCCAATCAACGCCTGACGGAATCCGAGTTGACCACGCAAGGGATTCTCAAGGCTTTCAAGGTCACCGTTCTTTGCACGACGGATGACCCGGTGGATGACCTGCAACATCACCAATCCATCGCCGACTCGGGTTTGCCAACGCGAGTCCTGCCCGCGTTTCGCCCGGATGAAGCCCTCGCCATTCGCGATGGGCAACGCTTCAACGCGTGGGTCAAACGCCTCGAAGATGCCGCGAACACCGATGTCCGCGACTTCGCGTCGTTCCTCGAAGCCCTCAGCTTCCGTCACCAATACTTTCACGACCGGGGCTGCCGCCTTTCAGATCATGGCCTCGACCAATGCCCCGGCGAGTTCTGTTCCATCAGGGCCGCCGCCACAATTTTCGCTCGCGCACGCCGCGGCCGGCCGATCTCGCCTGCGGAGCATGCCCAATTCGCGAGTTTCATGATGCTGTTCTTCGGGCGGCTGGATGCCGACAAGGGATGGACAAAGCAACTTCATCTGGGAGCTTTGCGAAATCGAAATACTCGTCTACGCCAGCAACTCGGGCCGGACACCGGCTTCGACTCCATCGGAGATTTCCCGCAAGCCACGGCGCTGGCCGCCTATCTCGATCGCCTGGACAGCGAAGAGGCGCTCCCGCGAACCATCATTTACAATTCCAACCCGGCGGATAATTACGTCTTCGCCTCGATGCTCGGCAATTTTCAGGACGGCACCATCCCCGGCAAGATCCAGCTTGGTTCAGGTTGGTGGTTCCTCGACCAAAAAGAAGGCATGGAGTGGCAACTCAATGCCCTCTCCAACCTGGGCTTGCTCTCGCGCTTTGTCGGCATGGTCACGGATTCGCGATCTTTCATGTCCTACCCCCGTCATGAGTATTTTCGCCGGGTATTGTGCAACCTGCTCGGACGCGATCTGGAAAACGGTGAAATCCCAGACGACGAAATGCTCATCGGCAACATGATACGCAATATCTGCCACGGGAACGCCCAGCGATTTCTCGCGCTGGCGACCGACGAGGCCGTCCACGACGCACCATTCAAGCGCGGGAAGTAACCACTCACACTGAGCCGGGCTCACAAGTGATCGTAAAATTCCGCAAATTTCAAAATCATCACAAAAATGAAAAGCGAAAACCACTCGTCCCGGCTGGCGCAATTGGCCTGCTCATGCCTCGTGATCTTGCAGCCCGCGCTCGCCTTGTGGTTCGCCTTCACACTTTCGGCGGCCGAGCCCAAAGTGTTCGACGTCCGTCAGTTCGGCGCCAAAGGTGACGGTAAAGCTGTGGATACCGCAGCCATTCAACGAGCCTTGGATGAATGCGGCAAGGCCGGCGGCGGCACGGTGCGTTTTCCGGAAGGCACCTACCTCAGCAAGCCCATCAATCTTCGCAGTCATACGACCGTGCAGCTAGATTCGAACGCCATCCTAAAAGCGACCGACGATCCCAAAGACTACCTGCCCTCCACAGTTACCTGGGAAGAGGTGCTGGAGGGAAAGTCCAAAGGTCCATTCGCCAATTTTGTCAGCGGAAAGGGCCTCACAGAAGTGGCCATTACCGGCAAAGGCACCATCGACGGCTCGGGCGCTCGCTGGTGGGCACCGGCGGAGGAGGCCCGGCGCAAGGTTTCCGGCTACACCCTGCCCCGCCCGAATTTAATTCGTCTGGTTCAATGCAAAAATGTGAAAGTCACGGGAGTTACCTTGCAGAACTCACCAAAGTTTCACCTCGTGCCGGACGAATGCGACGACGTGCTGATCGAAGGCGTGACCATCCTCTCACCCGAAGGCGCAGCCAACACCGACGCCATTGATCCCAGCGCCTCCCGCCGCGTAACGATCACCAAATGCCTGATCGATGTCGGCGACGACAACGTAGCCATCAAGGCAGGCAAAAAAGTTCCCGGACGCGAGTTTGCTTGCGAGGACATCACCATTACCGACTGTGTTTTCAAACATGGCCACGGCCTTTCCATCGGGAGTGAAACCGCCGGCGGCGTGCGCAACCTGACGGTTAAACGCTGTCATTTCGACGGCACGGAAAATGGCATCCGCATCAAATCTCCGCGCGGCAAGGGCGGAAAAATCGAGAACCTCGTTTACGAGGATATCACCATGACCAACGTGGAAGGCGCCATCACTTTCACTTGTTACTACCCAAAAATTCCAAAGACAGACAAAGTCCAGCCAATCACGGCTGAAACGCCTGCTTTTCGCAACATTCGAGTGAAGAATCTCACCGCCACGAGCACGCGCGCCGCCGGGGTGATTGTGGGTTTGCCGGAGAGCCTCGTCTCTGAAGTAGTGTTGGAAAACGTCAAAATCACAGCCGCCGAAACGGGCCTGACCATACAGAACGCCGAAAAAGTGAAGCTTGAGGGCGTAACCATCACCCCAAAAAAAGGCCCCGCCTTCATTACGCAAGACGCTCAAATCGAAGGCCTGCCCAAGACCGCTTTGAATTGAGGCCTTTTCCCGAATAATGCGTTTGGTCGATTGTTTGCAACGGAAGTGGTTTGCCGCTCGTAACGCGGCCTGTGTCACGCTGATGTGCATCGTGGCGAACGCGATGGCCGCAGAGGTCACACTGCAGAACCCATCCGCCTGGAGTCGCGTGCCACAAATTCTCGCCCGCATCAAAGCGCCGACCTTTCCGAATCGTCAGTTCCACATCACCGACTTCGGGGCCGTCCGCGACGGTCAGACTGACTGCACCGAGGCAATTCGAAAAGCCATCGCCGCTTGCGCGGAATCGGGCGGTGGCCGGGTGATTGTGCCCGCCGGTGAATTTCTCACCGGACCCGCGCATTTGAAAAGTAACGTCCAGCTTCATCTTGAAGCCGGAGCCACATTGAAGTTTACCACCAACGCCCCGGCCTACCTGCCGGTAGTGCTCACCCGGTTTGAAGGCATGGAATGTTTCAACTACTCGCCGCTGATTTACGCCGTCGATCAGACAAACATCGCCGTGACCGGATCCGGTGTGCTCGATGGCCAGGCCAGTGAACAAAATTGGTGGCCGTGGGGCGGGAAGAAAGGCTCGTTACCGAACGCGCCCAGTCAACGCGCCGCCCGCCAGCGGCTCATGGAAATGGTCGCCCGGGACGCCCCCATCACCCAGCGCCAATTTGGCGAAGGCTCTTTCCTTCGTCCCAGTTTCATCGAATTCTACCGCTGCAACGATGTCCTGATCGAAGGTGTGAAGATTCGACGCTCGCCCATGTGGGAGCTCCACCCGACGTTGTGCACGAACGTCACGGTGCGAGGCGTGGACATCATGTCGCACGGGCCGAACAACGATGGGTGCGATCCCGAATCCTGCAGCGATGTCCTCATTGAGGACTGCACTTTCGATACGGGCGACGATTGCATAGCCATCAAATCAGGGCGCAACAACGACGGCCGCCGTGTCGCGGTGCCTTCCCAAAACATTGTCATCCGCCGCTGCACGATGAAGGACGGTCATGGCGGGGTGGTCATCGGCAGCGAGATCTCCGGCGGCTGCCACGATGTCTTCGCCGAGGATTGCCGGATGGACAGTCCAAATCTGGATCGTGTGCTGCGACTCAAATCAAACGCTGTGCGCGGCGGCGTGATCGAAAATGTGTTCATGCGAAACATCACCGTCGGCTGCGTCGCGGATGCGGTCTTGCAAATCGATTTTGCCTACGAGGAGGGCGCCAACGGCCCGTTCAAACCGGTGGCGCGCAATGTGGTGATGGAGAAGATCACGGTTCAACAAACTCCGCGCGTGCTCAACGTGGTGGGGCTTCCCGCGGCCGAAATCAGCGGCGTCCGCATCGCCAACTCCACGTTTAACGGAGTGAAAAGCAAAGACATCGTCCGCGATGCCGAAGAGGTTAAATTGATAAACTGCGTCACTCGACCGCAGCGATGATGACGTACCGGGTGAAACAACGAGGTAGAGAACTCTCATGGACTCTGCTCAAATTCAGTGCCCAAATTTCAACGTGATATGCAAAAAGCGAGTGCTGACAGGCCCCGGCCCCATGTTAGGCTTAAGGAAAGTCAAGTTGTGTCAGGCGTCAGTAATATGAAAGATTTCACTGGTGTGAACAGCATGAATCGTTTGCCGAATCCCCAGCCAGCGCGGGGTTTCACCCTGATTGAATTATTGGTTGTAATTGCGATCATCGCCATCCTGGCGGCGCTGCTGCTGCCCGCCCTGGCGCTCGCAAAACAAAAGGCCCAGACGACGGCGTGTGTTTCCAATCTCCGGCAGGTCGGCACGGGCTTGTATATGTACTGCAACGATAACGACGACTGGCTGCCGCCGGGGCAAAATGCCAATCCATCGTGGTCGGGCCTGGATCTGACACAGCGCGCAGCCTACCAAGACAGCACTTCGGATCATCGGATGCTGCCTTACTATCTGTATTCCTACCTGGGGTACCCGACGCCCAACGCCGCAGCGACGAACGTGTGCAAGGTGTTTTTCTGCCCGGGCTTCGTAAAAGCACTCAGTCAGGGTCCGATGAACGCCTACCAAAATTACTACACCTATAGTCTCACCCGCACGAATAACATCCTCCAATCCAATGGCACCGTCGGGCTGCCCTGGTATCCTTTTGGAAAACGCCCGGATTATGGCCCGGTCAAACTCTCCACCATCGCCACCGCCAGTTCGCTGTCCACCTGTTGGGCCACCGCCGACATCGATCAACTTGCGCTGGACGGCACCAGCAGCGGCAATACCGGCGCTTCCTGGTGGAACTACATCCCCACCGGTCCCGTGCATGGTAAAATTCGCGACTACCTTTTCTTCGACAATCACGTTGGCACAAAGAAGGTCATCACCTACAAGGATTACTAAGGCATCCGCCTTGTCTCACGCACGCTGTCAAGCGGCTTGTCTGGTGACCGTTTCGCGGGCGCGTTGTGCCTTGGTCTGAAATATCAAAATCCCCGAAGTTCCGCATGAAATGCCTGTGTAAACTAGTTGTTGGCGCGTTGATATTTTCGAGTTTCGCCCGCCTTTCCAGCGCTGCTGTCTGGCTCGACGACGTCTGGGTGGACGGCACCCGCAACAACCAGAATCCGCCGACCGACTCCGCATGGTTCGCTTCCACCGGATCGTCGCTGACGGCCACGACCAACGCCATGTCGCTGGCGGTGGGCAGCGGTTCCATCATGGGGGTTACCTACTTCACCACCAACGCCACCAACCCCATCCAACTCACGCCCGGCGATACCTTAATCGCGACGATGCGGCTCAACTTCAGCGGCGTCGCCGCCGCCAACACCTCGCAGGGCTTCAAATTTGGCGTGTTGAATTTTGCCGATTCCACCCTGGTGCCGAAGCGGTTGACCGCGGATTCGTTCAGCACCAGTTCACAAGGCGCAGGGGTGCAAGGCTACTCCATTTTCCAAAACATGGGAGCGACCTTTAATAACTCCGCCCCCATGGATATCCGCAAACGCACAGTTGTGGCCGATACCGAACTCCTTTCGAAAAGCTCGGATTGGACCTCGCTCGCCACCGGCCCCGGCAACACCAACACCTTTCCGGGCTTTGTGAGCGGCACACAATATATCCTGCAATTCGCATTTCAGCGCACTGCCACCAACTCACTTATCATTACCGTCTCCTGGGTGAACACTTCTAGCGGCGCCTCACTAAGCACCACCGTCATTGATGCTGCCGCGACTAACTTCAGCTTTGATGGCATTGCCCTCCGGCCCTCGGGCAATGGCTCCTCCGCGTCCACAATTACGTTTAACGAAGTGAAGATTGAGGTGGTTTCGTCCTCGACGCCTCCATCCATTGATACACAGCCGTCGGACCAAACCGCGTTGGTCGGAGATTCCGCAAATTTCAGTGTCGTGCCCGGCGGCACTCCGCCGTTTGGTTATCAATGGTTTTACAATACCAACACGCCAGTGATCGGCGCAACGAACGCCACCTTGACATTGACCAACCTGCAACTTTCCGATGCCGGCAGCTATTTCGTGGTGGTCACGAATACCATCGACTCGGCCACCAGCGACGTGGCGGTGCTCACGGTCACCACACCTACCGCACCTTCGTTCGTCTCGCAGCCGCAAAGTCAAACCGCCCTGCCGGGCGAAAACGTGACATTCAGCGTCTCCGTCGGCGGCACCGGGCCATTGATTTATCAGTGGTACTTAAACGATACGAACGCCCCGCTGGCCAATGCCAGCGACAGCATTCTCACCCTCGCCAATGTTCAGGCCGCCGACGCCGGCAGTTATTTTGTCGTGGTCGCCAACTCGCTGGGTTCTATTGCGAGCTCCAATGGCGTGCTGTCGGTCAATACTAACCCAGTGTCGCCGCTCTTTACCAGCCAGCCGGCGTCCATCGTCGCTTTGACGGGCCACAACGCCACGTTCGCCGCCACCGTTTTTGGAACCGCACCCATCACGTATCAATGGAGCATGAATGGGGCGGCCATCCCGGGTGCCACCTTACCCACGCTCACATTGACAAATGTTCAACTTTCACAGGCAGGCGGTTACACTTTGTCGGCATCGAACAGCGTCGGCGTTGCCATCAGCGATTCGGCCACGCTCACGGTCACACCCTCGATTCCCATTCCGCTCAGTGCGTATAATCTGGTCGGCTTCGGCCGCGCTGCCACCGGAGGAGGAATGCTCCCCGATACAGATCCGAACTATGCCAAAGTTTACACTGCGACGGACCTCGCCAATGCCATCAGCAGCAAGACCGTCAAGATCATCGAGATCATGAACGATCTCAACCTGGGCTATAACGAGATCGAGGCATCGGCCAAGGCCAACAGCGAGCCCTTCCGCAATCACGCGGCGCCCAAACTGCATCCGGTGCTGCTCCAAACCGGCGTCAGCCTCATCGATATTCAAAAGAAAAACGGCCTAACGATTTTCTCCGCCAACGGCGCTACCATCCGGCACGCCACCTTCAACATCAAGAGTTCCGCCAATGTCATCGTTCGCAATTTGAAGTTCGACGAGATGTGGGAATGGGACGAGGCCAGCAAGGGACAATACGACAAAAACGACTGGGACTTCATCGATCTGGGCAATAGCGGCACCGTGAGCAACATCTGGATCGATCACTGCACCTTCACCAAGGCCTACGACGGAATTTCCGATATCAAGTCGGGCAGCTACAACATCACCTTTTCCTGGAACAAATATGCCGGCGACGACGGCGCCAGCAATACCAACAGCTTTGTTCGCCAGCAGATTAATGCCCTCGAAGGGAATCGTTCCGCGTATGCCATGTATAATTTTCTACGCAACAACGGATTCAGCGTCGAGGACATCGTCACCATCGTTCAGGGTCATGACAAGACCCACCTGATTGGGGCCACCACGGACTCCATCAACGCGCAACACACGATCACGTTTCATCATCAATGGCACATAAATCCCTGGGATCGCCTGCCCCGATTGCGCGCCGGAAATGTTCACAACTTCAACATTTTCGTGGACGACAGACTGGGATCGGCTGCGAAGCGTCTGCGCGATGCCCGCGCTGCGGCGATGAGCACCAATAACCAGACCACACTGAAGAATACGTACAGCTTCAATCCCTTTCTCAATGGCAGCATTTCAACCGAAGGCGGCGCCGTTCTGGTGGAAAAGTCGGTGTACATCGATTGCCTCGCGCCGTTGCGCAATAATCAAACCGATCCTTCTGATCCGTTTTACACGGGCAAAATCAAGGCGCTCGATACCATTTATCAAATGGACAATACCGTGGTGCGGGGTAACAGCACGGACCCGGGCAATCCGCTCGGGCCGTTCCAGGCGTCGGCGGTTGCGTTCTCATGGAATCTGCCAGGCAATCAATTACCCTATTCCTATAATATGGATGACCCCGAACAGCTCGAGGCTATCGTCACTGATCCCACTGCGGGGGCAGGCGCGGGTGTGCTCACATGGGCGAAAACCAACTGGCTGAAAACGTCCTATCCGGCCGCTGCCCCGATGGTCGTCGCCCATCCGCAAAATCAAAGTGTGACTGTCGGCCAGAGCGCAACGTTTATCGTTGTCGCCGGTGGCAGTGCGCCGCTGGTTTACCAATGGTATTTCAACACCAACTCTCCGCTGCCAAACGCCACCAACGCCTCGCTCACACTCACGAGCGTGCAACTCACCAACGCGGGCGTCTATTCGGCGACGGTTAGTAATGGCGTTGGTGTCACGAATAGCTCCTTCGCCGTGCTCACCGTCGCCAGTGCGACCACTGGTTTTCAACTATGGCAGGCACAGCAGTTCACTTCCCAGCAACTCATGAATCCCGCGGTGAGCGGTTCCGACGCCACACCGGCCAACGACGGCGTTCCGAATCGGGTGAAGTACGCTCTTGGCTTGCCGCCTTTCGTTGCGGCCTCGCAGCCGCTTGTCTCCTTCCGCAAGGAGAGTGGCGACGGCGTGCTTTCCTATACCCGTCCGGCCAACGTGCCCGACGTGATTTATCATGTTTCTGTTTCCACCAACCTCGCGGGTTGGACTGAAACGGGTGTCACTCAGCAAAATGTCGGAGCGGACGGAGGACTGCAAAATTGGGAAGCCCGGCGGCCGGGCGCCCCGGCGCCAAATCTCTTTTTCCGTCTTTCGCTTCAGTATTGAAGGTCGGCAGTTCTTGATCTCGTCTGGCGGGCTCTGGCAAGTGCCCAAATTTCAAACTGAATTGCAAAAAACAGGGGATGGCAGCGATTCGAGGCTGCGGTAGGGTTACGACGATGTCATATCATCCAATGCCGCATCCATGTCCGCTCAGGCTGCCCGTTGAATGGTGAATTATGCGATTCAAGTGACTGGTGATGATCCCCTCCAAAGAAAACAGTATGAAGCAAACACGTCTCATTCTTCCGGCGGTCCTGGCCTGGCTCGGTCTGGCAACTGTCTGTTGCGCCACGGTCATTGTTGATGACACTTTCGCAGATGGCAGCCGGACGAATTGGAATCTCCCCACGGAGTCGCCCTGGTATTCGTGGACCTCAGGTTCTTCCACTTTCATCGGAGTCGAAACCAATTCGCTGTATTTTACGAACCAGCCGGGTGTCACGCGGTATTTCTGGACTTATTTCACCAGCAACGCGCCGGACCTGACCATTCCCTTCACCGACGGCAGCGTGACCAACCCGGTCAGCAACACCGCCTCCAATTACTACGGCTATCCGGTTGATCTAACCATTGGCCAGATGATTCAAGCCACCATGGTGTTTTCCTTGAGCGATGTGTTGCTCGCCACGGGCACCAGCCCGATTCGCATTGGCCTCACCGATTACGACACAAACAATGTGGCCGGCGCAGCCAGTGGCCGGGTCATTCGGGATACATCGCAAATCACCAAGAGCGGCACGGGCATCAGCGGTTATCGGCTCGATCTCCCAATTTTCCAGACGCTCGCCAATAACGCCATGCTGGGATTCCGCTACCGCTTTAAAGATGGGGTTCCGACGGATGAAATCGATCCTCTCGGCAAGGCGGGCGTCTGGAGTTTCCTCGGCGCGGGTCCCACGCTGACGAACTATACCGGCTTCCAACCCAACACGCTCTACACGCTCGTCTGGACGGTCCAGCGCTACGCCAGCTCGAATGTTTTGGCCGCGAACATCTCGGGCGGAACATTCACCAACCTGGATAACAACGCCACCTTCACCAATTTCTCCTATCAAGCCGTGGACACATCGGGCAGCAACTACCATAGGTTTGACAGTTACATGCTGCGCTTCGACACCGCGAGCATCCCGACCACTTTGTTTACCGTCAAAGAGTTCAAAGTCGAAGTATTGCCGCTTAATTTCCCGATCACCGTGGTGGACCGTATTAACTCCAACGCCATGCGTTTAAAATGGAACACGATCTCGGGACAAAATTATCAGATCCAATATAAAGCCACGGTGACCGACCCCAGTTGGACTCCCATTGAAACCGTCACGGCCACCACCACGACGCTCACCTGGACCAACACGGGACTTACCGGCATCGGCGAGCGCATTTATCGAGTGGTCAACACCCAATAACTCTTTCCCGAACGCCGGCTAAACAATCGAATGCATACCCTCTATGAAATCTCTGACACCCTTGCTCGCGGCAGGCGTCGCCTGTCTCCTGGTCCAAAACGCACAGGCCACTCTTCTGTATAGCGAGGGATTCGTTTACCCCACCGGCGCCCTCAGCGGCAATGACTCATGGTTGGGCGGCGCAACCGGCCTGACCGTGGGCAGCGGCAACCTTACTTATTCCGGCCTCGATGATTTGGGCGGCAACGAACTGCTCGACAGCCAGGGCACTGCCGGCACGATGACGGTGAATTTCAGCGCCTCCCCCATTACGAGTGGCAGCATCTATTATTCCTTTCTTATCCAAGCTTCCAGCCTGCCTACGGGCAACAATTATCTCACGTCGCTGTTGCCAGTCGGTGGCACGCCCAACGGCGGCACCGACCCGCTGGCATTTTATGTCGGGCAACAAACCGCCGGTTCGACCTATAAGATCGGCATCCGTCACGCCGGCTTGGGTTCGGGCGCCACTTACACCACGGGAGCATGGGCCACGGTTGGTACGATCAACCTGGTGGTGGTGAAATACACCTTCGTGGCCGGCACCGGCAACGACACACTCAGCCTTTACGTCAATCCCACTCCCGGCGGCACTGAGCCCCTCACCCCCGATGTCTCCTTGACCGCCGCGGGAACCGACGCCGCCAGCCTGCAGACGATGGGCTTTAAAGCGCAGGGCAATGCCACTACGGGCAACTGGGTCTTCGACACTCTTCGCATCGGCGACACCTGGGGTGACGTGACCCCTTCAACCGTTCCCGAACCATCCACCTTCGCGCTGGCCGGTCTTGGATTCGCCTTGATCGCCGCACGCCGGAAACTCTGCTAAGCCGCGCGAATTGACAATGTGACCGGGCAACGGATGCGTCTGGCTTTGCTGTTCGTTTCTGTCCTGTTCGGAACCATAAGCGCGGTTGCGGCAGAGACGAACCTCTTTGTCAGCCTCGACGGCGACGCCCAGTTCAAATCCGTACAGGAGGCGATCATGTTTGTGCCGTCGGGCAGCGCCAGCAATCACGTCATCATCCACCTCAAACCGGGCGTTTACAAGGAGCTGGTTTATATTCAGCGCGAGAAGCGGTTTTTTCATCTCGTCGGCGATGATGCGCAAAATACGGTGGCAACCTTTGATTTGCGTGCGAGTCAAATCGGGCTGGATGGCAAACCGATCGGGACCTTTCGCACTGCTTCCACGGTTGTCGACGCCGAGGACTTCACCGCCGAGAATATAACCTTCGAAAACTCGGCCGGCCCCGTAGGCCAGGCGCTCGCCATCCGTATCGAGGGTGACCGGGCGATCTTTCGCAACTGCCGCTTCCTCGGCTGGCAGGATACCATTCTCGCCAACCGCGGACGGCAATATTTTACGAATTGCTATATCGCCGGTCATGTGGACTTCATATTCGGAGGCGCCACCGCCTTCTTTGAAAACTGCCATATTCATTGCTTGAAGGACGGCTGGATCACCGCCGCCTCCACACCGGACTATCAACCCTATGGTTTTATTTTCTCCGCGTGCACACTCACAGGTGAAACGCCGGAAGTGAGAACATATCTGGGTCGCCCGTGGCGGATTCATGCCAGCACCGCGTTTCTGGACACCAGAATGACCTCGGTGGTTCGTCCCGAAGGTTGGAGCGATTGGAACAAACCCGAAGCGCACGATACGGTGCGCTATGCTGAGTTCAATTCGAGTGGGGCCGGGGCGAATCCGCCAGCGCGCGTAAAGTGGGCGCATCCGTTGACGCCCTCAGACGGTCGCGAGTTAACGCCCGCTAAAGTTCTTGGCGGAAACGATGGCTGGAATCCCTACGCGCAAGTCGCTCCCAATCCCACCGGCAAGTAGTTCCCAATTTTCAAACAAGATTGCAGAAATCAAGGGGAGCACGAAACCGCCCTGCTCTGCTACGGTCTCGGCTGATGAACCCCCGGCGTCGAGCACATTGCGCTGTGATAAGAGTGAATAGCCCTTCATCCGCATCGTAACCCGTAATCCCCACGTCTATGAATAACCGCAACCGCATCGTTACCGACCGTCCCTACACCGCAACTTCTTCACGACTGTTCAGGCTGTTTCGAATGGGTCGTGGGCATCTTCGCGTCCTCGTTCTCCTCGCCAGCATGGCCCTCGCCACCTGCGCGCAGGCCGTCACCCTGACTTGGGATGGGGATCTCGGCACGAGCGGCCCGCAGGACGGCAACGGCAACTGGGACACCAACACCGCCAATTGGTGGAATGGCACCTCCGACATTGCTTGGACCAATCTCAACGGTGATAGTGCCATTTTCGGCGTCCTCAACGGCGCGGGGGGAACCGTCACGCTTCCTACAGCCTCGCCAGCCATCATGGTTGCCAATATCACATTCAACACAAACTACACTTTGGGCAATTCCAGCGGATTCCTGTCCTTCACCAATAGTCCGACCATCACGGCGGCGGCAGGCACCTCCAATAACATCATCCCCGTCGTGACCGGCAGCGGCTTCACCAAGGATGGCGGGGGCATCGTGGTGCTCAATCCCAGTTTCAACAACACTTACTCCGGGGCGACTGTCATCAATAACGGGGTGATTCAAGTCGGCGGCAACGACAACCGCATATATATCGGTGGCGATCTGCAAGTGAATGCCGCCGGAACCTTTCGCCTGACGAGCGGAGGCTCGGCGGGTGGCGTGATGCCGGTGACCGCGAGCATGATCGTCAATGGCGGAAATGTGCTCGGCAACGTGAACGGAAAATATTTGTACTTTAATAAACTAGTCCTCGACAACAACGGCTCCATCACCGTTCCCAATCCTCCCCTGGGTAATTTTTATTTCAACCCCACCAACACCGACGCCCGCAGCGGTTTTATTTACGCCAACCTTTATCGAAGCATCACGAACAACCTATTCAAATCGACCGCCGGCACGGTGATTATTTCCAACCGGCCGAACACGGCGTCCACCGACGGCTACCTCGTTTCGATGAATGCGGGTACATTGATATTCGACAAGAGCAGCCAGAACGCGAATCGCCTCCTCAATAATGGGGTTCTAACCCTCGGAGGCGGTTTGCTAATGTTTAGCAACGCCACCGCCGCGATCAACCCCACAGCGGAAAATCCCGGCACCGCGGGCACACTCATTAACGAGGGATCCTCGTCCATCCTCGCCACCAACGTCAGCACCTCCGGGGGAAATATCACTTTCGGCGCGCTCACCCGTAAAACAGGCGGCACATTCGACTTCAGGAAAGTCGGCGCGGGCGCCATGACCACCACCACAGCCAACAACAACGGCATTCTTGGGGGATGGGCGACCTGGTTCGGCACCGACTGGCTGATCGGGAGCAGCTTCGCCGCCTACTCCGCTTACATCACCAGTTCCGACGCCACTACCTGGCTGGCCGCCAACAACGTCAGCCTCGCCGGCAATCCGCTGGCCAACCTGGATGATACCACCATCAACACCCTCCGCCTCACGACCGCAGCTACAATCACGCTGAACTCCGGCAAGACCCTCACGCTTTCTTCCGGAGGTTTATTGATCACCGGGGCGGGCGCGACAACATTTACGGGCGGCACGCTGAAAGGCTCGAGCGGTGGTGATCTGATTATTCTGCAAAATAGTTCCGCCGACCTGACGCTCAGTTCGGATCTTGCCGACAATACTTCGGCCACGTCACTCACCAAGTCCGGCAGCGGCAAATTGATTTTGCAAGGCGCCAATTCCATGAGCGGCACCAACTTCCTGAACGGCGGCGTGGTGGAAGTCAGCGACCTCGCGAAACTCGCCAGTGGCCCGCTGGTAATGAACGCTGCCACGTTGCGCTACACCGGCGGCAGCGTGACGAGCAGCAGAACCCTCGCTCTCAATGGCCTCGGCGCGGTAGTAGACATCGACTCCTCCGGCACGACCATTACCCAATCTGGAACGGTGATCGGCTCGGGCGCGGCGTTTGGGGACTTTGGCGGTCTAACCAAGATCGGTGCGGGCACGCTCGTGCTCACAGCGAGCAACTATTTTACCGGCCCCACCGTCGTCAGCAACGGCGTCCTCATCGTCAACGGCACCAACTCCTACAACCCGACCACATGGAACGGCGGCAGCCTCGCCGTTTATAGCGGCACGCTGGGTGGCAACGGGAAAATCGGCGGCCCAGTCGCCGTCAAGAATGGCGGAACCATCGCACCCGGCACGAGCCTCGGCACCTTGACGATCGGTACCAACCTTGCCTTGGAAGCTGGTGCCTCCGCCGTGTTTGAAGTGACCAATTCTCCCGGCATCGGTGACTTGCTGGTCGTTCAAGGCAATCTGGCGGCGACCAACACCACTATCTCGCTCACCGTTTCCGGCTCTCCGCTCGCGCCCGGCACTTACACGCTGATTCAATATTCCGGCACGAAGTCCGGCTCCTTCAACCCGACGCCCACACTCACCAGCGGTTCGATCGACGGCTCTCCCACCGTCGTTGAAAGCACGCCCGGACAAATCAACCTTGTCGTCAGTCCGAACCTCGTCATCACGACTCAGCCAGCCGACACGGTAACGTCCACCAATTTTTTGGCGTCGCTCACGGTTGCTGTTACCGGCACCGCGCCCATCGCCTATCAATGGTATTTCTTCGGCGGCAACACCAACAACCCCGCGAACGTACTGACCGATGCCACAAACGCCACCTTCTCCATCAACAGCGCGCAAGGCTCCGACTCAGGTTTTTACGCCGTAGTGGTCACCAACAACTACGGCGCGGTCACCAGCCGCTTCGCCAGCATCTTCGTTGGCAACGTAGCGCCGGTTGTCACCGGGCCGGTGGACCAAACGGTCATCGCCGGCAATAACGTCACGTTCAGCGCATCGGTTTTCGGCAATCCTGTTCCCGACCTGCAATGGCAAACGAACGGAGTAAACGTCCCGGGCGCGACCAGCTCCTCGCTGACGCTGAGCGCAGTTTCGTTTGCGCTCAATGGCGCATCGGTTTCTCTCATCGCCAGCAACCTGGTCGGCGTCGTTACCAACACCGCAACCCTCACGGTGATTATCACACCGGTCATCACCACACAGCCGACCAACCTCGTCGTCAACTCCGGCGCCAACGCCACGTTCACTGTCGTGGCGAGCGGAACTCCGGCGCCCGGATTCCAATGGCGCAAAAACGGTACGCCGATCGCGGGCGCCACCACCAGCTCGCTCGTGATCAACGATGCGCAGGGAACGGATATCGCGACTTACTCCGTCATCGCCACCAACTCCGCGGGCTCGGCGACCAGCAGCAACGCCACGCTCCTCGTGTATTCCACCAGTCTCACCGCGATTGCGGTCGGCCCCACGAATGGCGCAACCGGCATCTGCGTGGATACCCCGCTCTATATCACCTTCAGCGGCGCGGTCTCCAACGTCGCTGCGGGCAAGGTACGCATCTACAACACGTCGAACCCCGGCACGCCTGTGGATACAATTGACCTCAGCGTGAACACCTTTTTCTCGCCGCCGTACATCGTCCAGCCTCGCACCATCGGCGGCGTGAGCCTGAACAGCTACCCGATTATCAACTCCGGCAATCAGTCTGTCATCTATCCGCATTCCGGCGTGCTGACGACCAACCAGACCTACTTCGTCACCGTGGATAATGGTGTGTTCGTGGATGGCACGGGCGCATATTTCACCGGTATTACCAACACCAGCGCGTGGCAATTCACGACGAAGGCTTCCGGCCCCGCCAACCCCACCAATCTCGTTGTGGCAGCGGATGGTTCCGGCGATTTCGCCACCGTCCAGGGGGCGGCGGATTATATTCCGAACGCCAACACCAACTATACCTTGATTAATGTCCGTAACGGGATCTACACGGAAATCGTGCGGTTGAACTCCAAAAACAACGTCACCTTCCGGGGACAGGATCGCCATCAAACGGTGGTGGCCTACGCCAACTGGAACGGCATCAATCCCAGCACGGCGACGCGGCCGATGTTCGGCGTGCTGGGCGCGAATGACGTGGCCATCGAAAACATGACGCTCACCAACAGCACGCCGAACAGCTCAGGCAACAATCAGGCGGAGGCGCTTTACATCAACGTTGCAAAACGCTTCGTGCTGCTGAACGCCGATCTCGACAGCTACCAGGACACCCTGCTCGTCAACGCCAGCGGCGATCAAACCTACGTGCAGGACAGTCATATCCAGGGCAATACAGACTTCGTCTGGGGCCAGGGCACACTCTACGTCACCAACAGCGAAATCATGTTTATGCCGTATCAAAGCTCGCAGGATTATTTGACCCAGGCGCGAACTCCGCAATCCTCCAACGGCCTCGCCTTCGTCAGTTGCCGGCTCGTGGGCGCGAACGGTTCCGTCAACAATTGTTACCTCGGGCGGGACGCCGGCGGGCTGGCGTTCCCGTACGGAAATGTCGCTTACATCAACTGCGTCATGGACACCAACACGGTGCTACCGGTGGGTTGGGCACTAGGTAGCGGCACCACGCTGCCGCAGACCGCGAATCTCCGATTCTGGGAATATCAAAGCGTGGACTTGAATGGCAACCCGGTGAACACCAGCGCCCGCGCCAGTTGGTCGGTGCAACTCGATGGCGCCACCGCCACCAACCAGGTTCAAAATATCACGAACTGGTTCGGCGGCTGGCTCCCTCAACTTGCGCCCAACATCGTCACGCAGCCGACCAACGTCACGGTCAGTGCCAGCGGCACGGCGAATCTGTCGGTGGGCGCGACGGGCATTCCCGCGCCCACGTATCAGTGGCTCCGCAGCGGCACGAATGTTTCTGGTGCCACCTCGGCCACACTCGCGATGCCGAACGCGCAAAGTTCCGACATCGGCTCCTACGCGGTCGTCGTGAGCAACGCCGCCGGTTCGGTCACGAGCGTTGAGGTGACGCTGACCGTAACTCCCATTTCCCAGCCGGAGATTACCGAGGCCACGTGGAATGACAGCCTATTGAGCCTGACCGTCAACGGCCAATCGGGCCTGGACTACGCCGTGCAGTTGTCCACCAACCTCGTTAACTGGCAGACGGTATTCACCACCAATCAGCCCACGCTACCGTTTTCCTGGACCGATCCGAACTCGGGCAGCTATCCGGCAGGCTTCTATCGAATCCTCGCCGGTCCGACTTTGCCCTGATGAAGTTTAAAGTTGTTGCCGCACTGGGGTGGCTCGCGTTTGCGGGCCTGGCTCACGCGGGAACGCCGGCGCTGCCGGTGATTCCCGCCTACACTACCAACGTCACACAGTCGCCCTACAACGCCGTGGGCGACGGTGTGACAGACAACACCGCAGCCTTGCAAGCTGCGATCAACGACGTCAACGCGCACGGGGGCGGCACCGTGGAAATCCCCGGACCCGGCATTTTCCTCTCGGGCCCGCTTACGATGAAAAATAAAATCAATCTCCAGATTGACGCGGGCGCAGTCCTTCGAATGCTCCCGTACGGGATGTGGCCGGGAACCGCACCGTTGCTGAGCAGCTCCAGCATTGCAAATATCGCCATCAGCGGCGGCGGTGCGATTGATGGACAGGGCGGCCCCTGGTGGGCGGGCAATCCCGGCAGCGGTCTCTACATGATTTATTTCACCAACTGCAAAACAGTGCTCGTGCAAAACATCACCGTCTCCAACGCCCCGGCCCAACAAATCGTTTTCAAAAATAAAAACGGCAACATCACCATCCAGGGCGTCACCATCCGCGCGCCCTCCTCGCATGCCGGCACTCCCTCGCACAACACGGATGGCATCGACCTCGTCGGCACTAATTGCCTCGTCCAAAACTGCGACATCAGCACCGGCGACGACAATATCGCCCTCGGCACCAGCAGCATCGGCGCGAGCACGGCTGACGTGCTGGTGACCAATTGCGCCTTCGGCGACGGCCACGGAATGACCATCGGGAGTAACACAGCCGGGGGCGTTTCAAACCTGACGGTGATCAACTGCACTTTCAATGTCACCGATTACGGCATTCGGATGAAATCGGACAATAACTCCAGTTCACCGGGCGCCGGCGGCATCGCGCAAAACCTGTCGTACTTCAACCTCAGTATGACCAACATCCGGTACGAGCCCATTCTCATTTATAGTTACTACAACCAGTCAGGTTTCAGCACACCCGTCAATGTCAGTCCCGCCACCGCTGCAGCCCGGCCCGTGGCGGCGGTGACCACGAACACTCCGCTCTGGCGCAATATCATTATCAGCAATCTCACCGCCACCGTCAGCGGCTTGGGCCAGGCCGGACTGATCTGGGGACGCACCGAACTGCCCGCCACCAACATCACGCTCGCTAAAATTAAGATCACCGCGCCTTCCAACTTCGACCTCTACAACGTCAGCGCCGTTCGCATCATCGACTCGCAAATCACGCTGCCCAGCGGCAACACCTTTTCGCTGTTCAATGCGCAACTCACGGTGAGTAATTCCTCGCCGGCCACCAACCTCATCTCGTTGGATGGTCTCACCAGTTCCAACGCGCTCGCCTTTTACAATTGCCCCGCCGTGATAAATGACGCTACCGCGCTCGGCGCCAATCCAATCACTATCAGTTCAAGCATCCTTACCAATAGCACGAGCCTCAGCCTGCCCGGCTCGGTGACGGCTAATTTCGCGGTCGGAACCAACAAGGCAATGGTTTCAGTTTCCGGCAACCTTAGTCTGTACAACACACTTAACATCACAAACAGCGACGGCTTCGGTCCCGGCACCTATACGCTATTTACTTATACCGGGACTTTCAGCGGCACTCCCGTCCTGGGAGCTCAGCCGACTGGCTACAGCTACAGCCTGAGCACGAATACCGCCCATCAGATCAACCTGCTTGTCATCGGCACCAATAACACACCCCCTTCGTTCGGTGGCATCAGCTATATCGGATCGAGCCCAGCCGTCGTATTGTCGGGAACCGGCGGCACACCCTACCACCCTTATAGCGTGTTAACGTCCACCAACGTGGCTTTACCCGTCGATCAATGGTCGATCAATACGACGAACTATTTCGACGCGTCGGGCAACTTCGTTTTTACGAATACTCCTGCGCAGGGTTCGGTGCAGACTTTCTATTTGTTACGAGTGCCATAAACCGGCTCCGGTGTGAGACCGCTTTAACACTTCAGTATTTTCATACTCATGCGCTCCCTGCACCCATCTTCCGGCTGGACAACTCTTCGCCGACCGGCTTCCCTGTCCAAGCTCGCCGATTTGGCGGTGGGCTGACTCTGTAACGTGAGAAAAAATCAACGCCGAGTCCTTCTGGCCCTGGGGTGGTACGATTACCGTCTGCACCGCGGCATCGAGCGATATGCCCAGGAGCATTCATGGTTTCTCTCCGCAAATCTCGCACGCGAAAAGGTAATTCCGTGGGGTTGGGAAGGCGACGGTGTGCTCGCCTGGCTCGGCGCGTGGGACGAACTCTCCGAATTCGTCGAGCGCGAAAACAAACCCACGGTTGATTTTAGTTTTCGTCGTCCTCATTTACAGTTCGCCCGTGTGCTTGAAGATCACGCCCACGCCGCGCAGCTCGTCGCCGAGCATTTTCTCTCGCGCGGCTTTTCGAATTACATGTTCTACAGCGACACCGCCAACTGGTCCTACGACGAGCGGGGTCGGGGCTTCGTGGATGCCCTGCGAAAAGCGGACCATGCCTGCGTCTGGCTCAAGTGGCATGATTCGTCGCTCTATCACACGGATCGGGAACAGTGGAAGCGCAAACGCGTGTGGCTGGCGGCGGAGTTGAAGAAATTGCCCAAGCCCCTGGCCGTCTTTGCCGCCAGCGATCAACAAGCGCTTGATGTGATGGAAGCCGCTGAGATCGCCGGGGTCACCGTGCCCGACCAGATCGCCCTCGTCGGCGCGGAAAATTATCTCCTAGCCGCCGACGCCATGCAAATCCCCGTCTCCAGCGTGGACACGAATCTTGAAACGCTTGGCTACCGCGGCGCCGAGTTGCTCGACCGTCTGATGAAAGGTAGGCCGGTCCCCAAGGAGCCCACGCGCATTCCCGCCGCCGGCGTGGTGGTCCGCAAAAGCAGCGACCTCCTCGCCGTGGAACATCCCGGGGTGTCGCGCAGCCTCCGTTTCATCTGGGAACATTGCCAGGAACCGATCAGCGTGAAAGACCTCGTCGGCGTCGCCGCCATGTCCCGGCGCGGATTGCACAAAGCCTTTCTTGAGCACCTCAGCCGTACGCCCGGACAGGAACTCCATCGCGTCCGCATCGAACGCGCAAAAAAATTACTAACGGAGTCCGGCCACAAAATCGAATCCCTCGCGAACATGTGTGGCTACCAAAGCGCCAACAGCTTCATCGTCGCCTTCAAACAAGCCACCGGCTTCTCCCCTGCCCAATTCCGCGGCCGCTTCCGGCACTGAGATGGGGCGTACTTGGGAAATTGGGCAACGTTGAACGCCAGCAGCCCGTTAAAAAAGTGGGATGGATGATTGAACAAGAGGGTGTGTGAAACGTCCCAATAGCATGGCACTCGGAAAGCGCAAACTCAAGCAGGACGAATTGTTCGGTCCGGTCCTGAAATAGGTTGTCAGGGGGTTGTCAGGGAAAATGAAACAACGAAAAGGAATCCATCATGACATTCGGTATAGTGAAGCGTTTAAATGGGAGTGGTTCGCGAAATTGAGCAGCAGGGCCTGGCGCTGGAAGCGGTGTGCCGGCGGTATGAGATCAGAGGAAATATAACGGTTCTCAAATGGGTGAGGAAATATGGCAATGGGAGTCGAGGCATAAGGATACGCGTGGAAAAGCTGGATGAAATTAACGAATTGGAGCAGTTGCGCCGCCGGGTCCGGCAACTGGAGAGTGCGCTGGCCGATGCCAACATCGATGCGGCGCTGGAACGGGCTTACACCACCCTGGCCCGTGAACGGGCGGGGGTGGACGTAAGGGATTTCAAAAAAAAGCTGCTGGGCAGCTGCGCACCAGGCGTTGGAAAGAAAAAGCCAGCGGGCCCGAGGAGTAAACGTCACGTCGGTGTGCCGGCGTCTGAACATGAGCCGGCAGAATTACTATGTGCGGCGAACCCTTCGGGCGCGGCTTGGACGGAATTTGCGGCAATGGCACCCGCAATAGCTCTCGCTGAAAGCGCCACGCCTTTTTTGGTGAAGAATTCCCAATGTTTTTCCAGCCCGCGATTCACTCGCATCCGTGCCCCGTCCTCAGTTGTTCCCATCGCCGCACCTACCAGTTTCAGTTCCTTGCCGTCAAGAAAACGGAGCATAACGGCATCGTGCTCTTTTGTTCCCAAACAATTCATTGCCTCATCCAGCAACGGCGCAATTTGACTCCATGCGTCGGAATCCGATCCGTTCAAAATGGATTGCATGGGTAACTCCTGTTCACGGGATTGGCGACGGCGTTCAGTACTCCGTCCATCAGCGGCACCGATTCGGTCCGTACGGCAAAGCCAGCCCGAAAGAACCGTTTGCGGGCTGAGGAAATTTGTCTTCCTCTCCAAGACAGCGAAAACGGCTTGGGTAATATCCTCCGCCCGATGCGGGTCGTGGGCTTGGCGCAGGGCAACGGAATAAACCAGATTGATATGTCGTGATACGAGCGTAGCGAACACCTGCTCGGAATTGTGTTGGGCATATTCCTGCACCATCGCAATGTCATCGATCGTCATGTCGCTGATATATGGCCGCAGAGGCCGAAAACCGAACAGATTATTTTGAGAATTCTTCGGGCTGGGAATTCAGGGAGCCAGGCCTTGAAACCTCCATCGCGTCGACCGCCATTGCATGCCTCGCAGTCGCGCCTTGTGGCATGAACCGAGGCAGGCGAGAGGCAAGAAGGCGCGAAAACGTCAACAAGCCATTGTCCGCGCAAATGCCTCGGCGACGGCATGGTCAGACCAGGGCTAATCGGATGGATGCTCAATCCTAACGGCCGTTCAAACGCTGGCGCCGTTTTGGCATTATTTCAGCCCACATCATTGCCCGAACCCCAAAGCTGGATAGCACCTAAAGGAAGGTTGGAAAACCACAGTAAAATCAGGCTGAAGAATAAAAAATGGAGCGAGCGAAGGGATTCGAATCTATCCTGGACCACAGACCAGTTCTCCCAGGAACGGATGTAATCTCGCATGAATCAACACTTAACCCTCAATCAGCGTTTTGACCAGAACGAAGCAAGTCTGTTTTGTCGGAAACACGCTTCCGTCAAGGCGAGTGCGAGCTAAACAGATGTAACTCTCCTTTGACCAAAGGTAGACGGCGCAGACTTTGCGTCTGCGCCGCCCAAAGTATCCCCGCCAGCGTAATAGCGGAGAAAAACGCTTTGAACCCGGCGTTAGCTTAAGCCGTCACGGCGTCACGCTTGCCGGGTTTGCCATTGGCCTTCGAGCCCTTGACCGGGCCCGTCGGAACGGTGGCAATCGTCTGCAAGATGCGGCTGGCTATTTTGTAGGGGTCGCCCTGTGAATTTGGACGACGATCTTCGAGGTATCCCTTGTAGTCGGCGTTCACGAAGCTGTGCGGGACGCGCACGGACGCACCGCGGTTGGCGATGCCGTAGTTGAACTTGTCGATGGATTGAGTTTCGTGCAGACCGGTCAGGCGCAGGTGGTTGTCCGGGCCATACACGGCGATGTGTTCGTTCTTATACTTGTCGAATGCCGCCATGAGCTTCTCGAAATATTCCTTGCCCCCGACTTCGCGCATATAGGTGGTCGAGAAGTTGGAGTGCATGCCGGAGCCGTTCCAATCGACGTCCTTGCCCAGCGGCTTGCAATGCCAGTTGATTTCAATTCCGTAAGACTCGCACAGGCGCATCAAGAGGTAACGCGCAACCCACATCTGATCGGCGGCGGTCCGGGAACCTTTGCCGAAGATCTGAAATTCCCATTGACCCTTCGCAACTTCCGCGTTGATGCCCTCGATGTTGATGCCGGCGTCGAGACACAGGTCAATGTGCTTCTCGGTCAGCTCACGGGCGATGCAACCGACGCCCTTGTAACCAACGCCGGTGTAATATTCGCCCTGCGGATAGGGATAACCGCCGCCGCCGGGGAAACCGAGCGGAGCATTGTCCTTCCAGAAGAAATATTCCTGCTCGAAGCCAAACCACGCGCCGGAATCGTCCAGAATCGACGCGCGACTATTGCTCGGATGTGGCGTTTTCATGTCGGGCATGTAAACTTCGCACATCACCAGCACGCCATTCTTGCGGGTGGTATCGGGATAAACAGCAACGGGTTTGAGCATGCAGTCCGAGCTTTTGCCTTCGGCCTGGCGCGTCGAACTGCCATCGAAGCCCCACCAGGGCAATTCGTCCAGCTTCGGAAACTTGGAATATTCGACGATCTTGGTTTTGCTGCGGAGGTTTGGGACAGGCTCATAGCCGTCCAGCCAAATGTACTCTAATTTATATTTCGCCATTTTCTTCTGCAGGGTTAAACGGTTGTTCTAGTTGCAGGTGAAAGGTTTTGCTTCCACCAGCGCCCGCGAGTATAGCAGGGAAAATGCCACCCCATGCAAGCACATTGGCGGAAACGCGAAGACACCGCGGAAACAAGGCGGTTCGGGCCCAAATTTAATTTATGAACCTCTATCGGCCTCATGTCTTCGTCATATTGGCTGTTGAATTTTCTTCAGGCCGACAACATTTAGCCACCTCGCGAACCCGCTTGAACAGTGCTTTCCAAGCACTTTCCTTTGCGCAATTATCCTCAGAGAAGTGCTGAAATTGAAGGACACGCCACGCTCGACTGTGCACCTGACCTTCGATGGTCGGGTCGTGAAAGCCTATCACGGTCCAGACGCTCGCCAGCGTTTCGATCATGAGATTGAGGTGCTTCGATATCTGGAGCAACAACGCTGCAAATTTGTGCCGCGCCTGCTCGAAGCGGACCCGGTCCAAATGAGAATCGTCACCACCAGTTGTGGGTCTCGCGTGGAAAGAATCGATGACCAACGATTGCAGGAATTACTCGCGGAGCTTGAAAGCTACGGCGTGCACCACGACGATCCCGACCCGCGCAACGTGACTTACCGCCAATCCGACGGTCGCTTCTGTCTCGTCGATTTCGAACTAGCGACGATCCTTTCCAATAAAACGCCGAAGCACCCGCAATGAGATCCCCCCAGCCCGTTCCCCCCGCTCCGTTGCTCAACTGGTCCGGTCACACCGACCGTGGCAAGGTGCGCCCCAACAATGAGGACGCCTTTTTGGCGCTTCGATTCGATGCCAGAGAAGTTCATCAACTAGGCAAAACTGGCGAGGCCTCGACCGCGGAAATCGATTTTGCCTTCGCGGTGAGTGACGGTATGGGTGGCGCGCTCGCCGGCGAATACGCGAGCCGCATCGCCATAGAAAAGATCACCACTTTACTCCCGCGCTCTTTCAAACAATCCGCGACTGGCTTCGTCACGGACTACAATGACGTGGTGACCGAGCTGTTCGGTGAGGTGCACAAGGCTTTGGTTTACCTGGGCGGCAGTTACGAGGAGTGTGCCGGAATGGAAGCCACCCTCACCCTTTGCTGGTTTACCCCCGGCTGGATGCATTTCGGGCATATCGGCGACAGCCGCCTTTATTACCTCCCCGCAAAAGAGGATAAGATGATCCAGCTCAGTCACGACGATACGCACGTAGCCTGGTTGCTGCGCAACGGCAAGATCAGCGAAAGAGAAGCCCGGACACATCCACGACGGAGCGTCTTGCAGAAGGCGCTCGGCGGCGGCAATCAATTCGTGGATCCGCAACTCGGCGCCGTTGGCTACGAAAGCGGCGATATTTTTGTTTTGTGCACGGACGGCCTGGTTGAGGGGCTTTACGATCACCATCTCGCAGAAATCCTCCACGAATTAAAATCACGGCAATCGCGCGCCAATCGAGCTCAGCGCCTGGTAAAAGAGGCGGTGGAAAAGAGCGGTCGTGACAACACAACGGCCTTGGTGATAGAAATCCTATAGTCCTGAGATCTCGTAGCAGATTGAATTGCAGAAAGCCGTTAATTTACCGAGCGATCGAAATCATGTTTTTGCGAAGCCGATTTGGCATACCGTGCCATGCAAATCAAACGGCAACGAGCCAGAACGAGCTGCCGCCCTTCCACGAACACCAAGTAAAATTGGTCCGTTTTAGTTTGTGCGACAACACCATCATATTGTCCCCGACTTAGGTGGGGTCGCATTGTCAGCCCCGGTCGCTGAGTTTGAGCGTTGGCAGCCTCTTCCCTAATACGGATTCTGCCGCACCAACCGATGACGACCTTAACGCCAAGGGCGACGGAGAATCCGTCATCGTATAATAACTTGGCAAGGTGAGGTGACGGCCACCACCACTCAAAACGTGCGCTTCATGACGATTCTCCTCTTGGACGCCCTGCCGGAGGGCGCCCGCACAATGGTGAAGCTCGCAAACATGCGCTTCGTGGACAGCACCGGGAGCGGGATGATGTTGAAGCTCAAGAAGGAACTCTAGCAGCGCAACGTGAACCTCGTCTATCGCGCGACCACCGACGCCGTGCGCAATGTTCTGCGCCTGGCAAAACTCGAATCCTATCTCCTCGAGGCGACGGTATGAGAATCGGGTTTACCACGTCCGTGATCCAGCGGCGCAAGACCGGCATCGCGCGGTCCGTCTTCGTGTTGCTGCGTGCCATGTTGCCGCAGGCGTGCCGGCATAAGTTCAACCTGTTCGTTCCCGAGGAAGATTTGCCGTTGTTCGACTTCGCAAAGGGCAAAATGAATTTCATTCCATCGCGGAAAAATTTCGGTCTGCTTTGAAGAATGTTGCCTGGCATCACACGCATCTACCCGGCCTCGCGCGACAGCTCAAGCTCGACCTGCTGCACGCGCCGAGTTATCGCCGGTTGCTCTGGCGCAAGCCGTGCCCGATAGTCGGCACGATCCACGATCTCGCACCGTTTCATGTCACGGGCAAACACGACTGGAAGCTCATGATTTACGGCCGCGTCATTGTCAAGCGACTCGCCCGCCGGCAGGATGCCGTCATCGCCGTCAGTGAATATACCGCACGCGACCTTGAGAATTTTTTCGGCCTCGGGCGCGAGCGCGTCACGGTTGTGTGGAATGGCATTAACCATCAGCGCTTCCAGCCCAGCGACGTTGCCGCAGCTAAAACATCCGCCGCCGATCGGTGGCAACTGATCCAGCCGTTTTTTCTCTACGTTTCCCGACTAGAACATACCGGCAACAACCACAGCCGCCTCATCGCGGTTTGATCGTTTCAAGGCGGAAACGAAATCCAATTGGTTGCTAAGCCTTTGGGGGCAGCCACTCGCATGGCGCGGAGGCCATTTATGCCGCTGCGAAGCAATCCCACTTTGTCCACGACATTCGGTTTCTTGGGTTCGTAATGACGCCTCACTGCCGGCGTTTTACCCCGCCACAAATGTGTTTGTCTACCCGTCCTTGTTCGAGGGGTTTGGTTTTCCGCCCAACGAGGCGATGGCCCGCGGTGTTCCGGTCATCAGTTCCCCCCGCGGATCGTTGCGCGAAGTCGCGGCGGATCCAGCGCTGACGATCGATCTGGAAAACATCGGGGCATCGCGAACGCGTTGACGACCATGTCCCGCAACTCGGAACTGCGGGCGACCTGGCGGGCCAAGGGGTTTGTAAACGCCCGGCAGATCGACTGGAACAAGAACGCATCCGAAACGCTGGCAATTTACGAGCGCGTAGTCCGGAATATAAAAAGAAAAACATCAACCCCAAGTCTAGTAGTCTGAAAGCCATGAATCTGTTATCGCATTGGAATTTGCGCGAGCTTCCCTGCGAGGCGACGTGGGACACGCGTTTTTATCTATGCCGGCCCGGCGCATGACAAGGCCTTGAACCGGCTGGTTTACCCTGTCCGGGAAGCAATTATGAACATCGGTCTCTTGAGCGGCGAAATCGGCCGCGGAAACGCGCTGACGCGCGCGGTATTCACCGGGCGCATTGATCCCACGCGTTTCCTCGTCGTGACCATCGAGAACCAGGGGTTTCCGCTGGAGGAACTGCTCGCCGCTATTTTGCGGCGTCTGGAACCCGGCACCGATCTGACCGGGGTTGGCAAACTGGCCCGATGCGAAATTTTAGAAAGCGCCGCGCGCAAGGTCATTAGTCAGGGCCGGCACCTTGTGCTGCCGCTCGACGATGCGAAGGACAATCGATCCTCACGCTTGTGCTCATCGGCCAGCCGGAGTTGCGCCGCTTCGTGGTTTCGGACGCAGCGATCAACCAACGCGTCAGTCTGCGTTTTCATATCAAGCCGCTGGCCATCGGAGGCGTTATGAACTGAAACTTCGGGCCGCGATTCCCAAAATCATCGCTCTATTTCGGAGTTCGGGTTAAGCCAGTCCTCCAGCAGCTACTTTCGCGTCGTTATTGATTCAGCCGCGTCACCAGCACCGCCCGCACGGGCGCGAGTTTTTGGCCGGCAATGGGATTCGCCGCCGCAAGTTGATCGATGACCGCGATGTGCTGCTGTACCTGGGCGGGTGTCCACGTCACCGAAGTGTTGAGGCTGCGGTAATTCTGATTGTTGTTTGCCAGGTGGTATCCTTTGGGATCGGTCCCATTGGTCGGAATCGGAGTATCGAATAACCCCTGCCCGTAAAATGTTTGCTCGCCGCCCAGCGCCGCGGCGATACCGGGCCACGCCGCCTCCGGCACTCCTTTGCCGCCGATCTCGTTTAGCAAGGCCTGGGCGGCGTCGGGATACTGACCCGCCATTTGCGCGAGCAGTCGCAACGCGAGCCGGCTGCCGGCACTGCCGGCGACATCGCCGCTGGCCGCCATTTGCGCCAGGGCCGGCACTCCGGAACCATCGGGCAGCGACGCGATGGCGATGGGCGCGTAGTAATTCCATTTCGCCGCCGCCTGCTGCAGATCGCTGAGCGCATTGGCGCCGCCGAGCTTTTGCAACATTTCAAATACCGGGCTCATATCCGCGGCCGTCGCAGCGCCCGGCGCACCGGCCCGGGCGAGTGCGTTCCGCGCGGCCGCGAGCGATGCCTCCGAATACTCGCCGGGCGCCATCGCCTGAAGTCTGGCGGCCAGCGCGGCGATCTCAGCGGGGTTCGCCGTCGTTTGCATCACTTCAGCCGCAAGCGAGATGGCGTCCTGTCCGCCGATCTGCTGCAAGGCGTCGAACATCGCGTCACGCAGGGAATGCGCGCCCAGTTGTGAGCCGTTTTCCAGACCCGCGAAATCGATATTGATATTTTGCGCCAGTAATTCCCGAATCGCCTGCACCGAATCCGCGCCGCCCGCGACGAGTTTCTTGTATTCCTGCTGCCACGCTGCCGCCTGTTCCGGAGTCACGGCGCCGTTGCTGAAGTTCATCTCGCTCAAATTCCTGACGAGTGAACGGGCATAAGGCGAGGCGGCGGTATGCGCGGGAGCCACGGCCGCCGGTCTGGGTGTCGCTTCATTCGATGCCGGTGGGACAACGGAAGATTTGGCAGGGTTGGGAGGAGGAACCGTGCTCACAACGGGTGCCGGTTCGACCGCAGACGGATGTGCCGCTGCGTCGCCTTCCACAGGGGCTGATTCGGCGACATTGACCGCAGGCGCGTCGCCCGGCGTGGCGGCTGAATTGCGAGCGCGGAAATACCAGGCGAGCGCGGTAACACCCACGGCAAGCAGAATGATCGCGAGCAGCACTCCCTTTCTTGATTCCTGCGCCTTCATCGAATCACCGCGTAGTTCACTGAACTTCGGAGAAACACCATAACTTCCGAACGCAAGAACGCCAAGGCTTGAACCCTCCGCCGCCCCGCCCGCCGCTATCCGGCATCAAGGCGGTCGCGTGCATCAGGAATCCACTGTTTTTGAATCTTCGGCGGCTGCGCCCTTGCGGCACTTCCGGGCCACTAAGACACTCAACACGCCTACGCCCATTCCGGCGAAGGCAATCACCGACGGCTCCGGCACGGAGTCGAGCACGATCTGATCGATGACCGATCCATTGGAGGGATTTCCGAATATGGTCAGGAGGATGTTAGTCGTGCCAGGTGTGATGGACCAATCGACCACTTCTTCATACCAGCTTCCGAGAGGGCGCGACTCCACCAGGATGTTCGTGACCACGGTCTGCACACCCGAAGGCACAATGTTTAGTCCCGGCGCCACATCGATCGCCTGCCAGTAGGTCACTTGCAAACGCACCTGCTCGTTGGCCGTGATGGTGGCGGAGGTCGGAATCGACAGCGTCATGTAACCGTCGTTTCCGAGGTCCCAGAAGCCTTGCTTGGTGCCGTAAACAACGGGAAGCGAATTTTGCCAGCCGATGCCGGTGTTATTGACGCTCTCGAAAATGGTCAGTGTCGGAATGCCAAAAGGGTTGCTCACGCTATCGGGAAGCGGATTCGTCACGCTCGTGCCAAACGACCAGCCTTGATACGTCGAACCCGGCAACCCTCGATAGGAAGGCGGCAACAAATCATCGGCGCGCGCGGAAGGGATGGCGATTATCGAGGAAACCAGCAACGCCAGCATCGTCACGGATGAGCATTTCATAGGTTTGAATGGATTATTCACAATTAAAGTCACGATACAAGTAATTCATTAACAATAATGATCACGGCGGATCACCCACTAAAAACCAATAGGTGCCCAGGATATTGTAGTCGGCGAGATTCACGATCCCGTCGCCATTGATGTCCGCCACCGGCGCCGGGACCAACCAGTTAGTGGCTAACACATTGTAATCACCGAGATTGACCACGTTATTTCCCGTAAGATCGCCGCCCAGCAGCTTGTTGGCGCCGTCAAAGTTCAATTCGGATTGATAATTGATATCGAGTGAAAGGGTCTGGCGACGGCGCAACGACCAGCTCGTTTTCGCGCTCAATCTCGCGGCGTTGACCGGCACATCGGTCAGTATATAGGTGCCATCGGCAAGGCCGGTCAAGATACGGTTAGTGAACGTCACCGTCGTATTCCAGGTCTTGAGCGGAACACCACCGTTATCAGTTGCCGTAAATACGACAACGCGGTTGAAGGAATAAGTGGCTGGAACACCAAATCTCAACGTATCCATTTCCACCTTCCCCGTTACCTGGGCTTTATTGAGACATAGGTTTAAGGACGAGGTCGTGACGTTCGCTCCGTCCGTGGCCACCGCGGTTGCGACCCAGGTGCCGTTGGCGGTGTTCGAAGTCACATTCCACTCATAGTTGAAATAGCCCGCGGGACTTTCGCCAATAAAAACAGCGGTCGCGGAGAAGAGCCCATTGGTGAGATTTACTTGTGGCGTCATCAATGAACAGTAGTCA
This sequence comes from Limisphaerales bacterium, assembly GCA_044223735.1. GTDB lineage: Bacteria > Verrucomicrobiota > Verrucomicrobiia > Limisphaerales > UBA8199 > JBGALR01. The sequence continues at coordinate 76,047 of JBGALR010000003.1, read as the reverse complement.
CTGGCCTGCACGGTTATATTTACGGTCCCCTGCAAAACGGTATTGGCGCAATTCTTGACGTCCACCACTCCGACGTCGGCCTGCGCCTGGCTCGCGGTCACTGATAGTACTGACGGGGGTTCTTCATCGATCACCGTGACCGTGAAAGTGCAGGTGCTAATATTGCCATGGATATCCGTCGCGGTATTGGTAACTGTGGTCACTCCTGCCAGGAAGGCTGAACCACTGGCCGGCACGCTCACGAGATTCGACAATCCGCAATTGTCCGTTGCTCCGACGCTGAACACCACGTTGCTTTGACACTGGCCAGGCGCGGTGCTTACGACCACGTTCGCCGGGCAAGTGATCATGGGCGGCTCCAGATCGACTACGGTGACGGTGAAATTACAACTGCTGGAGTTGCCGTGTATGTCCGTGGCCGTATTGGTAACCGTTGTCACCCCAACCGCGAACGCGGTGCCGCTGGCAGGCATGCTCACGACATTGGAAATTCCGCAGTTATCAGTCGCGCCCACCATGAAAGTTACATTGCTCAGACAGAGACCGGCGGCGCTCGTGACGACAATGTTTGTCGGACAACTGATGACTGGCGCTTCCTCGTCCATCACGGTCACCGTAAACATGCAAGTGCTGCTGTTACCGTGAATGTCGGTGGCTGTGTTCGTGACCGTGGTCATCCCAACGGGGAACGCCGCGCCGCTCGCCGGCACGCTGACGATGTTGGATATTCCGCAATTGTCCGTGGCACCCACGGTGAAGGTCACGTTACTTACGCATTGTCCAGGAGCGGAGACAACCACGATATTCGCCGGACACACTATCACCGGTAATTCTTCATCAAGAACCGTGACGGTGAACGTGCAGGTGCTTATATTGCCGTGGATATCGGTCGCGGTGTTGGTGACGGTGGTCACGCCAACCGGGAAGGCAGCTCCGCTCGCCGGCGCACTCACCACATTCGACACTCCACAGTTGTCCGTCGCACCGACGCTGAACACCACGTTGCTGAAGCACCGACCCGCCGCCGCGTTCACCACAATGTTCGCCGGACAAGTGATCACCGGAGCTTCGGCATCGGTGACCGTCACTGTGAATGTGCAGGTGCTCGCATTACCATGAATGTCCGTTGCAGTGTTGGTAACTGTCGTCACACCAACCGGAAAACCTGCTCCGCTCGCGGGCACGCTGACAATGTTGGAGATTCCGCAATTATCCGTCGCACCCACCGTGAAGGTCACATTGCTCAGACAAAGGCCGGTGGCGCTCGTAACGAGAATATTCGTCGGACAAGCGATGACTGGCGCCTCCTCGTCCATCACGGTTACCGTGAAAGCACACGTGGCGGAGTTGCCATGAATATCGGTGACGATGTTCGAAACGGTGGTCACACCGACGGGGAACGCCGCGCCGCTCGCTGGCATACTGACGATGTTGGATATTCCGCAGTTATCCGTTGCACCCACGGTAAAGATTACGTTGCTCACACATTGACCAGGCGCGGCGGTAACCACGATATTCGCCGGACACACAATCGTCGGCAGTTCTTCATCCAGAACTGTGACGGTAAACGTGCAGGTCGATACATTGCCGTGGATGTCAGTCGCGGTGTTGGCCACGGTGGTCACTCCCACCGGGAAGGCCGTGCCGCTTGCGGGGATGCTGACCACATTCGATATCCCGCAATTGTCCGTAGCGCCAATGCTGAATACGACGTTGCTCAAGCATTGGCCGGGCGCCGCGTTTACGGTAATATTCGCAGGGCAACTCATCGCGGGCGGCTCCAGATCCAATACCGTCACGGTGAACGCGCAGGTGCTGGAGTTGCCGTGTTTGTCTGTCGCCGTGTTGGCGACCGTAGTCACGCCAACCGGAAACGCCGTGCCACTGGCGGGCACGCTCACTACATTGGAAATCCCACAATTGTCCGTCGCACCCAAAGTGAAGGTCACATTGCTCAAACAAAGGCCTCCGGCCGTCGTAACGACGATATTCGTCGGGCAAGTAATCACAGGCGCTTCCTCGTCCACGACAGTCACCGTGAACATGCAGGTGCTGCTGTTGCCGTGGACGTCCGTAGCGACATTTGTCACGGTGGATATACCTACAGGGAAGGCTGCGCCGCTGGCCGGGACGCTTACCACATTGGAGATTCCGCAATTGTCCGTCGCTCCCACGCTGAAAACCACGTTGCTTAGACACTGACCGTTTGCAGCCAGGACAACAATATTTGACGGGCAGATGATCGCGGGCGGTTCTTCATCCAAGACTGTGACCGTGAACGTGCAAGTGCTGCTGTTCCCGTGAATATCCGTCGCCGTATTGGTAACTGTCGTGGTGCCCACTGGGAACGCCGCACCACTCGCCGGGACACTTACAACATTTGATATCCCACAGTTATCCGTCGCGCCCACACTGAAAACCACGTTGCTCAGGCATTGTCCGGGCGCAGCGGCGACAATGATGTTGGTTGGACAAGTGATCACCGGTGCCTCTTCATCAACCACGGTTACGGTGAAAGTGCATGTACTTGTGTTGCCGTGGATGTCGGTTGCCGTGTTGGTGACGGTCGTGAGGCCGACCGGGAAGGGCGTGCCGCTTGCGGGCACACTCACCAGATTGGAGATGCCGCAATTATCGGTCGCGCCGACGCTGAAGGTGACGTTGCTGAGGCATTGGCTGAGTGCCGCACTCACGACCATATTGGTGGGGCACGTGATCGCCGGAGGTTCTTCATCAATCACGGTTACCGTAAAGGCGCAGAGGCTGCTATTTCCATGAACGTCCGTGGCGATATTCGTAACGGTGGTCACCCCAACCGGGAATGCGGTTCCACTAGCCGGCACACTCACGATATTCGATATCCCGCAGTTGTCCGTCGCGCCCACGCTAAACGTAACATTGCTGACGCATTGCCCGGCCGCGGCTGAAACGACAATATTTGCCGGACAGTCAATCACCGGCGGCTCTTCATCCAGCACAGTAACGGTGAAGGTGCAGATGCTGCTGTTGCCATGGATGTCCATCGTGGTGTTGGTTACGGTCGTTACCCCGACAGGGAACGGCGACCCGCCTGCCGGCACACTCACCAAATTGGATATCCCACAGTTGTCGGTCGCGCCCACGCTGAAGCTCACGTTGCTGATGCACAGGCCCGGAGCCGCAGCAACGACGATGTTTGCGGGACAACTAATCACCGGCGGCTCCTCATCAACCACTGTCACCGTGAAAGTGCAAGTGCTGGTGTTGCCGTGGATGTCGGTTGCCGTGTTGGTGACACTGGTTACCCCCACGAGAAACGCGGCTCCGCTCGCCGGCATACTCACGAGGTTGGAGATACCGCAATTGTCGGTCACACCGACACTGAAGATTACGTTGCTCGAGCACTGGCCCGAAGACGCGCTCACGATGATATTGGTCGGACACGTAATTACGGGCGGCTCTACATCAATCACCGTAACGGTAAACACGCAGGTGCTGCTGTTGCCGTGGATATCGGTGGCGCTGTTGGTGACAGTCGTCACTCCCACCAGGAACGCCGTCCCGCTCGCGGGAATGCTCACCACATTGGAGATGCCACAATTATCCGCCGCGCCCACACTGAAGATCACGTTGCTGAAGCATTGTCCCGTCGCCGCAGTCACAACGATATTGCTTGGGCAGGTTATGGCTGGAGGCTGATCGTCAACCACCCTGATGGTGAAAGTGCAGACGCTGGTGTTGCCGTGGATATCCGTCGCGGTATTGGTCACCATCGTCACTCCCACCGGAAACGCCGCGCCACTGGGCGGAACGCTAACCACGTTTGACACGCCGCAGTTATCCGTCGCTCCCACGCTGAAGGTCACATTGCTGAAACATGCTCCCGGCGCGGCGGCGACGACGATATTCGTCGGGCAAACAATAATCGGCGGAAGAACATCCTGGACGAAGACGGTCGCCGCGCACGAGTTGCTATTTCCGTGAATATCCACGACCGTCAACAGCACCGGATTCGGCCCCGCATTGGCACAGGTAAACAGGCTTGGCGTTACCGTACGGCTGGCGATGCCACAATTGTCTGTGCTGCCGTTATCGACATCCGCTCCCGTGATCGTGGCGCTCCCCAAAGTGTCGAGATTGACGACGATGTTCGTGCAGCGTGCCACCGGCGGCTCATTGTCCGTGACGACTACATTGAAATTACACGTTTTGGCCCCACCTTCGAAATCGCTGATCACCACGCTTACCAGATTGGTGCCCACCGGAAAGGTCGAGCCATTCGGCGGCGTGGAAACGACATTGGTGACCAGACAGCCGTCCACCACGGGCACGCTCCAAGTCACATTGCTGCGACTGCACTGGCCCGAATTCGCGGTGAGCAATTGATCCGATGGACAGGGAAAATTCAGCACCATGGTGTCCACCACCACCTGGTCGATGAGAGATCCATTCGTGCCGCCGGTGATTGCCACCGTTTCAACCCCCGGACTGGGTGGCCCCAGTCGCCATACGGTTTGCTCGGTAATCCAGATGCCGCTTAACACGTTGCTCGTCACCAAAACGGTTTGCTGTTGCTGGCCCACCAACGTTCCGCCGCTCACCGCCACAGTCGCGTTGGTGTTATAAATCGAATCACGATATTGCGTCACTTGCAGGAGCAGATATTTGTAGGAGCCCACCGGAGCGGCGGGGTTGTTGGATACCGTCAGGGTCATGGTTCCGCTTCGCCCCAAATCCCAGATGCCCTGCACGCAGCCCAAAAACGGATTCTGGTCCGTATAACCCGACGTGAACGGTCCGGTGACGATGCTGCAGAGGGGAGCGCCATAAATGTTTGAAACCAGTTCGGCGGGCACGACGGCGGGATTGTTTGAAATGCTGAACGCCCATTCCTGGAAGGTGCTGCCGGAGACGTATCGCCAGCAGGGTTGGTAAGCCGTCGCGTCTCCTCCAAAATCAATCACCCGCACGTGAAAGGTGCAAGGCGCCGAAGCGTTTCCGGCGGCATCATGCGCCACACAGGTGACGGTCGTCACTCCCGGCGGAAAGAGTGAACCACTCGGCGGAATTGCGCTAACCGTCACCGCACCACAATTATCGAAAGCGCCCGGGGTAAAATTCACGAAAGCTCCACAGTTCGTCGGGCTTTTTGACACTGTGATGTCAGCCGGACAAACCACCGTGGGCGCCTCATTGTCCGTCACCACAATATTGAAATTGCAGGTCTTGGTGCCGCCCGCGATATCGCTGATCACCACGCTGACCGGGTTGGTGCCCACCGGGAAGGTTGAGCCATTGGCCGGCGTGGAAACGACGTTGGTGACCAGACATCCGTCCACGACCGGCACGCTCCACGTCACATTGCTCCGGCTGCATTGGCCCGAATTCGCGCTGAGCAATTGATCGGACGGACAGGGAAAATCCAGCACGATGGTGTCCACCACCACCTGATCGATCAAGGAGCCGTTCGTGCCGCCGGTAATAACCACGGTCTCCACGGACGGACTCGGCGGCCCCAATCGCCAGACGGTTTGTTCGGTGATCCAGATGCCGCTCAGCACGTTGCTCGTCGCCAGCACCGTTTGCTGCTGGCGTCCCACCAACGTTCCACCGGTGACCGCCACCGTGGCGTTCGTGTTGTAAATCGAATCCCGATACTGGGTAACCTGGAGTTGAAGATATTTATACGAACCGGCTGAAGCGGATGGATTGTTCGAAACGTTGAGCGACAAAGTTCCACTCCGCCCCAAGTCCCAGATACCCTGAACGCAGCCCAAAAATGAATTCTCCAGCACATAGCCCGAGCTAAAAGGTCCCAGCACAATGCTGGCAAGCGGCGCACCATATGAGTTGGTGACAAATTCCGGCGGAATGGCGGCTGGATTGTTCGACACGCCAAATGTCCATTGTTCGAAAGTGGAACCCGGCTGTCCCCGCCAGCACGGTTGGAAACCCGGCACATCCCCGCCGGGAAATGAGCAACGCGTATCGACGATGATCTGGTCGAGCAACAGCCCCTTTGCGGGATTTCCCGTGATTTGTATGGTTTCCGCCGCGGGCGCGGGCTGGATGCGCCAGACGGTTTGCATGGTTTTCCACGCGCCCGGAAAGGCAGTTTGATTATTCACCACTTGGGAGCTGATAAAGGTGGCGCCGGCGATGGCCACACTCGGAGCAACATAAATCCCGCCGTCCTCGAAATAGGTCACCTGCACCTGAACATACTTCCAGGAATTGGTGGCACCGCCGAAATTGGCAATCGGCACGCTCGCGAAACCGCCTCGACCCAGATCCCACACGTTCGTGCGGCTTAGCACCGAGGCACGCCAGCCCGTGCCCGCCGTTCCAATCGTCAGCGTTGCCTGCGGCATTCCGTTCGGATTGGTGAATTGCTCCGGCAATGCGGGATTATTACTCGTGGTAAAATTCCAATTGGCAAACGTCGTGCCACTGGCGCCCCGCCAGCACGGCGGGAACGAATCGTCCGCTCGCAACGACCCGCCCAAAAGCGAAATCACGCCCGCGAAAGCAATCCCTGCAAACCGCTTCAAAACATTTCGCATAATCAAGCGACGCCACGCAAAAAACCCCACAGGGCCATTCCCGGGAAAATGGCCCCGTAAAAACGACTGCTTCTGTGCTGATCTCACAGTCTGGTGTTCCATTAAATCACGGTTGTTTCAGGCGAAAGAACTGCACCGAATTGGTCGCATCGAGGATTACGTAATTGCCCATCGGTTCGGCCTGGGGCGGGATCACGACCGTTTCCCAATTTTGCGAGGTTCCCAGATCTCCGCTCGATTGCAGCACCATCGATTCGTAGCCGGGAGGCCAGGAGATTTTGACCTGATTGCCCGAGTCCACGGCGGAAATCGTCAGCGAGGGTGGCAATAGCGGGCTGCCCGGAATGGAGACGACGCTGATCGAATCGATCACCGAACTGGGGATCGCGCTGGAGACAATCACGCTGTTGATCGCCGCTCCGGCACCGACCGTCCAGTGTGTTTCCTCCATCTGCCAGTAGCCCAGCCCGTTGACGGGACTGATATCTGTGACCACCGAGACATTAGTACTGGCAATGGTCGCGTTGGAAACGGACACATGGGCGAAAGCGCCGTAGATGCCACCGTCAATCCACTGCACAACGCGAACGATCAACTGGGCGGCCGGATGGGTTTCTCCCGTGAAACCAGCCGTGCCAGTGCAGGCGATCCTGCCGTTCTGCCCCAAATCCCACACGCCGCTCGCGCTGCCGAAGGCGGGATTGCCCGCCAGCCAGCCGATGGAGCCGAACCCCGTCGTCACCACGGCGGTGGCGGAGGGATCCCCGCCCCCGGAGATACCGGCCGCGGCCGGATTGGCTCCCGTTCCGAAACTCCAGGTGTAATCCTGCTCACCAGCGGGTTGAGACGCCAGGGCATGCGACGCTCCTCCCGACACTTGAACCGCCACCAGGATCGCGACCGCGATACCGGCGAACGTCTTTCGATTCAGCAAGTTTTTCATAATGGTCTTCATGGCTTTTTTTTGGGCGCTCTTCGCTTGGTGCTGCTTCATTGCGGATCACCCGACGTGAAGAAGTTGTCGAATATGTAGAGGTAATCATCCAGATCCACCTCGCCGTTTCCATCGATGTCAGCCACGGCCGCGGCCGGGGTGACGCTGACGATGCCGAAGAAGTTATTACCGAGGACCAGGTAGTCGCTCAGGTTCACGACATTATCACTCAGACCCGTGGAATCGATATCGCCGCCGTGCAGCAATTTCCCGCCGGTAAAGTTAACCCCCGTGGCCTGGTTGTTGATATCAAACGCCACCGCCACTTTGGAGCGGAGGTTCCACGCGGTCTTCGCGCTCAATCCCGTGGTCGCCGCCGGCACGCCGGTGAGCGAGTAATTGAAGGTGTCGCCAGCTACGTTGGTCAGCAGCAGCGTCCACGTTTGCAACACATTGGTTCCTGCCGTGGCGACAAAGGTCACGACCCGGCTGTTTAACGGCGTGGTGCCGGTGCCCTTGAAGTTTTCCAACTGCACCGCGCCGGACACTGTGGATTTGTTGACGCACAGGCTGAAGTTGGCCGTCGCGGTGTTGCACAGATCCGCGGCGAGCACCGTCGCTGTCCAGGTGCCATTCGCAGTGCCAGCCGCGACCACCCACACATAATTGAAGGTATTGGACGGGCTCTCGCTGACGAATACGACGACATCCGTGTTCGTTCCGTTCACCAGCGATATGTCAGGATGACCGTTGACCAGGCTGCAATTATCGCTGGCCTGCACGGAAATATTCACCACACCTTGCCCGTTGGTCCGCACGCAATTCTTGACGTCCAGAGAGAGTTGCGTGGCCGTGATCAGGCCGAGCACCGGCGCTTGATCGTCGATGCGCGTGGAATAATTGACACTGGCGGAATTGCCGGCGGCGTCCGTCACTGTAACGGTGACGACCGCACTGCACGTTCCCACGGTAACGGCGACGATTGTCGGATTAGGATCGCACGCCTCCACAATCGTGGTTGCCGCGATCGCCGCCACTTGGGCGTCGTTCGTCGTGGTATAGCATGCCGAGATGCTGCCAGCCGTGAGATCAGGCGGCGTGGTATCCCGAATCACAACCGCTCGCGTGTTCGTAACCGAGTTCCCGCTCGGATCGATCGCGATGTAGGCGATCACATAACTTCCCGGCGAATTCGGATTGACCATGCTGTTGGTGGAGAACGCCACGGAACAGTTGTCAGTGGCATTGGCGCCCGGATCGATAAAGACCGCGTGGCATTCATTGGTCAGCGGATTCGCTCCGAGAATTGTGATCACCGGCGGCGTCACATCGTGCACCGTTACCACCGTGGTGTTCGTCGCGCTGTTACCATGACTATCGGTCAACACCACCGTCACCGGGTTACCCCCAACGTTGGCACACGCGAAACTGGCCGGGGTGACATTGGTCGTTGCGATACCGCAGGCATCGCTGGAGCCATTCACGATCGCAGCGATATCCGCAGCGCTTAAAACGTAACCACCCGAGCCGTCCAAGTTCACGGTGATCGGATTGACCACCAACGCCGGCGGCGTCAAATCCTGAACGGTCACGATCACGGTGTTGGTCGCGCTGTTGCCGTTCACATCGGTCAACACCACCGATACCGGATTATTTCCCACGTTTACGCAGGTAAAGGTATTGGGTGAGACGTTTGTGGTCGCGATGCCACAAGCATCACTTGATCCTCCCGCGATGGTTGCGATATCGACGCCGCTCAACGCGTAGTTACCCGTCGCGTCCAGATTCACCGTAATGGGATTGACCGCCACCACCGGTGGCGTCACATCGTGCACCGTTACCACTGTTGTGTTGGTCGCGCTGTTGCCGTTCACATCGGTCAGCACCACAGTCACCAAATTGCTGCCCACGGTGGCGCAGGAAAACGCGCCGGGATTCACATTCGTGGTGGCGATGCCGCAAACGTCACTTGAGCCATTTACAATGGCTGCGATATCGGAGGCATTGAGGGTGTAACCGCCACCGCTATTCAGATTCACCGTGATCGGATTGCTCACCAATACCGGCGCGGTCACGTCGTGGACGGTTACCACGGTCGTGTTGGTGGAACTGTTGCCGTTCACATCGACCAGCACCACCGTCACCTGATTGCTGCCCACATTGGCGCAGGAGAACGCGTTGGGAGTTACGTTGGTGGTGGCGGTGCCGCACGTGTCGCTGGAGCCATTGATGATCGCCGCGATATCGGCTGCGCCGAGTGTGTAACTGCCGCCGGCATTCAAATCCACGGTGATGGGATTGCTCACCAATACCGGTGCGGTCACGTCATGCACGGTGACTACGGTCGTATTCGTCGCGCTGTTGCCGTTCACATCGGTCAACACGACGGTCACCAGATTGCTGCCCACCTGGCCGCACGCAAAACTGGCGGGCGTCACGTTGGTCGCCGCAATGCCACACGCGTCGCTCGAGCCGCTTACGATGGTTGCTATATCCGCGCCGCTTAGCACGTAACTGCCGCCCGCGCTCAAATCCACTGTGATCGGGCTGGCCACCACGACCGGCGGCGTCACGTCATGGACCGTCACGATGGTCGAATTCGTGGTGCTGTTGCCGTTAACGTCGGTGAGGATCACCGTAACGGGATTGCCTCCCACATTGGCGCAAGTGAAGCTGTTCGGGACGACACTAGTGCTTGCGACGCCACAGGCATCGCTAGAACCGCTGACAATCGCTGCGATATCTCCACCGCTCAACGCGTAGCTGCCGCCGGCGTTTAGATTCACTGTGATCGGGTTGGCCACCACCACCGGCGGCGTCACGTCCTGCACGGTTACGACGGTCGTATTGGTCGCACTGTTGCCGTTTACATCGGTCAACACGACGGTCACCAGATTGCTGCCGACCTCGGCACACGTGAATATGTTCGGCGTCACATTGGTCGCCGCAATTCCACAGGCGTCGCTTGAGCCACTGACAATGGCCGCGATGTCGGCTGCGCTCAGCGTGTGATTGCCGCTCGCATTCAAATCCACCGTGATGGGGTTGGCCGTCACCACGGGCGGTGTGACATCATGCACGGTGACCACTGCCGTATTCGTGGCGCTGTTGCCATTCACATCGGTCAGCACCACCGTCACCTGATTGCTGCCCACATTGGCGCACGCAAAGATATTTGGAGTGATATTGGTCGAAGCGATGCCGCAACTGTCGCTGGAGCCATTGACGATTGCACCTATCTCCGCGGCACTTAGCGTATGGCTGCCGCCGGCATCGAGGTCAACGGTGATCGGATTGCTGACGACCACAGGCGGTGTGACATCTTGCACCGTCACCACGGCCGTATTCGTCGCACTGTTCCCGCTGCTATCGGTCACCACCAAGTGAACGAGGTTGCTGCCCACGCTCGCACAGGTGAACGAGCTGGGAAATACCTGCCGCGTCGCGATCAGGCAATTATCGGTCGAACCGTTGTCCACTTGGGCGGCAGTGATCGCCACGCTGCCGGTCGCATTCAGCGACACGGTGATGTTCATGGTCAGCACCACCGGAGGTTCGGTATCGTGGATCACCACGTTCTGCTGGCAGACCGCCATGAGGTTGCTGCGATCGGTGGCCGTCCAGGTCACCACCGTCAGACCGGAGGGATAAGGAGCATTCAACGGCTGGCTGTCACTGCGCACGCCGGCGAACGTTGTGCCCGGGCAATTGTCGGTGACCAAGGGCGTGCCCAGAGTGACGGTGGCGGTGCAGACTCCCGCATCACTGCTCTGCGAGATGTCGGCCGGACATTGGATGACCGGCAGAGGATTCGTGATCACAAGCGTCGCAACCGCGGAATCGGTCAGGAGATAATAATTGGAAACCACCACGGTGTAGATGCCGGCGTCTCCGGTTGTGAGTCCGGAAATTGAAAGCAACGGTGAATCGCCACCGACCGGGCTGGCGCCATGCGTCCAGTAATAGTGAAGCGTCGCAGTGCCAGTCGCCGACACCGTGAACGTAACGTTGCTGCATTCATCGACCGTCTGGCTGATCGGTCCAACGAGGATTTGTGGCCGCTGCACGAAGTGCACCCATAGTTCCTTGTTGCTGTTGCGCAGCTCGAGAACGAATGCGCCATGCGCGCCAAGGCCATTCACGAAAGCCGACGTGTCAATCGTGAAGGCCGCCGGGTCAAATCCAGTGATGCCCGCGGTTGTGATGGCGATCGGGAAGGCATACTCCGAGGTATTGGAGAAATGTCCCGCCGGGCCGGGCAGATCGTCGTTCGGATCCAGCGAACTGATGAAGACGGTAAACTTGTTGCCCGCGTTGGCATTGATCGTGAGACCGCCGCTGATGTTCAGCAGGTCCCAGCCCGGATCATTGCCCGCGGAACCAAGCGTGTCATTCAGCTGCCAGTCGTAACTCGCGCCGCCGTTCCAGGTTTCCGCTCCGGTCGCAAAACTGCCCGGGCTCGCGCCGGGTGAAATTTCACCCGAGAGATTTACTCCGCCCACCGCCGAGCCATCGCCCGCCAGCACGGCTCCACTGTCCACCGTCACCAATCCGGTTCCGACATCCGCCGGAAACACCGCCGCCAGGGTTCCCTGAATAACATGGGTTGCGCCATAGACATTCGGAGCGAAGACCAGATTCAACGCCCCCGCACCGGTTTTGGTCAGCGAGAATTCCGGGCCAGTTACCGGCCCAAACAACGTGAGGCTTCCCGACTCGGTGCCAACGATGCTGTTCGTCGCCAGCAAGACGGTGCCGGCGAAAGTGTTGTCGCCGCTCACGCTGTCAAAAGCAGCACCGCCGGCGTCTCCAGCGCCGTTGAGTGTGATTGCTTCAAGGGCGGTGTAATCAAAGTCGCCATCGATCGCCACGGTTGCTCCGTTGCTGACGATGGTACCCGAGGCCGGGCTGTCATCACCCAAGGCAAAATCGGAAATGATGGTCACCGTTCCCGGATTGATGGTAAGAACCCCAGTGAAATCGTTCACGCCGCCGACCAGCAGTTTGCCGGCACCGGTCTTGCCGAGCGTCCAGGCGGAAGCACCGCTGATTTTTCCAGTCAACGAGATGATGTCGGTCGGCTGCGCGGTCACACCGGCGACGACCACTGTCTTCGCGACATTGACCGTATTCGTATACGTTCCCGGTGCGATATTCACCGTTCCGGCCACGGCGACCGCCGCAATACCGTCATTGAGTGTTCCGAAGGCATTATAACCGATGAAGAGCGCGCCGGCGTTGCCATCATCCGGGAAATTCACCAAGGCGCAGTTCGGTTTGCCCACATAATTGTCGTCCACATAAACCACGGTCGGAGTTGGCGGAGGATTGACCGTGACAGTGGCGACACAGGTGTTGGTATTTCCGTTGCCATCGTCAGCCATCAACGTGACGGAGTTCGCGCCCACATCGCAGAATGTGAATGTATTGGGCACAACAGATACGAGGTGAACAATCCCGCAGTTATCGGAACTGCTGCCGGCGTTATAAACATCGGACGGCACAATGCTGCCGTGACCGGTCCCATCAAGATTCACAGTGGCCGGTTTGCAAACGACCGTCGGCGCGGTGTCGTCCAGCACCGGGAGCGACTGCGGACAGCTTGTGCTGTGGCCGCAGGCGTCAGACACCAGATAGGTTCTCGTGATGGTTCCGTTATTGGGACCAGGCACCGAGGCGCTGTCATTGTGACCGACCGTTCCGTCCGTGGTGGAGGAAGCGCCGCCGAGCGAGAAAAAGAGATCGAGATCCGTCGCGGCCGCCTGGACGCTCGAGACGCATTGGGCCGGCGGAGGTGTCGGCGGGCAAGCGATCGTCAGCGCGGGCTGCGAAGCATGCACCAGCGATTTTGATCCATCGTCCTTCGCATCGAACAAAACCAATCGAATGTCATTCCCCGCGCCGCCGGCGCCGAAGCTGTTGTTCTGGGCGAGCACAGCATGCTGCGCGCTGCCATTGAGATTTCTGATCGCCCAAGGCGCGGCGTCGTTGAACCCGTATCCCGTCAGCACGTTTTGTCCCGCACTGGAACCACCAGCGCCGGTGCCTGTCGCCAGACCGGTGACATTGCCACCGGAGCAATCGCCTGCGTCCACCACGCCGTCGTTTTCGACCCGGATGCCCGCTTCGGAGTTATTAATCAGGTTGTTGTTTTCGACAAGCGCCTTGCCGGCGTCAACGTCCACAGCCACGCCGTTGCCGGTAATGGAAGCACTGTTGTTGATGACCGTCGCCGCCGCCAGCGAACCTTTCACGGAAATTCCCAGCGGCGAACCGCTCACCGCCGTGTTGCCATTGATCACCACGCGGGTGTTCACGCTTACCACGGAGGCATCCACCTGAATGCCCGCAATGGTCGCATTTTGAACGGTGACACCTGTCACGACCGGCTGGCCGGGTCCGGCATTCGCGGCGCCGAACTGGGGATCTTGGCTCGTCGCGTAGATACCAATCTGGTTGCTCGTCAACGTGCCGCCCGATACCAGCACGGAGCCGGTCGACGTGACATTCCAAATGAGTATGCCGTAGACGTTGTTGCTGACGGTGTTGTTGCTTGCCGTGGCGCCGACGGCGCTCGCGATGGAAGCCAGTTCCACGCCGAAGTTACTCGCGGTGGCTGCGGAATCGCCTGCCGCCACGGTCACCGTATTGTCGCTGATCAACGCCGCCGTGGCGTCCTGATATTGCAGGTTATGGAAAATACCGCGGTGATAGGTCGAAATGAAGTTATGCGAGACAACGGTTCCCGAGCCCGGGGATGCCTCGTTGTAATTGTCATCCTGCCAGCCCACGTTGACACGCGTGATGACGTTCGAGAAACAGATACCGTATGCGTTCTCCTCGAAAGCGACGCCGCGGCCGCGGTCTCCGCCAAAATTATTTCCCGACGGAAGATTGTCGATCTGGTTATGACTGACTTCGTTACCCGCGCTTGCCGGGCGTGAAGGAATATTATCCACCAGCACGCCGTAGCGTTCGAGGTTGCGAATGATGTTGTCCTGCACCGTCATCGTCGTATTGAACGCGCCTGGATTCGTGTCGAATGACGCCGCGCTGTTAGCGATACCCGCGCCGGTGTGAACTTCCACGCCATTCAATATTCTGCCACCAGTGAGTGCCGGATTATGGCCGTCGAGAGTGAAGCCCTGGATCAGAGCGTCAACGTGACCGCTCCCGGTGCCGACGCGGATTAGCATGCCGGAGGTCGAAGACTGGAGAGAAGTTTCCGCAGTCGCCGGCAAAATGGTCGCTTCACCCACACGAACGCCGGTGTTGGGATCGATGCCGGCATTCGGGCCGATCAAGCTCAACGACTTGTTTAACGCGAGATTTTCCACGAACGTTCCCGCCGCCACATGAACGGTATCACCCGCGCTGGCGGCGTTGATGCCGCGCTGAATGCTGCCGCTGTTTTGGGTGACGTAGATGTTCAGTGCCTTGACCCGCACGAGGCCCAGCGCGGAATTGTCCACCTTATGTTTGACCAAATCTTCGATGGCGAATAATTGCGCCAGCGTTGCCGTGGTCGAATCGACGCTATTATAGATGTTGCCGCCGGTTGCATCGATATTGCCAGTACCGCCCGAGCCCAATGGATTGCCGGCCGAACTATATTCCTGCTGCAGTTGAATGGCGGATTCGGTGACCGAGAAGCTGTTGCCCGTCAGCACGATGTTTGCGGGAGCATCATGCACAAATCCGAACTGCACGTTCTGAACCGTGTTGCCCGTGAAATACACCTGCGTCGAATCAGAACTCCCGCCCTTATAGTGGAGTCCCCACACCGCGTGCGAAAAGCCGCCCCAGACATGGTTTGGATCCGTCAAGGCCACCGTGCCGTCCACCAGGTTGCTGGAGATCGTGCCGCCGTTGCCGCTGGCCGCCATCGTTTCCGCGCGAATGCCTTCCCAGACCACGGGGCCCGTCGGCGGTGCGGGAGGCAACACAGACACGACTTGATTGCTGATGATCGTCCACGCACTGGCTCCCGCTTCCGCGTAGTTGTAATAAATGCCCAGGCGCCACACAGATACGTTGTTGTTGCTGACCACCGTCGGTGAGCCCACCACTCGATAAGGCTGAATCTCCATGGCGGTGCGCACATTCGTGATGGTGTTGCCGCTTACCGTGGCGGCGGTTCCCTGCAAGTCCAGCGCGTAACCGTAGCCCAATTGATTCAAGTCATGGATATCCCGGAACAGATTGTTCCGCACCTGCATGCCGGTGAAATGCGGCGCCATCACATCGCCCTGGGACCAGAATCCCGTGTGCGTCAATTTTTCCATCACATTGTTTTGGAAGACAACGTTGTTGCCCTTGGACGCGACACCCACGGCTGCTTCCACATTCATTCCCGCATAGTGGAGCCCGTCAATGGACGGATTGTCACCACTCACCGCGAAGCCATCCAGGCTGACCCCGTCCGCCGTGATGGTGATCAACGGAGTTTCATCCTCTTCCCCGCCAAGGTTCAAGATCGACGGCGGGATAATCAACGCCTCCGTCACGCGCGTGATATCCGTGCCGGACTTGCCGACATTCGGACCAATCAGCAGGGCGGACTTGCCAAGCGAGAGTTGCTCCGCATAAGTCCCGCTATGCACGTACACTGTTCCGGCAGCCGCCACCCGATTGTAACCGGCTTGAATGGACGGGAAGGCGTCGCAACCGACATGGTGCGTCCCCGTGCCGCCTGAATACGGGAAGGTGACCACTGTGCCGGACGGCACGCTGGCATAAGCCGGGTCAACATACGTGATTGCAGGCGATGGACTGGTGTCGATGATCGTCAACGTTACGTTCGAAGAAACGTTATTGCCCCCATTATCCGCCACCACGATCAGAATATTGGTGGTGCCCAAATTCACCAGTGTGCCTGCCGGCGGAACCTGACTAATCAAGCCCAGACTGCAATTGTCGGTCGCCACAACTTCTCCCGTCATGTCGGGGACGGCCGCGGTACACTGACCATTCACACTCAGCGTCCGGTTCGTCGGCCAGACGGTCACGACCGGCGGGATGGTGTCGTCCACCGTGATGGTCTGCACGCACGTGCTCGAGTTACCGCACGCATCCACAATCGTGTACGTTCTCGCGATGGCTCCTTCATACGGTCCCGGCGATACCGGGGCGTCAACATAGGAGATCGTGCCGTCGTTGGCCCATGATTTGCCGCCGAGCGCGAAAAAGGCGTCAAAGGCGTTAACGTTGGTTCCTATCACGCCGAGGGGAGCACCGCCCGGACATTGAATGCTGATAGGCGCGACGCAGGTGATATCGAGGCCACCCGTCTGGGTGGCGAGAGCACGCGAATTGCCCGCCCCCAAATCCGACAATGCGGTCGTTACGAGATCACCCGGGGCCTGGCCAAAATTATTGTTATGAGCCAACACATCCGGCTGGCCGCCGGTGTTAAGGTCGACAATCGCTTTGGCGCTGCCCGAGAGGTATCCAGTGAGATCATTATTTCCGAGGCTCGAACCATTCGGCTTCCCACCGGTCGCGAGGCCGGTGACGTCCCGATCATGACAGTCGCCCGCGTCCACAGTCGCGCCGCCGTCCACTTTGATGCCGGCGACAGAATCCCCCGTGATGGAATTGTTTTCGATCAACGCCCTGGCGGTCGCGCCGCTTACCCAAATTCCAACGCCGCTGCCGACGGAGGCTGTATTGCCTTTGAGCGTCGCGGCACCGTCCTGGACGTAAATGCTCGTGGCGGCTCCGCTGATGGAATTTCCGGTCACGGTGTTTGTGCCGGTGCTCAGTATCAGCAGGCCGTTTTGTGAACCGCTCACCGTGTTGCCGGTGACGGCAATCGGACCGCCATCGAGTGAACTGCTCAATCGGACGCCGCTCGTGCAGCCAGCGCCAAGCGTGAGTTGATTGTTCTGCACGGTCAAACCGGCCACGTTATAGCTAACGTTGATGGCCGTGGAGAGAGCCCGCGGGAAGATGTTTGAAACGATGTTGTCGTGGAGATTGCCGCCGCTCAAACCATTGTCCCACACCCAGATTCCCGCAACGAAGTCATTGTAGTCGTTAACGTGGAGCTGGGTGGGATAGCCATTCACGTTATAGATCGCGCAATGGTCGATTTCGAGATTGGGACCGGACCCGCAATTGAAGCCCGCGATGCGGTCGCCCAGGTCGCGGACGACGCAGTTTTTTACATGCACATTCGAAAGCGGTGTTTGCCAATCGACATAGATGCCGGAACCGTCGCCACCGAATCCGCCCGTGCTGTAGGTCGGGTCGGTGACAGTCACGCCATCCAGCGTGACATCGCTCGCGCCGATCATGAGCATATATTGTGCGGTGCCGTTGATGATGGTGGTGGCGGCGCCAGCGGTGCCAACAAGAGACAGCGGCTTATTGATCCAAATGCCCCGATAATCGAGCACCTCGCCATAGCTTCCCGGATGCACCAACAACTTCCGGGCTCCACCCGTTAGTCCTCCGTCGGCAACCAGATTGATACCTTCCTGGATTCGTCCGGTGGCGCCGGTTTGCGGACTGGCGGCGGTAACATGCAGCGTGCTGAAATCACCCTGGAATCCCATCGTAGCCGACGTGTCGGTTCCCGCAGCCAGATAGGGCGTGTAGTCGATATTGGCGGAAGCAGCTCCCGCCAGATCCGGTTGTCCGCCCGGCGCCGTTGCGCTGCCGCCAAATACGACGGGGATCTGAGCCGCGTAACCGGGCTCCGCGCTGTTGGCTGTTGTTACCACGGGTGTGGTTGTGCCAAACCAGTTGCCGCTAAAGTTTTTCAGATTCGCTCCCGGCGCAGGCAAGGAACCACCGCTCTGACGGTCCACCACCTGACCATACCAGTTGCCACTGATATTGTTGCCGCTAAAGGTGCAGTTGGTCGCGCTTTGCACCGGGGTGCCAACACCGCTACCATCCAGAAATACAATGCCGACCGTCCAATTGTCGGAGATGAGATTTTCAGTCATCGTCACGTTATCCGTCTTATTTCTGAAGATTAGGCCGGTGCGGTTGTTGGTGATGACATTGTTTTGCACCACACTTCCGCTGACATTATTGATGTCGATGCCGGTTCGATTGCCCGTCAGCACGCAATTACGGACAGTACCCTGACCGGAACCAAAGATTGAAACGCCGCCCGTATTCAGGTTTGGATCGTTCCAATCGGTCACGTTATTACCCGCGCGCGTGATCGTGAAGCCATCCAGAACGATGCCGCTGGCTGTGAAGAAGAAAGTCGAACCTGGTCCCCCGGCGGGCCCCTCAACAACAGTCGAACCGGCTCCGGCGCCGACGACCGACACTGCCTTGCCGAGGCTGACATCTTCCCGATAAAGACCGGAGGCCACGTGCACGGTGCCACCGATGGCAACTTGATTCACCGCTGCCTGGATTGTCGGAAACGCGTTGTAGCCAATAATGTACGGTCCGCCAGGCGAACCTGGGTACGGGAAGGCAACGGCGGTGCAGGTCGTGAGATTAGTATAGCCATCATCCACATAGACCACCGTGGGCGTCGGACGGTTGTCGATGATGGTGACGGTCGTGCCGCAGGTGTTATTATTTCCATTGCCATCGGTCGCGGTGAGCAACACTGGATAAGTCCCGGCGAAACAAAACGTATCCGGCGTGACAGAAATCGGAGTGACCACGCCACTGCAATTGTCTGAACTGGCACTCGCATTGAAAACATCCACGGGCGAGACGACCACCGTGGTTTGCACGCCGCTCAGCGAATTGGTGTACGGTTTGCAAACCACCGTTGGCAGGATCGTGTCCAGCACCGGCAAGGATTGAATGCAGGTGACATTCTGACCGCACGCGTCCGTCAGGGAGTACGTGCGACTTACGGTGCCATTGTTAGGACCGGGGCTCGGCGCGGAATCATTGTGACCGAGGAGACCGTCCGTGGTGGAGGAGGCGCCACCCAACACGGTGTAAAGATCATCAATAGTGGTTACCGCGACTTGAATGTCCGCCAGGCACTGCACGGAAGCTGGCGTCGGCGGACAAGTCAGGGCGATGACGCTGTCAGCGGCATGCACCGCGGATTTCGCGACATTGTCCTTGGAATCGTAAAGCACCCGCCGTATGTCGCTGCCCGGACCGCCGGCGCCGAAGCTGTTTTTGTAAGCCAGCACGTCATGTTGCGTGCTGCCGTTGAGGTTCTCCACCGCCCATGGAGCAGCGTCGTCAAAGCCATACCCGGAAAGATTATTCAAGCCGGCACTGGAACCATTCAGTCCCGTGCCGGTCCCGAGGCCGGTCACATTTCCGCCGTTGCAATCACCGGCATCCACGATGCCGTCGTTCTCAATCCGAATGGCAGCTTCCGTGTTGCCGGTGAGATTATTATTTTCAATCAAAGCCGCACCGCCATCCACGTCGACGCCAACCGCGTTGGCCACGATGGAAGCGCCATTGTTGATCACCGTTGCGGACGCATGCGCACCCTGCACGAGCACACCGATTGCGGAACCGGTAATGACGGTATTGCCATGAATTGTCGCCGTGTTCGTTGAACCGTTGGCCGCGAGCGGGTCGTCCTGAACATATACGCCCGCGCGGGCGGCACCCGCAATGGTAACGCCGGAGATCGCTGCTTTCATGGAGTCGCCGGGCGAGAAGTAACCGTCCCAATTATTCACCCAGACACCGTAATTGGCGTTGCTGACGGAGCCGCCATTGATTGTCACCGTTTGGGTGGTCGGATCATTCCATAAATTATAGCCGGCGGTCACATAGCCGAGCGTCATCTCGTTGGTGGTGGTGCCGGAAATGATATTATTCACCACGTTCGCACCCACGTTGCCTTGAATGGACGTGATGAGCATGCCATCCCATTCCACCGACCCGGATTCGTAGGCAAACGAGATTGCGTTGTTGCTGATCGTGAACGGACTCGCGCTGCCGTAATGCAGATTGTGAAAAATGCCAATTTGCGTGGCTGAAAATGCGTTGTCGCCGATCGCCGCGTCCGCACCCGGATTGGCGAGGTAGTAGTTGCCCGTTTGCAGGCCGATGCGGACGTTGGTCATCACGTTGCTGGAGATGACTGCATAGAAATTGTACTGCAATACCAGGCCGATGCCGAAACCGTCGGGGATGTAGCCGATGTTATCGAACTTGTTGTACTGAACAAAATTCCCGGATGTCGGATCGGACTGGTCATTCTCCAAATCCATGCCCGCATAGGCGATGTTCTTCACGATATTGTCCGCGATGTTCAGGGACCCGGCGGCATCCGATGCAATACCCCACGCGGCGTCAACATTCGCCGACCCCACCGTGTAGGTGCTGGTGAGGGCTGAATTGTCACCATCAACGGTAAAGCCCTTTACGGTCACGTTATTGGCGTCCACGTAAAGAACGACGGTCGCATTCGCGGCGAATACATTGGGCTGTGAAGTCGCAGGATTGATGACCGCCTCCGGCCCGCGCGCGCCCGTGTTTGGATTGATCCCGGCGTTCGGTCCAAGCAATGACAACGGTTGTCCGATCACCACGTCTTCCGCATAATTGCCAGCCGCCACCTGGACGGTCCCGCTCGCGGCAACCGCATCCACGCCGCCTTGAACCGTTGCAAATGCATCGTAGCCGATGATGTGAGTGCCGGCACAGACTCCACTCGGACACGGCCAATCCACCAATGAATCAACAGCCTTTCCGACATATCCATCGTCGACATACACGACCGTCGGAGCGGCGGCTTCGATGCGGAATGTCAGTTCCGCGGTTTCACCACCGCCCGGGCCGGGATTGACGACTTTGACCTGGGCCGTTCCCACACTGGCTATGTCGCCAGTGGAAATATCAGCCGTCACCACTGATGAAGAGACATAGTGAGTCACACGAGGTGTGCCGTTCCAATTCACCACAGAATGCGCGACGAAATCGCTGCCATTGACGGTGAGCGAGAATGCGCTTCCGCCCGCGCGGGTCCAGAACGGACTCAACGAACTGATGACCGGTGGCGGATTGATAACATTGAATCCACCACTAGTGACTGAGGGAATCGGCGAAACCGAAGAGGCCACGAGGGTGTAGCCATTGCCGCCGCCGGTGCTGATGCCGAGATCCGAAAAGCTGGCAACACCACCTGTCGCCGGCAGGGTGAGAGTCCCAAACAGGGTGCCGCCACCTGGATTGTTGCCTAACGCAATGCTGATAGAACTGCTGAACTGGGCCGCCACTCCGCCATTTCCATCAATAACGCGCACGACCGGTTGCGGAGACAGCAGCCCGCCGAGCGAACTGCCTCCGGGTTGAACGAAGAACTCAAGGTGATCCGCCGCGTAGTATTGCGGCACGCCATTCGGCTGGAACCCGCAACTTGCGACCGTGTCCGTGCTGTCACCCAGCCAGGGACTGAAAGTCACGCCGCTGCTGACGGCCGCACCGGTACCGCCTGCATTTGCCGGACTGCCAGGACCGGTGATGCTGCCCCACCAGTTGTTTGTAGCCGGTGTTAGTGCGACTGATTCATTGCGAAGGCCGTTAACGGTATTTCCCGCCAGATTACAATCGCGAACCAGCACTCCCGTGGGGCCGGCATTGCTCTTGCCTGGTTCGCCAAATCGAATGCCGTCCGGACAGCCCGTAACATTGAGGTTGGATAAAGTCACGCCAACCAACGTAGCAGGATTTACCAAGTAGTTGGTGTCCGTGCCGGTGCCGCGGGCCTCGATTACAATGCCGCCACCGTTGATCGCATCACCCGTTCCGCAATTCCTGATGTCGGAATCAATGATCTGGATACTGGCATAAGAACCGTATTTCTCATTGATGTTGATGCCAGCGCCGAAGCTGCCTCCCCCACCGCTGTTTGTGATCGTGACGCAAGACAAACTCGCATTGTGAATCTTTTCGGCGTAAATGCCTTTTGATGAGTTGTTGTTGAAGGTCGAGCCGGAGATGGTGACGTTCTGGAAGACTGAGCCGGAACCATTTCCCATGAACGTTTCCAAACCATATACATTCCCGTCCATATGACTTCCGCTGATCACCACGCCATCCATGCTGCCAGCGGTCGGCACACGGAAGCCGGCCTCGCCATTGTTTGAAAACGAGCAGCCGGTTACGATGATATCGTTGTTAGCGCCGGTATTATTTTGAGCGAGGCCGTTCCCGCCGTTGCCCACCGAGGAAACATTATCGAAGGTGTAATAGGAACCCGGCGCGGAGAATTGAATGCCAGAACCGGGATTGCCAGTGGTAGTGGCGCCGGTGACGCGCAAGTTCTGCAAAATCATACGGTCGCTTGCGCTAAGGCCGCCGACCGCCAGACGGATCGTCGGTGTGGCGGGCGCCGCCGAGGTAATGATGGAGTCCACTGCCGGATTCGCTCCGCTGCCGGAACCGATCAGCGCCACCTTCTTGTTTATGACATCGTTTTCAACATAAGTTCCCGGACTGACCAAAACCGTACTGCCCGAAACCAAATTGATGCCTTCCTGAACCCGGCCGGCCACGCCGGTCTGCGGACTCGCGGCGGTAACGTGCAACGCGCTGAAGTCCCCCTGGAAACCGATCGCCGGCGACGTATCCGTGCCTGCGTCCAGATAAGGAGTGTAATCGATGTTGGCCGAGGCAGGTCCGGCGAGATCGGGTTGTCCTCCCGGCGCGACCGCGCTGCCGCCAAAGACCACCGGAATTTGCACCGCGTAACCCGGCTCCGTGCTGTTGTTTGTCGTGATTACCAGTGTAGTAGTGCCAAACCAGTTACCGCTGAAATTCTTCAAGTTTGCTCCCGGTGCTGGCAAGGCCCCTCCCGTTTGGCGATCCACAATCTGCCCATACCAATTACCGCTGATATTGTTGCTGGTGAACATGCAATTGGCAGCCGATTGCACCGGGGATCCGGTCAGGCCGCTGCCGTCCAGAAACACGATGCCCACGGTCCAATTGTCGGCGATCTGATTTTCCGTTACGGTGAGGTTGTCGGTCTTATTCCGGAAAATCAGGCCAGTCCGATTGTTCGTGATAACATTGTCCTGGAGGATGCTGCCATCGGCATTGTTTATATCAATGCCGGTGCGATTTCCGGTCAGCACACAATGGCGAACAATCCCGCTTTGCGACGGGCCCTGCACGGAGATGCCTGCAAGGTTAAGGCCCGGATTATTCCAATCGGTCACGTTATTGCCCGCGCGCGTGATGGTAAACCCGTCCACCGCGACCCCGTTTGCAGCCAGGGCCAGAGTTGATGTCGATCCGCCAATCGGTCCGCTCAGCACGGTCGTGGCCGCACCCGCACCTTGAAGGGTGATCACTTTGCCGATCGTCACATCCTCGTTGTAGGTACCCGCCGCCACCTGTACCGTTCCAGAAATCGCCACGCCGTCGGCACCACCTTGAATCGTCGCCCACGCGTCGCAACCGATGACATGGTTGGTTGTTCCGCTACCGTGCGGCCACGCCACCGGAGTTCCGTTGGCCAGGCCGGTGTAATCATCATCGACGTACGTAACCAACGCGTTGGGTACGCAAACAGTTACATAGAAAGTGCAGGTTGCGCTGTTGCCCGTGACGTCGGTGGCCGTGCAGGTGACCAGAGTGGCGCCGACCGCAAACACACTGTTCGAGGGAGGCACACACGTCACTACCATGCTGCCATCACAGGCATCCGTCGCCGTGGGCGGGACATAAGGAACATTCGTCGGCCCGCTGGCGGCGACGATGATGTTGGCCGGGCATCCCGCGAACACGGGCGCCGTGACATCATTGACCGTGAAAGCCACCGTGGTTTGCGAAAATAATCCAGACGCATCCGTCACCGTCACCAAAATCGGATGTGAACCCTTGCCGCTCACTGTGCTACCCTCAAGCGGAGATTGCGTCACTGTCAGGGCGCCTTGCGCCGTGCAATTGTCCGAGGACAATGCCCGCACCAAGGCGCGCACATCAGGAACAACGGCGTTGCAAGTCGCGTCGGCATTCGCCGACTGCGCCGACACCGTGCCGGTGATGAGCGGCACAATGGTATCCTGCACCGTAATGATCTGGTTGGCGGTGGTCGATTGACCACAATTGTCGGTCAGTGTGTAGGTTCGCGTCACACTACCATTCGCCACGGGCAGCGGCGAATCCACGTAACTAACCGTCGCATCGCTTGCCGAAACCACGCCGCCCAGACCAATGAAGCCGGCATAACTCGTGACGCCCGCGGGGACGTCACCGGGGCATTCCACGGTAACACCGCCAGGAGCGACCGCGAGGAGGCCGCCGGATTGAGTAAACCGGACCGGGGAAGTTTCCAGCAGCAGCTGCCCAATATTCTGGCCCAAGGAAGCGCCGAAAGCGTTTTCATCCGCGAGCACCGGGCCGGTGCTGGAAATATTTTCAATGGCCCATGGTGCAGAGCCGTCGAAGCCGTACCCGGAAAGATCGTTGCCCCCGACGCTGGACCCGAGACCGGTGATATTTCCACTGGAGCAATCGCCGGCATCCACGACTGCGCCGCCGGCCACCTTAATCCCCGCTTCCGTGTCGCCATTCAGGTCGTTATTTTCGATCAAGGCTTTCGCACCCGAACCGCTCACGAGGATCCCGACCACATTCGCAGGCGAAGAGGCCACGCAGCGTTTGATGGCGGCCGTGCCATTTACCAGGACGCCGACTGCTCCTCCATTAAGACTGTCGTTGAGAAGGCTGGCGCTTCCGGCGCTCGCACCGACAACAATTCCGTTCACGCTTGAACCGACCCGCATGCCATCGACCGTGACGTTGTTTGCGTTGATTTGAATGACGCCACCCGGGTCAGAGGAGTTAATGACCGATTCCGCATTCCGCGAATTGCGAGCGTCAACCCCGGCGTTTAGCTGGCCGGCCAATTGGAAGCCATCCTTGCTGATGCTGAGGAACTCAGTGTAAGTGCCGGCGGAGACAACCACCTTGGCGGTTGCGCCTGTAGCCAGATCATGACCTTCCTGAACCCGGCCGGCGCTTCCCGTTTGCACGCCCGCCGTCGAAACCCATAGAACACTGAAATCTCCCTGAAAGCCGCTGGTGGCTGGCGCGATATCGGTCGCGACATCCAGCCAGGGCGTGAAGTCCACGTCGCCAACGATTGCCCCGGCGACCGTCGCGGGAGCGTTCGCACCCCACCAGTTGCCCGAGGCATTCAGCACCCCGGCGCTTTGCTGCGCAAGTTTGCCGCTGACGTTGCCGTTGTTGTCCAGGGAGCAATTATTCACCACCATAACGGGACCCAGCGGATTGGTATCGTCACCCGCGGAAACGGCGTAGACGGCATACGGCGCAACCACCGTTGACGGGTTGGTGATGAAGCACTCCGTGACAGTGACTTGCGAATTCCGACGCGCGATGATGCCATAGCCATCGTTGCCGCCTGCACCGAAGGGATCGGAACCGTTGGAGGCAAGTGTGCAGCCGGTAATCGTAACCACCGCGTTCGAACCGCGAGCCATGATTCCGCGATTAAGATTCCCTGAAATGGTCGAATTGTTGACTGCGATCTGCAAACGCGTGCCACCCCCCGCCACCGAGAAATCTTCCAACACCAAACCGCCGCTATCCGAACTCACTTTGCCAGTACCGGTCACGGTAACGTTCGTGATGATGCCACTGACGATATCCGCGGAATTCGTCCCGGTCGTGACCACCCAAACGCCCGCGTGAACGTTCAACGGCGCCAGAGGCCCACCGACGCTGCCAGTGAAACCTGACATGGCGACTCCATCCACGCCGAACTTCGTGGGGCTGGAATTACCGGGGCTGAGAAATGCGTTGGCATTGGCGACCGTCACGCCCTGCTCCGCCCCGCTGATTGCCCCGCCCCGCACCACGGTCGGCACATCCGCGTTGACCGCATATAACGTGTAGGCTGAAAACGCTCCACTTACGGAATTACTGAAAATCACCGGCGCCTGTGGCCCGGTCACTCCGGCGAGTACGAAGCCGACGGTCGGCAAACCGCCTGCCACCTGGCTCGAAAGTGAAATGCAATTATCGCGGGCGACGACATTTTTCGAGATCGTGGTGGCAAAGTTTTGCAAATTGACACCCACTCCCGCGGCCTGCACCAAATTGTTTTGAAGCAACACACCCACGTTGCCACCGATTGATTGCACGCCGACAGCGCCAACGATTTGAAAACCATCCACACTGACGTCATCGGCGGCAATGGTGAGAGCCGGGCTCGCGGAAGGAACCATCAACGAATTGATTACGGATTCCGCCCCACGCACGCCGCAGCCAGCCACACCTTGGTTGGCGCCCAGAAGAGTTACGGACTTGCCCACCGATACAACTTCCGCGTAAACCCCGGCCGCTGCTTGCACCGTGCCACCGTTAGTGACGGCATTAATCGCGCTTTGCACCGTCTTAAACGCGTTGTAACCGAGAAAGTAAACGCCTGGACTTCCGGAATTGGGAAATGTCACCGGCCCGCTGCAGGTGTTGCCGTAGGACGCATCCACATAAACCGTGGCCGGCTGACCCGTCGGCGCGAGAACCGTGAGCGAACCGACCGCCGCGTTCGCGTTGCCTGAGGCATCAGTCACGGTCAGCGTCACGGACTTCGGTCCCACATCGCAAAACGTAAATGCGCCGGGGCTTACTGAGATATTAGTTATCGAGCATCCGTCCGTGGAACCGGCCGAGATGGCCGAGATGTCGGCGGGCGTCAGGGCGTAATTCCCGCTCGCATCCAACTGGATTGAAATCGTATTGAACACCGCCACCGGAGCGGTCACATCACGCACGGCGACCGTTGTCGTGTTGGACGCGGAGTTGCCGCTGCCGTCCGTTACGACGAGCAACACGGTATTCGTCCCCACTTCCAAACAGGTGAACGAACTCGGACTAACCGTCCGATTGGTGATCGAACAATTATCCGATGATCCAGCCGCCATGGCGGTGACATCCGAGGGCGAAAGAGTGTAATGGCCGGTACCATCAAGCTGGATCGTAATCGGGTTCGCAACCACCACCGGAGCCGTCGTGTCCACGACATTCACCGCGACAACGCAGGTTGCCGGGTTATTTGCCGAATCCTTTACGGTGATTGTCACCAGGTTGGTTCCCAGAGTGAGAAGTGTTCCGGCAGTGGGAATCTGGGTGATGACGAGGGTGTTATCGGCGGTGCAATTGTCGTGCGCGACGACTTCCGGAGTGAGATCGGGCAAAGCAACCTGGCAGGATCCCGACACGGCAAGCGTGCGATCCGGCGGGCAGGTGGCAATTACCGGCGAGGTGGTGTCGTTGACGGTAAATGTGGAAGGCTGCGTGCTAAAATTACCCGACGCATCGGTGACCGTTACCGTAATCGTATGCGGCCCCAATCCCACCATGGTTCCCGCCAGAGGGTTTTGCACTTTGAGAAGCAAACCAGATGGCGTGCAATTATCAGAGGCCAATGTTCCCGATGTGACGTCCGGCACGGCCGCCTGACACGAGCCATCCGCCGAGGAACTGCCCGCCGCCGGCACGAATGATATGGCGGGCGCTTCCGCATCGGTCACCGTCACCACAAAACTGCAAACGGCGGTATTGCCGACGCTGTCCGTGGCCGTGACATCAACGGTGGTCGTCCCTTTCGGAAACAAAGCCGGGGAAGAGATGGTGACGGTGTTGGTCTGATAAGTAAATGTGGTGCCCGGCTGATTATCGGTCGCACTGGCGGCGAACGACACCGACGCAGCGCACTGTCCGGGATCATTGGGTTGGTTTATCGGGGTACAGGACGTGATCACGGGCGCGGGATCAAAGCGCAACACGAGATTATTGCCCGAGGTCAACAGGACAAATTTTCCACCATGCAAGTTCGCGGTGAATTGGGAGCCATCCAGCGTGATGCCCGCCAGGCTGCCGACGATTCCCATGGTGGTGGTGGCGACCGTCCAATCTTTTTGGACAAGACCATTGAAGTTTGCAATCGATCCCAGTTCGACGATGGAAAGCGTGACACCGGAATTAAGGGTCAACGCGCCGGTGATATTGACGGTGTCGTAACCGGTGCCAGCAGCCCCGTCGGCGTCGCTCACTTCAAATTTTACCACGGAACCGTTCTTCCATTCCTCGGCGCCCGTCGCCAGGGCGGCAATGCTGGCGCCCGGCGAGAGCGTGCCAAACAACGCCACCGTTCCGGAAATGCTGCCGCTGCCACCCAGTGTTCCGCCGGAGTTCACCGTAACCGAACTGCTCGTCGTCGCGCCGTTGATCTGAAGCACGCCGTTACTCACGATGGTGGAACCGTAGCTGTTCGAACCGCTCAAGCGCACGGTGCCGGCGCCGGTTTTGGAAATCGTCTTGCCCGAGCCGGAGATTGCGCCGGATAACGTCAGGGTCCCCGCATCCGCTCCAATGGAGGCGTCGTTTGCCAGGGTGATGGCGCCGGCGAAGGAATTGGCGCCCGAGATATTTTTCAAGGCACCCGCGCCTCCCACTCCAATGCCGCTGATCGTTAGCGGCTCCGCAGCCGTATAGGAAAAGCCCGTATCAAACGCCAGCGTGGCGCTGTTGGTCACCGTCGTGCCCGCTCCGGCCGTGCCCAGGGCCGCATCCTTGGCAACCACGAGTGTGCCTTGCAGGACCGAGACATTGGCGCTGAAGTTGTTTGAAGCCGTGCCCCCAACAGTCACCGTGCCCAGGCCATCCATGCTCCAGGATTTGCTGCCACTAATGACACCCGACAGGGTCATGGCTTTGCCCGTATCCGGCGCGAATTCCATCAGATGCGAATTATTCTGCAAAATGATGTTGTTCGTGAGCGTCACGGAAGGCTGGGTGGTAAGGAACGTCACGTTAACGGTCGCGGTATTCGTAAGCACTATACTGCCAGTTCCCGCAGACTGATCGTTATCGAATGCGACACTGCCTGCCTTGACAATCAAATCGCCGGTGAAGTCGTTCGCGCCCTGCAGATTCAACTGGCCGGCATTCGCTTTCGTAAGACCGGCGGAACCAGATATTTTTGAAGCAATAATTCCAAGCGTCGGGGAGGAGTTCACCGCAATGGATGCCGGCGCTGTCAGCAATAACGTCCCGGCTGACAGCGTAACGGAGCCTTCCTCAAACGTAACCCCACTCGCCGTCTGTGAGCCATTCAAGGTGACGGTGAACGCGTTGGTGGCATCGCTTCCGGCGGAAAATATCGCAATATTTCCTGAGACCCAAGCGCCAGGGGAGCTTGTGCCGTCAGACGCCGCGTTCCAGTAAAGATCCGTGCCCCAAATTCCGGTGGGGGTGGATCCGGCGCCACCAGTGGAATTGTTGGCATCCCAATAGAGACTTTGGGCAAAGAGGGATGGCGTCTCGGCAAAAACGCCCACGCCCATCAAAACCAGCAGGCTGAGAGCGAACGGCGAAACCGAGAGACCCTGGGGGCGGGAATCCACACAGCCCGTTTCACCAGCAATTAGTTTACCACGAATAAGTTGATTTTTCATATACCCACTAAATGAATCCCAGAATGGTAGAGGCGAAAAAGGCAGGCCACCGGTCGTCTTTCAAAGGAATTACTGAACGAAAACACAGTCCGGAAATGAGAGCCATCGCCTCCACTATCCGAGACAGAACCGGTCTAAGTATAAACACTCTTGAATCCCTTCGCGCGCTTCTGACACCACACCACTGGAATTACAAAGACGAATACCAAAGTCTGATATCGGTGAGAATCGGGGGACGAGACAGACTATTCACTAGGAATACTTCCTACCACCATCTCGCAACTTCATACGGGATCGGCAAGGCGTTTACCAATAAATCAAAGATTGACGGAAGCCTTTCGGTAAAACTGCACCAGCACAAGCTCAGATCAGAGAGCTGATGCAAATGAGTCAGGAGGGTCGCGCCGAATCCCGTTTTGCCGGCTAATTCGGCGGAGATTCATTTGACCGATCGGCGGGCAGGACAAATTGTTTCGTGGCCCATTCGACCGCGTAATGAGTCAGCGCCGTCGCAGTGTGCAGACCGAGTTTGCGCTTGATGTTCTCGCGATGAGTCTCAACGGTCTTGAAGCTTATGTTGAGCGCAGTAGCGGCTTCACGAGTACTCAGTCCGGTGCCCAGCAGTTCCAACACGTGCAACTCCCGATCCGTAAGAATCTGAGCGTCGCCACCCTTTTTGGCCGGAGTACCGACAAAACGATGCAACAACAGTGCAGCCAGGCCGCGCGTCAGATAAATTCGGCCCGACGCGACGGTTCGAATCGCCTCCAACAAATCCTCCGCCGCATGATCTTTGGTGACATAACCCATCGCGCCGGCACGGAGGGATCTCTCGGCATACACCGAACTGTCGTGCTGTGAAAAAACGAGGATTGGCAAAGCAGGCTGTTGTGCCTTCAACGACTTAATCAACTCAATGCCATCACCATTTCGCAGGCGCAAATCCATGATTACCATGTCCGGCCTGCACTGCCCGATTTTCTCCTGGGTTTCCCCGACCGTCCCGGCTTCCGCGCAACAACACATGTCTGGCTGTTGCTCCAGCAAGCGGACCAGGCTGTCGCGCATCATCGGATGATCGTCCGCGACCAGGACCCTGGTTTTTCCGGGAATGGTTGTGGCTGGCTTCGCCATTTTTCCTTCTAATCCGCTCCCTTTCACCGGTTGTTCATGCCCCGCTAATTCGCAGGCAACACTCGATGCGCGTGCCTTTCCCCGGCGCGGCACGAATGGACAAATCCGCGCCTACGGACCTCGCGCGATAACCCATGATTCTCAGCCCCATTCCCTCAAGCGTTTGGTCTTCGACGTCGAACCCCACACCGTCATCCCTCACGCTCAGTCGAAGGAGGTCCTCGGCCATCACCAATTCCGCCTGGATTAATCGCGCATTACCATGCCGAATGGCGTTGTGAATCGATTCCTGCAGGATGCGATAGAAACACAGCAGGATCGACGAAGCGAGCCCTCGAAATGATCCGGCGCTTTGAAATGAGCAGCGCACCCCAAACAGCGCCTCCGTTTCACTTGCGAGCTGGGTCATTGCCTGGTCCAGCCCCATCCGTTCGATCTCCGCAGGATCCTCGCCACGCGCCAGACGGCGTGCGCGATGAACTGCCCCACTCATCAATCCCACCAGCTCCTTCGCCTCGAGAGCGGCCGGTACACCGGCCTTCTCCAGGGAATGTTGCAGCACTTTGCCGCGCAACGTCAGCCCGGTTAAATACGCGGCCAGCCCGTCGTGCAATTCGTGTCCAATTCTACGTCGCTCCGCCATGCAGGCTTCGACGACATGCTTTTCCAGCCGATTGCGTTCGGTAACATCCCGCGCGATCACGGAAACGCCGGTGACACTTTCCCCGTCATTTTTCACCGGCGAAACCGTAAGCGAAACCGAAACCGGAACGCCATCCTTTCGATGATGCACCACTTCTCTCGCCACCAAAGAGCGGCCTCCGGCGACATCGGCCAAGATACCCTCCAATTTCGTCGCGCACGTCGGCATGAGCAACACCGCCACCGATTGGCCGATCATTTCGTCCGCACTGTAGCCGTAAATCCGCGCAGCCGACCGATTCCAGCTGACAATGGCTCCGTCCAGAGTCATGCTGAAAATGGCGTCTTCGGAACTCTCCACAATCGCCGAGAGTTCATTCCGCGCTCGCTCGGCGCGCTTCAAGGCGGTGATATCTCTTTCGCGTCCTTGCACTCCAACTTGCTGCCCGCGCCCATCCAGCATCGGTCCCCAGGAACTCAAACACCATTTGATCTCGCCTGACTTGGTAATCAACCGAAACTCGACATTTTCATAGCCTTTTCCGGCATAGAGATCCTCCCAACGATTGAGCATGTTCTCCTGATCGGCCGGATGGATCCAATTCACGAATTTCTGAGTCGCGATTTCCGCTACGGTATAGCCGGTAAGTTTCTCAACGGCAGAATTGAGGTAAACCGGCTTGCGGGCCATAGAGAAAGCGAATATGGCGTCCGTGGAGCTCTCCACCATGAGGCGCAGGTGCGGCTCCGTTGAAATCGTCCCATCGTCCGCTCGCCTGGGAAGGGCTGGAGCAATTCGCCAGGCAGCCTCCCATTGGGTGGTCAAATCGTCCTGGCCGCCATCCTTGGCGCGCAGGAGGCCAATTTTCATGGGTAGCAAAGATTCAAGAGACACATCTGTAATTATTCTTTGCTCACGCTTTTCGCCTCTCATATCGCTTTCTTTCTGCCCGCAGTTGCCAGGCACAGACGCAAATCCTCCATCGCCTTATTTGAAGAGAGCCGCCCAGAGTTTGATTTTCCGCCCATAACCCCAATCAGTTTATTTCCACCCCTCCGTTGCTGAGCCCATTAAAATAAAGTTCAAAAGCTTGCAGCACACTTTTTCACGCGCGACAAAGATTTCTTATTCGAGCCCGCTAAATCCGAACCATTCAGCAAACACCATTACGTAAAACTGCAAAGATATTACAACCTGCTCTCACCTAAGTATCAGGCGACCAGCATAAATATCTATAAGAAATATTGCGCATTTATGTGTAAGGATTCTCACGCCGATAATATAGGGGCTTTTCCTACCAAACAGCAGGTTGAAAAAGCAAGTTACGATAGGTAGATCGACACGACGGCCGACCGAAAGATTAGAATCCATCGCATTAAAACCGAAAAACGTAACAATAGAGTCGTACGTGTTGTCACAGGTTGTGGCGGGTGCAATTGCTTACGTCTCGGTCGAGCAGGTAATCGCAAATCTCCACCTGGATGACCCGACTGATCGGGCACTGGAAGGACTCCGCGAATTTATGCAACCGCACCCGCAGGTCGCGAAGGTGTATCTGTCCGACCTCTCCCTCCTTCGCCGCAAGCGCCAAAAGTTGGTCGACGACCTGGCGGACCGTGATCCCGTACGATTGTTGGGGGCGATTTTCCGGGTAATATTTCACCGCCTCCGGGAGGATTTTCCGGCCACCCAGCTGGCGATGATGCTACGCGATTAGTGTCGAAGCCTGGCGATCGACAGACTCAAGGGCGAATGCGTCTCGATGGCGGTCTGATAACCGGAGGGGTCGCGGCCGCGGAGGGTGACGAAATGTTCACGGTCTGTGGCGTTTTTTTCACCACCATTTCTGCGAATTTTTTCGCCGACGAATACGTGGGAAAGGTGAGCCGCTGCATGGAGCGGTCAACGTCGCAATAGCGCACCTCGAAGCCTTCGCGAGCGCGGTGCAGTTGCTGATAAATCGTGGCGGTGCACGACTTGTATTCCACCGTTTCCGGAAAGGTACAATTCTGTTTCATTGTAGTCTCCCAGAACAGAGTTTTTCGGCCGTGAAGGCCAAATTTGTCATGCAATCATAATACAGCGCCCCTTTTTGATAATGACGAGGGTACAGAGGGGTATCGGCCGCGTTAAGGGCAAAATGTTACCCGCACGCGTGTTGAGGCTGGAAAAACCGGCTGATGAGAAATGGAGCGAGCGAAGGGATTCGAACCCTCGACACTCACGTTGGCAACGTGATGCTCTACCAGGCTGAGCTACGCTCGCTTCCGTTTAGACTCGCTCAAACTACGGAATTTTCCGGGGAATGCAAGTGCTAATATTTTCTTAAATCCCGCCAATTTTAGTGCGCCACCGCTTCCTTGCCATGCGGCAGGGGCGTCGAAGCCGCTTCGTCCACGTCGATTTCCTCGACGGCGGTTTCGCCCTTCGCATGTTGCTTCGCGATCAGGACGTAAATCGCAGGAATAACCAGTAGCGTGAAGATCGTGCCCAGCGCCATGCCGGCGACGACGATCAGGCCGATGGAGTTTCGCGCCGCCGCACCGGCGCCAGATACCAGCGTTAGAGGAAAGTGACCGCAGATGGTGGCGGCGCTGGTCATTAATACGGGGCGCAGTCGGGTCAGAGCGGCTTCACGCGCGGCCTGGACCTTGGTCAGGCCTTGCCGTTGCAGAACGTTCGCAAATTCGACGATCAAGATGCCGTTTTTCGAAACAAGCCCAATCAGCGTCACAAGACCAATCTGCGAGTAGATATTCATCGTCGTGGTCCAGCCGTTGGTCCAGAACGGCATCCCCTGTCCCGGCATTTTTAAAAAGCTGAAGATCAATGCGCCGAACATCGCGAGCGGCACGGAACCCAGGATGATGATGAACGGGTCGCGGAAGCTGTTGAATTGCGCCGCAAGCACGAGGAAGATTAACACCAACGCGAGCATGATGGTCGGCAAAAATTTGCTGCCTTCCACCCGCAACTGCCGTGATTCCCCGGTGTAATCCAGCTTGTAGCCCTTGGGCAAACTTTGCGCCGCTTCCGTCTCGAAAAACTTCAACGCGTCGTCGAGGGGACGGATGGCGACGCCGCTGATCTTCACAGAATTGAATTGCTGGAAGCGATTGAGCGAACGCGGCCCGGTCTTCTTCTTAAATTCGGCGAAGGTGCTCAGCGGCACAACTTGATTCGTCGGTCCCTTGACGTAGGTGCTTTCGAGCTGGTTGGCATTCAAGCGATCAATGCGCTTGATCTGCGGAATGACCTTGTAGCTGCGACCGTCCAGATTGAAGCGATTCACGAAATTTCCGCCGACGAGCGTCGCGAGATCGGAACCGACCGCGGCCATGCTTAAGCCGAGATTCGCCACCTTGTCGCGGTCCATCACCAATTCAACTTCCGGCTGATCCATCTTGGTATCGATGATTGGGGGAAAGGCGAACATGCCGTTGGTCGCCGCCTTTTGCTGCAGCTCCTGGGCAAAGCGCAGGATGGTTTCCTGGTCCGCCGTCGAGCAGATGACCACTTCCACGGGAAAATTTCCGCCGCCGGGCAGCGCAGGCGGTGTGACCATCAATGTGCGAATGCCCGGTATCGTGCCGACTTTGCCGGACACTTCCATGGTGACCTGGGCGGCCGTCCGCTTGCGTTCTCCCCACGGCTTCAGCACCAGACCGCCGATGCCGTTGTCGGGAAAAGTGATTTGGAACGTTTGTTCCGCCTCCGGAATGCTCATCAATTGCTTGTTCGCGGCGTCGGTGTAAAACGAAGTCTGATCAATCGTCGCATCCGCGGCCGCGTCCACGATGCCAAACACAAAACCCTGATCCTCGGACGGCGCCAGTTCATTGGGCGACATCTTGTACATGAGCGGCACGAGCAGGCTCAGCACAATCCAGATGATGTAAACCGCCGGACGCGCCGACAGTGTCATATCCAGAATGTGACTGTAAACTTTTCTAATCCGGTCAAAGGTTCGATTAATCAGGCCGGTCAACCCGCGCTCTTCGTGGTCCACGCGCAGCAGATAGGCGGACATCACCGGCGACAGCGTCAGCGCCACGACGCCGGAAATGAAGACTGCTCCGGCGAGCGTAAATGCGAACTCGCGGAACAGCGAGCCGGTCAGGCCGCCTTGCAAACCAATTGGAGCGTACACCGCCGCGAGCGTGATGGTCATCGCGATGACCGGGCTCACGAGTTCGCGCGCGCCCATGAGCGCCGCCTGCATCGGCGTGCGGCCTTCGCGCACGTGACGCTCCACGTTTTCCACAATGACGATCGCGTCGTCCACGACCAGACCGACGGACAACACGATGGCCAGCAGCGTGAGCAGGTTGAGCGTGAAGCCGAACATCTGCATCAGGAAGACGGCGCCAATCAACGAAATGGGAATCGCCACCAGCGGAATGATCACCGACCTCAAGGAACCCAGGAAAAGAAAAATCACGACGGCGACGATTACCAGCGTTTCCGTAAGCGTCTTCAGCACTTCGTGAACCGCGTCCTGAATATACTTGGTGGCGTCGTAGGCAATTTTACC
This sequence comes from Limisphaerales bacterium, assembly GCA_044223735.1. Taxonomy (GTDB): domain Bacteria; phylum Verrucomicrobiota; class Verrucomicrobiia; order Limisphaerales; family UBA8199; genus JBGALR01. The sequence goes on along the minus strand of JBGALR010000003.1, from coordinate 39,863 downwards.
CGTGAGGCCGGAGGGCAATTCTTTTTGGATCAAATCCATTTCCGCGCGGACGCGTTTCATCACGTCGAGCGAATTGGCGTTAGGCAGCGGCCAGATGCCCATGAACACCGCGCGCTCGCCGCTGAAGCGCACTTCCGAATCATAGTCTTCGGCGCCGAGCACGACGTCTGCGACATCGCGCAAACGCACGAGGTTGTCACCAGTCTGACGCACGACGAGGTTGCGAAATTCCTCGATGCTGCGCAGGTCCGTGTTCGCACTGAGATTTACCTGCACCAGTGAACCCTTGGTATGGCCGACGGCGGAGAGAAAGTTGTTCGCCGCAAGCGCGTCGCGCACAGCGGAGGGATTGATATTCAGGGCCGCCATCCGGTCCGGTTTGAGCCAGATGCGCATCGCAAATGTGCGTCCCCCCAACAAATCCGCGCGCTGGACACCTTCGAGCGCAGTCAGGCGCGGCTGGACGACCCGCACGAGATAATCGGTGATTTGATTCGCCTCCAGGATGTCGGAGGTGAAGCTCAAATACGCAGCGGCGTACTGTGAATCCGCCGACACGATATTGATGATCGGCACCTCCGCCTCGGGCGGAAGATCGTTGCGCACTTGATCCACCTTGGAACTGATTTCCGCGAGTGCCTTGGTGGGATCGTAATTGAGCTTCAGGCGCGCGGTGATGGTGGAAACGCCGAGCTTGCTGTTCGATTCCAGGTAATCAATGCCGTCCGCCGCCGCGATGGAACGCTCCAACGGCGTCGTGATGAATCCGCGCACGAGATCGGCGCTGGCGCCGACGTAGGCGGTGGTGACGGTGACGGTGGCATTGTCGCTGCGCGGATATTGCCGCACGGTCAGCGAGCGGATCGCCTGGATGCCCGTGATGAGGATCACGAGATTCACCACCACGGCGAGCACCGGGCGGCGAATGAATATGTCAGTAAATGATTTCACGAAAGGAAATAGGGTTCACCCGATGAACGTCAGCTATCCGCCGGGTTGGGCTTCATGTCGCTCTTGGGCACGACCTCGTTATTTTCGATCACGGTCATGCCGCCGCGCAATTTGAACAGGCCCGAGCGCACCACGCGCTCGCCGGGCTTCAGTCCGGTCTCAATGCTGATAAAATCGCCGCGTGCCCGGCCGACGCGCACAAATTGCGGTCGCACGGTGAGATGAGCCTGTGCGCCATTGGTGCCGGCGTTCGATTCGATCACATACACCGAGTCGCCGTACGGCGCGCTCAGAATCGACGTCGCGGGAATCACGAGCACGTTTTGTTCTTCCGGCAAAATCACCTCGGCACGGGCAAACATGCCGGGGCGCAACGCCTGGTCCTCATTCGTAATCGTGGCCTGCAAGCCGATGCTGCGCGTGATGGAATCCAGGTCCGGATTGATGACAGTCAGCGTGCCGTTGAACTTCCGTCCGGGATAAGCGTCGGTCGTCACGCGCACGTCCATGCCGGTTTTGAGCCGGGCGAGTTCCTGTTGCGGCAGCGAAAAATCCACATAGATCGGCGACAGCGATTGCAAGGACACAATCGGTTTGCCGGCTTCGAGATATTGTCCCAGGTTCACCTGACGAATACCCAGGCGGCCGCCGAACGGCGCGCGAATGGTTTTCTTTTCGATGATGGTGCGGAGGTTGTCCGCATTGGCCTGATTTTGTTTCAACGTGGCCTCGGCGCCATCCAGCTCGGATTGCGGAATTAATTTCTGGCCAAACAGCGTGCGCTCACGGGCGACGTTCAATTTCGCGAGTTCCTCCTGCGCTTCGAGCGCGCGGAGCTGCGCTTCCTCGGAGGAGGCGTCGAGCTTGACCAACAAATCCCCCTTCGCGACGTTCGCGCCGGCCTCGAATTTGATTTCGCTCACGATGCCGGCGATTTCGGGAGTAACCGTCACGCCTTGCGCCGTCATCACGGAACCGATGGCGGTAAGTGTTCCCTGCCATTTTTCCTCGCGCGCGACCGCCGAGGAAACGGATTCCGGCGGTGGAGCATAGTGTTTGCCCGCGCTGATTAGCGTCTTGATTTGGAGAACCTTGATGCCTGCCAAACCACCAATCACGGCGGCCACGAGCAATATTGCGATTAAAATCTTAACTTTCATGAAATCCTTCCAAATTTAAACTGACGCCATTTGCGGGCGCGAAGTCGCCGTTTTTTTCGGCGCCGCGCCCTCCAGAAATAAACGAACCATCTGTGTTGCTGTCTCACGGTTCAGCGGACAATCCGGCACGAGCAGACGCAACATGATGGAATTGTTCAACTGCCCGTAAATTCCCATGGCCAGCTCATCCGCCGTGAAGCGAGGCGTGAGTTCACCCGATTCCTGGCCGGCCGCGATGAGCGACCGCACAAATTCAAAATTGCGCCGGCCCTTTTCCCGACATTTCACCTGGCCCGGCGCCTCGCCTGAAGCGCCAAATGCTGTCGCGTACGCCAGCCGCATCAACTCCCGGTTGCGCAACGAAAACTCAAAGGTCGCCGCCACAATCTCCTCGAGTTTTTGCGCGATGGTCCGGCCGCGCGACGCCGCCTCCTGCATCGTCCGATATCGTTCGTCGTGCGCCTGGTCCACCAGGGCCTGGAACAACTCCGCCTTGTCCTTGAAATAATAATACAAGGCCGGCTTGGAAACCTCCGCCGCGTCCACGATATGCTGGACAGACGTCGCGGCATACCCGCAATCCGCGAAGCTCTCAAGCGCCGCCTGCAGGATATGATCGCGCGTGGCGGAAATGGCTCCGGGCTTCGACATAAACTTACCGAACGGTAGGTTAGGCCGTCCGAACCGTCAATTCCGGAATGGAAAAGCGGATGGAACTTTCGGCCCAACAAGCCACCGCAATTTGAGGTGCTATAAGGTGCGAATTACCGCGAATTGCCTTTAAAACAATCATATTCATCACGCCTCATTTGCATTCGAAACTTGAAATTCGAAAATCTGCATTCGCCATTCCCAAGTTGGGTTCGTTTTCCAAATCGAAAAACTTAAAATCAGTCATAAACCACTATCAGTAATGCCTTTGTGAATTTTCAAAGTTGGGTTCGTTTGGTAAAATTTACATTTGCGTCCGTTTCCCGCTCGCTCCAAAAACCGATGCGCAACCGCGCGCAACACAGCGCAACATGCCGTAACACTCCATGACTCGGCCGAACCAAGCCTTCTCCATCGCGTTCCCAGACCATTTCCAACCCGTTCCCCACCCGACCAAAGTGGGCCGCCACCCCGTACAAGTGGCTAGACCAGGCCATCCTTCCCAGGCAGGGCGATCCGATGAGTGCCGCGAGAAAAAAGTGATCCCTCGGCGTTCTCGGCGACCGACCAAATCTGTCAATTTTGCAATTTTCATTTTTTCAATCTGCATTTCAACCGTCCCGCGATCCTAAACCAGAGGGTCGGACAAATGCTGTCCAATGCTCCCAAGGCTGAATTCCGACGAAAAATTTAACAGGAGATCGCAGAGCCAACGAAGCCCCGTCCCCGCTTTCAAAACTCCAATCCTGCTTCATTCCCTTGTTTACCTTCAGTAAATATCTCCCGCCTTGCGTCCCACTCTGCGCGGTTTGATTCCGCCCAAAAATTCATATGTCAAAGATCATCGTCCCGCGCAGTTAGGAAGGTAATGCACTCAGGCTCCCCCTTGGTCCCGCACACGGGACCAACACCTCGACCTTACCTTCGACGCAAAACATTGCAAGGGGTCAAACGACGAAAATTCGCAGATTTCGCAAGATTTTTCGGCAATCCCGGAAGGACCGGAAATCGCGGAAGGGTTAAGCCTCCACCAAGGCGGAAAATCAACAGCCGGACGCGATCAAGATACAGCGACCAGGAGCCCCCCGGGCTCAGTGCCGACGGGGATTCGCAAGCAGTGCGGGGAAAATTATTGCTAGCTTTTGGGCTGGGCCAGGCGGCTGCGCCGGACGCCGTAGGCGAAATAAATCACCATGCCGATGGCGAACCAGATCAATAACCGTTCCCAAGTAGCCCACGGCAGGCGCGCCATTAGAAAGGCGGCGGAAAGCGCGCCCATCGGCGCGACAAACCAGATCCAGGGCGTCTTGAAACGACGGGGCAAATTCGGCTCGCGGACTCGCAAGACCAGCACGCCGATGGACACGATGACAAACGCCAGCAGCGTGCCGATAGAGCAGAGATTGCCCGCTTCACGCACCGTGAACACGGCCGAAAAAATCGCCACACCAAGTCCCGTGGCGATGGAAGTAATCCAAGGCGTGCGGAAACGGGGATGCACCTTGCTGACAAATGGGGGCAGCAGTCCATCGCGCGCCATGCTGTAAAAAACACGCGATTGACCAAGGAGCAGCACGAGAATGACAGAGGAAAGGCCAGCGATGGCTCCCAGCTTGATGAGCTTGCCCATCCAGTTCAAGCCCGCGCGATCCGCCGCCACGGCGATCGGATCCGGAACGTCAAGCTGCGCGTACGGAACAACGCCGGTCGCGATTGCAGATACGATGATATAAAGAATCGTGCACAATAGCAGCGAGCCGATAATGCCGATAGGCATATCCCGTTGCGGGTTCTTTGCTTCCTGCGCGGCAGTGCTCACTGCGTCAAAACCGATGTAGGCGAAAAACACCACTCCCGCTCCCGCTGTTATTCCCGACCAGCCGAACTGCCCATCCTTTCCGGTGTTTGCGGGAATGAACGGATGCCAGTTGTCCGGATTGATCGCATGCACGGCTGCGGCGATGAACAACAAGACCACCGCCACTTTCACACAAACGATTACATTGTTGAAGTTCGCGGACTCCTTGATGCCGACGATCAACAACACAGTCACAACAAAGGTAATCAGCACCGCAGGCAGATTAAAAATTGCCGTGGCGTGCATGAGCGTGGCCGGGTCAACCCCCGCAGCTTGAATATGATCGGCCACGCCGGCGCTCAAGGTCGTCCAGCCCGCCTTCATCTTCAACACCGCAGCGAGGCTCGTCGGAATATCGATCAATTCTGTTCCACGAGCCGCGGAAAGTTGTGGGGGCACCACGATGCCCAAGTCCCGCAGAAACGACACGACGTAGCCCGACCAGCCGATTGCCACCGTGATGGCGCCGACTGCGTATTCCAGGATCAAATCCCAGCCAATAATCCAGGCGATCAATTCTCCCAGCGTGGCATAACCGTAGGTGTAGGCGCTGCCCGCCATGGGAACCAAAGAGGCAAATTCGCTGTAGCAGAGCGCCGCGAAAATTGAAGCCAAGCCCGCGAGAATGAACGAGATGACGACCGCCGGCCCGGCGTTTTGGGCGGCGACCGTGCCGGTGAGCACAAAGATGCCCGTTCCAATGATGGCGCCGACTCCCAGTGCGGTCAGGTTTATCGGTCCCAACACCCGATGCAGACTTTGGTCAGACACCGCCTCGGCTTGCAAATCCGTGACGGTTTTACGGCGGAATAAATTCATAGTCGGTCAGAGGTGGACATAGTGATTCTTGGACGGGCTTAATGGAGCACAAGTCGCTCAGTGTCAAGGAAAAGGAGCCGAAACGCTGCCCGAATAGCGCCGCTTCCAGAAAAAATAGACAGGCACGCCGGCGAGCACGATCACGAGGCCGGGCCACGTCGTCTCAGTTTTATAAAAGAGCAGCACCACCATGATCACGGTGGCCAGCACCATGTAGAGCGCGGGCACGAGGGGATAACCCAACGCGCGATAGGGTCGGTCGGCGTCCGGCTGCGTGCGGCGCAGCCGGAACAAACCACCGATGGTGAGCACGTAAAAAATCAACACGGCGAAAACGACGTAGTCGAGCAGGTCGCTGTAGAGATTCCCGTACGTTTCGACACCGGTCGCGGTATTGCCCAGACGCGTGCGCGGCAGCACCAGCAAACAGGTCCAGACGCATTGCCAGATTAGGCCGACGGCCGGAACGCGTTGCGCATTGAGTTTTCCCGTCGCTTTGAAAAACAAACCGTCGCGCGCCATCGCGTAATAGACCCGCGCGCCCGCGAGGATAAGACCGTTGTTGCAACCAAACGTCGAAATCATAATCGCGACCGCCATGATGGCGGCGCCGTGACCGCTGAAAACGGTCTCGATCGCCGCCGTGGCCACGCGGTCGTCGGGTGCGCTCTGGATTTTGTCGAGCGGCAGCAGAAAGAGATACGCCACATTTGCCAGGAGATAGAGCGTGATGACCAATCCCGTGCCCAGCGCGAGCGAGAGCGGGATGTTGCGGCGCGGATCCTTCACTTCGCCGGCGGTAAACGTGATATTGTTCCACGCATCCGAGGAAAAGAGCGAACCGACCTGCGCGACGCACAATGCAATCAACAGGCCGAACGCGCCCCCCGCCGCCGATATCGCAGGCACGAAGGACCAATCCGGCTTAATGGGCGAGACACCGCGCTGCGTCCAGAAATGGCCGAAATTCTCGCGCACCGCATCGGCGTTGTGATGCACAAAAAGTCCGATCAAAATCAACCCGACGAGCGCGATGGTTTTGGTGGAGGTGAAAACATTTTGAATCCATTTGCCGATGTGCAGACCGCGCGTGTTGATGAAGGTCAGCAACACGATTATCAGGATGGCGACCGCCTGCTGCGTCGAGAGGCTGAGGGCGTACTTCGCGGAAATGTTTATCGGTTCAATAATCCACGACGTCGGCGAGATTTTCGGAGCGAGCACTCCCAGAAATCGCGCGAAGGCCACACCCACCGCGGCGATTGTCCCCGTCTGGATCACGAGGAACAATGTCCAGCCATAGAGAAATCCACAGAGCGGATTGTAGGCCTGTCGCAGGTAAACGTATTGTCCGCCCGCGTGCGGCATCATGGCGGCCAGTTCGCCATAACTGAGCGCCGCAATCACCGTGAGCACACCCGTCACAAGCCAGGCAACGAGCAACCATCCCGGCGAGCCGACCTGCCGCGCGATATCGGCCGAGACGATAAAGATGCCCGAACCGATCATCGACCCGGCGACAATCATCGTCGAGTCGAGCAAGCCCAGGCCGCGCACGAACTCATGCGGAACCTCGGAACGCTGGATATTTTCGCCGGCCATCGGTCAGCGAATTTGCCGCAACCGGCTGCGGCGGTAGCCGTAAAGGCAGTAGATGACAAGGCCGATCCCCAGCCAGATGATAAACCGCCACCAGGTGATCGTCGGTTGCACCACCATAAGATAGCCGCAAGAAATGATGGCGAGCCACGGCACCAACGGAACAAACGGCGTGCGAAACGGCCGTGGCCGATTGGGGTCGGTGCGGCGCAATACCAGAATCCCCGCAGCGACGAGCACAAAGGCAAACAAGGTCCCGATGTTACACAAGTCGGCCACCTCATCGATGTTCGTTACGCCGGCGAAACCGGCGACGAATACACCGGTGATTATGGTGGTGACGTGCGGCGTGCGAAATCGCGGATGCACGCGCGCGGCCCAGGAGGGCAACAAGCCATCGCGCGCCATCGCCAGGAAGATGCGCGGCTGGCCGATTTGAAAAACCACGAGAACCGAGGTCGTGGCAAACACTGCGCCCAATGAAATCACGCCAGCGGTCCAATTCATGCCCCGAGCCGAAAAGGCCCGCGCCAGAGGGTCAGCCACGCCCGCGAAGCGATCGTATTTATCCATGCCCGTAAGCACGAGCGCGACCGCAACATATATGAGGGTGCAAACGACGAGGCTCGCGATGATGCCGATGGGAATGTTTCGCTGCGGATTATGCGTTTCCTCCGCCGCCGTCGAGACGGCGTCGAAACCGATGTAGGCAAAAAAGATGGTCGCGCCGGCGGCGGAAATGCCCGCGAAACCATGGGGCGAAAATGGCACCCAATTTCCCGGCTTGATGTAAAATGCACCGACTCCAACAAACACCGCGATAATTAAGAGTTTCAAAACCACCATGGCGGAATTGAACCCCGCGCTTTCACGAATGCCGCGGACGAGAATCCAGGTGATGAGCGCGACAATCAGCACGGCCGGCAAATTAAAGATGATGGGAATACCCAGAATGCGCGGCGCCTGCTCCCACGCCTGGCTGCGGACCAGAGCGTCGCCGAGCGTGCTGACGTCGATCCCCTGCGCCTTGGCTTCGGCCACTTTGTGCACGGCCTGCAACGCGGTGCGATAATCCAGTCCGAGCCAACCGGGCATGGGTATGTGCAGCGTCGCAAGCAGACCCTGGAAATAACTGGACCACGAAATCGCCACGGCCACGTTTCCGACCGCGTATTCCAGAATCAGATCCCAACCGATGATCCAGGCGAGCAGTTCACCGAGTGTCGCGTAGGCGTACGTGTAAGCGGAACCAGCCGTCGGCACCATGGAGGCAAACTCGCAATAGCACAGTGCGGCAAAGCCGCACGCCACCGCGACGAAGATGAAGGAAAGGGTAATCGCGGGTCCGGCGCCGATGTGATCGCCACCGCCGGCTGCCGCAGTGCCCACCATGGAGAAAATACCCGCACCGATAATCGCGCCGACGCCGAGCAGGGTCAGTTGCACCGGCCCGAGCACACGCTTGAGTGAATGATGCGGGTCGACGGCATCGCCAACGGCCGGGTCGAGGGTTTTTCTACGAAAGAGCTGCTTCGGAAGCATGGCGGTGCTGGCGAGTGGCGGGCATCCCCAGAGAAGATGGAACAACGCGCCGGAGCGCAAGAAAAATGCGTTGAAAACCCCAAGTTCCCAAAGGAATAAACTGACGGGATGCGTGGGCGGACACCATCGTGTTTTCCCGTTGAGTCTCTCCCAGCACGTCTTTAGTGTGGCCTCAATGAAAGTTTTTGTCACCGGCGGCGCGGGTTACATCGGGTCGGTTTGCACCGAGGAATTGCTGAACGCCGGGCATCAGGTCACGGTTTACGACGATCTCTCGGAAGGGCACCGTTCCGCGGTGGATTCGCGCGCGCAACTGGTCGCCGCGCGGCCCAACGAGGAGGGCAACGTTCTTCAGGCCGTCAAAGCTGCCCAACCGGAGGCAATCCTGCACTTTGCGGCCAACGCGCTCGTCGGCGAGTCGATGACGAATCCCAAGAAATATTTTCACAACAACGTCGTCAATGGCTTGAAGCTGCTCGACGCCGCGGTCGAGTGCGGCGTGAAAAAATTCGTTTTCAGCTCGACCTGCGCCACGTTTGGACCGCCGGACAAGGTGCCGATGACCGAGGATTTGCCGCAACGTCCGATCAATCCCTACGGTGAATCGAAGCTCATTTTTGAAAAAATCCTGCGCTGGTACGGCGAGATTTACAATTTGGAGTTTGTCGGGTTCCGCTATTTCAACGCCGCGGGCGCGAGCAAGCGTTTCGGCGAGCATCATCGCATCGAAACGCATTTGATTCCCAACGTGCTCCAAGTCGCGCTCGGGCAGAAGACGCACTGCGAGATTTTCGGCACGGATTATCCGACCCCGGACGGCACGTGCATTCGCGATTACATTCACATCCTCGATCTCGCGCAGGCGCATATGCTGGGTCTCGCCCCGGGCAAGCATGGCTTTTACAACCTCGGCAACGGTGATGGTTATTCCGTCCGGCAAGTGATCCAGACCTGCGAAAAAGTCACCGACAAAAAAATTCCAGTGGTGGAAAAGCCGCGCCGCCCCGGTGACCCGCCGAAACTCGTCGCCGATGCGTCCAAGGCCATTAAGGAATTGGGCTGGCGTCCAAAATTTGCCAAGCTCGAAGACATCGTCACCACCGCCTGGCAATGGCATCAGGCGAATCCCACCGGGTATTCCGACTAACTACACAACACCTTGCGCCGGCGGCGTCACAAAACAGGACACTGACCGGTCTGGTCGTGGGCGTTTTGCCTCCGAAATCGTCGTTCGCTGACGGTCTCCCCACGTTCGCCGCTTTAGTTTTCCAGAAAAAGTTACCTTGGGATGAAAGCTGCTTCTGACGAAGCAACCGTGATGTTCGAAGACTGCAAATGAAGACAATTTTATTGGTGGATGATGATCCGTTGGTACTGCGCCTTTACCAGGAGGGCCTGACGAATCAGGGCGTGCGGGTCGAAGCGGCCTCGGACGGCGTAGCCGCAATCCAGGCATTGCGCAAGACGCGCCCGGACCTCGTGGTGCTGGACCTGATGATGCCGCGGTTCACCGGTGTGGACGTGCTGAAGTTTATCCGCGGACCCGGCACCCTGGGTGATTTGCCCGTGGTGGTCCTTTCCAATTCGTACGCAAACGACGTGGCGCGACAGGCAGTGGCGTTGGGCGTGCAAAAGGCGCTGCTCAAAGTCCGTTGTACTCCCTCGTCGCTAATCGAAGTCATCAATGACATTCTTTCCGGCAAGTCGTCAATCGTGGATTCGAGTTTCCAACTCGCGGTGCCAAAGGAATCACCGGAAGCCCTCAGGTCAATGAGCGCCCTGAAGGCCGTGGAAGCGGAGATGGAAAGCGACTCCTCCGCCATCAAATTTCAAGCGAAAGCGCGTCGGAGCCTGCTCGAAAATGCGCCGGCGACGTATGCCTCATTGCGCAGTCTTTGTCAGGCGGTGACCAGTGCTTCCAGCGAAGCCGAACGCGGTATCCAGATTCAGAACTTCAGCCGGAAACTCCATTTCATCGCCGGCGCCGCCGGTCTGGCGGGTTGTCATCAACTCGCACAAATGGCCAGCGCCTTTGAAGCCCTGCTCTTCGAACTGACCAACAAACAGCAGTACATGAGTCCTTCCGTATCGCGAACCATCGCCTCGGCCGTGGACTTTATCGGGAAACTGTTTGATCGGGTGGTGGAAAGCGAGACCAACGACGGCGTTATGGCCAAGGCCCTCGTGGTGGACGATGATCCCCTCTCCAATCGCCTGGTGGCCGCCGGGCTGCAACGCGCGCAAATCGAGGCGCGATGCACGCAGGATCCGTTGCTGGCCCTCCACATGATGGAAGAAACGCCGTACGACCTCGTGCTGCTTGATATCGAAATGCCGAGCATGGACGGCTTTGAAGTCTGCCGCCGCTTGCGCCTGTTACCCGGTTACCAGCGGACACCCGTCATCTACGTGAGCGCCCATGCCGATTTTGAAAATCGCGCCAAGAGCATCCTGAGCGGCGGCGGCGACCTTATCTCAAAACCTGTTTTCCCGATGGAACTGGCGGTAAAAGCCGTCACCCATCTTTTAAAAAGCCAGATACCCGAACCACTCGGCGCCGCACGATAAGCGGCATTGGGTTACATATTCATGGCGGTTAACGCTGACTCAAGTTTCGAGCCAGTCGAACAGGTCGTTTGCCCAGCGGCCAAGGCGGAGCTATCTTCCGCGCGGATGAATGAATCGGAAACGATCAAGGTTCTGATCGTAAACGAAGATGGACAATATCTCGCGGGCACGGCGGCGCACTGGAACTTCACGGAAGACCGGAGCCTGGCCAAGGTGTTCGATTACGCGAAGGACCATGTCGTGGAGCAGATTCGGCTCGTGCGGCGAGTGTATGGGACGGTCTGGGTCGCCATTCGCCTGGATCCCAGCGAAACGTTCGAATTTTGCGACCGTTGCGGGGGGCGAATGTCGTCTGTGGAGGCTTTTTTTACCGGCCGGGAGTTTTTTTGCAACGACTGCCGGAGCCGCGCGGTTCCCGCGTCCTGACCTTTTCGAGCGTTTAGGCCTGAGGCAAATTCACGGCGGGAAGATAAATGGTAAATGTCGTGCCTTCGCCCTGCCGTGTGTGAATGTGCAGCGCTCCCTTGGCTTCCTTCACCAGACGCTGAACGATATTCAAGCCCAGTCCGGTGCCGTGGCGAGCGCCTTTCGTGGTGAAGTAGAGCTGAAAAATCTTCGGCAAAATCTCGGGCGGGATTCCCGGCCCCGTGTCGCGCACGGCCACCATCAACAACGGCGTGGCATTTTCAAAATTTTCCACATTGAGCAGGCGTTCCTCCGGGCCGTCCTTGATCTGCGCCAAATCCACCGGTTCCCGCAACACGCGGGCTTCGATTTGCACGGAATGGGAGTGAGGCGAGCACTGAAAACCATTCACGGCCAGGTTCAACAGAATCTGAATGACATCGGTGCCGTTCATGCGGACGGCGATATCCTCGGGCAGCGGACGAACGTGGAATTGGTTGGTGTGCAGGCTCGGATGGACCTGGACGAGATGACTGAGGTCCGCGAGCAATTGATTCACGCCAACCCGGGGCACGTCATCCGACTGACGCCGCAGGAAGCCAAGGTAACGGCGCGAAATCTCGATGCAATTCGTGACCTGCCGCGTGATAGTGCGCAAGCGATCCTTGACGAAAGTCAGGTCGTTTTCCTCCAGTACGGTGGCATCGCCGATGCGCTGGTTCATCAACTGGATGAAGCCGGAGATGACCGTGAGCGGGCCGTTGATGTCGTGGATGATGCTGGCGTAAATTTCGCCGCGCGTGTGCGCCATCTTTTCCTCGATTTTCTGGTTTTGTAATTCGCCGAGCAACTGTTGAAGCTTTTCGGCATTCGTGTGGATTTCGCTTTCGAGCGTGTGACGCTGCATCGCGTTGGCCACCGCGGCACGCATCGTGGAAACATCGAACGGTTTGTTGATGTAATCGCAGGCGCGCAGTCGCAATGCCTGCCGCATGGTGTCGGTCGTCTCGAAAGCGGTCATCATCACGACTTCAATGTCGGGGTTGACGAATTTCAACCGTTCCAACACCTCGATACCCGACATGCCGGCCATGCGGACGTCGCACACGACGACGTCGATCTTGTTTTCCTGGGCGAGCTTGATGGCACTGGCTCCGTCGCCCGCCATAAGAATTTCGTATTCGTCCTTGAAAATGACCCGGAGGGACTGCCTTGCGCCGTCCTCATCATCCACGATCATCAAGACGCCTTTGCTTTTTGGGTAGGAAGCCGCAGGCGCAAGCGGCGGAATCGCGTCTAATGTCAACGAGGCGGCCATCGTAAAATGTTCAATTCGTCTGAGAACAGAACCAACACCATCACCGATTGGTCCGGCAGGAAGCGACTCTACCAGACGCCCACAACGGGCGACAAGCGGAAAGATGGGGTTGTGTCCTGACGAAGACCTGGCGTTTCGACGCGCGAGACGCGCCGAGGGGGAAAATTCCCGCTGATGAAATGGGAGATTCAGGAAATAACCAGCCCCCCGCCTTCCCTTTCTTTAGGCAGCTGATCTCCGCATGGGGCAACCTGCCCGATCAAGCAGGCAGGCTGAGTGACGAATCCAGAGGAAGCGAGATGCGCACCAGACCCGCTTGACCCGCTTTAGAGGGAAGAATTTCCACCTTGCCGTGGTGGGTTTCGATGATCTTGTGGCTGACGGTCAAGCCCAGTCCCAACCCAACGTTGCGCGTGGTGAAAAATGGCACGAACGCTTTCTTGACCGCTTCGGCGGAAAATCCGCCGCCGTTGTCCTGGACTTCAATTTGCAAGCCGCGCAAACCGTTGCCACCGGTGGCCTCGGCTTGAAGATGAATCCCGATCTTCGGATCGGCCGGGTTGGCCTGAAGCGCATTCAACATCACTTCAGCCAGCGCGTGTTTCAAAGCGGCGCGGTCGCCGGTCACAAAAATCGGCTTGCTGCCGGTATCGTACTTAAGCTGGGCGGCTTTGGCGGGTTGATGCTTGCACGCTTCCTGGTAGGCCTCCTCAATGAGCGGTTCCAGCGGGAATGCCTCCGCCGACGCCAGGGCGTCCCGGGCCAGGAAGCGCATCTGATTGATGAGGCGCGTGACGCGCTTGACGCCGTCGGCGAGCGCGACGTTGAGCGACGCGCGAAATTCGGGGTCCTTCCACTTGTCGGCCAGCAATTGCTGGTGCGTGGAGAGCGGCACCATGGCATTGCCGATTTCGTGCGTCATCCGGTCGGCCATGGTTTTGACGAGCCGCAGGTTGGCGGCTTCGATTTCCAGGCGTTGCAAATTCTCGCTCTGCGTGAGGTCTTCCGCCATCAAGAGGGCCGAGGCGGGCAAACCAGCCTGCTGCCGCTGGAAGGGCACGATGGTAATGCTGTAAATCGTCCCGGGAGACTCCTCGGGTTCATAGCGAAAACTTGAGACGGCGGCGCCGGTCTTGAGCACCTGGTAGGTTTTGGCGCCGAGCGCCTGCGGCAGATCGCTAAACTCCATATCACCGCCCCGGCGCTCATTGCGGAAGAAATATTTACGCGCGGTCTTGTTGGCGTGCAGGATCGTGAGGTCACGACCCACGACGACACAAGCGCTGCTGAGTTCCCGCAGGATGTCGGCCATGAGCTGGTGATTGCCGGCGAGCTGATCATGCAACCAGATGTTTTTGATCGCGAGACCAAGCTGTTCCAGCAAATGGAAAATCAACTGCAGTTCGGAGTTCACCAGCGGGTCGCCGGTGATGCGCCCATCAAAAACAGCGACCCCCAAAACCGTTTCACGATCCAGAATCGGCACGGCCACTTCGCAGCCGAGCAATTCAAATTCCTTTTGCGCCTCCAGGTCGTTCCGGGCCTCGTCGCTGAAGCGACGCAGGATGCGGCCGTGGCGGAACAAATGGCCGCCGATGCCGCCTTCAAAGGACAAACCGAAATTCTGCAGTAGTCCCGGTGAGATACCAATCGCGGACACGGAACGCAAACGACGGCTTTCCGCCAGCGCGGGGGAATCGCCAAAAGAGGCGAACGGCTGCCGCAAAAAAACGGCCGCGCGATTGACGCTGAGAATTTCGCGGAGCAGCAGCAAGAACTGCCGGAGCATCGCTTCCGCATTTAACGAATGGGTCAGGATGCCGGAAAAATCGCGGAGCACGCTGAGCGTCTGGGCGGTGGTCGCCGCCATGGCACCCTCGGCGGGCCGGATCGTCTCGGGAAAAAGCGACGGCGCAACGGGTGGGGCGGTACGGCTCGGAGCCATGAGCGGAGCCGTCGGGAGAATTTTTTCGAGTACTGCCGACAACAGACGCGGGCGCACCGGCTTGCCGAGAACATGAGCGACACCCTGCAGATACGCCTCCTCCTCCCACTCCCATTGCTTGGCGCCTGTATAGATGACGATGGGAATTTTGGTGCTCTTGCGACGCAGCTTTTCGAGGAACCAGATACCTTGAACACTTGCGACTTCGACGTCCACAATGCATGCGTCCACGAGTCCGTGCGCGAGCAAAGGCTCCGCCTCGTCAATACTGGTACGGTTTAGTACCCGGTACTGATCGGGGTTAAGCCCGACCCGAACGGCTTCGGCGAAATCGGGGTGTTCGGCCAGCACTAATAAAGTCTTCATAATGCACGTCCCCCAGCCCGGCGCGAAAAACAACTCACTTGCGCCCGGCAGCGTAACAACGCCCCGTCGATATAAGGCAGCATTTTTCCTTCGGTGGCAATCCCAAGATTGCGTTGCGCCCCTGAAAAGTTGTCAAAGTATGCAGCCAACATCCCTAGTTCCTTATTAGCCCGGCAACTGATTAATCATTTGTTGGCGTAAAGTATTAGCAGCATTGCACTTGGGGAACAATTACGGGGAGTACGGATTTTTGGACCGCGTGAGTACGCAAGCCGCACCGGGATTATTCCCCGACCGGAAGGAGATCTGAAAGCGTCCCCCCCTCCGCCACCCCGCCCATTCCAGGCGATTTAATCCGCAGTGATAAGCTTTTCCCAGAGGTTGTCGCTAAGCAACACCTTCTGGAGAAACTCATGCTCGTTCTGGACCGGGGCTACGTGGGCGGGATTTACGGGCAGCCGCAAGGTGAAGGTCGTGCCCTGCCCTTCCTCGCTTTTCGCATCGATCTTGCCACTGTGATGGTGAACGATGAAATAGCACGCCATCAGATGGATGCCGTACTCCATCGGGCTGTCGCTGCGGACCACGAACGGATCAAACACCAGCCGCAAGGCCTCTTTGGGCAGGCCAGGGCCGTTGTCGCTCATCCGGATCTCAATTTCCTGTTTGGACGAGGGCGCGCCGTTGTGAACATTCGCGCCAAAGGTGACGCGGCTGCCTTCGGGCAGGCTGGCCAGTTCGTCCTTTAACAACAGTTCAAAAAGCCGGTAAAACTTGTGCTTGTCCACGTTCATCACCGGCAGTGAATCGGGAATCTCGTTTACCACCTCAATTTTCTTCGCGGCGAAGCCGTCCTTGAGCCGTCCGATCGTCTCTCCCACCACCTCGCGCAAACGTACCTGGTCGGAAAACTCAAACGCGGGTTTTTCCGACGCTGTCCACAGGTCTTTCAACATGTTGTTGATCTTGTCGATCTGCCCCTGGACGTTCGTATAATATTCCTTCCAAAAATCCGGATTGCGAAGGCCTTCGAGGTCAATCTTTTCCTCCTCCATCTTGGACGGGGCGAGATCCAGGAAGGTTTTCACCGCGACCAGCGCGTTGCGGATGTGATGGCTCAGGCCGGCGGCGAGCAAACCAAGGCTCACGATCCGGTCGGCGATCATCATGTTGTGGAGGACGGACATCTTCTCCTTCAACAACTGGTCGCGCTCATGCTGCACCATGAAAAATTCGAGGCCGCGCTTCAGGGTGTTTTCGAGCTGGGGCGGGTCCCACGGCTTGGTGACGTATTTGTAAATGGCCCCGGTATTGACGGCGGCAATGGCAGCCTCCATGTCCGCGTAAGCGGTGGCGAGAATTCGAATAATGCGCGGACGCAACTGGCGGGCGCGCTCGAGCAGCCAGACGCCTTTTTCGCCGGGCATCCGCTGGTCCGTCATCAACAGGCCGATTTCGTCCTTGTGCTGTTCGAGCAGTTTCAACCCGTCCTGCGCATTGGCAGCCGTGTAGATTTTAAATTGATCCTGAAACGCACGCGCGAACTGCTTCAGCGACTTCTCCTCGTCGTCAACGTAAAGAATCGCGTACCGCTTGTAGTCGTAAAGGTTTTGCATAAGGCGCTGCTCAAATCAAAGGTTTCAAAAATTGGCGCTGTCTTCCCGGCACGCGAAGACCGTCGGAAATGCCACCCCAACGGCGGCGGCCAACAACGCTCCCGGCGCTGTCCTGATTCGATTAGTCATTTGTTTCCCGGTCATAGGTAATCTCATCCTTTCCGAGGGAATTCCAGCGTAAATTCACAGAATTTACCCTGCTCCGTCCGCACGGTGATGCGCCCCTCGCAATCCTGCACGATCCGGTAACAAATGGCCAGGCCCAGGCCCATACCCTCGCCGACGTCCTTCGTTGTGAAGAACGGATCAAACACCTTGTCGAGATGCTCCTTGCCGATGCCGGAGCCGTTGTCGCGAACGACCAGGATGCTTCGCTCTTTTTCCACCCGACCCTCGATCCAGATGGCCGGCTGTTCGTCCACATAGGTCTTCGACTTCATCGCGTCGAGCGAGTTTTGCAGCAGATTGACGAGCACATGAATGAGCTTGTTTTTGTTGGCCCAAATGGTCTGATGCTCAACCATGTTTCGTTCGATGCGAACCTTGTCCTTCCATTCACTGCTGAGGAACCGCAAGGCGGCGGACACGACATCGGCGATTTCCACCTGGTCGCGGCTTTCGGTTTCCGGATGCGTGAACATCCGCAAATCCGACACGATATTTTTCACTCGCGTGATTCCCTCTTCCACGTCCTTGAGGATATCCATGTATTCCTCCTGCTGTTCTGGAGCGACGTATTTGCCCTTGTTCTTGAGCGTGAAAATGCCGGTGGTGGCAAAGTTGAGGGGGTTGTTGATTTCGTGAATGATGCCCGCGCTCATGCGTCCCAGCGAGGCCAGCTTTTCGGTCTGTACGAGTTGTGTTTCGGTGTCCTTCAGTTGATCGATCGTCGATTCGAGAATCTGGTTCTGCTTCGATACCTTGCGCTGATACTGGTGCGACTCCACGAGATTGCGAATGCGGACGTGCAGTTCGGTGGTCGAAAACGGCTTCGAAAGGAAATCGCTCGCGCCCACTTCCAACGCCTTCAGTTTGGTTTCTTCGTCCGCCCGGGCGGTGAGCAAAACGATCGGAATGCTCTGCGTCGGCGTGTGCGCGCGAATTTCGCGGCACGCCTGCAGGCCGTCCTTCTCCGGCATCATCATATCCAGCAGGATTACGTCGGGCAGAAACTGGCTGGCCTTTTCAACGGCTTGCTGGCCGTCCACGGCTTCGAGCACGTTGTAATGCTGGCTCAATTGTGATTTCAGGAAGCGCAGCATGTCCGGCTCGTCGTCAGCCACGAGCAGGGTGGGGAGACTGCCGTTGCGCATCGTCTCCACCGGCCGCATCGATTCCTGCACCGGGGTGAGCGCGGGGAACAATTCCGCGCGGCGATAAAGATTGGCCAGCCATTCCTCGGAGCTTACCGAACCCAAACCATTGGCGGCCGCCGGAACACCCTCGGGCGCCACCGCAGTTGATTTTTCCAGCGGGATCGCCTCCTCATAGGGAAGATTGACGGTAAAGGTGGTGCCTTTGCCTTCCTCGCTTTGCACGGTCACCTGGCCGCCCTGCACTTCCACCAATTCCTTAACGAGGGCCAGACCGATGCCGACCCCCTGGTACTTGCGTTTCGAGGAACCGTCCGCCTGCCAGAAACGGTCGAAAACGTGCGGCAAATTTTTCGCCGAGATGCCCATGCCCGTGTCCGCCACGGTTAACACCCAACGGTCGCCCTTCTTTTCCGCGCGCATTTCGACGCGGCCACCCGCCGGGGTAAACTTCAGCGCATTGAACACGAGGTTCAATACAACCTTTTCCAGCTTGTCCTTGTCGCCCTGCACCGTGCCAATCTCGGGATCCACAAAAGTCTCCAGGCGCAGGCGCTTGTCGTCCGCGACCTGTCGTGCCGCGCTGGCCAGCCCCTTCAAGAATTCACCCACTTCCAGAGGCTCATGCTTTAATTCCATGCGGCCGGATTCGAGACGGACGAGGTCGAGCAAATCGTTGATTAGCTTCAGCAACCGCATGCCGTTCGCATGCATGGTGCCGAGCAACTCCTTCGTTTCCGGGTCCAGGCGGAAGCGTTGGAGCATGTTCTCGATCGGCGCGATCAGCAACGTCAGCGGCGTGCGCAGTTCGTGGCTGATGTTGGCGAAGAAACGGCTCTTGAACTCGTCCTTTTCAGTCAGCTTGCGATTGCTCTCCTCAAGCGCCTCGCGGTTTTTATCCAATTCATAACGCAACTCAAATTCCCGCTCGCGCAACACGCGATGTATGCGGCTGCCCGTCACCACGATGATGCCGGTGAGGCAGAGGAAATAGACATTGTTGATGAACACGCCCCGACCACCGTCACCGAGATGGCCGTTCGCAAAATAATGCAGGCCGCACGCCCCGAGGTACATCGTGCAAATCAAAAACAAAGCGAGCAGGCTCAAGCCAACGTCCCAGCGCAACACGAAGGCGATGGCGAGCAGAATCAGATTCAACCCCGCGTAATAAGGCGAGGCGGCGCCGTTGGTGACGGCGATCATCCAGCAAATGAAAAATACCGGCAGCAGCGCGACGGGCAGTCCGAGCAGCCGGTGGGTTCGCGGATTGGAGGAAGAGCGCAGCAGGAGCAAGACGAATGCTTCCATCGCCACGCAAGCCAGGCGCAGCTTGAAAAAGTAGCCGACCATCTCGGGATATACGAAATAGTCGAGCACCACCCCCACGGGCATGAGCGCCATCACGAGGAAGCACCCGATCTCCAGGTGTTTTACCGTGATCTTGCTCTCGTAATCGGCGTAATTACGCAGCGCTTCGGTCTTGGATTGGACGGAGGTGCTCACGCTTCGGGTTTTCGAACGGTCATGAATATGTTCACCCCGGTTGGGTCACGAATCAACTTCACCTCGTCCGGATCGGACCGGCTCGGGGCGACTTTGGCCATCTGTTCGGTATTGCGATGAATCAGGTGCCATTCCAAAAAGCATTCCATCTCGCCCACCGCCGGATGCACGTCCACGTTGGTGGCCAGCAGCAGACCGCCCGGCGCGAGCATGTCGTAAAAGATATCCATCAACTTGCGACAGACCTTGTCCGAAAGATAATCAAACAGCCCGGCGCAATAAATGAAATCGTATTGATCGGCCGGTTGATGCACCACCCGGTCCGCCTGTTTCAAAATCTGCTGCACCGACTGCTTCAGCAATTTGATCGGCGTGCCGCGCCGATGCCGGCTTTTCAATTCCGTCAATACGCTGTTGGTATGCGCCAGCGTTTCCTCGTTGAAATCCACGAGCGTAAAACTCGCGCGTTCCGCCACGCCGTCCCGCGCGAGAAAACGCTGTACTTCCTGGGCGGGGCCGCAGCCGAGCGTGAAAACCCTCGCCAGCCGCTGGCGCGGCGCGATGCGCACCGTTTCCCTCACCAGTTGATCTTCCAAAAAGGCGATGCGGTTGCGGTGCGCGATAATCGGCGGCAGTTGCAACGCATACGTATTGATCATCTTCGCGAACAACGAGCCGCCTTCGTAGGGTTCGCGGAACATCATGTTCACCATTTCATAATCGCCGGCATAGCCGAGCGGCTTCTGGAATGTGCGATAGACAAACGGCGAGCACAGCAGCAACGGATGAATCTGCCGTTTGCCGAACGCGTCATGCGCGGGGCGCAGTTCCGGTGCTATACCCTGCGAGACGACTTCAAATCTTTCGAACAGACTGTGTATGGACGGCACCACGGATTTCTCCAGGCCGCGCAGCGAGTCTTCTTCCAGCTTCTTACGATCGCCCGTGGGCGTGGCGCGAATGCCCAGCTCCACTTGCTCCAGCCAGAGACGGATGTCCGTGAGAAAAGTCTGCAAGTCCGCCACCACCACCTTGTACTCCGGGGCGACGCGATATAATTTTTGCCACTCGGCGATGAATCCCTGGAATTGCTCGTTGAGATTCTCTGTCATCTGAACGCCCGCAGAAAAATCCACGTCGAGCCACGCGTCATCCAGGGTCACTTCGCAAACGATCACCAAACCGGTGCTCATGATGTTGCGCACCACCGCGCGACCGGCGTACAGGGGACGGTCGTTGAGGATGAGTTTAAATTCGCTTAGGACCTCCGACGTCTGGAGCACACTGGCGGGATTGTAAAGTTCCAGGACAGCGAGGTGTCGGGAAAAACGCAGCAGGTTCGCGCGCATCGGCGTTCCCTGGCTCGTCTCGAACGTGGCGAGACTGTCCTTCACAGCTGTGCTTGTTGAGGTCATTTAATCCAGCGTACCAACACTGACTCACGGTTTTTGTGCATGCCCGGGCGAAGCCAGGCCTCATGCGGAATCGACCAACCGAGATTCGCGCATACGCTAGCGTTACCATTTTTCGCGCCAACCGGAAAGCAAATTGGGCGAAAGCCCCCATTTATAGGGTTGTCAGCGCGATGATTGGAAATAGGATGCCCAGCGACATCGGCCGCCATTGGCATTAGTTCTGCTGAAATGCGCCCGTTGTCCCAGGAAGCACTTCGAGACGGCATTTTAGCGGGTGGCGCACGGTTCGGTTTCGTGAGTTCCCACTAAGGTTGTCCCGGTTTGGGTCAGCACTGGACATTCCGGTCACAACCCCCGGACATGTTCAAACTCAACTAGAACAAACATATGAAAATGCACAACGTCCGTAATGCCGTGCGTCTGTTGGTCGCCGCCGCACTTTGGCCTGCCGTGGCGGGAGCCGTGGGATTCCGGCTGCCGAATCAGGACCCCCAAGCCATCTCCCGCGGCAACGCCTTTACGGCGACTGCGGACAATCCGTCGGCGGTTTATTATAACCCCGCGGGCATTACGCAACTGGAAGGACAGCAAATTCGCGCGGGCGTTTACTTCGTTTCCGCCGGCGTCGAATACACCTCGCCCACCGGCGCAACCGCGAGTCCCAGTTCCGATTTCACTCCGGTGCCACAACTGTATTACACCTACACGCCGGAGGATTTTCCGTTGTCATTCGGCTTCGGCATGTATGCCCCGTACGGTCTGTCACTCGATTGGGGACAAAACCAGCCGCTGAGCACGCTCATTCAAAAGGGCAGCCTCACCTACTTGTGCTTCAACCCGGTCGTGGCCTGGAAGGTCGCGCCCACTCTTTCCATCGCGGTGGGACCGACGATCAATTATTCCTCCGCGAGTTTCCAACGCGGCATTGGCATCATCCCGGGCGATTTTTTTAAGCTGTCCGGCGATGGCATGGCCTACGGCTTCAACGCCGGCATCATGTGGCAGCCGCTCGAGAAATGGTCTTTCGGCTTGTCCTATCGTTACTCCACCACCGTGGATTATCATGGCACCTCCGAGACCTCCCCCTCACCGCCCTACCCTCCCTCCAACTCGGCAAGTTCGAGCATCAACTTCCCGCAATATGTCGTCGCCGGCGTTTCCTTCCGTCCGACGGAAAACTGGAATATCGAAATCGACATCGATTGGGCGGACTGGAATCAGGTGAAGGGCATCCAATTCAATGGCACCGCGTTCGGCTCACAAGTCCTGCCGCTGAATTATAAATCCAGCTTCATGTATGAAATCGGCGTCACGCGCCAACTCGGCAAGGGCTACTACGCGAGCCTCGGTTTCTTCTTCAGCGAAAACTCCAGCCCGGACGCGAACTTCAATCCGACCATTCCGGATTCGGATCTGTTTCTCGGCAGCATCGGCGTGGGCTACAAAGGCAAACGCTGGGGCTGGGATGTCGGTTATCAGTTCGGCTATAACCCGGGCCGCGATGTCACCGGCGACATCACGTATCCGCAGGCCAACGGTAACTACACCTTCCTGAACCACGCGTTCAACATCGCGGCGACCTACAAGTTCTAAGCGAGCGCTTCTTCATCGCTGTTCTCGCTTCAGAACAGCGTCAAGAGGCGCAGGCTTGGAGAAAGGGTCCGAAGAAATTACGAGCGGCTGCGCAAAACGATCCGGAAGAAATCCAAAGGATTTCAATCTCCCTGTTCATTTCTTGCGGCGCGGTCGCGAACCAGCCGCGCCGACATGCGCCACCGTTACTTAAACCGAAACCGGCTTCGATACTCCCGGCAGATCGAGGGAAATCTCCTTCACCCAATTTTGCATCCAGGATTTCGGCAATTCCGAACTTGTGGCCAGATCGGGATGCACCTGGATGACCAGGCTCAGGCGATTTTGAAAGGTCACACAACCGGCACCGAGCAACTGGCACCGCAAAACCGGCGGGCAGAAGAGCCACCCGCCCTGACACGCCTCCTGGGTGATTTCCTTGTAGTGATCCCAATCGCCAAGATTTGAAAATCCACCGAGGAACAACTCCGGCATCGCCAGTTCCTTCTCGACCAGATATTTTTTCATGCCCGCGGACATGAACCGGCCCATCTGATACGCATACCAGTTCGCCCAGTGCTCCCCTCTGCTCAGGGCCATGTAAATATTGCGATGGATGTCATTGACCGTCTCGTACGACTGCACCTTTACCCCGATATAGCTGCTGTGATTCGCGGTATCGCTTTCGGCGGCGATCTTGCCGCGCAGGTTCACTGGAATCATCCACGGCACGACGGATGATTGATCCTGAAGGTCCGGCCGGATCGCCTTGGTCAAATGCTTCAACAAAAACGAGTTGATGGTGACCCCGACTTTGCGACAGGCGCGCCGCATTTGAATGGTGTCGTTCTCATCGAACACATGCCAGGCCACCGCCGAGGGCGGCTGCTGCAAGGACAGGTGCGAACCGTTGCGCTTCACCGCCCAATCCACCTTGCGGCGCGGTTTCAAATAGCCCGGCAACGAACGCACCAGCGGAGAAAGGGAGGGAGAAACCGGATAGCGGATTTGCGGCAGGCGATCGAGGTCGGCGCCCCGGCGGCGAAGGATTTCCGCAAGCCCCCCGATGCCGTCAAACTCCGTGTGCGGCAGAAATATCCACTCGGGCTCGGTCGCTCCGGGAGCCACCCGGCCAAAACGAATCCCGATGTATTCACCGGTTTCCTGCCCTGCCAGAAACCAGGCTTTTATCGCATCCGTCGATTTTGTGGACATAAATGCACGTTTTCTTTACAGGCTCAATGGCCTAGCGTCAACCTGCCGTAACATTGAGTACCCCGAATAACAGCTTTTTGAGTGCCAATTCGTCCAGGCGGATCGTCCGTCCGTTATCCGGTTCGCGACGTTTTAGGTGGTGACCGGATCGGGAGCGACGGGCGAGGATGCGACTTCACTCTCGAGGGAATTATAACGCGTCACGATGCCGCAAAGATTCATGGCTCGGATAATCAGATAGGGCACATCCAATTGCCACCAGGCCAGCCCGCTGCGCGCGAGTTTGGGATGGTCATGGTGATTCTCGTGCCATTCCCCCGCGATGAGACCATAGATGACCTGGTTCACCGGTGAACCATGCTCGTTCGTCCCGAAGAAGCTGGCGTGGCCGCGAAAGTTGAAATCCCGCAATACACACGTTAACAGCGCAACACCAGAAATCCACGCCAGTGCCCCGGCCCAACCCGCGATGGCATAGCCCAGCGCCATCCAAAGCGCATTCGCCGTCAGCACCCGCGCCCCGTACACCCAGATGTTTTCCACCGAACCCGTGCGCAGATATTGCTCGTAGGAGTTCTTCACGAGTCCGATATGATCGAGCCCCTTCGACAGTCGCTCAAACTCCGCGGGCGTGATGTCGCGATTCATTTTCTGCTGTGTTTCCGTGGCCAGATAGCTGCCCAGCCAGCCGAGATGCGGCCCGTAGGGATCGCCCGGTTCGTCACTCGTCGAGTGATGTACGCGATGCGGGATCACATAACTCTCCTCGCGAAACGACACCGGGTTCGTCCATAAAAACACCCGCGCAAACCAAAGGCTGCGGAACTTGAAGGCCTGATGGGAACAATACCGGTGATACCATACCGTGTTGTAAACCGTGCCGACAAACAAAGCGATGCCCACGACGGAAAGGATCGCCGTGAGGGAAAAATAACGGACCAGAAAATAGCCCAGCACCACGACTGTCACCAGGTGGTACATCGCATAGAGCGCCGGGAGTAAACGCGCGGAATCCTTCCAAAAGCTGATCGCATCGAACCACTCCACCAGCACTTCCCTGGTCGTGGGACGCATCGGCGCGGGACCAACATGTCCATACGTTGGTTTCACCAGCCACCCGGCTTTGACGGGCTGACCCGGGTCGTTACTCATGGAAAACAACTTGTTACGCAATTTCCCGGTGAAGCGTACTCACGCTGCCAGCAAAAAATTATGTTTTTTCGCATTCTGACGAATAAAATCTCGGCCCGTTTTTCAATGGTTTGCCACTCAACGGAATGGAACCGAGTAATCCAAAGCAATCGCCTTACCAATTCCCCAGCCAGCCACGGGTATGTTCCACAGCCGATGCCACCGCCCCAAATCAGGGCAAACTGGCAGCTTTTCCCGCAGGAAATCTGGTCAGGCGATCTCCGGGCGCCCCGCAAGACAAGTTGAAGTCCGCCGGCCTCGACAAGCCCCCCTCTTAACCCATCCTCTGACGAAGCCGCGCGGCAGGTCCGCCTCTCTCTAATACGGAGGCTACGCTATTTTAATTTCCCCAACTCCTTTTGTGCGCCTTCGCTGCCCTGATCGGCCGCTTTCTTGAACCAGGCTTTGGCCTGGGTGACATTTACTTCGCAACCCTTGCCTTCGAGATAGAGCTGGCCAAGACGAAACTCAGCGGTCGCATCGCCGGAATTGGCCCGTTCCTGGTAGAATTTAAAAGTGGCCAGCTCGCCGGCAATTTTTTGCTTGTGCGCGGCGGCAGCGTTTGCCTCCTCCTGCTCCGGCGTCAACGGCTTCGGCGGCGGTGGTTGATAGGGCACGCCGAAATCATAAACCGCCACCGTCTCACCATACACCTGTGCCCGTCCCACCAGCGCGGCACGAAAGGGAAGCAGCTCGTCTCCCGTCACAAACCAATCTTTACCGGGATGCCGCTTAACGAGAATAAATCGCAGGTGTGCGATGCGGTCCCTGCGTCCACTGAAACCGCGTATGTCCATGATGGTCCCCTCCGGCGTGACCTCCCGCACCACACACTCCGGCGCCCATTCCGTGAATCCATCCGGAATGGTCAGCCAGCTGGGGCCGGTAAGTGAATTGTAAATCTTTCCATCCAATACGCGCCACAGCGGTACAGCCGCGCGCCGGTCAACGGACGTGTAAACTCGTTCCTCCGCGTCCGCCAGAAGCGTGCGCGTCCCCAACAACGCCGCCAGCCCAAGCAAAACGACTGCCTTCCTTGCCCACGTGGTTTTCATGCCTTCAAATCGTTCGACGCGCGATGTCGGGTTCGCATTCACAGTGACAATTGGGTTGTGAGGCGGGCTCGTCTCTAGTCGCCTAATAAGATGGCAGGTGCCATCTCCCAAAGCGCAGAAAGAAAAAGTGGTTCTTCGGCGGACTCGAACAACGTCTTATTGCGTGAAATAAGGATCCCGGCCCTATCACATCTGGCGGCGCGGTGCTGCCGCGCTCCCGTCCCTGAATACCCCGCCCCCGCATTCGTCCATCATTCGTGGAAAATACAGAATTTGGTTCTTTCAAGATGACGCGACGCCGGCTGCTGGGCTCGGCCGCACGCCTCGCGGCGCTCGCCGCGGCTTCCTCGATCTTGCCGCCCAGCGTTCGGCGCGCGCTCGCGCAGGCCGGTCCGCCCGCCGGCTCCATCCGCGATGTAAAACATGTCGTGTTGTTGATGCAGGAAAATCGTTCCTTCGATCACTACTTCGGCACCATGGCGGGCGTGCGCGGCTTCGATGACCCCGCCGCGATCCGGTTGCCCAACGGCCGCACTGTATTTCACCAACCCGATCCGACGAATCCCAATGGCTATCTCCTCCCCTTTCATCTGGACACGCGGAAAACCAACGCACAAAAGCAACCCTCCACCAGCCATTCCTTCGGCACCCAGCACGGCTCGTGGAACGGCGGCAAGATGGATAACTGGATGCCCGCGCATCGCAAGGCCGACGGCGCGAAGGCACCCTATGTCATGGGCTACCTCACGCGCGCGGATATTCCGTTTCAATTCGCGCTGGCGGAGGCATTCACCATTTGCGATGGCTACTACTGTTCCGTGATGGGCCCCACCTGGCCGAATCGCATGTATTGGATGACCGGAACCATCGACCCCGAGGGAAAGCACGGCGGACCCGTTATCAAGAATCAAGTGCCCAAAGGCGGCTTCCGCTGGACCACTTATCCGGAGCGATTGGAGAAGGCGGGCGTGAGTTGGAAAATCTATAATCAGGTCAACAGCCACGACAGCGAACACAAGCCTTTCAACATCCTGCAGCATTTCACCGCCTTTCAGCAGGCGCCCCTTGGTTCGCCCCTTCGTCGCAAATGCCTCGCCATCGACGCGCCCGATCAATTTGAACAGGACGTGCGCAACGACAAATTGCCTACCGTCTCCTGGCTCATGCCCACGAGCTTCGAGTCCGAGCATCCGGATCACATGCCCGCTGCCGGCGCGGCGTTCGTCGCCCGCAAGATCGAAGCCCTCGCCGCGAATCCTGAAGTGTGGGCCAAGACTGCGTTTATTTTGAACTACGACGAGAACGACGGCATCTTCGATCACGTCGCTCCGCCCGTGCCGCCCAAGGATACGCCCGGCGAATTTGTGGATCGCGTCCCCATCGGCGGCGGCTTCCGCGTGCCGTGCATCATCGTCTCGCCGTGGACCGCCGGCGGCTGGGTCTGCAGCCAGCCCTTCGATCACACCTCCATTCTGCAATTCGTGGAGAAAGTCACCGGCGTTCCCGAAACCAATATCACCCCGTGGCGCCGCAAGACCTTCGGCGACCTGACCGCCGCCTTTCGCTTTACCGAAACCAAATCGAACCTGCCTAAGCTACCCGACGCCTCCAAGGAACTCGAAGTCGTCCGCCGCAACGTTGCCACCCTGCCCGCCCCAAAAATCCCCACCACCGCCCAAACCCCGCCCGCCCAAGAAAAAGGCCCGCGCAAACGCGTCCCGCTGGTGTGAGTACGAGCGAACGCGTACCATTGTAGCGGACTTCCGGGGTTTCCAGAGGCGAACATTTGCCAGTGGACCATTGGACAGCAAATGTCCACCCCCGGTGTTACGCTACGGGCAGTTCTTTGAAATATTGGATATGATGAATTTAGGTGATCGGCAGGAGGAAGCCGGTTGGCATTCGCGCCGGCTCCGCCACGCGGCATGGGGCCACGTCGAAGACGCGTGGCGCTTCGCGGCGATGCGCCGTAATTTGCGCCTGAGATTTTTGAGGAGCCACGGATCGCGGTGCTCTCTTGAATCCCAACTTCAAATGGAACGTTGAAATTTGAAAACTGGGATCATCGGTCCTTCAGAGGTCGGAGAACCAAGTCCTTGTGAATCAACGGTCCTAAAGGCTAATCAAGGCTTCTAAAGGTTTGGGGCGATGGAGAGCGAAGGGATTGTTCCGCGAAGCGCAGCCTCTGCAAGCCCCCCAAAATCAATTCTCCAACGGGTCGGCTGGTTATTGAAGCTTACCGTTGAGGTACGATGAAAGTTGAGAAATTAAAGGGGATTCGCAGTAATTCGCAGCTTATAGCACCAGATCGCACCTCGTCAGCGGATGCTCAAAGCCGCTTTTACCAGCCGTTCCTCTTGAATTACGGATGCAGTAGCGCCGATTTACCCTCGTCCCTTTACCACCGACTTCGAGACAAATTAATCCCATCTCCCTCATTTTACGGCGAGTGCCACGGCGCGCATGCGGGGAAACTTACATGCCGCAGGGAGGTCAAATCATCGGTTACCATCAACATTATGGGCGACAAATCCCCGAAATCGAATCAGGAAAAATCCACCCGGAAGCACTCCAAAGCCAACAGCGCCGATCAGGCCAAAAAGCAGGCGGTTGCCAAAAAGAAGTGGGCGAGAGACATGCTCGTGCCAATGGCCGGAGCAGCAAACGCATGGGGCCGGTGCCCCATATTTCCTTCCGTCGCAATCTTGCTACGGATTCGCCCTCACCAACCCGGCCTTTCGGTATTCGGCTAATTTACTGCGCGGCACGATTTTCACGACGCCGGGCTTTTCGCGGATGAGCAAAAGCGTGTCGCTGAAGCCCTCCTTTTTTACGTTGTCGTAACACAAGACTGGGCCATTCGTGGCGATGGCTTGTTCGAATGCGGCCCCCCATTGCGCGCCGGTCAGCGAGTTGGTATGGCCAAATTCCACAGCACAACCGCAAGCCTCCACCGCCGTCAGATAATGGGTTCCAGTGACTTCCATGCATTGATTCAGCAAGCCGCTCATCGAACATAAGGTCCTTTGGGAGGCGGGGAAAGCGTAAGTCCGGCGATTGCCCTTTCCATTACGTCTCCTGTAGTCGTCCCACGACCAATAAAGGCGCTGGTACAAGGTAAGGTGTGGCGGCATTTGCGCCTTGGAATAGCTTGACTCCCAAAAGCGCGGCTTGCCATCGGCCCGGCTCAGCGACACCACGTCGGCGCCTGGGTCTCCCGGACACGAGAGCCAGAGAACGACCGCCGCAACCGCCATCACACTAGCAATGAACCACGGATCAGCCGCCCATCGCTTACGAGGCGCGTTTTCGGCTGTCGATAGTGGTGTCATGGTCCCTGCGGGCCATGGTGAGTTTATCACGGTGCAAATGTCAGAGAAAAGCAGCCGAAGAAAAAGCAAACTTGCCGGCGCGGCCCTGCTGCCGTCCGGCTCAGCGGTCACTTGGTTGTCGCAGGCAGGAAGGCAAACGGCTTGGCTGCCTTGAACTGCGCGGAGGCGTTGCCGCTGTAGGTTTGTCCACCCGCGAGCATGAGTTCTTTCACCGGCGCGCCCTCCTTGAAATCCAGGTCGGCCAGCGGTGCCCAAAATACCGTCGGGCTGGTCGCGGAGTCGAAGAATACAACCTTGCTTTTCTGATCGTAAAGCGTGCGCCAGACGGTGCTGGCAATGTTGGGCTGGCCCGGCGTGGTGATGCCCAGCGGCACGGAGACTCCGCGGATCAGGCTGAAGACGGACGCGACCGCCTTTTTGGCATCGCTCGTCTGCGGAATCGCTTTGACGTAAAACGACGCGCGCGCGAATCGGTCCGACGCGCGGCTGGTGCCCGGCAGCATGGCGGTGCCGCCGATTTGTTCCCAGTAGGTGTTCAACGCAAGGAGCTTGCCATTCACGTATTCGAAAATCGCGGAGTCACCCGTCGGGTCGGACAGCGCCAGATGACCGACACCGGCCATGCCGTTGGGGAGAACGGGCGCGATAATCACGAAGGGTTCCTTTTTCAACGCCTCCACTGCTTCCGCGACCGTCGCATAATTATCCAGGACATACTGCGCCCACGCGGCGATGCTCAGGGTGGGTTCGGTGCCTTCAGCTTTTCCGTAGTTGGACTCGACGAGGTACAGAACATTCGCGACCAGGCCCTGCTCGTTTATGCCGTCCACGGTACTGACATCGTAGAATGCGGTTACCACACTGCCGTACTTGCTAGTCCACGTCATGGAGTTGACTCCCGCCGCGCCGTTGCGCTTCATTCCGCGCTAAAATACATACAGGTTGCTGCCGGGGTCCTCCTCCCAGTCCATCGATCGCGCGACGACCACCATGTTATCCGGGCCGAGGTAAACCGTACGTGTGCAGGCGCGCGCGTCCGGCAAGGTGCCATTTCACCCCGGCGCACAGCGTGATTCTTAACTTATTGGCCTTCATAGAATTGATACGAATGTTTTGTTTTCTAATTTTTTCTCACTTAACCATAAGTACGTCTAAATATTTCCCACAACGCCACCGTAATGCAGCTAGCGCCCTGCATTTCTGTCGCCAGCGTGTGAGGAACCTTCCCGGGAAGTGCATCGAGCGTACGAGTCCACCACCCACGATCACGGAATATAAAAAAGTATATTAATTCTAATTGACGACGTGCCTGTAATGCGTGATGCGTTACGCGTGAAAATTAAATGTGTGGGTGCACGTGGACCGGTCGCGGCGGCCGCCCCGGCTTCACGGTGTCGCTTGTTCTTCGATGAGTAACTCTTCCCGTTGGGTGCGTCATCTATCCGGCGGTTTTTTGGCGGCGACTCTATTGCTCTGCACCGCCATGGCCTTGCGGGCCGCCGATCATCTTCAGGAAATCAAAGAGCGCGGCGTGCTCCTCTGGGGCGGTGATGCCGAAGGCGGCGCGCCCTACTCCTATCCCGATCCCGACCATCCGGAACATATGATCGGGTTCGAGTGCGAACTGGCCGACGCGCTCGCGGCCAAGCTCGGCGTAAAGGCGCGGATGGTGCAAAATCAATGGGACCAGCTCATCCCGGCGCTTGAGCGCGGCAACTTCGACATGGTGCTGAACGGCCTGGAATTGACCCCGGAAAATCAGCAGCACATTGCCATGTCGCGGCCGTATTTCGCGTACGCGCAACAGATCGTGACGCGCACCAACGTGAACGGCCTCGACCGTCTGGAAAATCTCAAGGGCCATCGCGTTGGCGTGCTTTCCGCCTCCGCCGCCGCGAAGCTGCTGGAAAAAATGGGCGGAGCGGAGGCCCGAATTTATCCCGGCAACGTCGAAGCCTTGCGCGATTTGAAAGCGGAGCGCATTGACGCCGTGGTGCTCGACCTGCCCATCGCGGTCTATTATGCGAAACCGGACGGCGAGTTGAAATTTGCCGGCGCCACCTTCGCTCCCGGGTACTACGGCATCGGTGTGCGCTACCAGGACATCACCCTGCTGGCCGCGCTGAATCAGGCCCTTGGCGAACTCGCGGCGGATCATACATTGGAGCGTATCTACGGCAAATATGGTCTCTGGGATGAACGTCAGGAGTCGCTGAAGGATTATCACGCCGAAAAATTCACGCAACGTCAGCAGATTTCGACCCTGCGCGAATGGCCGAAATATCTTCCGCTGCTTTTGCTCGGCGCGGTAACCACGATTGAGATCAGCATTCTGGCGATGGCCCTCGCGGTGGCAATGGGCTTGGTGATAGTGCTCGTGCGGCTCTATGCCGCCGCGCCGTTTCGCTGGCTGGCGGTGGCTTACGTCGAGGTCGTTCGCGGCACGCCGCTGTTAATTCAACTCTTCATGATCTATTACGGCCTGCCGCAGATCGGCATCCGCCTGAATGCCTTTTGCGCGGCCATCCTGGGCTTGGGCCTGAACTACGCCGCCAGCGAGTCGGAGAATTATCGGGCGGGGATTCAATCCATTCCCCACGGCCAGACCGAGGCCGCGATGGCGCTGGGCATGAGCCGCTGGCAGACGTTGCGTCACGTTGTGTTGCCCCAGGCGCTGCGTTTTGTCATCCCACCGGTGACGAACGACTTCATCGCAATGTTCAAGGATTCGTCCATCGTCTCGGTCATCACGATGGTCGAGCTGACCAAGGTTTACGGCATCCTCGCCATGTCCACGTATGATTACATGGGCCTCGGCCTGATGACCGCCGCGATTTACTTTGGCCTGAGTTATCCCGCATCGCTGTTTGCGAAATGGTTGGAAAGGAAATTACGATATGATCACCGTGGAAAGCCTGGTTAAGTCCTACACCACCACCCGGGTGCTGCATGGCATCGATCACGCGCAGTCGCGCGGCGAAGCCGTGGTGCTGATCGGCCCAAGCGGTTGCGGCAAGAGCACGTTCCTGCGCTGCCTGAACCAGTTGGAGATTGCTGACTCGGGGCGCATCACGATTGACGGCGTCACGATGGAAGGCGGCCACCCGCCGCGTTCCGGCGAGGAACGGGAGCGGCAGCGACAGTTGCGCATCCTCGCCGGCATGGTGTTTCAATCGTTCAACCTGTTTCCGCACCTCACGGTTTTGGACAACATTACGACCGGCCCCATGGTGGTGAAGGATGTACCTAAAGGTGAGGCGGAGGAACGCGCCCGGCAGTTGCTCGCCAAGGTGGGACTCGCTGAGAAGGCTTTGTTCTATCCGTGCCAGTTATCGGGCGGACAGCAACAGCGTGTGGCCATCGCGCGTGCGCTCGCCATGGAGCCGAAGGTCATGCTGTTCGACGAGCCCACCAGCGCGCTCGATCCGGAATTGCGAGGCGAGGTCCTGCGTGTCATGCGCCAACTCGCCGAGGAAGGCATGACCATGATTGTGGTGACGCACGAAATGCAGTTCGCCCGCGACATGGCCGACAAAGTCTTGTTCTTCGACGGCGGCCGCGTCACCGAGTCCGGCACGCCGGACGAGATCTTTTCAAATCCGAAGCACGAACGAACGCGGGAGTTTTTGAAAAAGGTCGAGACGAAGTAGGGTGCCCTCGCAAGCAGCCTGGCCATCGCTGAACCAAAAGAGTCCGTTCACTTCATCTTGCGATAAAGCCGGATCAAATTATTGGTCGAGCTGTCGTGCTTGAGCTTCGGCGGCGTTTTGCTTTCGAGCTCGGGAATGATGCGTTGCGCGAGGACCTTCCCCAGTTGGACACCCCATTGATCGAAGGAATCGATGCTCCAGATGACACCCTGCGTGAAAACGTTGTGTTCGTACAGCGCCACCAATTTGCCGAGGACTTCCGGGGTTAGTTTGTCGGCGAGCAGCGTGTTGGACGGGCGGTTGCCATCAAAGACTTCGTGCGGCACGAGCCACTTGTCGATGCCTTCGGACTTCACCTCTGCCGGCGTTTTGCCAAACGCCAGCGCCTCCGTTTGCGCGAAGACGTTCGCCATGAGCATGTCGTGGTGACGACCGAGCGGAGTAAGCGTTTTCGCGAAGCCGATGAAGTCGCACGGAATCAGCCGTGTGCCCTGATGGATCAACTGATAAAAGGAATGCTGGCCGTTCGTACCCGGCTCGCCCCAATAGACCGGTCCCGTGTTATAGCTGACGCTCGTACCCTTCAGCGTGACGTGCTTGCCGTTGCTTTCCATCGTCAACTGCTGGAGATAGGCCGGGAACCGCTTGAGATATTGCTCGTACGGCAGCACGGCGACGGTCTGCGCGCCGAAGAAATCATTGTACCAAACGGAGAGCAACGCCATCAGCACCGGAAGATTGCGATCGAACGGCGTTTTGCGAAAATGCTCGTCCATCTGGTGAAAACCGTCGAGCATTGCACGAAAGTTCTTCGCGCCAACGGCGATCATTGTGGACAAGCCAATGGCCGAATCCATCGAGTAACGTCCGCCCACCCAATCCCAGAAGCCAAACATGTTGGCCGTGTCGATGCCGAAAGCGGATACTTTTTCCGCGTTCGTGGAGACCGCGACAAAATGTCTCGCCACCGCTTTTTTGTTGCCGCCCAGTCCTTTCAATAGCCAGTCACGCGCGGTCTCGGCGTTCGTCATTGTTTCAAGCGTGGTAAACGTCTTGGACGAAACAACGAACAGCGTTTCCGCCGGGTCGAGGTCACGCGTGGCTTCGAAGAAATCGATGCCGTCCACGTTGGAGACAAAACGGAACGTCATGTCCCGCTGGCTGTAATGCTTTAAAGCCTCATACGCCATCACGGGACCGAGGTCCGATCCGCCGATGCCGATATTAATGACATTCTTGATTCGCTTGCCAGTGTGGCCTTTCCAGGCGCCGTTGCGAACGCGGTCGGAAAAGGCCGCCATCTTGTCGAGCACCGCGTGGACATCCGGCACCACGTTTTTGCCGTCCACGATGACTTTGGCGTTTCGTGGCGCGCGCAAGGCGGTATGCAGCACCGCACGATTTTCGGTGATGTTGATTTTCTCACCGCCGAACATGGCGTCCATACGCTCCCGCAGTCCGGATTCCTGCGCCAGCCTGAGCAACAGCTTCAGTGTGTCCGCCGTGATCCGATTTTTCGAGTAATCCAGAAAAAGTCCGATGCTCTGCGTGCTGAAACGTTCACCGCGTTTCGGGTCGCGGGCGAACAGTTCGCGCAGGTGTGTGCCTTTGATTTTCTTGTGATGGGCGGCGAGCGCCTTCCATGCGGGACGCTGAGTCAGTGGGAGAATGGCTTTGCTCATAGATGATTCCTTGATTATTTCCGGGTGGCTTTCGTAACGGGCTTGCCCGCCGTATAGGTTTGCCAGAGACGGTAACCACCGATGAAAGCGTTGGCGTTGTCACCGGCACGGCAGCGCTCCGGCAGTTTTTTTAATTTCTTCACGTTACCCCCGCCGAGCACGACGTCGTCCGGCTCCAGCGCCGCAACGAGATAATCAACGATCTCTCCGACGTGCTTGCGCCACTTTTTTTTGCCGTGCTTTTCCAGGCCGCGCAGTCCGACATAATCCTCGTAGGTCGCCTTCTTATACGGAAGGTGTCCCAATTCCATCGGCTCCACAATCCCTTCGACCACCATTGCGGTGCCAAGCCCGGTGCCGAGCCCGAGAAAAAGCATCTTCCCTTTTTTATAACTGCCCAATGCCTGCATGGCCGCATCGTTGATGACTTTCACCGGACATTTGAACGCGGCGTTGAAATTGAATGCTACCCAGCCCTTGGCTAGATTATGAGGCTCGGCAATCGGTCGATTGCGCAGCACCGCGCCGGGATAGCCAATCGAGACGGCGTCATACTTCCAGTCCTTCACCAGCTTCTTGACGCCCGCAACCATCGCTTGGGGCGTCAGTTTGGGACCGGATTCAAACTCGCGGCGTTCGGTTTGTCCGGTGGCCAGCACCTTGACGTGCGTCCCGCCGACATCAATGGTCAGTACATTCATAAATCTTCAAACCGATTCCATTAAAACCATTTCCTCTAGAAAGCAGGGCTGCCCCCCGGACGGGCACAGCGAGTTCCAATAGGAAATTGCCGACTCTGGAAGGAACCGCAAGCGCTTTCAACGCTTCGTGAAAATTGGATTGGCCACCGATTACCGATCGCCACGCCTCGCAAGGCGGGAGGCGCGGATGCGCGTTATTGCAACATCTTCACTCGATAGATCCGTAACGGGATGTTGTCGAAAGTGTTGGTCTGGGACGTGATTACTCCGGTCGCCTGAATGTCCGGTATTTCGTCGAGCCAATTGGTGGAACTGAGGCTGTCTTTGTACTGCAGTCGATAGGTATGATCGGGGACGGAAGTCCAAGTAATCACCATGCCGTCGGGCGAATGTACCAGTGATTGGATCATCGTCCCAGCCGTTGGGGCCAACAAGGATTCCGATTCAGGCGCCGAATCACCCAAGACCGTATCCCCAATTTCCGACTCGATCATATGGGGAGCGGTTACGGCGTTTCCTTGCAGCATGTTCGTGCCTGCCGAGACGAGCAGAGTAACCCGGGCCAATCCCAGATTCGTCGATCCGTCACTAGCCTGATACACAAAGCTGTCCGTGCCGCTGAACGAAGGCGCGGGCGAGTATGTGAAGCCGCCGTTTGCGTTGAGGGTTAGCGAGCCGCTGCCCACGCCGGTAACCAGCGCCGCCGTGAGGTTCGTGCTGAAAACGCCCACGTCGTTGGTCAAAACGCCTGGAC
Source organism: Limisphaerales bacterium (assembly GCA_044223735.1). Lineage (GTDB taxonomy): Bacteria > Verrucomicrobiota > Verrucomicrobiia > Limisphaerales > UBA8199 > JBGALR01. The sequence goes on along the minus strand of JBGALR010000003.1, from coordinate 3,679 downwards.
CTGGAACTGTCAGGTTCGTGCCCTGATTGAGGGTGAATGCATCTGGCGCTGTCAGAGAGCTGACCATCACGTTGTCAGCAGAGAATATGTAAGTCGCTGAATCGGTCCACATATCCAGGCTGACAGCGCCAGTTAAATAAGGAGTTGCTTCGCCGTCGGTCATGCTGATGACCTGCGCACCGTCGTAATAGACGGCGATGCGCGCGCCGACGAAGGCGAGTTTTACCGTATGCCAGTTGGTTCCCACGGAGGGCAGAGTCACCTGCTGCATCGCCGCATAGCTCACCCCGTTATAACCCCACGTGGTCCACGTCTGGAACTTCACCAATTTCAAAATGTGCGCGCCGCCGGTTGAGTTGTCGGGATAAACCCACGCCGCATAGTGGGCGCCGCTGGCGGGGTTTAATCGTCCGCCGATGCCGCCACCATAACCGCCGTTCGTGAATCGCAATTGTGCCTGCACGGCATAATCGGTCCACGAATTGGTGATGTAAGCATTGGCGTAAGTCTGCAAAGTGTTCGGGCCGCCTTTCACATTACCGGCATTTATCTGCCACGTTCCCGATGGCGCGATCCAGGGCGCAATATTCGTGCGAGTGAAATCATCGGCAAAGAATTGGCCGACGGACGTGTTCGTAAGCGTCACCGTGAGGATGGCCGTGGCGCTGGTCGCCGCTCCCGCCAGATTGGTGACGAGCACGCTGTAGTTTCCGGCATCGGCGGGCGCCACGTTCGATATCGTGAGCGTCGCGCTCGAGGTCCCGGAAATCGTGGCGCCGTCGATCAATGCGTTGGTGGCATTCTTGAGCCAGCGATAAGTCAGATTTTGACCCGTCGCGGAGACCGTGAATGTTGCCGTGGCGCCAGTCACATTGGTGCGGCTCGCGGGCGACGTGACGATCACGGGGGCGGTGATTACCGTCAGACTCGCGATAGTGCTCGTCGCCGCGCCGTAGGCATTCGTCACTACGACGCTGTAGTTCGCGGCATCCGCCGCAGCGACCGACGATAATGTCAGCGTGGCCGTGCCCGCGCCGGAAATAGTGCCCCCGTTCTTGAGCCAGCGATAGTTTAAGGAGGTTCCCGTCGCAGAAACGGAGAACGTGGCCGTGGTGCCGGCCACGTTCGTCCGGCTCGAGGGTTGCGAGGTGATGACTGGCGGACTGGTCAGGGCGGTGACAACCACGGTGAAGCTGTTCGTCGCACTCAATTGGGGCGTGCCATTGTCTTTGACAATAGTAGTAATGACATTCGTTCCCGGAGCCTGGGCAATCGTCGGCGCCCAGGTAATGATACCCGCAGTGCTGATCATCACGCCCGATGGCGGATTTACCAGCGTGTAGGTAAGACTGTTTACGGGCACATCCAGATCGGTCGCCGTGTTGGTCACGATCAACGTGGACTGCGCCGCGACCGTGCGATTGGCTTGTGCAGGCAGCGTGGGCGCGCTGTTCACATCGGTCACAATTACGGTAACCGTATTGGTTGCGCTCAAAGAGGGGGTGCCGCTGTCGGACACTTTCGTCGTGAAAACATTCGTGCCCGGACCCTGGGCTTCGGTGGGGGTCCACGTAATGATGCCCGCAGCCGAAATGCTCGCGTTAGCCGGCGCGACAAGCAGCGTGTAGGTCAACGATTGCGGCGGGAAATCGGCATCGGTGGCTGTATTGGTAACTGTCAGCGTGGCGAGTTCAGCAATCGTGCGCGCGGACTGGGCCGGGAGAACGGGCGAGATATTGGATGTGGAACCGCAGCACAGGCAGGCGCGATTCGAAATGGATATGGAGTCAATCGTCCAGCCGATGCCGCCGTTGCTGTCGTCGGTGCCACACAGCCAGCGCAACTGAATCACCTGGCCACTCGCGGAGGCAGGAAGATTAATCAGCGTGCTGACGAAGCCTCCCGAATTGCCGCTCCATCCGGCGCGGCCGGCGAGCGGATTTGAGTAGCCGGTGTCGATCACGCTGTTGTAACCGCCAACGACGAAGCTGCCGCCGGCGGCGATGATGTCCTTGAAGGCGTTCGTGCCGATGGCGATTTCCAGTGTGCCGCCGTCGTAGCCATCGGTCCCCGCACCAGTCTCCAGATTGTAATTGTTGCGGAAGGCCAGTTGCGCCTGACCGGCCGGCAGCGAAATAGGCGGCGAGACGAACTGACTGAGGCCGACATTGTTGGCGTCGGTCGAGAACGCGCCATTGGGCGTCGTATCACGAACCGATATCTGAGTGGCCCACGGCGATTGTGCGCCGGATGCCGAAGTGCTCCAACCGGCGGGCAGGCCCGGCGCGGTGGTGCCGTCGAAGTTTTCCGAATAAATGGCCGCCGGCGCTCCCACCGTGGAGTAGCTGAACACCGCGTTGGTGACGGACTTGCCAACGAGGATTTTCACGGTCTGCCCCTTGATGCGATACGAGGAGGAAGCCGCCACGCTGCCATTCGTCAGGAGTTGGAATCCGCAGTAAGAATTAGTGCCGGGGAGCAACACTTCAATGGCAGTATCCGTGTTGACTGCCCCGGCGATGGAGAAAGTGACCGCGGTCAGGTTGGCGCTTTGCGCGCACGTAGCCGTCACCTGCGCATTGGAACGCTGAACCCACCAGTCATAAACGCCCACAGCATTTGCGGACCAGATGCGCGGATGGATGTTGGTGTTGAGACCATACGTAATATAGTCGGGCACAAGCGCCCCGGCACCGCCCTCGCCGGTCGAGAGCGTGTGCGAGTAGAAATTGATGAGCGCGCCAAGATTGTAGTAAAAATCCACGCCATCATGCATGGACTGGCTCGTCTGTACGCCGGGCGGATGCCATGGCTCAAGCGACTGCGCCACGAGGCCATTCACAAACCAGTCACTCACCGGCTGGTTGAGAAAGCGAAACTTTTTGCCGGGTGTTCGCGTCGAAAAGGCCCAATGCGGAAACGGCGATATCTTCTGGTCGCCGGCGATCTTCACATTCAATTGATCCTGCAGGTTGCATGAGTCTTCACGGGTGGAATTGAAATAGCAGCTCACCCAGGTGCGGATGCCGTTGCCGTTGGTCGTGCCCTTGAGCCACGATTCAATATCCACGAACGAGTTGGAAACCGACGCCATCGCATACGCCTTGCCGCTCGCGTAACCTGCCGGAGTCACATCCAGTGCCTCGTCCGGACCCCAATGCCAGTAGTCGTAGTCGCCATGGGTCAGGCCGGGATTGTTGGGATTTTTCAAACCGCCGTTGTGCGGCCCGACCGTGGCGCCGTAATCGGTCACCGCCTTGCGAATATTCGTGATGATTGTGTTGGTGTTATACGCGGAAGCGGCGTCTTCACGCAGTGTACCGGTGCAGAAATAATAATCGCCCTTCGCTCCGTTGGCGTGTTCGAACTGGGCGGACTGAAGAATGTTTGCGACTTCGTTCGTGTAATTTTCCAGATCGTGACGAACCATGAACGCGGCATCATACTGGTACGGCCACGGGCTCAGCTTAGGAATGGGAAGATTGGAGGCTTCGAAAGCCCATTCGATCGCACGGCGCATGATGACGTAGGCATACATGCTTGTCATTACCCACATCTTTTTCAGTCTTTCATTAGTTTGGCTCCTAGGCACATCCAACTGAGTTTTTGCCAGCCTCGCCAGATAGTTTGCCAGCCTGGTTCGCCGTCGCTCTTGCGACCGATAAAGCCGCCGACTCGC
>JBGALR010000002.1:0-287528 GCA_044223735.1 Limisphaerales bacterium | reverse complement strand
AACAGCGCCGCCATGGTGGTCATCATGATGGGGCGGAAGCGGATGACGCACGCCTTGTAAATGGCTTCGCGCGGAGTGAGGTTTTCCGACCGCTCCACGTCGAGCGCGAAATCGATCATCATGATGGCGTTCTTTTTCACGATGCCCATCAGAAGAATGATGGCGATGAATGAAACCAGCGAGAGATCGAGTCCCCATAACAACAATGCGAGCAGCGCGCCGACGCCGGCCGAAGGCAGCGTTGAAATGATGGTCAGCGGATGAATCAGGCTTTCGTACAGCATGCCCAAAACCACATATACCGCCAGCAAGGCGGTAAGGATTAGAATCGGCATGTTCGACATGGAGGCAATGAATACCTGCGCGGTGCCCTGATAACTCGTCTGCACCGAGGACGGAATTTTCAATTCCTCCACCGTGTCATCGACGATTTCCTTCGCGCGGCTGAGCGAGGTGCGGGGACCGAGGTTGAATGAGATCGTGACTGAGGGGAATTGTCCCTGATGATTCACGGAGAGAAAAGTGTTCGCCGGTTTGAACTTTGCCAGCGCGGCCAGCGGCACCTGGAAGCCGTTCGTCGAGCGCACATAGATTTGATTCAGCGCCGACGGATCGTTCAGGTAATTCGTCTGCACTTCCAGAATGACATGAAACTGGTTGAACTGCTTGTAGAGCGTCGAAACCTGTCTCTGCCCGAAGGCATCATAGAGCGTGTTATCGATGGCGCTGGGGGAAACACCGAGACGGGCGGCTGCGTCGCGGTCGATGACCACGGACATTTGGAGCCCGCGCGTTTGCTGGTCGCTGTTGACGTCGCGCAACTCCGTCGAAGCGCGCAACTTTTCGAGCAGGAGCGTGGACCACTTGTTCAATTCAGCGAGGTCGCCCGATTGCAGCGAGTATTGAAATTGCGCACGGCTCATGCGTCCGCCGACCTTGATATCCTGCGACGCGAGCAGGATGACATTCATGCCAACAATCTGGCGCAGCCTGGGGCGCAGGCGTTCGATCACCTGCTCGGCGGTAACTTTTCGTTCCCGCATCGGTTTGAGCGTAATGAAAAGCCGGCCATTGTTCACGGTCGATGCCCCGCCGCCACCCGAGCCAATGAAGGAAGCCACCGTGCCAACGGCGGGATCGCCGAGTACGATGGCAGCCGCTTTCTGCTGTAACTCCGCCATGGCGCCAAACGAAATATCCTGGGAGGCATCCGTGGAACCCATGATGATGCCGGTGTCCTGCTGCGGGAAGAAACCCTTCGGCACCGCTTGATACAAAAGAACGGTCGCGGCCAGCGTCAGGAACCATATGCCGAGCATGAAAATCGGATGCCGCAGCACCCATTTCAAGCCGGTTTCGTAGTGATGCAACATCCAGTTGAAAGCCGCCTCGCAAGCGCGAATGAACAAGCCGGGTTTGCCATAGGACGATTCCGGCTTGAGAAAACGGGAGCACAGCATCGGCGTGAGCGTCAACGATATGACGCCGGACACCAGAATCGCGAGGCTGACGGTGACGGCAAATTCGTGAAACAATCGTCCCACCAGGCCGCCCATGAACAGCAGCGGGATGAATACCGCCACCAGCGAGATGCTCATCGAAATCACCGTGAACCCGATCTGGCGCGCGCCTTTCAACGCGGCTTCCATGGGCGAATCGCCCTCTTCAATGAAACGATAAACGTTTTCGATCACCACGATGGCGTCATCCACCACGAAGCCGACCGAGATCGTGACCGCCATGAGCGAGAGGTTATCGATGCTGTAATGGAAGAAATACATGAGCGCGAACGTTCCCGCCAGGGCGAGCGGCACGGTGATGCTCGCGATGAACGTCGGCCAGAAGCGGCGCAGGAAAAGGAAGATGACGAGCACGACCAGCGCGATGCTGAGCAGCAGCGAGAATTGCACGTCTTCGACCGACGCGCGAATGGTCATGGTGCGGTCGCTGACTTCCGTGAGCTTGATCGACGGCGGCAGCCAGCGTTCGAGCCGGGGCAATTGCGCGCGAATGCGGTCAACCGTTTCGATCACGTTGGCGTCGGACTGTTTGAAAATGATGATGAGCACCGCGCGGTTGGTGCCGGTCCAGCCGGCGACTCGGGCGTTCTCCACGCTGTCGATGGCGCGGCCCACAGCGTTCAATTGCACGGGCACGCCCTTGCGCTGCGTGAGGATCAAATTCTGGTAGCCCTTCGCGTCGAGCAATTGATCGTTGCTCGTGAGCGTGTAGGAATGCTTGTCATCCTCGAGATTGCCCTTGGGCGAATCCATGTTCACCTGGCCCAGCAGCGACCGCACCTGTTCCAGGCTGACGTCCATGGAAGCCAGCACGCCGGGATTGACCTGAATGCGCACGGCGGATTTATCGGCGCCGCTGATCACGGCCTGGCTCACACCCTCGATCTGGCTCAGTCGCTGGCCGATGATGGAGTCGGCATAGTCAAACACCTCCACCGCCGGGAGAACCTCCGAACGCATCGAGAGAATCATCACCGGCGTGTCGGCGGGATTGATTTTTCGATACGTGGGCGGACCGGGGAGATTGATCGGGAGATCGGCGGCGGCGGCGTTGATGGCGGCCTGCACGTCACGCGCGGCGCTATCGGCATCGCGATTCAAATCGAACTGGATGGTTACCGAACATCCACCCAGCGTGCTGACCGAGGTCATTTCCGTAACCCCGGCAATCTGGCCGAGACGCTTTTCGAGCGGCGCGGCGAGGGACGAAGCCACCGTCGCAGGGTCCGCGCCCGGCAGCGACGCCGAAACGCTGATCATCGGAAAATCGACGCGCGGGATCGCGGCCACCGGCATGAAAAAATAAGCCACCACCCCGCCGAGAAACAACCCAATCGAAAGCAGCGAAATGCCCACCGGACGCCGAATGAAAAATCCGGAGATGTTCATCGCGTCACGCTTTCGAGTGGGCGGTGGCGGGCACGGCCACGGGCGAATTTACCGCTGGACGGGGTTTGCCACGCACCCAATGGCCGAAGCGATCCAGGTAGAGATAAACCACCGGGGTCGTGTAGAGCGTGATGAGTTGCGAAAGCAATAACCCGCCAACGATGGCGATGCCGAGCGGGCGGCGCAGTTCCGAACCGGTGCCGCTTTGCAGCGCGAGCGGCAGCGCACCCAGCAATGCGGCCATGGATGTCATCATGATCGGACGAAAGCGCAGGAGACACGCCTGATAAATGGATTTCTCCGGCGGCAAACCCTCATTGCGTTCCGCGTCGAGCGCGAAATCGATCATCATGATGGCATTCTTCTGCACGATGCCGATCAATAATATGATGCCGATGAGCGAGACGAGCGATAGGTCCTGTCCGCAAATCATCAACGCGAGCAACGCGCCCACGCCCGCGGACGGCAGGCTCGACAGGATCGTGATCGGATGAATGTAACTTTCATAAAGGGTTCGCTCCTCAACGACGACTGAAATTCCGCTGCGCTGCCCGAAAAGGTGGCCTCGACCGTCTCCGGCATGCCGATTTCCTTTTCCGCCGCCTTGATCGCATCCACCGCGTGACCGAGCGACGCGCCCGGACGCAGGTTGAATGACAGCGTCACCGCCGGAAATTGCCCCTGGTGCACGATGGTGAGAGGCGCGGTGCCGATCTTTATTTTGGCGAACGCGCTTAACGGCACCATCTGGCCGGAGGTGGACTTCACATAAATTTTGTCGAGCACCTCCGGGTTAAGCTGATATAGCGGCAACGCTTCGAGCACCACACGATATTGGTTCAGTTGCGTGAAGATCGTGGAGACCTGCCGCTGGCCAAAGGCGTCATACAGCGTATCGTCAATCGCCTGCGGAATGATGTTGAGCCGCGAAGCTTTCAACCGGTCCACCTCCACGTTCGCCTGCAAGCCGCCGGATTGTTGATCCGAGGCGACATCCGTCAACTCGGGTTTATTGCGCAACGCCGCGAGTAATTTCGGCGCCCACTCCGACAATTCGCCGATATCAGCATCCTGCAATGTGTATTGATATTGCGTGCGGCTGACGCGACTGTCGATCTGGACGTCCTGCGCCGCCTGCATGAAGAGGGAGATGCCATGCACCGATTCGGTGGCCGCGCGCAACCGCTCGATGATCTGGATGGCGTTCGCCTTCCGGTCGTCTCGCTTTTTGAGATTGATGTAGAGCCGGCCGGAGTTGACGGTCGGATTCACCGTGCCCGCGCCAACAAACGAAGCGACACTAACCACGTCGGGATCCTGCCGCACGATTTCCGCAATTTCCCGCTGCCGTTTGACCATGTCCTTGAAGGAAATGGATTGGGCGGCATCCGTCACGCCGATGATCATGCCGGTGTCCTGCTCCGGCAGGAGTCCTTTGGGAATGATGAGGTACAGCCAGACCGTGGCCACCATCGTTATCAGCGCGATGCCAACCGTGAATGCCTGGTGGCGCAGCACCCATTTCAAACTGCGGTCGTAGGTATCAAGCATCCATTGCAGGAACCGGTCGGTCATCAGGTAAAGGCGGCCATGCTTTTCGTCGCTCTCCGGCTTCAGCAATCGCGCACACATCATGGGCGTGAGCGTGAGCGACACGAATGCCGACACCGCCACGGCGGCGCTCAACGTGATGGCGAACTCGCGGAACAGCCGCCCCACGATGCCGGTCATGAAAATCAGCGGAATGAACACCGCCACCAGCGATACGCTGAGCGAGATGATCGTGAAACCAATCTGGCTCGCGCCCTTGAGCGCGGCGGCCATCGGCTTCTCTCCCTGCTCGATGTAGCGCACGATGTTCTCGATCATCACGATGGCGTCGTCCACGACGAATCCGGTCGAAATCGTCAGCGCCATCAACGAAAGATTATCCAGGCTGAAACCCGCGAGCTTCATCAAGCCGAAGGTGCCGATGAGCGTGAGCGGCAGCGCGACACTGGGAATCACCGTGGCCCAGAATTTTCGCAGGAAGAAAAAAATCACCAGCACCACCAGCATCACCGCCAGGAACAAGGTGAACTGCACGTCGTGCACCGACGCCCGGATCGTTTCGGTGCGGTCGGTGAAAATGGAAATCTTCACCGACGGCGGAATCGTGAGGCGCAATTTCGGCAGCAGCGCTTTGACGCGGTTGGCGGTTTCGATGATGTTCGCGCCGGGCTGGCGCTGGATATCCACAATCACCGCCGGTTGATCCCCGTGCGCGTCACTCACCCAGCCGCCCATGCGGGCGTTCTCGACATTGTCGATGACTTCCCCGATATCCTTGATTCTTACCGGCGCGCCGTTTGTATAGGTCACGATGACGTTCGCAAATTCCGCCGCCGAGAAAATCTGGTCGTTCGCGTTGATCGCATACGACTGGCGCGCGCCGTCAAAACTGCCCTTGGGCGCGTTGACGTTGTTTTGCATCAGCGCATTCCGCACGTCCTCCATGCTCAAACCCTGCGAACTGATGGCGGCGGGATTGATGCGAACGCGAATCGCGGGCTTTTGATTGCCTTCGATGGTCACAAGGCCGACGCCGGAAACTTCGCTCAGCTTTTGCGCGATGACGGTATCGGCAAGGTCGTTGACCTTTTCAAGCGGCAGCGTGTCCGAGGTCAGTTGCAACGTGAGGATCGGCGTGTCGGCCGGGTTCACTTTGCTGTACACCGGCGGGTTCGGCATCTTCGGCAGCACACCGTTCGCCGCGTTGATGGCCGCCTGCACGTCCTGCGCGGCGGCATCGATATCGCGGTCGAGCACGAATTGCAGCGTGATGGCCGTGTTACCAAATGAACTCACGGAGGTCATCGTCGCCAGCCCGCTGATTTCGCCGAATTGACGTTCCAGCGGCGTGGTAACGGAGGAAGCCATCACGTCGGGACTCGCGCCGGGATATTGGGCGGTCACCTGAATGGTCGGAAAATCCACCGGCGGCAGCGATGAAATCGGCAGCAGCGTGTAACCGAGCGCGCCCATGAGCAGCACGCCGAACATCAGAAGCGATGTCGCAATCGGCCGCTTGATGAATGGCTCGGAGATATTCAAACGTGCTCGCGGTTGGGGTGGTGGCCGTTCAGCGATGACCCGTCAGGACGCGTGGCCGGCGTCTTCCGCCGCCGCTTTCTTGCCCGATTTGCCCTTCTTGCCAAAGTCCGGCGCCTTGCCACCCGGGCCGGAACCGTCGGTGGTCTTCACGAACGAACCTTTTTGCAATTTATACTGGCCGTCGACGACAACCTTTTCGCCGGGCTTTAAGCCTTCATCCACCAGCGCCTCGCCCTGCTCGATGAGATCCACCTTCACCGGGCGGACTTCGACGCTCTGGTCGTCCTTGATGACGAATACAAACGCGCCTTCCGGTCCGCGTTGAATCACCGAGGCGGGCACCACGGCGCTGTCTTTCTTTACCGTGACCAGCAGCCGCGCATTCACGAATTGACCGGGCCAGAGATGCAAGTCGTCGTTGGGAAATGTCGCCTTCAGTTTGATCGTGCCGGTGGTGACATCGATCTGATTGTCGATCACGGCCAGCTTGCCGCGCGCGATGACGTTCGTGCCGTCGTGGTCCAGCGCCAGCACATCGAGATCGGTGCCATCAGATTCCTTGCGAATGCGATTGAGCGTCTGTGCCGGCAGGGTGAACACGACCGAGATCGGCTTCAACTGCGTGATGACCACGATGCCGCCCGCGTCGCCGGCGTGAACGATGTTGCCCTGGTCCACCTGGCGAATGCCGGTGCGACCGTCGATGGGCGAAACGATGGTCGCATACGCAAGCTGCACCTTGGCGCTCTCGATGGCGGCCTCGTCCGCTTTCACCGTCGCCGCGAGCTGATCCACCAGCGCCTTCTGCGTGTCGTATTGCTGCTGGGTGACGCCTTCGTTCGCGAGCAAATCCTTGTACCGACCCAGGTCCACCCGGGCGTTTGCCAGTTGCGCCTCGTCCTGTCCCTTCTTGGCAGCCGTCTGGTCGAGCGCGGTTTGATACGGTGCCGGGTCGATTTGCGCCAGCACATCGCCGGCGTGGACTTCCTGACCTTCGGTAAAACCGATCTTTTCCACCTGGCCATCCACCCGCGGGCGGACAGTGACGGTATTGAACGCCTGCACCGTGCCGACACCTTCGAGGAAAATCGGCATGTCCTTCTTCGCGACGACCCCGGCGACCACCTGCACGGGAGCGTTGGTGCGGCCAACGCCGGCGGCCTTCCTGTCGGCCACCGCGCTGCGATGCCGCACGAAAAGGACGATCAAGGCGAGCACGAGCACGCACGCCGCGAAGATGACGATCTGCTTCAGCACGGACGCCTGCCCCGGAGAGGGCGGTTCCCCATTTGTCGGTGGAAGAGGATTGCTCGGATGATGAGGCGCGGAGACAGTACGTTCCGGGTTTCGCTCGTCGGTGGTGGGCATAGGGTAAAATCAGGGACTGTTGGTGGAGGCGCCGTACTTCACGCGGAGATAATCATGACGCTCCTGTTCCAACTGATCGAACTTGATCCGCTGCTCCGGAGTGAGCACCGCGGCGACCTGGTCGTGCATGTTCGTGACGTTGGCAAAAATCTGCGTGGCGGTTTCCCGCCGGATCACTTCGAGCCGCGCCATCGCCTGGTCAATCATCGGCCCGATTTTCTGCATCTGCTCCGGCGTCAGGGCGAGCCGGTCCTGAAATCGTTCCTTCAGGCGGGTGGCGATGATGGGCGTTGGCGTCGGCGGAATCGGCGTTTTACGGCTGGTCTGCCAGGCGATGACCGCGCCGCTGCCCGCGCCTACCAGAAAAATCAGCGCAACGTACAGCCCGAGTTTCCATTTGCGGGTGGGGCTCATGGGTAAAAGCCCGCCTGCGACTCGTAACTCGCGAGCGCCGAGCCATCCGTGGAGGCCTCGCTCAACGGCTGCGTAAGGCTCCACGCGGCGCACAGCGCCAGCACGGCCACGGCGCCGATCAGCGAACGCCGCAGAAACGTGAACATGAACAGCGAATCATCCTCGTCCACTGTGCCTGCACGCCACTGCGCGAGCACGCGCGATTCCAGGCCACCGGGAATTTCCGCCGTTCCCCCCGGCGGAGCCTTGGCCGCGGCCTGCAACAGCCGCTCCAGTTGATTGTCATTTGGTTTCATATCTTTCGACGCCCGCAACCCGCAACTCGGCGACCGCCCGGCCGCGATTGCTATTTCTTTTCCCCCATTAATTTATCGAAATGCTTCTTCAATTTTCGCCGCGCGCGGAACGCGCGCACTTTGATCACCGGCACATTCCACCCCGTGATTTCCTGCACCTCGGCCACCGTGCGACCCTCGAGATGCAGCAACGTCAGCACCAGGCGTTCGGGCGGCGCGAGCTGCGTCAATAATTTCTCGACGATCTCCCGCGCCGCCAGGTTGCGGGTCGGCTCCTGTTCCTCCGGAGCAGCCATCACCGCATCCAACGCCTCGGCCTGGTCCTCGCTCAAATCCGCCCAGCGCAATTCGGGCCGGACCTTTTCGGCCGCCAGTTGATTGAGACAGGTGTTGACCGCGATGCGGGACACCCAATGCTCCAGCGGCACCGTACCGGAGAACTTGTCCAGGTTCGCGAACACTTTCATAAACACCGTCTGCGTCAAATCTTCCGGGCTGGTGCGCCGGGGCAGGTGCGACCGCACGAGGCGGGCAACGAGCGGATACAAATGCTGGAAGAGCTCGCGCGCGGCCTGTTCGTCGCGCTGGCGCACCCGCGCCAGGCAGGCCGCCATGTCGAAGCTCGCTTCCGGCATGTCGCTCATTCAACGCAACACTGCCATAATGGATTATGACCGGCCAGCGTGAGAATGGTTACCGGATACTGATGATTCAATCCGAAGAGGATGGAAGTTCTCAGGAAAGCAGGGGCGGATTCGGAAAAGTTTAAACATCGAGAACGCAAGGAACACGGAGCCAGGAGCTTTTTCCGCCTTTCGCGCGCTGTGAAACCTCAAGGTTTTAGCGTCATTCGCGCCTTTTCGTACCTCTTCGCGCCGGAGATCTTTTGGCAGAAAATCGTCGATTCGAGAAAGTATTGGATGCACCCGGTAACGGTGTGGTGAGTGATTTCCTTGCGAGACACAAGTGCATGATGGCATACTGTGAGTGGTTCGATGGCGGGCATGGGAAAGGTTTCGCATCTCCAGATGAGGGAGAGAAATTCACCCTCAAAATCGCCGGACGAGCCGCGTTTTTTTGAATGCGTCCGTAGCTCAATTGGATAGAGCTTCTGACTTCGGATCAGAAGGTTGCAGGTTCAAGTCCTGCCGGACGCGCCAGTTTCTGAGCAAAATCGAGGTTTTTTCAGTTTGTGCGAAGGCCATAAAATACCTGCGTACCTGATTTTACACTTGGAAAGTCAGAAGCTCCAAATTCCGGTTCGTATTCGATCCAAATAGTCCACATGAGGAACGGAACCGGATAGAGCTTGAGACTCCTCGTTCATGCGCCATCTGTCTATGGTTCGCTGTTTTCGAAGTGCCTTCCCCAGTGCTCTGCAATTAAATTACCCGGAAATGAGCAAGAGCGTTGAAGATCCGCTGGTCGCTGACATCCGGAGTGCACTCATGCCGGGACGTTTTGTCCGTTGGAACGAGGTATCCGGCATGGTATCCAAACTGGACCGAGTCCAGGGACGGGTGGAGGCGCTTGTGAAGGGCAGCGAAGCCAAGAGAGCGGTGGGGCTCTACGAAATCTTCCTCTCCGGCGCACATGCCAAAATTGAAGAAACTGATGACGAATGCGATTTGGCCAATTTCTTTCATCGCCTGATTTGCAGTTGGATTGAGGCACGTCAGGCGGCAGGGCTGTCCGCGAAGGACACTTTTTCCCAGTTGCTCAACTGGATGAAGAACGATGACTACGGTTTTTGCAACGACATCGAAACAGAAGCTATCAAGGCGCTCGACACAGAAGGCAGGCACTTGCTTATCAGCCATTTCCAAGGGTTAGTCGAGAAGGCGCTACCCACACGCGGGGAGGGCTCCACAAGACCAATGTTCGAATACGAAAATGACCTTCGGTTAGCGGCGATGTCGCTCAAGGGGATTTACGAATCTTTGGGGGACGCCGCCTCCTATGCGTCCCTTTGCGAAAGGCTGGGATTCAGCCCGCGCGACTGCGAGCACCTGGCGAAAATGGAGGTCACCAAAAAACACTGGCCCAAGGCGCTGGAGTGGGTGGAAAAGGGAATGACCCTGAAAATGAAGCGAGACTGGCACAACGAGGACGATTACGAGTTGGATCGGCTGAAACCGGAAATTCTCCACCATTTAGGGCGAAAAGACGATGCGCTGGCTCTGGCTTGGGCTGATTTCGAGAAGAACCCGAACGAGTTCGCCTACGAGCAATTGATGCGCTTCGTGCCCAAAAAGGAGAAGGCTGTCTGGCAGGAGCGGGCCATGGTCGCTGCTGACAAAGCCGACCTTGGTGATTTCATCTCCCTGTGCGTGAAGGTTAAGGCTTGGGACCGGTTGGCCCCGCGGATTCATTTAGCGAACCCGGGGGAATTGGAGGCGCAGAGCCATTATTGCACTGAACCGGCAGCCGAAGGTTTGACGAAGAGAGACACCCTCGCGGCAGCGAAATTGTATCGCGCTTTGGGCCTTCGCATCGTCAATGCCGGCAAGAGCAAGTATTACCGCGAGGCCCTGGAGCACTTCGAGAAAGCTCGTAACCTCTATTGCACGGCAGGCCAACCAGCAGAATGGGGCACGGTGGTTCAGTTCGTTCGCACTGCTCATTCGCGAAAATCAGGTTTCGTGTCGGCGTTTGAGAAGCTCGTCTCGGGCAAAAGCGGGCGGGCCCCTTCATTTGCTGAAGCAGCCCAGGAACGATGGAAGCGGCTCACGGCCTGACTGCTTTCGGCGACTTCAATATGTCCAAAGAACACAAATGGCAGTTTGCGGCCAGATTCCGGGCCTGCGCGTTTGGTTGGCGGGCATCCAGGCTCGCCGCCCAGCGCTTGAAGGAAGCCGTTTCGGAAATTCGGAAAGCGGGACGACGTGACCCCGTGCTGGCCGCCGAGGGCGCTATCAAGCTGATCGAAAAGCTCTGGCCGGCGCTCCAGCAGATCGACACCTCATCCGGCTTGCTCGGGGGCGCTGTCAACAGTGCCGTTCATGAGGTGATTCAGTATCCGATCGAGGCCCAAGTGGACCTCAAGACCCGGGAGAAATGGCTCGGACGATTGTGGGAGGCATTTCAGGAGGACGGTGTGGACTACACGATTGAGGTGTCGGACCGTTGGGGCGAGCTTTGTGGCTCCAACGAACTGCGGCAGAAATGGCTGGAGGAACTCATGCCCATTCTGGACGCAAGCTGGTTTACGGGGGCAAAACCCAGTTACTTCCGTGGCGAGAGCGCCTGTCTCTCCTGCCTGCTGGAGTCGGGCCGTTGCGAGGAATTGCTCGATCTGCTTAAGCGCCACTCTTCCCGCCTGTGGCACGCCCAGCGCTTTGGCGTCAAGGCGCTCGTGAGCCTTGGCCGCCCGGAAGAAGCTCTCGATTACGCGGCGGGATTGCGGGGTCCCTACGCCAGCGACTGGGTTATCGACCATGAGTGTGAGGCAATTCTCTTGTCCGTGGGTAAACGGCAGGAGGCTTATTCGCGCTACGCGTTTTCAGCCAATCGAAGAGGAACCGGCGTGGCGACGTTCCGCGCTTTGTCGGAGAAGTATCCAGAAAAGGACCCGAAGGAGCTTCTGGACGACTTAATCCGGCTCAGCCCCGGATCGGAGGGGAAGTGGTTTGCCACTGCTCGCCAGCTTGGGTTCCTGGACCTGGCGGTAAACCTGGCTCTGACTTCTCCTTGTGAGCCGCGCACGCTGAACCGTGCGGCCAAGGATCTTCTGGCGGAAAACCCTTCCGCCGCTTTGGCTATTGCCCTGTCGTCTTTGCGCTGGATGTGCGAAGGTGCCGCCTACGAACTCTCGGGCATAGACGTCTATTCCGCTTGTTCCTCGGCCATGAAAGCAGCCGATACCGCAGGCCAAGGAGATGAAACGGCACGGCAAATCGCTCGCCTTACAAGGCACCACCCGTTTGTCTATGACTTCTGCCGCCGGGTGGACTCGCGGATCGCAAAGGAAGATTCGGGCGTCCGAGACTGAGCTTACTGGGCTTCCTCGCTTTCACTCCCATGATGCGGTCTGGAGGGCCACGCTGGCGTTCAGCAGCGTCCTATTCCGGTTCCGCAGCAGACCCGAGCTCTGGCCCGGCATTTGTAGGTTGACTGAAATGTTCCTTCACATCCAGGGTTGACAGAGCATCCCGGGGAATACAAATTGTATGCGTGCGCATCATCAAAGAAGCGTTTCTGGTGCAAGCGGGGAAACTGCACCCCAAAACCACCAGTTACCTGGAAGCATGGCGCAGGATTGTCAGGGCGGCAGAATGGCGAAGTCTGGCCGACGTTCGGCGGACTTATCCAAACACCGACGCGGTGAGGGTCAAAAGCGGCCGGCAGGTGCTCGTTTTCAACGTGTGCGGAAATGATTTTCGGCTGGTTGTGGCGGCCCATTTCAACCGGCAAATTATTTACACATTGCTTTTGATGACGCACGCCGAATACAGCAAAGACACATGGAAGGACAGATTATGAAAGGCCTAAGACAGCCAATTCAATTTGCGCACTTACCGAAGAACTACACCGGCCTATGCGGAATACTCATGCCGCGGCCCATCCGTGACAAGGTGGACCTGGAGAACGTTACCGGGATGACCGACACGATGGCCGGCCAAAACCTGACAACCGATCAGGAAGACTACTTCGATCTGCTTTGCCGATTGGTCCAAGACTATGAAACCGAGCACGGTGGCGTGTCGGCCCCCAGGGTCACAGGCCTGGAGGCTCTGCGGCATTTGCTTGAGGAACACAAGATGAGTGGGGCAGACCTCTCTCGCCTGCTGGGGGCGCATCGCACTCTCGGACCGATGATTCTCCGTGGGGAGCGTAAACTGACCGTAGAACACGTGCGTGTGCTCTGCAGGCACTTCAATGTCGCGGCGGATTTATTCCTTTGATTAGCGCCAGTCGGTACCTTTTTTTACACTAAAGGTTCTATGCCGGCCTATGCCGATACACACCGGTCGCTTTCAGATGCCCTGAAAAACCACTGTTTTCCTGGGGATTGCGAGTGCTTTTTTGCCTTCGGATCAGAAGGTTGCAGGTTCAAGTCCTGCCGGACGCGCCATTTTCGACAAGCGACCAATTTGGAGGGAAAGTTGAATCGAACGTCTGCACATCCATTTGAGGAATGAAAAACGCCCTTGGTCCGTGAGGAACAAGGGCGTTGAACTGAAAGAGGACTTTCCCGATGCCTTAAGCGCGTTGCTTGCGGCGCAGAACCAGGAAGCTCGCGGCGCCCAGCGAGGCAAGGGCGAAGGTGCCCGGCTCAGGGATGACGGTTACGATCATGGGGCCAGAGTTGGCGATGGTGTTGTCCGAGCCGTTGAGAAACGCGGTGCCTTCCCGGTCTTCAAAGATGGGGAAATCAAAACCGCCAGTTTGCACTCCATGAATTTGCAGGGTCGTGGTCTGGCCGAGGCGGGCATTGTACCAACTGGTGACATCGATGGTTTGCCAGCCGATTGTGGAGACGGTGATGGTGGCCAGCGTGCTGTTGAATTGGGCATCCGTCGGGGGAACATAAGTAGTATCGATGCTCAAGGCCGGTTCGGTAAAGGTTACCGGCGTACCAACCGGTGTTGCGCGGAGCCGGATCTGGCCGTTACCCGCCGGGTTGCTGCCGCCGCCCATGTTGGCGCCCCAGTAGTTGTAAATCATGAATGTCGCCGAAACCACAGGGTCTGGGCCGATGGTAAACTCGATGAACGAACGGCGTCGACCGGTGGCAATGCCATTGGCAGCCGCCAGGCCGAAGGCCACCTGGCCGCCCGGAACGTATCCGTTGTAGGTGGTGGTAACGGTTCCATCGGAGCTGGTTTCAACGAAAATGTCGTCGTTGGCCAGGATGGTAGCAGCTTTCGCGGAAGTGACGGCAAACGCGGACAGAACAATGAGGGTAGCAAGGAGTTTTTTCATGGTATTCTGATCGCATTTATCCAACCAGAATATGTGTCAAGTAAATAGAATTAAGCCATCAATAATTAGGACAAAACTATCAGGGGTTCGCGTGCGATACCGGGTTGTCGATGTCCGGGAACAAAGACTTTTTGCAATTCGATGGTTTCGCCGGCAGATTAAAGATAGATTACGGACGACCCGGCAGAGCCCCTGTTTTGCCCTGCGGTTCCAAATGAAAATCTTTTTGATAACGGCATTTGCGCTTGTTGCGGCCACAACTGGATTCGCCAAACTGGGCGACACACCCTCCGCCATCGAAGCGCGTTACGGGGCGCCGGTCAACAGCATCCAGCTCATGGGTCGTCGCGTGCGCGTGTATCGTTTCTCGGAGTATGCCATCGGGGTGGTTTATGAGGGCAACAAGAGCATCGCCGAGTTGGTGCAGCCCATGGCCGACCGCAAAATGGACGATCATGAGACGCTGGAATTGATCAAAGGTGTCTCCGGCGTGACCAGTTGGAAACTGATCTCGTTTGATGATCCCTCGATGCAGATCTGGAAAGCCAGGGGCCTGGTAGCCACTCGTCAGGATGATCGTGTGCAAACCAAAACGCTGACCGTCTCCACCGAGGCTTATTATCATTCGGCGGCGGAATACGAGCGCACCAATGTGACCAAAGTCGCCACTTTGACCAATGCCCCGGCGATCACCAATCCGCCGTCGAGGGTGCATCGAATCACGGAGGAAGATTTGAAGGCCGACCAACAGAACGCCCGGCCGAAGCCCAAACTGGACTTGCCCATCCCCGATGACGCAGCCGCCCAGTTTAGGCTGGGACAACGTTACGCAACCGGCGACGGGGTGGACAAAGATCTCAGCAAGGCCAGGGAGTTGTTTGTCAAAGCAGCCCTACAGAACTACCCGGGTGCCAAAGAGGAACTGAAAAAGATCACCGAGTAAAAGGGCAGCTCTCCTTCAGGCTTCCTCCCGCGGAATCATTGTTCACCCGGTGATTTGGTGCGGTAAAATCGGGCCGCGGCGTTGGTGACGGGATCCATCACCTGAAACAACCCGTTGGTGCGCGTTACCGGGAGGTCCAGCCAGTTGGTGAAGTCCGAGCTGCCTTGAATGAAAAAGCTGCCCGGATCGGTGTTCAACTGGAACAAACGAAGGCTGTCCGGCAACAGAACCATATTGTTGATTCGCGGCGGAGGGTTGTTAACCACGATTTGCAGCGCGACGACGCCGTTCTGCGTGTCGAGCGCCACGATGCGATTCCCATCTGTGTCCACCGCCCCGCCGAAGTTGGGATTGGGGCTGTTGGTGCCGGCGTTGATCGGCAGAAAGAAAAAGTTTGAAACCACGACCGCCGAGCCGGGTGACGAGATGTCGTACACCTTCACACTGTGACCGGCGTTCACGCTAGTATTGTCGTCGATGACGCCGGCGAGCAGATTGTAATTCGTAACCACGGCGATGGCCTGCATGTATTGATCCAGCGGCGCGATATCGGTGGTTTTTGTGCTGCTGTTGGCGGCAGTGTCGTAAGTGTAAATCCGGCCGGCGGTGACCGCGCGATTCTTGATGTAAAATGTGTTGGTTCCGAGCGCGTAGAGCCCGCGCGAAAATTCGGCCGCCGCCACCAGCACGACCGGGTTAACGACGTTGGCCGTGAAATTCGTTCCGTCGCTGGTGGTGAACACCACCGCGTTCGTTGCTCCGGAACCGGAAACCACGATACGAGTGTTTACGCCCGCGCCCGTGACGGAAAACGTATCCCCCCAGCGCGTGGTGATGCCGCCATCGGGTGCTCCCGAGTAAACTATTGCGGCTGTGGGCGCCCCTTCGCTGGACCAGCGATAAATGACAAACGGCGAAGATGCGCTTGCGGTTGTGAGGTTGCCGCCATAAATCACCCCGTCGTCGGCGACGTCGATTTTGTTCAGCAGAAACGTGGCGGCGCTGGTGACGCCGCTGGTGCTCATCGTGCCCAAGTCCGCGCCGGTATTGGCATCAAGGATGAAAATCCCGAGGCTGCCGGCCACCGCCGCCGAGCGGCTGACGAGCAGGACATGGCCGGTGAAGGGGTTGATGCAAATGCCGCGCTCAGTGGTGCCGCTGGTGACGTAGGCGCGCGATCCCGCCTGGATGTTCCAGATGTTGGCGATCTGAATCGTGGGCTGCGCTGTCAGTACGGTGAGCGAGGCATTGGAACTGGTCTCGCTGCCGAAAGTGTTCGTGACGGTGACGGAATAATTTCCGCCGTCTGAATATTGAGCGGCCGCCAACGCAAAGGAACTGGCGGTGGCGTCGGCAATCGGAGCGCCGTTGAAAAGCCATTGATAGCTGAAAGGGGCGGTGCCGACCACGGTAACCGAGAAGGTGACGCTGTTGCTGATCACCACGGTCTGATTTTGCGGCTGGAGTGTGATGACGGGCGCCGTGTTGGTCAACGTCGTGGCAACCGCTGGCGCCGAGTAGGCCGAGGCGCCGATCGCGTTGGTGGCGCGCACCACATAATAATACGTCGAGGCGGGCGGCAAGCTTGTGTTGGTGAAGCTGACCGAATTGGAAACCAGCGTCGCAATGGGCGTGTAAGGCCCGCCCGGAACGGTTCCGCGCGCCACCTGGTATGCGGTTTCGTTGGTGGCATTGTCTGTCCAGGCCAGTTGAATCTGCGATGTACTCACCGCAGTCGCGGTCAAACCGCTCGGCGCGGCCGGCAATCCGGCATTGAGGATTAAATCATAGCGGACCACATCGCCAGCGAGCGCGATTGCGTTGGTGGATTGTGGGATCGCCCCCGATTTGCTCGCCGTCGTCAAATGCGCCGTGCCGCCCATCGTGGCGGGCACGAGTGTGGCGACATAGTAGCCGTTGCCATCCGTTTTCACGGTCGGACCGCCGGTTACCGTCACAGTGGCGTCGTCCACGTAGAGGCCGGTGAGGTCATCTCGGACGCGTCCCCAAACAATGCCTTCGGTGGCGGTGGCGGGATTGCGCCATGGCATCACGGGCGTGGAAACGCTGTTGGTATAAACCGTTGAAGCGGCGTAGGCCCACCAGTCGCCATTGTAAGGACTCGAATTATTGGCAACGGCATACGAATAGATGGCGTTGCCCTTCAAGCCCAGGCTGCGCGTATAATTGATATGGTTGGCGATGATGTTGTCGGGGTTGAGATAGGCGCCGATGCCGGGAAAAATGTTGCGGTTATGCTCCCAGCAGGAAGCGCTCAGATTAGCCCAGTTGCTAAACGTGCTGCTGCTATAGGTCTGCGGGATCACGGCGTCCACCCAGCCGTTTAGCAGCATGCTGTTCCAATCGCAGAAGTAAGTATACGGCACGGAGCCGACGAAATTGCACGAGCCCGGCACCGGGCTGTAGGCGAGGGCAGCGGTCGTATGGCGCAATGGCTGGCGGGGATTGGTTTTAATCGACTGCATCTCGGCCTGGACGCGGGCCATCAATTCGTTTTTGTACCGGCGGCGATAATTTGCCCAGGCGGTGTCGGTATTGACGGGGGTGCCCACCGCGCCGGTGTTGATGCGGTAACGAGCGAGGCCAGACCGGGGGTAATTGGCCTGGCTGGTGGCGGGGTAACCGAAGCCCACATTGTAGCCCGTCCCGTTCAACTCATCGTCCCAGTTGATGCCGTCGATGGGATAGTTGGTCACCAGTTCCCGCACGATGCTGACAATGTATTCCTGGACGTCGGGGGAACCCATATCGAGGGCGTAATTGCCATCGACGAGCACGGGCGCTCCGCCTTCGCTGTTGGTGTAGGGAGCAATAAACCATTCCGGATGGGCGGCGAGGGTGGCGTTGTTTGCCGGTGGAAAGCTGGTCGAGACACGATACATGGCTGCGCCGCTGCCGCCGAGCCAGGCGTGGACTTCGATGCCATTGGCGTGCGCCTGCTGGCAGAGGTAGGCGAGCGGATCAAAACCGGCGGTGACGCGACTTGAGCGGGGAAGGATATTGGATTTCCAATGTGCTCCATGAGACGCGGTCGTATTGTCCATGTAAGCCAACACTTGAACGATGACCACGTTGTAATGTCCTGAAACCAGCGTGGAAACCATGTTGTTCACCTCGGTGGTGCTGCCCATCCCAACATGAAACACGTCCGCCCAGGCGGCCCGAAATTCCTGTGCAGAGGATGAAGACATCATGGCCAGCCAAAGACCAGTTACAAGCACAGCCCGGCGCAGACACAACGCGAAGCCACCCAGCGAGAAAACATCTAGCATACCCCTTAGGATTTCATACTTTGCGGCCACAATCAATGCGGGTTTTTAGGTGACCAAGACATATTTGTGTGGGTTGCCTTTTTGAAGATGCGTGATGCTGTATTCCCCAAAGATCGTTCCTCCCCCGAAAAGAGCGTAAACAACTGGAATTGAGATCGCGTGACAAAATGCCACGACAAACGAATTCTTTTGCGGCATGATGGGTTCGTGCAACCCCCTTACACAAGGCAGGTGGTCAGCAAGGACTCGATTCGGGAATGGGACTGTTCGTTGCGCGAGCCGGGCCGGGCGAAAGCGTTCACCCTCATCGAGTTGCTGGTGGTGATTGCCATCATCGCCATTCTCGCCGCGTTGCTGCTGCCCGCGTTGAGTCGTGCGAAAGAGCAAGGCAAGCGCACGCAATGCACCAACAATAATCGCCAGACGGGTTTGGGCTGGACGATGTACGCCGACGACAACAATAGCTGGTATCCCACGACTTCCGGTTGGGGGGATTTCGGAGGACAACGCGGGACGCCCACGCCGGTCACGCTATGGCTGGTGCCGAATTTTGGAATCTATACCGACAAGACCAACCGCCCACTCAACAAATACGTTTCCGCCGTGGAAAGCTGGCATTGTCCCTCCGACAAGGGCGATCCCAATTACCAGGCGAAGAATTGTTTCGTGGAATATGGCAACAGCTATTGCACCGAGTGGGCGTTCGATGCGTGGGGAGTGAAACATGTCACCGGCACGGGCAGCGCGTCCTCGTCGGCTCCCATCAAGGCAACCGAGATCGCGATCCGTCCCGTGACCAAAATCATCCAGGGAGATTGGATTTGGGAGAATGCCGGCTTCGATCCGAACGCCAATCCACCGTGGCACAGCTACAAAGGCCAGCGACGATACGTGATGTTGTTCGGGGACACCCACACCGAGTTTTTCCGATTTCCCCGGAACATCGCCTCGGGCGCATCCGTGAGCATTACAAATTCCTACTGGTAACTTCCGCCTTCACGCGGATCGCGGGCGTGGCACGGAAAAATTGACGAAGTTTTTCGCGGCGCGGCCTTCGAGCACGGCGGCCACATCCTGACAGACGGCGGCGGTCACCCGCACCTGCGCCTCGTGGGTGAACGCGGCGATATGCGGTGTGAGAATGACATTTTCCATTTCCGCGAGCGGGCTCGGCGGGGCCGGTTCCTGTTCGCGGACGTCGAGCGCGGCGCCGGCGATGCGCTTCTCCTGCAAGGCACGAATCAGGCCCGCTTCATCCACCACTTCACCGCGGGACAGATTTAAAAAATATGCCGTCGGCTTCATCCGGCAAAATCGATCGTAATTGAAGAAGCGGCGGGTTTCCGGCACCAGCGGCACGTGGCAGGAAACGAAATCGGACTCGCTGAGCAAAGAATCCAAATCCATCAGCCGGGCGCGCGTTTCCGTCACGGCCACCGCATCGCGGCTGATGCGGGTGTCCTGGGCGAGGATGTTCATGCCCAATCCCCGTGCGCGCGAGGCCGTTAACAAGCCGATGCGGCCCAAGCCGATCACGCCGAGATTCTTGCCGTAAAGTTCCGTGCCGAAAAACCGCTGGCGTTCCCAACCGCCGCCTTTCGCGTGCTGATTCGCGGCCGGGATATGCCGCGCGAGCGAGAGCATCAGGCCGATCGTGAGTTCGGCGACGGAAATGGAATTTTGATCCGGCGTGCTGGCGACCACCACACCAGCGGCGGTGGCCGCAGCCATTTCAATATTATCGAGGCCCGCGCCGGCGCGGCCGACCACCTGGAGGCGCGGCGCGGCGGCGATCAGGTCGGCATCAATTCGCGTTTGATTGCGTACGATGATCGCGCGGCATTCGGGCAGCAACGCCTTGATCTTGTCCGGTGTCTTCCACAGGGTCGGCTCGACCGCCACGTTAAACCGTTTTTTCAAATCCTCCACGGGCGGACCGCCCATGACTTCAGTAATCAAAATATCGGGGGATGACATGATTTAATTTGCGGCGGGCGCGAGCTTTTCGAGCGTGAAGGGAACATTTAATTCCTGGCACAGCGTCGCCAGTTCCTTTCGCGTCGCTTCATCGATCGGGATGCCGCGGGCGAGGCTCGCCTGCGCGCGAAGATAAGAGCCTTCGCCCGGCACCTTGATTTCCTTCACGCCGGGACGTTTGCGGCAGCCTTTGATTTGATCGATGGTTTCGTCGAGCCGCTGTTTGAATTCCGCCACGTCCATGAACGCCGCGATATCGAGCAGGCAAAAGAAATGGCCCACATCCTGTTTTCGATCCATATTTTTATACATGGATCCGATGGACGACCCGATGGCGGCGCCGGAGAGGACGCTGGAAAAAATCTCGACCATCAACGCCAGCGCGTAACCCTTATGGCCCGCCATGGTCAGCACGGTGCCGGCCAGCGCGGTGGCGGCATCCGTCGTCGCCTCGCCCTCCGACGTCAACGCCCATCCGGCGGGGATGGCTTCCCCGCGTTTTTGAGCTGCGACGATATTCCCGCGCGCGACGATGGAGGTGGCGAGGTCGATTTTGACCGGCCAGCCTTTGCCTGTGGGGAATGAGGCGGCAATGGGGTTGGTGCCGAAAAAAGCCTGGCACGCGCCTTCCGGCGACATCGCGGGCTCGCAATTCGAAGTCACCAGCAAAATCATGTCCTGTTGGGCGGCCTTGTTCGCGTAATAGGAGAGCGCGCCAAAATGTTGCGAGTTGCGAATGGTCGCGGCGGCGATCCCGTTTTCCCGCGCCCTGGGAATCAGCATCTCCAATGCTTTCATCGCCTGCACCTGACCAAGGCCGTTGCCGGCGTCGAGTGCGAGCGTGCCGCCGCGCCGCCGTTCAACGACCAATTCGGCGTGAGGATTGATCAATCCTTTTTGGACCCGGCGCAGGTAAATGTTTAGCCGTGTGATGCCATGGGTGGACGTCCCGTGAACGTCGGCATCCACGAGCGATTCCGCCAGAATGTTGGCATCCGGAGCGCTGATGCCGGCGGCGATTGCGATGGTAACCGCGAGTTCGCGGACGTTTTTGGGATCGTAGTATTCTTTGCTCACCGTAATCCGTTCATCATGCGACTTCGCGGATTCGGAGGCAAGATTCCTGGCGGGTGCTTCGGATAAAGCGAACGTTTCGCCGCCGCTTATTCGCCCAACTCAACGGCGGCGCTGATGGCGGCCTCCAGGGATTGCACGCGCACGGGCTTGGTCAGGTGCGCAATAAAACCGGCTTCCTGGCTGCGGGCGATATCCTGTTCCATGCCGTAACCGGTCAGGGCGATGCCCCGCAGCGTCATCCCATTTTTCCTGAGCTGGGCCATCAAATCGTAGCCGTTGCCGTCGGGCAGTCCGACATCGGAAATAAGCAGGTCGAACGTTTGTGCGTCCGCGAGGGCATGAGCCTCGGCCAGGGTGGAGGCCGTGACCACCGTATAAGAGCGGCGCGTGAGCAAGTGCGCGAGCGAGGTGCGCGTCGGTTCGTGGTCCTCGACCAATAAAATGGTCAGGGCGGACTTCACCGCCAGATTCGGGGTCAATTCCTTCGCCGGCGCGACCGAGCCCGGGCTGCCCTCCTTTCCGACCATCTGCGCCAAGGGCAATTCCACAACGAAAGTCGCGCCTTTGCCGCGGCCATCACTGGAGGCGCGAATTTCTCCGGAATGAAATTCCGCCAGCTTTTGGGCGATTGCCAGGCCCAATCCCAGCCCGCCAAACTTTCGCGCGCTATGGTTGGCGTGATCGCCCTGGGAAAAAACCTTAAAGAGCCCGCCGATTTCCTCCGGCGTCATGCCGATGCCCGTATCGGTGACCTTCACCAGAAGCCGGTCGCCGGTCTCCTGCGTCTCAATCATGACCGAGCCCTTGTGCGGCGTGAACTTCGCCGCATTGCGGAGGAGATTCCAAAAAATCTGCTGTAGCCGCACGGGATCCGCGAACACCACATGACTCTTAGCGTTCAATTTCAGGCTGAGCCCGATTTGCTTGTCGGCGATATCCTCCTCCACGGTGGAAATCGCGTCCTGCAACACCGTTCGCACGTCCGTCGAATGCTTGTGCAGGGCAATCTTGCCGCGCGTGATGCGGGTGAGATCCAGGAGGTCGTCGATGAGTCGGGCCTCCAGTTCCACGTTTTTGAAAATCATCTCGAAGTCGGCGCGCACTTCGGGAGCGAGATCTGGATTGTGAACGGCGTCGCTGGCAACCAGCAGGATTGGATTCAGGGGTGTGCGCAACTCATGGCTTAGGGTGGCGAGAAAATCATCCTTCGCCCGCGAAGCCGCCAGCAGCTCATCGTGGGCGCGCTTCAATTGTTGTTCCGTTCGCCGGCGTTCCGTGATGTCCCGGACGATCTTGGATGCGCCGATGATTTTTCCCTCCGCATTTTTGATGGGTGAAATGGTCAGCGAAACTTCGATCAGCGAGCCGTCCTTGCGCTGGCGGATGGTTTCGTAATGTTCCACCGGCTCGCCCCTGGTAATGCTGTCGAGAAAGCCTGGTTCATCGTGCCGGCGATCGGGAGGAATCAGCCGGGTGATGGATTGTCCGATCATTTCCTCGCTGGAATAGCCAAAAAGACGGCGGGCACTTTCGTTCCAACTGGTGACCATGCCCTCAAGGTTTTTGCTGATGATGGCGTCGTCGGAAAATTCGACGATTGCCGCCAGCCGACGGGCCGCCTCCTCGGCTTTTTTGCGTTCGGTGATATCGATCAGCATGTTGACCGCGCCGATAACTCGGCGGGACGCGTCGTAAATCGGCTCCGGGTAGGGCAGGATGTGACGCCGGGTGCCATCGGGTCGTTCGATGAGAATTTCTTCGCCTCGAATGGGCCGGCGTTCCTTTAATGTGCGCGCCATGGGACATTGGTCCAGGGACATGGGCGTCCCATCGGGATGGTAAATCTTATAGGAACCGCACCAAAGATCGCGTCCGATTTCCGGCGTGCGCCCCCATAAATCCACGGCGGCTTTGTTGAAAAGCGTCACCCGCCCCTGGGCATCGGTGGTGTAAACGGCGGCAGGGAGACTGCGAATCAACTGGCGATAGCGCTCCTCGCTTCCGCTTAGTTCATCGTTCGCCCGGGTAAGGTCGGCGGTGCGGTCCTCGACGCGCGACTCGAGTTGGGCGTTGGCTTCCTTGAGAGCCCCCTCGGCCCGCTGGCGTTGTTGCACCTCGCTTTCCAGGGCATTGTTTGCCTTGGTAAGCGCGCGGGTGGTGTGGAAAAGATCCACAAACACCCCGACCTTGGATTTGAGGATTTTCGGGTTGATGGGTTTGGTGAGATAATCCACCGCGCCGACGTCGTAGCCCTGCAGAATGTCCTTCTCCTCAAGAAAAAAGGCGGTGAGAAAAATGATGGGAACGTGCTGACTCCGTTTAGACACGCAAATTCATCGTGCACCATTGCCAGCAACGCCTCGTCGGGCGTTTGCGCGCGGACGAGGCGAAGATTGGGCGCGGCCAGAATGCTTTCCAGCACGTCCAGATTTCGCAGGTCGTCGTCCACCAGCAGAATACTGATCGGAGCGTCCGGCGTCGGCCCGGCGTCTTTTGCGCTTTTTGCTTGCGGCTCCATTAGCGGTAGAGCCAGACCCGCAACAGGGAGACGAGCTGGTCGGTGTCCACGGGCTTCGCGATGTAATCGGAGGCGCCGGCTTCGAGGCATTTTTCGCGGTCACCTTTCATGGCCTTGGCGGTGAGGGCCAGGATCGGGAGGGAACGAAAGTCCGGATTCTTGCGAATCTCACGCATGGTTTCGTAACCATCCATTTCCGGCATCAT
The DNA here is from genome assembly GCA_044223735.1 of Limisphaerales bacterium. GTDB lineage: Bacteria > Verrucomicrobiota > Verrucomicrobiia > Limisphaerales > UBA8199 > JBGALR01. The sequence goes on along the minus strand of JBGALR010000002.1, from coordinate 263,509 downwards.
GATGTCCATCAGCACCACACTCAACTCGGGCTCATTTTTGATAATGTCAATGGCCTGCCGGCCGTTCGTGGCGCTCAACACCTCCATCTCGTGATTTTCCAAAAGCGTTGTCAAAGCGAAAATATTGCGGGCGTCGTCGTCCACGACCAGCGCCTTGCGGCCGCGCAGCACCTCGGTTGAATTATGGAGGCGGGTCAGAATGTTTTGTTTCGCTTCGGGCAGGTTGGCCACGACGCGGTGCAGGAAGAGCGCGGTTTCGTCGAACAACCGGTCGGGTGACTGGACGTCCTTCAACACGATGCTCTTGGCCATCGTGCGAAGCTGCTTCTCCTCGCTGGCGTCAAGATCCTTGCCGGTGAAAACCACTATGGGAATATCGCGCAAGCCCGGTTCAGCCTGGAGTTTTTCCAGGAGCGCATAACCGCTCATGTCAGGCAGGCGCAGGTCGAGCACGCAACAATCGAACGGACGGTCCAGCATCACTTGCAACGCCTCGGCGCCAGTACCGACGTTCGTGATCTCGATATCGTCGTGGGTCAGAAGCTCGGCGATGCTGTTTCGTTCCGTTTCGTTGTCTTCCACAATAAGCAGCCGCTTCTTGCGTGGAACGACGAATTGCTTGATGCGATCGAAGCATTGATCGAGGCCTTCGGTCGTGGCGGGTTTGATGGTGTACGAAAACGCGCCGTGCGAAAGACCATGTTGACGTTCCTCCTCGATGGAAATGATCTGCACGGGGATATGCCGGGTGGCCGGATCAAGCTTGAGGTTGTTCAGCACCGTCCAACCCAGCATGTCGGGCAGGAAGATATCCAGCGTGATCGCGGTGGGGATGAATTGCCGCGCGAGCGCGAGCGCCGCATTGCCGCGGGTGGCGGCGATGGCTTTGAAGCCCTTGTCCCGTGCCAGGCCGACGAGCACACGGGCGTAATGAGGGTCATCCTCAACGATCAGCAATACCTGATCGCCTGACTCCACGGACTCGCGGTCGTCCGGAATGTTCTCCTCGCGCGGCGCGGGCAGGATGATCGGAGACGCCACGTTCTGGCGCGCGATGGAAGCGGTCGTGCCCGGGAACGTCAGCGGCAAATACAGGGTGAAGGAGCTGCCTTCACCCGGCACGCTGTTGAGGCGGATTTCGCCGCCGAGCAACGTGGCCAGTTCGCGTGAAATCGCCAGGCCGAGACCCGTGCCGCCGTATTTGCGGCTGGTGCCGGCGTCGGCTTGCTGGAATGCCTCGAAGATCAGCTTTTGTTTTTCCGGGGCGATGCCGATGCCCGTGTCCTTGATGGAGAAGGCGACAACATGGTGCGAGCGCCGCAACCATTGGTGCTCCGGCGTCCAGCCCGACTCGGCGATGCCCACCCGAATCGTTACATGCCCCTGCGCCGTAAACTTGAAGGCGTTGGAGAGCAGGTTCTTCAAAATCTGTTGCAGGCGTTTCGGATCGCTGGTCATGGCACGAGGCAGCTTGGAATCGAACTCCACGTGGAACGGCAGATTCTTCGCGTCCGCGACATGCCGGAAATTTCGCTCCACGGAATCACGCAGGGCGCCAAACGCGATCTCCTCGGCCTCCACCGTGACCGTGCCCGATTCAATTTTCGACAAGTCCAGAATGTCGGTGATGAGGTTCAGCAGATCGGAACCGGAGGAGTAGATGTTGCGGGCGAACTCCGTTTGTTTGGTCGAGAGATTGCCCGCGCTATTTTCCGCAAGCTGCTGGCCAAGAATGAGAATGGAATTAAGCGGGGTGCGCAATTCGTGGGACATGTTCGCCAGAAACTCGGATTTGTATTTCGAAGTGAGCGCGAGTTCCGCCGCCTTTTCCTCGAGCGCGCGACGAGCCTGTTCGACTTCCTGGCTTTTGCGTTCGACTTCGACGTTCTGTTCGGCAAGCTGCCGCGCTTTTTGTGCCAGTTCCTCGTTGGTCTGTTGCAACTCCTTTTTCTGCGTCTGCAATTCGGCGGTGAGTTGTTGCGATTGTTGCAGCAGGTTTTCGGTGCGCATGGTCGCCTCGATCGTGTTTAGCACGACGCCGATCGACTGCGTGAGTTGTTCGAGGAAAGTAAGATGCGTCACGTTGAACGCATGCAGGGAAGCCAGTTCAATCACCGCTTTGGTCTGGCCTTCGAAGAGCACGGGCAGCACGACGATGCTGCGCGGCCGCGCCTCGGCGAGGCTGGATTGAATGCGCGTGTAGTCGGTCTTCACCTCGTTGAGAAGGATGCGTTCCTTCTCGACGGCGCACTGACCGACGAGACCCTCGCCGACGAGAATGCGCTGCGGTTGGTCAGGACGTTGCGCGTACCCGGCGAGCAGTCGCAACGTCCATTTGTTGTCGTCGCCCAATTCCATCTGGTAGATCGTTCCCTGTTGCGCGCCGACCAGCGGGGCGAGTTCGGAAAGCAACATCTGACCGACCGTGAACAGATCGCGCTGGCCCTGCAACATGCCGGTGAACTTCGCGAGATTCGTCTTCAACCAGTCCTGTTCCTGGTTGGACTCCGTCGTCACGCGCAGATTATCAATCATCGTGTTGATGTTGTCCTTGAGTTCGGCGACTTCACCGCGTGTTTCAACCTGGATGGACCGGGTCAAATCGCCCTTGGTCACGGCCGTGGCCACTTCGGCGATGGCGCGGACCTGGGTCGTGAGATTCGCGGCGAGCAGATTGACGTTGCCGGTCAAATCCTTCCACGTGCCGGCGGCGCCGGGGACGTTTGCCTGGCCGCCGAGACGCCCTTCGACGCCGACTTCGCGCGCCACGTTCGTCACCTGTTCGGCGAACGTGGCCAGCGTATCGGTCATGTTATTGATCGTTTCCGCCAGCGCGGCGACTTCGCCCTTCGCTTCCACGGTGAGTTTCTGCCGCAAGTTGCCGTTGGCGACGGCGGTTACGACTTTCACGATACCGCGCACCTGGTCGGTGAGGTTGGCGGCCATGAAATTGACGTTATCCGTAAGATCCTTCCATGTGCCACCGACGCCGAGCACCTGCGCCTGGCCGCCGAGCTTGCCTTCGGTGCCGACTTCGCGCGCCACGCGTGTCACTTCGGCCGCGAAGGCGTTGAGTTGATCCACCATTGTATTGATGGTGTTTTTCAATTCGAGAATTTCGCCTTTCACGTCCACGGTGATCTTGCGGGACAAGTCGCCACGCGCCACGGCGGTGGTGACTTCGGCGATGTTACGCACCTGAGCCGTGAGATTCGCGCCCATCGCGTTCACGGAATCCGTCAAATCCTTCCAGGTGCCGGCGACTCCGGGCACCACCGCGGTCACGCCCAACCGGCCTTCGGTGCCGACTTCTCGCGCGACGCGCGTCACTTCGGACGCGAACGAGCGGAGTTGCTCGACCATCGTGTTGATCGTTTCCTTCAACTGCAGAATTTCACCACGCACATCGACCGTGATCTTGCGGGAAAGGTCGCCGCTGGCCACGGCAGTGGTCACTTCGGCGATGTTACGCACCTGGCCGGTGAGGTTCGATGCCATGGAATTGACGTTGTCGGTCAAATCCTTCCAGGTGCCGGCCACATCCGGCACGACCGCCTGGCCGCCGAGCTTGCCTTCGGTGCCGACTTCGCGGGCGACACGGCTGACTTCCGACGCGAAAGAGTTCAATTGATCCACCATCGTGTTGATGGTGTTTTTCAATTCCAGAATTTCGCCCTTCACGTCCACGGTGATCTTCCGGGAGAGATCGCCTTTGGCGACGGCGGTGGTCACGTCGGCAATGTTACGCACCTGGCCGGTAAGATTCGCCGCCATCAAATTGACGTTATCGGTGAGATCCTTCCAGGTACCGGCGACACCGGGCACTTCGGCCTGACCGCCGAGCTTGCCTTCAGTGCCGACTTCGCGCGCGACCCGCGTGACCTCGGCGGCGAAGCCGTTCAATTGATCCACCATCGTGTTGATGGTGTTTTTCAAATCGAGAATTTCACCGCGCACATCCACGGTGATCTTCCGGGACAGGTCGCCCTTGGCCACAGCGGTGGTCACGTCCGCGATGTTACGCACCTGGGCGGTCAGGTTGTTCGCCATCAGATTGACGTTGTCCGTCAGATCCTTCCACGTGCCGGCCACGCCGCGCACTTCAGCCTGGCCGCCGAGTTTCCCTTCCGTGCCGACTTCGCGCGCGACCCGCGTTACTTCCGACGCGAAACCGTTAAGCTGGTCCACCATCGTATTGATGGTGTTTTTCAAACGAAGAATTTCACCCTTCACATCGACGGTGATCTTGCGGGACAAATCGCCGCGCGCCACGGCGGTTGCGACTTCCGCGATATTACGCACCTGTGACGTCAGGTTGGACGCCATGGAATTGACGTTATCGGTCAAGTCCTTCCAGGTGCCACCGACGCCGCGCACTTCCGCCTGACCACCCAAATTTCCTTCGGTGCCGACTTCGCGCGCGACACGCGTTACCTCCGAGGCAAAAGCGTTCAACTGATCCACCATGACGTTAATGGTGTCCTTGAGTTCGAGAATTTCGCCCTTCACATCCACCGTAATCTTGCGGGACAAGTCACCGCGCGCCACGGCGGTCGTCACCTGTGCGATGTTGCGCACTTGAGCGGTGAGGTTAGTGGCCATGGCGTTGACCGAGTCGGTCAAATCCTTCCACGTACCGGCGACGCCGGGGACTTCCGCCTGACCGCCGAGAATGCCTTCCGTGCCGACTTCGCGGGCGACGCGTGTCACTTCGGCGGCAAAACTGTTCAATTGATCCACCATCGTATTGATGGTGTTTTTCAATTCGAGAATTTCGCCCTTCACGTCCACGGTGATCTTGCGGGACAAATCGCCGCGCGCCACGGCGGTGGTCACGTCGGCGATGTTACGCACCTGACCCGTGAGATTCGCCGCCATCAGATTGACGTTGTCCGTGAGATCCTTCCACGTACCGGCCACGCCGGGCACCAGGGCCTGACCGCCAAGCTTGCCTTCGGTGCCGACCTCGCGCGCCACACGCGTCACTTCCGAGGCAAAGCCGTTGAGTTGGTCCACCATGACGTTGAAGGTGTCCTTGAGTTCGAGAATTTCACCTTTGACATCGACGGTGATCTTGCGGGACAAATCGCCGCGCGCGACGGCGGTGGTCACTTGCGCGATGTTACGCACCTGGGCCGTAAGATTGGAGGCCATGGAATTCACGTTATCCGTGAGATCCTTCCAGGTGCCGGCAACGCCCGGCACGGCCGCCTGGCCGCCGAGTTTGCCTTCAGTGCCGACTTCGCGCGCGACACGCGTCACTTCGGCCGCGAAGGAACGCAACTGATCCACCATGACGTTGATGGCTTCCTTCAGTTGAAGAATTTCGCCGCGCACATCGACGGTGATCTTCTTGGACAAATCGCCGTTGGCAACGGCGATGGTCACGTCGGCGATGTTACGCACCTGGGCGGTGAGATTACCGGCCATTTGATTCACCGATTCGGTCAACTCGCGCCATACGCCAGACACGCGTTTGACCTGCGCCTGACCGCCGAGTTTGCCTTCGGTGCCGACCTCGCGCGCCACGCGGATCACTTCGACGGAGAAATCCGCAAGCTGCTCCACCATGCCGTTCACCAGTTTGGCGGCGCGAAGATATTCGCCCTGGAGCGGCCGGCCGTCCACTTCGAGCGGCACCGACTGGCTCAGATCGCCTTTGGCCACGGCGCCGATGACGCGCCCCATTTCCACAGTCGGCTGCGAGAGATCATCCACCAGGGAGTTTACCGCCTCCACGCGATCAGCCCAGCCGCCGACCGAGTCGCCCACCGGCAGACGCTCGTTGATCCGTCCGCGCTGGCCCACTTCCTTGCGGAGACGGAACAAGCCATCGCCGTAGCGCTCCATCCGTCCGATAATCTCATTGAACACGTCGGCCAATTTTCCGTCGAGACCGTCCAGATCAGAGGGCAGGCGAACGGAAAAATCTCCAATGTTCAAAGCCACGAGCGTGGTGAGCAACTGGTTTTTGAAATGGTCGCCGTTAAGTGAAACGCGGCTGGAGGAACGAGGCGCAAGGATGGCTTTTTTCGATGGCATAGGGAGTGAAGTTACCGGTTCACGGAAAATTTCCGGCTGCGGGGCCGGCGGTGGAAAATGATTTTTAAACGCTTAATCATTTTGGCGCGGATGAGTCAGGAAAGTGACTCCGAAACGGCGCATTTTGTTGAAACTTTTCGGAAGAAATTTCGAAACGCGGTACATGCAAATTGCACGATGTTTTGGGTACAGCAAGGAAGGCGCGGCCCAGATGATGCAATGTTCGCATTCTCTTTATCGTGTTATGGTCGCATGCGGGTCACGGTGTCAGGATGACCACGCTGGGGAATCACAAACAAAAGCACTAGCGGTTCGCCCGGAATCGATTTTAGATTGTCCGCCATCATCTTTTCCAAAGCCTTGTCCAGCGTCGCAAGAATAGGGAACTTCACAGGGCCAATCGTTTTAGTCTAGCAACACGTGTGCCCTCCATATTCTCGCCATTTTCGGAAGCAGCGCAGGAAAGCGCCATGCAAAATGCACATTCTGATTTTCCAACCGTGCATTTCGCAAGCCCACTCCAACCCGTTTTCTCTGATTTCAGCCGTTTTGGCAGTGGCGTGAATTCTGCGAAGGCATTCGGAAACCAAAACCTGGTCGCCCGTTGGTGAGTTCGAGGTAAACCGGAATGTAAGGGGCGAGAGACCAGATGTGTAAGGAATTTAGTGAGCGGCAAGGCTGGCGGCGTAGACCGTGTTCGGGGAACCTGTCGTTCCCAGAACTGAGTGCTGCTACGGGAACGACGCCTTCCTTGCCGCCGCTTTTTTTAATGACGATGTTTTGGGCGCGGCGGGAGAGACGGTATTGAGCCAGTTCTTGTGATCACACCCTCATAAGAACAGTGCCACACCACAGCCGTCTTATCCCGCCGCCGCCGTTTTCTGGCTGCGGCGTTGGCGAGGAACAGGGCCTCCCACAAGGGAATGCATTTTGCATGTCATTGGTATGGTTCAATGCGGAACGCAGCCGTCCATATGGCTAAACTCATTGATATTGCGATGTTTTTGACAATTTTGGCGACGGCACGTGGCTGGCTATGACCAGGGTATTGCATATGGCGAAATCGTTTGAGCTTTGTTGCATGAGGGTTTTCAGCCGTCGGCTCCGCATCCTCCCGGTAGCAGGGGAATTTGCATTGAACGTATCCTCGTTCCGTTACAATCATCGAAATAGACGGCTATGAAGATCACGTCCTGCCTGCTCATGAAAACCGATGCGCGATCCCGTCGGAAGGCGGAGGAAGCGCTCCATTTAGGATTTCCTGACGCGGAGGTGATCGCGGTTGAAAGCTTGGATGAGGCTCTGAAGCGGCCCGAATCGGCCGGGCTGGAAATGCTGGTTCTCGTTAGCCCGGACAAAGCTACCTACACGCGGGCGACGACCACTTTCGATGCCTGTGGGTTGCCACGTTGGGCCGTCATCGTGGCGGGTATGCCGCCCTCCACGGACTGCAGGCACACGGTATCGTTTGAGAAATGGGACGAAGAACGCATCGTCCAAATGCTGCAATGCGGCGTCGCCAATCATGAATTAATGCGGGAAAACGGGCGCCTGCGGGGAGATCTCTTAACGATCGCGAGCCGAATCAGCCACGACCTGCGGACGCCGCTGGGTGCCATTATTAATGCCGGCGATATGCTTCGGGAGATCGCTTCAGAAGCGGACCCGGCCAACGGCGCGCTCGCCGGGCCGCTGTTCGATTCGGTGGATGATCTGGGCAAACTCATTGGGCGTGTCAGCCAGCTCACTCGCGCTTCCTCCACAAGCGTGGCGAAGCAGCGGATCGCCACCCAGGAGGTGATCTGGACGGTGTTGCAGCGGCATGAACGGGATGTAAGCAACCGGCGCGCGGTGTTGGTCCAGGCCGAGGCCTGGCCGGAGGTCGACGCAGTTGCTTCGTGGCTGGAAGCCATCTGGAGCAATCTGGTCGGCAATTGCTTGAAGCACGGAAAAGAAGGGGTTCGTATCGAACTGGGCTGGAACCGGCAGGAACATGAGTTTCGTTTCTGGGTCAACGACAATGGCCAGGGTATCGCACCCGAGAAAGTGGCCGGTCTTTTTGAACCCTTCAATCTTCTGCACCGCCTGAGCGCGCGCAAGGGTCTTGGCTTGTCGATTGTGCGGCGGTTGGTCGAACTGCAGGGCGGCCAGTGCGGTTATTCGCCGATCTCGTTCGGCGGATCCAATTTCTATTTTACCGTGCCTGCGAATGGTTCCGCAGGCGCGGGCAGTTTTATGTCCAAAAGCAAGTGCGCCCCTCACATGGCGGGCAGCGATAACTGACGGCCGGCAATGGAAAAATGTCGGAGGAAAAGAGCGTGACAAGTGGATTTATGGATTTAGGTTTTCGCGATTGAGTTAGAGGCATCTCCTTCAATCGTATGGCTACCAAGAAAAACAAGTATCCCTTGCAACCCCTGCGGAAAGTTCCAACGGGCATCAGCGGCTTTGACCAAATTACTGAAGGCGGTCTGCCGGCGGGGCGTCCCACGCTCGTCTGCGGTTCGGCCGGCTGCGGCAAGTCGCTTTTCGCGACGGAGTTTCTGATTCGCGGCATCACCCAATACGACGAGCCCGGGGTCCTGATCTCGTTCGAGGAAACCGCTGACGACATCAAGAAAAATGTCGCCTCGCTGGGCTTCAACATCGACGAATTGGCAGCCAAAAAAAAGCTGAAGATCGATCATGTGCGAATCGACCGCAACGAAATCGAGGAAAACGGCGAATATGATCTGGAAGGACTGCTCGTCCGCATTAAATACGCGGTCCAAACCGTGAAGGCCAAACGGGTGGTGCTCGATACCATTGAGTCCTTGTTTTCCGGCCTGAATAACGAGGCGATTCTCCGGGCCGAAATCCGCCGTTTGTTTGGGTGGCTGAAGGAAAATAATCTTACAACGGTGATCACGGGCGAGCGCGGGGACGGTCAACTCACCCGGCAGGGCCTCGAAGAATACGTCTCGGACTGCGTGATCCTGCTCGATCATCGCGTCATCGGTCAGATTTCCACCCGCCGCCTGCGCATCGTCAAATACCGCGGCTCGACTCACGGGACCAATGAGTATCCGTTCCTAATCGACGAAGAGGGGTTCTCCGTGCTGCCGATCACCTCGGCCGGCATGGATTACACCGTGTCGAACGTGCGTCATTCCACCGGCGTGCCGGAACTCGACGAAATGCTGGGCGGGGATGGGATTTATCAGGGGAGCACGGTGCTCCTGACCGGCTCGGCCGGCACGGGCAAGAGCAGCGTCGCGGCGCAACTTGCCGACGCAACGTGCCGCCGGGGCGAACGCTGCCTGTTTTTCTCGTTCGAGGAATCGGAGTCGCAGATTCTGCGCAATATGAAATCGATCGGCGTGCACCTCGAGCGCCACGTAAAATCCGGCCTGCTGCAATTTCATTCCACGCGGCCGGCCATGCACGGGCTCGAACTGCACCTGGTGAAAATGCATAAACTGGTGGAGCAGTTTAAACCCGCGCTGGTGATCATCGACCCCATCTCCAGCCTGGAGACGGCGGGGACGGTGAGCGACTCGGCAAGCATGCTGATGCGGCTGACCGACTTTCTGCGCAAGAAACATATTACCGCGTTTTTGGTGTCGCTGACCGGCGCCAACAAGATGGCGGAATCCACCGACGAGGGTCTCAGTTCAATGGTGGATACGTGGTTGCTGTTGCGGGACGTTGAAGTGGGGGGCGAACGCAACCGTTTGATTTACGTGCTCAAGGCGCGCGGCACGGCGCACTCGAATCAGGTGCGTGAGTTTGTCATCACCTCCCAAGGCGTTCGCCTGGTGCCGCCCTATCTCGGCACTGAAGGGGTGCTGACGGGTTCCGCCCGGTTGAGCCAGGAGGCAAAGGAAACGGCTGCCTCCCAACTGGCGCGGGAGGACCGGGAGCGCCAACGGTTGTTCCTGGAACACCGCCGCCGGGCGGTCGAGGCACAGGTCGAATCCCTGCGTGCCACCTTTAAGGCGGAGGAGGAGGAATTCGCCCGGACGGTTGCGCTGAACAAGGTCCGTGATGAACAAAACGCCGCCTTGCGGGCCGCGATGGAAACCCGGCGAAAAGCCATGAAATCGGCATCGGATTCGAAACAACCAAGGAATGGGTGAACGAATGGCGTCGACCATGAAAAACAAGAAGACTGCGGCGAAACGAAAAAGCAGAAGCTCTCCGGCGCCTAAACGAAAGGCGTCACCGGCCCGCAAGCCCGCGCGGAAGGCGCAAGCGATGGATGGCCGGTGGAGCCTCCGCCTCTATGTCGCGGGGCAAACTCCGCGCGCGCTGACGGCGTTCGCAAATTTGAAGCGGTTCTGCGACGAACATCTTGCGGGGCACTATCAGATTGAGGTCGTGGATCTTATCAAACAACCCGAACTCGCTGAAGGCGACCAAATCGTGGCCCTGCCGACGCTGGTGCGAAAGTTGCCGGAACCGATACGGCGGATCGTGGGCGATCTCTCCAACACGGAACGGATCATGGTGGGGATGGATCTGAAACCGGCCTGAGATTTGGGGAGAGCTTGTATGCCGAAAAAGAAAATCGCCAAAAAAAAGCAGCGCACGCGCCAGCGTCCGGGCCACGCCCTCAGCCAGACAGCGGCGTTCGAAAAAATTTTGCGGCAAACCGATGACCGCACCCATTACGTCCTTAAGCTGTACATCACCGGCACCACCCCGCGCTCGGGAGAGGCCATTGCGAACATCCGTTCGCTCTGTGAAGAACATCTGAGCGGCCGCTACGACCTCGAAGTGGTGGACATCTACCAGCAGCCGGCGATGGCCGCCGGCGAACAAATCATTGCCGCGCCCACGCTCGTAAAAGAATTTCCCATCCCGACAAAACGAATGGTGGGTGATCTGGGCAACCGCGACCGGGTTTTGGTCGGGCTCCAAATAAGCGGTTCCCGGAAGAATGGCGGGAAGCTCGAAACGAAGTGGACCCGCCTGTGAAAAAGAAAAAGCACCCAGCGGTCAAAGAGAAAAAGCGGAGTGTCGCCGCTCCTCCCGGCCTGCACCGCCTGGTTCACAGCAAGAAGCTGGAACAATTGCAGGACAAGCTGCGTGAGGCGCAGGAAACCCTGGATGCCATCCGCAATGGCGAAGTGGACGCGGTGGTGGTAAGCGGGGCGCACGGCAACCAGGTTTACAGCCTGGCGGGCGCGGAGCATCCGTATCGCGTTTATGTCGAACAGATGCAGGAGGGCGCCGTCACGGTCGCGCCGGACGGACTGGTGCTCTATTGCAACCAGCGGCTGGCGGACATGTTAAACATGCCCTTGGAACGCGTCATCAGCACGAAGTTTTCCGGTTATCTCAGCGAGGATTCGTGGCAAAACATCGCGCACGTGTTCAAGAACGGCGAAGGCATGGTCAAACATGAAGCGTTCCTGCGCGGCAGCAACGGCGACGAATTACCGGTGTACCTGACGGCCAAACGATTTCCCATCGACGGCCAGGATGCCATGTGTCTTGTGGTCACCGATCTCACCGCGCACAAGGAGAAGACCCGGCTGGTGGTGGAAAAGGAACTGGCCGAAAAAGCCAATGCCACCAAGGACGCTTTTCTGGCCGCGCTCAGCCATGAGTTGCGCACGCCGCTGACGCCGGTGCTGATGTCGGTGACGGCCATGGAAGGAGATAAGAACCTGCCGGAGGCCACACGGCAGGAGATCTCCATGATCCGGCGAAACATCGAACTGGAAGCCCGCTTGATCGATGACCTTTTGGACCTCACCCGCATTGCGCGCGGAAAGCTGGAATTGCATGTGGGACCGCTTGATTTTCACTCGATCCTGCAACGGGCCATCGAAATCTGCCGCACGGATAGCGACGCAAAAAAACAGATCATTCATTTTCATCTTCTTGCCCGCAAAACTCGCACCGAGGGCGACGCGGTACGCCTCCAGCAGGCCATCTGGAACCTTATGCGCAACGCGGTCAAATTCACCCCCGCGGGTGGTTTGATCACCGTGACGACGCTCGACGGTCCGCACGATCATATCCGGCTTAAGATTGCCGATACGGGCATCGGCTTTGAGGAATCAGTGAGCGAGCGGCTGTTCAAGGCTTTCGAACAGGGCGATCGCAACATCACGCGGCAATTTGGCGGCCTGGGACTCGGTCTGGCCATTACGCAATCCATCGTTCGCTCGCACGGCGGCAGGGTGCGAGGCGAAAGCAAGGGCCACGGCAAAGGCGCGACCTTCACACTCGACCTGCCCTTGCGCGCGCCCGACCCCGGTCAATCTTCCAAGTCTCCCGAGAAAGCCGCCGCCGCCGACTCGGGAAAGCGCAGCCTCCGCCTCCTGTTGGTCGAAGATCATCAGGACACCCGGAAGAGCATGGAGTTTCTCCTGCGCCGCCATAAACATCAGGTCACGTCGGCTGGCAATGCGCGCGATGCCCTGGAGCTGGCCGCGCAACACGAGTTCGACCTGGTGATCAGTGATCTCGGATTGCCGGACCAGAGCGGCATCGAATTGATGAAGCAGTTGCGGGATACCTACGGTTTGCAAGGCATCGGGGTGAGCGGCTACGGCATGGAGGAAGACATCGCCGAAAGTCACGCCGCCGGCTTCACATGCCATTTGGTGAAACCGGTGAGCATCGATCAGTTGCGTCGGGCGATCGCCGAAGTGATGAACATGGCTTGATCCTCGCGGTCACCTTTCTCTCCGTTCACCCCAGTGCAATTTGCCGGACGCACTCGCGAATTGCATCGGGAGTCCGCCCGTAATTCCTCCATTGAAGATAAATTCCTTCGGAATGGCCCTCAAACACGGGCTTAAGCCGGTGGCATGTTCAAAGCTGATAAGCAGCCGTGAAAATGAAACACGGATCCCTCCTACTGGTAATGGGCGCTATTTTGGCCGGCACCGTTGGCGGCATTGAAGCTCAGATCTTGACGAATTTGTCGGGCGCGGCTGTTGGAGCGCCCCCCACCCCTTCGCGCCGCGAGCCTTTCAGCCCGCAGACCGGTGCGGTCACGAATGCAGCCGCTATGACCAACGCAGTCCCGCCACCGCTCGGGACGAATCGAATTATTCCCGGGACGAATGGGCTAAACGACAATTTGAAATCTTCCAAATGGTTCAATCCCAAAGGAACGAACGGCCATTATCGCGGCACTAATTGGATTGCTCGTCCCGCCGCTCCGGACAGCTCGACCAATGTCATACCCGGCAGGAAATAGCGAGTTCGCCGGCTCGCTGTCGTTTGGGAAAATTCATCTTCGCGAGTGACGGCTGTCCCGCTGCCACACCTTCAGTGCGGCGTCCGTTTCCGGCGTTCGCGATCCTGGATGAAGATGTTGATCACGAGCCAGAATCCGCCGGCGGCGGCGGCGAGAAAGCACAATATCGCGAGCCCGGGATAGCCGAAGATTTGAAAACTGGTCCTCGTTTGCATCAATGTGGATGCGCCCATGATCAACGCCGCCAGCACAATGCCGGCGGTGATGCGGTTGGCGATTTTCTGGAGGCCCTCCATCACCGTTTTGGCGTCGGTGGCGCGGACCTTCAACTCAAACTGTCCGCTGCTTACCGTGTCCATGATCTGGTTCACCCGCCCGGGCAGACCGGAGAGGAAATCCTTCATCTCCAGCATCGAAGTCATGACATTGCCTTGGGTGACCTGCTTGCGCATCCGCTTCGTCATGAGTTCCGCGACGTTGCGGCGGATGGATTCATTGGGATCGAAGTCGGGATCAAGAATTTTTCCCACTTCGTCCAATTGCAGCAGTGTTTTGCCGAGCAACGTCAATTCGCTGGGAACCAACAGGCCATTGTCGGCGGCGCTGCCACTCACTTCGAGCAACGCGCGGCCGACGTTGAGCCCTTGCAGGCCCCGGTTGTTGTAGATCGCCATGATCTGGCCAACGCGGCGGCGAAATTCCGGGGCGTTGAATTCCTCCGAGCTTTGACTTAGACGAATTACCACCTCCGCCGCCTGTTCACTGTTGCTGTCCGCGATCGCCAGCAACAGTTTCAAAAGACTCTCCTGCATGCGGGGTGTGGTATGACCGACCATGCCGAGATCCAGCAAGGCCAGCCGTCCGTCTTCGGTGATGAATACATTCCCCGGATGCGGATCGGCGTGAAACAAGCCGTCCACCAGCACTTGTTTCAAATAAGCTTTGAAACATTCCTCGGCGAGTGCGGTGGCTTTGATGTCCAGGCGGCGCAACGGACTCAAATCGGTGATCTTTTTGCCGGGCACATAATCCATGGTGAGCACCCGGTGCGTGCAGTAGTCGGGGGTGAAGCCGCGGCGATCGGCGTGCGGTCGAAGCGGGAAAAAGCCTTGGAGATGCGAGCGCCAAGTTCGTCGTTCACGATCTGCTCCACTTCCTCGAACGGAAACGGCTTCACATTGTCCTGCAGCCGGCGGAGCGCTTTCAAATATATTTCCGGCAGCAAGTCGGGCCGGCCCGAAAGCAATTGTCCAAGCTTCACATACGTGGGCCCCATGGCTTCAAGATCGTCGGCCAGTTCCTCCGGACTCGCCGCCCCCTCAGTTTCCGCCTTTACTTCCGGAGACGCCAGTTCCTCCTCGATGCCCATCTGTTTAACCACGTCGGACCGGCCATACTTCCAGAATAGTCTGGCGATCTCTTTATAGCGCTTCAGATGTTGGGGATGCAGTTTCATGTTTATTGACTTCGTTTTATGGATGGTTCGTTAGCGAAAATCCTGAAGCGACGCGTTGGCCCACATCGCGCGAACTGACGGTACAAACACAACACCCGTTTAGCTAACAACGTGCCACGGGTAATGCGGAGACAAATTGCAGGATGTCTGCGCCCAAAGCGCAATGGCGGAGGGTGCCTGCCGGGCGACGCATGCAAGATGCATCGCGGGCGTGCATTTTGCATCGCGCCCCGGGGCCGAAGTGCGGGAGAACCCCTTGACTATCCCGTTAAAACAGCTGGCATCAATCCGGCTAAAAAACAAAGGCTAACACGATTCGGGAAATAGAAAGAAATATTATGCTTATGTATCCAATGCTCGGCAGCTTTATCTGGATTGGCGGTGGTACTTTGGGGGTGGTTATCGTGGTGATCCTGATTGTTCTGGTGTTGCGTCGATAAGTGCCAGCGGGATCCCGCCAGTGCTTAAATGCGGACCGCGGAGATTTTAAATGCAATCCGCCATGCAGCCCCCCAAGCGACGACCTGCGGCACCCCACCCGGACATGGGCGATGGGTCGAAGGGACACCCGCTTGCAACGCCCCAACCATCGCTGTCTGGTTATATCCTCCTGGGGGCGATGGCGTTCGGCATTATCAAGGCGTTCCCGTTGCTGTCCCCCATTCTGCTCTCCCTGATTCTTGTATTGTTGATTTCCCTCGCGGTGAATCCCCTCGTCGTGCGCATGCGGTCGTTCATGGGAGGCAGAAAAATTCCCGCCATGCTGATGGCGCTGGCTGTGCTGGTGGTGTTGGGCCTGGCGGGGCTTGCGTTTTTCGGTCCGATGCGCAGTTCCGTGGGAAATTTGTCGAAGCAACTGCCTGAGTACTGGGCGAAAGTGCAGAAACCTTTCGTAAAGCTGGAGCAGCAAGCCGCCCGGACTGAGGAAAAGCTGCAGGCAGAAGTGGCCATTGAAACAGCGGAGACCAACCACATCGCCAGCCAAACCAACAGCGGTGTCAGCTCAACGAATGTCAGCAACCTTGCCTCGGCCAGGAAGGGGGCGGAGACGAACAAAGTGGTCGTTAAAGCCACACCGTTACCGCCGGAAGCAACGCCCTCAAAAAGTAGCCGGCCTCATTCCAGCCTGACCCAAATGTTGCAAGGCGTCGCCGGTTTTTTCTCGGGCGTGGCTTTCAATGCCGCGCAGGTATTGATCGTGCTGATTACCGTTTTCTTCGGTGTCACCTTTACGCTTATGCAGCCCCGCCCTATTTTTGGCGCCATCTTCGGCATGATCCCCGAGCAGCACCACGCGCGGGCTTTGAAAATCGTGCGGCGCATCGGGGAGTTTCTCCCCAACTGGGCGCTTTCCACGCTGCTGGCCATGCTGACCGTGGGATTGCTGGTGGGACTGCTCATGTGGCCGTTGCTCGGTTTATCCAATGCACTGGTGCTGGGCCTCATCGCCGGTGTCTTCGAGGCAATTCCCTACCTGGGGCCGATTCTGAGCGCCATTCCGGCTCTCTTGGTTTCGCTGGGTAAAGAAGGTGGCGGATTGACTCCGATGTGGGTGCTGCTCGCCTACCTCGCCGTGCAGCTTTTGGAGAACAACGTAATCGCGCCGCTCATCCTCGCACGCGGCATGAAGCTGCACTCGGTGGCCGTGATTTTTTCCATGCTCCTCTGTGTGGCCGCCTTTGGCATTCTCGGGGTTTTGGTGGCCGCGCCCCTCGTCGCCATTGCCATGATCTTGCACGAGGAAATCTATCGCAAACGGTATCTCCCCGATGTGACGGACGCCGAGTTGGATCGTCTTGCGCGGAATGCGCTCGGAGAAAAAGCCGCGGTCACGAAATAGGTTTCGTGCGCAAAACGGAATTTAACTTCCCACCGATAACTGCCAGGCTGCCTTCATGAGCAAGGCGTTCACACGGGAATCCGATGATTCAGATTCGGAGGAGCTGCCCATACGGCATCAACTCCCACCCGGCACCCGCAATTACATCACTCGCGCCGGCGCGGACCGGCTGCAACACCGCCTCGCCGCTTTGCTGGCAAAGAAGCAATCCACGCCCGAATCTGACCCTAACCGACGCAAACTGGACGCGGCCATTCGGCAACTTCAACAGCTCGTCAACTCGCTGGTCATCCCTGAAATTCCCGCCGACCATGCGAAGATTGCCTTTGGCGCCACCATTGTCACCCGCAATGCGGACGGCGGGGAGGAAAAATGCCGCATCGTGGGGGTGGATGAAGCCGATCCCGCCAATGACGCCATCAGTTGGCTGTCACCGCTGGCCCGCGCGCTGTTGACGCACCGGGCCGGTGAACGGATAAAGTTTCACGCCCCCGCGGGCGAGCAGGAATTGACAATTGTGAGCGTTGATTACTGACGCGGGGAGGTTCCGAATTTCTATTTTGGTGGAGGACTCGGCGAGATCCCCCGCCGTTCCTCTTCACGATCCGTGGCCAGCGGCGGTTCGGGAGTGAGGGCCGAAATTTCACCGCGCAGTTCCGGGGTCATGGGAATGTTCAAGGCGTCGAGCGAGCTTTCCAATTGCGCCAGGCTCCGCGCCCCCACGATCGGCGCCGTCACCGCCGGATGACTCATGACCCAGGCGACGGCGAGCGCGGCGGGATGGAATCCGCGCTGGGCGGCAAACTGGTTGAAGCGTTCGGCGGCCTCGAAGTATTCCGGTTGTTCGCCGTAACGCGCGGCGTAAAGGCGGTTTTCACGCAGGCGTCCATTTTCCGGCTTCTGCGAACGGGTGTATTTCCCACTCAACAGGCCCCCGCCCAGCGGGCTGTAGGAGAATACTCCGAGCTGCTCGCTCGCGCACATGGGCAGGATTTCCACCTCGGCCTGGCGCTTCACCAGATTATACATTGGCTGGACGCACTCGAAACGCGCCCAGCCCTCGCGCGCGGATATGCCCATGGCCCGCGCGATCTGCCATGCCGCGGAATTGCTGATGGCCGGATAAACAATCTTGCCGTGCCGCTGCAAATCATCCAGTGCCCGCAACGCTTCTTCAATCGGGGTCCGCTCGTCGTAACGATGCAAAAAGTAGAGGTCCAGGCGATCGGTGTTGAGGCGCTTCAAACTGGCCTCCACGGACAACATGATATGGCGCCGCGACAGGCCGCGCGCATTCTGGTCCGTGCCCGCCGGCAATCCCGCCTTGGAAGTGATGAGGACATCGTCGCGATGCCCAGCCGTCAGCTTGCCGAGAATTTCCTCCGAGCGCCCCTTGGCGTAAACATTCGCGCAGTCGAACACATTGATGCCGAGTTCGCGGGAACGATGATACATCGCTGTGGACGCCGCCTCATCCGCCTCCGCCCCAAACGTCATGGTCCCAAGACAAAGACTCGAAACTTGCAAACCGGTTTTGCCTAGCGGGCGATAGTTCATGGTGTAATTCCAAAAAATGACGCTGCCTAATCCTTCGCCACCTTAGACCCCCGCGCGAAGGCTGGCAAGCGACACACGCCCCGGAAGTTTGTCCGAGTTTTTGAGAACTTTCTACTAGGTGCGAGTTCCGGCGGTTTCCATAATCCATGCAACGCTTGGTGTTTGCTCAATTGTTTTATGACCCTCAAATTAACGTCTGTTGTCGGCGTAGCGGGCGCCTGCCTGCTCTTTACGCTGTTCGTCGCAGGTTGTGCATCTCACAAGTCCGAGGCGTCCGCTCCCATTGCCTCTGCCAATGCCACGCCGCCTCCGGCCATCACCTTGTTTCTGGTGGGCGATTCGACCATGTCCGACAAGCCGCTCATTCCGGCTTATCCGGAACGAGGTTGGGGTCAATTGCTCCCCATGTACTTCAAGCCGAGCGTGCAGGTGGCCAATTACGCGGTGAACGGCCGCAGCTCCAGGAGCTTTATCGACGAAGGCAAATGGCAGGCCGTGGTGGAGAAGATCAAGCCCGGCGATTACGTCCTTATTCAATTCGGTCACAATGACGAGAACAAAACCAATCTGGTGCGTTACAGCGAGCCCTTCACCACGTTTAAGACCAACCTGACAAAATATGTGCGCGATACCCAGGCGCGCCACGGAATCCCGATTTTGTCCACGCCCGTGGCACGACGCAAGTTCACGGCGAACGGCAAAGCGCGGGAAACGCACGGCGATCATTCGGTCGCGGTGCGGCAGGTGGCGGCCGAATTGCAAGTGCCGCTGCTCGACATGGACAAACGCAGCCTGGAATTGCTGGATCAGATGGGCCCCGAACAATCCAAGCGTCTGTTCGATTGGATTGAACCGGGCGAATACCAAAAGCTGCCCGAAGGTCTCAAGGACGACTCCCACCTGAATGCCTTTGGCGCCAGCCGCATTTGCGATCTGACGGTGCTGGAGGTAAAAGTCGCGGCGCCCGACCTCGCGAAGCATTTCAAATAGCCGCAGCGTTCCGATTGCGTCCACGCATTCGGTGAACCTTTTGGCGGAGGAAGTTTTGTCTTGGATTGAAATGGGTTTTACCTGCCTCCGCCGGGGTAATTCTCCCTGAACTTCGCCTGGGGAGGCTGGCCTCGGCCCGCAAAAGGCCCGCTGCGGGCTGACTCGCGGCGGGGGGGCTTTTGCAGAATTCGCGAACTTGCTTTAGGGGAATTGTTAGCGCTCAATTCCAGCAAGATATGGCATCTGTAAAGGTAACCCGAATACCCTCGCTCAAGACCGCCGAGGCCTTTGAGGAACTCATCCGCAGTTTAAATCTCGACCTCCGATTCGAACCGCAGATTAAGACGGGCGCTGATTCGGCGCTTCTGCGGCCGCTGGATATGGGCGGTCGCAGCATCGGCAATCGGTGGGCCATCCATCCGATGGAAGGCTGGGACGGCACGACGACCGGCGGGGTGACTGAGCCGATGGTGCGACGCTGGCGGCGTTTTGGGGAAAGCGGCGCGAAATTGATTTGGGGCGGCGAAGCCATGGCGGTGCGGCCGGACGGGCGCGCGAATCCCAACCAGCTCATCATCAATCGCGAGAATCAATCCGGCATTGCGCAGTTGCGGACCGCCCTGCTCAAGGCGCATCACGAACTGTATCCGGGCACGGGCGAGCCCATCATTGGTTTTCAACTGACGCATTCGGGACGCTTTTGCCGGCCAAACGAAAAGAAACGCTTTGAGCCGCGCATCGCTTTCCGGCATCCGATTCTGGACGCGCGCATGAACATCACGACCGATGCGCCCATGTTCACCGACGGCGAGCTCGAAAAGCTGGTTGCAGATTACGCGGTCGCGGCGCGGCTGGCGGCGGACGTGGGCGCGGATTTCGTGGACATCAAGCATTGCCACGGCTATCTGCTCCATGAATTTCTCGGCGCCCATACGCGGCCCGGGAAATATGGCGGCAGCTTCGAGAATCGCACACGGCTGCTCCGGGAAATTGTGGCTGCCATTCGCGCGTCCGCGCCGGGCCTCGAGCTCGGTGTGCGCCTGAGCGCATTCGACCTCGTACCCTATCGCCCGAACCCCGCCCTGGCGGAGCCGGGCAAGCTTGGCCCCGGCATGCCGGAGGATTTCTCCGCCTGTCTCCCGTATCGGTACGCCTTCGGGGTGAATCAGGCCAATCCGGTGGAATATGACCTCACGGAAACCGTGCAGTTCCTGTCCTTGCTGGAAAGCCTGGGCATCCGGCTCATCAATCTCACGGCCGGCAGTCCTTACTATAATCCGCACATCCAGCGTCCGGCAATTTATCCGCCGTCCGACGGTTATCAACCGCCCGAGGATCCGCTGATCGGCGTGGCGCGCCAGATCAAAGTGGTGAGCGAGTTGAAGGCGCGGTTTCCGAAGCTGATTCTCGTGGGCACCGGCTATTCCTATTTGCAGGAGTATCTGCCGCAGGTTGCCGAATATTATGTAGGCCACGGTCACGTCGATCTCGTGGGGCTGGGCCGCGCGGTGCTGTCGTATCCCACGATGCTCGCGGACGCCACGGCCAAAGGCCGGCTCGAGCCGCGCTACATCTGCCGCACCTTCAGCGATTGCACCACCGGTCCGCGGAACGGCTTGCCGTCGGGCTGCTATCCCTTGGATGATTACTATAAGCAACTGCCCGAAGCGGCCGCGTTGAAAGAGGCAAAAAAATCCATCGGCGGCCCGAAGTGAACGGAGAGTAATCGGCGGTCCTGCCGGGCCGCCTTGAGTCCGGTGAAAATAAAAGTCACCGATTGGCGGCTCGCGGCATCTACCCCATGGATGCTACGATCGGACTTGAATCAATGAACCGGCAGACACCAGAGCCGGGCTCCGCTTACGCGTCGAAAACCGACGCCGAGCTGGTGCTCGCGGCGCGGCAGGGGGACAAGCGGGCGTTTGTGGAAATTGTCGTGCGGCATCAGGCCATGGTCTGCGGCATCACGCTTTCCATCCTTGGCGATTTCGCCGCGAGCGAAGATGCGGGGCAGGAGGCTTTCCTGACAGTCTGGAGGAAGTTCAGCGAACTGCGCGAACCGGAGCGATTGCGCTCGTGGCTGGCGCAGATCGCGCGCAACGCGGCCCTGGGACAACTCCGCCGCCGTCGCGGGCACCAGCCGCTCGACGATGCCCTGGCGCTCGCGGATGAAGCGCCCGCGCCCGATGAAGCGGCGGCGGGCGAGGAGGAAAGCGCGCTCGTGCGCCAGTCGCTTTTGAAGCTGCCCGAGACCCACCGGGTCGCGCTCATTCTTTATTATCGCGAAGGCCAGTCGGTCAAGGCGGTGGCCGAGGCGCTCGAAATCAGCGAAGACGCCGTGAAGCAGCGGCTTGCGCGCGGCCGCGAAATGTTGCGCGAGCGCATGTCGGGCGTGGTGGAATCGGCATTGAGCAAGTCGCGACCGAACGCGGTTTTTACCATGACCATTGCCGCCGCCATCGGCGCACTGGCGGCGCCTTCTGTCATGGCCGGCACCATTTTTGCCTCCACCTCCACGGCGACGGCTTCCACGGCCGCCGCGTCCACTCCTTCACTGGTCACTTTCATGAGCACCTCCAAAGCATTTCTGATCGCAACGGCCGTGGTGGCCGTGCTGTGTGTTCCGATCGGTTATCGGATGAAAACTGTTGCAACGGCGCCGCCACCGGCGACGCCGGAAGCATCGGTTGCGGTCGTCGAGCCCGTTGCGACCACCAACGCGCCGCTGTTTTCGGACAGCGCCCTGTTCGCTGAGTGGCGGGCGTTGCATGATCAATACGGCACGAACGCGGCGGCGATGCCGGCGTTGCACAAGGCGATTGGCGGGATGAAGGATGCGTTTCGGCGTCACGCGTTTCGCGCCGCGCTGATTGCCGAATGGGTGCAGGTCGATCCGGCGGGAGGTTTTCAATTCATGCTGGGCAAGGATGGCGATTCCGTGCAACGGCGGCAGTTCTTCGAGGAATGGCTCGCGCGCGATCCGCACGCGGCGACCGCCGCCTTGCTCGCGGCGCCGAAAGGCTGGGAAAAGCTCGCACGCGATTCGTTGAGTGAAATCGCACGGCGCGACCCGGGCAGCGTGACACAGATTGCGTCGAAGTTGCCCGCATCGGATTCCTACTGGGACCACAGCGTGCGGGATGCGTTTGCGATCCTCGCGCAAAGTGATATGGCTACGGCGCGCAGGGCGGCGGAGTCGATGACCGGCGCGAGCCGCGAGCAGGCGCTTTCCGGCGTCGCCCGGGCGTGGGCAGAGACAGATTTAAATGGCGCAGTCGCCTGGGCAAAATCGTTGCCGGAAGGGACCGACCGTGACGAAGTCGTCCGCGCCGCCTTGCTGGGCGCGGCGAGAAAAGATCCGGCGGCGGCGCTCGATCTGGTCAACGCCGTGCCGCCGGGAGGCCGGCCCGCCTTCTTTGCGAGCAGCACCGGCGCACGCGTGCTGGTGGAGGCGTCGGACGCCAATTTCGACGCGACCGTGGCGTGGCTCGCCACGCATCCGGGGAAGATGGGACGACAGGATTTGGTGGGGCTCGCCGGAGCGGTGACGGAGCGGTTAAATGCGGACACGGCAGGATTTCTAACGGCGCAGACAAGCAGCGATACATTGACCTCATTGCTGCCAGCCATCGACAGCGCGCTGCTGAACGGTTCGGGCGGCCAGCGTCAGGCAATCTGGGACTGGCTTAAGTCCCAGCCGGATAACGAAACGACCCGTTTATTGCGAGACCAGGTCTTGCGATCCGCGGGATACCAGGATCCCTCGCTCGCGTTGCAACTGGTGGCTGATCTGCCCGCGTCGCCCGACAACTGGGAGAGATTTAAGAACCTCGCCAACAGTCTTTTTAACGGCGGCTCGGCGCTCTCCCGTTACGATCAATTGCTTGCTCAGGCACCCGAGAACATGCGGCAGCCGCTGATCGACGCCGCCTTGCAAGTCTTGAACGGCAACAACCTCGACGATACACAACGGTGGATCTCGCGCATCGCGCAATTGCCGGAAACCTCGCGGGCGGCAGGCAGCGAAACGCTTGCGCGAGCATGGGCTGAACAATCGCCGGAGGCGGCGGTCGCATGGGCCGCCACGCTGTCACCCGCCTCGACCCGCGCCACGGCGGACGCCGCCATCGCCCAGGCTTGGGGTGGCGCGGACGCCTATGCCGCGGCGCAATGGGTCGGGTCATTGCCGACGGGCCCGGATCGGGACGGCAGCGTGCTGTCGCTCGTCAATGCCGTCGCCTCGAAATATCCGCGCGAGTCGTGGGATTGGGCGTTGAGCATCGGTGATGACAAGCAGCGAACGCAGGCGGCGCAACGCGCCGTCATGGCGCTCGGTGCAAAGGATGCGACCATGGCGCGGCAGTTGATCGAAGCCAGCGCGTTCGAAACCGCGACCAAAACCCTGCTGCTTGCCTCCATCCCTCAGAAACAGCGGGCCGCCGTTCGTTGAAGCAATTCCCATGAAACCGATCGTCAAAATTTCCCTGGTGCTGGTTGCGGCCTTGGCGGGCCTGGGAGTTGGTTACGCGTGGCGCGGACGACAGGCCGCGCGGGCCGAAGTCATCGCGGATGAAATGGCCGGCCGCGAGGCGGCGGGGGACAACACGACCAACGGGCCCCGACGCCACACGACTCACACGCGCGACGATTCACCGCTCGCCACGCAACTGGCCCGGGATCTTTCCATGTCGTCCGGGGTGACGGCGTGGCTTTATTGGCTCGCGGCGCTGGAGAAGGCGCAGGCCGCGGATTTTCCCCGGCTGGCGCAACTGGCCAAGAATAATCCGGCCGCATTGCGTTTCGTCGCCGCGCGCTGGGCATCCGTCGCGCCGCGGAATATGTTCGACTCGCTGGCGGCCACCTCACGCAAGGACTTCGGTCCCAGCTATTTTGATTTGGAACGCGCGTTGCTGAACGACTGGGTGAAACGCGATCCGGAAGCGGTGATCGCAGCTTTGAATGAACCGCAGGTGGCGGGCGGGATGCGAAATCTGCGCAATCTGGTGGTCGACGCCATCATCGCCACGGATCCGGAACGCGGGTTGAAGTTGCTTTCGGAGTGGTCCATCCAAAATTTCGGGCCGCGCATGAGTGGCGTGGCGAAGTGGGCGGCGCAGGATCCGCGACACGCCGCGCAGTTCACCCTGGATAACACCACGGGTTACGCCTCGAGCATGGCGATGGAAGCGATTGGCAAGGAGTGGGGAAAGACGGACCCCGCCGCGGCGCTCGCGTTTGCCGCTACGAAGCCGGGGGATCTGACCACGAAAATGGCTTCGGCTGCCATGTCTCAGTGGGCGGCCCAGGACATGAATGCCGCGGGGACGTGGCTCGCGACAACCGATGCCGGTTCGCGAAATCGTCTGGCGCCCGCATTGATGGAAGTGTGGGCCAAGGAAGACGCGGGCGGCGCCATCGGTTGGTGCGAAGAAAATCTTTCGGGCAGCGGTCTCTCACAAGCCGTGGCCGGGGTGTTGAAAGGCGCGGCGAAACAGGATGTCGCCGCCGCCGCCGCGCTCGTTTCGGGCATGGACACTTCGCCGGAGAAGGCGGCGGGTGCGGTTGCGGTCGCGAAGAAATGGTTTCCGGATTCCCTGGGTGGCGGAACGATCAAGCCCGAGGCGGTACAATGGCTGGCCACGCTCGATCCGGAGTCGAGAAATCGTGCGCTCGACGAAATCCACTGGCAATGGTCGTCGGTGGATCCCAAATCGATCGCGGACTTTATTTCCAGTTCGGGCGGGGAAGGGACTTCTTCGTGGACCTACTCGCATGTCGCCCGCGAACTCGCGCGCAAGGACCCGGAGGCCGCGCTCGCGTGGGCCAGCCAGCAGGCGTCCGACCGTGCCGTGAGCATCGGAAGTGATGCTTTTGTCGAGTGGTCGCAATCGCAGCCCGGTGTGGCAATGACCTGGCTGAATGCGCTGCCGGCCAGCGACCCGCGCCGTCAGGTATACCTTCAAAGCGCCGTGCGCGGATTTGCATACGACCCTGGATCAACCGAACAACTGGTGGCGTACAGTAAAACCGATCCCGCCGCCGCGCAAAAGGCCATCGACAGCATGAGCCTCGACCCCGCCCGCCGCGCGCGTTTGCTGGAAGTGATGAAGCCGCGCTGATTCATCTGTTCGCTAATTTTTTTTCGGCTTCAAGCGAATTTGTTCGTCTGTTTGCATTCCATTTTTCTATTTACGGCTGGCTTTGAATTTCCAACGATGGGCCATCATGTCTGCCATGCTGAAGCTGGTTGCCGGTCATCCGGTGAAAAATGTCGAGGCGGGCGGCATCGTCATGGAGCAGGGCTGCACCAGCGGCATCCTGCTCGTGCTGGTGGAGGGAGAGGTGGAGGTGTTGCGCGACGAGGTGCGCGTGGCGAAGGTTTCGGAACCGGGCGCGGTGTTTGGGGAACTGGCGGTATTGCTGGGAAGTCCCCACGGGGCCACGGTACGCGCGTTGAAGCCGAGTTCGTTTGCCATCATTGAAAGTCCGCGCCAGTTCCTGGAGTCTTCGGCGGAAGCGAGCCTGCATGTGGCGGCGCTACTGGCCGCGCGCTTGCATGCCCTCAATCAGTATCTCGTGGACGTGAAGCAGCAATACGAAGGGCACGATCATCTCGGCATGGTGGACGACGTGCTGGAGACGCTCATGCACCGTCAGCCGCGCCGGCCGAAGCGGTAGAGGCGCCGACGGGCACATCCAACTGCTGCTTGCCGCGCTCTTCCAGCGAATCCCATTCCACGGTCATCTGGTCCACGTCCACGATGAGAAATGCCGGCGAGGCGCCAAGTTGCTTTCCGGGATTGAACACCCACGTTTTGCCGACACGATCGAACCATGAACCGTTCCGCACAAAAGGCGCATTGTGAATGTGGCCGGACAACACAAGCTCGGGCTGGAAGCGCTTGATCCATCCGACCAGAAATTCGTCGCCGCCGAATTTCTTGCCCGTCCAGCTCACCGGTGATTGATCCGGGGGCGCGTGGTGAATCCAGATCCACTTCGTCTTCGCGCGGGCCGCATCGCGCACGAGCAGTTGCTCGACTTCGGCGCGCGAAACCGGGCCATCCCACCAGGGACAAATCGTAACGAGCGTGCCATCCATTTCTACGCTGTCGCCGTCCACGAACAATTGTCCGGCCTTGGAGTCGTGGAGCCACTGACAGATCGATTCGTTGGCGGTGGAGCGGGCCTCGCAATCGTGATTGCCGGAACTGACCAGCACCTTCGTGCATTCGCGCAAACGGGCGAGATATTTTTCAATCACCACGATTTGCACATCCAGTTCGAGGGCCGATCCAAGGTCGAGCAGGTCGCCGCCGATGACCGCCATGTCGAAGGTCTCTGCCCGGGCGATCAACCAGTCGAACTGTTTGAGCGCGTAATGCAGATCGGCGACGAAAAGGATTTTCATGGCGACACGCCAGCCTGCCGCACCGGTGGCAAATCGTCGATGACTATCTCCTCCGAAGGACGGATTTGCCACGGACGCGGCGGTCGAAGAAATGCAGTAAAGCTGACGTTGCGCTTTCCTTTGTTGGTTTTGGAAAATAAAACCGTACACTTTCGACGACATTAATATTGCATCCTGACGTCCTGATATGCCCGCCACCGCCACCCGACTTTCCGGCTTTTCTGAATCCGTCATTCGCGGCATGACGCGGCTGGCGAATCGTTATCATGCCATCAATCTCTCGCAGGGGTTTCCGGATTTTGATCCGCCGGAGGAATTGCTTGTGGCGCTCGAACGCGCCACGCGCGGGCCGCATCATCAGTACGCCATCACCTGGGGCGCGCCGAAATTTCGCGAGGCGCTCGCGCGCAAGATTGGACACTTCGCCGGGCTCGCCGTCGATCCCGAGCAACATCTGGTCGTCACTTGCGGCAGCACCGAGGCGATGATGGTAGCGATGATGACGGCGTGCAATCCGGGGGACAAAGTGATCGTGTTCTCGCCGTTCTACGAGAATTACACCGCGGATGCCATTCTCTCCGGAGCGCAACCGATTTACGTCACGCTCCAGGCTCCGGATTTTCGGTTTGACTCCGCCGAGCTCGCGGCGGCGTTCGCGCAAAGGCCGAAAGCCATCATCGTGTGCAATCCGTCAAATCCGACCGGCAAGGTTTTCACGCGGGCAGAACTGATGGAGATTCTTTCGCTGGCGGAAAAGCATGATGCCTTCGTGATCATGGACGAGCCGTATGAACACATCGTTTACGCTCCGCACGAACATACCTACGCCTCCGCTTTGCCGGGAGCGCTCGAGCGCGTCATCACCTGCAACTCGCTGTCGAAGACTTATTCCATCACCGGCTGGCGGCTCGGTTACGTGCACGCCAAACCGGAAATCATCCAGCAGGCGCGCAAGGTGCACGACTTCCTGACCGTGGGCGCGGCCGCGCCGTTGCAGGAAGCGGCGGTGGCGGGCCTGACGCTGCCGGATAGTTACTACGCCGGCTTGCGGGAACTCTACACGAAGAAGCGGGATGTCTTTCTGAGATACCTGCGGCAAACCGGATTGCCGTTCACCGAACCGCAGGGGGCTTATTACGTGATGGTGGATATTTCGTCATTGGGCTTTGAGCGCGACACCGACGCGGCCGAATGGTTCGTGCGCGAGGTCGGCGTGGCCGGCGTGCCCGGCTCGAGCTTCTTTCGCGAGCCGGAGCATCGGTTCATCCGCTTTCACTTCGCCAAGCGGGAGGAAACGTTGCACGCGGCAGGCGAGCGATTGGTTAAAGTGAAAAGTCGCGGCTAAACTTCGCTTTTCCATCTTAATTGCCAGGGTATCGGGCATCCCATGCTTTCAAGGCTTCCAAACCGCCCATCTCCCGATTGACGTTTGAGGGTTCATAAGCGAAAATCCTCAATCGAAACCCATAGTCATTCACCGAAAGCCAAGATGTACACCTCCCTCAGGCGCAGCCTCGCTGCCGTTTTTGTCGTATTCCATTTTCTCGGCATTTTTCAAGCCGGGGCGATCATTAATCCGTCGTTGCAAATGCAACTGGGCAATCCCAGCGGCGCGACCGCCGATCCGAACAACCATGAACATTATCTGATTCAGCGATCCGTGGAGTCAATTGACTACAACGACACGCTGGGCCTGCCCAACTGGACAAGCTGGGATTTGACGGCGGCTGACCTCGGCGCGAGCCAGCGATCCCCGGAGTTTTACACGGACACGAATCTGCCACCGAGTTTTTACCAGGTCACCACCACCGACTACAGCGGCTCGGGTTTCGACCGCGGGCACATGTGTCCTTCCGCTGACCGCACCGATAACGACAGCGATAATGCCCAGGTTTTCTACGTCTCGAACATCGTGCCGCAAAACGCCAACAACAACGGAGGCGTCTGGGGTAGTTTTGAAGGCTATTGCCGAACGCTCGCACAGGCGGGGAATGAATTGCTGATCATCTGCGGCCCCGGTGGATTCAAAGGCTCCTTTATCCAACCGAGCCAGCGCGTCCATATTCCAGGCTATGTGTGGAAGATAGCCGTGGTGGTTCCTCCCGGCGCCGGCACTGCCTTGAGCCGGATTACGACGGCAACGCGGGTCATCGCCATCAAGATTCCCAATCTCTACGACGTCAACGGTGCCTGGCAAAGCTATGTGACTTCCGCGCGTGAAATCGAAGTGGACACCGGCTTTACGTTTTTTACCGCGCTCCCGCAAAACGTCGCGGACATCCTGCGCAACAAGGTGGATGGACAGAGCAATCCAGCCCCCGTCATCACGGATTTCTCGCCGGGCAGCGGAGCCGTCGGCAGTTCGGTGACGATCACCGGCGTCAATTTCTCCGCGGTATCGGACGTCACCTTCAATGGCGTCAGCGCCCCCTACACCGTGAACTCGGCGGTGCAGATCACGGCCACGGTCCCCATCAATTCCGTGCCCGGCCCGCTTAGCGTGACCACCCCGACCGGAACGGCCGTCAGCTCCAACAATTTCACGGTGACCGGCTCGAGCGCGGACCTAACCGCCACCGTGACTCATTTCGGCAACTTCTCCCAGCGTGATACGGGCGACACTTATACGATCGTCGTGACCAATGTCGGAACCCTCGCATCCACCGGCCTCGTGTCTCTCGCCGTCCTGTTGCCCGCCGGCTTGACGGCCACCAGCATCAGCGGCGTGGGTTGGACCACCAATCTTGCCACGCTCACGTGTACGCGCTCCAATAGCCTGCTGGCGGGAGCGATCTATCCGCCGATCACCGTGGTCGTCAATGTGGCGTCCAATGCCCCAGCCAGCGTGACCAACACGGCCACCCTCACCGGTGGCGCGGACAGCAACCCGGCCAACAACGTTGCGAATGACCCCACCACCATCAACCCTTCATTGGGCGGAGGAGGACCGGTGGTGACGCTGTTTGGCTGGGATGTAAATGGCTTGCCGGGCGGTGCTGGAAATTACGGTCCGTCGCCCTACGCAGCCACATTCGTGGCGCCGAATGTGGTGGTGGGCGGTTTGACGCGCGGTTCCGGTCTCGGCCAGGCCAGCAGCGGGGCCACCCGAGCGTGGGGGGCCAGTGGATTCACCGCCGCCTCACCGGCGGCGGCGGTCACCGCCAACCAAGGGCTCACGTTCGCCGCAGCCGCCAGCCCCGGCTACACTGTCTCTTACAGCACCATCAGCAAATTCGATTACCGTCATTCGGCGACCGGCCCCTCCGTGGGTGTGTTACAATGCCAGATAGGGTCCGGCGCTTTCATGGATGTCACGGCGTTATCTTATCCCAATAGCACCAATATCGGCGCTTCGTTGAGCCCCATTAACCTCACCGGTATCGCGGCGCTTCAGAACATCGGGCCGGGTACGAACGTCACCTTCCGCATCGTCAACTATGGCGGCGGAGCCTCTGGCACCTGGTATATTTTTGATGTGGCGGGAAACAGCGCACTGGATTTTGTCGTGCAAGGCGTGGTGGCGCCGGTCGTCACCAACTTCCCGGACCTGGCTGTTTCGATCACTCACTCTGGCAATTTCCGGCAGGGGGATAGCGGGGATATTTATACCCTCATCGTTACCAACATGGGGACGGCAGCCACGGCAGGGACAGTCACCCTCACCGACTTGCTGCCGCCGGGCCTTACGGCGTCCGGCATCAGTGGTCCCGGCTGGAATGCGGATTTGGGCACGCTGACCTGTTCGCGTTCGGAGAATCTCTCGCCCGGCGCGGCGTATCCTCCCGTCACGCTCATTGTGAATGTCGCCACCAATGCCGGCGCGCTGCTGACGAACTCGGCGCTCGTGTCCGTAAGCGGCGAAACCAACACGGCGAACAATTTGGGCAAGGATCCAACGGTGGTCGTGGCGTTGACCCCGATTCAATTCTGGCGTTTGCAGTGGTTCGGTAACGCAGACAACATCGGTGTCGGGGCCGACAGCGCCATCGCCAGCGATGATGGGCTGCCCAACCTGCTCAAATACGCGCTGGGCTTGAATCCATTTGCGCCCGCCAGCGCCCCGGTGGTTGTGGACACCAGCACTGGATATTTGCGCCTGACGGCCCCGAAAAATCCGTCGGCAATCGACGTAACCTTGTTCGCCGAAACCACCGATTTCTTTCCCGCCGCCTGGACCACCAACGGGATCACGATTGACCAGAATGGGCCGAGTATGTTTCAGGTCCATCGCGATGCGGCGATCGGAGCCGCCGAGGCTGGCTTTATGCGTTTGAGTGTGACCAGGCCGTAGCGCATCCATTTTGGACAGCGTCGGCAGAGCCTGCGGCCACGGAGCTTCGGCAGACCCGTGCGGTTAGGTGATCACACCACACTGGAAAAGCGGTGTCGCGACCCACATGCCCCCGCAGTTCAAACTCCGCGTCAAACGGTTTGAGTGTAAGGCCTGCGTGATATAGGCTATACCCGAAGTGTTCGCTTAATAATTGTTGGCCTGCTGTATGAAATATCTGATGGGTGTGATTTTGGGGTGCGCTTTCTTCGTCACCGCGTTGCAGGCTGGTGTGTTGGATGGCGGCGTCGATCCCGCCAATCTGGGGAAGGGAGAGTGGTTGTGGCAACTCTCCAATTGCACCAACAAGATGAAAAATCAGGTGCCGAGCGTGGTCAATATTCCGACGATGATGAATTTTCTCAAGGGGAAGGGGATTCAATTCATCATTGTCAAGGCTGGGTCCGGCTCCACGAACTTTCCCAGCGCGAGTAACCGGCAATTCAACACCAACCTCGTGAACGCGGCCCATGCGGTCGGCATCAAAATTTTCGGCTACACCCGGTCATGGGGAAAAGACATCGCCGGTGAGAGCGCCATTGCGGATTACGTGTTCAACTGCGGTGCCGACGGTTTCGTGCTCGACGCGGAGGCGGAATGGGAGAGCAGCAATGCCTGGATCGGAGCCAACGGTCCGACGCTGGCGTGGCAGCTTTGCGGAATGATCAAAACCAACTGGCCAAACAAATTTCTCGGTCACGCTCCCTTCCCCATCATCAGTGGTCACAGTTCATTTCCCTACAAGGAATTTGGTTATTGGTGCGACGCAGTCATGCCGCAGGTTTACTGGCATTACTGGGGCAAGACGGCGACGGCGGGTGTGGCGTGGATGGATAGCGAGTGGCGTCCCTTCCAAAACGGACTGACCGGCATGTGGACCAACGCCATCAAACCCCTGGCGCCGATTGGCGATTCCGATCAGCCCACGCAGGATGCCCCGGGCATCGCCGAGTTTTACAGCTATCTCAAGAGCGATCCGAATTGTGTGACCGCCACGGGCTACAAAGGTTGCAGTTTCTGGGACGCCGAGGAACATCTCGCGGCGATTTGGGACGCTATAGGCGCGGGGTCCATCGGGGACGGAGCGCCCGTGATCACCACGCAACCGCAAAACCAGGCCCGGGTCGTGAGCCAGACGGCCACATTTTCCGTGGTCGCTTCCGGCACGCCATTGCCGCTGTACCAATGGCGGTTCAACGGCACCAATATCAGCGGCGCGACCAACGCCTCCTATTTGCGCACCAATGTTCAATTGAGCGACGCCGGCAGTTATTCGGTGAGTCTCACCAACACTTTGGGCGGCATCGTCAGTTCCAACGCCATCATGACGGTGACGACCAATTTCGTTTTCACGTTGAACGCCACCGCCGGAGCGGGCGGCACGGTTTCGCGCAGCCCGGACCAGGCGAATTACGATTCGAACTCAGTGGTGCTGTTGACCGCCAACGCCAATCCGGGGAGCATTTTTCTCGGCTGGACGGGTGACGCGAGTGGCAGCGGCAATCCGCTGTCCGTGACGATGACCACCAACAAAAACATCACCGCCACGTTCTTCAGCACCAATGCCGTCAGTGAGGTCGTGATCATTGAAAGCCGTGTCGGCGGTTCGAACTACGCGTTTTATGCGGACAGCGCATTTTCGGATTCCACGTTGAAAAGCAGCGCGCCCGGTTGCGGGCCTCAGTCGCTCGGTTCGCGCTATGCCGCCGCGAACAACGCCACCATCACACTCACCCCCACGCTGCTGCATCCCGGCGCCCCGTATCTGCTGGAGGTGACCCACGGCTCTGCTTCGAGCATTTCCAAAACCATCATGGTCAAGGCCGCCGTGACGGGCGGCGTGTACAACGGCGCGAACAACACCACGTCGTCCAACCTCTGGACGAGCGCCTTTCAATTTGCGACGGCGAATGTCTGGCAGGCGGTGGGTGTGGTCGTGCTCGATCCGGGCGTGAGCCAGCCGACACTGCGCTTCAGCACCACCAACACGGATTTATCGGGGACCAGCCGCTTCTACAGCGACGGTTATCGTCTGACGTTTCAACCGGCGGCCCCGGTCATCGGTACGCAACCCACGAACCAGACGGTCGACGTTGGCGATGCGGCGACTTTTTTTGTGAACGCGGGCGGCACGGCGCCACTGGTTTACCAATGGCAGCGCAGCGGCACGAATCTGTCCGGCGCGACCACGAGCAGCCTCATCATCAGCAACGCGGCTGTCGTGGATGCGGGGACCTACAACGTGATCATCGCCAACTACGGCGGCAGTGCCGTCAGCAGCAATGCGGTGCTGTCCGTGATGGATCCGCGCCCGCCGCTACTCTCATTGACCTCAGTGGCACCAGTGCCGCATTTGGAAATTCGCGGCGGCAATTCCGCGAGCAACTATCTGCTCGAAGCGACGGGCGATTTTGAATCCTGGGCGCCGCTCACCAACCTCAACGGCACCAATGGCGTATACCAATTCGCCGATCCCGAGACGAACTGGCTCCATCGCTTCTATCGATTGCGACCACTTCCGTAGTGATGTTGGCGAACCGGTAATGCCCATTGCCGGGGATTGGCTTGGTTGGCGCTCAACCTCCGACTAACCTAACGGGGTGAAACGACCTGGTCGGATTTTCCTGCGCAGCTCGCTGGCACTCATCGGGTTGATCGCGATTGGATTGGTGGCGTGCCTCGATGGCGTGGACCATCGGCCTTACTTCCGTGCGGAATATTACACCGAAACGGCGGCACGCTTGCGTGACGAAGCGGCCACTAATGCCCCGGTGCGCGGCGAGTTGTCGGCGGGTTTTGGCCGCGCGCTGCTCACGCCCACGCTCAATGCGGCGGCGGAGGATGCGGTGCAGGGAAAATTTCCAACGCTGCCGCTCGCCGGATTCGGAAATCGGCACGGACAACCCGCCACTGGAGTGCACGACGATCTCTATGTGAAGGCCGTGGCCTTGCGCGTGGGTGGTCGGGTGGGCGTCATGGTCGGCGTGGATGCGTTGATTGTTCCCCGGCCGGTGGCGGATGCCGCGGCGCAACAACTGAAAAAGGAGCTGGGCCTGAGCCGGGAGCAACTCTATCTCAGCGCCACGCATACCCATTGCAGCCTCGGCGGCTGGGGTGAAGGCAGAATCTCCGAAACGTTTGCGGGCAAATTTGATCCGGGCGTGCGGGTCTGGTTCGCGGACCGCATCGTGACGGCGGTGCGCGAAGCAATGGCGGATCTCAAGCCGGCGCAGTTGGGTCATGGCACTTTTTCCGCGCCGGAATTTATCAAGAATCGGCTGGTCGGCGATCTCGGGAAAGTGGATCCGGAGTTTAGCTATCTCGCGGTGAAACAGGACAGCGGCCGGCTGGCGGTGCTGGGCAGCTATTCCGCCCACGCGACGGTGCTGTCGGGGGCGATGATGGAAATCAGCGCGGACTACCCGGGCGCGTGGCAGCGCGCGGTGGAAAAAGCCACTGGCGGCATGGCGGTATTTCTCGCGGGCGGTGTCGGGAGTCACTCGCCGGTCGCCGGGGAAAAGGGAATCAAAGGCACGGAACGCATGGGCGAAGCGCTGGCGCAACGGCTGCTTGACCGGCTGCCGCAAACGCCGCTGACAAATGTCATCACCTTCGACTTGCTCGGTCTCAATGTTTCACTGCCGGAGTTGAACGTACGCGTCAGCGATGGCATTCGGTTGCGGCCCTGGCTCGCGGCGAAAATTCTCCCCGTTTCAGAGCAAAGTTTCCTTCAGAGCTTTCGCATGGACAACGCCATCTGGATTTCGACTCCTTGCGATTTCAGCGGCGAGATTGCGCTCGGCATCAAAGACATGCTGCGCGTCAAAGGTTTCGACGGCGTGATCACGAGTTTCAACGGTGACTATATCGGCTATGTTGTTTCCCCGCGCTACCACCATCTCTCCGGCTACGAGCCGCGGGACATGTCGTTCTACGGGCCGAACGTGCCGGATTACCTCGACGAACTCGTCCGCACGCTGGCTCTGGATCTGGCGAACAAATGACCGCTCCCACGGCCAATTCGCCGGACAAAAAGAAACGCGGCTTTTTATTTCGCGCTCTGCGGGCATTGCTGGTGCTGTTGCTCCTGTTGGTCGTGCTGGTCTATTTCGTTTATGTGCTGCCGTTCTGGGGCATTCCATTCAATCATTCCCGCCACGGCCGGGTTCCCCTTACGCCGCCGTGGGCGCTCGAGTGCTGGCTCTGGGAGGACGACGCGAATACCGCGAGCCGCGTGCAGGAGTTGCTGGAGGGTTATGCGCAGCATGATTTACCGGTGCGGACCATCCTGATTGATAGTCCGTGGAGCGAGCGTTACAACGATTTCAAGGTCGATGAGAAACGCTATCCCGAGCCCGCCAAATTTTTTTCCGGCTTGCAGGAGCGAGCTTATCGCGTGGTGCTTTGGATGACGCCGCTGGTGAACAGTTACAGCAAGGACACGCTGGCGCGGAAGTCGCCGGAGTTCTACGACGAAGCGCGGACCAACGGGTATTTGGCCGGCGATGGCGAGCAGTTGAAATGGTGGAAGGGCACCGGAGGCTTCATTGATTACAGCAATCCAGACGCGATGAAGTGGTGGCACGGGTTGCAGCAACAAATGTTCGATTGGGGCGTGGACGGTTGGAAGCTCGACGGCGCGGACACGCTCTTTTCCAGCCGCATCGGGAAGCTTCCCGTGCCGTTTAGCAAAACGAGTTCCGGCTGGATGACGACGCGGCAATACATGGACCTTTACGCTCGCGAGGAATATCAGCACGGCCTCGCGCACAATCCCGGCTTCGTCACGTTGATCCGCGCACGGGATCACTATTGGCAGCATCCGGAAGGTTTCGCGCCGCTGGACGCCGCACCGGTGACGTGGGTTGGCGATAATCAACATACTTGGAGCAAAGAGCAGCGTGGCCTCGAGCAAGCCCTCACCGACATTCTGGGCAGCGCCCAACTCGGCTACTGCGTTATCGGCAGTGACGTGGCCGGCTATCATGGTCGCAGCAATCCGGACGATATTGCTGCGGCGACGTCGGCGGCATTGTCGTCCTGGAAATCGAAGGAAAGTTTCAAGAATTCTGGCAGCACAAACGTCGGACTTGCGACCGCCAAAGATGAAATCGCGCCGAACATCTATATCCGCTGGGCGCAATTCTCCACGTTCTGCGGGCTGTTCCTCAACGGGGGGCACGGCGAGCGTCGTTTGTGGCTGCGGTCGCCGGCTGAGCTGGAAATCATCCGCAAGTTTGCGTGGTTCCACACGGAACTGGTGCCCTACATGTATTCGCAGGTGATGAATTGTCACAACGGTGGACCGCCGCTCATGCGGCCGCTGGCCCAGGGAGATTTTCATTACCTATTCGGCGATGATTTTCTGGTCGCACCGATTCATGAGGATAAGCTCACGCGTACGGTTTCCCTGCCACCCGGCGGCTGGCGTTATTTTTTCGACGACCGCGAAGTGCTTCAAGGTCCGCGACAGCTCACGCGGGATTTTCCCATGGATGAGTATCCGGTCTTTGTGCGCGACGGGGCCATCGTGCCGCTGAAAGTGACTCGAGCCTACACCGGCTTGGGCAATAAAACCTCCGCCGATTTCACGACCTGGCTCATTTATCCTCACAGCCAAAGCGAATTTACTCTTTGGCATCCGGAGCAGCATCCCAAAGCGGTCGGCACCACGGTGAAAGTCGATGCGGGCGCGACGTTGCAAATCACTTTCTCGGGCAAACACCAGCCGCACATTCTGCGGATTAAGGCGCCAACCAAACCGATACAGGTCTCCTTGGATGGAGTCATTCTTTCGGAGGGCGCGGACTGGAACTATGATGCAGCCGCGCAACATCTCCTGGTCACGACGCGTGAATATGCCCAGGGCAAATACCTCGTTGCCTGGCCCGAGACGAGATAGCCGGTAATCAACGCGGCATAAATTACCGGTGATGCTCCGGTGGTTGCCGCCGAGTGAAATATCTTCAGAAATATTTCGAAGCTTCGATGCGGCCGGATCGCAGCGCACGCGCCGCAAACGGGAGTGACGCAAACGACGACAAGATTCCGGCTCTCTTCCCGGACTGCCCGGCTGAGCGGAGCTCAGAGCGTGCAGACCTGGCTCGGGCACACATTCCTCGATCCATCTCCGTCCGCGGATTGACCCACTCTGTTTTATGCGGTTGTGGAGTAAGTGACCTTGCCGTCAACGACCGTAAGAACTTTTTGGCGCTCCAATTCACCGACCACGTCGTTGGCGGCGGCTTCGGACAACGGGGCACGCGCCATGGTTTGAATCGTCGAATGCAGCGTTTTGATGCTTCTCGGTTTGGCGTGACCGCGCTTGGCGAGATTCTCGATCATTTTTTTCACCAAGCCCCCGCCCGGTGCGACTTTTTCCGCGCTGGGCTTGGGCGCGGCTGCGATTGGGGCGGCGGGTGTCGTAGATTTAGGGGCGGAAATGTCCGACAGCGAGGGCCATCGCGTGCAAATGATGTGTTTCGATTTCAGATGATTGACGAGTGGATCGAACCCAGCGTCTTTGGTGATGATATGGAAATTGACACCCGGATACTCAATCGAGAGATGTCCGATATAATAGGCGATGTGAAAATCGAGGGCATTGTGTCCACCGCCGCCGCAGGGGACATACTTTACCTTGGTTCCAAACTTCTGTAGTTCCGACACCATATCTGAGGGTAACCTTTGTGTTGGTCCGCTGAGAGAAGCAAAAAAGTGATGCGCTTTTCGGCTCAACTAAAACCTTCCAAAATCGGACTTGTCTTCTGCCGCGCACGTGCTATTTTCGTTCGCCTTTTATGAAAGCAGATATACATCCGAAGTATGTGGATGCGGAGATCCGTTGCGCGTGTGGCAATGTGATCAAGACCCGTTCCACCAAGCCGACCGTGATCATCGGTATTTGCAACGCCTGCCATCCGTTTTACACGGGCCAGCAGAAGTTCGTGGATACCGCCGGCCGGGTGGACAAGTTCCAGCAGCGCATGGTGAAGACCCAGGCCGCCCAGGCCGAGGCCGCCACGCGCAAGAAGAAGCGCTAGCTTTTACGCCAATCACGCCCGCAGGGTTTGCTCTCTGCGGGCGTATTGTTTTCGGCCGTCATTCGGCGGTCCACAGGCTGATTCCCATTTTCGCATCCGTTTGAAGCATGGATTTTCGTCCCCATATCGAGAAGTTCTCGCGCCGTTTCTCGGAAGTCGAAGCCGCCTTGAGCGATCCCAAGGCGTTCGATAATCCGCAACGGGCGCAGGAACTGTCGAAGGAATACGCCCGGTTAAAGGAACTGGTGGCGCAGGGACAACTCTACCTGAAGACGGCCGCCAATCTCGCTGATAATCGCGCGTTGGTGGCCGACGAAAAGGCCGACCCCGAACTCGTCGCCATGGCGAACGAGGAAATCCCCGCCTTGGAAGCGCAGGAAAAGCGGCTCTCCCTTGTGGTTCAACGGGGCATTCTCCCACCCGACCTGACCGATTCCCGGAATACCATCGTGGAAATTCGCGCCGGTGCCGGCGGGCAGGAGTCGGCGTTGTTTTCCGCGGACCTCTACCGGATGTACACGCGATATGCGGAGCAGCAGGGTTGGAAGATCGAAGGTCTGGATTCCAGCCCCTCGGATCTGGGTGGTTTTAAGGAAATCATCTTCGAACTGACGGGCACCGATGTTTACAAACGCTTGAAATACGAGAGCGGGGTTCATCGGGTGCAGCGCGTTCCCGCCACGGAAGCTCAGGGCCGGATTCATACCAGCACCTGCACGGTGGCGGTGATGCCGGAAGCCGAGGAAGTGGATATCGAAATCAAGCCGGAGGACCTGGAGATCAATGTCTGCCGCGCGTCCGGCAAAG
The DNA here is from genome assembly GCA_044223735.1 of Limisphaerales bacterium. Lineage (GTDB taxonomy): Bacteria > Verrucomicrobiota > Verrucomicrobiia > Limisphaerales > UBA8199 > JBGALR01. The sequence goes on along the minus strand of JBGALR010000002.1, from coordinate 224,832 downwards.
GCGGCCAGGGCGTGAACACGACGGATTCCGCCGTTCAGATTATCTATAAGCCGACCGGCATGATTGTTCGTTGCGCCGACCAGCGTTCGCAGCAGAAGAACAAGGCGCAGGCAATGACGGTTCTGCGTTCACGTCTCCTGGATATAAAAATCGCCGAGGAAAACAAGAAATACGCCGACCAGCGCAAGGAGCAGGTGGGCACGGGCGAGCGCAATGAGCGGATTCGCACTTATAATTTCCCGCAAAACCGCGTCACCGATCATCGCATCGAACTGACGCTTTATAACCTGCCATTCGTGATTGAGGGCGACCTTGACCCCATCATCGAGCCGCTGATGGCCAACGATCTTCAAGAAAAGCTCGCGGCGCTGAAGCTGTGAGCCGGATAGGAGTTACCCATGACGCAACGTAAGACCTCTGCCTCGATGTCCATTCCCAAAGGCATCATTTTCGATTGTGACGGCACGCTTGCCGATACCATGCCGCTGCATTGGCGCGCCTGGCAGGTCATCACCGCTCGTCACCGCCTACATCTGCCGATTGACCGGTTTTACGCGCTCGGCGGGGTACCTTCACGAGACATTCTAAAGATGCTCAGCACGGAACAAGGCGTACCGCTCGACCATCACGCCGTGGCGCACGAGAAAGAAGCCGAATATTTGCCGCTGATCGCCGAAGTCGCGCCCATCAACATCGTCGTCGGAGTCGCGCGTGAATTTCATGGAAAAATTCCCCTCGCCGTGGCTTCGGGCGGCACGCGCAAGATCATCGAACAGGTGTTGAGCCATCTAGGCATCCTCGGATTATTTGACGCAGTCGTGACGAGCGAGGACGTGGAAAATCAAAAGCCCGCGCCGGATATTTTCCTCGAAGCCGCCAAACGAATCGGGGTGCCCGCGAAGTTCTGTCGCGCCTATGAAGACACCGACTTGGGCATGCAGGCAATTCGGGCGGCGGGCATGGAGGCAGTCGATGTGCGGGATCTTTTGCTGGAAGAGGACTAATTGAATCATGGTTGTCACAATGACAACATATTGTCATTGTGGGCGGTTCTTGCCTTTGCGATTTGCATCCTGCGTCGGCACGGCTAATGCAAATTGCATTTAGATGTGAAACGCCATTGGGATCTTCTGCGAGCCGACTAAAAACATCCAACTTGCTCTTGTGAGCGAGGTTAGGCGATTTATTAATCCGCTTGTGGGATTCTCTGTTACCTTGGGACGGAAGGGAACGTCCATTGCTAAAACAGGATGATGGGATTACTGTATCCTTGCACAACTACCCTACCCTGATTTATGGCGACCGCCAATAACTCCTGTGCGACCGTTGCTGATTCTGCGACGGACAGAAACTCCTTTGCCCTCATGAATACCACCACCCTGTCCGAATCGACTGGCGTGAAGAAAACGTATGCGGTGCTTTTGGCTGACGATTCACCCGACGACCGGTTTTTCCTGCGACGCGCCATGGACGATTGCGCCCGCTTTCGGCCGATTGCCGAAGTGGAAGACGGCGCGGACGCGATAGCTTATCTCAAGGGCGAGGGAGATTTTTCAGATCGGTCCAAATATGCCCTGCCCGATTTGTTGCTGCTCGATTTGAAGATGCCCCGGGCATCGGGATTTGATGTGCTGAAATGGCTGAAGGATTCGGCGTTCCCGTCTTTAATGGTCGCAGTGTTGTCAGGTTCGGTTCTGGATTCGGACAAGGACAAGTGCCGTCAATTGGGAGCGCATGCTTACTTCACGAAGTGCGCATCCGTATCCCAGTTGAAACTGATGCTGAATGAGGTGGAAGCGATGCTTGATCAGATGGCAATTCCAACGCGTGGCCGGGCTGCCAGCCTGGCGTCCTAGCGTCCGGCGCATCGTTTAACCGCCAGCAAGTCAGGCTTTGGCCTTCTTCTCCGTTTTATTCCAGACGTAGCGGAACATGATCACCCGCATTGCCGCTGTCAGCGGAATCGCGAGGATGCCGCCCAGCAACCCGCCCAAGAGCGTCGTACCGACCATTACCGCGATAATGATCGTCACGGGATGCAAGCCGACGCGGTCACCAAGAATTTTTGGAGAAATCACCACGCCTTCCAGCGTCTGCACAATGGAGAAAACGATGACCACGAGCATCGGATGCCACCAATCGCCGAATTGCACCACGGCAATGATCAGCGCGATTACAAAGGTAACGATGGCTCCGAGAAACGGAATGATCGTGAGCGCGATGGCCATGACTCCGAGCAGCACCGCGTAGGGCAGCCCGATGATCAAAAAACCCAGGCCATAGAGGATACCGTCGATGATGGCGACGAGCACCTGGCCGCGGAAAAACGCGATCATGTAGCCATTGATGGATTCCAGGATGAACACTAATTCCTCTTTGAATTTCGAGTCCGTGACCGGGAGATAATTCGTCCAGCGCGACGCGATGCCGTCTTTCTCCAGCAGGAAATAAAAGGCATAGACCGGGACCAAAGCCAAACCGACGAAGAAGCCAAAGAACGACGCCACGTGCCCCACCTGCCCAAAAAGCCATTTACCGGCTTCCGGTAAACGCCCGGCCACCCAGGTGGTCGCGGTCTGGAAGCTTTCCTTGCCCAACGCGCCGCTGATGAGCGAAGTCGCGTTGGTGTTGCCGGTAGTGACAGCAATACTGTTGGTCCCGATAACGGCCGCATTGGTCCCGTGAACCACCACAGCCACGGCGTTGGTGTCCACCGCCGCCACGATTTCGTTCGTTGAATGCTCATCAACGTGCTTCAGAGGAGGCGGAGAGCCCCGGTCGAGGAATTTCTTTACCAGGGCGGGCGGGTGATCCACCCAATATTCGATGCGTTTCTCAGCTTTGCTCAGTAATGAAGGCACCTGGGACACCAACTGGCGCGTTTCCACAATCAACTGCGGCACCACACTGCCAAACAGCGCCACGACGATCATAAAGGCCATCGCAAAGACGCAGATAATAGCTCGCACGCGCGAGGCCCCTTTCCTTTCAATGTAGTCAACGACCGGATCCAGCAGCAACGCCAGCACGCCGGCGACCGCCAGCGGCCATAACACCGGCGAAAGAATCCTCACCACATGGCCCAACCCCCATACCAGCGTCGCGATCAACGCCACGAGCATGGCGATCGACAGTCCCGTCAGGGCCAGCCACATCACGCGCATCTGGCGATTGCCGGGAGGGTGAAAGCTCATGCTAGGAGGCCTGGCCGAGTTTCTTTGATTTGTCGGTGGCGGCGCGAACGGCGCTGATTACCGTGCCGCGCAGCCCGCCCTTTTCCAATTCGTGCAGGCCTTCGATGGTCGTACCGCCGGGACTCGTCACCATGTCCTTCAATGCGCCGGGATGCATGCCGGTTTCAAGCACCATCTTTGCGCTGCCCAGCACCGTTTGCGCGGCCAGACGGGTGGCAATATCCCGGGGCAGGCCGGAAGCCACGCCACCATCGCTGAGCGCCTCGATAAAGAGATACACATACGCGGGCCCGCTCCCGCTCAAGCCAGTGACGGCGTCGAGCAGGTATTCCCTGACCTGAAACGCCAGTCCGACCGCTGAGAAAAGCTTTTGTGCCAGCGTTGCGTCCTGCGCCAGCGCCGACTTGCTGGGCGCAAACGCGCTCGCGGATGAACCCACGAGAGCAGGGGTATTGGGCATCACTCGAATCAAACGAGCATTGGAACCGAGTGCGGTTTCCAATCGGCTGATCGGCACGCCCGCCGCAATGGAAATCAGCAGGTGCTTCGCTGTGAAATGCCCCTTTATTTCCCCCAGCACCTCGGCTGCCTGGCCCGGTTTTACAGCCAGAAACAGCACGTCCGCGAATTCCGCCACCTCGACGTTGGAATTGGCGATTTTACCCCCCGTTTCACGCGTAAACGCTGCCCGGGCGGCATCAATGGGGTCGCTGGCGATAACCTGGGCGTTGGAGACGAGTCGCGCTTTGATAAAGCCCTGAGCCAGCGCAGTGGCCATTTTACCGGCCCCGAGAAAGCCGATTTTGAGTTTGGACGCCATGCGAGTTTTTGTAGCAGGTCGCAGGAATAGGCGGAAGTAAAAAGGGCAAAACGTCGTCCCCGGTGAATAGTTTTTGACTAAACATTAGTTTTATAAATAGATGGCGTTCAAATTTTTATTAAATTTCTTCTTGTAATGGTCACATGAATATGTTACCTAAAACATCCAATAACCTAACCTATGAACTTCGTACGCTGCTTAACGGTCGCTTCAGTTGCCTCCCTCGTCGCCATTCCTTCTCTGGTAAGCGCTCAAGTGTTGTTTTCGGACAATTTTGACAGCGATCATACGACCAGTTGGACGGTGAACAATAATGGAGCCGGCGTGAACGCCGCAAATTTCGTTTTCGACTATAGCACGGTTGGAATTCCCACAGCTCCCAACTCCACGGGTGGCAGCACCTTGGGACTCAAACTTGGAGCTAATCTGGGCGGCACGACGGCTCCGTCGCTCTCCGGCATCAGTGTTTCGCCGACGGGTCAGAGTTTTCTGGGAGATTACAAAGTAACTTTTGATTGGTGGCATAACTGGCTGGGTAATACGAGCGGCGGAATTGGTAACGCCACCGGAGGGTCGGGTTCGACTCAGCTCTCCACTTTTGGTGTTTTGTCGGCGGGCACGACACCCAACTTCGCCGGGTCCTCTGACTCGGTCTTTTTCGGCGCCACCGGCGATGGCGCATCGGCTGCGGATTTTCGCACCTATTCGTCTGAGAAGCAGGCTGGCTATACCACTGCTGACGCGCACAATACCTACGCCGCCGGCAGCCAGAATAGTTCGGCTGCACTTTATCAAACCTTGTTTCCGGCGGGCGCCACCGCGCCGGCTGTGCAGCTTGGGATTTCCTCGACCCAAAGCGGTTCCACGCTGGCGGGCACTGCAGGATTTCGCTGGCATCAGGTTGAAATCGACAAGAACGGCAATATTATCACTTGGTATGTGGATGGCACTTTGCTCGCTACTGTGGATACCACCAACTTCACGACTCCCACTGGCGGCAACAACATCTTGTTTGGCATGGCGGATACCAGCACCGGTGCGGGTACTCCGGCTTCGATCTTCGCGCAACTGGATTTCACGCTGATCGACAATGTCTCCGTAACTGCGGTTCCTGAGCCTTCAACTTTTGCTCTTTTCGGCTTGGCGCTAGGCACGATGGCCTTTATGCGGCGCCGGATCAGGAGTTAATCAAATCTCGAAATTAAATAACGAACGCACGCCTGTTAGGCGTGCGTTTTCGTTTTTGGGACCGGTGACCTCGCCAAACAACATCATCGATCTGGCGCCGGAAAATCTTTCCTTTTCTGCGCAGGAAGCATTCAGACCCGTTGATTAGTTCTATAAATATTTTGGGTGTCAATTTTCTGAAACATTTTAGTTGCAAATGTCACATAAATATGTTATGGTCCGCGTCAGTCTAAGAAGCCTATGAACCGCAAAACGTTTTTAACCCTCGCCTCCATTGCCTCCCTGGCACTGCTGCCTTCGTTAAGTCGCGCTCAAGTAATTTATACGGAAGATTTCGACGTGAACCACACGTCCGCGTGGACCCTTAATCCGGGAACCGGCAATAACTCGGGTAACGTTTTCTACGACTATAGTCTGGTTGGCATTGGCAGTGCGCCCAATTCGACGGGCGGCACCACCCGAGGCTTGCAATTGCGCGCAAACTACCAAGCGACCGGTGTGTTCACCGGCATCAGTGCGTCGCCACTCGGGCTGAGCGTTAGCGGCAATTATACCGTTACTTACGATTTTTGGCAGAATTTTAACGGTAACGCAAACGGGAGCGGTAGCGGGACGACCCAGCTTACAGGTGCAGGTATTGGAGCCACGGGCACGACTGCCCAGCACGCCGGGCTCACCACCATGAATAGTCTGTGGTTTGCCCAAACCCCCGACGGCCAGAATTCAGCGACTTCCAAAGACTATCGCGTCTATTCCAGCGCGGCGGGCGGCAACGCTTCAACGGGTTATGCGGTTACCAGCGGGGTGTATGCGGCAGGAACCGGCACTTCCGCAGCGGATAATGGCAACGCCTATTACTCGTCTTTGGGCGGAAATACAGTGCCCACTGCTCAGACCGCTCTTACCCCATCACAATCGGGCACGACGCTGGCCGGGGCGCCTGGCTTTAAATGGCACACCGGCGAAATTACGAAAATCGGCAACATCGTGACCTATAAAATTGACGGTCTCCTTATTGCCACGGTAGATGCCAGCACGCTGACTTTCGGCGGTAGCGATATCGAGCTGATTCAAAGCGATACGAATTCGAGTGTTTCAACCGACCCGAATGCCCCGACCTACGCGTTCGGGCTTTTCGACAATATCGTGGTCACCCAGATCCCGGAGCCCTCCACCTGCGCCTTGGGTCTGCTCGGTCTCGGTGCTCTCGCGGTTTTTCGCCGCAAGAAGTAACACGCCGGGTGTTCACACTTTCTCCAAGCCGCCCGCTCTCGGGCGGCTTTTTCTTGTACCAGGAACTCCATGGGCTCGTCGGTGAGTCCTCATGTGCGTGAACGGTCTGAGATTCAATTTGCTTTCACTCAGCGTTTGCCTGGGATTGGGGCTGGCAACGATGGCGTTGTACCTGCCTCTTCTCAAGGGCGGCTTCGTAAATTATGACGATGACATTTACGTGACGCAAAATCCGTTGGTCTCGCAGGGGTTCAGTTGGCGAGCCAGCCGCGCGGCCCTCAATACGTGCTACGGTTGTAACTGGCATCCGGTCACCACATTTTCCCACATGTTGGACTGCCAGGTGTATGGGCTGAAGCCGGCGGGACACCATCTGAGCAGCATCCTTCTTCACGCAAGCAACGTGATGTTGCTGCTGCTGCTTTTGAATTCCCTCACCGGAAAATTCTGGCGCAGCGCGATGGTGGCCGCGCTGTTCGCCTGGCATCCCGCGCATGTTGAATCGGTTGCCTGGATCGCGGAACGAAAAGACGTGCTTAGTTCCTTCTTCGCTTTGCTCAGTTTGCTGGCGTACACCCGATACGTCCACGTCCGCGCACGGCCAGCCCCCCATTGGGGTTCGTGTCTTTGGTACGGCGTTGCCCTGCTGTTTTTCGCGCTGGGATTGATGAGCAAACCGATGGTGGTGACACTGCCGTTCCTGATGTTGTTACTGGACTTCTGGCCGCTGGCCCGCTTTGGACCGGCCGAAAGCGTCTTCACATGGCGCAAATCCGCCCGGCTCATTTTGGAAAAATCGCCGTTCTTTCTGCTCAGCGCTGTTTCCTGTCTCGTCACGTTTTGGGTTCAGAAGCATGGCGGGGCGGTGGAGTCCCTCGAGGTGCTCCCGCTGACCGCGCGGGTGACAAACTCGGTGGTCGCTTACGTGCAATACGTCATGCTGATGCTTTATCCGCACGACCTGGCAGTCCTTTATCCTCATCCCCGCCAACATCCATGGTTGCGGGTGCTGGCGTGTGCCGTCGGGCTGATCGGCGGCACTGTCGCCGCCCTTCGCCAGGTGCGACAGCGGCCTTACATCCTCATCGGATGGTTATGGTTTTTGGGCATGTTGGTGCCAGTGATCGGTCTGGTGCAGGTGGGTGATCAAGCCATGGCCGATCGTTACACGTATCTTCCGTATGTCGGCCTTTTTATTGCAGCCGTATGGGGAGCCGTGGATCTCGCGGGCGACAGCCGGTTGCGGCAACGCGTGGCGGTTGCGGCGGGAATACTGGCCTTGCTGGCTTGCGCAATCGTCACCGAGAGGCAATTGCGCCATTGGAAAAACAGCGTGACCCTTTTTTCGCACGCGGTGGAGGTCACTCAAAACAATGCCTGGGCGGAGTTGAATCTGGGCTGCGCGCTGTTTGACCTTCGTCAATACGATGCCGCACAAAAGCATTTTGTGACGGCACAAAAACTAAAGCCGCAGTCCGCCATGGTATTTCTGAATCTCGGCAAAGTTCAGGACAAACTCGGCGATTTGCCGCGCGCGCTCGAGTTTTTCCAGGAAGCGGTGGCGTACGGTCCTAAAAATTCGGAGATCCATTTTGCGCTGGCAAACACGTATATGAAATTGGACCGCTTGGACGATGCGGCCGCCCACTATCAACTGGCGCTTTCATTCAATCCCAACAATGCCGCCTTGCAGTGCGACTATGGATTATTGCTGGCCCGGTTGGGCGACGCGAGCGGCGCAATAGCGCGATTGAATGCCGCGGTCAGACTCAAGCCCAGTCTGCCCGTCGCGCAAATGGAGTTGGGAAATCTATACGCCAAATCAGGCAAAACCGAGGATGCCATCGCCGCCTATCGACGAGGCATCATGCTTCTCCCAACCAATGAGGTTGCCCGCCTGAACCTTGGGGGATTGATGGAATGGACTGGAAAGAATGAAGAAGCACTCTCGCTGTATCGTGAGGCGGTCAAGTTGAACCCGGATTCAGCGCGCGCGCGCAGCAACCTGGGAGTTTTGCTGGCGAAAGAAGGCAAGGCGGCTGAGGCGGAAATCCAGTTTCAACGCTTTGTGGAGCTGGAGCCCACTAATGCCGGCGCTTGCTACAATCTCGGCAACGCATTGCTGGCACAGGGTAAATTCAAAGCGGCGGCGAGCCAGTATTCGCAAACACTCGCTCTTGATCCCCGGGATGCGGACGCGGCTTATAAGCTCGCCCTTTGTCAGGCGCGGCAGGGCGAGGCCGCGCTCGCGGTGGAGAGCTATCGGAAGACCTTGCAGATCAATCCCAATCACCCGGCCGCACTCATCGATCTTGCCTGGATGCTGGCGGCGCATCCCAATCCGGAAATTCGAAATGGCCGGGAAGCCGTAAAATGGGCACGATTCGCCTGTCAGGCGACTGGCTTTGAGGACTTGAACGCCCGCGCGGCGCTGGACGTGGCGTTCGCGGAAGCAGGTCAATTTGATGAGGCATCGGAAGCGGTGGGCAAAACGCGCACACTCGCCCTGGCAGTGGGTCAAACGGAAATGGCTGAAGCCGCCGCCAAACGGCAGGCGCTTTATCGCGAGCATCAGCCTTTTCACCTTCCCTAAAACGCGGGCGTTTGTCAGTTGACCTTTCCGCATGAACTGACATTGGCTATAGTCTCCGCGACATGACCGACTGGAAAACTCATCGACTGAAGTTTTTCATCGGTGCCGTGTTGGCGCTCACCTCGGTCTGCATTTATCTCCCGGTTCGACAGCATGCGTTCATCAATTTCGACGATGACGTCTATGTCACCCTTAACCCGCTCGTGACGGGAGGCTTTAGCTGGCAGGCGGCGGGTAAAGCTTTGACCGCCTGTTACGGCTGCAACTGGCATCCGGTTACCACGTTTTCGCACATGCTGGATTGCCAGTTGTTCGGCCTGAACGCGGGAAAACATCATTTAACGAATGTTCTGATTCATGCGGTGAATGCCGTCCTTCTGTTTCTGCTGCTGAATCGGCTTACGGGCGCAGCTTGGCGGAGTGGCGTGGTCGCCGCGTTGTTTGCGTGGCATCCCCTGCATGTTGAGTCGGTCGCGTGGATTGCCGAGCGCAAGGATTTGTTGAGCACATTCTTTGCGTTCCTGGCCTTGCTTGCCTACTCGCGCTACGCGGAAGAACGCTCGTTAAAGAAGTCCGCGTTCCTGCCATATCTTGCCGCCTTGATTTTATTCGCGCTGGGGTTGATGAGCAAACCGATGCTCGTGACGTTGCCCTTTGTGATGTTACTGCTCGATTACTGGCCTCTGCGCCGGGTTGCGCTGGCAGCGAAGTTCTCGCTGAAGGGCGCGATGCCATTGATTATCGAGAAGGTGCCGTTCTTTGGGTTGAGCCTGGTTTCGTGCGGCATTACTTTTTGGGTGCAACGCCAAAGCGGGGCGGTGGAGAGCGTGGAGAATCTTCCGCTCTCAGCCCGCGTGGCAAACATGTTCGTCGCGTATGCGCGTTATATCGAATTGCTGTTCTATCCCCGCGACCTTGCCGTGCTCTATCCAAATCCCGGACACTGGCCGATGTGGCGCGTGGCGGGTTCCGCGGTGTGCTTGGTGGGGTTGAGTTGGTTCTTCGCGCGCAAGGTGGTGCGTCGGCCGTATCTGCTGACGGGCTGGCTTTGGTTTCTGGGAATGTTGCTGCCGGTCATCGGCCTGGTGCAGGTGGGCGAACAATCGATGGCGGACCGTTACACTTACCTGCCTTATGTCGGCCTGTTCGTCGCACTCGTCTGGGGCGTGAGCGATGGGGCTGTGCGCTGGCAAATTCCGCGCGCGGTCCTGGCGGTTGTCACGGCGCTGTTCCTCGCGGGCTGTGCGGCAGGCACGATGCAGCAACTGCCGTATTGGAAAAACAGCGAGACGCTTTTCACCCGAACGCTCGCGGTCACCGAGAATAATCCTTCAGCCCACTTAAACCTGGGATGCGCGCTGTTTGATCGGGGGGCCTACGCCGAGGCGGAAACACAATTTACCGCCACGCTCAGCCTGCGGCCCAATCTCATGCGAGGATTGTTCGACCTGGGCCGGGCGCAGGAACGATTGCTGAAATACGATTTGGCGGTGTCGTCCTATCAGGCGGCGCTGGCGATCACGCCGGAGGATCCCGAGGTCAACTTCGGCCTCGCCAATACGCTGGTGGCGTTAGGGCGTTCGCAGGAAGCGGTGCCCTATTACCAAGCAGCGGTGCGAGCGAAGCCAAATTATGCCGAGTTGGAATGCAATTACGGTGCGGCCCTCGATCGCGTGGGTCGATGGGAAGAGGGGCGGACACATCTGCTCGAGGCGGTTCGTTTGAAGCCTGCGATGGGCGTCGCTCACCGCTTGCTTGCCGATCAACTCGCGCGTGCAGGAAAAATTGAGGACGCGATTGCCACCTATCGTCAGGTTTTACAAATCGATCCCGGCGACGTTCAGGCCCGCACCAGCCTCGGCGTGGGATTGGAATTGCGCGGTCGAATGGCGGAAGCGGAGACGGAATATCGCGCGGCCCTCCAAGCGGATCCCAATTCGGCGCCCGCCAACAGCGCCTACGGCATTTTCCTGGCGCGGCAAGGCAAGTCAGCGGACGCGGAGGAACACTTCCGGCGCGTGACCGAAATGGATCCAAAAAACGCTGACGCGCACTACAACCTTGGAAACACGCTGATGGCCCAATCGAAGTATGCAGCGGCAGCGATTCAGTATTCGGAAGTATTGCGGCTCAATCCCGCGGATGCCAACGCGCGGCGTAAACTGGCGGAATGCGAGGCGCACCGCTAAAGGGCGGCTTCTACGAGCCGAGCAACAACTCGTTCACCTTCGCGCCGATATTGTCGTGGCGCATCAGTGACTCGCCCACGAGAATCGCGCTGGCGCCGCATTTTGCGAGGCGCTCGACATCGGCATGCGTATGGATGCCGCTTTCGGCGACCAGCAACTGGCCTCCGGACAGATCAAGTTTGCGGGCGAGTTGCTCGGTGGTCGCCAGGTCCACCTTGAAAGTCTTGAGATTCCGGTTGTTCACACCGACCAGTTTCGCGTCGATTTTCAACGCCCGGTCCAACTCCTCCGCGTCATGCGCCTCCACCAGCACCGCCAGGCCCGCCTCGGTAGCGAGCGTATGGAAGGTCTGCATTTGTTCGTCGGTCAAAATCGCCACGATTAACAGGATGGCATCCGCTCCTGCTTCGATGGCTTGCAGGATCTGCCGCGCATCAATAATGAAATCCTTGCGCAGCAAAGGCAGGCGCACCGCTTTGCGGATTTGCCTCAAATATTCCAGCGAACCCTTGAAAAATTTCTCGTCCGTCAGAACCGAAAGACAACTCGCGCCGGCGGCTTCATACTCCCGTGCGATCTGGACCGGATCAAAGTTAATCCGAATATCCCCGGCGGACGGCGACGCCTTCTTCACTTCGGCAATCAGCGCGACCGAGCCTTTCTTCGGTGTTTGCAAAGCGCCGGCGAAGTCACGCCGGTCACCGCGCGCCGCCATGGCCGCCTGAAGATCGGCGACTGAAATGGTGTGTTGGGGCAGCAAGGCCACTTCACGCTGCTTCTGCTCCACAATGGTGTCGAGGATGGACATGTTACTCCTCGTCGTCCTTGACGCCCTGCATCCGTTTCATCGGACCACCGGCGCGCAGCCAGCCGTTCACGAACGGATCAAGGTTGCCATCCATCACACCCTGCACGTCGCTGGTTTCCACACCGGTGCGCAAATCTTTCACCATGCGATAGGGCTGAAAAACATAGCTGCGGATTTGATTACCCCAGGAGACGCTGCCCTTTTCGCCGTAGAACCTTTCCATCTCCGCCTTTTGGGCATCGACGCGTTGCGCATAAATGCGCGATAGCAACAGCTTCATGGCGGTTGCGCGGTTCTGGTGCTGGGAACGTTGTGTTTGCGACGCCACCACCAAACCGGTCGGAAGGTGCGTGATGCGCACGGCGGTTTCGACCTTGTTCACGTTCTGACCTCCCTTGCCGCCGGAGCGAAAGGTATCCACCTGAAATTCATTCGGCGGAATGACGATGTCCGAGGATGTCTCTTCGATTTCCGCAATCGCATCCACGCTCGCAAAACTCGTATGGCGCCGCTTGTTGGAATCGAAGGGAGAAATGCGCACGAGACGATGCACGCCGCGCTCGGCCTTGCAGTAGCCATACGCGTTGTCGCCGGTGATGAGCAAGGTAGCGCTCTTGATACCCGCCGTTTCCCCCTGGAGGATATCGGTGACTTCCACCTCCCAGCCGCGTCCCTCCGACCAACGTTGATACATGCGCACGAGCATGCTGGCCCAGTCGCACGACTCCGTGCCGCCGGCGCCGGCGTTGATGCTCATGATGCAATTGCGCGAGTCATGCGGTCCGTTGAGGAAAACCTTGAGTTCGAGCGCGTCGAGGTCCTTGAAGAACTTCGCCAGATCCCGCTGCAATTCCTTTTCGATCGCCGCCTGGCTGGGTGCTGGTTCGCTTTCGCCCAACTCAATCATGACGCCAAAGTCCTCGAGCTGTTTCTCGGCTTTAAGCAGCGGCTCGGTTTTGCCGCGAAGGGAGTTGGACTCGTCGATGAGGGTCTGCGCCTTGTCCCGATTATTCCAAAAATCGGGACCCGCCATCAAAGCGGTGATTTCGCCGAGTCGTTTTTGTGCGCCCGGCAAGTCAAAGAAACCTCCGCAAGTGATTCAATTTATCGCCGGCGACGGTCAATTCAGACTTAATGATTTCGAACATCGCACCCAATTTAAGCGGACGGCAGGCGAGTGGCAAGTTGAACCCGCCTATGCTTCGATTCCCTAGGCCTTCAGTGGGTCAGCGCCTGCGTTATCACGGCTCCGTCAACCGTTTTGGCCGGTGGAACGCCGACGAGATGCAACAGCGTCGGCACCACATCCACCGTGTGCGCGGCCTCCACGGTCCCATGCGCGAAGCCGGGGCCGTGAAAGATAAGAATAGGATTTTGCTCGGTGAAACGGCCATGTAATCCGCCCGATTTGCCGGCATTGCTCATGGTGTAGCCGGGCAATGGGCTGACGATGACGTCGCCGGAATGACTGTCGTGGCAACCAAGCGCGTCCAGTTGCTTGCGATCCAGCACCTCGACGCCTTGAATCTTTGAAAGCGCGGCGACGGCTTTTTCCTTCTGCTCCGGCGTGACGCTCGGACGGAAATTAATCACCTGCACGCCGGCGGCGATGATGATGATCTGCGTGTCCGGCTTCAGGTCGCCCTCGGGCGTGGTGGTCCTGAAGCCCGCCGCCCTCAGCGCCCTGGCGGGCGAAATCGAAACTTCCTTGCTCTCGTAACCGGACATGCCGTGATCGGCTGTAAAAGCGATGAGTGTCTGGTCGTAAATGCCTTTGTCTTTCAAGACCTGAACGATACGACCCACAGCCGCGTCGATGTCGGCCACCGCTGCCTTGACCTGGTCACTCTGCGGGCCAAAGGAATGCCCGGCGTGGTCGGTCGCGCCAAAGATCGCAGCGATGAAATGCGCGTTTTTGTTGGTGAGCAAATCAAGAACCGCATCGGCCGTCTTTTCGGTATTATCATATCCGGGTGCTTCGTAGAGGGTCGCGCCGCGATTCTCCAACATGAAATGATTCACGGCGGCGGTTTTCCAGCCGGCTTTCTTCAAGGTTTCCGCAATCGTTTCGGCCTGGTTTTTGCGCGGATGCTGCACGATCCGGTCTTCTTCTTTGACATACTGGCTGTTAACGCCGATGCCAGTGGTGCGCGGATAGGCGCCGGTGACGAGCGAGGTCATGTTGGGAGCGGTCACAGCCGGAAAAACATTCGTGGCGTGAATCACGCGCACACCGTCCGCGATGAGCTGCTTGAGATTCGGAGGATTGTACCACTCGATGTAATCGGTTCGGAAGCCGTCGGCGGTGAGGAACAGAATGTATTTTGGCTGTTTGGTGGAGGTTGCCGAGGCGGACTCTGCGCTCGAAGCCGGGAAAAGTGCCAAACTCAGGAAGCTAAAAAGTGAGAGCAGCCAGACGGACAAACAGCGATTCTTCATCCGTGTCCTGTAGTCGAATAAGTCGCGGCTATCAAGCCGGAGATATTGGGGACGCCAGGCGGGCGTGAGTTTCTGGCGTGTGACCACGTTGACACCCCATTGCCCATTGTGTAATTTGGGCGCAGTTGGATCGGGTATGAATACGTTGCTGAACCAACATGTGCTGGTGCTCAATCGCCTCTGGCAGGCGGTCAATATCTGCACCGCGCGAAGGGCGCTGACACTTCTGTTTCAGGGCCATGCACAAGCCGTCCTCAATCGCGACGATGGTTCCTTCCAAACCTATAATTTCCGGGAGTGGCATGATATCTCGCAGCAAGATCCGCATCCCGAGTCGGTGCGGACGATTTCCTTTCGCATCCGCGTGCCGCGCGTGATATTGCTGATCGTTTACGATCACATGCCGAAAAAGGAAGTGAAGTTCACCCGGCATAACATTTTCGAGCGCGACAAGAACACCTGCCAGTATTGCGGCAAGATTTTCGATCGCAAGGATCTGAATCTGGACCATGTGATTCCGCGCGACCGCGGCGGACCCACGACGTGGGAAAACATCGTGTGTTCCTGCATCGAGTGCAATACCCACAAGGCCAATCGCACGCCGCAGGAAGCCGGGATGCATCTGATCCGCAAACCGAAGCGGCCAAAATGGCGACCCTTCGTGCAGATCAATTTCAGCCTGCACCGTCACGATAGCTGGAAACACTTCATCGACCTTGCCTACTGGAATGTCGAGCTGGGCGAGGACGTTTAGCAACGTTCCCGCGCTACGACCCCATCATTTGGAACGGTACGCCTTACCAGCGCGAAATGCGTAGAGCATTTCGCGCAATTGCTCCGCGAGCGCGAGCGGCGGCTGGCCGGCCGCCGGCTGCTGCTGGGCAAGCTCCGCGTAGGACACGGCCTCCGCAAACCGACCGGTTTCCGCGAAGGCTGCCGCCAGCGTCATGAGGATCGCGGGGTTTTTATATTGCGTCATTTCACCGGCGCGCACCGCCAGTTCGATTGCCTGCGTCCCATCGCGAAATTGCGCGTCGGGCTGGGTGGCAAGCAACCACGCAAGCTTGTTGAGGGCATCCGGGGAGTTCGGTTGAAATCGCAGGGACTGGTGATAGCTCTCGATGGCCTCGGCAATCCGTCCAAGTTTGGCGTTACAGGTTCCGAGATTATTGTAAGCGATGGCGTAATCGGGTTGCAGCCGGACGGCCTCGCTGAATTGCTTGAGCGCCGCTTCATATTTTCCCTGGAGCAAAAGGACGTTGCCGTAGTTGTTGTGAATTCCGGAGTCGCTTGGGCTTTGCGCCAATGCCCGCGACATCGCCGCTTCCGCGTCCGGTAGTTTGCCCGTGCGGGCAAGCAGCAAGCCCAGTTGCAACTGTGCGGACGCGTTGTCCGGCTGCAGCGCAAGCACGTGATTTAAATGTTTCGCCGCCTCGTCAAATTTTCCCTGCTGCATCAAGGCGGACGCCAGCCCGACGCGGGCGGCGTCCAAGTCAGGTTTTAGAGCGACGGCCTGCTCGTAAATCGGCACGGCTCCCGCGACGTCTCCGCGTGAGACCAAGGCCAGCGCGTAATTGTTCAGCGCGACATAATTGCCGGAGGTGACTTCGGCTGCGCGCGCAAAAATATGTTCGCTATCCTGCCAGCAGGCAATTTGATCACGCGTCAGGACCACGCAGCCAATCAAGGCCACGCCGGCGAGCGGTGTCAGGAGGGCGCGCAGATTTTTATTTGATCCGAGACGTTCGGAAATTTCCCATACCACGAGGAGAAAAATGCCAATAAGCGGCAAATAGGTGTAACGATCCGCGCGCTGTTGCATGCCGACCTGCACGAGGCCAATCACCGGCACCAGCATGCCCAAATACCAAAACCAGCCCACGGATAAATGGGGGCGGCCACGAATATTCCAAACCGCCCAACCAGTAACGGCCAGCAAAATGGTGGTGAAGAGTACCAGCGTGCCCGCTGGCGGCAGTTCATTGAGCGGATAAATCAGTGCGAGGCCGGCCGGCCAGAAAGTCTGCCGGAGATAATCAACATACGCGGAAAGCGCGTTGGCAACGCGTCCGCCGAAAGACAATGCTTCCACCGTCACCACCGCGCCGCCTTTTTTTTGCACCCACATCGTCACACCGCAGGAAATCGCGGCGAGCAAAAAAAATGGAATCTTCTCCACGAGCAACGGGACGATGGCTCTTACGGCCCCGCCGGAAATCGAAGACGACACTCGTCGCAGCGGCCAGTAATCCAGTAACAATAAAACAAACGGTACTGTCACCAGCATTGGTTTGCTCATCAGGCCGAGCGCGAAAAATATCAGCGCAAAAGCATAGTAGAGCGGCGACTTTTTGTTGCCCGCCTCTGTTGGCAACGCGTAGCGTGCATACGCGAGCAGGGTGAGCAGGAAAAACAACGCGCTCAGCACATCTTTGCGTTCGGCAGCCCAGGCGACCGATTGCACGTGCAGCGGGTGGAACGCGAATAAGGCCGCCACCACGGCGCTGCGCCTGATGGATTTCGTGAGGCCCTCCAACAGCAAGAACAACAGGGCGGCATTGAGGGCGTGCAGGATTGCGCTGATCAAATGATGCCAGCCCGGCTGCGTGCCGAAGAGCTGCACGTCCGCCATGTGGGAAAGCCAGGTCACCGGATGCCAGTTCCCTCCATGACCCGTGTGGAATGCCCAGCCCACGCCTACCGCTGTCAGACCCTGTTGGACTTGCGAGTTGCCGGTGATGTAAATGGCATCATCGTACGAAATGAATTGATGTGTGGTTACCGGCCAGAAGGTCGCCAGCGTGGCGGCGACGAGCAGGAGAGAAATCAGAATTCGCTGCTGGATGGGCGTGAAACGATCCATCGGAAAAACTCAACGCGCGCTGAAGCTGCACAATGCCCAGAGCATGATGGCCGACGCGGTCCCGTCCATCGTGGGTTCGTTGGAGGAATAATCCTGCACGTCATCATGGAATACCGCCTGCCCTTGAAACGCCGCCAGCGGATCGGGTTCCGTGATAGCCACCCCCTTCAAGGATTTAAATATGCGGTCATAGACCGGGCCGTCCACCAGACCACCGCGCACCGCACGTTTCAATAATTGCATCGTCATCAAATGCGGATCGCGCGGAGACTTGGGGCCTATCTCCGTGAACATGGTGTAGCCCCACGGATTTCTGCCGAGCAGCCAGTCGCGTTGTCGCGCCGCGAAATCATGGTAGCGCTGGTCGCCGGTCATGCGTTCGTAGAGAAGGCATTGCGTGGCAAGCGCGGTAGTGAGGTTGTTCGAACACCAGATGAACGGAACGCCGATGCGATAGGGGTTTTTATCGCCGGCCTGGATGCAGCGTTCAATGCCCTCGCGATAGTAGCCGGCGAGTTTCTTTTTGAAACCGTGATCCACAAGGTCGTAAAGCCGGAAGTGTCCCACGTTCATGAAGGGATAATACTGATAGTGTCCGGTCTGTTCCTTGCCCATCCACGATTCCGAGCCTGCGAGTTCGGCGTAATGTTTGGCCTCGGTGAGATAGCGCTGCTCATGAGTGGCGCGAAATAATTCCGCCGCGCCCCATTCCATGTCGTCAGCCCAGGTGGTTTCCTCATAACGATACGGTGCGCTATAAGAATTTCCCTGCTGCACACCTTCCTTCGCGCGACCGAGTGCATAAACCTCCTGACCCGCGAGGAGACAACGCTCCGCAAACGGACGCAGTTTGGGGTCGTTCTTCCAAATCTGATACGCCAGTGCCATCGCGGCCGCGTAACGTCCCGCGAGGTTTGCAACCCCGGTGGATTGACTTTTATATTGTTGCAGGCCCTGCGGCTTGCCATCGGCGAAATACACCACGCGTGCGCCGCCCTTGCCCCACCCGTAATCGGCGATTTCATTTTGCGGCAGGCGTCGTCCGGTGTGGTCGCGATCGTCGGCGACCTGATGGTAAAGCTGGTCGGCGGCGGGATGCAATTTGAGCATCCACTCAAGACCCCAACGCCCTTCGTCCAACACGTCCGGGATGCCATTCGTGTACGGCTGTCCGAGGGAATTAACCTTGTCGGCAAACATCGCGCGCTCGGCGGGCGTGGCGGCGAGGGCATACGTCAGCAGCATCTGCGCGGTGGCGTTGCCGGAGGTAAGCAAATACTTCAGCAGATCCGCGGCATCGTGCCAACCGCCGCGAGCGTCCACGTAGGTGGCGTTGGTGAGTGGGCCGTAGGCGGAACGTCCGTCAAAGGGGTGGCAGACTGCTTCGAGCCACGGATTATAGCCGCAACGTTGCTCGCGCATGAACTCAAGCAAGTCGTCCGGGAGTTGCGCGTAGGCGTCCTTTTCGACGGTAAACGGCAGCGATTTGCCGTCGCCGAACTTCAGGACATACTGTCCGGGTTTTTTCAGGGCAGTGAAATCCAGCTCGGCATGGCGGTCGTACAGCCCCCATTTCACGCCCGTGACCAGGCGGGCTTTTCCCTCGAACGCGGTCTTTCCATCGTCCGCGGCCACGACTGTGAATGCCTCCGGCATGGATTGCGGACCGAATGCGATGGCGCTCTTAACGTCGTCTGGACGATAGCCAATCTGACTGGCGCGAATGAACAACTCTTCCGCCCGCAGATTCGGGAGGGCCGTCGCGAGGAGCAAAGAGAATACGAGGGACGATTTTGCCATAGTTATGAGGATGCGAGTGAGCCCGTAATTACTTCGCAGCCAGAAGCTGGTCGACACGCACGAATTGATAGCCCTTGCCTGCGAGGTAGTCGAGCAATTCCCCAAAGCGAGCCGGGAATTTATCGGCGCGGCCAGGGCCTGAACCGATGTGCACGAGCAGGATGAAACCGTTCAAGCCATGAGGATCCTTTTGCTCCTTCGCGATGATGCTGTCATAGATTTTTGCCGACGGAACGAAATTTTTATCCGCCTCGCTGGTGTAGTCCGCATTGGAGCGGGTGCCGGGAGTGAAATTGATCAGCGTCAGGCCCATCTGCCGGGACCAGTCAACGATCTCCTGGTTATAATGCTCGTAAGGCGGGAGGAAATATCGGATCTGGCTGCGGGGGACGCCGAACCGCTCGATCTTGGCAAGGTTGGTCGCAATATCAGACTGAAATGCCTCGTGCGTCACCAGCGTTTTTTTCGGTCCTTCCCAGGGACAATACAGCACATGCTGATCAGAATGCGGGCCAAGATAATGACCTTCCTTCACGATGCGCCGGAGGATGGCTGGGAAATTAGTGTCGGTCAGAAATTCGCCAGTGAAAAAAAACGAACCTTTGCCTTGGTGGCGCGCGAGTTCGTTGAGGATGATATCCGCACCCTCCGCAAAGGAATGGCCGGTAAACGAGATGGCGATTTTCTTTTCGTTCAACGGGCCGCGAATGATCCCGCCCTCCCAGGTTTCACATTTACCATTGGCCCGGGGCGCGGCGCTGTCACCGGCCAGGAGCGAGCCAGCGGTGGCGATTCCGAAAATCAATAGCAGTGCAGGCAATTTCTTCATGAATGCATTCTTGCGGTTTGCTTTGCGGCGGCGAGCAAAATATAGTTCAGCGCGGATTCGAGACGAGGAGGGATTCCAGGTCGCGGGTGACTTGAAAGACCCCGAGACATACTTGCGCGCGCGCAGCCTCGTTTAGGCATATAAGGCCTTCGTGAATTTTCGTCTGTGGCTCGCCCTCAAGGTGCAGTGGAAAGCTTTTGGTGACGTCTTCCGCGTAGGTCACAAAATCGACGAAACCCGCTGCGCGTAATTGCGGTTGGCCCACAAGTCGGAAGAGCCCGGCGCTGCCCGGGCAGACGTTTTTCATCAGTTCGAGTGTCAAGCGGCCCATCGTGTATCGGGGGTTGATTTCCACCACCGGCTTGAGCCGGCAACTGCCATCGGCGGTGCGATAGACAAAGGCATCGATACCGACGGGACCGATGTAGCCGGCCCCGTGCAGATCACGCTCC
Organism: Limisphaerales bacterium; assembly: GCA_044223735.1. Taxonomy (GTDB): domain Bacteria; phylum Verrucomicrobiota; class Verrucomicrobiia; order Limisphaerales; family UBA8199; genus JBGALR01. Next base: position 204,424 of record JBGALR010000002.1, on the reverse strand, counting down.
AGGCGCGAAATGATTTCATCGAACAGATCGCGGAGTCGTCCGGCAATATCCACCGGCGCGGCAAAGCACGCTCGGATGCCCGGCGGTAATGAGCGTCGGAAATTCGGAGCGGCCCAGTTGCCTTGAAACTGGCCGCGCGTGTCATTGAGCAGGCCGGTGAAACCGCAGAGGGTCAGATGACGGGCTCCCATTTCGAGTTGCACGGAGAAATCCCGCTCCCGCTCCAACCACGGTTCGATGACGACCTCGCGGCCGTTTTCAAAAGCAGTGCCAAGCCAGCGGCGCTGCGTTTCGAGCAAGCCGGGCTCCCACAACCGAATCGCGTTATGGCCTGCCAGACCCAGTGCTTCCTTCGCGACGATGCGGTGATGGCCCCGCGCACGAATCTGCTCGATGACTTTGACCGCGTCTTCGAGGGTATTGACCGCCACGCCTACTTCCGATTCCGGGCAAAGCCAGGATTCGGGCGGTCGCGCCAATAATAATTCACGCAGAAAATTCGCGCTCCAGGTTTTGGAATACAGCGCGCCAATCTGCTCATTGAAATATTCCCTCGCTGGACGGTTTTCGCCGGTGATGCGTCCAAATAACGGCTTGAATAATTCCATGCTATCGGGACCCCATGCCCACGGCCGCAACTGTCCGATCCGCCGCTCGCATAAAGTGCCCCGGGGATCAATGCACCCGTCCTTTAGCCCGACAAATTCAGGCAGCGCAAATCCCGCCCGCTTGATGGAACTGAGGAATTCCACCGAAGGTCGTTTCTCGAGCAAGACAACATCATCCTGTCGGCAAAGAAATTGCGGGATCGCCGCGAGGTCCGACGCCAGCAACTTTTGGTGCTTCACCGGCATGAATTTTTTGCCGTGCGCGATGCAGGCCTCGGCAAAGGGATTGAAAACAAAAACGCCAGGCGTGCGGCCTTTGGAATGCGAATAGACGTCGAGTTCGGCGATGAACTCAGGGTCGAGCCCCGCGGCGCTGCGGCCGGCAACGTTCAAGGTCAAACCCTTGGCACGTTGCGGTGAGAGCGGGAATTTGAGTTGTCGGCAAAAGGCCTCCCAGTCGCTTTGTTGGGGATTTTTCCAGCGACGAAACCATTTCAAGCCGTAGGCGACATGATGGATTTCATCCTGATAGATGCCTTCCAACAAGTTGGCGGTCGCGTGGTCGCCGACCGCTTCGAAGCCGCGCGCGAAGTGGCGGCAAAAATCGAGATTCGCCTGTTCAAATGTGAGGCAGAGACTGGAGACGTAATCCATCGGATTCTCCATGGGAGAAACCGAGCGCCAAAAATAGCCGCTCACCGGCAGGTCACCGAACTGGGTCCCACACTCACGCATGCGTTTAACGTAGAGCCGGGTGTGAGCTTGTTCGTCCTTCAATGTGCGCAAAACGCCGCGTCGAAAATCAGCAGGGGCATCGGGAAACCGCAGGAGCACGAGCGCCATCAATTCGGTCGCGAGCAATTCGTGATTGGCGAAGAAATGGAGCAGGCGGCCACGTTCGCGCTCGTTTTCGAGTTCGCGCAGGCTGGGAAAGTCCGGCTTGGCGGAGCCTGCGTGCTTGAATTGCAGTTCCACCGGCCGGCCCGGCGCGGCGGGGGTCGCGAGCGGCGCACCCGGATGCTCGTCGGTGATGTCCAACGGGGCCGCGAGCTTCAGGTCCAGCGTGCTGGCAAACAGGACCTGTTCGGCAAATTCGCGAAGTTCCATTCGATGAAAACAGCATAGTCATTGCGCGGCGGGTTTGCCAGTTCCCTGCCAAAAGTGGCAAGTCGCTTGTCACAGGGGGGTAAGCCGTTATATTCGCTGAGTGGAAGACGCATTTGAATTGCTCGATCCACGCAATGCACAGGCGTTCCTGAAAAATTTCGCGGGCGAAGCTCAGCGTAAAGGGGATGCGTGTTTCCGGCGTGGTTGCGTTCAAGACCTGGCGGTCGAAAAGCCGGGCACGGAATATTCTGCCCGGATCAATAACGGCGAGACTTTCGAGGTGCGCCTTGACTACAACGCCGCCAAAGGGTGGCAGGGCGAGTGTTCCTGCGACCAGCCGGGCGGTTGCGAGCATATCTTTGCCGCGATGCGCGCCTTGCTGGTGGAGCACAGCGCCGCTTCCGTGCGCAGCCTCAGCAGCGGTGGCGCCGCAGCCTCCGCCTCCCTGGCCGCCGCGCGAAGCAAACCCGAAATCGCCGAAGCCAGTGAGCTGGTCCATCGTCTGATTTCGTCGCGCAAGGGACCGTTGAAGCGGGAGGAGAAAAAATTCCTCGGCAAACTGTACGCCGTGTACGCGCGCAGCCGCACGGCGGGCCGAATCACCAACTGGGATTTTGAAGAACTGGGCATGGCCTTGGGCGGGCACGGCTGGACTCCGCTCAACCTCTGGCCCGCATTTCCCAAAAACGAATACGACTTCTGGCTCTACGTCGCGTACGCCGCGCACGAGCGCAACGTGGCGATCCCGGATTTCATGGAACCCATCACCGATCTCGGCGCGGTGAGGGAACAACTGATGCGCTGGCAGCGTGATCAGGAGGTGGAAAAGTGGAACCGGGCGTTGACCTCATTTCAGTCCATGCCGCTTCCCGCCACGACCGCCGCGCAGGCGCTCACGGAACTGCGGTTGCTCATCGCCGACGATGGCGCGCACCTGCAATGGCAGCGTCCCGGCCAGACGGTCTTCACCGGCATCCGGCGCACACAATTACCCCAGGCCGATCAGGAATTTCAACGAGGAGCGCTCAACTTCAGCGCCGAGGCGCAATTGCTGTGGCAATTCTTTGCGCCGCGCCAGCATGAGCCGGGAGAGCCGGACCTGATCTATGCGCATGAGGAAACCGTTCGCATTCTGGGCCGTGTGCTGCGCTTGAGGCAGCTCGACAATTTGGTCGTCGACACTGAAGGGTTGCCACTGGCGCGCTCGAAGGAACCGTTGCGCTGGGATGTCACGCCGGCGACCAAGGAATCGGACGACTACCGTCTGCGGCTCGCGCAAGCGGACGGCTATCCCATACCCCCAATTTATTGTGTGCTGCCGGGCAGTCCAACGCTCTACCTGACCGCCAAAGGAGTGTTTGCCGAACCCGTGAATCACGGCGGCGTGCTTGATCCGGCACGGGAGAACAAGATACCAGCGCCGGCGATTGAGCAGGCGAGCGGTGTGGCGTTTCTTCAATCGCTCGGCGTGGCCCTGCCGGAACGCATCAGCCAGCGCGTGCGCACCATGCCTTCCGAAATTACGATCCAGTGCGAATTGCAGGAGGTTTTTCCGGGCAGCACGGCCGAGGATTGCCGGGTGACGATTATTGCGGAGGCCTCGGATGGCTACCGGCGTATCTGGGATGGCGCGACGTGGCAGCCGGAGAAAGCCAGCGCCACAGCGAAGAAAAAGCGGCAGCCTAAAAACACGATCACGGTCTATGATCCAGCGGCGCTCGCGCCCGTGCCGATGTTGGTGGAACCGCTGAATCTCAAAGCGATTCCTTACGGCGAAGGTCTGGCGGTTCGTGTGACCAAAAAATTTCCGGAGCTGTTCGCGGCATGGATTAAGACCGTGCCGCCAAACATCACCTTGAAACTCGAGGGTGATCTGGAGTCGTTTGCCAGGTCCGACGTGGCGGGCAGCGTCAAACTCGATATCGCCGAGGCGGACATCGATTGGTTCGACCTGCGCGTCGTGCTCGATGTTTCCGATACCACGCTGACGCAGGATGAAGTCCGGCTGCTGCTGAACGCGCGCGGCGGCTACGTTCGTTTGAAAGGCAAGGGCTGGCGACGCCTGCAATATAATTTGAGCGAAGGCGACAATGAGCAGTTATCACGGCTGGGCTTGAATCCCCGCGACTTCTCCGCCGAGCCTCAACGACTGCACGCCCTGCAACTTGCGGATGACGCCGCAAAAAAATTCCTTCCGGACCGGCAGGTGCAGCAGATCAAGCGGCGCGTGGAGGAAATCAAAGCCCGCGTCACCCCCGATCTTCCCGCCGGAGTGAAGGCGCAACTGCGGCCTTATCAACTCGAAGGGTTTCATTTTCTTGCGTATCTCGCGACGAACAACTTTGGAGGCATCCTCGCCGACGACATGGGCCTGGGTAAAACATTGCAGACGCTGGCGTGGCTGCTCTGGTTGCGCGAACAGCCGCGAACCCCTGGCGAGCCGGTCCCGCCGTCCCTGGTGGTATGTCCCAAGAGTGTGATGGACAACTGGCACGCGGAGGCGATTCGCTTCACACCAGGACTGCGCGTGCGGCTCTGGACGGCGAGCGAGCTGGATCGGTTTTTCGACGAACGCGACAGCGCCGATTTGCATGTCTTGAATTACAGCCAGCTCCGGTTGCTGGGAGAACGCCTGGTGACCCTTCGCTGGCTTGCCGTGATTCTCGATGAGGGCCAGTACATCAAAAATCCCAATTCCCAAACGGCGCAAATCGCGCGCGCGTTGCAGGCGGAACGACGCCTGATACTGACCGGCACCCCGATTGAGAATCGCCTGCTCGATCTCTGGAGCCTGATGGCGTTTGCGATGCCCGGCGTGCTCAGCAGCCGTTCACAATTCTCACGGCTCTTTGACGCCAAGGACGATCCATTCGCGCGTCGCCGATTGTCGGCGCGGGTGCGGCCGTTTCTGTTGCGCCGCACCAAGCAGCAGGTGGCGAAGGATTTGCCGGACCGCACGGAAGAAGACTTGTTTTGCGAGATTGAAGGCGAGCAGAAGGCGCTCTACCGCGCCGAACTCAAGCATGCGCAACAATTGTTGCTCGCCATCAAAACCCAGAAGGAACTCGCCGAGCAACAATTCCACTTTCTCGTGTCGTTGCTGCGCCTGCGGCAAATCTGCTGCGATCCGCGGCTCTTGCAGCCGGATTTCAAAGGCGAGAGCGCCAAGATCGAGGCATTACTGGAACAGTTGGAGCCGCTGATGGAAGAGGGGCAGAAGGTCCTCGTGTTTTCGCAGTTCGTGGAACTGCTCAACCTGCTGCGTCCACTGCTCGAAGAGCGCAAGTGGCCGGTTTTCTATCTCTCCGGGGCGACCGAAAACCGCGGCGATCTCGTTCGCGACTTTCAATCCACGGAAGGCCCGGCGATTTTTCTCATCTCGCTCAAGGCGGGCGGGTTCGGCCTCAACCTCACGGCGGCAAGCTATGTGGTGTTGTTCGATCCGTGGTGGAATCCGGCGGCGGAAAATCAGGCCATCGATCGCACGCACCGTATCGGGCAGGTCAACAAAGTCATCGCCTACCGCTTGCTCATCAAGGACAGCATCGAGGAAAAAATCCGGGCGCTGCAAAAGCAGAAAAAGGCGCTCGCGGAGGACGTGCTTGGCGAGGAACGCTTCGCGCAGGGTTTGACCTTATCGGACTTCCAATTCCTTTTCGCGGATTGAATGCCGGTCGTCGTTAACGGGGAATATTTCCGCGTTGGCGCTTCTTTTTCACCTCCGCCCGTGGCATGCTATCCGGTATCACTGAACCGAATCCAATCACCGCCTCCGTGTCCATTGGCAACGCCCCCGTTGCACGATATGCCGCGGCTCGCGCCTGGTTGAGCCGTTGTTTTTGCAGTGAGGAAGTGGATGCGGATCCGCGGCTGAAGATCATCTGCGGCTCCCTGCTGCTCTATTTTCACATGACGTTCGTGTACTGGTCCGACCGCTCGACGTCGCTTTCCACGCTCGGGGATGAAGTATTTAATTACGCGCCCTGGGTGTTTTTTCAGAACTTCCGCTGGCTGATCTTTCTCGATCCGTTTCAAACGCGGGTTTATTTCTACGGCCTCGGCATGCTGGCCCTCCTGGGCTTGTTTTCGCTTTTTTATCTTCGGTCCTCGGTGCTGGCGCTTTGCCTCCTGGCGTTTCTATGGATCAACAAGGCGTTCTTTTACGCGTGCGACTTTCGCCTGTTCACGAACTTCCACCACTTTCATCTGCTCTACACTCTGGTTTTTCTAATCTCCCAGGACAAACTGCGGTTCTTTCGCGCGCTGCTCGGATTGAGCTACGTCATGTCGGGCATCGTGAAACTCACGCCGTCCTGGTTGTTCGGGGAATATTTCAATTCGCTGCCGGATAAACTGCCGATGTTCCCCAAAGCGAGCTGGGTCGTGACCTCGGCCAGCGTGGCGCTCACGGTGCTCGAGATTCTGGGCCCGCTGGTCTGGCTCACGAGCATCCGCTGGCTTCGCCGGTTCACCTTCGGCGCCTTCATCCTGTTTCATCTTTATTCGGGCGTCATCGTTGGTTTTTGGTATACGACGTTGATGCTCCCGCTGGTGGTGGCGGCGTTTTTGAAATTTGACGAACCGTTACTGGCGGGCTGGCGCTTTACTTCGCGGCAGGCGATACCCGTGGGAATTTTCGCGCTCGCCCTCTGTGGCAGTGTTTATCATCTCTTCATCCCCGGCGATTCCCGGTTGACCTCCGAGGGGCGATACTTTGGCTTGTTTATGTTCGATGCCAATCGTGCCGTGCGCTTCGAAACGCGGATTGAGAAAGGCAACAAAGCCTGGGTCGTGCAAGTTTACCGGCCTCCGGCCAGCCAGACGGACCTGGCCATTGGCAGCCCGGCCACGCGCATGCGTTGTCTGGTTTACGAGCATGGCAGGCTGACGGAGAATTTCACCGTGACCCGTTCGATCCGGGACGGCGGCCAGGTGATTTTCAATCCCCAATATTTTACCGACGCCCGCATGCGCGTGTTCGGCGATCCCTATCTCTATTATTACTACGGGCGCGAGCTGGTACGGCGGTATCATCCCGATCTCGTATCCCTCTCATTGGAGCAGCAAATGAACGGTCATCGGGAATTTGCGCGGCTGCTTGATATCGAGGACTTCGGGCGCCTCAATCCTTCCTACAATCCCTTCGTCCACAATGCGTGGATCACCTTGCCCGGCGCGGACAGCCCGCCGGAATATCGCTGGCCTTGAGCGACCAACTAGTCATCGTCGGCGACAAATCCGTAGCGAAAATTCGAGCATCCTTGCGATTGGAGCCAGGTGACGAAAGCGGGAAGGCCGCATTCAGTGCGAAAAAACACAAGCATGTCGAACTGAATTTCCGCCTGTTCATTCATTCCCCCGGCCAACTGCGCGGCTGTCCAGGCTTCCGGCAGTGCCGGCAACCCGTTGGTCAGCGGCAACGCGCCAAGGCGCCAGGCTTCGCAATTCTGCATCGCTTTAAAAGAGGAGAGCCTTTCCTCGGGAGGTGACTCCAACCACTTGCCATAAAGCTCAATCAACTCCTTGTCCAACCGGGTGTCTCCGGCGCCCGCGAGCGTGGACATTTTTTGCGACAATATTTGCCGGCGCCGCTTCTTGTCCTGCTCCATCGCCAAATTTAGTTCCTGGTATGTCATTTTTTTTGACCGGTTCGTGCGGAGGCTTGAACCCTCCAGATATTGCGGGTCGTCCTGAAGTCCAATTTCAAGTTCGCGGAAAGCAGCGATTGTATGGCGAAATCGCTCGATGGCATCGCGTTGGGCGGGCGCCAGGTTTTTGGTGTCAGCCCAGGGCGGCCACGCGGCCGCCCCAACCGCGGTCAGCGATACATCGCAGTCCTGGAGGATGTTCTTTGCGGTTTCCATGTCGGGCGCAAGGCAGCGAAAAGCGGTCGATTTGCTTAAATCAACCGAGACGTATTCCGTGAGCGTTTGCGCCGTACGATAACGCAACCAGGCTGGACGGTTGCTGGTGCCCGCGAGGAAGACCGATTGGCCAAACAAAGTCAGGCGTTCGCCCGGATGAAGTTGTTTCCGTCCAATGTCATACGCTGCAGCTGCGTCAGCGCCATTGGTAAAGGTGGTAATGACCGTGGGTGATTGCCAGTCGAAGTCGGCGGCGTTCGTGGCGCCGGCCAGCATAATATCGGCGGGCTCCACGAGGGCTTTCGCCTCGCCAAAAATAGCGAACCTGGAGTGCTGGGACCGACTGTCGCGCGCGACGATCACGACGCCGATGCCTACAGCGGTGGCCAGACCCGATCCCAGATAAATCGCCAGCAGAATGATCGAGGACAGCATGCCGGGTGGCGTGGCGTTTAGCTTTTGAAAGACTTCCAAAACCTGCCTGGCCAGATGTTTGGGCAGGCGTATTCCCTGGGGAACTTTTTTTAATTCCTGCAAAATGGCCAGTGCGGTGGCCGGGGGAATATTTTTTTCGTCGGGCGACACGGCGGGGAAATGATTGGCGCGCAGTTGACCGGCGAGCCGCGCGATCTTGTAGGAAGCGGGCAAACTTACCAGCATCGCAATTCCCAACCACATCCAGAGCCGCCCAAACCCGAGTGCGGTTCCCCCTAACAACAATGCGCCGGCGAAGCCGATGAACGCCGTTTCGAGGACGAAATGACGCGAGAATAAAATGGCATTCACCGTCCACCCGCCATCGAGGGGGACAATAGGCAGGAGATTGATGCCGTTCACTATCAGGGTGATGAGGACTATCCGGTTGAGCAGCGGATCCGGATGAATCCAGCAAACCACAGCGAGGATCAACCCCACCAATATCCCCGGGACCGGGCCGGCCAGCGAGACGACCGCGCGTTGCCAGCCTTTGACATTGTAATGACGGCCGGTCACCGCCGCGCCCAGCAGGGGAATAAAAAACATCCGGACGTCTTGAAAGCGGAGAAGGCGCATGGCCACGTAGTGCCCCAATTCGTGGAAAATCACGACCCCGGTCAGAATGATGACGAACTCCCAGTTCCATTTTGCGCCGCCCAGGAGCACGAAAGCGGCGAGGGTCAGGACGCCGAAAGCGAGCCCCGCCTGCCAATTGCTGCGTTTGTTTTGCAACTTCTCAATTTCCGCGAGCACCGCGATGTCCGTCTCGTTCACTGATTCCGCGTCCTGGGGAATGGCGGGCAGGACGGCACTTTTTGAGAGTTCCTCGGGCGATACTTCCTCGTAGATTCCCCGGCGCAGATTGGCTTCAAGCGCTTCCGATTCCACGCGGTCGAGAAAAGTTTCGAGCGCCGAATCGTCACGCACCGTTTCGGGCGCTGATTGCGCGCGCAATTTATCGAGCGCGGCGCGGTGCAAGGCGAACAGGGCATCGAATCGCCCGCCAATTCGCCGCTGGACGATCAGATGTGGCAGCGGATTATACGAAGCTCGCTGGTTGGTGGTGACGAGACGGCGGCCGTCCGATAGCTGCGTCAGCAAAACGGTCGCCACGTTGGTTTTGGGCGGATGAACATTTCCCATGCGGATATGCATCACTCGAGCCACCATTTCACCGTCCTGATGCCTGAGGTTGGCAACGGTGCTGACCATCTCGCCGGCAAAAGTACGCACCCGCTGATAAACGGGCGGCCGAAACCCCAATCGTGCCGAATCATCCAGCAACGGACTCAGGGTGGCGGCGGTTTCGTCGGAGATATCCCCGGCTTGAATGATAAACTCCGCCGTGGGCAAACCTGTCGAAATGGGACTGGTAAAGTCCATCCGTTTGCGAATCAATTTGAGGAACCACAAAACCAGGACGCCGGGAAAACGGCCGATGCGCAAATCTTCGGCGAGCGTCTGTTTTAACGCATTGAGCTTTATGTACCTTGGCATGCGACCCGGCATCGATTTAACTCCAAAGGGCAATCGGGGGAAAGAAAACAAATCGCTTGTCCTTGTGATAAGGAAACTTTTACCGGGCCGCAAACTGTGCCAGTTTTTTGGCGATGGCCCGGGTCATTTTCCATCTGGACATGGACGCGTTTTACGCGTCGGTTGAACAGCGCGACAATCCACAGTTGCGCGGCCTGCCGGTGATCGTTGGTTCACCTCCCACGCAACGGGGCGTGGTGTGCGCCGCAAGTTATGAGGCGCGCAAGTTCGGCGTGCGGTCCGCCATGCCCAGCGTCACGGCCGGGCGGCTTTGCCCCAAGGGAATGTTCGTGCGTCCGCGCATGGATCATTACCGCCAGGAGTCGCGTCAGATCATGAAACTCGTGGCGGAGTCCGGCGCCATCGTGGAACAAATGTCCATCGACGAGGCGTATCTGGACGTCTCGGCGCTCGCCACGGTCGATGATGCGGACGCCGCGTTGCATGATTGCGTGCCGCTGGCGCGGGAGTTGAAACAGCGCATTCAATTGGAACGCCAATTGACAGCGACCATTGGCATCGCCGCGAACAAACTCCTCGCGAAAATCGCCAGCGATCACCGCAAACCGGACGGCCTCACGGTCGTGACGGAATCCGAAAAGGTGCAATTCCTGCGCGTGCTGCCGGTGCGGGCCTTGTACGGCGTGGGCAAAATGACCGAGGACGTGCTGAATCGCGCGGGTGTCGAAACGGTCGGCGATCTTCAGGATTATCCCGGTGACCTGCGGGCGCTGGTCGGTTCTTTCGGTCCCAAGCTCAAACAATTCGCCTTTGGCCAGGATGATCGCGGCCTCTCGCTTGGCGACGAAATCAAAAGCATCAGCGGCGAGGAAACTTTTCTGCGGGACACCGACGATCGGAAGATTCTGCGGGAATGCCTGCGCACCCAGGCCGCCGATATTGCCGAACGCCTCAAGCGTCGTCGCCTCGGCGCGCACACGGTGAATGTGAAAGTGCGCTACAGCGATTTTACGACGCTCACACGACAAATCACCGTGGAAGATCCGTTGAGCGAGGCAAAGGATATTTATCGTCTCGGCTGTTTTTTGCTGGGACGCGAGAAACTGGTATCGCGGCCATTGCGGCTATTGGGTTTGGGTGTCGCCAGCCTGCGGGAACCGAGCGCACAACAACTGGTGCTGCTGTAACACCCAATTTGGATCTCAGACCAGCCCGAGATTTCTCACAATCCGGACGGTGGCGGGGGCTTTATTCAGCGTGTAGAAATGAATCCCCGGCACCCCGGCACGGATGAGTTCCTCGCACTGTTGGGTGGCGTATTCGATGCCGAACTCGCTCGTGGCCGCATCGTCAGCGCCGAGTGTGTCCAGGCGCTCCGCGAGCTGCGGCGGGATTTTCGCACCGCACATGGCGGTGAATTTCTTGATCTGCGTTCCGCTCAGAATGGAGACGATGCCGGGAATGATCGGCACCTTGACGCCCAACTTCCTGGTCAGGTGATCGCGGAACTCGAAAAAGTCGGCGTTGTCGAAAAATAGCTGCGTCAGGACAAAATCCGCGCCCGCGTCGATCTTGCCTTGAAGATGCTTCCAATCGACCTGCTTTCCGTCCTTGCAAGCGATATGGCCTTCCGGGAAACCGGCGACGCCAATCGAAAGCTCGCCGTGTTCGCGAATGAATTTCACCAACTCGCTCGAAAACTCGAAGCCGCCGGGAGTCACCTTAAATTCACCGCCGCCGGGGGGGTCGCCGCGCAGGGCGAGGACGTTTTTCGCCCCCAACGCCTTGATTTGCTTCAGGAGCGAGCCGATTTCGTCGCGGGTGGCGTTGACGCAGGTCAGATGGGCCACGGCTGTCAGACCGTGTTCCTTTTGAATGCGGTCCACGATCATCAGCGTTTTATCCCGTGTGCTGCCGCCGGCGCCGTAAGTGACGGAGCAATAGTCGGGCTTGATTTCCATCAAGGCCGGCAGCGTCTTCTCCAGGAGAGTGCGGTCGCCTTCGTCCGTTTTGGGCGGGAAGAATTCAAACGAAATGATCGGCCGCCCATCAGGGCGCCGCGCGGCATACAAATCTCGGACAAACTGCATAGGGCGGCCAGAATGCCATAGTCCAAAAAAAAACCAAGCATTCGCCGCTTGACAGTGGAAAGGCCCCGGGTTTGAGTACGATGGTCAAATCCGACCCAACCCATGGCGATGACGACGTCGTATAACCGAGTGCTATGATCTGCCGCGCTTTCCGCTGGCGGGCCCTGCCGCCAGTGTCATGGGCAATCTTGCTGGGAGCGTTTTTTGCGGCCTTTTCCACCGCCGCCCAGACTGCGGCGGCGCCGGCAACCGCGGCGGCAAGAGAAGCCGCGGAAAAAGCGGAATGCACCCAGCATTTAAAGACACTTTACGCCGCCGTGCAGGCGTATCAGCGCGATCACAAGGCGCTCCCCAACTGGCTTTCTGATTTGGTGCCGCAATATCTGGAAGACGCGAACATCCTGACCTGCCCGGTGGCGCTGCGCACCGGAGAAACGGTGGCGCGCACGCAGGCGGATCCGAAGCTGCCCAGCTCCTACGTTTACGAATTTTCAGTGGCGCCGCTGTATCCGCCGCTGACGAACGCGCCGGACCGGACCCGCCGGGAATGGCGCCAGCGCCAGATGGGTCTGGCCGGTTCAATCGTGCCGATCATCCGCTGCCGGCATCACAAGCCGGTGCTCAACGTGGCCTTCGATGGCACCTTGTATGAGAGCCCGACGGCGTGGGAACTTTTGGTCACGAACAAGGTAAGTCTCGAAGATTTGAAAGCGGCTAAGATATTTGCCAGCGATACCCCATCCCCGGCCAAGGCCAAACCTAAAACCAAGGCGAAAGCCGCGAAAATGATCGACGCGCGGGATCCGGCGACGCCCCGCGAATTGCTGGACCTGACCGGGTTTTACAACGCCAACCTCAATAACTCGTGGCACGGCGGATCCGGCGACGATTTATCCGCCCTGCCCAAGGGCGTCCATACCTTCGACAGCGTGAAGTTTGATGTCCGCGGGATCGTCCAACTGGCGAGCAAGACCCGCTCCGCCACGAATTTTCCCGCGCAAGTCCAGGGGATCAAAGTAAATCGCAAATGCGAGCGGTTGCACTTTCTTCACGCGGCGGGATTTGGCAAAATCGACCCGAAGAATCCAATTGTGGGCTGGTATGTGTTGCGGTTTGCCAATGACCAGATGCGATTGCAAATCCCAATTCGCTACGGGCATGAAGTCGAGGACTGGCATGCGCAACCGGATGAAGGCTCCCTCAGCAGCGATTTGAACGTGGCCTGGATCGGTGAAAACAGTTTGAGCAAACGAATGACCAATTCCATCCGCTTGTTCACGACCACGTGGACCAACCTGGCGCCGAACGTTGAAATCGAAAGCATGGATTTCGTTTCCGCGATGGGCGGTCCCGCGCCGTTCTTGATTGCGGTAACGGTGGATTAACTGATGCGCTATTTGCTTCAACGCAAGGTCTGGTTTGGCCTGACGATACTTTTAATTGCCGTCGAGTGCCATGCCCAGAGCATTCGGGTGACGTCCTGGAATTTGGAGGCGATCGCGGCGGAGGAATCCCCGTTAAGCAATCAGGTGCGCATCGCCCAGGCTGCGGCGGTTCTGAAGCAGGCAGACCCTGATGTGGTGCTGCTCCAAAACGTGCCCGATTGGAAAACGGCCGATGGGCTGGTCAAGGCGCTGAAACCGGTTCGCTACAACCTCATCGTTTGCTCGGCGTTTCGGGACGGCACCAATGCCGCGCTGGCGCGGCGTCAGGTGGCCATCCTTTCCAAATACCGCGCCTACTTCTCACGGTCCGAAGCGTGGCAAACCGGAGAGAGGAAAAACGGTGCGGGAGGCTTTGCCTTTGCGGCGATGCGAATCGCCAATCAGCCCTTTGGTTTCTATTCGATTGAATTGCCGTCGGAAATGGAGCCGGCAGTGGATCTGGTGGCGGGTCAGCTTCTCGCGCACTCCAGAACGGTCCAGGGCTGGGAAGCCAACAAGCTGGATGCCACCGTGGCGGCGGGGACGTTTGGTTCAAAGGCAGCCGGCGATACCCTGCTCAGCCCGCTGGCGGAAACAGGTTTTGGCAATCCCGCCGTAGTGGCATTACCCGAGGGCGCGGACGCGGCTGCTCCCGATTTTGTTTTGAGCGAGCCTCCGGGAATTGTGGGGGCGCCGAAAGTCACGGCCACGCCCGGTTTCATGCATCGTTCGGCGACTTACGATGTGGAAGTGGAGCCGGCGAAACTGATCGCCGCCCGGAAAACTGCCAAAGCGCGATTGCCGGTGAAAGTGGCGGTTAAATCACCGCCCGCCAATCAACCCGCCAAATTGCCGCTGGCGGCTGCGCCGGTCGTCACCACAGCGCCGCCGACCAACGCGCCCGTCCAGGCGCAGGCCACAACGTCTGACGCCGCGCCCGCGCCTCCGATTTCTGTGGTCCAAGGCGTTGGGATTGAGCCGAAACTTTTGGCCGCCGCCGGAGCTGCCGGAGTGTTGCTGTTGCTCGGGACAGGCTGGCTGCTCCTTCGTCGCGGGCGTCGGGTGGTAGTTCGCGAACCGAAGCAGTTGGCAGAGGCCGCCGGCGCTTCGTCGTACACCATCATTGTCGGCAAACCATCGGCGACCGGGTCCGCGACTGTGCCGGATGCCGGAACGGCGTTGCCGCCGCGACCACTGGTGCACATGGATCCAGCCGGGTCAACCCAGACCCAGACCGAACTGTTGCGCCGCCGGGCACAGGGCAGGCAGGAAATTCACGCGGGCGTCATCTCGCACCTGAGCGAGTGGTTGAAACAAAAGCTGGTGAGAAAACTGGTCGCGGATCGCAATCAGTTGATGGAGACGCAACATACCGCCACCTTGAAGGCGCTCGCCGTGGAAGAGCGGCTGGCGAAGATCGAGATTCAGATCAGTTTGCAGAATGAGGGATACCAGCAGCGCATCGAAGACCTCACCCGGGAATTGATTGCCGCCAAGGAGGAGAACCGGGAGTTAATCCGCTCGCAAATCCGTCAGGTGAAGGCGGAGATGGAGGCCGCGCGAGCCCGCATGCTGGCTCAGGCCAAAGAGCCCGGCGAAGAGTAGCAAACGGCGAAACGTCAGGGTGCGGCGGTGGTTTGCCCCAGCCAGATCTCGGCAATTTGCTCCACCAACACTTCCAATTCGTTGAACTTCTCCGGCTTGGCCGCGTACGAATTGGCACCCAATTCCAGCGCCCGACGCACGTCGGCGCGGAAAATTGAACCCGCGAGGACAATGACCGGAAGACGCGCCGTCTCCGCATTGGAGCGAATCCACTGCAATACTTCAAAGCCGTCCAGCCGCGGCATTTTCAAATCGAGCAGAATCAGGTCGGGAAAGGGATATCCCTCGCGATTCGCATAGTCTCCGTACCCGCTGAGATAAGCCATCGCCTTTTCGCCATCCTCAGCGCGTTGCAACCGGAAGGGTGTGCCGCATTTTCGGCTGGCCAGATTCAACAGGTCATAGTCTTCGGCGTTATCTTCAATGCAAAGAACCGTCTGTCGGTCGTAATGTGCGCTAGCCATGGTAGTGATACTTTCCTTCAACCTCCCGCCCCCCGGCAAATGGGGTGAACACCCCAGAAGCGCGGCCAATCGTCTCGATCGCGGTGTGGTCTAAAAAATCCTGCCGCGATTGCCTATTTTTCGGAGACTGCCGGGAAATCTTTCATTTCGGTGAAGTCTTTACTTGCCAGGTTTGGCTACAGAGGTAAGATTGCGAAGCTGGCATTTGCCAGGGGGCCCTTTCGCAAGCCCAAGGAGAAAAGATCCACCTTTAACCACGCTCAAGCGCGACGCGGGCTGGATCGAAACCAAAAATTTAATCGTTACGACATGAACAAGTCCCGGAACGTCGGCTCGTTTCCTGGAACCGCAACCGTTTTGCCAACGGTGCGACCCGGCTATGATGTTGTCCAGGGCGATGACGCGGCGTCGCGCTTTTCATTTTGCGTCGCTGAAGATTCGAATGATCCCGGATCAAAGGAATATCCCGGTTTCGCCAACGAGGAGCAGTCGTCAGAATTGTAAATTTTACCAAACGAACCCAAACTAGAAATTCTATAAGCATATGATTTATAACAACTTGGATAATAATTATCGCCGCCTCAATTGAAAAACGAACCCAACTTTGGGCCTGAAATGTGACCGAAGAAATGTTGGCTGACTTACAAATCAGGCAAAAGCGTTCTCCTTTTCCGCAGAATGCATTCCGTCTAGGATTGGGGATGCACCTGGCGCATCTAAGGCTCCGCGACTTCCGCAATTACGCGCGGCTGGATGCTGATTTTGATCCCGGATTTCATTTGTTGCTGGGCGACAACGCGCAGGGCAAGACGAATATTCTCGAGGCGATCTATCTGATGGCCACACTGCGGTCCTTTCGCGGAGTGGGCAGCGCCCAGATGGTGCGACATGGCCAGAAGGGATATTTCGTCGGGGGTCATGTTGTCGGACGGGGCGAACATGACATCAAGATGTACTGGTCCGTCAAGGAACGGAGCCTGAGCCTGGACGCACAGCCGGTGCGGAAATTGACCGATTACCTGGGCGCGTTGCGGGTGGTGGTGTTTTGCACGGAGGATTTGTTGCTGGTGAAAGGCGCACCGCGGGTGCGGCGGCGGTTTCTTGATTTGCTCCTGTCGCAAACCCACCCCGCTTACCTGCCGGTGTTGCAGCGTTATACGCGGGCGTTGCGATCGCGAAACGCTTTACTTAAGCGCCCGGTGGTGGATCCGATGGCGCTGGAAGGATTCTCGCAAGAGCTGGTGAGTGCGGGAGAGGAGATCATCCGGCTGCGGCGTGAACTCGCTCCGCGCTTCTCGCCCTTGGCGCGGCTGGCGTATCGCCGCATTTCCAACGAGGCCGAAGAGATGCGGCTGGAGTATCAATCGAGCGTCAAACAGGACTTTGCGGTGGAACTGGCCCAGTCGCGGCGGCGGGAGAGTGCGTATCGCGCAACGATGGTCGGCCCGCATCGCGATGACGTGCAGTTGCTGCTGAACGACCGGCCGGCGGCGCAGTTCGGCAGCGAGGGACAAAAGCGGACGCTGGCGGTGGCGTTGAAGCTGGCGCAGGCGGAATATCTAACGGGCATTCACGGCTCTTCGCCGCTGTTGCTGATCGATGATGTCATGGGGGAACTGGACGTGAAACGGCGCAGCGGCTTTTTGCCGTTGCTCGATCGCGCGCAACAGACGCGCGGACAGGTGTTCATGACGGCCACCGAGGAAAACTGGCCGCGCGAACTGGCGAAGGACGGCCGCAAATGGAATGTGAAGTCCGGAATGCTCAATAAATAAGTGCCCTCGCGGCCAAAAGAAATAATCAGCGTATGAAACTCGTGGGATTGCAATTCGATATCGCATGGGAAGACAAGGCGGCGAATTATGCGACGGTGCGTCGACTCCTGACCGCGGCGCGGCCGGAAGCGAAATCACTCGTGGCGTTGCCGGAGACATTCAATACCGGCTTCAGCCTGAACCCTGCCGGCGTGGCGGAACCGAGTGGCGGACCGACGGAACAATTTCTGGCGGCCACGGCGCGTGAGTTCGGTGTTTACCTCGTGGCGGGGGTGCCGATTGTTGACGCGGACGGTCGCGGACGCAATCGTGCGCTGGTATTTTCTCCCGCAGGCGAGGTGCTCGCTTCCTACGCCAAGATGCATCCGTTCTCTCCGGCGAATGAAGCCTCCCGCTACATCGCGGGCGCGCAACCGGAACGCTTCAGTTGGGGCGCATGCACGGTGTCGCCGTTCATTTGTTACGACATCCGCTTCCCGGAAATTTTCCGCATGGCGGCTGCGAAGTGGCGGCCGGAGGTATATGTCGTCATCGCCAATTTTCCGGACAAGCGGATTCATCATTGGACGCGGTTGCTGCAGGCGCGGGCGATTGAAAATCAGGCTTACGTGATGGGCGTGAATCGGATCGGGAACGATCCCCAACTCAGCTATAACGGACATTCGATCATCGTTGATCCGCAAGGGGAAATTATCGCCGACGCGGGGAACAAAGAGGGAGTGATTCAAGCGTCACCCGATCTCGAAATGCTGCGGAACTATCGCGAGGGTCTTCAGTTCCTGAACGATATGAAACCCTTCGCGGGTTAAGCGCGACTGCGAGCAATGCGAACAACTACGTTCGGGAAGCGGCCTGTTCCCGTTTGAAAAATTCCGTGGCGCCCGTTGTTTGCGCCTGCCGGATTTGGCGCAGGCCGGTCTGGATGTAACTCAGCAGCGCCACCCAAATGACAAAGCCAAGTGCGATATGAAGAAGGTGCATCGGCAGATGAAAAGGCGAATCCCAGATCATGTGCAGCGCCACCACGAGACCGAACGCGCGAAGGAACCGGATGTCTCCGAGCATGGACCATTCGAACTTCCGATCACCGCGCACGCGCCAGAGCGCGCCGCCGACCAGCGCGGTCCACAGCACATGTCCGCCGCAAATTGTCAGCAACCCGCGAGTGGTGATGACCCCGAGACCAAAGCGATACGCGTAGCCCGCCGATTCAAAGCCCGCGAAGCCGGCTCCCACCGCCGCGCCGAACAGCATGCCATTGAGAATCCAGCGATATTTCAATTTGTTCAACACGAGCAGGAGCGCCAGCGCCTTGCCGGTTTCCTCCACCAGCCCGACGCCGAACGCGCCGAACCAGGTCGGCGAATCGCCCAGCTTGGTCCATTTGTACAGGAAGAGAGAGAGCATCAATGACAGCATGCCGCCGAGCATTAAAAGTTTTAGCACCTGGTATAACGGGACATTCCGCAACACGTTCACTTCAAAGAACAAAATCAGCAGGGTCAGCGGCATCACGAACGAGCCGATGACGAGGAGGCCCGGCAGGAGATTGTCGTTATGAAATTCCTGATAGGCAAACAGGAAGCCCCAGTAAACCAGCACCGCGAGGGTGAATGTCTTGAAAAAGAACCACGGCTTCGGCCACTTCGGATCCACGTCCGCGAGCTTCGGAGTGTTGAAGGGCGTGCCCACCGCGAAGTAGTTCTCCATCTCCTCGTCGGTCCGGCGGCGAAAGATTTCGGAAAACATCTCGGTGACTTTGAAGCCTTCGATCTTTTCGGCGCCGGCAACTTCGCTGATGCGGTCGCCGATGCCGCCGATGAAGGAGTAAAAATCCCCGGAAGCGGACGTGCCCTGGATTTGCCACAAGGAACGACCGACGCGCAGTTGCTGGCCCGGAGTCAAAGTGCCGGTGGCGACGCGCTGGCCATCCACGAAAAGCGGCGCGTCATCGAGGGTGGTGAAGGAAAGCTTTCCTCCATCGAGCAGCAAGGTGAGGTGTTTTTGGGCGACATCAGGATCGTCACTCGCCACTTCGCAGGCGCTGGCGCGACCGATGAGGGCGGGACGCTGGGAGATGGCGATCCGCTTGCCGAGGTCAGGTCCGCCGACACAGGTTAAAAGCACGGTGTTGGAGTCGCCAGCCGGGGTCATATTTGGACTTTGCCCGACGTTGCGATTCCCGTCAATACCGGCAAGGCATTTAGGCTGGCCACAGGGTGATTTCGAGGTTTTTACTGATGAATCAGGGAGAAATTGCGCTCGGGCGCGGGATGGTCGCTTCAGTTTTGTCTTTCCCACACGAAGGGGGGCGGGTAGAGTTCCGACATGGCCGAAATCGTGGAATTTGTAAATCGTGGCGCCGCATCCATTACCCCGGCGATGGTGGAGAACGTGCTGCGTCATCTCCCGCAATGGAAGCTGGAGTTCACACAGATTTACGAACCCCTGTTCCCGCACCTGGTGGATCAGCTCGAGTTTCTGGCCGATGCAGTCGAAGACACGGCGGAAGGCGCTTACAAGGAATTGCCTTACACAGCGTTCGCCCAGGCGGTTTTCGCGCTGGTTTATGCCCACAAGAAAGTCGGGATCATTCCCGATTCCGTGCTGAACCTCGGCCGGGCCGATGACTCAAGCGTGGTGCGCGCCGTGTTGATCCAGAATGAAAAGGCGTTCGCCATCTACGCCGCGGCGCAAAACACCGAGTGGTCCAAAATCACGAGCCAGCCGTAAGCCAGCTCGCCGGCGTTCAATCGATCTTCCCCAAACCGCTCGTCTCAAGAAACTCCTGAAACGTCTTGTGCTTGTCCAGGACGTCGTTGTGCGGGAGTTCCGTGTAGATAAAAATTAGTTTGTTCGTTCGGAGATTGGACGCCTGCACTTCCATTTCCTTCGCCGCATAGAAAGGCGTCTCTCGCTTTTTCAGGTCGGCCATTAACTGCTCAGTCTCCTTTTTCGTGCCACCGTTGGGAGTGTAGATATCGATGAGGCGGCCGTGCTGAGTGTCCGCCCAGGCGAGGAATTTCAGCGTCCGGGCGTAGAGCGCGTCGAACAGCCAGACCTCGCTGACCTTGTTGGTCAACCCGCCGACGTCCACAATCGCCGAGATGACTTCATAACCGCCGCTGTGGCCGGAGAGGATGATCTGGCCGACTTCGAATTCCTTGTTCTTCAATGCTGATTTTTCGCGCAACGTTTTCACGACGTCCGCCATGAAGCGCTTGAAACCGTCCGGGTCTTCCAGCTTTCCGCCAAAGGAGTCGGGCGCTTGAAATGGGCCCTGCGGCACCACCAGTATGGCGTTGCGATGGCTGGCGATTAACTGCTCAATGAGTTTGTATCGCTCCAACACGCCGGGAACGGCGTTTTTCCAGCCGTGAAAATGGATGACGAAATCAATCTTCCCCGTTTCGTGAAATCCTTTTGGGATGAAAATGGCGACGGTGCTGTCCGAGTAATGCTCAGCGGCGGAGAAAAACTCTTTACCGTATTTGTGGCCTTCGGCGCGCTGGGGATGCGGAAACGGCGCGGTGGTCAGTTGGGTCACGACCAGTTCGCCGTAATTCGCATAACGTTCGGGCAGACTTTCGCCACGCGCGTGGACACCCGCGACGAGCACACCCAGTATCAGCAATTTTCTGATCATAAAATCAAACTTGCGAGGGCACGACGTAAGGCTTGCGATAGCTGCCCTTCAACATGCCGTTGGCGCGGTAGGCGTCCACGAACCGTTCGGTCTGCTGGTCCATCACCAGCGATGAACCGAGGGTGGGGCGCGTTTCATGCAGGACCACCTTGTTGGCTTCCAGATGAACACGCATGCGCGCATAGGCGTCCGCAGTGTCCTTGTTTTTATGGAGAATGAACCGGGTTTCCTCGGGCGAACGTTCCTTGCCGAGTTGATACGAAATATTGGCCGTATGACAAAGCGCGCTGGAGATGTGGCCCTCGTAAATGGGCGCCTTGAGCATGCCGGCATTGCGGGAACGGACGGCGTCGATGAAGTTTTCGAAATGATTCGCGCTGCCCCGGAAAGCTTTGATCTGATTGCCCTTCTGGTCGTAAACAAAGCCGCTGGTGTAGTTAGGAATGATGAGCGAGCCTCCCTGGCAATCCACCACCACGCCGATTTCCACACCGCGATACTGATCCATCTTGAGCGAGTCTTCGCTCGACGGCAGTCCGCGAACTTCGAAAATCAGCGGCGCCCGGGGATAATCATGAAATGCGACCATCGTGTTCGGGGTGTCGCCGTCGTCCACATAACCAAAACGGCCGCCCACGGTAATTATGCGAGGAGAAACCTGCGGTTCCCCCAAGGCCCAGCGGGCGATGTCCATTTGATGAATGCCCTGATTTCCGAGATCGCCATTGCCAGTGGGCCAGACCCAATGCCAGTCGTAATGCAGCTTTTTCCGCATGAGCGGCACCATCGGCGTCGGCCCGCACCAGAGGTCGTAGTTGATCGTGGAAGGAATGGGCGTCGGCCCGGCGACCCTGCCGATGCTGGGACGGCGTTTATAACAGAGCCCGCGCGCGCGAAGAATTTTCCCGATGTTGCCCTCCTGAATCCACGCAATGGACTCGGCGATGCCGAAACTGGAGCGACACTGGGTTCCGGCTTGAACGATGCGATTGTATTTCCGCGCGGCTTCCACCATCTGGCGGCCTTCCCAAACGTTGTGGGACACCGGCTTTTCGACGTAAACATCGAGACCCGCTTGAATGGCCCAGATGGTGCCGAGAGCGTGCCAGTGATTGGGTGTGGCGAAGGAAACAACGTCGAGGTTCGGATTCTCCAGCAACTTTCTAATGTCCGAATAGCCGTCAACTTGTAACCCCTTGTCCCGTTGCTTTTGCTGTTCAACCCCCAGAACGTCGCTATCAACGTCGCACAATGCCACCAATCGTGTGCCCTTTACCTTGGCGAGGTCTTCCAGGTGACCTTTGCCACGTCCATGCAAGCCCACTACCGCGTAGCGAATATCGTCATTCGCGCCTTTGACGCGGGCGGTTGTTGGCGCTGCTGATTTGGTGGTGTGACAACCCGTGACGGATAACAAGCCCACGGAAGTCGCGCCGAGGAGTGACTGTTTGAGGAACGTGCGGCGGTTGAATTTTTGCATAGCGGTGGCGAAGGCCCATTGCGCCTGAGCCCGTGGGAATGTGCCTACGAATTGGGAGAAACGCAAAGACTTGCTGCTTGTTCAGCACCTTTCGGCGATTGCAGGATTAGTCTCGCGCCGGGTGTTTCGCGGATGTATTCGCGATACTTTGCTGCCACGCCGGCTTGTTTCTCATCTCCGGTATGGAGATAAAACCGATAGCGAAACGTGAGGCTCTCACCGGCTGGAACGGTGAGGTCGCCAGCCGCCTTGTTGGCCAGATGCTCAAAGTCGTGCTCGCCAAAAGGATTGGCGGCGAACAAGCCGTAATCGCGCACATGCCACCACGTCGGGTGACGCGGGTTCTGAGGATGATCGAACATGGCGATGCCGACAGTCTGGCCGTCCACCGGTCCGGAATAATCGCACCAGTCGGCGCGTTTGCCCCACGTCTGGTCGTCGCGCACGCCTTCGCTGTTGACGATGTGGCCGTGGCCAACCTTGCCTTTGAGCCGCATCGTTTCGGCAAGGCGCACTGCCATTGTGCCTTCCTTGGTATCGCCGAAGGTCAGCGGACCATTGGAGGCGGTAATCGTAATATCGAAATCAACCATTCGCTCTCCGGCTAGCCCAAGGTCGTAAATGCGCAGGGTGCGAACATCCGTGCAAACCACGGTGCCATCGGCGGCCACCCAGCGATTGGCGGTCTTGATCACGCCGGATTTTTTGCCCGACTCCACCGTCACAAATTTGTCGTGGACGATCTTTCCGAAATGCTTTTGCTCCGTCCAGAAGTCGCGCCCGTTCACCGCGCCGTGCGCAAACCAAAGCGAGCGATGGTGGAGATGATCGTGTTCCTCGTCGGGAACGTCCTTCATGGGCCAGTTCCGGGTCATCGGCGCTTCGCCGGGACCAATGAGTGGATAACAATAAGGGCGTGGCACATTCGAGAAGAAATATTCGGTAAACAACTTCCCCTGAATTTCCACGCGCAACCGGTCGGCTAGCGGAACGATCTTAACGCCCTGTGAAGCTGCCCCAGCTGCGAGCAAAGGAGCGAGCGCGGCAGTGAAAGTGAAGACGAGCCCAATGCGAAATGCGCGTTTGCCTAACATCGCTTGGGACGATGCTGGGGACGTCCGCGCCGGTCAATCCAAAAGGGGGAGTGCGGGCCGCCAGCCCGCACTCCGCTGAAGAACTATTTCCGCGCAGCCCGACGGCGGACCCCGAGACCCAGGACCAAGGCGCCAATGGCAATCAAGGCCGTGGTGCCGGGCTCCGGAACCATGGTGGGCGAAGGGGTCACAAGCGTACTCCAGTACGCATCATAACTGGTGCCATAATTTCGCGATTCGAACATCACGTTGGCGATGTTGGCAGTGCCGACAGCGCCGGTGTCCGTATACACGTCCGTGCCGTTGATGTTGTAAACAAAGCCGCTCACGTCAAATGTGATCGTGAAGGTATTCCAGGCATCCCATTGGACCGGAGTGGGGAGATTGACGTAACCGCTGGAGTCATCCCAGACACGGAAGTACGAGTTGCCTGTGCCGTCGCTGAAAAAGTTCACGATCGGAAATCCCGACGGCGTACCGCCGCTGTCGTAGGCGGTCAGCCACATGCCGGGGCCTACCGGCGTGCTCTGCCAGAGGGTGGGAATGTAGAGTTGCGCGGAGACGTAGCTGCCGAGCCCGGCACCAGTCAGGTAATATTTCCGTCCCTGCGTGTTGTAGAAATTATTCCCGCTGTCAAAATCGGCGGAACTGACACCGACATCCAGCGCGGTGCGATTGTCAAACGTCGTAGAGGTGAAAGTGGCCGGCGCTTTACGGTCCACATACCACAGTCCGGGCGAGTTGCCGCCGGGATCGTTGCCGCCCAACGGCGGGGTGACGTTAAAAGTATTGGTATAAGGCTGGGCCGAACAAGTGGCGGCCGCTGCCACAAAAATAAACAACAATTTTTTCATGGATTAGCGAATTTTGATTGCGGCCCAGGATGCAACTTTAGTGCCAAGGGTTCGGATTGATTCCGACCAGACGCAAATCAGCGGAGGCGGAAAATATTGAAGAAATCCCGAAGGGAAAGAAAAAACGATGGAGCGCGAGGCCCACTTATTTATTGTGCGGAAATAGATGTCGGTGATTCACCGATCCGCCATCCCGTGCCGTGTGTCCAAGAATTAACTAGCCCTGTTCAATTTGAGAGCATTAGGTCTAATACATCCGCGCCAGGTCCTTTAATAATTCACCATCCAATTGCGGTCCTTTGTGAGCGCTCCAGCCGTGTTGCGTGGCGCCGGTGGCACGAAAAAGGCGAATCTTGACGTAGAGCGGATGAATCACGATCACGATTTCTCGATTGTGGCTCATTTCCAAATGGTGACAGGCGTGCGTATTATCGGCATGCGCGGCAGCGTGGTGAGTGCCAACGGCATCGGGCGGCTGATAGAGTGTAAGTCCGAATTTGTCGGCGATTTCCCGGGCGACCTTTTCCTTTTCCGCCACGACCCAGCCTTTCTCTCGATACCAGGTGGAGGAATCCTGACGAGGCACGCCCAACGTGACGAAGCGGCTGTGATAGCTTAGAAATTCAAATCCTCCCTCAACCGGGAGAGAGGCCTTTTGCAAAAAGTGTGTGAACTCTTCGTCGTTCAATCCTTCCCCGACACAACCGCGAAAGGATTTGATCGCTTCCAGCAATGACTTTTTCTCGGTGGAAGGCGGACTGGCATCGGTCGTATGAGACTCAGATTCATTCTTCATGTAGCCTTTGGTTTGCCCGCTGTCTCCAGCGTTTGCCGGAATGTGCTTCCTTGATACAGTAGAACTCGCGCGATGGAAAGCTCCGGATAACGACAAAGTTTGGGCATCGCCTGCATGAGGCCCCGTAACTGATTTGCCACCAATTCCCAACGCCGATTGCGGCCGCGTCAGGCAATCACGGGGAGAGCTGTGTCAACCCGCCGAAGAGAGCACGACCTGGCTGCGGCGAATCCATCCAAAGCGACCCGGCCCGGCGCTCACAGCCAGCCAGTCGTCCTTTTGATCATTCACCTGCAACTCCGCGCCATCGTGAACCGTAAAGGCCTCCTGCGATTCGCCCAACGGTCCAAGGCGCACTACCGCATCGCGGGTAATCACGATCGCCCTGCGGTAGACGCGGTTTTGATAATAGGCGGCGGCGAGGCAGCCACCCAATATGACCACGGCCACCGACATAAGCCTCACGTAGTTACGGAAGGGACCTCGAGTGTTCGGCCACCATTGCCGCGCTGCCAACAAAAGAAACAGAATCCACATGGCCACCGCAGACAGCAAAGTCCATTCGTTCAATGTAAGATTGGCGAGTGCTTGTTGCCACCGGGCCGGCTCCAACGTGGGCATGGCGACCTGGCGACGAGCGAATTGCAGATTGGCGCGCACGTCGGCGTCGCGGGGTGCGAGTTGATCTGCTTGACGATAAGCGGCGATGGCCTGTCCCAACTGGCCTGCCTTGAAATACGAGTTACCCAGGTTAAAAAAAAGTGCCGCCGAAGTTTGGCCGGATAGCGCGAGCTTTTCGTAAGTGGCGGCGGCATCGGAGAATTTACCCTCCTCGTAAAGCTTGTTCGCACCTTCAAATGTCGGCGCGGTGTCCACTCCCAGAGCGGCGGAGCATAGGTACAGCAATAGCAGTCCAAGGCAGGGCATCAAATGAAGTCGGATGAACGCGCGGCTCATAATTTCAATTGCTGCAAACTCATCAACGCGGATTCCAGTTTGGGTATGATAGCGGCCAATTCCTGGCTGGTTTTTATCGGCGCGTAACGCACCAGATTGCAAAGCTGGAAAAGTTCGTGCAGCGAAGTCAAAAGCGGTTCGGGCACATTGCGCGGGCGAAGGCGGTCGTCAATTACCGCCTCTGTAATGGCGGACGCAGGCTGATCGAGCCTTTCGCCCAATTGTTCCTGGAGGAGCCGCACGAACAGCGCGAAAAAGGCCTCGGATTTATTTTCAGCGGCGAGCGTGCGCAATTCGGCGAGTCCGTCGCGAACCAAAGCGGCGACCTGTCGCTGACGGCGCAGACGCGGATTGCTGGCAAGGCTCTCGTGGTGTCGCCGCCACAGCAACGCTGCAATCCAGAGCAGGATCGGCACGACTTGCAATCCGAGGAACCACGGTCGCGTGATCAGCGGAGCGCTAAATTGTGCCAGCGCGCCGGGACGCGGTTTGATATGAACGATGTCCTTGGAGGGGGGCGGATTGTCCGCCGGACGCTGGCTGCCCGCAGCCACCGACGGTGCGGCGGCGGAACCGCCAGGTTGCACGTCGAGCGCCAGGGAGGGGCCGGTCACGGTCTCATACGCCTTTTTGTTGGGATTGAAAAAACTAAATGAGAACGGCGGCAGTACTTTGATGTCGGCATTTTGCGGCACCACGCCCTGATCAAAGGTTTTGGTGCCGTCCATGCCAAGGGCGTCCCGGGGCTCGAACTTGGCGGCCGGCGGATACGTTTTGAAATCACGCCAGCCAGGTTGGTCAGGCAGGGTGAAGGAGTCGAACGCGCCACGGCCCGAGATCTGCACCTTGACCGTAATGGGGTCGCCCACGGCGACATTGGTGGGGGCGGCGCTCACTTTGATGGTATAGGCGCCGACCGCTCCCGTGAAGGTGGGAGGAACATTGGTGCGCGGCACTGCGAGCACCGTTAGAGTCTGCGGTTCGGCACTTAATGTAATCGGTCGCTGCTCGAAATTCTGGAAGATACCGAAAGGTCCGCCTTGATTGCCCGTGGGAATCTGCAGCGTCAATCCGACTTCGATGGCGGAAAGCGTCAGCGTACCCGCTTTGGCCGGGGAAACCGCGCAGAGCAAGGTGGCAACGTTGTAGTTGAAGCTGCCGACTTGCATCTGCCGACGCGTGCCTCGGGCGGTCTTTAGAAAACTGAACCCCTCGCCTTTGAGTGGCGAGCCGTTATACGCCTCGAATTGTCTCAAAATCCCTTCGCCATTCATCGAATCGCGCAGGTACACCTGAAATTCCACCGGAATGACTTCCCCGACATATGCCTCTTTTTTTGGCAGCGCGATCTTAAAGAAAGCCATCTGCTCCCCTTCGCTTGCCTTGACCACGCTCAGCCGAAGGGGCTGGCTTTGCAGCGCCTGGCCGTCAATGTCCGTCTGCATGGCGGGAATCGTGTATTCTCCAGGCGCCGAAGGGGTGACCAGATAGCTTTGCGCGATATAGACGGTGGCCTGGCCATTGAAGGAACTGTATCCCTGGCTCACCCCACCCTCCTGAAAGCGCAAACCGGGAATGTTTGGGATATTGGGCACCACCCGCGGAGAGCCACCGTCAAATCGGAGCGTGAGGTTCGCGCTCTCACCCATGCTGATTTTGTTCCGATCCAGCGTGGCGGTGAAGCTGGCGGCCTCAAGGAGTAGTGGTGGAAGCGTCAGAAGCGCAAAAACAAGCGCGACCGTCCGAGGCCGCGACCGGCTTCGGCATCGTGCGATTTGTTTAAGACGCAGCCACAATTTGACCATAGTTGCTTCCGCCTAGTGTTGCCCGGCGGGAATGCGCGACGCAAGTTTCACTTAAGCCGTCATCGGACACCGTACCCGTGCCCGGCGAAGGCGGCTTCAATATGGACAAGGGGACGCTGGATTTGTTCGGCCGTTTTTCAAGCTTCGAAGGAAGCTTGTTGTGCGGGTGATTATGATTGCGGCCCGGGGTGATTTGGGATTGTTATATGGCTTATGAAACTAAGGCGGATCGTATTTTCATGGTTGGGCACGCTCGGGCTTTGCTTTCTGGCCGGCGGCTGCGCTTCGCCAGATGTAAATCCCAAGTTGGCCCGGGCGGATCGTGGCTACGTCGACCTGTTTACGGATCCGAAATCTGATGTCTGGTGGAAAGTGGATGTCTATGACACCCAAAATCAAAACTTCAAGGAATTCACCGCCGAATTTAAGGCGCCAGGGCACGACATTTTCCGCGTGGAAGCCAAACCGGGGCGTCACAGGGCGTTGATCAGTTTTGTGAACCAGGCAGTGGAAGCTCCCGCCGAGGGTGAAGTCGAAGTGGTGGCGGGGATGATCACGCCCGTAAACGTAACTGTACAAAAGGGTGATAAAGCTTTCGTCCGGTCGGTGGATGACCGTGCCCGCTCGGGCTTCAACACCGCCGGACGCAACGAAGTGACAGACTACGGTGAGGAGCGGTGGAAGATCTCGTCACAAGCCCTGCCTCCGATTCCGTATGCGCCCAAGGAAAGCATGACTTATTGGAAGTGAGGTCTGTGTTTGGGCGATGGATGTGCTAGGTTGGAAACATGGCTGGATTAAGTTTGGGAGATTTCAAGGAGTTGCTCGCGACGCCTGCGCCACCGGAGCTGGGGCCCGGTCCGCGCGGTGCGGTAAAGCCGGAGGTGACGTTGCGGTTGGCGCTCGACCAACGACTCGCCGGAACGAAGCTTGCACCTGATGTCGAACCATTGGTTCGGGCTTTGATATATCTGTGGCACGACCATATGGATGCCGCACATGAAATATCCCAGGATGTGCCGTCAGGTTCAGGTTCGTTTGTCCATGGGATCGTGCATCGCCGCGAGCCGGACTACGGGAATGCGCAGTATTGGTTTCGTCGCGTGGGAACTCATCCGGCATTTGAACCACTGGCCGCAAAGGTGGAGGAATTGCCGGAAATGAAGGCGGAAACGAAAATTCATGCGAAGTTGATTACGAGTGGCCGATGGAACGCCATGGGTATGATAGCCGCCTGTGAAGAGGCGACTCGCAGTGGCGCAGACGCGCAGATTATGGCGCTGCGCGAAGTCCAGCGCTTGGAAATCGAGTCGCTTTTGGAGTGGTTGCTGGACTCGTCGAAATAATCGACTGCTTAACTTCGGAACATTACGATGCCCAATTGTCCGATCTGTAGCACGCCGTTGGAAACGATGCGGCAGCGGGAAGGGTTGTGTTATCCGTGCAAAACTTGCAATGGCCGGGCGATGACCATTTCGCAGGTGCGCCACGTGATGGGCGAGCGTGTGGCTGCAAAGATTTTGCGCCTGATGAAATTGGGCGGCGGCGGTCGGAGCACGCATTTGTGTCCGTTCTGCGCCACCGCCATGCTCATCGCGCAGACGGAGGATCCCCCGTTGCAACTGGACGCCTGCCGTTCCTGCAATGTGGTATGGCTGGACTTTCCCACTTACGAATCACTGCCACAACTAACTGTGGAAACGATGAATTCCATTCCCATGCAGGCGACGGAGATCATCGCCATCACGCGCCTCCAGGAATTGAAGGCAAAGATGGCGGCGGAGGAAGAGTTGGAGAAGAAAAAGAAACGCCGCCATCGACTGTCCGGCGCGCGAGATGATGACGATGCTCCAACCCCGGAACGTGCCTGAAGGCACGCTATTTTTTTCCACTTGCGGCGGTGATGGCGTCTACCAATCCGTCGATCGTGTGCTGCTTTGCTTCCACGACGGGCTTCACGCCCAGAGCGACCACAGATCCCGAGGTCTCGGGGCCGATCGTGGCGATTTTCAGCTTGGGAAACTTCTTCAACAGCGCGGGCAGATCGAAGCGGGCGTGAAATTGTTCCACGGTCGAACTACTGGTGAACGCGACCCAGTCGGCGCCGTTCGCGAGTAGTGTGGATGCGGAGCCGGTCGCGTCGTCGGTTTCGGGCGTGGTCTTGTAAACGGCAATGTCGTCCACAATGGCGCCCAGCGCTTCGAGCGCTTCGGGCAATTCGCGATTCGCCACTTCGGCCCGCAGCAGGCAGATCTTCAGATTTTCGATGGTCTCGAATTTCGTGAACGCCTCGGCGATGCTTGCCGCCAGTGCCTCGTCGGGCATTAAATCCACCTGCAAATGTAATTCCTTGAGCTTGTTGGCAGTCGCCGGGCCCACTGCCGCCAGGCGCGCGCCGCCGATATCACGCATGTCGTGAAACTGGCGGAAGAAATATTCGAAGAAATTGGTGACGCCGTTCGGGCTCGTGAACACCAGCCAGTCGTAGGAGTTTAATTCGAGCAGACAATCCACGAGATCCTCCCGGCGGCTCGGGGGCTCGAATTTGATCGTGGGCACTTCAAGCACGTCGGCACCGCGTTCCTGCAACTGCCGAGAAAGCTGGCCTGCCTGCTCACGCGAGCGAGTCACCACTATCCGCTCCCCAAACAGCGGCCGTTGCTCGAACCAATTCAGTTTCGACCGCAGTTTCACCACCTCGCCAACGATGAGCACTGCTGCCGTGTCCGGCTTTTCCTTGTCAGCGAGCGCGGCGATGCCGCCCATGGTGCTTTCAAAGGATTTTTGTCCACCTTGAGTGCCGCGGACGATTGCGGCCGCCAGCGCTGCGGCGGACAAACCGTTTTTCATCAATCGTTCGGCGAGCGGAGAGATTTCCGCCGACTTAAGACGGAAAACTCTCGTTCCTTGCGCCTTCGCAATCAGCCCCCAATCGACAGAAGTATCGGCAAGCAAATCGGATCCGCCAGCCATCGTGAGTTGAGAGGCAAATTCGCGATGCGTGGGCGCCACGCCCGCGTAGTTGGGCGCGGCGAGCAGCGGAGAAATTCCCGGCACGACTTCGAATGGCACATCCGCCACCGCATACTGCGCGGCTTCCTCACTGCCGTCGCCAAATAGATAGGGGTCACCCGCAAGCAGTCGGACCACGGTTTTTCCGGCGCGCGCGCTGGTCACGAGTGACTGGGCCAAATCCTTTTTCGCCGCGTTGAGAATCTCCGCCAACTTCGGAGCGTGTCGCAAGATTGCCGGATTCACGTCCGCGTCGCAGGCCACAACCTCGGCGCGTGCCAGAACTTCAGCGCCGCGCAACGTCAGCAAGCCGGGATCGCCCGGTCCCGCGCCCACCAGATAAATAATGCCTTTGGATTTCATCACCTTACATCAGCCCTTCAATTCCATCGCCAGTTGCCGCCCCAGTTCGCTCGCTTCGGTCCACGGCCGTGTGCCACTGGCTTCACGAACGGGCCCGTCAGTAAAACTTAACGCGCGCAAGCGCAGTGATTGGCCGCTTACCTCCGCGTAGGCCGCCACGGGGCTCTGACAGCCGCCGCCCATCGCCGCGAGAAATGCCCGCTCGGCAATCACGCATTGCTGGGTGGGAAAATGATTTAATTGCTCGCAGATGGGGGCAATCCGCTGATCGTTTTCGCGCGTTTCGATACCGAGCGCGCCCTGACCCACACAGGGAAGCATGACATCGGTGTCGAGCACGCGGGCCAGCAAACCAGCGGGCACCCCCTCGCCATCGAGGTGCCCGGCCGCGGTGATCTTGAAATTCAGGCGCTGAAGACCCGCCATCGCTAGCACAGTCGCGTCCAGTTCCGCACGGTCCGACAGCTTTTGCATGCGGGTGACGACGTTGCCGCGGATGTCCGGCACATTGAGTCCGGGGTTTTGTACGAGCAACTGCGCTTTGCGCCGTGTGCTGCTCGTGGCAACAACTGCACCTTCCGGCAAATCCTTGATCGTTAGTTTGGATGAAAACCCCCGGCGGTCCGACGGATTGGATTTCAGATAATTCTCATCCCGATAAATTAATACATCACGCACGTCGGCGCGTTGTCCGACCGCACGGAGTGTCAGCCCGGCGGGAATTTCGGTAGGCAAATCCTTGAGGCTGTGCACCGCGAGGTCGGCCTGTTTTTCCAGGAGCGCAATTTCAAGTTCCTTGGTGAACAGCCCCTTGGGCAGGTTCGAACCTTCCTGGGCGAGCGACGCCGTTTGCAATTTGTCTCCGGTCGTCTTGATGATCTTCAACTCGAAGCGCAAATGAGGGAACGCCGCCGCGCACTGGCCCACGACGAGATTCGCCTGTGCCAGCGCCAGCGCGCTGCCGCGCGTGGCGATGAAGATGGTGTCGCTCGTTTTCAAACGTCGGGAAAGGTTAGGCCCGGGCAGACGCGCGGGCGACGAAAATTTTCACTCGTGGCCAAACGCGGGCTGGCCGGCGATGCCTGTCTGTGGCTTGCCCGGATGCCGCAACAGTGCCTCCGCTTTTTCACGGATGATCTGCTCGCAACGCGCGACTTCCTGCTGCCGTTGCTTCAGGTAGCTGTCCGCCATCGCCTGCAGATCGTCGATGTTGTAGAGATAAACGTTCTCCAAAAAATTCACCTCCGGCTCGATGTTACGTGGCACGGTGATGTCGATGAGCAGCAGCGGACGGTTGCGACGCTGCTTCATCAGCGGTTCGAGTTTCGCGCGGTCAAGAATGTAGTGCGGCGCAGCGGTGGTGCTGACGACGATATCGAAACGTGCAAATTCCTTCGGCCAGTCGTCGAACGGCAGGGCACGACCGCCGAGTTCAGCGGCCAGCGCGACGGCCTTTTCGGGTGAGCGATTGGAGATGGAGATCTCGTGCGCCCCGCGCGAGAGCAATGCCCGTGCGGTCTTTTCACCAGTATCACCCGCGCCGAGCACGAGGACATTGCGTGCGTTTAGGTTGCTGAAGATTTTCTCCGCCAGTTCGACGGCGACCGATGCGACCGAAACGCTGCCCCGTTGGATATTGGTTTCTGTACGGATCTGCTTGGCGACGTTGAAGGCGCGCTGAAACGCCTTGTTCAACCGGCCGCTCGTATGGCCGAGTTGCAGCGCGCGGTCGTAGGCTTTTTTAAGCTGCCCGAGAATTTCCGTTTCGCCGAGCACCATGGAGTCGAGGCCGCTGGCGACCTTGAACAAATGCTGCACGCTGTGGGGTTCACCGAGCGTGTAGATTTCATCGGTCAATGGATCTCGATAGCTGTGACAGCCCAACAAGAACTCGCGCAACGCGATGAACGCCTTCGGCGCTTCCAGCGACGTGACCGCGTAGATTTCGACGCGATTGCACGTGGAGAGTATCACCGCCTCGCCGGCGAGGCCGGATGCCCGGAGCGATTTCAACACGGCGGGCACACGGGCCTCGTCAAAAGCGAACCGTTCCCGCACCACGACGGGCGAGGAATGATGGCTCAATCCGATGACGACCAGAGGCATATCAGCAAAAAAGCAGCCCGAGATGGCGCCGGTAATTCGTCGGCGGTTGAAAACTCAAAATGTTCCGGCGGCTCATGGGTTGTGAAGCGGCGACAACACGCTGGTTCCCCAAAACGTAAGCAGCACGAACATGAACGTGCAAATGGCACCCAAGGCGAAACGCCGGCCGCCTTGCGCAAATCGCCAGCGCATGATGAGCAAACCGAGGTAAAGGCACCAAACCAAGCCGGACCAAAGAACTTTCGGGTCCCCGCTGTAGTGCAGCGGGTTGTTGATGTGGGTCAGATTAACAAAGCCAGCCGTGAGACCTATGGTTAATAAAATGAATCCCGCAAGCAGCAAACCGCTGGCCGCCGTTTCGAGCCGTTGGATGGAGGGCATCAGCGAAAGAATCGCCTGCAGCTTGTGAAATTTCAGATTGTGCTCCTGGGTCAAATACATGATTGCGGCCACCGCACCGAGGCCGAAGGCGCCGTAGGAAAGCGACATGAGCGCGGCATGCAGGCTGGTCCACGCCGCGGGCGCTTGCGACCAAACTCCGCGAGAAACATCCAGGCTTGGCATGAGGGCAAATACGCCGAGGGCAAAAAGTCCAGGCGACGCAAAGGCGCCAATAAAACGAAAGCGGGCCCATAACCCGAGCAGTAGATATACCCCGACGACCGTCCACATTAGGAAGGTGGTGGCTTCGTAGAGATTGGTGACCGGACATTGACCGCGCAAAATTCCGCGCATGACCATGGAGGTGGTGTGCAGCCCGAAGCCGAAGAGCAGCAACAGGTAGTTCACATGGTCATCCCGGCGGAACCCCTTGCGCCAGAGGAACACCGAGTAAACCATGCTGATGCCGTAAACCACGACGGCCAGCAAAAAGAAATGTCGATCGTTAAACCAACCCACGATAGTAGATTAAACCCTTCAAAACGGGGCGCAAGCCGCAATTGCCCACCGTTCGGACCGGCGAGAAAGGATTCCAGCTTGTCCCTGTCCGATTTTGACACCGGCGGTTACTCTTTGTTGAGTGAACAGTTGGACTGACCAGCAACTTATTCGGGAGTTTTCGGGCCGCCGAACGGAACCGGCGTTTGCAGAGTTGGTGCGCCGGCATGTGGATTTTGTCTATTCTGCCGCGCGGCGGATGGTGCGCGACGCTCATCTTGCGGAGGACGTCAGTCAGGGCGTGTTTATCGCGCTCGCGCAAAATGCCTCGCAATTGACTGATCGCGCCACGATATCCGGCTGGCTTCACCGCACCACGCAAAACCTCGCGGCCAACGCGGTCCGAGCAGATGTACGCCGCCGCGCGCGGGAGGAGGAAGCCGCCGTCATGAATAACCTGCCTGGCACCGATAACACCGCATGGGAAAACATCGCCCCGAATCTCGATGCTGCGATCGGTGAACTGAGCGACGCCGACCGCGAAGCGCTATTGCTGCGTTACTTTGAACGCAAATCCGCCGACGAAATGGCGCAAACTTTAGGCATCAGCAACGAAGCCGCGCAGAAACGTGTCAGTCGGGCGGTGGAGAGACTTCGTGTGTTTCTGGCGGAAGGCGGAGTTGCCGTGGGCGCGAGCGGCATCGTCGTCGCCCTTTCTGCCAATGCCGTGCAAGCCGCGCCGCTGGCGCTGGCGAGCACGATCATGACGGTCGCCGCCATGGGCTCCACCACGCTATCCACCCTGTCGACCGCGACCGCCGCCAAAACCATTGCCATGACCACACTGCAAAAAATTGTAATCGCCGCCGCGTTGACCGCCGCGGTGGGAACGGGACTTTATGAGAAGCGCAAGGCTTCGCTCCTGCGCGATGAAGTTCAAACGTTGCGCCAGGAACAGACGCCGTTGAAGGAGCAGGTCGCCCTGCTCAAAGACGAAAACGATCGATTGTCCAATCTGGCGGCGCGTGCGCAGGAACCGCGTTCGTCCACGTTGCCGCCGGCGCAACTCAATGAATTGTTGAAATTGCGCGGCAAAACGGCCCTGACGGACAAGGACGCGCGCGAACTCGCCCGGATGAAATCGAGTCTGGGCGATTTTCTAACAAATGCCATTGGTGGGGGGTTCTCGACTGCCGACAAGTGGAAACAAAAGGACGCACTGTCACGGCTGGCGCGGATGAAAAAAGCACTTCAACTCACCGACGCGCAGGAACAGTCCATCAAGGACATTATGATGAACCACATTCAACTGCAGTCGCAGCTCACATTGGATGCCTTGTCGGGAAAATTCACGGCGGAAGAGCAGCGGGAAAAGGCGGCCATCGCCGAGAATCAGGAAACCGAAATCAAGGCGGTGTTGACGTCAGGTCAGTTGGCAGGCTTTTCCGAGTATCAGGAAAATGAGAAACTGATCGCGGCCGACAACTCCGCGCGGTCCGACGTGAGTCAGGTGGCCGGCAAATTCAACCTTTCCAAAGAGCAACAGGAAACATTGCGCGGCCTCTTTTATGACATGCATCTGGATAAAGGAATCGGGGCGGCGACCCAGGACGCCATCAAGACGGCCGTCCGGGCTGGAAATGTCGCGGAAGCGGGCAACCTGAGCGTTGAGTTGCAGAAAGCGCAGCTCGAGCAAAAATTGAAAATTCTTGAGGGCTTTCTGTTGCCGGAACAACTGACCACCTACCGCCATGACGAGACCAAAATGATCAACCGGATGGCGGCCGCCATGAAATTGTTTTCGCTGCAGCGTCCGCCCGACGCGGCCGATTGAGCCTACTTGTTATCGAGTGCGCTGAACGCCTGCCGCAACCTGCGTTCGATGGCTTGCTGGCGTTCGGGCAGGAGGATTTTCTGACCGCCGATTTCGCGCACGTAGAAGGTGTCGATGGCCGCGCCTTTTTCGGTGCAGACTTTCGCGGCCGTGATATCCACGGATAATTCCGCGAGGGTTTGGGAGATAATATAAAGCAAGCCGATGCGGTCTTCGGTTTCGATTTCAATCAGTGTGCGGGTGTCGGAAGCCTCGTTGTCGAGGTGGATGCGGGTGGGGATGCGTTCGCCGGTATACGCCTGATACAGGGGGCGGCTGATTTTCTGCCGGGCGATGAGCGCGTGAAAATCCATTTCCTCGCCGGTGAGGGCTTTGGCGAGGAGCTTTTCAAAATGCTCGCGCTGTTCCGTGGTTGCCAGACTGCCGGTGCGGGCGTCAGCCACGAACAGCGTGTCCAGCACGATGCCATCGGTGCGGGTGAAAATTTGCGCGCTGAGGATGTTCAGTCCCGCCGCACTAAAGGAACCGGCAACCTTGCTGAACAAGCCCGCGCGATCCCAGGTGCAAACCTTGACGGCGTTGTAGCCCCGGTCGGGTTCGTTATGCCAGTTCACTACCGGCACCAGCGCGTTTTCGTTCTCGGAGGTTTGCAGGCGCAGAAACCGGTGCGAAAGCACGACATCGCTCAGAATTTCCCGTGCGGGGTGAACCTGAAAATAGCGGGGGGGCAAGGCATTGAAGTGCGCGTCCAGCTCCTCTGAATTCAAACTGGCCGGCGCGATTTCGCGGACCTCCGTGAGCAGCAATTCACGATGCTTTTCCTCGACGTGCGCAAACTCGGGGCCACCGGAGAGCAGCTTCATTGCCTTGTGATACAGCGACCACATGAGCAGGTCCTTGAAACCATTCCAAAGTTTGTCGCTTGTACCTTGCGCGTCCACGAAAGTGTGGACGGTAAGCAGGTCGAGGATCTCGGGATTTTCCACCTGCTTGGCAAACTGCCGCACCACGGCGGGATCATCGAGATCACGCCGCTGCGAAACGCTGGCCATGAGCAAATGATTTTTGATCACCACGTCCAACGCGTGCGTGGCGGTGGCATCGAGGTCAAGGCGCTTGGCGGCGCGTTTAGCCAGCGTCTGGCTCACGTCAGAGTGATGGCCGTGTCCGTCAGCCTTGCCGACATCGTGCAGCAGCAGCGCGAGATAAAGGAGAAACGGCCGTTCCAGCTTTTGGAAAATGGGCGAGTAAGCGTTGTATGGCGAATCCTTCGCCTCCCATACGCGATCAAGTTGTTCGATGCAGACGAGGGTGTGTTCATCGGCAGTGTACTGATGATAGAACTCGTGCTGAACCAGGCAGGTAAGCTTGCCGAACTCCGGGAGATATTTTCCCAACAAATCAACCTCATGCATCGCGCGGAGCGTGGGCGCGACATTGCCGCGCTGGCTGAGGATGGCGAGGAATGTTTCACGTACGTGCTCGTCGTTGAGGAACGCGCGGTCCACGAGCGTGAGCTGGTTACGGACGAGTTGCGCCAGGTCCGCATGCAGACTAAGGCCACGCTGCTGGCTGTAAAGAAATACACGCATCAGGCGGCGCGGATGGTCGCGGAAGATGCGGTTGGACGTGGCGTGGATTTCGCCGTCAATGAACTTGAAGCCGTCAATCGGCTCGTCGTTGTATTTGCGGCCGCGCGGGAGCAAGCGGGAAAGGCTTTTGGGCAGAGACAGCCGCGCCAGTTTGCCCGGCGATGGCATGATCGCCATGCGTTGCTCGAGCGTGCGCGTGATTAGAAAAATATTTCGCAGATGCCGGTACACATCACGCATAAACGTTTCGATGCGTTTGCTGGGCGAGCGTTCGAGGTAGCCGAGGTTGTGCGCCACGGCCGGTTGCAGATTCTTGCTCAGCACATCCACGGGCCGGTTCGTGTGGTAATGGATCTCCGATCGGGTGCGGAGGAGAAAATCGTACGCGGCCTCGAGTTGTTTGCGCTCGCTATCCCCGATCAGGTCGTGCCCTTGGAGGTCCTTGAGTGACTGGGTGCGATATTTGAAAAACGCCATCCAGAGGAGATTCTGAAAATCGCGCAATCCGCCGCAGCCGTTTTTGATGTTCGGCTCCTGCATGGTGGCGGAATTGCCGAATTTCGCCCGCCTGGCCGCCTGATCGCTGAGACGCATCGAAATGTATTCCGCCTCGTGCCCGGCGACACAT
Source organism: Limisphaerales bacterium (assembly GCA_044223735.1). Classification (GTDB taxonomy): domain Bacteria; phylum Verrucomicrobiota; class Verrucomicrobiia; order Limisphaerales; family UBA8199; genus JBGALR01. Next base: position 166,467 of record JBGALR010000002.1, on the reverse strand, counting down.
TTGGCGAGCAGCGCCTTTTGAAATTTCTCAAACAGCGGCCGATTGCCGGTGATTAGGCGGGCTTCGATAAGCGAGGTCTTGGATTGCATGTCGCTATTTGCGACTTTCACACAATCCTCGATCGTGCGAACCGAGTAACCGACCTTGAGGCCGATGTCCCACAGGGGATAGAGGATACCATCGATGATCCGCGAGAGATGCGGCATCGGTTTGTTTCCGGCCATGGCTTTGTGGTCATGGAGAAACATGAAGTCGATGTCGCTGTGCGGATTAAGCTCGGCGCGGCCAAAACCGCCGATGGCCACCAGCGCGAGCGCGGGAAACTCCTTTTGCGCCTGCGGGGTGAGGCTATTCTTCGACGTATCCCAAAGATAGCGCAGTAACAGGTCGAGAATGGCTGCCCGGGCGCGGCAGACTTCCAGGCCGCCGCCGCCGCCGCGATGCAGGATTTTGACGCGATGCGTCTCCACCTTTAGGAACGCCTTGTAGCGAGCCAGTTCCTGGGCGGGTTGCCGGCCCGGCGGCAAAGTCAGGCGCGCTGCGGCGTTGGCCTCGATTTTCTTCAAAAATTCCTGCATCCGCGGCACACTCTGGTTGCAAATGCCTTTGAAAGCAAGTATCGCCAGATTGCTCGAAACTTGTGGCGCTTTCGGTGTTTGTTACCATGGCGATGATGGCCGCCGAACTAGATCCGGATGCCGCCCTGATGCTGTGTGTCAAGCAGGGCGATACTTCCGCTTTTACGCAACTGGTGGACAAATATAAACAGCCGGTGCTGAACGTTGCGTACCGAATGCTGCGCGATCTGGCGGAGGCGGAGGACATTTCACAGAACGTTTTTCTTCAGGTTTACAAATCGGCCCATCGTTACGAGGTATCGTCGAAGTTTTCCACCTGGCTTTTCACGATCGTGCGAAACCTGTGCCTGAACGAAATTCGTCGGCGTTCCAGGCATCCCGCTGATTCCATCGAGGCGACCCATCCGGACCAGGATGATCAGCCGCTACACCAGTTTGAGGATAAGGCGAATGCTTCGCCGCCCGATACGGTACTGCTAAGCGAGCTGGACCAGAAAATAGCCCAGGCCATGGAGACCTTGCCGGAAAACCAGCGCATGGCCATCGTGCTTTGCCGCCAGAATGAACTGAGTTACGAGGAGATCGCCAAAGTGCTGGGATGCTCCGTTTCGGCCACAAAATCGCTGATTCATCGGGGCCGCGAAACCTTGAAGGAAAAGCTCAAACCCTACCTCAAAACTGGCACATGGCGGGCGCCAAAATGAACGCAACTTTTTCCCCGAAACGGTTTTAAACCCTATGACGGATATGACAAACGATTCGGAATACCAACAGCTCCGCGAATTGAGCTGGCAGCGAAAGCTGACCGGCGAGGAGGAGGCCCGGCTGCGTCAGTGGCTGGCGGCTCATCCCGAGGCGGAGATGGATTGGGAATTGGAAGCCAGTTTGAACAGCGCCCTGGACGCGTTGCCCGCGGCGTCGGTGGCGAGTAACTTTACGGCGCGGGTATTGCAGGCTGTCGAACGCGACGAGGCGGCGACGGCGCGCCGGAATCGCGGCGTGTCATTCTGGGGACGGTTTCGCTGGCTCCCGAGAATTGCGGTGGCGGCGGTTGTCCTGGGAGCGGGCATGATTTCCTATCAGCAGGTGCAGGCGAATCGCAATCGTGAGCGTTTCCGCGCGGTGGAGGTCGTGTCCAATGTAACATCCCTGCCGGCTCCCGACGTGTTGAAAGACTTTGATGCGATTCAAGCGTTGAATCAGGCGCCTCCGGCGGACGAGGAATTGCTGGCCGCATTAAAATGATATTCGGACTCGCAAAACGAGCAGGTGCGGCGATGCTGGTGGTTGCGGCATTGTTGTGTCCGGCAACGCTGACCGCGCAAGTCCAGGGAGACCCTCCGTGGAAATCGGATCGAAGCCGTGCCGCAGCCAAAGCGGATACGAGCGTACCGATACCCCCGACGGTGGCGGTTAAATCGCCGGTGGATTTCTTTCGGGACCTTCTGGCGATGAACGGAGTTGAGCGACGTGACGCTTTGACGAATCGCTCGCCGGAAAGCCGCAAAATCATCATGGCGAAGCTGCGGGAGTATGCGGCGCTCTCACCAAATGAGAGGGAACTGCGATTGCAGGCCACGGAATTACGCTGGTATTTATGGCCGATGATGAAAACCCCGGCCACCAATCGCGCCGCCCAGGTGTCGGGCATTCCGGCGGCGCCCCGCGCGCTGGTCGAAAGCCGGCTTAAGGAATGGGACGAATTATCGTCGGACGTGCGCAAGGACCTTTTGGAAAACGAGGCGACGCTGAAATTCTTCACGGAAATTCACGGGCTCAATTCAACCCAGTTACAGGCGATGCAGGAGCGCATGACGCCGGCGGAGCGCCAGAAATTGCAGGAAGGCATCGACCGGTGGAACCGGTTGGGCGACGGGCAGCGGCGTAATCTCGGCGAACGTTTTAATCAATTTTTCGAGCTTACCGACCGGGAGCAGGACCGCGCGTTGAACACCTTGTCAACCGCCGAACGGCGCCAGATCGAAACCACGCTTCGAAGTTTTGGGAAGTTGCCTGCCGATGAACGCGCTGAGTGCATTCGTTCCTTCGAGAAGTTTGCCAGCCTGAACCTGATCCAACGCCAGTTATTTCTCAAAAGCGCGGAACGATGGAAAGTGATGACGCCCAACGAACGGCAGGCATGGCGGGAATTGGTGAATAAAGTGCCCTCCGCGGTTTCGCCGCCGCCCCTGCCCCCGGAGCCGCCGCCGCTGCCCTTGGTGCGAAATGCCGGCAATTCCGTTCAGCCGGTGGCAACGAACGGGAATTGATTCCCTCCCATCCAAGGCAGCCGAGTCCTAGAACGTGGGCACCGATCCCAGCGCGGAGAGGAGTTGGTTGGCGAGCGCCTGCACGTTGTCAGGCGTGTGGGCGTTGCGATTGTTGTTCGCCGCGGCGAGAGCTGCATCGAAGCCGGCCTTGTAGGCGGCATAGGCTTGATTCACCTGATCCTGCATGCCGGTGGTAACGCGCCCGGCGCTTACGGCGTTGCGATAACGCGTCATCGGCCAGTCCACATTGACCTCGGTATTGCTGAGTGTGGGATATGCACCCTTGGGTCCGGAGTTGCCAGAGGCGCAGCCACCCGTGAGGCCAAGGATGGCGAGTGAAAGAATGAGGAGCGCGATCTGCCAGATTTTGGTCTTCATAGAAATACCCGAAAAGTTCTTCGGATTTTCTACCACAACCCGACGAGTGCTTGAAAGCAAAAGTATGAACTCAGGTCATTTCCAAACCGCGCATGGTGCCGGTGGCGGAAGCGAAGGCATCGGTTTCGAGACCCATTCGCTGGAGCATGGAAACGAAGAGATTGGGCAGCGGATAATTGTGCTGGGTGTCGAAGGCGAGATGCTGTCCGTGCTTGAACCCGCCGCCAGCAAAGATCGTGGGAAGGTTGGTCGTCACGTGCGTGTTCGCGTTGCCGAGATTTGAACCATAGACGATCATGGTGCGGTCGAGCAGCGGCTCACCGTTTTCCTGCACGGCCTGAAGTTGCGAGAACAGGTCGGCGAGCAGTTTCATGTGCCATTCGTCGATGGCTTTTAACTGTGCCAGCTTTTCGTTCGATTTCCCGTGATGCGAAAGATTGTGATAGCCGTCGGTGGTTTTTGTATCGCCAAACTCGATGGCCGGCGAGTTCACGCTATCCAGCATCAAGGAGATGGAGCGAGTGGAGTCAGTCTCGAACGCCAGCCGGGTCATGTCGTACATCAGCCGCACCTTCTCCATGTAATCCCGCGGATCGGTCGGATCGAGCGGCACTGAGGAGGTGGTTTTCGGCTTGGGCTTCCGCTCCCATTCGCGCGACATCTGCATGCGTTGTTCGAGATCGCGGACGCTGGTGAAATACTGGTCTAGACGGTCGCGGTCACGTGCGCCCACGGTGCGTTGCAAATCCTTCGCCTGGCCGGCGACGGCATCAAGGATGCTTTTGCCGGTGTCGAGCTTGCGCACTTGCGCATCGGTTTCCTCGCGGGTTCCCTGCAAAAACATGCGCGTGAAAACGTCCGACGCCTTTTCATCGCAGGGAATCAGCACGCCGGAACCCGTCCAGGAAAGACTTCGCGCGCCCTGTTGCACATTCACACCCAGAGTGAGCGAAGGAAAACGAGTGAGATGTCCGATGCGTTCGCCAATATATTGATCGAGCGAAATGGTGTTGCGAAAACCGGCGCTGCCGGGATGCGGCGCGGCGGTCAGAAAACAATTGTCGGCCGGATGGCCGCCATCCACGTCGGGATGCGACACGCCGCTGAAGACGGTGAAATTATTGCGATGGGCGCGGAGAACTTCGAGGTAGGGCGAGAGCTCGTAATCGCGCCCGGCGTTTTTGGGGAAGAAATTTTCCGGCAGCAACCCAAGATTGTTGCAAATGCCCAACATGCGGCGCGGTTTTTTGCCGGGAGTGGTGCCGGCAGCGAGACGCTTGGCGGTGGCCGCGAATGCGGGCGTCATTGCATCGAGCAATGGCAGCGCCATCAGGATGCCGGCACCGCGAAGGAACTTCCGCCGCGATAAAGCGGGCCGCGTCGAAACGAAAGGAGCGTCCATGGTTAATTGACGGGCAACAATCAAGCGCTATTCAGGCACCATCCTGGACTTTTCCGGGCGGCTTGGCAAGCCGGGGGACCTGTCATTCGGCGTGCGCTGCGCGCAATTGGCGTACTCCGCATTACTTTCGCAAAAATAAATCGCTCTGCACCAATTCCAGAATAAGGCTGCGCACCCCGTAGTCGGTCCCGGCGCTGCGTTGCAGGATCAATTCGATTTGTTCGCGGTCACCAAAACGGATCGGCGCGCCGGTGCCGTAAACCGCAAGTTGTCGCGCCAGGTTGCGGGCCACCTGCTTTTCATCAGCGAGCAGGAGTTGCTTGAAATCCTGGATGTCCTTGAACTTGCGTCCGTCCGGAAGTTCGCCGCTGGCATCGACCGGCAGCGCATAACGAAATGTGAATTTCTGCCCGCTCTTCGCAATGCCTTTGGCGAGGTCGCCGCCCGCTTCAGAACGGTAGCGATCGCGCCAGCCGCCCATCACATCGAAATTTTCGAGCGCGAAACCGGCCGGATCGATTTTCGCATGGCAGGCGGCGCACGATTCCACGGCGCGATGCTTGTCGAGCTGCTGGCGGATGGTCACCGCACCGCGAATGTCGGGATCGAGCGCGGGCACGGCGGGCGGTGGCGGCGGTGGTTTTTTGCCGAGAATGCGTTCCATCACCCACGCGCCGCGCAGCACGGGCGAGGTGGTGGTGCCGTTGGCGGTCACCTTCAGCACCGCCGCCTGCGTCATCAGGCCGCCGCGCGGGCTGTCCTTTGGCAGCAGCGTGCGGCGCAACGCGACACCCTGCACCCCGGGCAAGCCATAGTGCGTAGCGAGACGCTCGTTCAACATGGCAAAATCCGACGCAACGATATCGCGCGCCGGAAGATTCTGCCGCACCAACTCGCTGAAGAAGAGGCGTGTCTCCTCCAGCGCCGATTCGGTGAGCAGATCGTCGAGGTAATAGTCGGAATAGAGATTCGCGTCCGGGGCGGTCGCGAGGATCTTGCGCAGGTCGAGCCAGTAATCGAGGAAGGCCTCGACGAAGCGGCGCGATTTCGGGTCAGAGAGCAGGCGTTCGGTTTGCGCGCGCAAGACTTCAGGTTTATGAAGTTCGCCTTGATCCGCGTAGCGCCGCAGTTCGGCGTCCGGCGGTGAGTTCCAAAGAAAAAACGCGAGTCGCGCCGCGAGCGCGTAATCATCCAGCCGTCCCGGTTTCTCCTCGAGATACAAAAATTCCGGCGAACAGAGCACAGCCGTGTAGGCGGCGATCATGGCGTCCTCAAAACTATTGCCGCCCTTCAAAGTGTCCCGCACGACCGGCAGGAATCGTTTCACTTCCGAATCGGCGGCAGGCCGGCGATAGGCCTGCTGAATGAAATTCTTCAACAACCGTTCGCCATCCATCATCGGTTCCTTGGAAACGACCTCGACGCCCGGCAAGGGTTTAAATATGCGTTTGCTTAGGAGGTTCGTCTTGCTGCCCTTGTCCGGCGCCTGGCGATTCTCAATCGGCAGATCGCCGAAAAGTAATTGATGCCCGGCCGGCGGCCACTGGTCTTCGATGGGGCCCTCAACTTCGAGCCAGCGAAACACCACGCCTGGCTGCCCGTTGGTTTCCGCGAGCGGATTCTGCCAGCGCGATGAACCGGGGCGGGAACGAAACAGACGCCCGGCATCGGGCCGGATCATTTCGCCCGCCAGCAGCCAGGTGTCGATTTCGTGCACCGTTGGATCGGGCGTGGCGTCGAAGTCGCCCAGCGTGCGCAATTGTCGAGGCGGTATTTCGGCGGTGATGGTGATCGGCTCGTCGCGATGTCCGCGGGAAATATCGTCGAGGTTCGGGATGTACCATTTTTTGCCAGGCTCGGGGCCGACCCAAATGGAGTAGGCATTGAAACGCAGTTTATAATGACCGGCGATCGGCGCGCGGAACTGGTTGAACTTCGGTTCGATCGGTTCGTAAGCGCTTGCGACCACGCCGACGCCTTCCAACTCGCGCACTTCGGGCTTTTTATCGCCAACAGTCATCGGCTCCTTCTCGCGACGCACTTCCGGCTGGCCGGCGAAACCGAGAACGGGAAACGTTGCGCGCTCCGGAGCCGTGTTGAACACCGAATACTTCATCGGCCCGGTGTAACTTCCCTGCTCGCGCGCGTAGTAGCGTTGCACCTTGGTGGCGGGTTTTTCCGCCTTGGGCGCAATGACCTGACGGAGCGCGTAATCAGCGGCAGCGAGATACCGCGACATTTGCACGTGCGAAACGTCGAGCGCGTCACCCACCTTGTTGAAGCGATCCATCTCGCCATCCTCGGGCAGCGAATCGCGCACTTGCAGCCAGGGCGCATGGAGCAAATCACGCAGCGCGTTTTCGTATTCGTAACGGTTCAGGCGGCGTTGCGTCGCGCGGCCTTCCTGGGCCATGCGCTTGTTTTCCGCCGAGACGAGCGCGGTGGATAGTGAACCCATGAACGCATCGAGTTCCTTCTCATCGGGCCGCGCCTGTTTTTTGGGCGGCATCTCCCCGCTGTGCACGCGATCATAGACCAGCACCCAACGGGAAAAATTGGTCGCCACCGACGGGTCGAATTTAAGCGCCGCCAGGTCAAGGCCGCCTTTGTGGGTGTCGCCGTCGTGACAATCGATGCAGTTCTTTTCGAGGAAGGCGCGGCTGGAGGCCGGCAATTCACCGGCATGCAGAAATCCCGCCAGGGCGAAGCAGAGGCCCAGCCTGACGAACAGTTTCATGATGTTTAGGCGGCGCATGCTCAGAAGTCGGCTATCATTCAAAGGGTCGCTGGTGTCCAAGTCAAATTATGTCTTCCGGGTTGGACGCCAATTTCGTTTTCCTCCTTCATATTTTGCGGCTAGAGTGTGGGCTAGATGCATCCGATTGCTTTTGGACCGATCCACTGGTACGGCGTCATGGTGGCGCTGGGGTTTATGGCGGGGTTGTGGACCGCCAGCCGGCGAGGCCTGCTCTCCGGCATTGCGGCGGAGAAGATCGTCGACCTCGGCCCGTGGCTGATTGTGGGCACCATCGTCGGCGCACGCTTCCTCTATGTGATTTCCTACTGGCACGAATCGTTCGAAGGCCGTCCGTTCATCGAAGTGTTTAAAGTCTGGCAGGGCGGACTGGTATTTTACGGCGGCCTGATCGGGGCAACGCTGGCGGGCATGATTTATCTGCGGATTCACAAGCTGCCGATCTGGAAAGTGGCGGATATCGTCGCGCCGAGCATCGCGCTGGGCTACGTCTTCGGACGCATGGGTTGTTTGTTAAATGGCTGCTGCTACGGCCGTGCCTGTGATTTGCCTTGGGCGATCCGTTATCCCGCTGATAACCCGCTGGAACCGCCGACATTTCCGGTGCATCCGACACAAGTTTACGAATCGCTGCTGAACCTCGTGCTCTATGGCGCGCTCGCCTGGTTGTATCGCCACAAGAAATTTGATGGCCAGGTCTTTGGCGCTTATCTCATCTGCTACGCGTTTCTGCGCTCGTTCGTCGAGATGTTCCGGGGCGATTATCCGGTGCGTCAGCATTATCTGGGCGGCTGGGCCACGCCCGCGCACCTGGTCAGCATCGCCATCCTTCTTGCAGGCGTCGCGTTGCTGTGGATCCAGCGCTCGCGTTCGGCCGCAGTGGCGAAGTAAATCCAGCGCAAGCGGCATGGCACATCAGCGTTCCGCGGCCCAACACCTTCCTCCGCTCCTGCTCGCCGGCGCAACCGCCAGCGGCAAATCGGAAACCGCTCTGCTGCTCGCCGAGCGACTGAACGGCGAGATCATCTCGGTCGATTCGATGCAGGTTTATCGCGGCCTCGACATCGGCACCGCCAAAGCCACGGCGGAGCAACGCTGTCGCGTGCAACACCATCTGCTCGACGTCGTGGACCTCCGCGAAACCTTCGATGCCGCGCAGTTCGTGCGACTCGCGCGGACGGCGGTGGCCGATATTCAACGGCGCGGGCGTCTACCGATTCTTTGCGGCGGCACCGGGCTTTATTTCAAGGCGTTCCTCGAAGGGTTGGGAGAGGCGCCGCCGTCGGACGCGGCGTTGCGCGCGGAACTTGAAGCCATGCCGCTTCCCCAACTGCTTGAGGAACTGGCGGCGCGCGACCCGGTCACGCATGAAAAAATCGACCGGCAAAATCCGCGTCGCGTGGTGCGCGCCGTGGAGGTGATTCGTCTCACCGGCAAGCCCTTTTCGGCACAGCGGTCGGCATGGAAACCTCCGGCCGATGCCGGCGCGCCGACACCCCATTTTTTCGCGCTGCAACGCTCGCCGGAGGATTTGCGGCAACGCATCGACCACCGCGTGAACGAGATGTTCCGGCTGGGTTTGGTGGCTGAAACGGAACAACTGTTGAAGGACGGCCTCTCGGTGAATCGCACCGCGTCGCAGGCGCTCGGCTACCGGCAGGTCATTGATCACCTGAACCGTGAACTCTCGCTCGGGGACACCATTGAGTCAGTGAAAATTCGCACGCGGCAGTTCGCCAAACGGCAGGCGACGTGGTTTCGGCGGCAGTTTCAATTGACGTGGATTCGCGTCGAACCCGACGCCCCGGCGCGAGCCGTGGCGGATTTGGTGATGCGGGCGCGGGGATGACCCGTAATAAATCCGCTTTTTTTCCCGCCGGGCCATGCTATCTTGGAGCGGTAACAGTTGGATGGAATTGAATTATAAGCGAGTCATCGCGCCGAGTTGAAAGCACTGATCGAGACAAGGAATCGGAAGACCGAACGAGTTTTTCTCGTCGGTGTGGAACTCAAGGCCAAGAACGGGCGCGAGTTGCGCGATTCGATGGAGGAACTTGCCGAACTAGCCACCACTGCGGGAGCGCAGGTCGCCGGGGAAGGCGTCCAAAAGCTGGCTGCGCCCTGCGCCGCCACTTTTATCGGCAAGGGCAAAGCGGATGAATTTGCGAAGCTATGCCGCGAGAGCGACGTCGATACCGTTATTTTCGATGACGAACTCAGCCCCGCCCAGAGCCGCAACCTGGAAAATCTTTTTCAATGCAAGATCCTCGACCGGACGTCGCTGATTCTTGATATCTTTGCGCAACGTGCCCGCACTCGCGAGGGCAAGATGCAGATCGAGCTTGCGCAGTTGCAACACCTCCTGCCCCGCCTGACGCGCTTTTGGGGCCATTTGTCCCGGCAACGTGGCGGCATCGGCATGCGCGGTGGTGAAGGCGAAACGCAGTTGGAAACCGACCGTCGCCGCGTGCAGGATCGCATCGCCCGCATCACACGCGACCTCGAAGTGGTCCGCCGCCAGCGCTCCACGCAACGGGTTGCGCGGCATCGCAATCACTGGGCGCTCGCCTCGATCGTCGGCTATACCAACGCCGGCAAATCCACGCTGCTCAACGCGCTCACCGGCGCGGAAGTGCTCGCCGAGGACAAGCTGTTCGCCACGCTGGATCCGACCACGCGGCGTTTGCGGCTGCCGACGAATCAAAATGTTTTGCTCACCGACACGGTGGGTTTCATCCGCAAACTGCCGCACGGTCTCGTCGAGGCTTTCAAGGCGACGCTGGAGGAAGTCGTGCAAACCGATTTGCTGATTCACGTCGTGGACGTGAGCCATCCGCAGGCGGAGGAGCAGATCGAATCGGTGGATGGCGTGCTGCGCGACATCGGCGCGGAAGGCAAGCCCACCATCATGGTATTCAACAAAATCGACCAACTCGCCAGCCGCCCCGAGGTGCTTGCGCGCTTCCTGGAACGTTACCCGCAGGGCGTCGCAATCTCCGCCGTCACCGGCGAAGGCCTGCCTGCATTTCTCGCCGAACTGGCCAGCCAGGTCAGGCCGATACGCGAGTTCATGGAGTTGTCCGTGCCGCACGATCAATCCGGCGTCATCGCGCGCCTGCACGAAGTCGCGCAGGTGATTGAGCGCGATTACGACGGCGAGACTGCGCGCTTCAAAGCCCGCATTCCTCCGCATTTGCACGAGGAGTTTGCCCCCTTCGTCGTCCGTGAATTGCAGACGGCTTAAGCTGCCTGCGGTTCGCGCCTCTGCTTGCCCCGATTCGTTTCTGCGCGAACACTGGCGCGCCTGATGCTTGCGCCGGTGAATAACTTTTTTCGTTAATTTCAGTGTCGCGGTTGCGATTTTGAACCGGGGGATTAGGTTTTAATTGAGCCGGCAGGGATGCGAGGGGCTGGCTTTAACCAATTAACCCAGGAGTAAAAATGCAGACGATAAATCGTGTTCATTCTCCGGCAGCCGCCCGGATGTTTTTCGAAGATAAACTCGCCTTTACGACCGGCCCGGTGGAACTGGATCGCTGGATCAAAACCGGCGAGGACAATCTGGTGGTCGTGGATGTCCGCGCGCCCGAGGACTTCGCCAAAGGCCACATCCCCGGCGCAATCAACCTCACCAAAGAACAATGGGGCAATCCCGAGGGCCTGAGCAAAGACAAGACGACAGTGGTCTATTGCTACTCACAACAGTGCCATCTCGCGGCTAATGCCTGCGCCCGATTTGCCGCGCTGGACTATCCGGTGATGGAACTCGAAGGCGGCTTCGAGACATGGAAAGAGCACCAGCTCGATATCGAGGAGGAACCGGCGCATCGTTACCGGACGAACAAGCGCTGAACTTTGCCCACGGAAAACTCAATTGCCGCGTTGCCTCAATTGTTGGAGCAACGCGAGCAGTTGCGCATTTCCGGGCGAGGCGTTGACCGCGTTTTGCGCCACCTTGATGGCGTCCGCGTAACGTTGTTGGGCCAGCAGCAGGTTTACATATGGCTGAACGGCGTCGGCATTGCCGGGATACATCTGCGTGGCGATTTGGAACGCCTGTTCCGCCGGCGCGGATAGTTGGTGATCCGCGAACAGCGCCGCCTGCGTGGCGGCCATTTTCGAGTAGGTCTTCAAAACGTAATCGTTCGCGCTTCCGTCCGCGGTGTCGGCCAGCAACTGATCGGCGGTCGTTCGCCAGTAATCAAGCGACTGCGCGGCGGCGCCGGGCGTGAACTCCCGTTGCGCATCGGTCACGCGCAACTCCATGAGCGGGCCGAGCGGCGCGGCGCGGGCATAAGTCGATTTCAACGGAAAGGATTCCTCCAGCGCGAACGAGAGATCAGGGTTTTTATCCAGGAAGGCTTGCAACAATCGTTCGTTGACTCCCATCACGGCAACCTGGCCGGAAGCTTGAAAGCGTCCGTCTTCCTTGATCTGGAGATCCTCGCCGGGCAACAACTGTTTGGGCTCGTCGGGGAAATCCGCATCGTGTTGCAGGCGTTTTCTTCCGTCCTCCATGTAGGCGGTAAAACCATTCTGGGAGTCATCCCTATCCAGCGTGGACATCTGATCGCCATAGAGGTAACGCACATAGTCGAGGTAGGAACTGTCCGCGAACGCGTTTTGGGTGAGAATGATATGCGGGTCGCCGGTGCCGGTCTCGTTGAGCAGCGTGGGAATGAATCGTCCCGGGTCCGTGCCTCCGAAATACACCATGCCGGGACGCAGCGAGTTCAGAATTGTTTCGCCGTAATCGAGTAATTTCTGCGCGGGCCAGTCGTGCGTGACCTCGGCGACGCCGAATGTTTCCTTGAGCGGCGCCAGCAACTCGACGGGATAACTCTTCGGGTCGCGTTTGGTGGTGAGCGAATCGAAGAGGGTTTTCATTTCGGCGAAATTTCCACTCTCGGCGAGGTCAAAAAAATGTTCCATCTGCGGTGTCACTTTGATGCCCAGCTTTTCCGCCATGCCGTGCGCGATGGCGCGTCGCTTCCGCGCAAACTGACTTAGTTTGGCGGCGACGGTTTGTTCAGCGGTCAGGCTGGGTTCACCCGCACGCCCTCGCTGAGTGGCCTGCGTAGTTCGCGTGGTTGTGGAACGGTAGGAGGAATTATTGGTGGCGCTCGCATTCGCCGAAGCAGGTGCGTTGTGGGGATGTCGCGGCCAGAGCAACCCCAGCAGGACGACCGCGAGGCAACCGGGCAGGATGAGCCGGACCCACGGAAATTGTCCGGAGTTTTTCATCCCGCCCGGCGGTTCCCCACCTCGCTTTGAAATTGACGGCCGCATCGTATTTCACCCAGACAGACACCAGCGGACGAAGATTTGTATGGGGAATTGTATGAGGATGTTTCGACGGGTGAATACTTCTCCGCCGCGCGGCGTCTGCAACCGCATGGAACTTGATACCATTTCCCGGCGCAACATGCTCTCCCGACTCGGTTTGACCGCGATGGCTGGAACCATGGCGGGCGCCGTGCCGGCCATGGCGGCCGAACCGGAAAGTGTGAAGCCATCCCCGATGGCGCTGAACGTTCTGGATTTTGGCGCGGTGGGCGATGGGAAAAAGGACAACACCGAGGCGTTCAAGGCCGCGATCAAAGCAGCCGCCGCGTCCGGAAATAATTACACCGTCTTCATCCCGCGCGGCCAGTATCTCATCATCGGCACTCTGGACATACCTTCAAACGTCATGCTCGAAGGGGTGTTTCGTGGGCCCTCCGCGTCGAACAAGGACCAGGGCAGCGTTCTGCTCGCGACTGCCGGGGCGGGTGACGAAAATGGCACTCCGTTCATCACGTTGCACCAAGGCTGCACGCTACGAGGGGTGAGCGTTTTTTATCCGGAGCAAAAAATTAAAAATCCGCCCACGCCTTATCCATGGACCATTCGCGGCCACGGCGACAATATCTCATTGCTCAACGTCCTGCTGGTGAATCCATATCAGGCCGTCGATTTCGGCACGCAACCGGCCGGGCGTCACTACATCAACGGCCTCTACGCGCAGCCGCTGTGTCGCGGCCTGTTCATTGACCAGTGCTACGACGTCGGCCGCGTGGAGAACGTTCACTTCTGGCCGTTCTGGGGCGGCTGGGACGGCGAATTGTATGAGTTCATGCGCGCCAAGGCGGTTGCGTTCATCCTGGGCCGCACCGATTGGGAATTTGTCTCCAACTGTTTCTGCATCGGGTATCACATTGGTTATCATTTTGTGGCCAACAAATCCGGCCCCGGAAATTGTCTCTTCACGCAATGCGGTTCTGACATCGGCCCCAAGGCCGTGCAGGTGGACGCCAGCCAGCATCACGCGGGCCTGTCGTTCGTGAACTGCCAGTTCATGGCGGGCGTCGAGATGGGCAAAACCAACGACGGCCCGGTGAAGTTCACCGCCTGCGGTTTTTGGAATGTCCCCACCACGGATAACCATGCCGTCCTCGACGGCACCGGCCACACGACGTTTGCCGGCTGCCATTTCATCGGCTGGGGTCAGCGCGACAAAACCGCCCCCGCCATCCTCGCCCGCCGCGGCGGCATCACGGTGAATGGCTGCGACTTCATGGACCTCGGCAAAGCGCAAATCACCATCGAATCCGAAGTGGACGCCGCGCTCATCTACGGCAACCGCCTCCGCGAAAAAGAACTCATCACCAACCGCGCCGGGGACAAAGCGCAGATCGGGATGAATGTCGTGTCGAAGAAGTAGCGACTACGGAAAAGGTCGTGATGGGGGCGGCTTTGCCATTAGCTCACTTCGCAGCGAAAATCAGATAAATCAGGAGGACACAAATTCCGGTGCACACTGCGGCGAATGCCACTGGAAGCGCGAACGATTTCTTCCGATAAACGAAGGCGAAAAGGAGCGGTATGCCGAACACCAGGAGAACAACTGCGAGCCAGAAATTGAGCACAGCTTCTCCCAGTGCGAGTATTTTCTCAGGTGGCAGCATGTTCTTTGTGAATAGCGTGGACGCTTTCGCCGCCCCCAAGATCATTGGTCCTTTGTTTTCTTCGTCGAATTGTCCGAGATGTGCTCACGTCCCGATATCGAACCGCATATCACTACATGCGAGTTTACCAGGATGTCGGGCGCATATTGTACGCTGGCATGGGAGATGGTTTCGTTCCATGCGAACGCTTCCGTATTCTCATTGATGGTGGATACAACCAGGTTATCGCCTTGAGTGGTCCAGGCGCCGATTGCGTCCTCGCGCCCACTTGCACCCATGGCCGTAACGATGCCATTTGAACCGGCGGTGATTGCGCGTGGAGTAGCGTCGATTCGATGAGGCAACTGAAGTTCCATCATATTGGGCAGCAGAAGATCTCCTTTCGAATCAATAATTGTTGCGATGACGAATTTGTCTGCCGGCGGTTTCGGGACGTAGAGCGCAACGGTGTGACCGGAGGGCAGGTCATAAATGAGGAAGTCGGGTCCCTGGAGCAAAGCACCAACGGTGGGAGGGGCGAAACCCTGACGACTGAATGTGGAAACCTGCCCCACGAGATAACGGCTCGGCAACCCGTATTGTTTGATGAAATTCGGAATGGATTGGCCATCTTTTTCGGATGAGAAACGCAGGAATTCCCTGCTTTCACGAGGCGTCGGAGGGATTTTTGCTGGCAGCCAGACCGGTGGCAACGAATTGGTCGTGTAAAAACTCAGCGCCCAGAGCTGTTGGAGCCCAATCTTTTTTGGATCCTTGATTTCCCAGTTGATGGCAGGCACATGGATGCCGATCGCTCCGGAACAAATCCAGGTGGTGACGGTGGTGGGGCGATCACTGCGATGGTGGACACATTGATAAACGCCGAAGAGACCGCCGGGGGTGGTGTGTCTCTGGTCATTTAAATCATCCATGCCGAATCCTGCCGCCGTAAGCGGCAGGGCGCACGCAACCGCCATGAATGCTTTCATGATTACGGGTCTACGCGTTCGTATGGCGTTTGTAATACCCGAAGTATGAGGGCGGGCAGAACTCGTCCTCTGACCCTTGGCAATTAGACAAGATCGACGAACGCGATCGCTCGTGTATCGATTTAGGTGAATCCTTGCCCCAACTACGTCCATCCGCACATCCTCACCCTTGCTCCGATCCGAGTCAACTCATTCGGGGACTCGCTTCCTATTGCGCCTTATCACGTGACTAAACGTCTTGATCTGAAATTGACCCGGTCCGGGCGGGCTTGTACAAAGCATGCGTGTGGCCGTATTGTTGCGGTCGTAGTGGCGCTTTTTACTTTCACAGTAGTCGGCTGGGTAATGTTTCCCCTGGCGAGTGATGGACGACCGTAGCGCGCCTCCCATCGCGAGCTTTGCAATTCACTCATGAAAATTCTGGTTCTTCGACATTTTCAGTGGAATTGTAAGGCCGAGAGCTGGTGATATAATTGTGTAAAAGTGACGCCGGAACAAACCTTTGAAAAGCTGTTGGGTCTTGGGGCGAGTTGGAAAGTGGTTCGCACGGACTATGAGGAGAAGCGCAACACATTTGTGATTTGCGTGACGGAGACCGAGGCGCTGTGGGCCCAAGAAAGCGCCAAGAGTGGGCAAAGTGTCAGGTGTTATGACCATGTCGAACCGATGCAATGGCGGCATCTAAACGTGTTTAACAAGGAATGCGTCATTGTCTGTGCGCTGCCCCGGGGCCAGCGCGATGCCAGCGGTGAGGTGTATCGGGTAACCCCGCCTTGGGAGGGGCGCAGCAAACATTTCAGCAAGGAATTTGAAGCGTTTGCGCTGACGCTGATGCGAGAGATGCCGGTCAAAAAGGCGGGCAAGATTCTCGGGGAAACCGATCAGCGGATGTGGCGGATGTTGCATGCGCATGTGCAAGCGGCCCGCTCGCAGGCCGACTGGTCGGAGGTGGTGTGGGTGGGGGCCGACGAGATGAACCGCAAGAAGGGGCACAACTATCTCACCGTGTTTGCGGACTTGGCAAACAAGCGGGTGCTCTTTGGCACCGAAGGTAAAGCTGCCGAGGTGTGGGAGCGTTTTGCCACGGAAATGCGGGTCCATAATGGGCATCCCAAGGCGGTGACCCAGGTGGCCATTGATATGAGCCCGGCGTTCATCAAAGGCGTGCGGGATAATTTTGGCAACGCGCAGGTGGTGTTCGACAAATTCCACGTGATCCAGGAGGCCAATGAAGGGGTGGAGAAGGTGCGACGGTTGGAAACGCAGCAAGATGAGCTAAAGGCGGCGGCGTTGGCCAAGAGCCAGTGGATTTTTCGCAAGAATCCCCAGAGCCACACGGAGCGGGAAACCGAGCGTCTGGGCCAGATGGATTGGAAACATTTGATGACGGTGGTGGCTTACCAAATGCGGTTGATTCTTCAGGACATCTACCACCAGACCCCTGACGCCAAGCAAGCGCGAAAGGATTTGAAGCATTGGTGTAGTTGGGTGAAACAAAAAGCCGAACAGGCTGGCCACCAACTGCTGGAGCCCATGGCTAAGGTGGCGCGGATGGTGGAAAACCATCTGGAAGGGATCTTGGGTCACTGGAAGGAAGGATTGACCACGGCTTATCTGGAAGGCCTCAACAGTTTGTTCTCCGCCACCAAACGGAAAGCCCGCGGGTATCGTAGCGCCAAAAACTTGCTGGCCATGCTTTACTTTGTGGCCGGCAAACTACCTATCCCTTGCTATTGACCCACTGAAATCGTCGAAGAACCAAAATTCTTTTTATCGGCGGGACGGGCAATATTTCCACGGACTGTGCGGCGCTGTTGCACGAGCGCGGGCACGAGATTCTGGTGCTGACGCGGGGACGCGGAGCGATTCCGGCGGGGTATCGCGCCGTGTGCGCGGATCGCAAGAATCCGGCGGCGATGCGGGCGGCGCTGAAGGGTGTGCAGTTTGACGTCGCGCTCGACTTCCTGGGATTCGAGACGGCGGAGGTGCAGCTTGATTACGAGCTGTTCAACGGCGTCGTGCGGCAGTTTATTTTTGTGAGTTCGGCCACGGTGTATGCCAAACCGCCGGCCACGCTCCCAATTCGCGAGGATGCGCCGCTCGGGAATGTGTATTGGGATTACGCGCAGAAGAAACTTGCCTGCGAAGAGTTCCTGCTGCGGAAGCACGCGGAGAACGGGTTTCCGGTGACGATTGTGCGCCCCTCACATACCTACTCGAAAAACTGGATACCGAACCCGGTGTTGAGCGGGAGTTATACGTTTGCCGCGCGGCTGGAAGCGGGACTGCCGGTGTATGTGCCGGACGCTGGCGAAAATCCGTGGACGCTGACGGCAACCAGCGATTTCGCGGTCGGCTTTTGTGGGCTGGTAGGGAACGACAAGGCGATTGGCGAGGCGTTCCACATCACGAGCGACGAGGCGCTCACGTGGAATCAAATCTATTCGGAGATCGCTGCCGCCCTGGATGTGAAGCATCCGGAGATCGTGAAGGTGCCAACCGATGTCATTTGCGAGGTGGCGCCGCATTTAAAGGGAAATCTCAAAGGCGACAAATCGCAGCCCGCCATCTTTGACAACTCAAAGATTAAACGGTTCGTGCCGGAATTTATCTGTCGCAAACCGTTCCGCGTCGGCGTGCGGGAATCGGTCGCGTGGTTGCGCGCGCATCCGGAACTGCAAAATCGCAAACCGGAACTCGATGTGCTGATTGAGAGCGTAATCGCTGCGGGGCGGCGGCATCACGCCGGTGCCGCCCCGCAGGCGTAGGCTGGTTTTGCGCCGTTATTTTGCGGCGGCTTTCAGCGCCTGATCGATATCGGCTTTGATGTCCTCCACATCCTCGAGGCCGACGGAGAGCCGAACGTAATCGGCGCGGACGCCGGTGGCGGCCTGTTCCGCTTCGCTCAGTTGTTGATGCGTCGTCGAGGCGGGATGAATCACGAGGCTCTTGCCGTCGCCGATGTTCGCAAGATGCGAAAAGAGTTTCACGGAGTTGATGAACTTTTTGCCGGCTTCGAGTCCGCCTTTGATGCCAAAGCCCAGCAGTCCACCAAATCCTTTTTTCAGATATTTCGCGGCGAGGGCGTGGTTAGGATCGTCCGTCAGACCGGGATAGGTGACCCACGTGACGAGCGGATGCTGTTTCAGGAATTGAGCGACGGCGAGCGCGTTTTCGCAATGCCGGTGCTGGCGCAGGGGCAGTGTTTCGAGGCCTTGCAAAAACAGGAACGCGTTGTGCGGGCTCACGCAGGCGCCGATATCGCGCAGCAACTGGACGCGGGCCTTGATGATGAAGGCGACGTTGCCCAAGCCGGGGAAATTGCCGAAGACGTCCCAGAATTTCAGGCCGTGATAGCTCGGATCGGGCTCGGTGAACTCGGGGAACTTGCCGTTGTTCCATTTGAATTTTCCGGAATCCACGATCACGCCGCCGATGGCGACACCGTGGCCGCCGATGTATTTCGTGGCGGAGAGCACGACGACATCCGCGCCGTGGTCGATGGGGCGCACGAGACCGACGCCGACAGTGTTGTCCACGACGAGCGGCACACCGGCGTCGTGGGCGATCTTCGCGAGCGCCTCGAAATCGGGGACGTCGAGTTTGGGGTTGCCGATGGTCTCGGCGAAGATGGCGCGGGTCTTCGGCGTGATCGCCTGGCGAAACGCATCGAGATTGCGCGAGTCCACAAACTTCACGGTGCGGCCGAGCTTGGGCATCGTGTAGTGGAACAGTTGATACGTGCCGCCGTACAGATTGTTGGCGGAGACGATTTCATCACCGACCTGCGTGATATTCAGCAGCGCGAAGGTGGTGGCGGACTGCCCCGAGGACAGGGCGAGCGCGCCGGAGCCGCCTTCGATGACAGCCATGCGCTGCTCGAAGACGTCGGTCGTCGGATTCATGATCCGTGTGTAGATGTTGCCAAACTCCTTGAGCGCGAAAAGATTCGCGGCGTGTTCGGAGCTTTTGAATACGAAGGAGGTCGTCTGGTAAATTGGGACCGCCCGCGAGCCGGTGGTGGGATCAGGCGACTGTCCGGCGTGCAACGCCAGCGTGCCAATGTTCTTGGAGGTAATGCTCATAGTTGTCAGTGAGCATGGTCCCGAATCATTTTTGCGCAAGGGCGAAGACGGGGATTTGGGTAGCACTTTCGGACCATATGGATTTTCACCGCGAATGTGGTGCGATGGGATATGGGCATTTAAAGGCAATTCGCGGTAATTCGCACCTTATAGCACCGTATCGCACCGATGCGGAGTGGGTATGGAACGCGGATTTCAAATTTGAGATGAGAGTTTTGGAAACGGATATCTTCGGCGCTTGGACACCGGGAGTTAAGTCGTTATGAATCAACGGTCCTAAAGCCCAATCAAGGCTACTAAAGGCAAATCAAGGTTTGGACAGATGTGCGCGCGGGGCGGCGGGGTCCGGTTCCAGCCTTCCGCTTGCCCTGCCTGAGGGTGCCTGCCACACTTTGGTCAGATGCGTGAACAGTGGCGTGCCTGGTGGGAAAACTTCGAGACCTTCATTTTGGAGGTCATCATCGAAGAACGTCCGGGCACCCGTGAATCCGCTGTGCGGGGCTTTCTTTTCACGCTTTCCAAGGTATTCGAGGTGGCCATCAAAACGCGTCGTTTTCTCTATAATAAACGCATTTTGCGCGATTCGACCCTGGGTGTGCAGGTGATTGCCATTGGCAATTTGACGGTGGGCGGCACGGGCAAAACGCCCGTGGTGGAGAAGTTCGCCCGGGAATTGCGGGATCAGGGGCGCAACGTGGCGATCCTGTCGCGGGGCTATCGCTCCAAGCCGCAACCTTTTCACCAATGGCTCACCAACAAGCTGCTGTTTCGCGGTGACACCACCCCGCCCCGCATCGTTTCGGATGGGAAATCGCTGTTGCTCGATTCCGAAATGGCGGGTGACGAGCCTTACATGCTCGCTTCGAATCTCAAGGACGTGGTGGTGCTGGTGGATAAAGACCGCGTGAAGAGCGGCCGGTATGCGATCGAAAAATTCGGCTGCGACACGCTCTTGCTGGACGATGGCTTTCAATATTGGAAACTGCGGGGACGGCGTCAGGATGTGGTCCTCGTGGATCGCCAGCAACCTTTTGGCAATGAACAATTGCTGCCGCGCGGAACGTTGCGCGAGCCGCCGTCGCACCTGGCGCGGGCGGGCACGATTTTCATCACGAAGAGCGATGGCAACACGGAAGCGTTGCGCGAGCGTATCGAGAAATTGAATCCGACGGCCGGCATCATCGAGTGCATCCATCATCCGATGTATTTTGAGGATGTGTTCACCGGCCAGCGGCACGGGCTGGATTTCATCAAGGGCCGCAAGGTGGCATCGCTGAGTGGCATCGCGCAGCCGGAGAGCTTCGAGCGTAGTCTGGTGGGCCTCGGCGCGGAGCTGGTCTATACGCGGAAGTTCGCGGACCATCACCGTTTCACGCAACAGGAAGTGTTGAACGTGATCAACCGCAGCAAGAAGAAGCAGGCGGACGCGATCATCACGACGCAGAAGGATGCGGTGCGGTTTCCGAAAATTGACCGGCGCGATTTGCCGATATATTTCATGCGAGTCGAAATCAAAATCCTCCGCGGCGCGGACGATTTTCAGGATTGTGTGCGTAAGATTTGTTTCCGCTGAACGACGATGGAAATTCTTCTCTATGTGGCAGCGCGCGGCGTGATGGGCTTCGTCCAGGCCCTGCCGTTGAACTGGGCGGCGCGGCTCGGGCGGGTGCTCGGCGCCATCGCGCACGCGGTGGACGGGCGGCATCGCCGGGTGGCGGTGCGAAACCTGACGATGTGTTTCGGCCAGGAAAAGTCGGCGGCGGAAATCAAGGCGCTGGCGCGGGAGAATTTCAGACGCATTGGGGAAAATTTCGCCTGCGCGATCAAGACGGCCAGCATGACTTTCGAGGAATTGAAGCCACGCGTGGAGTTCGTGGGTGCGGCGCATATCGTGCATCCGCCCACCAATCCGCCCCGGTCCATCGTGGCGGCGATCGGGCACTTCGGAAATTTCGAGCTCTATGCCCGCTTCGGCCAGCTCGCGCCGTACTACAAATGCGCCACCACCTATCGTGGCTTGCGGCAATTAACAGTGAACCGACTGCTCCAATCGATGCGGGAAAAGTCAGGGTGCCAGTTTTTCGAGCGGCGGTTCGATGCCGGCCCGCTGAAGGCATTCATGAATCAACCGGGCGTCATGCTCGGACTGCTGTCGGATCAATCAGCCGGGCCGCATGGATTGCGCCTGCCGTTCCTGGGACACGACTGTTCGACGTCGCCGGCGGCGGCGGTGTTTGCGTTGCGCTACAATTGCGGCATCTGCGTGGGCGTCTGTTATCGCGTGGGCCTCGCGCAGTGGCGCATCGAAGGTGGCGCAGAGATTCCAACGCACGAGAACGGCGAGGCCCGGTCGGTGGAGGCAATCATGCGCGATGTAAACCGCGAGTTCGAAGCGGCCGTGCGACGCGATCCCGCCAACTGGTTTTGGGTGCACAATCGTTGGAAACAGTCGAACATCCGGGACCGAAAAGCTGAAAAGAAACCCGACTCCCAATGACGGACGACCGCCTTTTGGTGCGCGGAGTGAACTGGCTGGGTGACGCGGTGATGACGACTCCCGCGTTGCAGCGGCTCCGTGAGGCGTCGCCCGGGCGCCACATCTCCCTGCTCACGCATCGCAAGCTGTACGATCTCTGGCGGCATCATCCGTGCGTGGATGAAATCATCCCATTCGACGACGGCGACAACATCTGGTCGGTGGGTCGACGGCTGCGCGGTCAAAATTTTACCACCGCGCTGGTATTGCCGAACTCACCGCGGTCCGCGCTGGAAATGAAACTGGCGGGCATTCCCGAACGCATTGGTTATGCGCGACCGTGGCGCAACTGGCTTTTGACGAAAGCCGTGCCGCCGCGGCCGGGACGGGTCGAGATGCATAAATTGTCGGACTCGCAAGTAAAGCAACTCGTGGAGGCCGCGCATCGCGGCATCGATGCGCCGAATTCGATTCCATCGCGTCCCGGCGTGCATCAGATGCACGAGTATTTGCATCTCGTCGCGACGCTCGGCGCGAGCCCCGCCCCGCTCGCGCCAAAACTAGCCGTGACCGAAGCGGAACTGCGTGACGCGGAAAAAAAATGGCTGCCTCGCCTGCGTACCACGCTCAACTTCTCAGGCTCGGAACCCATCACGTTTTTGGGATTGAATCCCGGCGCCGAATACGGCCCGGCGAAGCGCTGGCCGGCGGAGAATTTTTCGGCCGTCGCCTGGAAGATTTCACAGCAGCAAAAGAATTGCGCGTGGCTGGTGTTTGGCGGTGTGAATGATCGCGGGCTGGGAGAACGAATTTGCAGCCTGAGCGAAGGCAGGGCGCTGAACCTCGCAGGCCAGACGTCGTTACGGGAGTTCATGGCGCTCCTGAAACTATGCCGCGTGCTGGTCACGAACGACACCGGACCCATGCACGTCGCCGCCGCGCTCGGCACGCCGGTGGTGGTGCCGTTCGGCAGCACGTCGCCGGAACTGACCGGTCCGGGATGGCCAGGTGATCCGCGGAATCATTTGATCAAGGGCGAGGCGCCTTGCTCGCCGTGCTTTCGACGGGAGTGTCCGATTGATTTCCGCTGCATGACAAGTATCACGGTGGATCGGGTGGTGAAGGCGGCTGGGGAAGTTATTTCAGCGAGGCGCGGAGACGCGGAGGGAAAATGATCAATTATCGGCGCTCAATAATCGGCCATCGTTGATCGAGGCGTACGGCCGTTTCTTGCGTTTTCGGGCCGGTTGCGGGATACTGCGGGCAGTGCAATCGAGCGTTACCCAACTCGCGGACCGGCTGGTGGATTCTTACGCCAAGGTCGGCGGCATCAATCATCTCGACGGGAAAAACCTGCCGTCGAAGCGGGCCATCGCGGTCATTACCATTGATTTACTGCGTCTGCTGTTTCCCGGCTTTTTTGACGAGAAGCTGCTGCATTCGTCCGAGATCAAAGCGGAAACCACGGTCCTGCTGAAACGTGTCCTTAGCACGTTGGAGGCGGAGGTCATCAAAAGCCTGGAATACAATCCGCCACCGGAGTTGCCGAAAACTGATTTGAAGCCGATTGCCCGTGAATGGACCTGCGACTTCTTGCAGGGGCTGCCGCAAATTCGTGAGCTGTTGCAAACAGACACCGAAGCGGCTTATCAAGGCGATCCGGCGGCGCTGAGCAAGGAAGAAGTCATCGTGGCTTATCCCTTCATCGAGGCCATCGCGGTGCAGCGGCTCGCACACGCATTGTACCTCAAGAACATCGCCCTCATTCCGCGCATCATGACAGAATGGGCGCACAGCCGCACCGGCATGGATTTGCACCCGGGAGCGCAGATCGGGTCGCATTTCTTTGTGGATCACGGCACCGGCACGGTCATCGGCGAAACCACCGTGATTGGCGATCATGTGAAGATGTATCAGAACGTCGGCCTGGTGGCGCGGTCATTGGCGGCGGGACAACAATTGCGGGGACAGAAGCGACATCCCACCATCGAGGACCATGTCACCATCTACGCGGGCGCCACGATTATGGGTGGCGACACGATTGTGGGCGAAGGCAGTACGATTGGGGCCAATGTGTTCCTGACGAACAGCGTTCCACCGCGTTCGCTCGTCGTGCAGGAAGCGGCAAACGTGAAGGTGATGCGGAAGCAGGAGAAATCCAAGCCACCCACCGAGTTCAACATCTAGCTCGCCGGCGGTTCCGCCAGTGCAAGCCAGATGGTAGAAATTAGAACCGCGTCAGCTTTTCCAATTCCTTCACCCGTTTGGTGATCAACGCACGGGTTACTTTCGTCGTGCGTTGCAGGCCGAAGCCTTCGCAGCAGAAGGACGCCACCACACTCCCGCTAACCATGGCGCGGCGGATGTTGTCATCGATTGAGCCCTTGGCAGTCGCCAGATATCCCATCATGCCGCCGACGAATGAATCGCCGGCACCGGTCGGATCGACGACGCTGTGCAGCGGGTACGCCGGACAGAGGAAGAAGCCGCGCGGGCTGGAAAGGATGGAGCCGTGGGACCCCTGCTTGATGATGACGTAGCGCGGCCCCATGCGATGAATCTTGTTCAAGGCCGTGAAAATGTTGTCGGCCTGGGTCAGTTGTTGGGCTTCGCTGTCGTTGAGGACGAACAAATCGAGGCGCTTGAGTAGCTTGACCAGGTCAGCAAGGGCGATATTCAGCCAGAGGTCCATGGTGTCGGCCGCGACGAACCTAGGCTTCTTCATCTGGTTGAGGACGTGCATCTGCAGCGAAGGTGCGATATTGGCGAGCAG
This sequence comes from Limisphaerales bacterium, assembly GCA_044223735.1. Lineage (GTDB taxonomy): Bacteria > Verrucomicrobiota > Verrucomicrobiia > Limisphaerales > UBA8199 > JBGALR01. Next base: position 141,835 of record JBGALR010000002.1, on the reverse strand, counting down.
GACATAAGCCGCCTTTCGCTGTGCTTCAGGCAGTGTCGGAGTGAAGGTCTCGAACACGCCCAATTCTGTCAGGAGCGTGCGGCGATTGTTCATGTTCTCCTCGTATTCACCGGACCAGTGAAACGTCTTGCCGGGCAGCATTTGCAGGCCGGTCAGGTCGATCTTGTGCCGCTTGTAAAGTTGCACGTATGGCTTCGGAAAGTCCTCGCCCACCACGCCCACGAGCTGGACCGGGCTGAAAAAGCTGGCGGCCACGGCCGCATGGCTCGCGGAACCACCGAGTAGCCGGGGATTTTCCGCTTTCGGGGTTTTGATGGAATCCAGTGCCGTGGAACCGACAATCAGTACGCTCATACAATTCTGTTTCGTTTTGCGAAGCGCGGAAGCTAGAGCAATCCCGCAGACCTCGCAACAAGGAAACCCCTGTAAATGAACAACATGTTGACAATAAAGGCCCACCTCCTTACTTTAGGGTCAGTTTCCGGGAGCAGGCAGGATTCCTCCCGGCGCATAAACCACAACAGAGCAGAAACATGAAAGGCACTATGAAAAAACTGATCGGTTATTCATCTGGATTGGCATTGGCAGCGTTGTTCACCGGGTGCGTTGGCACCAACGGTCCCATCGCTGGTTCCCTTTACACGGATGTTTGGGGCCCGGATAGCGGCGGCGACAGCACCGGCTCGAGCAAGATGGGCGAAGCTTCTGCCCAGGGTATCCTCGGTTTCGCGACCGGTGACGCCAGCATCAAGACGGCGGCGGCCAACGGCGGCATCACCAAGATCCAACATGTGGATCATCACAGTGAGAGCATCCTCGGCGTTTGGGCCAAGTCCACGACCATCGTCTACGGGGAATAATCCCGCGGACTTCTGGCCGTCCGTTTCGGCTGTCCCGGCGCCTGCTTCATAGGTTCGAGCGCGGGGACCAGCAGGAATTTGGCGGAACAGTGGTCAAAACTGCATACCCGGCAGCTTAATCGCTGCCGGTTTTTCTTTGTACGGAACCCGCGCCGACCAATTTGACAAAGGTGCTCAGGCCGTGGGTTCGAGCTGGCGAAACACTTTGGCCAAAGCCAGGACTTGTTTGGGATCGACTTTCGCGGGTTCCAGCAAAGTCGTGAAAACATAGTGAACCGCCCGCAGTAATGCGGGGTCCACGGAAAACTGTCGCTCGTGCACTTTTTCGAGCAGGCTTTTCTTGGCGAAGATACTTTCGTGCTGGCCGATGTAATCGTAAATCGACAGAAACGAGCCGGCCTTGTAGAGCGCTTCCTTGCCGTCCTCGTAGCAATCGGAAAAGTATTCGATCACTCGCGCGCTGTTCGCCCGCGTCGTCTGGTCATTGCCGAGGTGGCCAAAGCGGATTGTATCCTCCCATTCGCGAACGGTCTTCATCGCCTTGATGTGTTCGCCGAACTCTTCGTAAGGATACCTAAATTGAACCGTTTGAGTGGTCTTCATAGCGACTGGTTTCAGCATGCTCCCGGCCCCAACGACTCGCAATGCCAGCGACTACGGAAGGCCGTCCGAAAGAATAACGATACGCTTGATACACCTGGAATGTGGCTTGCATTCAAGGGGCCATGGGCTAACTGTTGACCAACGTTTGTGGAAATTTGACCAAGCCTCTTTTTATGCAAATTCGCGCTTCGCTGGCCCTGACCTTCGCTGCCCTGTGTTTTGGTTTTAATCTTGCCGCCCAAGACAAGCTCCAGGACAAAGGCATGACCCCGCATTCCTTTGCGCGGCCAGTGACCATGCGCGGGGATTATTTGCTGTTCCTGCCGAAGGGCTACGATGCCGCCGCTGACAAACGCTGGCCGCTGATTTTGTTTTTGCACGGCGCAGGCGAAGCGGGCACCAACGTATGGCGCGTGGACATTCATGGGCCCGCCAAATACATCGCCGAGCATCCTGATTTCCCATTCATCCTGGTTTCACCGCTATGTCCGCCGGAACAAATTTGGTCCAACGAAAACCTCCTCGCGTTATTGGACGAAGTGTCCGCTCAATACAAAGTCGATCCCCGGCGCGTGTATCTCACCGGCTTGAGCATGGGCGGCTACGGCACTTGGAGCCTCGCGCTGGCGGAACCAGGACGTTTCGCGGCGGTGATTCCCATTTGCGGCGGAGGCAGCCTGATTCATCCGTTGCTCGCGGATCACGGTTACAAACCCAAAACCAAGGAAGCGATGAAGGCCCTCCCCATCTGGGCCTTTCACGGCGCGAAGGATACCACGGTCCCGCTCGCCGAATCCGAAAGGATGGTGAACGCCATTAAGAAACTCGGCGCGAGCGAAGTGAAGCTCACGGTTTATCCGGAGGCGACCCACAATTCCTGGGAACAAACCTACGCCAATCCGGAAGTTTACACGTGGCTGCTACAACACCAGTTGCCCGCAAAGTGATTCAGAGCGCGGGCTTGATCCAGCAGTAGCCCTCGGTAGTCGCATCGGCGCCTTCTAAAAACTCAGCGAGTACAGCAGCGCGCCCAGGGGCGCAAAAATCCAGTAATCGCGCGGCATGATCCACCACCAGGTCGGGGCGTGCCACCAGATGTGTTCGGAGCGGAAGCGTTTTAACCCGAACGCTGGGTTGAATAGAAACCAAAGAAAATCCTCGATCACCCAAAAAAGCATGAAGAACGAAAGCACTCGCGCCTCCATATGCCAGGTGAGCGGGACCGCGCCAAAGGCGAAGGGGAGATGCACCAGAGCGAGCATGAACAATTGCACGTAGAGGTGATAACCGGTCAGCGGCTTGCCGCTGTAGAAAATGCGCGTCCAGCGGTTTTCGATCCGCCACGTGGGAAGGCTGACCGCCCAGCCGTGCGGGCCCTCAATTTGCACTTCGAGCAGCGCGAACAGGGTCGCGGCACAAGCCAGCAGTAAAAAGAATAATGTGTGCGTCATGCGATCCTCCGTTGAACCATTGACCTTGTAATAATCCAGCATGTTCAGTCATGCACGTAAAAAAGATGGGAATATAACGTCCGAAGTTGAGACACTTCCTTCACCAGGCGTACGCTCAATCCTCCATTTGCGGCTTCTGGCCCTGCTTTCACTGCTGAATTTTCCTGCAAGTCGTGTTTGGCAAGTAACTTGCATATGGAAAGCGCCTACTATGTCGCGGATATATGGATTTGTTCGAAAGCTGTGGTTCTCACGCACCAGCCGCTTTCTGGTCGCTACCACTTTCGCTGCGTTTGTGGGCGTCGCCGCGAGCCGCGCCTTTCTCGGATCGGTGGCCATCGTGGAAGGCAAAAGCATGTATCCCAATTATCCCCCCGGTATGCATCTTTATACCACTTCAGTCACCGGTCCGGTGGACCGCGGCAACGTGGTGTTGCTCGACGACGGCCATGAGGACTATGCCGTGAAGCGGGTCATCGGTCTTCCGGGCGAGACCGTTCAAATTTGGCGAGGCGGAGTCTTTATCAATCGCCGGCTCCTGATCGAGCCATATCTACCCGCGCACACGTATACTTTTCCTTTTGAAAAGGAACGCCGCGGAGCCACGTTCATCCTCGGCGACGACGAATACTTCATGATGGGGGACAACCGCATGACGAGCCTCGACAGTCGGGCCTACGGTCCCGTACATCGAAAACAAATCAAACGCCGCGCTCCGACCCCGGACGGTTTTAGCCCCGCGTATCCGGGAAATTTCACGCTGCCGGACTATGGCAAGACCATCATGCAAGCCACTCACGAAACCAGGCGCCCGTTGAGCCCTTTCTAATTCGCCTACTGCGGGTCACCATCTTCCCCTGCCACATTTTCCCGGTGCCCATCGGTCTTGGCTGCACCGAATTACACTAACCGCGTTCATTCTGGCGGGGCATCTTCCAACTTGAGGCCTATCGGGTTTGACAATTATTACTTTATTATGTAATTTCAGAATATACCGAAATTATAGAATTATTAGGCGTATATGAGAAGAATTGTTCTGGCCGGTGGAACTGGATTTCTCGGTCAAGCACTGGCAGCGCACTTTCAGGGCACCCGATGGGACGTGGTGGTGCTGGCTCGTTCACCCCGTCAAACCGATGGCATTGGCCGGCAAGTAGCCTGGGACGCCCGGACCTTGGGCTCCTGGCAAAGAGAATTGGATGGCGCAATCGCTGTGGTCAATTTGACCGGGAAATCGGTGAATTGCAGGTATACTGCCGCCAACCGGAAGGAGATTCTTGATTCGCGTGTGGATTCCACTCGGGTTTTGGGCCAAGCCATTGCCAAATGCCGCCTCGTACCGCGGGTCTGGCTAAACGCCAGCACCGCGACCATCTACCGGCACACATTTGACGAGGCATGGGATGAGCACGGAAAAATCAAAGCCACACCCGAAGTGAAAGACGCCTTCTCACTGGAAGTCGCCACGGCGTGGGAGCAAACTCTCTCCGTGGCCAGCAACCCCGAGACCCGGAAAATTGCGATGCGCATAGCGATGGTGCTGGGCTCCGGCAGGAACAGCGTCTTCCCGGTGTTGCGCCGTCTGGTCCGTTTCGGACTGGGCGGGAAAATGGGAAACGGCCGACAATACGTTTCCTGGATTCATGAAGCTGATTTCTGCCGGGCCGTCGAATGGATGATCGCCCACGACAATTTGGCGGGTCCGATCAACGTGACCGCGCCCAGTCCCGTTCCGAACGGGGAAATGATGCAAAGTTTGCGCCGGGTTTGCCGCGCGCGCCTTGGTCTTCCGGCCACTGAAGCAATGCTTGAGGTAGGCGCCATTTTCCTGCGAACGGAGACGGAACTCATTCTCAAGAGCCGCCGTGTGCTGCCCCGCCGTTTGTTGGATTCGGGCTTTAAATTTCAATTTCTAACGATCAACGCGGCTTTTGAAAATCTGTGTCGCCAAAAAAACTAAAGACTGACCATGACCATGAAATTCAGCGATCTTTGGCGATGGAGTGGCAGCATCACCCGCACGCCGTTCGTGATATGGGCGGTGGTGTTGTTCGCCGTTAAATACAATCTCGACCGGCTGCTTCTGTCCTCGATCTTCAACCGTCGATGGTCGGTGTTTTCGTATTTTGACCAGCCGTTTCCGGGGATTCACAACCTTTCACCCTGGCAAAGTCCGGAGGAACTCCTCGTGCTACTGGTAGCGGCTCTGCCCTTTCTTTGGGCCGGCGTCGTCATCTGCATCAAACGCCTGCGTTCCGCTTCGCTACCCTTGTGGCTGGCCGTACTTTTCGTTGTGCCGATAGTGAAGTGGTTTCTTTTTATTCTGCTGGCATTAGCGCCGGAACGTCAGCCCCAATCGGACAGAGCGCATACCGGCCCTTCCTAGCTTCCAAAGTCCGCATTTGGAAGCGCGGCGCTGGCGGTCGGAGCCAGCGTCATGGTGGCCATCGCCGCCATGATCACCAGCACGGCGATTTTACGCGACTACGGATGGGGGTTGTTCGTGGGAGTGCCCTTCTCCATGGGCTTCCTTTCGTCGCTCATATATGCAGCGAGGGTACAACGAAGCCTGCGTGAAAGCCTGACGGTTTCGATGATTTCTGTGATCATCGCAGGCACCTTGTTGCTCGCGCTGGCATTTGAGGGGGTTATTTGCCTGGTGATGGCAGCTCCGCTTGCGGTGGTACTGGCGCTGATTGGCGCAACGGCGGGCCACGCCATCCAAACCAGCCGACGCAATCGCGTCCCGGCGCAGGTATATTGCGTACCCATCCTGGCGTTGCCACTGATGTTTGCCTCGGAAACGCTCCGACCACGGGTTCCGCCATTGTTGAAGGTCATCACCTCCACCCTAGTGGCCGCCCCGGTTGAAACGGTTTGGAAGCATGTGGTTGAATTCAGCGAACTGCCCCCGCCGACCGAACCACTTTTTAAGCTGGGCATTGCCTATCCCATTCGAGCCGAAATTCAGGGACGGGGCCCGGGCGCGGTGAGGAACTGCATCTTTTCAACCGGCCCGTTCGTGGAGCCGATCGAAGTTTGGGACGAACCGTGCCTGTTGAAGTTTTCGGTTAGGAGCAATCCCGCGCCGCTCGACGAATGGACGCCTTACCGCGACCTCCATCCGCCTCACATGCACGGATTCCTGGTTTCTGAACGAGGCCAATTCCAACTGACGCCTCTACCAGGTGGCCGGACATTATTGACGGGGACCACGTGGTATCATCACAGCATGTGGCCCGTCGCCTACTGGCAACTCTGGTCTGACCAAATCATCCACACGATTCACCGCCGGGTGCTGCTTCACGTCAAGTCGCTGGCGGAGGCGGATGGGAAATAATCTCGTCCAAGCACGGAATACCCGCCGACACAACCAGCATTTTGATCGCGGTCAAGGTCTGCTGGCTTCCTGCCGTCGACCGTGTTGCGGAAAGCCCCCAGACCAACCGGCGCCAGGCAAAAAAGAGTTAAACATTAGCAGAAGTTGAACAGAGTAACTAATCAGCATGTTTCATTATTGACCACCGGCGCACCGTCGGTAGTATGCGCGGTCTGTTTTTATTTAATTAACTAAACTTTATGGCAGTGAAAGTTGCAATTAACGGGTTCGGCCGCATTGGACGCCTGGTGTTCCGGGCGATGGTCGAACAGGGCTTGGTGGGCAAGGATGTCCAGGTCGTCGCGGTGGGCGATATCGTTCCCGCGGACAATCTGGCTTATTTGTTGAAATACGATTCCACGCAAGGCCGCTTCGCCGGCACAGTCACATCCGAGAAGTCCGCTGCCGACAAAGCCGAGGACGACGTGCTGGTCGTTAATGGCCAGAAAATTCACGTGGTCAGCGCCAAGGAACCTGCACAATTGCCCTGGAAAGCCATGGGCGTTGATCTCGTCATCGAATCCACCGGCTTGTTCACTGACGTCGAAAAGGCAAAGGGCCATCTCGCGGCAGGCGCCAAGCGCGTCATCATTTCCGCCCCGGCCAAGGGCGATTGCCCGACCATCGTGATGGGCGTAAACGAGCACAAATACGATCCCGCCAAGGATACGGTGGTTTCCAACGCGTCCTGCACCACCAACTGCCTCGCGCCGGTCGTGCACGTGCTGTTGAAGGAAGGGTTCGGCATCGAAGAAGGCCTGATGACAACCGTACACTCTTACACCGCCACCCAGAAAACCGTGGACGGCCCGAGCAAGAAGGATTGGAAAGGCGGCCGCAGCGCGGCATTGAACGTCATTCCCTCCACCACCGGCGCCGCGAAGGCCGTCGGCCTGGTACTGCCGGAAGTCAAAGGCAAGCTTACCGGCATGTCGTTCCGCGTGCCGACCCCGACGGTCTCGGTCGTGGATCTCACGGTCAAAACGACCAAGGATACCAGCTACGCGGAAATCAGCGCCGCGATGAAAAAGGCCAGCGAAACGTATCTCAAAGGCATTCTCGAGTACACCGAAGACGAAGTCGTGAGCTCGGATTTCATCCACTCGAAGGCGTCGTCAATTTACGACAAGGGTTCCGGCATCGAGCTGAACAAGCGCTTTTTCAAGCTCATTAGCTGGTACGACAATGAATGGGGCTATAGCTGCCGCGTTGCCGACCTGGTCAAATATATGATCGGCAAAGGACTTTAGTTCTCAGTTGCGCGAGCAACCGACGGCGGCCTGGCAACGGGCCGCCGTTTTTTCTTTTCCAGAGAGCTTCGTGAGCCCCCACCCCGGCACCTGTCAGACCAAAATGGGGCGCACATCATTCGCTATGCCGTTTCGCAAGCGACCGATGATGGCTGGGAAACTGCCTCCTGCGCAGCGTCTATATCGATACGAATGTTATCGCTCAGCTGTTCGACGGGACGATGACGGGTCTTACAAAAACATTCACAACGTCCTTATCATCAAAGACGGAAAGCTTTGTCATGGAGGAATCTTTCGCGGTTACAAATAGCGCAGGAGAACCCAAGAGATACAGGTACAGCCATTTGATATGGTCCAAACGATATCTCCTTCCCGCAGCCGTGCGTTAAGGACGGTCGCCGCCGTTAATGATCCACAGAGGGGAACACGCGGACCGTTTTTGAGATAATTCTGATGTTGGGAATTATTCGTGGAGATGAAAAAGGAGAAAAGCACTTCCTGAACTCGTTTCGGCGGCGTCGCAAATGTACTCAAAAGATGACTTGGGTCAAGGAAGGCCGGGGAGCGTGGGGTTAGGTTAAAGCTGAAGTTAACAATAACTATGAAAACCCGGACACTGAGGAAAATCACCACCGTTCTTACGTGCTTCACTTTTGCAGCCGGCACGGCGCTGTGGGCAGCCTCCGACCCCAAGCCTGATGTTCCAAAAAACACAGATGCGGCCAACGTTACCACCGAAACCGCAGTCCTCTCGCAAGCGCCCAACGTGCCGCCGCCGATTACGCGTCGAAACACGGCCCGGGTGATCGTCAATCTGGAGGTGCGTGAAGTCACCAAACGGCTGGCAGATGGAGTGGATTATGTGTTTTGGACATTCGGCGGCAACGTCCCGGGCAGTTTCATTCGGATTCGAGAAGGGGACGACGTGGAATTTCATCTGAACAATCATCAGGATAACAAGATGCCACACAACATTGATCTGCATGCCGTTACCGGCCCGGGCGGCGGCGCGGCCTCGTCGTTCACCGCCCCTGGGCATACGTCGCAATTCTCGTTCAAAGCCCTCAATCCAGGGCTGTTTATTTATCACTGCGCCACCGCGCCCGTGGGAATGCATGTTGGAAACGGCATGTATGGCATGATTCTCGTCGAACCGAAGGGAGGGCTGCCTCCCGTGGATCGCGAATATTACGTGATGCAGGGCGAGTTCTACACCACCGGCACTTACGGCGAGGAAGGCATGCAAGGTTTTGATATGAATAAAGCCACAGACGAACGTCCGCCTTACGTGGTGTTCAACGGCGCCGTGGGCTCGCTGGTCGGCGATAAGGCGCTCACGGCCAAGACTGGTGAAAGAATTCGTTTATATGTCGGCAACGGTGGCCCGAACCTCACTTCCTCGTTCCATGTCATCGGGGAAATTTTTGACACGGTTTATCAGGAGGGGGGCACCATTCCCAGCCAGCACAACGTTCAGACCACGTTGATCCCCGCCGGCGGAGCGGCGATGACCGAATTCAAAGTCGAGGTTCCCGGCACCTATGTGTTGGTGGATCACGCGCTTTTTCGCGCCTTCAACAAAGGCACGCTCGGAATGTTGAAAGTAGAGGGCCCAGCCGATCAACTGGTTTACTCGGGCAAAGAGGTGGACGCGGTTTACCTGGGCAAGGCGGCGCCAGGCGGATCCGAGGCTGAACAGCGCGTAACCGCGTTGAAGGCCCAAGTGGCCGAGGAAATCAAAAGTAATCCTAAAATCGCCGGGTTGACGAAGGAAATTCAGATTCAAAAAGGCAAGGCGGTCTATTTGCAAACCTGCTTCGTATGCCATCAGCCCGACGGTCAGGGCGTGGCCGGGCAGATTCCGCCGCTGGCCAAATCCGATTTCCTGGAGAACCTCTCAAAGGAGGACTATATCAAGGGCGTGTTGGTCGGGCGCACCGGGGAAATGGTCGTGAATGGCAAAACCTATAACGGCACCATGATCCCACTCAATTATCTCTCGGACGAACAGGTCGCTAATGTGCTGACTTACGTGCGCAACAGCTTTGGCAACAACGGTGACCCGATTAGTCCGCAGGAGGTCTCCCGCGTGCGCAAACAAGCCCCTCAGCCCGCGCCAAAGAATGAGTTCGAATAACACGGAGCGTGCATCATGGCCAGAATCGCAAACCACCTGCTTATTGCCGTCCTCACGCTGCTCGTAGCCGCGTCCGCGTCGGGGCAGGTCGCTCCGCCAGGAATGGCGCGGATTCCGGCTGGGGTGTTCCGCCCGTTGTATCGGACCTTGACAGATCTGAAGGAGGTGCCGGTCAAAAGTTTTGACCTCGACGTTTTGCCGGTGACGAATGGCGACTTTCTCGCATTTGTGCGCGCCAATCCGCGCTGGCAGCGGTCGAAAGCGAAACGGATTTTCGCTGACGAATCCTACTTGAAAAACTGGGCTGGCGATCTTGCCCCCGGCACGAATGCGCCGGCCTCGGTCCCGGTCACCCACGTCTCCTGGTACGCGGCGAAGGCTTACGCGCAGTGGAAAGGTAAACGTCTGCCCACTGTCGCCGAATGGGAATGCGCCGCCTCAGCCAGTTCAACCCGCGCGGACGGCGAGAACGACCCCGACTTCAAGCGACTTGTTTTTCAGTGGTATTCCACTCCCACCCCCACGAGGCTTGCCGCCGCCGGCTTGGATCGTGCAAATCTCTGGGGCGTGCATGACCTTCACGGACTGATTTGGGAATGGGTATCGGATTTCAATACCATAATGGTCACGGGTGATGCGCGCAACGACGGGAGCCTTGACCGCGATCGCTTCTGCGGCGCCGGCGCTGTGGGGGCCAAAGAGGTGGAGAATTTCCCCGCCTTCATGCGCCACGGATTTCGCAGCAGCCTCAAGGCGGATTATTGCATCCACAACCTCGGTTTTCGCTGCGCAAAAGATCCATGAACCTCCGATTGGCCATTGGTTTCTTGTCCGTCGCTTCTGGATTGATTATCGGTTGCGCACAGGCGCCCCGCAAAGATTGCTGCCGCGTGGACTCCAAACCCACCAACGACGCCTCCCGAGCGCTGGCCGCGCCAACCGACAAATCGCTTTACCAAGTGTCGTCATACTGGACGACGGACACCGGGAAGCAAATCCCACTCAGCGCCATTGGCGGAAAGCCGCAAGTCGTCGTCTTTTTCTTTTCCACCTGCCAGTTCACCTGTCCCATCATCATCAATGACCTGAAGCGCATCGCCGCCGGGCTGCCGGAAAACCTCGGCTCGAACGTCGGCTTCACTCTCATCTCATTCGACAGCGAACGCGACACGCCGAAGGTCTTGCACGCGGTGCGCCAGGAACGCGGCTTGGCCGGCGACAACTGGACGCTGCTGCGCGGCGAGCCGGACGACGTGCGCGAACTTGCAACATTGCTCCACGTGAATTATCGGCAGGATGCCAGCGGACAGTTCGCTCATTCAAACGTTATTACCGTGCTCAATGCGGGCGGCGAAATCGTAATGCAGCAGACCGGCTTCAACCTTCCTCCGGACAGTATCATCACCAAACTTGAAGCCCTCTCCACCCGATGAGCATGCCTCTCATCAGCGCTTTCAAACGATTGGACGTGCGCGAAATGCTCCACTCCGGTCATGAGCCGCTCACCAAAATTTGCGAGGAAGTGGCCGCATTGCCAGCGGACGCGGGCTTACTCGTGATCGCGCCATTTCTGCCGTCTCCGCTGATCGAAAAGCTGGAAAGCGAAGGCTTTAGTTCAAAAGTCGAGCCAGGCATGGGCGGGGTCTGGATGGTTTATTTCTGGCGTTCGACCGAGTGAACGCGGAATGGCGGACCTGCTTTCAAAAAATTAACTCTCCTTGACCGCGCCGCGCGCAGGCGCAGGCCGCCTGAGCAAGCCATCCAGCAGATGCCGGAAGCCTAGCCACGGATGTAACCAAACCATTCGCGGGCCGGCATAACGCATCACCGACCGGATTTGTTCACGGTAATTCCGCTGGTAGCAATGAACGAGGCATTTTGCGCATGCCGGCTTGTTCTCGCCGAATCGGCACCGGTCCAGGCGCAAGCTCACGTAGCGCAGCAACGCCTGGCATTCGCCGCACAACGCGCCTTCATGCCGGTCCCGGCAATGAATCCTGATCATCGCCGTGACGGTCTTCCACTCACGAGCCAGACGCCGATTGCAAAACTTCCTGACGGGCTCCTGCTTCGCAATGGTTGTGGCGTCGTTCATTCCTCGAATCAAAAGTTAAGTTGCGCTTGCAGATAGATCCAGTTGGCGTCATGCGCGCCGCCGAGATGCTGGAACGTCTGGTTCACGTAATTGCCCGTGAAGTAGTGACCAAGGCCGCATTGAAGCTGCACAAACGCCGCAGGTTGATAAGTCACCACGAGATCCACTTCCTGGCCGGCGAAACTACCGTTCTGCGGGCGTAGCCCATAACCACCGGTAGTACGCGGTGACTGGTTGGCCTGGTAAAAGAAATCGTCCGGCGTGGCGAGCCAGAAACAGTTATAGGTGAGGACCAACGAGAGTCCCTTGACCGGAGCAATGCCAGCTTTGAAATAGGGATCAAGGATGTTCTGCCAGGAAAAGAAATCCATCGCGCCGTAAAACTTGTGGTTCGTGGGATAAAGATTTACGAACGTGTTGTGGGTCTTGTCGTTGGGGTTCCCATCACCCGAAGCATAATCAAACCCCAGCGCCAGACGCGGTTTCCAGTCCACCTTGGTGAAGGTGTAGCCGCCTTCGATGTGCGTCGCCGCGGCGAGCTGATTCAGGCGCTGACCGTTCAAGACTCCGGGGGTGCCTCTGGCATATTGGAAATCGCCGAACTGGCCGGCGAACTCGCCATTAACGTCCCACCCACAAAGCTGGCCCGCGAGTGTCTGGAAGCGCGTACCGACAGTGTAGATATCGCGCGGGGAATTTCCTTTGCCGGCGGCGGTGACAATATTCGGCGAGCCCGAACCCACATTATCGGCCAGGAAGTAAACTTGCAGTTCGGTTTTGGACACCACGCTCCGGGACGACCCGTAGACACCGGAGAATAGATCATACCAGTTGGGTTGATCGAATGCATCGTCGTTTGGAATCACGACGCGGCTGGTGAAGGCGTCCACCCAAAAAGTAGGTTGCTCAAAGTGGACCTTCACCCCGTCGAACACCCGGCCAATATTGTCCCAATCAAACGCGCCGATGAGCCTTTCGTCGCCATAAACAAGTTCCTGTCGGCCCACTTTGAGCGAGAGCGGCAAATTCTTGCCGCCGCCCACGATCACGTACGCTTGGTGCAAATCAACCGGACCGTCCGCCTGTGGGTTCGGATCGCGCCGGTCACCGGTCGAGGAACTGCTCTGGCCTTCGCCATAGACGGTGACCCAATCCACCGGCGTATAGCCGGCGTGGAACCGCGTTCGCAGCAACAGGAAATCGTTTCCGCTGGCAGGCGAGTTGGCGCGGAAATCCACCGCCGTCACGCCCGCGCCCGGAACCGCGAAATAGGATTGCGCCACGTAACGCGCCCGGAAATTAGCGCCCAAGTCGATCGGATCAAAGACTGCGGTCTGCTGTCGGAGCCAGTCATTGAATACGCCCGCCGTCGGGGCAGGTGGTGCGATAGCAATGGTGGGGGCGTTTTGGGCATTTAAGGTCATGGGCGCCACAGCCGCCACGAGGAACAGGGTGGAGAGTTTCATAACGGTGACCGAAGATGCGCTTTTCGAATCCCAACGATGGTTTTGTTTGGGTTCATAATTTAGCCAGGCAGTCACAGTGTAGGCGGCGCAGGGGAGCGCCGCTTTGACGCGGGTCAAGGTTATGAAACTTCCTTTCGAAGCGGCTTTAAGCCCGAGGTCGCGGCGACCTGCCTACTCACCCAGGTTGCGGCGCAACAGCATACTCAATTTCACGGGTGAGAGGACCGTGACGCTCTTGCCTTTGACCGCAATAATCTTTTGCTCGCGAAATTTGGCGAGCGTTCGCGAAAAAGTCTCCCCCACGGTGCCCAACTCGGCCGCGATCACCCGTTTGGTCATGGTTAATTCAATCCGGGCAGGCTGGTCGCTCGCTGGATTTGGGCAGCGTTTCAAGAGCCAGTTGGCGAGCCGCGTTTCCACGTCCTTAAGCGTCAAGTCCTCGAGCTGCGCAACGAGGACGCGCAGATGGCTGCTCATGGAACCGAGCATGCGCAACGCCAGTTCCGGTTGTCGGCGGAGTAACGCCAGGATGCCGTCTTTTTGCACCAACAGCACTTGCGAGGATTCCAGAGCGCGGGCGTCCGCGGGATAACCTTTCTCCGTCGCCAGCGCCACCTCAGCGAAAGATTCCCCCGTGCGAAAGACGTGTATGATCTGCTCTTTGCCGGTCGCGCCGACCCGATGAACATTCACCGAGCCGTGTTGTACAATATAAAAGCCCTGAGCCGGATCGCCCTCGTGAAACAGGTAGGCGCCTTTTTCGAGCGCCTTCACCACCGTTACCGCCGCGATGTTCTCAAGATCCTGGGACGGCAGTCCGGTGAAGAGCTGGCAACTCCGCAAGGTAAGCACGATGGCGGCGGTTTTAAACTCATTCAGGGGCATGAACATTGGAACGTCATTCAAGCAATTCGCCGCAAAATGTAAACCAACCAATCCAGATTAGGTCCAAACCTGATGGTGGATTGCCAAACATTGGCGGCGGATTGCGCACCAATGGCGTTCTTTGACCCGGGTCAAGACTCGCAACTGCAAAGCATGGCAGGTTAAGCGCATGAAAGAAAAGCCGTTGATTGATTTAGCCGAAACAAAAATCCTCTCGCTGCCAGACGAAACGAAGTTCGCCGCAAATGGCATTGTCAGCCGCACTCTACTGAACACCACGCACGCGCGGGTGATTCTCTTCGGCTTCACCGAAGGACAGGAATTGAGCGAGCATACCGCGACCCAACACGCCCTGATTCAGATTATCTCCGGCGAATGCGAGTTCAGCATGGATGGCCGGTGGCACACCTTGAAGACTGGCTCACTGCTGCACATGCCACCGAACCTCCGGCACGCCGTCCAGGCAAAGCAAGCCTTCTCCATGCTGTTGACCTTGATCAAACCGGCAACCGCCGCCGCGGCGGACGGCAATACTGAAACCTCCAGCTAATCCATTCAAAATTTAATTTGCGCATACCATGAACTGCACCGTCTGCACTCCCGCTTCCGAAAATCGAAACCTCCACGCCGATCACGCGCACAAAATGCCCGGTCACTGGTTGCTGGCCAGCTTGGGTAAACGCGTTCTTCGCCCCGGAGGTCTTGAACTCACACAGCAGATGCTGGAGCGACTGAAAATTCAAGCGTGCGATTCCGTGATCGAGTTCGCTCCCGGCTTGGGCTTGACCGCGCGCATCACCTTGAACCGCATGCCCGCCAGTTACATCGCCATCGAGCGCGATGAATCGGCCGCTGCCCTCGTGCGGGGATTTCTTCGAGGGTCGGAGCAACGTTGCCTCGTGCGTTCCGCCGAGCAAACCGGCCTGCCCGCGCAATCGGCGACCGTGGTTTATGGCGAAGCGATGCTGACCATGCAGGGACCCGAACAAAAGCGACGCATCGTGGCCGAGGCGTTTCGGTTGCTGAAACCCGGCGGTCGGTACGGCATCCACGAGTTAAGCATGACGCCGGACAGTTTGCCCGCGCTCGTGCAGGAAGAAATCGGCCGTGAAATGTCGCGTAACATTCATGTCGGCGCGCGTCCGCTGGTTTTAGAAGAATGGCGAACCCTCCTGGTCGCCGCCGGTTTTAAATTGGAAACCGAAGTGACGGCCCCGATGCACTTGCTCGAGCCACGCCGGTTCATTCAGGACGAAGGGCTGGGACGCGCCCTCCTCTTTGTGTTCAATCTCCTGCGAAAGCCCGAAGCCCGCCGACGTGTCTTCGCCATGCGTCGGATGTTTCGCAAACACCGCAAGCATCTGGCGGCGGTCACACTCGTTGCGGTCAAACCCAGCTAAAAGCCGGATGGGCAGCAGCACCACGCGCAGGCGGCCGTTGCCAATTGCGAATTTACCGACGTTGAGGCAGTGGTCCTGGGACACGCATGGCGTAAAAGTGGCTTGCGTCGCGACCGATGGCGGGTTCAGCATCCAACTATGAGAGTTACCAAATACTTCACCGCCACGGGCACCACGTCCGATGACCTGGACAGGGCGGTTAACTCGATGATTCAAAAGGGGTATCAGCCATTTGGTTCCCCCTATGATGTAATGGATGGTCCCACGTGTCAGGCGATGGTTAAGTTCGAGGTCACCGATCAAACGATCTCCTCGGCGCCCGCACCGACACTCGGGCTGGGATAGGTCGGCGGAATTGCGCGTCGAGAAATACGCCTACGCGCCGCGAAAGAGCCGGCGAAAGATATTGAATTTGCCACCGGTGAGGTGGTGCCGCCAAGCGTCGAGAATCACAGCGCCGACAATCACGCTTCCCGTCACCACTCGCTTCACCGGTTCCGATGCGCCGACTTGCGCCAACCCGGCTTCGAGCGTGGCGATAATGAGCACGCCAAAGAAGGTGTTCACGACTGAGCCACGCCCACCCATCAGGCTCGTGCCGCCGATGACCACTGCCGCGATCGCGGAGAGTTCCACGCCCACGCCGGCATTCGGATCCGCGGAGCCTAGACGCGACGTGTAGAAGATTGCCGCCACTCCGCTGAGTAACCCGGACAACGCGAACACCGCGATCTTTGCCGGTTTCGGATTGATGCCCGCCAGACGTACAGCTTGTTCGTTCGTGCCGATGGCGACGAGGTAACGACCGAAGACCGTGCGCGACAGCACGACTTGCCCCACGACAATTGTCACAATGGCAATCAGGAACGCCGGGGAAACCCCGAAATGGGAGATCGGCTCCGAGAGTCCTTCGACGGCACTGCCGATGTATTTCGTCTGTGAGTTGGTGGTCAGGTACGCAAGGCCGCGCGCAATCTCCAGCATCCCCAGCGTGACAATGAACGAGGGGATGTTGAGGAACACGCTGATGACTCCGTTCAACGTTCCCGCGAGCAGCCCCACCGCGAAGCAGAGCAAGACCGCAACAGGGAATGGCAGATGCCAGGTCACCAACGCGACCCCCAAGATTGAGCCGCAAAAACCGAGGACCGAACCAACGGACAGGTCGATGCCGCCGATAATCAGGATGTACGTCATTCCAACCGCCACCACTGTCAGCGCGGGAATTCGATTGGCGAGCGTCTTGAAAGTAGTCGCGCTAAGAAAACTGTGACTCAACATCCCGAATAAAAGCACGAGCCCCAGCCATATCAACAACATGGCCACGTACTCGACAAGTTTTCCGGGTTTGAAAGTCATGCTTTCTCGAAGTCGGACACGTTCAGGCCGCCGTCACATCTCGCGCGGTGTCGTTCCTAACACCACCGCCTACTTGGTAATCAGATCGACCGCTGTGGTCTGGCTGGCCGGCGGCGCCTCGCCCTTCAAAATCTTGAGGGCTGCCTCGATGCCAAACACCGCGAGTTGATCGCCGTGCTGATCGGCAGTCGCCACGACGCGTCCATCCGCGATCATCGGTTTGATGGCACTGATGTTGTCAAAACCCACCACCAACACTTTGCCAGTCTTGCCGGCCGCCTGGACCGCCGCCACCGCGCCGAGCGCCATGTTATCGTTCGCGCACAGTAACGCTTTCACGTTCGGGTGTTCGCTCAAAATGGCGGACGCCACGCCGTTGGCTTTCTCCATTTCCCAATTACCGCTTTGCGTGCTGACGATCTTCATTCCGGCGGCGTTCATCGCATCCTCGAACCCGGCGCGCCGTTGCTGCCCGTTGAACGCAGTGGGAATGCCTTCGATGATCGCGACTTCATCGCCCGACTTGAGCTGTTTCGCGAGCGCATCGCCAACCTTGCGCGCACCGGCACGATTGTCCGGTCCGACAAACGGAATGGTAAGTCCGGCTTGTTTTAGCACATCGGCATCAAGCTGATTGTCAATGTTGATGACGAGAATGTTCGCCTCCTTCGCGCGTTTCAAAACAGTGGCGAGCGCCTTTGAATCCGCCGGCGCGATGATGATGGCGTTGACCTGCTGGGCGATCATTTGCTCCACCAGGTTGACCTGTTCATTCAAATCGGTTTCGTTCTTGATGCCGTTGACCACCAGTTCGTAACCGCCGGCGTTGGCCGCCTGATGCTTTTTCGCCCCGTCCGCCATGGTGCTGAAAAACTCATTGGCCAGCGATTTCATCACCAGCGCGACCTTGGGCTTCGCGGGCTGCGACGGCGTACCGCCCGGGTTGGAGGATTTATCGCCGCAACCGCTGAGCAGAATTGTCAGTGAGAGAAGCGTCGCCAGACACACTGCCCGGCCGGGGGAATAAGGACGTGAATTCATAGATTAAGATTCCAAGGGGACCCGACAACTACCCTTTGTTGTCCTGCAATTCGTGACAAACCTGCGCGACATCGGGCAGACCGGCCCAGGCGCCATTTCTTTTTCCCAAAGGGGCCTTGCTCCACTCGCTCGATCCATTTCGGCCATTGGCATGGAGCGCGGCACGACCGCGCGCCATCTTTCCCTTGGCCAGCAGGGTTTCAATCTCCGCACGCAGAGGGGCCGAAGGCTGCGCGCCGAAACGGGTCACCGAAATCGCAGCGGCAGCGCTGGCGAAATGCACCGCGTCGAGCAAGGACCGGCTCTCCGCCAATGCCACCGCCAGCGTGCCGTTAAAAATATCTCCCGCTGCGGTCGTATCCACCGCCTTCATCTTGCGGGCCGGCACCAGTTGCCGGACACCCTCGCCGGCGACAAATGCGCCCCGGCTGCCCATGGTGATAATGACGTTTTGAACCCCGCACGCGAGCAGCTTGTCCGCCGCCTTCGTGGCGCCGGCTTCGTTGTCCACCGCAATGCCGGTCAGCATCTCCGCCTCGGTTTCGTTGGGCGTCAGCAAAAAGATGTCCTTCAGCAAACTCGCGGGAAGGGGTTGCGCCGGCGCGGGATTCAAAATGACTTTCGCGCCCGCGGCGGCAGCCAGTTTCGCAGCCGCGGCCACAGTCTTGAGCGGCACTTCCAATTGCAACAATACAACCGCCGCATCCTTAAAAACCTTGCGCCCCTGCCGCACGTCCGCGGGACTAAACTTCGCATTTGCACCCGAAGCAACAGCGATGCTGTTTTCCCCCTGCTTGCCAACGAAGATGAACGCCACGCCTGATGGTTGCGTGTCATCGCGCACCACATAATCCACGTTGATGCCGTCTCCGGATAAGCCGGCCAGCGCGATTTCACCGAAATTGTCACGGCCGATGCGGCCGATAAAGGACACCGCACCGCCCGCCCGCGCGGCGCCGACCGCTTGATTGGCGCCTTTACCGCCGGCCGCCCGCGCAAATTCTCCACCCAAAACGGTTTCACCGGATTTGGGAATCCGTTCCATTTTGATGATCAAATCGGTGTTGGAACTGCCGACTACTACGATGGAATTTTTGGCCATGGGCGATTAAGCAGGTTCCGCGCGTTCGCGCTGCCGATCCGGATGATTGTCCGGGCGGCGGCGGGCGGAGTAAAAATTGGGTTCAATTGGGTGGCGGATCCAGGCGTTTGACCGACTTCCGGATCATAAGGCTGGTGGGCAGCAATATTCCACCGCCGGTTTCTTTGCGCGAAGATTGGATTTGATCGAAAAGGAGTTTTACCGCGACTTCTCCCATTTCCGAATAGGACTGTGTGACTGTCGTCATCGGGGTGGCAAGATACGCCGAATACGGGGTGTCGTCGAACGACACCAGGGAGATATCGTCAGGGATGTTCCGGCGCTCCTCGGTCAAGGCGCGAATCGCGCCCAGAGCATTCACGTTGGATAACGCGAGGATGGCGCGAACATCCGGCGCCGTCTTCAGCAGTAGCTTCGTTTCAATGTATCCGCTTTGCTCGCTAAAGCTGTCGCCGACGATTAACCGTTCATCGATCGGCAGGTGATGGTTGGCTAGCGCGTCTTTATAACCGCGAATCCGCGATTCATTGGGTGAGGTTCCATGCAACCCTTGCAAGCAAGCGATCCGGCGATGGCCGTTGGCAATCAATAGTTCCGTGGCTTCCCTCGCACCGGCCACATTGTCCGAGCTGACATAGGGCAGCGGGAGGTTTGGAAAATAGCGATCCACCAGCACGATCGGCAGCGATCGCGCGAGGAATTTGCGCAGGTGTTCGCCAGATTGGCCCACGGGACAGAGCACCACACCCTCGACGTTGCGCCGTTGCAACAGTTCAAGCGCCTGAATTTCGAGGTCGATACTGTCTTCGGTATCGTGCAGCGCCACGGAATAGCCGTGTTTGTGCGCGCCGAGCGTCACCTGACGGGCGATGCCGGCAAAAAAAGGATTGGAAATGTCGGGAATTGCGAGGCCGATTTTCAAAGTACGCTTCAAGCGGAGACTTCGTGCCAGGTCGTTTGGGACAAAATTGAACTCCTTGGCCAGCTTGCGAACGGCGGCCTCGGTCTGCTTGCTGATGCGATACCGAGTAGCCTGACCGCTCAAAACACGGGAAACGGTGGTTACTGAAAAGCCGGAACGCTCCGCGATGCCTTGCAAGGTTGGTTGTTCATTCTCCCCCAGCGGCGCATAAGACGAAGCCGGCGTTTCTGGATGCTCGCGGTTCACAGGAAGCACAAACTCACGGTTACTGGAACGAGAATCATGCGGATTTTCATCCCCATTGTTCCGCCTTCCCGGCAAAACAATCGATTGTGCAACAATGGTCATTATTCGCGGACCCGTCAATATCTAAATCCCGCCCGCGGACTACCAGTAACCCATGTAATCTCCCTGCACTGGCGTCGGATTCCAGAACGTCCATCGCAGATGCATATCCCGTTGCCGACGCCAAAGGACAGACCCATCCATGGATCCCACATGCCCGCCGTCAGACCCTAAAGAGGCCGGTGCCGGACTTCCCCCCGCGCGACGCAGACCCGAAGCGGTATGCGGGGCGACACTCACATCGGTTAGGTTATCGAAATTATCGATCCCACTACTGATGATATCGCTGAGAATCAATGTGTAGGGAGTGGACAAATCGGAGGTTTTTTTCGGAGAATCCCAAGGAAAGGGAGAGGCGCCGTAATTTCCATCGCGTGGGCGTGTATCTTTCTCAGTGGGAATGCCCCACAAACAGAAATAACCCACCCGAACACGTTCGGGTTTGAACCAAAACCAGGAGCCAACCTTCGCCAGATTGGGACAGGAAAGGCAATTGGTGCTGACTTTGGCGACGGTGGTAAAGTAGTTGTAAGTGTCAGTGGGCAACCACACGGCATGATATGAAGGATTAGCCGCGGTAGGGTTCCAAGTGGCGGTAGGAAAACGATCCGCGGAATCCGCCGCATACATGATTGACGAGAGTCCAACCTGCCTCATGTTCGATTTGCAGGCGGCACGTTGGGCCTTCTCCTTGGCGCGCGCCAACGCCGGCAACAACAAAGCCGCCAGGATGGCGATGATGGCGATAACCACCAATAGTTCGATCAAAGTAAAGCCCGCCATTCGCGATTTGCGAGGGGAAGCGCCGACGCTGTTACTTGCCGCTGTCGCTTTTTGCATAAACTGGAGTTTTAACGTGGTCGAGGGATTCTAAAAGCCTTCACGCAATCGTTTGCGCAAAATGTGGCGCAATTTATTCATGCTGTCAATAAAATTATTTAACGCTCAGGAACAAATTGAAAAGCCCCTATATCGGGAGCCTTTCCCGTTGGTATCGGCACACCATCAAAATCGACGGTGTATTGCAGGTTTGTGCCGCGGCCGATGGCAGGGCTCCCGGCTTTCAAATGAAAATCCTGCCTGCGATAGTTACGGAACATAGGATCACCAACGCGGTCCCCCCAGCTTAACTGCGCGCCGCCACCCAGATATTTGCGCTCGTAGGCCTCGGGATTGGCCTGTTTGGGAATATGATCGTGGTCGAGCCGGTAAAATAAATTATAGGAGTGCTTGAGTTCTCCCCGGGCAAATGGCGGTTCCACTCGTGCGGGATCATACACAATAATGTTGTTTCGAAAGTTCACGTTGGTACTGCCGAAATAGCTCCAGAAAATCACATCCTCGGAATCTGGTTCCTTGTGCGCCAGGACGCGGACCACGGTGTTATGCTCGACTCGAAAATCGGTGCAAGGCCCGGTGAGCCCGAGAAAGGATTGGTAGTCCATGCAAACATTGTGATGAATCAGGAAATTGTCCTGCTTGTTATGTCCCACCCATTCGATAAAGCCCTGGTTGCGCAGCGAAAGGTTGTGATGGATCACCATTCCCTCCTTCGGAATTGCGCGATCATGAATCTCGATGGCCCCGCCGTCGTGGCCATACTCGCGGCTGGGGGCGCAGTAGTTCACGAATCGATTGTAGGAAATTTCGTTATGCGAACCGCAGATCATGACGCACACGGGACCCCAGTGCGGTTTGATCAGGTTATTGTTGTCGTGAATGTAATTGCGGGTGATGAGATTGTGCTCACCGTGAACCGTCACGCCAATCGGCGTCTGCGTCATCTCGCAATTTCGCACGATGCACCAGTTGGCATTGGTCGTCAGCAACACCGCGCCGAGCTTTCGCACATCGGTGGAAACAGGATTAATGGGACAACGTTCGAAGAATAAATCCTCGATGATCACGTGACTGCCATTCACTCGAATCGCGTTGCCATTCAGCGACGCGGAATGAGGATTCGTGAATCGCGGAGCGGCGCCGGCCCCATACGCCTTGATCGTAATCGGCGAATTCGTCGTGCCGGACTCGTTCAGTTCGAAACCGCCCTCGTACCGCGAACCTCGCGCGAAGCAGATGTTGTCACCAGGTTGAAACTCGACTTTGGATAGTGCTTCAAGGGATTGCCACGGATGCGAAGTGGTGCCGTCGCCTTCCGGCGCGCCGACGCGACTATCGATATGATAATCGCGGGCGAACGAGACCGTTGCGCCCGGCACGGCCGCGCCGGCGAAAGCCAGAAGCAATCGCGCGGCGGCCCAAACCTTTCCGATCGTCATCTCAGTTTTTCGGCGCGAACGCTTCCAGTTCCGCGCACGAGGCGAACGATTGTTTCGGATTATCGCCGCTGGCCGGTTTGCCAACTACCCGCAGCCCGTAGATCTCCATCGGCTTCGGCAGTTGATAAGTGAATTTCTCACCTGCCTTCAAGCCCCCGGCATCCGTGGCGGTGGTCGCGGGATAGCCGGGTACCTCCGCGAGACGCGTCCACGCATTGGTGGCGCCGGTTTTGATTTCAAAGCGCGGCATTTCCGCGGTCGAGTTAAACCACCCGCCATCATGAAACGTCTGGCCATGCGCGAACACCACGCGCTCGATGGTGACCGGGACTTCCAATTCCACGCCGAACCAATCATCCTGCGCCCGCTTGTTGGCGAACGTCGTTGCGATGGTCTTGAGATTATCATCGAGAATGGAGCCGGCATTGGGCTTGCGCGAACGAATTTCCACACCGTCGCTCAATACACTGCGATCCGCGCGCGGCTTCTCGTACGGCAGCCATATCTTATAGGGCGTTCCCGTTGCGCCCGCGTCCGCGAACGGAACCAGGCCAACCTTGACCATCGTGCCGGCCTTTACCGAACCGGTGTCTTTGGTCGCGACGCCATTGATGCGAAACACTTCCGCCTCCGGCCAGGTTTTGTAAGCGCCGGCCGCCGGCTCGGGCGTGACATGCAGCGCCGCCAGCTTTGCGCTCCGAACACCGACGTACGGCAGCGGACAACTATTGTCGCCCAGCAACGCCTGATCGGCTGCAAGCACCAGCGGCCCATACATGACAGCGATGCGGCCTTCGTTGCGGTGATCTCCCACAATCACGCGCGGCTCAACCTTCAGGTCGAGGTCGATCTTGTCGCCCTTGTTCCACTCGCGATCCACCGCCACGTAACCATCGGCGCCCGCCTTCGTTTTCGCCTTCTTTCCGTTCACACGCAACTCGGGTTTCTCGCACCATTCTGGAATACGCAGTTTCACGGTGAATGTCTTTTTGTCCGCCGGCGAAACGGTCACCGCGATCTTTCCATCCGCAGGATATTTGGTTTCCGTAACAACCTGCACATTCATCCCGTCACGCAGCGTTAAGTTCGCGGTGCCGCCTTCGTAAAGATTTACGACCAGGCCATCCGCGTCGGTGCTGAGCGTGAATGTGGGAATCAGCGCCACGCCCCTCGGTCCGCTCGAAAGACAGCAATGTCCGTCAAGGGTGGCGCTATACGGTTTCTTGCCCTGCATTTGGACGTAATAACCCCATGCCGAGCCGTCAGGACATTGCGCGCCAAAGAGCTGATTGAGCACCACGCGTTCGAGCTGCTCCGCGTAGCGCGCGTCGCCGGTGAGCCGCAGTAATTGCGCGTTGAACTGCAGCCACGTGACCGTTACACACGTTTCGCCGACGTTGTTGACGTTCGGCAGATCGAAATCGTCGTGGAAAAATTCGCGATAGCTCGCCGTGCCAGTGATGTAAAGGCGGCGGGCGACAAAAGCGCCGTTGAGGCACGAAAGCATCTCATACGCCTTTCCGTCGCCGACATGTTCAACGCTTTTTTCCGCGAGCAGCGTGGAAACAATTTTCGGTCCGTTGGGCTGTTCCCAGGAGCGAACAATATATTTGCAGAAATCGAGATACCGAGGTTCACCGGTGAAACGATAAAGCAATACCATCGGCTCAAGCACGCTCGTGGGCGCGAGGCCCTTGTGCTGTCCCGCCGGAATGATATCGCGCTTGCCCGGCTGGTCGCCGAAGGTGTTGCACAGCAAATCCGCCATCTTGCGGCACGTCTCGAGAGGTGCGGTGTTGCCGGTGTAGCGAATGTAGGTCAGCAGACCGATGAGGTTGTATTTGTGCGCCCACACATCCCACTGCGTCCAGCGCTCTTCCTCCGAGTAGGTGCCGAGATAACCGTCCTCGAGCTGGCACTTGCCCAATTCTGCGGCGACATAATCAATCTTCTCGCGCAACGCGGGATCACCGGTGTAGGCCCATGCGAGGGTCGCGGCGTGCAGCCATTTGCCGACATGTTCGCCATCCCACGTCTGACGGCCCGGACGTTTGCGATATCCTTCGAGCAACCGCGCAGGGTCGATCTTCACGAGGCGATTGCCTTCGTTGGCTTGCAGGCGCGTTTCGATCCAGCCGGTCATTTTCACGCGATCTGGAATTTCAAAATCCTGGCGATCCGGGACGACCGGCGGGACTTTTTCCGGCAGCAATTTGATCGGCGCCGCGTGCGCGGCGAAGCCGGCCAAGGTGGACACTAACGCGACAACGGCAGCTTTGCAGGCGCCGGCAATCGTTGGTTTTACTCGGGCAACTATTTGATGGGTCATAAATTTTGATTCATTGGGCCTGGCTGGCTGGCTTTTTTCCGCCCGCCTTTTTGGGCGGCGTTTGTCCCTCCGGCAAAACGATATTGAGGTCCACGACGGACACATAAGGGACGAAACCGATCTCGCGCTGCCGGGCATAGGCGTCCGCGATGCACGCCGACGTGCGGGCATAATCGACTCCGAGAATCAGCTTCCCGGCGCGCTTGAGGGCGAGGGCGTTGTCACGATTTTCCCGGGCCCACTGAGCGGTGGCGGGTTTGTCGTGCGCGAGATAAAAAACGTCCTCGATTCCCAGGCCATCCACGGCCGCAAGATATTTTTCGTTCGGCTTCGCCTCCCAGTTGGACCACGTGTACAGCTCTGGCGAATTTTGCGGCACAATTTTGAAGTGCGGATCCTTTGACCGGGCGTAGCCCGCGATGCGGCTAATCAGGTCCACCATTTTATTGGCGAGTTCTTCGCGCTCCTTTCCTTTGGCGGGAATCTCCTCATAGGCAGTGACCATATCAAGATACGCACCATCGAATCCCGCCTTCAACGCCTGGTCCACCCGGCCCTGAACGACCGGCCACCAGCGTTCTTCCCAGAATTTTACCAGCTGTTCCTTGGGCCAGCCCTTAACCACGCCCACCTTGAGATCATCCGGAACGGACGCCCATTCCGGGCGATAATTCTCGATGGCGCCAATTTCGAAATAGGCGAGCACGATCATTCCCTTTTGCTTCAGCGCCGACACTTCCTCCCGGGTGAAGCAATCGCTCTTCCCGTCGCGGCTGAGATCGATCACCGCCAGATCAAATCCGGCACTTCCGATCTCATCGAGTTTGCCTTCCTTGTATTCGGTGAGTTGATAAACCCAGGTTTTGACGTTGTCCCAATTTCGTTCCGCATTTCCGGCCGAAGCCGTCGATATCCCGCCCCAGGCTACCAGCAACGCGCACGCCACAACGCACGGGCGCAATACTTTCCGAAACTGAAGGGACGATTTCATGCTCTCTGCCGCCTCGGGCGAATTTATTTATCCGGCACGTCCGCCTTCTTCGCCTTCGGTTTGCTCTCGGGTTTGGTGGGGTCGTACGCGGGATTGCGTGTTGGCATTTGCGCGCCGACTTTTTCGCGCCATTGGTGAAGCCGCTTGCGCAACTCGTCGGTTTTCTCCGGCATTTTTGCGGCGAGATTGTTCGTCTCGCTGATATCGTCCTTTACATTGTAAACCTCGACGCGCATGTCATCGAAGAACTCAATCAGTTTATAATCGCCGGCACGAATCGCTCCATACGGCGTGCAACCGCCGAGTTGATAATGCTGATAGTGCGGGTAATGCCAGTAGATGGCGTCGCGATCCACGGTGCCTTTTTGATTCAGCAACGGAACGAGACTTGCGCTATCGACGCCTTTTTCCGCTCCGGCCTTGATGCCCGCCGCTTCCAATACCGTGCGATATAAATCCATGCCGATCACCGGGACGTCGCACACCGCGCCCGCCTTGGTGACACCCGGCCAATAAATGATCAAGGGGGTGCGCACGCCGCCTTCGTAAGCGGAACCCTTGCCCACGCGCAACGGCAGGTTCGACGTTGTCGGCACGCGGCCGCCGTTGTCCGACGCAAAAATAATCAGCGTGCGATCGGCGATCTTGAGGTCGTCGAGCGTTTTGCGGATGAGTCCCACGGTGTCGTCCATGCTTTCGATCATCCCGGCGTACGCGGCGTTGTTTTGTTGCTGACCGGGTTGGCGCTTCTTTTTGTATTTTTCAGTCAGCGCCTCCTTGGATTGCACCGGCAAATGCACCGCGAACTGTGGCATGTAGAGGAAGAACGGGTGATTTTTATTCTTCTCAATAAACTTCACGGCCTCCATCCCCAGGCGGTCGGTGAGATATTCGCCCTTGGGTCCATCGGGCAGGGTGGCGATTTTGTAGGGCGAGAAATATCCGTCCTTGGGATTCGGAGCGTCCGTGCCGCCGAGGTTGATGTCGAAACCGTGTTTGTCCGGATAATACGGTTCGCCGCCGAGATGCCATTTGCCGATGCTCGCCGTGGCGTAACCGGCGTCGTGAAACGCATTCGCCAGCGTGAACTCCTGCAGGCCCAGGTACTTCGTCCAATCCGGCACGAGCAACTTGGGATTTTCCGGCGGCAGGCCGGGAATCCAATCGGTGATGTGCAGGCGCGCGGGATATTTGCCCGTCAGAATCGCGGCCCGCGAAGGCGAGCAGACCGTGCAGGCCGAATACGCCTGGGTGAATTTGACGCCGTCGCTCGCAAGCTTGTCGATGTTCGGTGATTCGTAGTAGGTGCTGCCGTAGCAGGCGAGGTCAGTCCATCCGAAGTCGTCGGCCAGAATCAGCACGACGTTGAGTTTCGGCTTTTCAGCGGCGCGCGCCGAAGTCGTGGAGGTCAGGTTAAGCAGCAGGCCGAGCGCAAAGACGCTCAGCAGGATACGGGCGGTTTTCGATGGTCGAATCATAGTATGTTAACAGGAAAAATTATGGGAGCCGCCGGCATATCCATTTCACGACGCCGGCGCGAGAAATACGCGATCCACCCACACCGCTCGTACGGCGGGATTGTCGGCGGGAGCCACCCAGATATCGCGCCGAGAGTTGATGTCCACGGTGCCGATGAGATACGAATGATATCGCTGCACCGTATCGCCGGCGACCGCCTTGAGTTCCATCACCGTTTTCTTGGTCTGATTATCGTAAACCCCGGCGGTAAAGATCGGCGTGCCCGGTGGACATCCTTTGCTGGTCGGCTTGATGCGGACCACGGCGTAAACGTTCCATTTTCCGCTCTGCGCACGATCCGGCAAATTAACTCCGGGGATGCGGAACGCCCATTCCTTGTGGTCGCCGGCCAGCCACACGGCCCGCAGGTCGGAGGCGTTCGGATCGGGAAATATATCGGCGAGCTTTCCGAGCCCGCTCAACGACGCCTGATCGTCCTGCAAATCCACGCAAGATTTCGGGTCGAAACCCGCCACGTCCGGCGGAGCAACCGGGACACTCAACCGCGCCGGCGGCGGAGGGCGGCTGCCGTCGAAACGTTCCGGCGGAAGATTTTTCAAAAAGTCACTCACGGTCAGCCCGCGTTCGTTTAACAACGTCACCTGGGTCCATTCCTTGTCGGGAACGCCCTGGCACACTTTGCGAAATTCGTCGATTACGACCTGTCTCGGCTCGGGCAGCGGCCAGGTGGCATTCTGTTCCCAACTCGCTCGCCGCAAACGATTCCAACTTCTTAAAAACGCATATCGGACCGGCAGATGCGCCTCGCGCACGCGAGCGAGTTGCACCGGGTCGAGGACGGCCGCCTTCTCCGCCTGCTGCCAGAGTCGTTCGGCGGCGGACAACGTTGCGATGCTGAGGTGCGGGAGCTGGTCCCGATTCAGAAAACAGCCCAGCGTCACGCCCCGCGAGGCATTATACATCAATTGAAAATATTCGCCGATCGGCTGCGCGGCTTCGCGCCCGTAGTAACCCTCCAAAAATTCGCGAATGAGCGCGCGGTCATCCTGCTGCGGATTCCAAAGCAACTGCGCCAGCACCCACGCCCGCATTTCGCCCATCTCCGCCCCGTGGCCCTGATACGCGCCCTGCTCGAAAACCCCTTTCACACCGTGCTCCTGAAAGAAGCGGACGTTGGGTCCCAGCGTGAACCAGTTGGGATGCGGATGAACGTAGTTTCGAAAATCCGTGGTGTAGTCCCATACGTAGAGATGCGAACAAATCTTCGACCATTTCCGGATGTCGTCAGCAAACGCCGCATTCGAAGGATCCGTCAGCGGTTCGCGGAAATTACATTCGATGGAGCAGAGCCGCACGATGACATTCGTGCGCGCGTGCAAGGTCATCGGCGGTTTGCGCGTATAGGTATAGGCGAACGTGTCGATCGCCACGTCGGGAAAATCCGGCTCGATTTTCTCGGCAATATAATTCACGAACGCGAGCATCGTGCCGGAGTGGCTGCCTTCGGCGTCATCGAGCGCCTTGCAGTTTTCGCATTCGCACCAGCCGTTCCAGTCATTTTGCGTCACCGATACGATCTGCGCATCGGGGTCCTCCCGCAGCCACTGGCGCACACGGCGCACCACGAAGTCGCGGAGGTCGGGATTGGTGAGGCACAATTGCGTGCGGTTGGTGGAGCGCTCGCCCTTCACGAGACTGAACCACTCGGGATGCTCCGCGAAATGTTTCTCGGGCGGGACCAGACGATGGAATGTATGCGCGAATCCCTTGTAGCGAATGGAGCCGCCCAGTTCGGCGGGCAAACCGCCGTGTTCGCTGTTAACGCAATTAAGCGCCTTCCATTGCGGATCAAACGCCGAAAACCAATAAGGCGAACGATATTCGAACGCCGGCTTTTCCGTGCGATTCAATTCCGCCAGACGAAAAGTCGCGCGCTTGGGCACATTCGTCGCCCAAGGCGTCCACCATCGGACTCCGCCCTGCTCCTGCAAAAACCGGCTCACGGCGTAAATCGTTCCGCGGGGGCGGCCGCCCGCCAGCAACAGCTTGTTGCCTTTTAAGCGCATGATGCATTCCTCGGAGGCGAGCTTGGAGAAATCCACCTCGGGAAATAATTCCGCCGCCTGCGGGCCCTGGCCCACGATGATCGCCGGGGCGGATTTCTTGACGCCATTCGTGGAAATCCTGAAATCAGCAGCGGTTATTTTTTGAAGCGTGTCGGCCAGTTCCCGGGCGGCCCATTTCTCGGCGTCAGTCGCTCCCGCCTGCGTCACGATGGGACAATCCGTCTTTCCTTTGTTCGCAATAACCAATTCACCGCGCACCGCCAGCGCCGACGTCAACAGGCAAAGCCATCCCGCAACCGTCGCCGCACGCGGTGTTTTTGATATCCATCTGGTATTCGGCATTTTCAACTATCACTTCGCATCCGCCGCTTTGCCAGTCGAAGCATCATCCGGCACCAGGTGCAGAGAGAGCAACGGACGACCTTGGGCGCCAAAGTCTCCATTAATTCTGACGTTCGCGTCCGTCCAGCTATTCGTGCCGGTCGGGGTCAAAGTCAGCGTCAGGGGTTTGCGCTCGCCCGGCGCGATCTCGGCCTGTTCGCCGATGGCGGCTTTAAATGGCCCGGTGGAGGTTACGCTCAGGCGACCCTGTGATTTGGCCGAGCCAAAATTATACAGGTAAATGGGAATCTCCATTGGCTTACCGGCCGCAACCTTGTATCCGGAGCGTTTGAAATCAACCGCCTCTGGCAGCAATGCCTGTAACACGATCGGCGAGGGTTCGCCGGGCAGATACTTCGCCGGCTTCGGAGGCGGAATCAGTGCGGGATGATCTCCCGGGGCGAATACCACAAAAACCGGCAGCAAATTGATGGTCAGCGTATTGCCTTCGCCGATGGCGCGAACGCGGCCCATATGATCGTAAACGGCCAGCGCGCGGCCGGGCAGCGGCAGGTTCATTTCCTTTTGCGACCAGATCATCGCCACGTCGGCGGCTTTGCCGTCCGGCTTCGCGCTGAAATAATAAATTTGCCCGTCACCTTCCTTCAAGGGCACGCGACCTAACGGCTTCGCATCCGCGAGCAATCGCCCGACGGCCGCCAGGGCGAGGTAGCCGGGACGCGGTGTCAGGTCCTCGTGCAACAAACCGTATTGAATCGTGCGTTCCGAATATTGCGGCAGGACGAAATAGAAAATCGCCTGCACGCCTTGATAGAGGCTGAGGACATAGGTTTTCGTGACTTGCTCACATTGCAGCCGCAGGTTCTCGGCGTTGAGTTCCTTCAGTTTCTCATCGCCATCCCAATAAACATGCACGCTGCATTCCGTCACCCACATTGGCCGTCCGCCGGACACCGCGCGATAATCGGCGTACAGGCTGGGATAATTCCGCAGCGGCTCATAGTGATGCACGTTGAACGTGTCAAAGTAGGGCCAGGCTTCGTTCTCGCTGAAATCCTTGAGCGTGGCCGCCCGGCGGATGGCGAAGACATTCATGCAGGCGGTGACATTGCTGCTGCCGGCGCGGATCCCGTAGTAAGCGGCCTTTTGCAATGAAGCCATTTCGCTGCCGTTGTGGCCGCCAAATTCGATGATGTCGGCCTCGTTCCACGGCTCGATGGCCTCCACCTTGCCCGACCAGCGACGGGCGAGTTCCTTGTTGAAATCATAAACGTCGCGCAAATCCAGCGGGAACCGCCCGGCGTTGGTATTGGCCCAGCTTGCCGAGGCGTGATTCACTTCAAGAATTTTCAATCCGGCGGCCATCTGCGCCTCGATCGAATCCTCGTAACGGGTGTGCGGGGCCCATTCGCCGCGCTTGGGTTCCAGCTCCGGCCAGAGCAGGCGGTCGCGGACACGGTTCATTCCGGCCAACGTGCAAAGATTGACCGGTGCGGCCATTTTTTCCTTGGGGAAAAACCAGGCGTTGGCGACATCGATGCCGATGGGAGAAGTAAGCGGGGTCGGCGCTTTCAAAGGCGCCAGCACTCCGAGAGTGATGCGGTTGGTTGCCGCGGACGGACCGCAAAACAACTCGTAATAACCGACCGGAAGTTTCCCCAGTTGAACACGGGCATTTTGCACCTCACCCGTGCCGGCGGTGTTGCCTTCGTAATCCAGCACGCGCCAGATTCCGTTGGTAAGTCCGGGCGTCGGCACCGACACTTCCTCTCCCGCCAAAAAGATATTGCCGGGATGGTCCGGCAGTGGCCGCGGTATGACGCGATCCAAAACCGGTGACTGCACTGCGGCGCGGAGTTCCAGGCCAGCGATCAGGCCCAGAACTCCGGCCGTCATCCAGAATCTGGTCATCCGCACCCTATTGCCGCAGGCGGAAGTAGCCCTGGGTGCCCACCGGCGTCGCGTTGGTAAACACCCGCGTGCCGTTGACGACGTCGTTGTACGGTCCGACGACCGTGGTCGCGGATTGCAGATAGAACGGTCCCGGCCAGTTCAACAGGAGGTTGTTGCTGGCGTCGGTCGAATACGAGATGGTCGGGGCGGCCAGATTGGCCGCGCGCGGTCCAAAACGAATGCCGCGGAAGGTTTGATTTCCACCGGCGTCGGCGACCACGGTACCAGTGGAACCGGCGCCGGTATCCACGAAGCGCACAATATGGTTGTCCGTGCTTTCCGTGGTTACCGCGAATACCACCGGATTCGGGCCGCTGTAGTCAACGGCGACATAACGTGCGCCGCCGCCCAGGCCGCTCGTGAGGATGTAGAGTTGGGTCCAGGTCGAACCGTCAAAGTGCCAGCGTTGCACGCCAGCGCCGCTGCCGGAACCGCCGTCGTCCGCAAGATAGATGGTATTGCCATCCGGACTCACATCGCAATCTGATGCACCCGTGCCATCCGGGAACAGAACCGTGGGCGTCACCGGCGCCGTGGGCAGTCCCGAAATCAACATTACACCATTGCCAGCCGCGACGGCCGACACCATGTAGATGTTGTTATTGAAGATCGCCATCGACCGAGTGTTGACCCAGGTGTTCTGGATGATCGCGTTCGTGGCATCGTAGCCGAAGTAATACGTGCCTACCGTACGGGCATGGCCGTAGTAATTGTTGGTGCCATCGGTGACCGCCCCACGCCAGATCGCCGTGTTGAAACCGTTGGTGGCGGCGATGGCCAAAGCGTAATGCGCCTGGGAATCAATAAGCCCGATGCCGCGCGGCACCGAGGTTGACGGCGCATTTTGCAGGGCCGCACCGTAGGTGAGGTTCGTCGCGTAACCGGCGAAAGAGAGATGCAGTCCGTCGGCAGAGCGCGACAGGCTGTTGCCGGTGATGGAACTGTTTGCCCCCACCGTCACGACGTTGGGTCCGATGGCGACCATGGCGTAAGGACCGCTGTCGGGAATGCCGACGGTGCTCAGATACGTGCCATCGTTGCCGAATTGATCCAGCGACATGGTGTTACCGTTGGCGCTCAGTGTCTGGGCGCCACTACCAACACGAATCACCACCACGTTGGTTTCGTAAAAGCGAATCGGGCTCACGATGCTCACCGTGGCCGGGGAGCTCGTCAGGAAGTTCCCGCCGCTGCCAATCACCACAGTGTAAGTCCCGACATTGGTCGCCTGGACATTGCCCAGCACATAACCGAAAGAGGTCGCTCCCGGAATGTCCGTCGATCCGAATCGCCATTGGTACGTCAGCGAAGTGCCGGTCGCTCCCACGCCGAGCGCGGTAGTGGCGCCGGCTGCCACTTTTCGTGAAGTGGGTTGTGCCGTAATCACGAATGGCTGCACCACGGTCAGGACGGCATTCGAACTGGTCTCGGTCGCACTGAGGCCATTGATGACTTGCAGGCTATAGCTGCCCTGATCGCCGGTCCCCACGTTGGCGATGGTCAAGGTGTCGGTCGAAGCGCCCGAAATGTTGCCGCCATCAAACAGGATGGTGGCGCCCTTATACCACTGATACGTCAGCGAAGGAGTGCCGACCACGACGGTATGAAACACAGCCGTCGCGCCGGCTACGATATTGGTTGAGGCCGGGCCGGAAACGATCGCCGGATCGCGCACCACCAGGGATGCTTGCGCGCTATCAGCATCACCCAATGCGTTCGTGACGGTCACGAAATAGGTTCCTGCGTCGGCTGCGGAAATTGCGCTGATGGTCAGCACATTGGAATGAGAGCCGGAGATATTGCCACCGTCGCTTAAATCGCCGAACCCTACTTTTTTCCATTGATAGGAAATGGGCGGCGTACCGGTCACCGTCACCTGAAAGATGGCGTTCGACCCGTACACATTCGTCTGGCTGAGAGGCTGGCTGGTGATGGCCGGGTCGGTGGAAAGCAAGATCGAGTTGCTGCTGGTGACACTATTGGCCAGACCGTTCTGCACGATGGCATAATAGGTTCCCGAATCAGCGGACGAATAGCTGCTCACGGTGAGATTGGCCGTCAGTGCGCCGGAGATATGGCCGCCATTGCTCAACGGATTTCCGTCTTTGTACCACTGATAAGTAAGGGTCGGCGTGCCGGCGGCGACCACGTGCAACGTGGTATTGCTGCCGTTGGGCATGATGACCTGACTGACTGGCTGCGTGACGACCACCGGGTCATTCACCGCGAGCGAGGCCGCGATGGTGGTAATGATTCCATAGGCGTTGGAAATGACGAGGGCGTAGTTGCCGACGTCCGCCGCCAGCACGTTGCTGATGGTCAAAGTCGGAGACGTCGCGCCGCTAATCTTGCCGCCGTTGCTCAGGTCAACGCTGTCCTTCTGCCAGCGATAACCGGTGCCGCCAAATGACAGCGCGGAGAAACTGACCGCTGAACCCGCGTTGGCCGTCTGATTGGTCGGCTGAATGGCAATGTCCGGTCCGCCGGTCACCACTCCCCAACTGCTGCCGACGCGCACATCGTCGATCACGGCCGTGGGCGCGGTGGCAAACTGGCAAAGGAGCGCAAACGCTTGAGGACCACTGGCGTTCAGGCCGCCCCCCGTGGCGCTATAAAGCGTCGCCGTGGCGCTCGCCGCTGGCGGCGTATTGGCACCAAAAGTTCCCTGGGCCGGATTCACCCACAGGCTGACGTTGGTCGTGCCGCCGTCGAGGACGTTGCAAACGACGACGAACACCGTGTCATTCACGTTGTGAACCGTCGATTCGTACGCGTAGTCGGTCAGTGTGTTGTTGCGGCCAAGACCGAGCACATAGCCCGCGCCGGATTTTTTCGTCAGCAACCGGGCCCCGAGTCGCGCCACCTGTGCGTTTTGTTCACGCGGGTCGTCGCACAATGCCGAGATCGGATTGTTGGCGTTGGTGGTGCCAACGGCCGTCAGATCGGTGATCTTAAGCAGGAACGAATAATATATAGAGCTGAAGCTTGGCCCGATGTTGTTGGTCAGGTTTAGCCGGGCGCCACCGCCGAGGCTCGGCTGCACCAAAACACTGTTACCGGTTGAGGCCGGCAGACCGGTGTAACTCAGGTTCCCGGAGTTGATCGTCGGCAAAACGCCGGAAAATCCGCTGATGCCCACGCCATTCCATCGGCCCGTGGGATAATTAGTCTGACCGTATAAGTTGCTGCCGATCGCGTAGGTTGTGCCACCTTGCGCGGAGACATCGGCAAACGGCTCATAAACCGGCAACGCGCGGGCTGATTCCGCACCCAGGCTCGCGGCCAACGCCACGGCTGCGGTTGCTAAAAGGGTTTTTATCGAAGGGGTTTTTTGGAAGCGGTTCTGGTCTCGGATCGAACTGAAGAAGGAGGTTTCCTTTTGGGGGCAAACAATCATTCTCCCGGATGGAGTTTGTCGCATAACGGTGCCTTTCGCTGGGGGTTATAGGTTTGGGCTTTTACGCAATCGTTTGCGCAATATGGCTGACCCAAAATATCGTGTCAACAGTTTTTTATCTTTGGATTTGGATTTCCTACCTTTATGGCAGGAGGGCGGAAAGCCGAACGAACATCGGACCCGTCCCGGAAATCAAGGCCGTCGCTTCAAAAATGACGTCATCAAATCCGGCCAGCGCGGAGGATATGCTGGAAATCTCCACGCCTGCAAGGGGGCTCCAGTGACTCAAGTCGGTGGAGCTTTGCACCTGGTAGGTCAGTTCATGAGTGCCCGCCGCGCGACGATGAAAATGAATTCGCAAATGATTGGCGACAATCTCCGGCATGAACCGCCGGACGTCGGGATCGGAAATCAGCGGTTCACCCCCAAAGGCATATTCACCGAGCCGACTCTCTCCGTCGCCGTCGTCATCCGTGTTCCAGTTGAGGGGGGCATTGTCAAAGTAACGATGAAACCAGGCCTCCGCGGATTGATTTTGAGATTGATAGAGCGCGCTGATCTCGCCCGCACTTAGAGCGCGATTGTAAATGTGCACCTCGTCAATCGTGCCGAAAAAAAATCGATCCTGCACATCGTCGCCAATGGTCACCAAACCGCCACCGAGCGTGTTGATCGCCACTGATTGAGAACTCGAAATCGGCTCCAGCGTGCCGTCCACGTAAAGCTTCACGTCCGTCGCGTCCGGGGTGCCATCGTTCTGAAACGTGCAGGCGACGTGATGCCATTGACCGTCATTAATCAACCGTGTTCCCTGCACCCAACCACCCGTAACTTCCAGCCGGGCATTTCCGGCCTGGGATAAAAAACTCCACTTGTTCCCCGAGGAATTCACACCCCAACCCATCACCGCCACATTGGCGGTCGCGGTGGTTTTGATCCAGGCCGCACAAGTCCGGGGCGCCGTGCCGAGGATGCCCGTGAAACCGGGAATCGTGACGTAGTTGCTCTCCCCGTCGAAAGTGAGCGCGCGGTTGTAACGACCTGCGACCCACTGGGCCGGATCGTTCGGGTAACCCTGCAACTGGGCCGTGTAATACCCTCCCGCGTCCGGGGCCACGATGCCGCCGGTTTCGTTGAAGGGAAACCAGTAACTCCCGTCCGCAAACGCCACCTGCACCCGCACCGTGGCTGTCGCCTGCGCCGCGCCGTCGGTGATGACATACGTAAACGTGTCCTGCCCTAGAAATCCGGGATTGGGAACATAGCGCACCTGGTTGCTTACAATCGTTGCGCTCCCCGCCAGCGGCGTCGAAACACTGACGATGCTCAGCGGCGAGGGCACGCCGTCGTCGGTATCGTTGGCCAATACGTCGATCATTACCGGGGTATTCGTCATGGTTAGCGCGTCGTCGTCATCCGCTGACGGACTGATGATGCACAACGGGCAAGCGGCATACAAAGCCGACAGGGGCACCGGTTGTTTGGAAATGTTCGGTCCCGAATACTTCAAATCGAGCACGTTGGTTCCAGAGGTGTGACGATACGTCAGGCGCAACGGATGCAACCCGGCCTTGAGCCGGATGGTGGCGTTGGTGCCGCCATTGACGTGCAGAAAGTCATCGTCGATCACCGTCGCATCATGCAGACGCAATTCCGCGCCGGCATCGGTGTTCAGATAGAACGTGTAATCGCCATCTTCGGGAACGCGAATGTAACCCGTGAACGCAATGGCGTAGTTCGTATCGCGCGAGCGTCCTGCGAGGCTCAATCCCGCAACGCTGCCCGTTGCGGTCACACTTAGGCGGCTGATATCCGGCACCCACGGCCAGACACCTTCGTAGCAGGCGAAATTCAACAAGCCGTTCGTGACGGCGAGCGGCCCGATTGCGGGAACATATTCCGAATCGTAAGGCCGCGGGGTGGTGGCATCCGGGCGCCGCACTTGCAACACGCGGTCCTTCATCTGTTGCTGCAACGTCGCGAACGACGGCAGAGAGGCGAGATTGGTTATTTGTTTCGGATCATTCAGCGTGTCGTAGATCTCGAAATTATCGGCCTGCGATTGAATGTCGTAACGAACCCCCTGGTACCCGTTCAGCCCGATGACTTGCATTTGATTGTGAACGCGACCGCGATGGCTGGGCTCAAACTCGGCATAGGTCGGCGTGGCATAAATGTCCTCGTACTCAACGTAGATGGTGCTGGGACGCTGCGTGCCCGTGCCGAGCAACGTCGGCAACAACGAGACGCCGTCCGAACGGGCCGGACCCGGCAGGCCGGCGAGTTCCGTGAACGTGGGCATCCAGTCCTGGAATTGCGACGGCGTTTGATTGGTGGTGCCGGCCGGAATTTTACCGGGCCAGCGAACTACCGTCGGCATTCGGATGCCGCCTTCCCATGTGTCGCGTTTCACGCCGTCCAAGGGTCCAAATGTATCAAAGAAATTGCCGGCGTAACGCGGCGTGAGACTGAGGTAATCCTCCACCGTCGGCCCGTTGTCGGAGGTGAACACCACAACGGTATTGGTGTCGATGGCGAGGTCTTGCAACAGCTTTTTGATGTCGCCCACCGCCTCATCGATGCGGCGCACCCCGGTCGCGTACCGGCGGAAAATTTCCGGATACGGGACCTGTGCGGTCGCGGGATTGTTATCGTCATCGTACGTCGCGGCGAGATAATCGGGCGGGATGTAGGAATCGACCGTGCCGCTGGCGGTATTGATCATCTGGCCGGGCGTGCCGAGCCATTGCAGGCCGCCGTTGACGCCGCCACCGGCGGGATAGGCTTGCGTCGGCAATTCATACGCGGCGTGCGGCGTGTCGTACGCGAGAAAGAGGAAAAACGGCTGGTTAGGATTTCCGTTGCGCTGATCGACAATCCATTTTTTTGCGCGGGCGGTGAACAGGTCGGCGGTATAACACTTATCGAGGCCGGACGTGACGTTGTTGGTCCCGTCGTAGCATTGTTTGCTGCCGTTGCTGTAGAGCGCCTCTTTCGGATAGTGCTCATGGCCGTCACCGTGACGTTCATAGCCGTAGAAATAATCAAAACCTCGTTTCGTCGGGTAGGCCGCCCAATCCGCGGGCGTGGTGCCGCCGACATCATCGCCGCCCAAACCCCATTTGCCGATGAGCGCCGTGGCGTATCCGGCCGAACGCATCACGGTTCCGAGGGTGTGGTTATTCGCGATCGCCTTGTCCCACTGCTCATCGTGCACATTGGCGTGACCTTGATGAACACCCGAGAACAACGAGGCGCGCGAGGGGGCGCAAACGGGCGCGCCGCAATAGTGACGGCGCAACTGCATACCTTCCGAAGCCAGCGTGTCGAGGTTGGGCGTCGTCTCGCGCGGCAGGCTGGCGATGCGGCCATTTTGATATAGAAAACCCATGTCGCCGTATCCCAAGTCATCGCAGAGGATGAAAATCACATTGGGCCGCGTGGTCGGAATCGCCGGGTCGGTTGTCAACAGCGCCGCTGCCGAACTGGTGATGCTGCCGCCGACGCCGTTCTGCACGCGCACGGAATAGGAGCCGATGTCGCCACTCGTGGCATTGCTGATCGTGAGCGCGGCGGTCTGCGCGCCGGAGAGATTTCCGCCATTGCTCAAAATCGCGCCGTTTTTGTACCACTGATAACTGAGCGGCGCGACGCCGCCGGCGCTGACCTGGAAGGTCGCGGTCGCTCCAGCGGGAACGACTTGTGCGGTCGGCTGCGTATTTATGGACGGATCAACCACCATCAGCACCGCCACCGCGCTGGTGACCGCGCTGCTGGAGTTCGTGATTTTAACCGTGTAGCTGCCCGCGTCCAACTGCGTGATATTGCTGATCGAAAGATTGCCGGAAGCGGTGCCGGAAATTCTGCCGCCATCGGAAAGATCGACGCCGTTCTTACGCCACTGATAACCGATCGGCTCGATGCCCGAACCGAGGGCGGTGAATGTGGCGGTCGCGCCGGCATTGAGCGTCTGGTTGGTGGGCTGCGTGCCGACATCGAGGCCGCCGGTGACAATAGACCACGAAGTGCCGATGCGCAGTTCATCCACGTAGCAGCCGGGCGGGGCGTTGGTGCGGCCGCCAAGCACGAAGGCATGGATGCCGCCGGAGTTCAGGTCCGCGCCCGCCGTGGCGGTGATGGTGGCGGCCGGCGCCGCATTTGAACCGAACGTCGAGCCGGACGGATTGATCCAGAGGCTCGCGGTGTGCGCGGTGTAATTGTAAGCGCCGACGATGAACAAAACCTGGTTCGTGCTGCGCACCGTGCTGTCGAAAACCCAATCGCTGGGCGTCGAAGTGTTGCGCGCCACACCAAGATTGAAACCTGCGCCGGAACGCCGCGTGTAAAGCCGCGTCGCACCGCGGAGCAGGGTGGCGTTCTGATTGCCAGTCGTGTCGCCGAAGGCGGCGAGGAAATTATTCTGCGTGCCGCTGGTGTCCACCCCTGAGAGGTCCACCACCTTCAGCAGGAACGAATAATAAACCGTGCCCGAGGTGGCGGTGAAATTGAGCGTCAAACGACCCATCACGCCGGGAGCGGAAGGCACAAAAATGCAGTTGCCGCTGGAAGTTGGCAGGCCTGGATAAATGAGACTTCCGCCAGCGATGACGGGCAAGCCAGTCGCTGGAGGAGTAGGCGTATTGGTCAGCGCATACCAGCGGCAATCCTGGGAATTGACCTGGCCGAAAAGATAACTGCCGACGGTGTAAGCCGTGCCACCGCTGCCCGTGGAATCGGCGAATGAATCAAAACACGCGGCGGCCGGGGCCCGGCCGCAGACAAATAGAGACAAAAGGAGAAGTGGGAGCTGCTTCATATAAAGCGCCCGGTACAACGGGAGACTATGGATTAGGTTATGGTTGATGAATGGAGCTGGGTCAGCCCTTGCGTCCGACCCGTCGCGCTAAGATTGCCGCCAATCCCAGACCCACCAATGAGAGAGAAGAAGGTTCCGGCACAACGGGAGTTACATCCGCCCACGTGAGACCGAACCGCAGATTATCGAGCAAGCCCGTCGCCGGCTCAGCCGCACTTTGATCGTAAAGCGTGAAACTCGCAATACGCACCAGATCCGCTCCGCCGGTGGAAGAGAGAGAGCCACCAGGAGCCGAAACTGCTCCGAACGTTGAAGAATCCGGATTGATCCAAAGCTGGGCGACATCGTCCGATCCCGAGCCGGTATTAAATGTGTAGCTGCCCACCAGAAATAGAATGTCTGAAGTCGTAAAAACTGTGCCACCCCAAGCCAAATTTCCTTGCGCTGGTCCGGTTCCCTGGCGCACGCCAATGTTGTAACCACCGGTTACGCTTCGGGCCAGAATGCGCTCACCGACCGTGTTTGGCTGCGATATTTGAGAACCCTGCGCCGTATTAAAGCCTCCGAAGAATTGTCCCGAGCTGTCCAAACCGGTAATATCAGTAAGTTTCAATGCAAACGAAAAATACACTGTGCCGCTCTGGATGCCCGCCGCTGGAACACTCAAATTGAGCCGCGCACTGGTTCCAGGCCCGCCTCCGAACTGAGCACTTCGGCCCCCGCCGGCTGTGTAAAGCCCCGCGATATTCAAATCACCCGCAGCTATAGTCGGCTGAATTGCAGTTGTGGGACCCGCCTGAAACCAATTGCTTCCCGAAGCGTTCACCTGGCCGATTAAGTTGGCACCCACGGCATAGCTGGTGCCCCCCGATCCAGTGGAATCCGAAAACGGTTCATAATCAGGCAGGGCGAAGACAGATTCGGCGGCGAGGCAGGCGCACGCCAGTACAAGGAATTTGTTCATAGAACGCTCGGGGTTTTCTACTCGGCACTTAGTTTTTCGCTCATCGACGTGATAGGCGGTTTTTCAAGGTGATCGCGTCACTTTCCAAGCTTTCGCTTTTTCCGATAACGCAATCGATTGCGCAGTTTGCCGAGTTAGGGGAAAACTGTCAACCACTTTCTTAAGGTTCTCTTAAAATGCCTAGTGGGCAGCCTCTTTGAGCTTCTTTTCGAACTTTTCGACCTTGGGCCGGATGACGGCCCGGCAATAGGGCTGATTGGTGTGATTGAGGAAGTAATTCTGGTGGTAATCCTCAGCCACATAAAACTTCTTTAGCGGGACAATCTCGGTGACGATGGGCTTTTGAAAGTGCTTCTGGGCGGATGCTTTGGACTTTTCCGCAGCGGCTTTTTGAGCGTCGCTGCCGTAAAGGATAATGGACCGATATTGGGTGCCGTGGTCGTTGCCTTGCTGATTAAGCGTCGTGGGATCGTGAGCCTCCCAAAACGTTTCGAGAATCTTGTCATAGGAGGCAACTTTGGGGTCGAAATCGACCTGGATGACCTCCGCATGACCGGTTTCGCCGGTGCAGACTTCCTGATAAGTGGGGTTTTCCTTCGTGCCCCCGGCATAGCCGCTGCGGACGGCTTTTACACCAGGAATCATTTGATAGATCGCCTCAGTACACCAGAAACAGCCGCCGCCGAGCGTGGCGGTTTCCAGCTGGTTGGTTGCGCTTTTCATATCTTTGGGTTGGGCGATGGCTGTCAGGGTGGCGGCCATCAGAAACGCCGCGATCAATATCCGTTTCATAGTGTGTCGCAGCCTCGCACATTTGGCGGCCGTTGACAATTATCCCAAAACTACCGGTCATGCAGTGTCCCTAATTTTGATGACAAGCCAGAAGCAACGGAGATGATTATGATTTCCATAATAAATGCTTCATGATGAAGGTGTATTTACATCTGACGTCAGCGCACCAGACCAATTCGTCCCGCGTCGGGCGGAAGAAATCGATGGCTGTTTCATGACTACCACGGGCCGCATATTTCTCTGCGCAATATTGATCGCCGGACTAAGCGCCGGTTGCAAAAAGAAGGAAGCTCCCGCTGCCGCCATTCCGACCGCACCCGCGGAAACCAACCCACAGGAAGCTGCGGTGCCCGCATCCCCGCCATCTCCGCGTGGACCCGTCTCCGCGAATACAAGGCCCGCCACGCCGGCTGTAATTCAAGATTCCGCCAACACGGACAGCGTGCTAAATCAACTCACAATGGAATTGCGGAATTACGTGATGCGTACCCGCAGCGTTCCGAAGACTTTCGAGGAATTTGCCGCCAAATCCATGGTGCAGGCGCCCGCCGCGCCCGCCGGAAAAAAATACGCCATCAACAATCACGCGGTGGTGCTGGTGCAGCGTTGACCAGCGCCGCTCAAACCGCCTTCGGGAAGAACAGTTATGAAAATACGCCGTCGTTCCCTGGCCACCCCCGGCTCTCCCGGATTCACGTTGATCGAATTGCTCGTGGTCATTGCCATCATCGCGATTCTCGCCGCGCTCATCCTGCCCGGTCTGGCGAGCGCCAAGGCTCGTGCCTGGCGCGTTCAATGCACCTCACAGATGCGGCAACTTGGCATGGGGTTGATCATGTTTTCCGCGGATCGCGAAGACATGTATCCGCCAGCGGGTTATCAGGCATCGAACGGGCAACTCGCCTGGGACACCTGGATCCACCGTTACCTCGCGGGGACCGCACCCGATCCCTATTTGAGCACCGGGATGGTGCCCACACAATATTGCCCGAAAATTGAAAGGTGTCCCGCCGATCGCATTCCCACGCTGGAAAGCGATCCGCAATGGGGGTGGGTGCAATATGGCATGCGCCGGACCTACGCGATGAACAGCGTGGGCGTGAATTGGGGCACTGACTATCAAGTCTCCACCGCCAACCAAAAATATCCGCTGCCCGACATCTCATTCCCTGGCCGGCACGGCATCGGAATTTACTGGAGCGATGACGGAATGCCCGGCACCCACCAACCCGACCCCGACGCCAAAGGTTACAAGAGCACGGTGATCAAAGATCCCGCCGGCACCATCATTCTGGTGGAGGAGCCCAACATTCAAAACGTGGTGGGCAACATCTGGCCCTGCATCAGCCTCGGCCCCACTGGCGCGGGAGACCTCTATCAAATGGACCCTTCGGCGGACGCCAAGAACTACGGCAACAACCAGTACGGACTCCACGGCATGCGCTTCAACTATCTTTTCCACGATAATCACGTCGAATCGCTCAAGCTCGAACAAACCGTCGGCACGGGCAAACTGGTGTCGCCGAAAGGCATGTGGACCGCCAAGGCGGGAGACTAGCCACGCTCCAATCCAGTTCCATGAGTGAAGCGCCTTGCCTTCGGCGTGTCACTTGGTGAGACTCGCCTCGTGGCTCCGCCCTCGGCACGCTGGAAGTTCGTGCATCGCGCCGGTTGTCTTCTCCCGGCTCTGACCCTTTGCTTTTTCTCGCTGCTAATTTGTTCATTGCCTCACGCATGCTTGGCCGAGGACCCAAGATTTTCCTATGACATCTGGCAGGTGGAACAGGGACTCGAACAAAATGCCGTCACCACCGTGCTCCAAACGCGCGACGGCTATTTATGGCTCGGCACCTATACCGGCTTGATGCGGTTTGATGGCGTTCGAGTGACAGTGTATGATTCCGCCGTAACGCCCGGTCTGGAGAACAGCCGCGTTACCAGCCTCTTCGAAGACCCGTCGGGAAATCTTTGGATCGGACATGAAACCGGGGAATTGACGAAACTCACCGATGGGCAATTTAGTTTTCAGGGTCGCGCCACCAACTGGCCGGGCGGCGCGGTGGAATCCATCACCATGGACGAAGCGGGCGACCTCTGGTTGCTCAACGATCTCGGGTTTCTTATTCGCCTGCGCGACGGCCTGAAACTGGATCCTCCCGGCGGCGCGACGCCGAGTCGCAAAGTTTTCCTCAGTCGCGAGTCGAACGGCCGACTGTGGGTCACCGCCAACGGCATGGTTCGCATTCTCGACCACGGGCAACTGGCACCCTTAAATTTCACCGGCACCGAGAATACGAATTATTTCGAGCGCGTGGTACCGGCGAAGGACGGGGGGCTTTGGGTAATGGCCAACGGCCGGGTACGCAAATGGCGCGGTGGCCGCTGGGAATCGGACCTGGGCGAATGCCCCTGCGAAAACGGCTTCGTGACGGAAATGCTGGAGACGCGTTCGGGCACGCTGCTGGCCGGCACCATCAAAGACGGACTTTACCTGCTTTCACCCGGCGCTGCGCCGCTGCATTTCACGCGGAACAACGGGCTCTCGCACGACTGGGTGCGTTCGTTGCACGAGGATCAGGAAGGCAACATCTGGATCGGCACCGGCGGCGGACTTGACGTGCTGCGGCCACGCAAAGTTAAAATGTTAAACCCGCCGGATGGCTGGCAGGGGCGCGCGGTGCTTTCGTTTATCGTACGTTCGGCCGGCGACGCCTGGATTGGCTCCGAGGGCGCAGGTTTGTATCACTACGATGGCGATCATTGGACGAGCTACACCGAATCCAACGGACTACCCAATTTGTTCGTGTGGTCGGTATTGGAAACCCGCAAAGGCGATTTGCTCGCGGGCACCTGGGGCGATGGGCTGGTGATGAAACAAGGCGAACGGTTCGTTTCGCCGGCAGGCTTGCGGCAGATCGCCGCACCGGTGGTGGCCCTGTATGAAGACCGTGCCGGCACCGTATGGATCGGCACGACCGCCGGGCTTTACAAAACCGAGGATGGCAAGGTGACGTGGTTCGCCGGACGCGACGAATTAAAGCTGCCGGACG
Source organism: Limisphaerales bacterium (assembly GCA_044223735.1). GTDB lineage: Bacteria > Verrucomicrobiota > Verrucomicrobiia > Limisphaerales > UBA8199 > JBGALR01. Next base: position 97,082 of record JBGALR010000002.1, on the reverse strand, counting down.
TGCGGACCATCGCCGAATCCGCCAATGGCACTCTATGGTTCGGCATGCTGGGTGGCGGCTTGGGCCAGCTAACCAACGGGGTGCTGCATCAATTTAGAAAACTGGACGGACTCAGCAGCGACTTCATTCTGTCTCTCTATCCGGAGGCCGACGGCACGCTCTGGATCGGGACGTCCGACAACGGCCTGTGCCGCTACCGCCACGGCAAATTCGCCACCATCAGCGCGGAGCAGGGCTTGCTGGCGTCGATCATCAGCGAGATTGCTGAGGACAACGACGGCAATCTTTGGATGGGATCGCATCACGGCATCCTGCGCGTGAGCAAGGCGGATTTGAATCGCTGTGCCGACGGGGTCGTTAAGACCGTGCGCTGCCTGAGCTATGGCAAGGCGGAAGGCCTAACGTCATTGAAATGTTCCGGCGGCTTCCAGCCGAACGTTTGCAAAACCACCGACGGCCGCTTGTGGTTTCCCACGACGAAAGGATTGGCGGTGATTGATCCGGGAAACTTCACCACCAACACCGTTCCGCCGCCGGTCGTGATCGAAGACCTGATTGTCGAAGGCGTCCCGCTCCCACGTCTGGTCCCCACAAAAAGCGGCCGTGGCGGCAAGACGCCGACGCTGGAAATTCCTCCCGGCCAGCAGCGCCTGGAGATTCGTTACACAGGATTGAGCTTCACCGCGCCTGAAAAAGTGCGGTTCAAATACAAGCTCGAAGGGTTGGAAGATAAATGGGTGGACGCGGGACCGAAGCGGCTCGCGCAATATAGCTATCTACCGCCGGGCAACTACACGTTTCGCGTGAGCGCCTGCAACAACGATGAAGTCTGGAATGAGCACGGCGTGGCGCTTGCGTTCACAGTGCTACCGCAAATCTGGCAGACATGGTGGTTCCGGGGCGCCTCCGTTCTTGCCGGGGCCGTAGCGGTCGCGGGCATGGCCATCGGCATAACGCGTCAGCGGGTGCGGCGGAAGGTTGAGTTGCTGGAACGCCAGCGCGCGTTGGAGCGCGAACGAGCCCGTATCGCGCGAGACATTCACGACGACCTCGGCGCGAGCCTCACCCGCATCACTTTGCTCAGTCAAAGCGCGCGCGGCGAATTACAGGATCTCGATCCCGCCGCGGCGGACGTTGACAACATTTACGGCACGGCGCGCGAACTCACCCGCGCGCTCGATGAGATTGTCTGGGCCGTCAATCCTCGGCACGACACGCTGGATAGTCTCGTGGCGTATCTCGGGCGTTTCGCGCAAAACTTCCTGAGCACCGCCGGCATTCGTTGCCGGCTCGATGCACCGGTCCACCTGCCGCCCAAAGCGGTAACGGCGGAGATTCGCCACAACCTTTTCCTCGCCTTCAAGGAAGCGTTGAACAACGTGGTGAAGCACGCGAACGCCTCCGAGGTGCGCATTTCATTCGAGATCACTCCCGGCGAATTTGTGCTCGTGGCCGTTGATAACGGGCGCGGGTTCGATTGGAACCAGCAAAAGGCCCGCATTTCACCTCCTGCCGACGGCTTTCGCTCGGACTCCGGCAACGGCCTCCTGAACATGCGCAAGCGGCTGGAGGAAATCGGCGGCGCTTGCGTGTGGGAAACCTCGCCCGGCGAGGGCACCCGGGTAAAGTTATCGTTGCGACTCAAAACCTGATTATGACGCGTCATCAAAAGACACGACATTCGGATGATGGAAAAGTGAGCTATCCTTCCGGTGTGGCCATCTCTGTCTCGATAGTCGAAGACGACGCGCAGGCCCGGAAAATCTTCGCCGGTTGGATCAGCCGTGCCTCGGGCTTCCGGCTGGCCGGCGAATGGGGTGACGCCGAAAGCGCGCTGAAGTCTCTCCCGCAAAATGCGCCGCACGTTGTCCTGATGGACATCAATCTCCCGGGCATGAGCGGCGTCGAAGCCGTGCGCAAACTCAAGCCGTCCGTCCCGCTGACGCAGTTTGTCATGCTCACCGTGTACGAGGACACCGACCATATTTACAACGCGCTGTCGGCCGGAGCGTCGGGCTACCTCCTCAAACAAACGCCGCGCGAGGAATTGCTTACCGCCCTCGGAGACGTCCATCGCGGCGGTTCACCGATGACCAGCAACATCGCGCGCAAGGTCGTCCAATCCTTTAAACAGCCCGCCCCGCCCGCGCACGCCGAAGACCACTCCCTTTCGCCCCGCGAACAGGAAGTGCTGGAACTGCTCGCGCGCGGTTACCTTTACAAGGAGATCGCCGACCGGCTTAACATCAGTGTTCCCACCGTCAATACCTATATCCGCCGGATGTACGAAAAGCTCCATGTCCGCTCCCGCGGCCAGGCCGTCGCCAAATACGTCCAGCTGTCCGAAGGCGACGCCCGCAACCCCAATTATTCCCGCCTCTAGTCGAGCTGTCCGTCGTGGCTTTTTGTCGGTCTTCCTTTCAGAGGGTTTTTCCGTACAACATGCCCTCTCACGGACGAAACTTCTCGCAACGCTCCAGCTAATGACGGCTGTCATGTGTTTTAATGACATGTCAGGACCTCTGGAACTGTTAATCTAATCTTCACCTGACTCGTTCGGCGTTATGAAATCACACCTCGTATGGCGCGGAACAGTAGCCTCGGAATACTCCGCGGCTACCGCCAGTTATTTCAGTCACGTCCTCCCGTCCGAGCGTCCTCGAACCACTTCCCAGTAAACCGCAACCCAATACCCGCAGCGAATATGAACACCAAAAGAAAACCACAGTTCTGGATGGTCTCCATCCTGGCCCTGGCTTGTTCGACAAGCCTGACCATGGCCGCCAGCGACATCAGCTACACCTTCGACAGCGATGTCCAAGGCTGGTATGCCGCCGACGGGCACGGCAGCGCCGTCTGGGACGCCACGCACGGCACGAGCGGCGGCGGTTGTCTCAAGATCACCATCCCCACAACCGACACCGAGGTGGATCCGCGCGTCGATGTGGATGTGAATTCGGGCCAGTATTTCAGCATCGAACTGGACATCATGGTCGATCCCGTCTCCGGCACTGGCGGTGGCAATTACGGCAACCTGCAGGCTGTCATGCGCGATGCGAGTTACAGTTGGAACAGCATGTGGTATGGCGGTCTTAATGCGTCATTCAACACGTACCGCCACGTAAAATTCATCCTGCCCTCCCCGTATATCACCTACGCCCATCTGCAATTCCAGTTGTCCTCGGGCACGCCCTCCAGCGACATCATCGTTTACTTGGATAACATCACCATCACCGCCATAGCCACGCCGCCGAATCCGACGGTGATGGTGCCGTTCGTGCGCGATACGGATGTGACGGACGGACTTTCCTCCTGGGCCGGCGGCTCACCCTCGGCCACGAGCACGGTGGTCACCTGGGACACCACGAAAGACGCCGGCATGGGATTCACGCCGCTGGGCTCTTTGAAAATGCAGGTTAATTACAACACCGCGAACTCGGGCTGGCAGGAAGGCGACGTGCAGATGGCGCCGTTCACCTGGGATCCCTCCCGCTTCACATATTTCGATTTCGATCTCTATATCGACGCGCTCCCCGGCATGTCCACGTACGGCAGCCTGAATGTTTTTCTCATCTCCGGATCTTACAGCTGGGTCAACGTTGGCTCTCCCTCCATCAATTCGAGCATGATCGGCAAATGGACACACTTCAGCTTTCCGATGACCGCGACCGGCCTCACGAGCAGCCATGGCTGGGTGTTTCAGGCCGGCGGCGGCGCGACCAACACGATCAACTACTACGTGGACAATATTCGCGCGTGGACCCCGAGCACTCCGCCGACAATCACCAGCGTTTCCAAGGGTGGCGGCGGTGGCGGCGGTGCGCAGATTAAAATGGATCTGCTGGGTCCGGCAAATCAGTGGCAGCGCGAATCGCTCTGCGTGCCCGCCGGCCAGACTGATTACACCTGGTACAACAAAGGCGGCGTGACCTATTCGTTCGCCATCACCAACTTCCCGGACGCCGTCACGCATGCCGGCTTCGATGCCCACCTCTTCATCGTTAATCAGGACACCATTCCCGGCACCGGCACGGGCTGGAACCAGACCTACGGCGGCTGCGATTGGAACGCGGCGGACATCGTGGTCGTCCGCCTCCTCAATAACGCGACCGGCGGCGTGGATTTCTCGTTCACCTACAAGACCAACATGCCGAACGCGAACCCGACCAACCTGGTTGCCTCCGTCCATGCCCCGAGCGCGTTGAGCAAATGGTTTGTGACCTTCGGCGCGGACAACGTCAGTGTCACGCTCAGCAACTCCTCCGGCATTTCCACGAACTTCACACTGCCCCAGGAAGTCGCGGATCGTTTCAATGGCGATGTGACGTGGCTGCAGCTCGGCGCCTTCAAGAATGACAGCGCGGCGGATGGTCACAACGACGGCGTCAGTTGCACGTTCAGCGAATATGCGATGGACAACGGCACGTTCCCGTTCGACGACCTCTTTAACGGCCCCGGTTTGACGGCAAACGCCGCCTGGCGCACGACAAGCCCCTCCTCAATCCAATGGATTCCGTCCGGCCTCGGCTTGTGGCTGACCTGGAGCGTGCCCGATGACGGTTATACCGCGACGGTTTCCGGCTCGGTTACCGGGCCGTACACTGACGCGGGAGTCACCTATTCGTATATTCAGGGCGACAAACGAGTAGCGGCGGTTCCTGCAGGCAGTCTGCCGGGCGGCAACGCCGCCTTCTTCCGGCTCGCCAAACCTAATACTCCGTAGCCGGGATAATCGAATTCATTCAAAGGCGCCGGCTTTTTCAGTCGGCGCCTTTTTCGTTAAAATAATTAATCAACCGAAAGTCCATGCGCGCCACCCATAGTCTCTATTCGCTTTCCATCCTCGCGGTTGCCGCCGGGCTTTCCGCTTTTTCCACCTCGGCGCAAGCTCCGCTGCCAGTCTACACCGATCAACTGGTCAACGGCTTTGAGGATTGGGGCTGGACCACGCACAATTATGCGAACGCCACGCCTGTTCGCACCGGATCAAAATCCATTTCTGTGACCTTCGATTCGGCCTGGGGTGGATTGCAGATTCATCGTCCCGATTTCGACAGCAGTCTTTACAGCAGCGTGCGATTTTGGGCCAACGGCGGCGCCACCGGGGGGCAGAAGTTGCAAATGTATGGCCTGCTCCATATCGGGAACCAGGATAACGCGGGACAAACGGCCTATGCCTTGCCCGCCTTGCCGACGAACTCATGGCAACAATTCGTCGTGCCGCTTTCCGCGATCGGCGTGTCGGGCAAAACCAACTTCACCGGCTTTGTCATTCAAGATCGAACGGGCGCCACCCAGCCCACTTACTATCTGGACGACATTCAACTCGAGGCCGCGCCTGCGCCCGCTCTGACGCATCTCAGCATCAATGCCACGCAAACAATTCGTTCGGTGGACGCGCGCTGGTTCGGCGTGAACACCGCCATGTGGGACGGCTATCTGGACACCCCGCAAACCATTTCGCTGCTGCAGGAAATGGGCACGCGCACGTTACGTTGTCTCGGCGGCTCGGCCTCGGATGAATATCACTGGGCCACCGGCAAATCGCTGGCGAACACATGGAGCTGGGCGTCTTCGTTCGCAAATCTTCTGCATGTCGCCACCAACATCAACGCGCAGGTGGTCACGACCGTGAACTACGGCACCGGCACCACCAACGAAGCAGCGGCTTGGGTCGCTTACGCGAACGCCTGGCCATCCAATACCACCCCACTCGGCGTGGACAAGTTTGGCGTCGACTGGAAAACGGCGGGGCACTGGGCGGCCTTGCGCGCCGCCGCGCCACTCGGAGGCGATGACGGCAAAAATTTTCTGCGCATCGGTCGCGCCGCACCGCTCGATTTCAAATACTGGGAAGTCGGCAATGAATGCCACGGTCTGTGGGAGACCGATAGCAACAACGTGCCGCACGATCCATTCACATATGCGACGCGCTCCCGCGATTATATCAACCTCATGAAAGCGGTGGATCCCACCATCAAAGTCGGCGTCGTCGTCACGCCGGGTGAATCAAGCTATCTCAACAACACGAATCACGCCGCGGTCAATCCGCGCACGGGCGCGACCAATTACGGCTGGACACCAGTGCTGTTTGCCACGCTCAAAAATCTCGCCGTCACGCCGGACTTCGCGATTCATCACAGTTATCCACCGGCCGATTGCGACGTCGCCCTTTTGCAATCCGCCGGCGGCGTGAACGGCTGGGCCGCCGATGCTTCGAGTCTGCGCCAGATGCTGACCGATTACCTCGGCAGCACCGGCACGAACGTGGAACTGTGTGTCACTGAAAACAACACCAGCTCGCGCGGCAAGCAACTCACCAGCCTGGTCAACGGACTTTATTACGCGGACAGCCTCGGCCAGTTGATGCGGACGGAGTTCAATTCGTTTCTCTGGTGGGACTTACGCAACGGCACCTGGAACGATGGCGTCATCGATTCGACCGTTTACGGCTGGCGGCTCTACGGGGACGAAGGGGTCATCGGCGGCCTGAACACGCGCTTTCCCACGTTCTACGCGATGAAGCTGGTCCAATATTTCGCCCAAGCGGGCGATACCGTGGTTTCCACTACGAGCGATTACGCGTTGCTTTCGGCGTACGCCATCCGTCACACGAACGGCTCGCTCGCTGTCCTCGTGCTCAACAAGGACACGACGACAGCCTTTACCGCGCAATTGAATCTCAACGGCTTCGCACCCGCCACGGTGGCAAACGTACGTTCTTACGGCATGCCGCAGGACAACGCGGCGCAAAGCGGGGTCGGACCGCAGGACATATCTCAAACCAATCTGTCCGGAGTCAGCTCCACCTTCACGGCGGATTTCGCACCGCTGTCGATGACGTTGCTGACATTCGCGCCCGAACCCGCGCGTCTGTCAGTGGTCACTCCGGCTCCCGCACCGGGCGATCCACTGGGTATCGAACTGCGAGGTCAGGCGGGCGCGCCCTACGTGTTGCAAAGTTCTCCGGATTTGGCCTCCTGGGTCTCAGTTTCAACCAATCTACTGTCCGGCTCTTCGACAAATCTCTCGTTGCCCATCGCGCCCGGCCCGGGTCAACAATTCTGGCGAGCCCTTTGGCGCCCTTGATTTCCTCCGTAGACTCCTTCCGAATCCGAATTCGGGTTGCCCTGGCCGCTTTTGGCAGTTTTTATGCTACAAACAAAGGTATGATGAAGGTCGCGGTTCGTACATGGTGGGTGGTTTTAGCGGTTTTGGCTGCCAGCAATGGATTGGTGCTCGCTCAGGCTAATTCCCAACCGGATGCCTATCTGTCCCGTACCAACCGTTCGCTTTTGAAGCAAGGCGACAAACTTGCATTGATCACAGCCGAGGCCTCCCTTGTCAACGGCATCAAAATGCTGACCAACGGGACGTATTGCGTCGGGAAGAGCAATCCCTTTCCCCTCACCGAAGGACAATTGCTGCGCACAGACGGCTTTTTGCTGAATCCCGACGGCACGATTTTTCCCGTTTACGACCATATCGTGATGAGCGGCGCCCAAGTCATGGTTTTCAAGGACGGAGTCGCCACGCCCATTTCCCAGCCGTTGAGAATGCCCGATGGCGCAATCATCAATCCCGATGGCACTTATTCTAAAGGCATCCGCAGCGCCCGCCTGGTGGACGGACAAATGTTGACGCCGGATGGGCAGGCCATCAATCGGTTCGACACCATTATTTTCCGTGGCGGCCTCGTCGTGGTTTTCAAATCCGGCGCTTTGATCCAGTTGCAAAACCGCCAGGTCATCATGGGGATGTATGATGGTTCAAAAGTGCGGGGTGACGGTCAAATCACCTACCCTGACGGCACGATCGGTCAAATGACAGATGGTCAAATTCTCGTCGTCGAAGGCGTGCGTCCGACCTGGTAGCGCGCCAGCTTTGGCTCAGTCCGCCATTGCCATTAGCCGCTTCGAGGTTTTCCCAACGTACCTTAACTCTTCACCGCGCGCATCAGCGCAGCGACTCGTTTGGGATCCACTGGATTGGACAGCTTGCCGCCCTGTTTCAATGACGACGCGACGATGAATCCGTCGGCACTGGCGAAACTGGCGGCGTTGTCGATGGTCACTCCGCTGCCCAGTAAAATTCTCGCCTTGGGGCTCGCGCGGCGCACTTTCTCGACGTCTGCCACGTCCGCAGCCAATCCGGTGCCTGCACCCGAAACAACGAGCGCGTCCGCCAGACCGCGTTCCACGGTATCGCGTGCCGCATCTTCGATGGTCCAATTTCCAAGCGGCACAGCGTGTTTGACGTGAACGTCCGCAAAGATCGCCGCCTTCGGGCTGATGCGCTGCCGGTAACGCAACGTTTCGTAAGCGTTGCCTTCGATGAGTCCCTGGTCGGTGAGCATCGCGCCGGTGTGAACATTGATGCGCACGAAACCGCCGTCGCAGGCCGCGCACAAGGCCAGTGCGGCGCAGCCATCGTTGCGCAGCACGTTGAAACCGATCGGCAGTTTTATGGATTCACGAATGGCGCGGCCCGCGGCAGCCATCGCCGCGATCGTTTCCGGGCCGACGTGCCCTTTGGTGAAAGGGATGTCGCCAAAATTTTCGATGAACACCGCATGCGCGCCGCCGCGCTCATAGGCCCGCGCATCAGTGACGGCGAATTGAATCAGTGATTCCAGATCATCGCGCCAGCCGGGCGAACCGGGCAGGGGCCGCAGATGCACGACCCCGATGACAACTTTGCGATGCTGGTTAAAGAGAGCTTCCATGGCCGTTGACCTTTCTTCCATTGTCCGCGCTCGCGGAATTCATATGCCGGCGGAAACGGTTTTTTCCTCCCGCAATTTCTTCAACGCGGCGAACGCCGCTTCACTTTCCGCCGACTTCTTGCTTTTGCCCTGGCCGCGTGCGAGTTCCACGCCGTTGTGATGCACGGTGCATTCAAAAATACGGTCGTGATCCGGGCCCGTCGCGGAAACAACACTGTACTGCGGCGCCTCGGATGACACCGACTGCAGCAGCTCCTGCAACTCCCCCTTGGGATTTTCCAGAATCGGGATCACGTCCAGCCGCTCGAAGGCGGCGACGAACCGGCGCAAAATGAAATCGCGAGCCGACTCGAATCCGCCGTCGAGAAAGATCGCGCCGAGCAATGCTTCAAACGCATCGGCCAGCGCGGAGGGCCGGTCGCGGCCGCCGTGCAGCTCCTCGCCGCGGCTCAATATCAAATACTCTCCCAAATTCAACCGCCGCGCATGTTCCGCCAGCGTGCGACGATTCACGAGTTTCGCCCGCGCCTTGGTCAGGGGGCCTTCGCCGAAGGCCGGATATTTGTCGTACAACTCCCGCGTCAACACCAGCTGCAGCACGGCGTCGCCGAGAAACTCCAGCCGCTGATTCGTCTCCATCGGCGTCCCCTGCTCGTGGGCGATGGAGGGATGCGTCAACGCCAGTTGCAACCGGGCGGGATTGCGAAAGGCATAGCCCATTTCGCGTTGCAGGCCTTCGTAATCAGCGACAGCGGGCATGACAGATCAATGGCGAGGTTGAAACCGCGCTCATTCCTTCGGCAGGGCGGGTTCCGGTTCCGGAGCGTTCACGTCGGCGGCTGGCACCACCGGTTCGGTTTCCGGCGCCGGCGGATTCAAACCATGTTCGAGCAGAGCCGCGACGTCGTGTTGCACCTGTTCCAACTGGTTCAACTGCAAAGCCGGATCGACAATGGTAAACACATCACCCGTGCCCGGCTGTTCGTAAATAAACACTCGTTTGTCGTCGCGGACAATTTGCTCACGGATCTTCAGCAGCCGTTTACGTTCCAGCATCACCGCCAGAATGTAGGCTGCGGGGATGTACTTTTCGTCGTTCAACTCGATCAGCTTGCGCAACAGCGTTTCGGCATTCTCCTTCTGAATGACCTCAGTGGGCGGCGGTGGCGCTGCATAAACGCTCTGCCAGTAGGAGATGAATCCCTTGCGATCCCGCCCGCCTTCGCTGTATTGCGCCTGCCAGCAATCCTGGCAGATATCGGAGCGCTGGAAGGCGGCTTTCTCGTCGAACAACAACGTGTGAAACGCCTCACGATCGGCAAAGGATCGGTTGCAAGCGGTGCAAGTATGGGCGCGTGATTGAATATTCCACTCGGTCATGAAAATAGGTCAGTCGGCTGTCTCTCTACTCGATTCTATCAGAGCATTATTGCCAACCTCCTCGCAACTGCAACCCCAATTGATTGCCTCGATTTATTGCGCCCGGCTACCGGGAGGATTTTTCAAGCGCACGGAATGGTCGCTAAAAAAATCAGATGCGAACTGGTGCTATAAGGTACGAATTACCACGAATTGCCTTTATCCTTCCATTTCGTCTATTCTAAAATTTGCATTCTCCATTATGCATTCAAAAATTGGGTTCGTTTTCCATTTCCTTAATGTTGAAAAGCGTCGTAATATATTACCAATAAGCACTTTGCGAATTTTTCGAGTTGGGTTCGTTTGGTAAAATTCACCTTTTTGCGAGCGGACAACTCTCTCCAAAAAACCGCCCTGGGCAACGGTGCGCAAGACCGCGCAGCAGCCCGTAACCCGTAACCCGTACGCCACCATGAACACGCCGAACCATGCCTTGTCCATCGCTGCCATTTGCAAATCCATCACGTCCCCAACACACCAACCAACCCAATCATAAGCCCAGCCTGGGATCCCAAGGCGGGTTCGAAGCCTCGAGCCAACCGTCTCACTCCAATTCCCAAAAAAGCGGTCCCTCTCCGCGCCTCCGCGGTGCAAGCCGTTTCCCCATCAAAATTCAAATGTCAAAGATCCTCCGCCCGGACATGCGTCCGCGCACGCCAGTCCCGCATGCGGGACCAACGCTTCGACCTTACGCGCGCGGTGAAACTTTGCAAGGGGTCAGAGTGCGATATTTTGCCGAATTCAGCAGATTTATCGGCAATCCCGGAAGGATCGGCAATCGCGGAAGTCTTTTTCGGGTTTGCCGCCGGAAATTCGGGGCCCGGCTTGAATCACCGGACGCGGATACGATAGAAACTGCGCGGCACGAGCGTGCTTGGATCGGTGAGGATGATCAACGCGCCGTTTCCATTGTTAGTGCTGACTGGAACCCAGCCTGGTGCGGTCAAAGTATCCTTCGCCTCCAGCACATAGCTCTTGCGGTTGACCGTTTGCAACAACGTGCTGAAGTGGCCGTTGCGAAGCTGCGGACCGAAGAGCCGCAACGCGGGCGAATTTCCCTGCAACAGCACCACGGTATGGTCGCTGCCCGCGCTAATCCCGACCGCCGGGAAGAACGCCGGGCCGATGTCGCTTTGATGATTCCAATCCGCGCCCCACGCAGTGACACGGCCATCCGCGTCAAGCGCGAGGCTGTGCGAACCGCCACCGGCCACCGCGATGACGTTGGTCAAGCCGGGGGGAACATTGCATTGATCCTGCGAGTTATCGCCCCAGGGCATCACCGTGCCGTTGCTCAACGCCGCCAGACTGTGATACTTGCCCGCCGCGATGGCGACGGCCGGGGCCATGTTCCAAGGCACCGTGGACTGACCCGCGAGATTGCCCTGGGCATCGGTGTTTTCTCCCCACGCCACCACCTCGCCGTTGGCCTTCAACGCCAGGTTATGACTTCCGCCCGCGGCGATGGCCACCACGTTGCTCAGCCCCGGCGGCATCGCCGATTGCCCGGACGAATTGTCGCCCCATGCCGCCACGGTTCCATCGCGGCGCAACGCGAGACAATGCCAGTCGCCGGCCGCAATCGCCACGACCGGGCCGAGGTTCGGCGGCACGTTTGTCTGATTATAATCCGACGCGCCCCACACGATCACCTGGCCATCATCCCGCAAGGCCATGCTGTGATAACCACCCGCGGCGATGGCCACGACGTGGCCCAAATTCGACGGCACCTCGCACTGTCCATTGATATCGCTGCCCCAGGCCATCACGCCGCCATCGGCGCGCAAGGCGAGCGTATGCCAGTCGCCCGCGGCGATCGCCACGATGTTGGTCGCGGGTTCGTTGGGATTGAGCTGGCCAAAATCGTCGTTTCCCGTCGTCGCCAGCCACGACAGCGTCAGTTGCGCATTCGTGCTCGTGTTGGTGGCTCCCACATTACTTACGTCCACCGAGTAAGCCCCGATGTCCGCCGACTGCGCCGCCGCGATCAGATATGACGCGTTGGTCGCGCCCGCCAGTGGCGCGCCGTTGAAACGCCATTGATAATAAATCGGCGGCGTCCCGGTGACTGTCACCGAAAAGGTCGCGGGCTGGCCGGCCAGTGTGTTCACATCGTGCGGCTGGGCCGCGATCATCGCCGGCGCGGCATTCGAGGAAACAAACGCCATCTTGAAACCATCCGCGAGCGCCACCGTATTCGAATCACCCAACGCGTCCGTCATGCGCACGTAACTTGTGTTACCCGCCAGGAAATTATAGCGCCCCAGCGAAGTCCACCGGCCCGAGTTGGTCTGTTGATTTGCCAAAACGGTGACGAAACCCCCGTTGCATTTAATGACAAACGGCACGCCCGCCGAAGCGTCGCTGCGGTACGGATGCCACTGGAACAATTCATAGTCTCCCGGTACCACGATGTTCGGCGTGTACTGTACCCACGCGTCGCCCGTGCCCGCACCTTTCGCGAGATAGTTTGTGCCGAACGAATTGGTGTCCGTTCCGCTGCCATTGCCCAGGAAGAGCGGGGTGTTGTCGTTCGTGAGATAAAAAGTCTTCACCGGCGTCCACGCGCCGAGATTGGTTGCCTTCGGGTTGTCGATCACGATGTTTTTTACGATGCCCGGAAAATTGCCGGATGTCCCCGCGTTGATGTTCGACCATTGCACGCTGTCGTGCAGGTCGGCGCGGAAGAAGTTAACCCCCTGATAGCCCCCGGCGCTCTGCGCGTTCGGATCGGCGGCGAGATAATCGATGAACTCCATCACATCATTGTCCGGCGTGGGCGAGGCATATGGCGGCCCATAAACATCCTGGATCGGCACGATCGGCTTGATGGCGCCGCTCCAAACCACATGCACGCCGTTGATATTCGTCGCCGGTGTCGTCGCCCAGCGCTTTTGATAATCCGCCCAATTGACATCCGTCCAGTTGATCGCCGCGCTGACCGATTTCCGCAGACCCGCGGTCGAAAAATGATAAATCTGCGGCATCACCGCATCACACCAGTAACCAAATTCCTTGTAGGGAAACGACGAATGCAAATTCACGATGGCGAACGGGGAATGCGCGAGGAACTTGTTCGGCCAGTTCGACCGCACCGTCGAGCACAACTGCCACGCCAGCGCCGGCCCGTTCGCCCCGATCCACGGCTGACTGCTCTCCCACTCCGCCTCCGCATCCCAGACAAATCCATCGGCGCCTTGATTAAAAACGTAATCCGATATCGCGATCTCCGCGGCGACATCCTGACCGAACGAACGATTGTAACCGAAGATGAGCAGGCCGTTCGCGTGCGCGCGGTTCACCAGGTTGCTCGTGAACTGCGGAAAAGCATAGCTGCCGTTGAAAAGCTGATCGCTCGTCGCCGCCTTCACGATCACGTAACGAATCCCCTGGCTCTTCATGTAACCCATGAGGCTGTCCTCATTCGTCACCGTGTTCACGTAACCGCCCAGGTGGTTTGTGGCGCTGCTCATGTAGTACAGCCACTCACCCTTGCCGAGATTGTTCGGGTCGATGCCGCCATCCCGAATCACGCCCGCCGCGAAGAGCGAACCGTGACCCATCAGCAGGAAAGTGAAACACGAAGCGAGAAAACAACGCAGTGACCGGAGCATGGCGCTGGGAGCATAACCTCATAATTTCATGGGTCAACGCTACAAGCATGTGACCTCGCCTCACATGAACCGAACGCCGTGCCGTCGTCGTCCAACTTATCCGGGGCGAACCGGGCGAACCGTCCTCAATTCCCGGTCCGTTATTGCGCCTGGACGGTGCCGCGCAAGCGCCGGCCTGCCCTGGTAGCGCGAATGCTCCGCCCGCGTGGGGGATACCGTAATCAAGATTGTCCCCCGGGCGACTTCGAAGAAGTCTGCCGCACCTCCGCCTTCCAATTAACCAATATGTCAAAGAACAAAACTATCCGGCCCGCATCCTAACAAGGGGGGTGGACAAATGGGGTCCAATGCTCCTCTTCTACCAACTCGCCCGTGGAGCGCGGAGCATTGTTCCCGACATGCGCTTTGGTTTCAGTTCGCAAATCTCCTCCGCCCGCGCATCCCGGCCGGGAGGCCGGCAATAGGCAGCGGGGGGATGCGCCCGCCACTTCAACGGCCGCGAGCCCGCTGGACGCGCTCGTTCACTTCACGTTCGAAATCCTCGAGCTGCCCCGGCGGAAAGGCGCGTTTGGGAATGGGGTGCGAATTATTTTCACCCACGTAAATATAAAGATAACCGAGGAGCGAAAAGACGCGCAAAATGCCAGCCCATTTGTGGAGCGTCTCATTGACCTCACTGCTCTCGATGAGACCCTGCTCGGTGATTTCAAGAGTGTGACGCCCCACGACACCGCGATGCTTTTGGCCGTACGCCAGGGCCAGCGCGAGAACGACTTGCAGGAACAGGAAAGTCGTGAGGTAAAAGATCGCAAATCCGACCAGTTTTGCGATGCCCTCAAAGAGTGTCAGCTTCTCCGCCTGGGATGAAAGAATCAGCCAGGCGTTGAGCAAAAAAGCGCCTGCTACGAAGATCTGCAGGATACGATTGCGCAGCACGATTGTCGTGAAGTTCATAAACAGGTCCCAACGTGTAAGTTCGTAACTGATGCTGCGGCGGGGAGCGATCACCGGGGGAATGAGGAGCGGCGCTTCCATGACGCCCGCCAAGCTATCAAACACGCTCCGAGGCGGCAAGCGCGGAACCGTGCGCGAAGCCTTGCCCGGTCGGAAGCCTTGACCTCCCATACCGTCCTGGTTTTGGTTCGCTGCGGCCGCGCATCCTGAAGGGATGTCAGAACGTAAACCATCACCTGCCGTCGCCGATTCGTCGGCAGCTCCGTGCCCTAAACAGAGTGGACGGGATAAAAATGATACGCGATGTAGAGCGCGGGTACACGGAATACACTTTTCCGTCAGGCCCTCTGGCATCCCTTCAGGATGCATCGCTTTTCTAAATCCGATCCGGAGGTCTGCGCCTGGCTGCGACCTCCGGCTACTTTCTGGCAACCCTGTCGGGTTGCGCGGCATTCGGACCCTGCCGACCAATTAACTCACCGATCCAAGCTCCCAACATCCTGAAGGGATGCCAGATTGGAGCCGGGGGTTGAGCGAAGCGCAGCGTAGCGATACCCCCGGGAAACACGCCCAACACCAAATGCAGCCTGAAGGCGGTGCCAGAATCTCCGCTCCGTTCACCACCCATAAAATTTCTGCGTACCCCGCTCGGCTTTGGCATTTCGCCTTTGGATGACCCCTTGCATCCTATTCCTATTTTAATTCGGCATCTGCCGCCCGCCGATTCGTCGGCAGCTCCGTGCTCCAATCAGAGTGGATCGGATAAAAATGATAAGTGTAAGGCGCGGGCACATGGGTTGCACCTTTCCGCCAGACATTCTGGCATCCCTTCAGGATGCACCGCTTTTCGGAATCTAAACCGGAGGTCTGCGCGCGGCTGCGACCTCCGGCTACGTTCTGGCAACCCTGTCGGGTTGCGCGGCGTTCGGACCCTGCCGACCAATGGAATCCCGGAGCATGCTGTGTGTCCTTCCCATACGCAGAACCGCAGACATCCTGAAGGGATGTCAGAACCTAGCCGGGGCGTTGAGCGAAGCCTGCGAAGCGATACCCCCGGGAAACACGCCAAAAAAACAAATGCACCCTGAAGGCGGTGCCAGAGTCCGCCTTCCTTGACTCAGCACGAAAAACTGGAGTAACTGGTCGCATGACCGGATGGGCCAGGCTTCAAGGAATTCGACACGCTATTCCTTCTTCGCTGTCCAAACAATAGTCGCGCATGACCGAACCGGCATCATCCGCTACTCCAGAGCCGAATGCCGTAACGCCGACAAGACCGAGACGCCGGACCCGCGCGATAGTCTGGATTATCGCGCCCTTCATGGTCCTCGTTCTTGCAGCGTTGGCGCTGCCGTTGCGGAGCAAACCCGCGCAACACGCCCGGCAAATTGCCTGCCAAAAAAACCTCCATCAATTGGGCGTCGGATGTCGGGCATACGCGGCGGCGCACGGCGGAAAATCTCCGTCCTCGTGGGAACAGTTGAATCTCTCCGCCATTACCAACCGGCAAGACGGCGACGACTTGGTGAAACTACTGCATTGTCCCGCGGCGCGGCATGAGGTCGGCACGTCGGCGAACCTGGATTTGTGGGCTGATTACCGGCTGTTGCCGGACCGCTCGACCAACGATTCACCTCGCACCGTACTGGTGATCGAGCCATTGGCGAATCATCAGCCGCTTGGCGCATTCGTATTGTATGTGAACGGGGACATGGAACTGTGGAAGACGTTTCGCGTTCTTGGATTACCACCGTGAAAATCTGCTCGAACTGTGCGCGCGAAAATCCAGATGGCGCGACCATTGCCACCCAACTCAATGACACAGCAGGCGATAAAACCCGATGGAAGCTCCGCCCACATTGGTGATCACGAACTCCGAACCGGAGAGGATGGGGGTATTGGTGAGCGTCACCCAATTGGTGGTCGCCACGCTGGTGTTCAATTGCACCACGCAGTTGGTGTAGGAGGCGGGCCAATGCACATCGAAATTGTTACCGGAGGAAACCAGGCGCAACGGCGGCGCGATGGCGGAACCCACCTGCACGGTGAATGAACCGGTGTTGTTAAACCATCCCGACCCGTCGCAAATGCCGAGAAAGAGTCGCGTGGCTCCCGCAGGCACGAAGATCGCGCGCGGCACTCCGTCGGCGGTAAATCCACTTCCGATTACGAAGGGCTGTTTCAAGGCGGGCGACAGCGTTTGATAATCTCCCAGACCCGACGGGCCAAAATCAAGCGGCGCGGGCGTCGAACCGGTGGGCATGGCATTGTCGAGAAACACTCCCAGCAAGGCATTCGCCTGAGCATTGTTCATGGCGCCCACACCGTTCTGTTCCGGATCGCTCACATAAAAGCCGGCCACCCCGTCGGGGCCGGATTCGGAACCCGGGGAATAGCCCGCTGATCCGGTCGCCGAAAAGTACAGCGCGCTGCCCGCTGTGAGATTGGTATATACCACCGGCGATTCCGAGGGCGCGACATCACCTCCGGAAGCGGTTGTGCCATTCGTGGCGCCGGCCAGCCAGGGATTAGCCGTGCCGGGAACGATGACCTGTTCGGCGGGAAGCGTGGTGGTGAAAGCGAGGGTGAGCAAGACGAGGGTTAACAGTCTTTTCGAGATATACATGGGTTTTTAACCGCCAAGCATACCAACGATGTCAAACATTCCTTGACCGTAAATTTGCTGTCACCTAAAAACCCGTTTTTTCGGGTCCGCCTATTTGTAATGCGGCGGCTTTTGCACGTTGGCCTGGATGCGCTCAAGTTCCAGCGTCTGCATCACGGTCGCCTGGCGCTGAATTTCCTTTTTGAACCGGTCGAGTAATTTGCCCTGCTCGATGATCACGGCATTCAACTGTTCGACCTGATGCTCAAGGTGAGCGAGGTGCGATTCCAGTTTATCGAAGCGCTGGGAGTCTGCGTCTGACATGGCTGTCATCCTGCCTTCGGAAAGAATCAAAGTCGAGACGGGTGCACGCGGCGCCGGAGTGCGGTCGTCCCGACCGCAGCAACTGCCGATGTGGTCCTGACTCAGGCCATGGCCAAATGTCTGCCATCATATCGACTCGTAGGAGACGACTCGCGCTCCGCCGAATACCCTTCGCTCACGGCGACCAGCGGGCGCGGTAAAAGCGCCGGGGAAAATTGGTGGCTTTGGTGTCGATGTATTGGATGGCTCCAGCAGGATTTGCCAGATTGGTGAGAATGGTCCAGTCGCTGAAGTTGGTCGTGGCTTCGACGGCATAGAGCACGTTGGATCCCGCGGTGAGCGCGACCTGCACGTTGAGGTTCGTGAGCCGGGTAATGCCGCCAAACTGCGGCGGCAATGCCACGCGCAGGAAGGCATTGGAACTCGTGATGCCGCCCAGCGTGTTGGTCACGAGCACGGCGTAGGTGCCCGCATCGCCCGGCGTGAGCGGGTTGAAAGTGAGCGTGGGGGTGTTGACGCCCGAAAGATTTCCGCCGCCCATCAGATCCGCGCCGTTTTTCTGCCACTGATAGCCGAGTGTAAGTGTGCTGGTGGCGGCCACGCTGAAGCTCACGTTGGTGCCGGCCTTGTTGGTGATGCTGGCGGGATGCGACGTGATGGCGAGGGGCGGAACGAGCGGGCCGCTGAGACGATACACCGCGCCGACGGCCTGCGGACCGCCATTGAGAGTGGTGCCGTACAGCGCGCCGTCCGCGCCCTGAATCACGCCGCCATAAGGATGGGCGGGCGCGTAGGATGCGCCGTTGAAAAACCAGATCTGCGTGTAGATGGTGCCGCTGGTGTTAATTTTAAAGACCGTGCCGTTGTTATTGGTGCCGCCTGACGGGGTGGTGCCGTAGAGCGCGCCGTCCGCGCCTTGCATCAACGGGCCGTATGGATTGCGACCGTCGTTGCCGGTCGAGAAGCTGTGCAGCGTGGTGAAACCCGCGCCGTTGGTGTTCATTTTATAAAGCACGCCGGAATACGTGACCCCATAGAGCAAATTATCCTTCGCCAGCAGTAATGAGGAATCCGGGCGCACGCCCGAAGCGTCGGTCACGGTGAAGGGATGAATGACCTGGTAGCCGGAGCCGTCGGCATTGATGCGATAGGCGGTCGGCCAGCTTACATTCCCTGATGCGCCAAATTGGGTGAGACCAAACAGAGTTCCATCTCCTGCCTGCACCAGGGCGCCGTTGGGATTGCGCCCGAGGCCGCTGTTGGTCACGAAACTATACAACGTCGTGAAGCCCATGCCGTTGGTGTTGATTTTGAAAATGGTCCCGAGCCCGTTCGACCCGCCCTGATAGGTGGTGCCGTAAAGCGCTCCATCCATACCTCGCAGCAACGGACCGCGCGGCGATTTGCCCTCGCTGCCGTCCGCGGGGAAATGTCGCAACACGGAATAAGCCCCGCTGGAGGTGAGCCGGAAAATCGTGCCGTTCGTGCCGCTGCCGCCCGAAGTTGTGACGCCGTAAAACTCGCCGGCGGCGCCCGGCACAAGAGCGGTGCCGGGACGCGTTCCGTCGCTGGCGCCCGCGCCGAAATCGTGCAGGACCGAAAAATTGCCGCCGTTCGTGCCCACCTTGAACGCCGAACCGTAACCGTACGCGCCGCCGTAACGGCTCGTGCCGTACAGCGCGCCGTCGGAACCCTGCGCGAGCGCGGCCCATGTCGCGCCGGGGTCGCCGCCCGTATTGTTGAAATTGAAAACGACGGCATAATTCAAACCGTCCGGATTTATTTTGTAGATCGTTCCCTCACCCGACGGACCGCCGGAGGAGGTGACGCCGTAGAGCGCACCATCGTCGGCCAGCACCAGGCCGCCGTAAAGATAAGCGCCATCCACACCCTTGCCAAAATCGTGCAGAACGGTGTAACTCGCGCCGTTTGTGCTGATGCGAAAGGCCTGACCCAGCCCGTACAGCCCGCCTCCTTCGAGCGTGCCAAACAAGGAGCCGTCCGGTCCCTGCACCAGTTCCGCATCGATCCAATAGCCCTCGAGCCCCATGTGACGCAGCACCTGAAAGCTGCCGCCGTTGGTATCGAGTTTGAAGACCGTGCCGTAGCCGCCGTTGGTGCCGCCGTCATAGGTCGTGCCGTAGAGAAATCCGTCCACGCCCTGAATAAGCGCGGTTGAGGGATTCGCGCCGTTGGTCCCGCTAAACTCGTAAATCTGCACGAAGTTCGCGCCCGTGGGATTGATCTTAAAAACCGTTCCGACGTCATTGCTTCCGCCGTTGAAGGTCGTGCCGTAAAGCATGCCATCGCCCGCCAGCAGCAGCCGGCCCGCCGGAGACCTTCCCTCGTTACCGACGCCGTTAAAGACATGGAGATTGGTGTAGCCCGAGCCGTCCGCATTAAAACGATAGACGCTGCCGTATGCCCCGCTGTAACCGCTGGCGACGCCGTAGAACGCGCCGTCGGGTCCCCGCACCAGACCGTCCACGGGCGCATTCGCCGAGAAGCTGTTGAAATAGCGCACCACCTGAAAACCGGCGCCGTTGGTGTTGACCTTGAAAATCGTTCCCGCGTTGCTGAGGTTGTTAAGCCGGTCGCCGCCTACGGTGACGCCGTAGAGAAAGCCGTCTGCGCCCTGCGCCACCACGCCGGATGGGCCCGCGCCGTTCGTGTACGCGAACGCCTGCAATACTTGATAACCAGAGCCATCGCGATTTACGCGAAAGACAGTGCCGTAGGAGTTCGTGCCTCCGTTGGAAGTTGTGCCGTAAAGCGCGCCGTCCTGCCCCACTATCAGCGACGACTCCGGATGGGCGCCGGATTTGGAAGTGTCGCCAAACGTGCGCAACGTCTGAAAGGTGGATTGTGCTTTTGCGCCCACCGTCAGCGCGAGGGCCGCGAAGCCCGCCAGGATTCCGCCCGCGGTCCGCCGGTGAAGCCGCCGCCACGATGACAAAGGACGTTGAAAATTAGCGGGGCGGGCGCGCGATAATCCAGAGGTCAACGAGAGCGGATCTGCAGGCGCGTTCATGAATACAAAGCAGAAATAAAAAAGCTAAACGTCTTCCGCCTGCGCTCCGCTACTCATGGCGCGACGGTGAGAAATCCGCTTCCGATACGGCAGCTTTATCGTCCGCGATTGAACCAACGTTCGCGTGTAAAGTCAATGAAAATGACTCTTCGGCACGGCGTGGATCCCGACGTCAAAGCTCCGCCGGCGAAAGACCCACTTCCAAAATGCTGCAAAGCTCGCGGGTCTTCAGGCCAAGTGCCTTCGCCTTCGCCAGGACTTCGGCGGAAACAGTTCCGGGGTTGAGCCACAACTCATCGCAGCCACGCGCGGCGATGTCGGGCAGGACGCCGAGCAGACGGTCCGGGCCGAGATACACGCTCACGAGATTCGGCCGTTCGGGAACATCGGTGATGCTTTTGAAAACAGGCAGTCCTTCAATTTCGGTCTGCGCGGGGTGAACCGGGAAGACCTGGTATCCCGTTTGTTGAAAGGCGCGCACCGCCTTGTTGCCGAATTTGGCGCGGTCATTGGACGCGCCGATTACTGCCACAGTTTTCATCGTCGCATCCTAAAATCTTTGGCCGCGCTGACAAGGCTTACCTTGGGAGAGAAGAACCGAAGTCGTGCTGGCGCGTGCGCCGGATGACCTCGGGCATCACCTGCTCGACGTATTCGACTTCCTCCATGGTGGATTCGCGGCCCAAGGAAAAACGGACGAGGGCATTGGCGAGTTTGGGATCCACGCCGAGCGCGCTGACAACGTGGGAAGGCTCGATGGAACCGGCGGAGCAGGCCGAACCGCTCGAAGCGCAGATGCCTTCGAGGTCGAGCCCCGCCATCAGCGTGATGCTGTCGGAACCTTCCACGACAAATGAAACGGTGTTGGTCAAACCATGCTCGCGCGAGCCGACTCGCTGGACTCCCGGCAAGCGATCCACGGCGGCCGCGAGGCGGTCGGTCAACGGTTTGAGTTGGGCGCGCGCGAACACGGGCTCGCGAACAAAGCGTTCGAGCGCTTCAACCAGGCCGGCGGCGGCGGCCAAATTCTCGGTGCCGGCGCGACGTTCGTTCTCGTGACCGCCACCCAGCAGAATCGGGTCGGGCAGCAGCGGTGATTTGATGAACAACGCACCCGCGCCCTTGGGTCCGTGAAATTTATGCGCGCAGACGGAAACGAGGTCGGCGTTAAACTGGTGCACGTTTGCGAACGGTTCCTTGCCGAACCACTGGACGGCATCCGTATGGAACAACACCCCCGCCTGGCGGCAGATTTCTCCGAGGGCGGCGACCGGCTGCAACGTGCCGATTTCGTTGTTCGCCGCCATGATCGAAACCAGCACGGTCTCTTTTTCGATGGCTGCCGCGAGCGCGTCCGGCGAAACCCTGCCTTCGCGATCCACCGGCAGATAGGTAACCCGAAACCCTTCCTTTTTTTCCAGGTAACCGCACGCGTGCAGCACCGCATGATGCTCGACCGCGGACGTAATGATATGGCGGCCCTTGGGCTTCATCAGCCGCGCAGTGCCGAAGATGGCGAGGTTCGCGCTTTCGGTGCCGCCGCTGGTGAAAATAAATTCGCTCGGCTTGCAACCGAGCACCTTCGCGCCGCGATCACGGGCGTCGTCGAGCAGCGCGCGCGCCCGGCGGCCGATTTGGTGGACGCTGGATGGATTGCCCCACACCTCGGTCAGAAACGGCAGCATGGCCTCGCGCACGCCCGGGTCGAGGGGCGTCGTGGCGTTGTAATCGAAATAAACGGTTCGCATGCGTCGTGGCGGCCTTTGCGCGGGAGATTACAGCATGGCGGCCCTCGCGACCAGTCCGCGACTCAAAAAGTAATTTGCGACCGCGCCGCTTTCGCCTAGTTTTTGGGTCATGTTCAAGCCAGCCGATTTGTTCGATCTAAGCCAGACGGAACACGCGGCGATTTTCGACGGCTGCGAACAGGCCTGGGACGCGTTGAAGAAAATCGCCGAGTATCTCAAGGCGAAGCTTCCGCCCGGCGCTCCCGTCCAACAATTCCCCGGCGCATTCATCGGCGAGCAGGTGGTGATCGGCGAAGGCACGGTGGTCGAGCCCGGCGTGATGATCAAGGGCCCGGCCATCATCGGTCGCAATTGCGAACTCCGCCACAACGCCTACATCCGCGACCAGGTGATCGTGGGCGACCATTGCGTCATCGGCAACGCGTGTGAGGTGAAAAACTCGCTGCTGTTCAACCGCGCGACCGTCCCGCATTTCAATTACGTCGGCGATTCCATTCTCGGCTACAAGGCGCACATGGGGGCGGGCGTGAAGATTTCCAACGTCAAACTCGTTCCGGGTAACATTACCGTCCCGATCGACGGCCATCGGCACGACACGGGCCTGCGCAAGTTTGGCGCGCTGCTGGGCGATCACGCGGAGATCGGCTGCAATGCGGTGCTCAATCCCGGCAGCATCATCGGCCGCGGCGCGGTGGTCTATCCGAACACCAACTGGCGTGGCGTGTTGCCGCCCAACTCGGTGGTCAAAAATCAGGCGGCTCAGAAAGTGATGTCCCGGTCGTCGCGATGATCAGCACGGTTGAATCCCAGCCCGCCGGGTCCGATACCGATTTGGTGCAGCAGGTCGAACAGATCTTCTCGCCGACCGGCATTCTCTCGCGCTCGCGCAATTTCGAGTTTCGCCCGCAGCAACAGCAGATGGCCATGGCCGTGGCGGCGTCGCTCGAAGGCGGCGAACATCTCGCCGTCGAAGCCGGCACCGGCGTCGGCAAAAGTCTCGCCTATCTCGTCCCGTCGATTCTCTACGCGGTGGCGAACAAGAAGAAGGCGGTCATCTCGACGCACACGATCAATTTGCAGGAGCAGCTCACCGAAAAAGATCTGCCGATGCTGGCCTCCATCCTGCCAGTGTCGTTTAGCTACACGATGTTGAAGGGGCGCGGGAATTATCTGTGCACGCGCCGCCTCCAGAAGGCGCTGCAGCAATCCGGCAATCTGTTCACTTCCACCGAGGCCGAGGAGCTGCAGCGCATATACGAATGGTCGAAGAAAACCACCGACGGCAGCCTCTCGGATTTCGAAGTGGAACCGGACCCGAAAGTCTGGACGCAGGTCTGCTCCGAACGCGGGCTTTGTTCGCCGAAGACCTGCGGTTATCCGTCCGATTTCGCGCGGGATCATCCGGTCTGTTTCTTTCAACGCGCGCGGCACAGGATTCTCTCCTCGGACGTGCTCGTGTTGAATCACACGTTGTTTTTCACGCTGCTCGGCGGACTGGAGGAGGACGTCGAAGGGGGCATTTTGTTTCGCAACGATTTTGTGGTGTTTGACGAGGCGCACCAGATGGAGAGCGTCGCGTCGAAACACATCGGTCTCAGCGTTTCGAGCGGGCAGTTGCGCTATTCACTGCAGCGATTGTGGAATCCCCGTTCCGAAAAAGGCCTGCTCGCCACGCTGCGCAAAGGCGACTCGGTCAAGCTCGTCGCGGAGTTGCTCAAGGAGAGCGATGTGTTTTTCGACAAGGTCGAGGAAGCGTGCGAAGAGCTGCAACAGCAGGTCAAAAAGCGCAGTTACGGCGGCAAATCCTACACACGCCAGCGCGACTGGACGGAGTTGCGCATCCGCCAGCCGGAACTCGTCGAGGACAATGTCACGCTGCCCATTCAGCGTCTGCGCGAATCGGTCAGCGAACTGATCAAGCTCAGCGAGGACAAGGAAATCGGCCAGGAATTGATGGAATGCAACCGCCGGCTGGCGGCGTTGCGCGAAGAGATCGCGATGTTCCTCGGCCAGAGCGCGGAGGAATCCGTTTACTGGGTGGAACGCGGCGGCAAATCGCACCGCACCATCGCGCTGAACGCCGCGCCCATCGACGTCGCAAAATTTCTGCGGCAGCGTCTTTTTCAAAGCAACACGTCCGTCATCATGACGAGCGCGACGCTGGCGGTCAGCACCAAGGCGGTAGCGTCGGGCTATCGCCGTCCGCCCATGCGCGTGCGCGGCGCCGAGCCGGCCGAAGCGGCCAGCGCCCCGGCGTCGGAAAACAATCTCTCGCTCGCGTATTTCGTCAAACGCGTCGGCGCGGAAGCCGCGGAGTTGTTGCAAGTCGGCACGCCGTTCGATTACGAGCGGCAGATGAAACTGTTCGTCGCCAAAAAGATGCCGGAGCCGACCGAGCCCGGGTATCGCGACGCGCTCATTCATTGGATTGAGCATTTTGTGAAGCAGACGCACGGCAAGGCGTTCGTGCTGTTTACGAATTACAAGCTGATGCAGGAGATCGGCGAGCTGATGCAGCCGTTTTTTGACGAGGCAGGCCTGGCCTGTCTGGTGCAAGGCACCGGCACGCCCCGGTCGCTGATGCTGGAGCGTTTCAAGGAGGACGTCGATTCGGTCCTCTTTGGCACCGACAGCTTCTGGCAGGGCGTCGATGTGCCCGGTGAAGCGCTCTCCAATGTCATCATCACGCGGCTCCCTTTCGCGGTACCGGATCATCCGCTGATCGAGGCGCGCATCGAAGCTATCGAGGCGCGCGGCGGCAATTCCTTTGCCGAGTTTTCGCTGCCGGAAGCGATTTTGAAATTCCGCCAGGGCGTCGGCCGGCTCATCCGTACCAAGAGCGATACAGGCATCATCGTGACGCTCGATAACCGGATTTTGACGAAACAATACGGTCAGGCGTTCCTCGATGCGCTGCCGAAGTGTCCAGTAGAAATCGTTTAATTCACAACGGTTTAGCGAACGAAAACAGATAAGATTATTGACAAAAAGACCTAGTTAGAGTTACTTAGTGCGTTAACGCTCAATCATGGCGTTCTTGAATGGTAACTCTAGACCGATACACTAGTCGTTCGATGATCGAACGATTAAGGAAAATTCGCCATGTCGCCCTCGACATGGACGGAACGATTTATAGTGGCGGGACCCTCTTCGATTTCACGCGGCCGTTTCTGGCGCTGATGGACCAACTCGGCATCGGCTACACTTTCCTTACGAACAATTCTTCCAAGAGTTCGAAGGACTATCTGGCGCATCTCTCCAGGATGGGCATACCTGCGCACCCGGATCAGCTTTATACTTCCACGCACGCGACCATTGAATATCTGCGCGAGGAAATGCCGGGCGCCAACCGCCTGTTCATTCTCGGCACCCGCAGCATGCGCGACGAAATGGCGGGAGCCGGTTTTGAATTGATCGAGAACGAAGTCGGTGAAACCAACGCACGACCGACCGCCGAGCCAGACGAAGGCGAACCGGACGCCGTCGTGGTGGGTTTCGATACCGCGCTGACATTCGCGCGCCTCTGCCGCGCAGCGTATTGGATCAAACAGGGCAAACCGTTTATCGCCACGCATCCCGATCGCGTGTGTCCGACCGACGAGCCGACCGTCCTGGTGGATTGCGGAGCGGTTTGTGCCGCGCTCGAGAAAGCGGCCGGCCGCGCGCCCGACAAGGTTTTGGGCAAACCCGACCCGTGCATGTTGCGCGGCATTTTGCATCGTCACTCCCTCGCGCCGAACGAACTGGCGATGGTGGGTGATCGTTTATACACCGACCTCGCCATGGCGCACCGCGCCGGCGCGCTCGGTGTGCTCGTCCTCACCGGTGAAACCACCAGCGAAGACGCCAGCCGGCATTCGCCGACTCCCGATTTGGTCGTATCCGCCCTCGACGAACTGGGCGAGCGACTCCGCGAAGCGCGCCAGGGGACACGCGTCGCTTACTAGCGAAAGGCCCCGTGAACACGAACGCAGCAATATCCCAAACCTCCGGGCGCCCCCTGGATTCTCTGACCGCCGGCACGCTCGACCTCCTTATCATCGGCGGCGGCATCGTCGGCTCCGGCGTGGCGCGCGATGCGGCGATGCGCGGGTTGCGGGTTGGGTTGGTGGAGAAAAACGATTTTGCCTCCGGCACCAGCAGCCGCTCGAGCCGGTTGTTGCACGGCGGTTTGCGCTATCTCGCGCAAGGCCGGGTGGGGCTCGTTCACGAAGCGAGCGTGGAAAAGAAAATTGTCCACGGCATCGCGCCCCATGTTTCCGAGCCATTGCCTTTTATTTTCCCCACGTATCGCGGCAACAAAGACTGGGTGCTGTGGCAGTTGAAAATCGGGGTCAAGATTTACGACCTGTTGTGCGGCGGCCGCAACCTCGGCAACTCGACCTGGCTCAGCAAAGGCGAAGTTTTGAAAAGCGTTCCGAGCCTCACGCCCGAAGGCTTGAACGGCGCTGTCCGCTACTACGACGGCTTTACCAACGATGCGCGTCTCGCCATCGACACGCTGCGCTCCGCCGCGAAACAAGGTGGCACCATCGTCAATTATTGCCGCTACGAAAACGCGACGCGCGATGCCGCTGCCGGTCTTTGGATCGTCACGGTGCGCGATGAATTGTCAGGAAAATCGTTTCAGATCCGTGCGCGCACCGTGGTCAACGCCACCGGACCGTGGGCGGATGGATTGCCGCACAGTTCGGTAAAGTTGCGCGTGACCAAGGGGGTTCACCTTGTCGTTGAACGCGCTCGCGTGCCCGTGCCGGATACGGTCGTGATGACCGAAGGCAAGCGCATCCTGTTTGCCATCCCGTGGGGTGACCGCACCATCCTGGGCACGACCGATACGGACTACGACGGTTCGCTGGAGCATATCGTCGCCTCGGCCGAGGACATCCGTTACGTGCTGAAAATCACCAATCAATTTTTCCCCGGCGCCAGGTTGGTCACTGAAGACGTGATCAGCTCCTGGGCTGGCGTGCGGCCGCTGGTGGCCGATCCGAACGGCAAGCCGTCCGACATTTCGCGTTCACACGAAATTCTGAATCCCGAGCCCGCATGGTGGGACGTCGCCGGCGGCAAACTGACCACGTACCGGCTCATGGCCGAGCAAACGGTGGATCGCATTGTCAAAGCGCTGAAAAGCGCGAACGGTTCCTCCAGCGCCGCGTTCCAGCCCTGCCGCACGGCGCACGAGCCTTTGTTGTCTCCGGACGAAACCAAGGGTGTGAGCAGCATTCTGCCGCCCGAGTTCAACCGCCGGGCGGTCGAACACTTCCTCGCCCGCGAGTGGGCGGTGCATCTCGACGACGTGATGGTGCGGCGCACGAGCTGGCATCATTATTACCGCGACGCCTACACCAAGGCCGAACAGGTCGCGGACTGGATGGCGGAATTGCTCGGCTGGTCCGAGGCGCAACGCTCGGCCGAAATCGAACGTTATCATGAAATGACGGATTGCCCTTCGCTTCCGAGGACGGCAGGCTTGAAACCGCTCCGGCATGATCAGCAGCGTCACTCAGTGGTTTAAGCCCGCTCCGCCCGCGCCGAGGCTGCCTCCCGAAGAGGTCGCCCGGCTCTATCCCAAATATCGTTGGAGAGTTTTCGAGGCCGCGTTTTTTGCCTACGCGGCGTTTTACCTTGTCCGCAATAATTTCTCGCCCGTCGCCAAGGCGATCGAAACGAATCTGCATTACGACAAGGCGATGCTGGGAAACATCATCTCCGGCACCGCCATCGCCTACGGCATCGGCAAATTTGTCATGGGCTATTTCGCGGACCGCTGCGATGCGCGCAAGTACCTCGCCGTCGGCATGCTGTTGACCGCCGCGTGCAATTTTCTCTTCGGCGCCGCCTCCAGTTATACCGCTCATCTGATTCTTTGGACCGTAAACGGTTTTGTGCAGGGCATGGGCTATGGCCCCTGCACGCGCGGCCTTTCGCATTGGTACAGCGCCAAGGAGCGCGGCACCGTCTTCGGCGTCTGGAACATTTCGCACAACATCGGGGGCGGTATCGCCGGTTGGGTTGCCGGCTTGTGTGGCGAACACTGGGGCTGGCGCTCGGCATTCTACGTTCCCGGCGTGATCGCCTCGTTGAGCGCGCTGTATCTTTTCTGGCGCATGCGGGACACCCCGCAATCTGTAGGTCTGCCTGCGGTTGAAGAGTATAAAAATGACTGGCCGCCCGACGAAAAGGAAAGCCACGAGCAGGAACTGACCGCGCGCGAAATCCTGCTGCGTTATATCCTGCCCAACGGCCGGTTGTGGATCCTGGCCTTCGCCAATATCTCCGTTTACATCGCCCGCTACGCGATGGTGGATTGGGGTCCGTATTATCTCAAGGAAACCAAGGGCGCGTCCTTGTCAGAGGGCGGCTTCAGCACGCTCGTGATCGAGTTCGCCGGCGCGCTGGGCATGCTCACGATGGGCTGGCTCTCGGACAAACTCGGCGGACGCCGCGCACGCGTCAGTGTCTGCGCGATGATTCCGTTGATGGGCGCGTTCGCCGCCATATGTTTCGTGCCCGCCGGCATGCTCTGGCTGGACATGGTGCTCTTCGGCATCATCGGATTCCTCGTCTATGTGCCCGTTATGTTTTCCGGCGTGATGTCCCTCGATCTTACCTCGAAGAAAACTGTCGGTACTGCCGCCGGGTTCGTCGGCATGTTCGGCTATGTGGGCGGACGCTTCATGCAGGGCAAGGGTCTGGCGTGGATATCGACCAACTACGGCTGGGACGCCGCGCTCTGGTCCGTGGTGGCCACAACCGGTGTCGGTGTGATCCTGTTGTCGTTTCTGTGGAATGTCCGGCCGCGCGGTTAGCCGGAGCCTCACCAAACTTCCACGGGCCCTTTGGGCACCGGGATGTGGTTTTTCTGCGCGGCGTCCGGTTCCTGCATGAACGTGGCGACCATCGGCGGCGGTTGAAAGCGCGGCTGAAGGTCGCCGTTTTCGTCGAGAAATTGGGCGCGCCACTGGCGATACGCGTCCAGCACGCCGTAAAAATCCGCGCGCGTCGAGACGTGCACCACGCGCTTGTTAAACTCGTTCGCGGGGCCAAACCGTTTCGCATACCAGGGCGCCACTTTTCGAAACATGCGGCACCCCAGTTCCTCGCCAAAAATTTCCATCATCAAATCGAAATGCCGGCACATCACCCGCACGCGCTCCGCAAAGGTCGGTTCCGGCAGCAGCTTGCCGGTGTCGAGATAATGGAGCGTATGCTGGAAAATCCACGGATTATAAAACGCGCCCCGGCCCACGCTTACGCCCGCGCAACCGGTTTCATCGATCATCAGCTTCGCCGATTCCGGCGTCGTCACGTCGCCGTTGCCGATCACGGGAATCCTGTTCACCGCCTCCACCACGGCGCGAATGCCGCTGAGTTTGATCGTTCCGGAAAATCCCTGCTCGCGCGTGCGGCCGTGGACAAAAATCGCGGAGACGCCGGCATCCTCCAACGCTTTCGCGAGGTCGGGCGCGGTGATGTTCTGGTCGTCCCACCCGAGCCGCATTTTCGCGGTCACGGGAATTTTCAAGGCGTTCACCATGCCGGCGACCAGCTTCGCGGTTTTGTCCAACTCGGTCATCATCGCCGAGCCGCCGCCGACGCGGCAGACCTTGCGCACGGGGCAGCCCATGTTGATGTCCACCGACGCCACGCCGAGCGATTCGACGAACACCGCCGCGTCCCGCATCTCCTCGGGCACCGAACCGAACAATTGCACCGCGAGCGGGCTGTCCGCCGCGTTCGTCTCCACCATCTTCAACGCCTTTTCCCGGCGCTCAAGCAGCGAGCGGGCGTTGACCAGATCCGTCGTCGCCAGGCCGAGGCCGCCCAGCTCCCGCACCGTCAGGCGAAACGGCAGGTTGGTATATCCCGCGAGCGGCGAGAGAAACAACCGGGACTTCAATGTGAGCGGACCAAATTGCATCAAACCGACTATAGCTTGGAAGCCGTTCGCGGGAAACGGGATAATGGCGTGGCCTTGCTGACACTACATAAATATGTGACGGCCGCGCTCCGTCCGTGACTTGACCAGCCTCCATTCACGGCGGACAATAATACATTAAGATGCGTCTTTGTCGTCGTGCCTTAGGGACCGGGCTGCGGTTGGTTCCCCTCATTGTATCGCTCCTCCTTTCCGCTCCCGCTCACAGCGCCACGATTCGCGACGGCGGAATCGATCCGGCAAATCTCGGCAAGGGCGACTGGATTTACATCATGCCCAACGCGGTCAATCACCTCGGCGGCAACGTCCCGAGCGTGACCGATCTCAACAGCCTGATGATCTTCCTGAAGAACCAGGGGCTGCGCTATATTATCATCAAGGCGGCGGACGGTGACACACTGTATCCTTCCGCAGGCGCGCCGCAGTTTACGGCGGCGGTCGTGAATGCCGGTCATGCGGCGGGTCTGTGGGTCTTCGGTTACAATCGTTCCAACGGGTTGAACATTCCGGGCGAATCGGCGATCTCGGACTATGTCTTCAACATGGGCGCGGACGGCTTTGTTTTCGACGCGGAGATCGAATGGGAGAGCCAGAACCTCCCGAACAACGCCGCGCTCGCCACGCAGCTCTGCTCGATGGTGCGCTCCAACTGGCCCAATAAGTTTCTGGCGCACTCGCCGTTTCCCTACATCAACTCGCACAGCTCGTTTCCCTACAAGGAATTTGGCTACTACTGCGACGCCGCCATGCCGCAGGATTACTGGATCGAGATCGGCGTCACGCCGACAACCATGGTCGCCAACATGAACTCGCAATGGAAAAGCTGGCAGAACGGTTTGACCGGCAAATGGGTGAACTCCATCAAGCCCATCGTCGCGGCCGGGCAAGGCTGGTCCTCCGCCAGCGGCACCGTCACGGCGGCGCAAGTCACCGAGTTCTATACCGCGCTGAAAACGCAGGCGGGCCCCGCCACTGCGGGCGGCTACAAGGGCATCAACTTCTGGCGGGCGGAATTGCATCCCATGGAAATCTGGGACGCCATCCGGACGAACGACATCGTCATCTCCTCAAACGCGCCGGTCGTCGGCAATGTTTCCTCCGGCGGCATCACCGCCAGCGGCGCCACGATTACGTGGACCAGCGATTTGGCCTCCGACAGCATCGTCGAGTACAGCATGGACACGAGCTACACCAGCGCGGTCACCAACAGCACCTCGATTTATTATCACACCGTCGCGCTCACCGGTTTGAATGCCAACACGACCTATCACTACCGCGTGCGCTCGCGCAACAGCCGGAACCTCGCGCAGCAAGGCGTCTCGGGCGATTACGTTTTCACCACGTCGGCCATTTCCGTCAGCGACGTGATTGTGGAAAGTTATCTCGCGGGCGGGGTGCTGAATGCGAATCCTCCGTATGCTGACGCCGGTTTTGTCGGCACGGCTTCGACTTGCAAAAGTTCCGTGTCGGGCCTGACCGGCCCGGGCGTTCGCTATTCGACCGGCGGCAGCGGCACGCCATCCGTCACGCTGAAGCCCTCGCTCGCGGTGGCGGGCGGTTCGTTCGATGTGTATGTCACCCATTGCGCATCGAGTGTTTCCCCGGACCTCGTGGCGTCCATCAGCCAGAGCGGTTGCACGGGATTGCCGGCGTCCACGACCGTGTTTCAATCCTCGTTCGCGAATAGCTGGGGCTACGTCGGCCGCCTGACGCTGAACGCGGGCGTTACCGTTCCCACCATCACCTTCACCAAATCGGGCGGGACCATCGGCGCCAGCACGCGCATGTATAGCGACGGTTACAAATTCGTTTACGTCCCGCCGCCGCCGTCCGGCCCGTCCATCGCCACGCAGCCGCAAAGCCAGACGGTTAATCAGGGCAACAGCGCCACGTTCACCGTGGGCGCCTCCGGGACGCCGCTCTTGTTTTACCAATGGCGCTTCAACAATGCGAACATCGCCGGCGCCACCACCAGCAGCTTCACGAGAAACAACGTGCAGAGCACCAACGCCGGTTCGTACACCGTGCTCATCACCAACGGCGTGAGTTCCGTAACCAGCACCGCCGCCGTGCTCACCGTCATCGTGCCGCCGACCATCCTGGTCGAGCCGGCCGATGTGGGAACCGGCATCGGGTTGAACGCCAGTTTCTCCGTCGTCGCCTCCGGCACGCCGACCTTGCTGTATCAATGGCTGTTCAACGGCTCAAACATTGCGGGCGCGACCACGACGAGCCTGACGGTTAGCAACGTTCAAGCCGCCAACGTGGGGTCCTATGCGGTCGTCGTCACCAGTCCTTACGGCACCAACACGAGCGACAGCGCCGCGCTCACCCTCGTCGATCCTTTCATCGCGACTCATCCGCAGAACCAATCCGCCAGCGCGGGCGATACCGTGACGTTTGGAGTTGTCACTGCCGGCACGCAGCCCATGAGTTATCAATGGCGCAAAGACGGTGTGCCCCTTTCGGACGGTGGCAAATGGAGCGGCACGACCACCGCCACGCTGACCATTTCCAATGCGCTCGGCAGCGACGTGGGAAATTATTCGGTGCTGGTTTCGAACGTGAATGGCTCCGCGCTGAGTTCCAACGCGACCATCGTCGGACCCTTTCCCCCGGCGATCCTTACGCAACCGCTCGCCCAATCGGTGGAGGCGGGCGCGTCCGCGTCGTTTTCAGTTGGGGCGGTGGGCCAGGGGCAGCTTGGTTTCCGCTGGCGAAAGCAGGGCACGAATATTTCCGACGGCGGCAAGTTTTCCGGCGCGGCAACTTTCTCGCTAACGGTTTCGTCCGTCCAGGCGGCGGAGATGTGGAATTATTCCGTGGTCGTCAGTAACGCCTACGGGTCGGTTACGAGTTCGCTGGCGCCGCTATCGCTTTCGCCCCTGGTGGCGTGGGGCCACAACGGCTTCGGCCAGTCGGAGATCCCCGCCGGGCTCTCCAGTCTCTCCGGCATTGCGGCCGGTCTGTATCATACCCTTGCGCTCAGAAGCGACAGTACCGTGGCCGCTTGGGGTGCGGGTAGCGCCAGCACCGGGCTTAATCCTCACTACGGTCAGGCGCTCGTGCCGTCCGCCCTCTCCAACGTTATCGCGCTCGCGGGCGGGTTTTATCATAGTTTCGCGCTCAAGAACGACGGCTCGGTCGCGGCCTGGGGCGCGGGCTCGAACAACTCCGGGGTCAATCCGCAGTTCGGACAATCGATCGTGCCGGCGAATTTGACAAATGCCACCGCCATTGCCGCCGGCGCTTATCACAGCCTGGCCTTGCGCGCGGACGGTTCGGTGGTGGCGTGGGGCGCGGGCACGACGAACTCCGGCAGCAGCCCTCATTTCGGCCAGGCCGCAATTCCTGCCGGTCTCAGCAACGTCATCGCGATCGCGGCGGGTGTTTCGCACAGTCTCGCTCTTAAAGCGGATGGCACCGTGGTCGCCTGGGGCGCGGGAGTTACGAACACGGGCGGCAGTCCCGATTTTGGCCAGTCACAGGTTCCCGCCGGCTTGAGCAATGTGGTCGCCATCGCCGCGGGTGGGTATCACAGTCTCGCGCTCAAACTCGACGGCTCGGTCATCGCGTGGGGCGCGGGCGCATCGAACACCGGCGGCAGTCCCGACTTTGGTCAATCCATTGTTCCCGGCGATCTGACCAATGCCGTGGCGATCGCGGGCGGTTTTTATCACAGTACCGTCTTGAAATCGGATGGCTCGGTCATCGCTTGGGGTTTGGAAGCTTCCAGCCAGACGAACGTCCCGGTCACCTTGATCAACGGGATCAGCCTCGCGGCCGGCGGATATCACAATTTGGTTTTGATCGGTGACGGTTCGCCGCGCATCGCGGTTCAGCCCGCGAGCCTGACCTTGAACGCCGGCAGTCAGGCACAGTGGCGCGTCATGGCGTCAGGCGCTCAGCCGATGAGCTATCAATGGCTTTTCAACACGAATACACTGCCCGGCGCCACCAGTCCCGCCTTGATGCTGGACAATGTTCAAGGCAGCGACGCGGGATTTTATTCCCTTATTCTATCCAACCAGTTTGGCCAAGTCACCAGCAGCAACGCGCTGCTGACGGTGACGCTGGTGTCGCCACCACACATTGATGGAATTACTGTACTATACGGCGGCGCGATCCAATTACAGGTCAGCGGAGCGCCCGGCCATTATGGCATCGACGGCACCACCAACCTGGAGGCGTGGACGGAGATTACCAACTTTACCACCACGAACTTTACGTTTCAATTTAGTGATTCAAACACCAATGCTTTGCGACAGTTTTACCGCGCCCGACTGATACCCTAGAAATTGCGGTCTAACTTTTGTCGAGGTTTAAACACTAAGTCTTTCTTTATTCATGGTTCGCGCGCGGCCGGATTCTATGATGGAGCAGCGTCCTCATCCTTGTTAATCAAGCATAACGAGCTTGACTATTCGGCGTCCTAGTTGAGACTTGGGCCTATGAATGCCATTGCTAATCTTACACCACAACAACTAAGACGCGCCGCCGACATCCAGGAGCGGCTGCTGATTTTGCAGGAAGAACTTAACGAAGTCCTGGGCGGCGGCACTGTTACGGTCGCCAGGCGCACCTCCACCGGCAAGACCCGGAACATGTCGGCGGCGGGTCGCGCGGCCATCTCCGCGGCGGCCAAGGCGCGTTGGGCGAAGTTCCGTTTGACCGCTCCCGCCAAACCGGTGCCGACGCGCAAAATGTCCGCCGCTGGCCGTGCCCGTCTCGCCGCTTTCGCTCGCGAACGCTGGAAGAAAATCAAATCCCAGGGCAAGAGCCGCCTGTAATACCTTCTCTTTAATCCAACGCGGCGCCTTCACACGAAAGCGTCGCGTTTTTCTTTTTTCCCGTTTTTCCGGAAGCGCGGATCAGTGACCGCAGCGGCCCGGCGGCTCTGACGAGTCATAAATTGGCCAAAGCCCCACCGGCCCATTCAGCAGACGGCCGATCCTGCTTTCAATCGGGTCTTAAATAAACCTCCAACCGCTTCAGCTACCGGAGTGCTGCGACTCACAGAGTCGCGCTCCGCCGCCGGGGTTGCGCGCGGTCTTCGAGGGATCTCTTCCGTCAGCGTCGCGGTTCCACCATTATTTAATTTGAGCGCAGTTTTGGCTTTTTCTCTCCCGTAGGGTTCGTCCGCAATCCTGATTGCAAAGGCATCGCCCTCCATTAAGTTGGGTTCGTGAGCAACGAGTTTTCCACAGCGGCACACTGGCCGGGTGATTTTGACGAGGCCGGACTCCAGCGGTGGGCGGAAGAGTTGCGGCGTGAACTGGACGCGCCGCACGTTTCGCTCGGGCTGGTGTTCATGTCGCCGCGATTTTTCCCCCGCGCGCAGCAGGTGCTGGAAATTCTTCGCGTTCACGCCCAGGTTCCGCTGCTGGCCGGTTGCTCCAGCCCCAGCCTGATCATCGGCGAACAGGAAGTGGAGGAAAACGCCGGTCTATCACTGGCGCTCTATTCCCTTCCCGGCGCGGAGTTGAAGGCATTTCACTTCACGCAATCCCAACTCGAGGAGGCGGGCGGCGCCAACTACTGGCATTTGGAAACCGGCATCGCTCCCGGGCAAACCAACGGGTGGCTTGTTTTCATCGATCCCTTTCACCTCGATAGCGAAAAATGGCTGAACACCTGGAACGAGGCTTACGCGCCGCTGCCGATCATGGGCGGGCTCGCGACGGGTGATTTCAACGAACAAGCCACGCAGATTTACCTGAACGGCGACGTTTTTGAAGAGGGCGGGGTGGCGATCTCGTTTGGCGGCTCCGTGGACCTCGTGGGGGTGACTTCGCAGGGCTGCACGCCGATCGGTGATACCTGGACGCTCACCAAGGTGGAGCAAAACATCATTCATCAGATCGGCAACCGCCCGGCGTATGAGGTGCTCGCGGAGACCTTCAACCAGTTGACGCAGGAGGAACAAAATACCGCCCGCGGTAATTTGTTCATCGGTTTGGTGGTGAACGAGTATCTCGAAGATTTTCATCGCGGCGATTTTCTCATCCGCAACCTCCTGGGAGCGGATCCCAACTCCGGCAGCATCGCCGTCGGAGCGTTGCCCCGGCCCGGCCAGACGATTCAGTTCCAGCGCCGCTCGGCGGCGGCGGCGACCGAGGACATGGACGTCCTGCTCAACGGCGCCCGAAAACGCCTGGGCGACCGCGTCATCTACGGTGGCTGCCTTTGTAGTTGCAATGGTCGCGGCCAAAACCTCTTTGGCCGGCCGAATCACGACGCGCTCATGGTCCAACAACGGCTGGGACCACTGGGTTTGGCGGGATTCTTTTGCAACGGCGAGATCGGGCCCGTGGGGCGGAAAAGTTTTCTGCATGGTTACACCGCCTCGATCGCGTTGTTCGTGAATAAATGATTTTGGGTTTTGTTGGCCGCCGGTTCCTGAGGACGCTCGACCAACAACCGCGCCAACAACCGCCCGGTTCCTTGTGAATGGCCGGTGTATAATGTTAACAACCCGGACTTTTAATTTTTCTTCACATCCATTATTTTCTGTTTTCAGAAGTTTGGGCTTTCGTAAGTTGTTGCAGCGACCTTGACACCCTGGGTTGTTTGCCTTATTGACAGCCCTTAATACTGATAGGGTTTTAAGTACAAAGAACAGATATATTAAGCACGCGATGAACCTGACCATTTCGAAGGAGCAGATTATCAATGGGCTGCAGGCGGTGCAGAACGTGGTCAGCACGCGCACCACCCTCCCCATACTCTCCAACGTGCTGTTGCGCGCCGAGGGCGACAAGCTGGAACTGACCGCCACCGATCTCGACGTGACGGTCGTATGCTCCGTCGAAGCGAAGGTAAAGAAGGGCGGCGCCATCACAGTGCCGGTGAAGAAACTCTTCGGCATCGTTCGCGAGCTGGCCAATCTTGATATCGACATCGAAGTCGATGAAAAGCATAGCTGTTCCGTTCGCTCTGGATCGTCCTTTTACAAAATCAACGGCTTGAGCGCCGATGAATTTCCCCCCTTGCAGAAATTCAAGGAGGACAAAAAGGTCGTCCTGCCGCAGGAAACCTTGAAGGGGATGCTGAAAAAGACCTCGTTCGCGATCTCGACCGACGAATCCCGCTACGTGTTGAATGGCAATTTTATCAGTCTCAAAGACCACAAAATGACCATGGTGGCGACGGACGGCCGCCGTCTGGCGCTGGTGGATGAGGAAATCGACGTCTCGGAGAGCAGCCAGGGCGAGTTTATCGTGCCGGCCAAGGCCGTGAACGAATTGAACCGCCTGCTCCAGGACAAGGGCGAGGTGGAATTGCGCTACGTCGAAAATCAGGCTTCCTTCACGCTGAAAGACGACAAGGGTTCGTCCGTCCTGATCGTGACGAAGCTGATCGAAGGCAATTATCCCAATTACCGCCAGGTGATCCCGCCGGAGACCAAGGAACGCATCTCGCTCGTGCGCGAGGAATTCCTGCACGCGTTGCGCCGCGCGGAAATCATGACCAGCGAGAAGTCGAACTCGGTGCGGCTGACGTTCGGCAAGAACAAGCTGGAGATCACTGCGAATTCCCCCGAGGTCGGCGAAGCCAAGGAAACGATGGCGATCAATTACAAAGGCCCGGAAATGGCCATCGCCTTCAATCCGAAATACATGATCGACCCGCTCAATGCGCTGGTGAACGACGAAGTTTTTCTGGAACTGATCGACGAATTGAGCCCGGGCGTCCTAAAGATCAACGGCCCGTTCCTTTACGTCGTGATGCCGATGCGCCTCAGCTAGGCCGCAGGACATCTCGAAGAGGCAGCCAGGCCTAAACAGAACTGATTTAGACAACCACCCACAACCCTTCCAGGGCAACAAAAAGCCGCGGCGTCATTGCTGCGGCTTTGTTGTTAAAGCGAGAGGAGATACCAAAAGAAGCCGACCATCCGCGGGGGTTAGGATGCCATCCGTCAAAGCAAAACTAAGGGCCGTCGAACTGAGTGATTCCAAACAAAAAAATAGGCGCAGGGATTAGCCTGCGCCTTTGAAAAAAAATGGCTAAATCTTAGCGGCGGCGACGGGCCATGAACCAAGCCAGCAGACCGAAGCCACCCAACAGAGCCGTGGTGGTCGGTTCGGGAACTGCAGTAACGTCGGCGGTGATGGTAAAATTATCAATGCGGTCAGTGCCACCGGTTCCGACATTGCCTCCGTTGATGGCACCGGAAGTGACAGGACTGTCATTGTAAATTCGGAAATACCAAGTAGATGCCGTGTTCAGGTCGGTAATGGCGCTCAAATCAAAGCTCTCATGAGTCCCTTGAAGCGCTCCACTGGTGTTCCAAGTAACCCCTGAAGTCAGGCTATAATCTGTTCCCACGGTTGTATAGCTTGAACCATCGGTGCTGTACGCGAAGTAAAACGTCTTCGGACCGGTGCCACTGCCGTTTTGATCATAGGCTACGCCGATGTTCGCATACGTGCTCCCTGTGCTCGGGGTCAGAGTAAACTGGAAGAAATCGGTACTCTGCGCCCAAAGGTTGGCGCTGAAAGAGTGAGGAGATCCATTCCCTGCCGGCGAACTCCAAACCGTGGCCGCACCGGCATGGGAACCCGACGCCGCAGCGGTAGCACCTGACTGCAGAGTCTCCGGCGTTAATCCACCAATGGTTGCGCTAGTGCCGGTGATGCTGGTGAAGGAGCTCTCGAACGTCCACTGTGCCAGCGTATCCGCTTTGGCAGAGAAGGAAGCCAGCACCAACGAAGCCAATGCGGCAGCGCCGAAATGCATTAATTTATTTTTCTTCATAGGTTTCAGGTTTTTCTGAGAGTATCCGACATGGAAAAAAAGGCAAGAAAAATTTTCAAAAATTATTGACAAGTTCTTCACTTTGTGGGCCTTAGATTATTTTTATCCAGTTGGATAATTTTTCAACACACCGCTGGTCAATTCGACACAGTTCCGATAATGCAAACACTAGGAATCTTCATTCTCGGAGCGGTTTGCCGGCTTGGAAATCCGCAAGCCGTCGCAAGAATTCCTGATGCAAAGTATTGGTGCTTGAGGCTGGCGGGAAAGAAAGAGCGAGCCGGGTTGTTTCCACGGCGTCGTTGAACCTTCCCACTTCGGCATAGGCGGCCGCGAGAGTTCCGAGAATCACCGCATTTTGATTTCCTGACAGAGCGGCGGCTTTTTTTGCCAAAAACACGGCTCTATCACCGGCGCGCACTGAAGAATCGGGATGGGTGGCGAGCAGCCAGGCGAGATTATTTAGGGAGACAACATCGTCCGGTTGCTGTTCCAGCGCAGCTTCGTATTGGACGACGGCCTCGGGAGCCAGCCCCCTGGCGCTTAGAATCTGCCCGAGCAGACGAAGAGAAATCAGATCCTTCGGATTGAGAGCAAGATGCTGTTTGAGCTGGAGCATGGCTTCGTTGGTATGACCACCCTGGAATAAAGCGGCTGCGAGAGGGTTTGGTATCGCAGAGGAATCGGGCAGCAATCGGGCGGCAATTTTATAATGGGTTATGGCTTCGTCCCATTCTCCTTTGGAGACCAGCAACCGGGCCAGATTTTGATGGGCGTTGGCGTTGGTGGCGGAGGCTGCCAAAGCGGCTTCGTAGGCAGACAGCGCAGCCTCGGGCTGGCCCGTTTGCAGCAATAGATTTCCAAGATTGTTTTGCGCGTCAGAAAAGAGCGGGCGAAGCGCGATGGCCTTTCGCAGCTGGATGATGGCATCGGACGGACGGCCGTCTTGAAAGAGGGCCAGGCCGAAATTGTAGAGATAATCCGGATTGTTTGGCTGTAGTTCGAGGGCCTTGTGAAATTGATCCACAGCTTCGCCTTTGCGCCCGAGTTTGACGAAGGTATTGCCGAGGTTGTAATACGCCAGGGACAACCGGGGATTCAAAGTCAGGGCCTTGTGAAATAATGCAATGGCCTCGGCGGTGCGATCCAATTGGGATAATGCGGAACCCAGGTTATTGTAAGCGGCGGAGAAATCAGGCTTGAGTTCGATGGCTCGACGGAAATGACCGACCGCCTCGGAATATTCGCCGCGTTGAAGCAAAACCAGACCAAGGCTGTCGTGCGCGTCAAAGAAATCCGGACTTATCTCCAGGGCTTTTTTGAAATGTTGCTCGGCGTCATTCAATTCGCCCTTTTCGAGGAGCATCAGGCCAAGGTTA
Organism: Limisphaerales bacterium; assembly: GCA_044223735.1. GTDB lineage: Bacteria > Verrucomicrobiota > Verrucomicrobiia > Limisphaerales > UBA8199 > JBGALR01. The sequence goes on along the minus strand of JBGALR010000002.1, from coordinate 56,578 downwards.
TTGTGCGCCATCACCGCTTCGGGATTGTTTGCCAGCGTGGCGCGCCACAAAGATTCGTTGTCCAGGTATTTGCCGCACTCCTTCGCGGTAAAAATGCCCAGCACGAGGAGGAGAACGGAGCAGGCAGCTGGCTTTAGGAACAGCGACGGGACTTTTATTCTGGCCACCGCGGAGGCGATGCCGGCCCCTCCCAGAGCCAGGGGCCCCATGCTGGCGAGATATTGAAAATGGTCGCCGTAGAAGGAATAGCGAAAAAAATAGACGTTGAAAAAGCCGAGCACCGGGAACAGGGAAATTAGAAAAATCGAGAAGGCAAAAAACACCGGCCGCAACCCGGTGTCGCGCTTCAGCCATAAAACCGCAAGGAGGCCAACCACCGCCAGCGCGGGCAGGTAAGATAATGGACGCGAAGCAGCAATGACCCAGCGGGGATAAATAAAGATCAAGGGATGCGGCCAGACCAGCTTGTCGAGATAAGCCCAGACGACGCGCCCGGCAATAATGATGCGCTCCGCCGGACTTTGCGACCATTCCACGCCGGACGCGCCGGAGTGAATTTTTTGCTCCCAAATGGTCCACGCGCTGGCCATCCCGGAAACCAGAAAGAATGGCGCCAGCCAAGCGGCCCGGTTCCAGCCCCACCGGCCCTCGGTCCACCACCAGCAAAGGCAAATTACCACCGGCAGCATGACGGTCGAGGCCTTGCTGAGGATCGCCAGCAGCGCACACACCAATGCGAGCAGATAAAGGGGGAGTTGCGAGGACTCCGACGAGTCGAGGCGGGCGCGGCGCCATTTGAGGAATAGAAGAATGGCCAGGAGGTAAAAGAAACAGGATTGCGTGTTTTTAAGCTCCGTGATCCAGGCGGCTGACTCCACCTGAACCGGATGAAGGCTCCAGATCGCCGCGCCCAACCAGGCGCCGCGAACTTTCAAGGCCAGCAGAAGCCGCCACAGCAAGAGGGCGCAGAGCGCGTGGACTAGGACAGTGACGACGTGATAAGGGAGCGGATGAAGACCCCAAAGCGAATGTTGCAGCCGGAAACTCGTCAGCACGAGCGGGTAATAAACCGCCGCGCTGCTGGTCCAGATATCTTTAAAACCAAGCGGACCCACCACGCACGGATTCGCGGTAACGTGATAATCATCGTCCCAAATGAAGCCAGCGTTTCTGACGGGGTAATAAGCAGAGCAAGTGGCCAGAACCAACAGCAGGCCGAGCCATAGTTCCCTCTGCGAAAATCGTGACTTGCCGTTCATGGAATGCTTCGGGTTCCGGGTTGCTGCACTGCGGGAACCTTCTGCTCCAGCGCGATGTTCAGGTTCATCCTGGCATCAGGATAATCGGGCCGCAGCTTCAGGGCGATTTGAAGATGATTAATGGCCTTTTGAATCTGTCCTTTCGCACCCAGGGCAACTCCCAGGTTGCATTGCGCCTCGGAGTTTGAAGGATCGAGCGCGACTGCCTTTAGAAGTTCAGCAATGGCCTCGTCCAGATGCCCGGTTTTTCCCAGCGTGATGCCGAGGTTGCAATGCGCCTCGGCATCCTCGGGTGACAAACGAATCGCCTCGCGGAGGTGCTCGATGGCTTCATTGTGCCATCCCTGCTTGCCAAGGATGGTGCCAAGATTGCGCTGTGCCGGAGCGTACTCGGGCTTTAGTTTGACCGCTTCGTGGAGGTGTGTTAAAGCCTCGTTGGGATAGCCTTGCTTGTCCAGCGCCAGGGCAACATTGCGGTGGGCTTCCGGAAAGTTTGGTTTTAATCGGAGGGCCTCCAAAAACTCCTTGAAAGCCTCGTCCTCGCGGCCTTTTTTTCCCAAGGCCGCGCCGAGGTCGTTGTGTGAGTGCGGCAGCAAAGGAGCAAGGTTGACCGCTCTTTGCAAGTGCAGCAAACCTTCATCGAGACGGCCCTGTCTGACCAGAAGCGTGCCGAGAATATTTTCCGCCATGGCGTTGTTCTGCGTGACTGCCAGCGAGCGGCGAAATAACCTTTCGCTGTCCCGCCAATAACCGAGTTGGTGGCGGGTGAGCAGCACGCAGGCCACGACCACCGAGAGACCCAACGGAGCTAGAATAATCCAGCGGCGGCTCCAGTTTCCAGTCAATCGGTCCATCAGCCAAACCAGCGAAACAAAAATACCGATCAGCGGAATATACGTATAACGATCGGCGTGTGACTGCTGGCCTACCTGGATCAAACCGATGACCGGCAGCAGCGTGATGAGGTACCAAAGCCAGCCAAAAGCCAGAAAGGGTTTGGAGCGAATCGATAACAGCAGCAAAACGGAGAGCGCTAACAGGCAGAATGCCGCCACAGCCGCCCGCCCGTAATCCAGATCGAGCGGCAACGGGTAAAACACGGCCAGCCGCACTGGCCACACCATTTGTCCGAGGTAACGCCAATATGAAAGGGACGCATTGCCCAGCCGATTAACCAGCGGGAAATTGGACAACTCCGATACGGCTCCCAAGTCGCGCTGCGTGAAAAGGGTTGCCGCCGCGATCAAGGCTGCGAGAGCAAAGAAGGGCAGTTTTTCGTTTATGAGGGAGAGGTTCGCCGAACTTTTGAGCGGTGACCGCAGCCTCCCCAAGGGCCAGCCGTCCAGCAGTAACAAGACCACCGGCAGCGTGACCAACATAGGTTTGCTCATCAGACCACAAACGAACAAGGCCAGGGCAAGGAGATAAAAATGTTTGGTGGACGGACTTCGTTCCCGTGAGAGTTCCAAATATCGAACATACGCCAGCAAGGTGAGCATGAAGAAAAAGGTGCTTAGCGTGTCTTTGCGCTCGGCCGCCCAGGCCACCGATTCCACCCGTAGCGGGTGCAGGGAAAAAAGGGCCGCGACCAGGGCGCTCTTCCAAGTGGCTCCAGTTATGCGGCGCAAGAGGATAAAGAGCAGGACCGCGCTGGAGGCGTGCAGCAACACATCAGTAAGATGATGGCCCGCCGGACGCAAACCATAGAGTTGACCATCCAGCATCAGCGAAAACCAGGTCAGCGGGTGCCATGAACCGCCGACGGAGTTGGAAAAGGCCCACCCGACGTCCGACCAGCTAAAGCCGTTTCGGACATGAATGTTTTCTGAGATATAACTGGGATCGTCGAGATCGATGAACCCGTTTCTAAGCGAGGGAAGAAACGTCCAGACGACGACCCCGAAAATTATAAGGGCGATGCCGAGCGGGATTTTGCGGCGCGAAAGTGAGCCGGGGAAAACCTGCTCCGGTGATTTCCGCAAGGCGTCGTTGGAATTGTCGGGCGCTGGATTAGTCGAAGGCACGTTGCTGGGCGCAATGGCTGCCCGCCACGGCCCGGGGGTGCGGGCCTTTACAAATATAGTAGCGGAGCATTAGGCGAAAATATAAGGGAAAAGTGACGGAAACGAGTAGAAAATAATCGTCGTCGGGGGAGCGGCTTGAGTGCGGCCCCGTGCCACGGGTGACGCTGAGCCAAACCCGGACGGAGCCGAGACGGAGTTGCCTCCGTTGGCAGGACCGCTGCCCTCGGCACTGGTTTAATTTCCGGCCATTGGACAACAATTGTCCTACCCTCCGGGTTAGGATCGCACCGTAAGAATTTTGTTATTTGAAAATAACGGGATAGGTAAGTGCGGAATGGAGAGTGCAAAATGGCGATGTTGAGGCGCTAGGGGGCGTGCTGGAGATGGAATGGGAATGGGTTGCACGAGCCTTGGTGGTAGCTTGGTTTGGATGACTCGCGGAGCGGTACGGCATGGAGCGCCCTCTTGCGCGCCGTAGCGCAGCGCGTTTTTCCTGTGCATCGTTCCTCGAGTTGCGCCACATTCGGACATGCCAGCGGCAGCGCCTCTTTTAAAATTAGCGAACGTTACCAAGCGGTTCGATTCCCCGGACAGCGCCGGGGGGTTAACAGTGCTCAACGATATCTCACTCGACCTCGCTGCCGGGGAATCGCTTGCGATTGTCGGCCCGTCCGGCTCGGGCAAGAGCACGTTGCTGCACGTGATGGGCACGCTCGATACGCCCACGAGCGGGTCGGTGACGTTGAGCGGCCAGGAGTTGAGCGGTTTGAATGACACACAACTCGCGTCCGTGCGGAATCGGCAGATCGGCTTCGTTTTTCAGGCGCACTATCTTTTGCCGCAATGCACGGTCGCCGAAAATGTCCTGGTGCCGACGCTGGCATGCGACGACGCGGCGATTCGCGCGGGCGCGGATGAGCGGGCGGAACGTTTGTTGAAGCGGGTCGGTCTCGGCGAAAGGATGTCGCATCGTCCCGGCGAACTTTCCGGCGGCGAACGGCAGCGGGTGGCGGTGGTGAGGGCCTTGATCAACCGGCCGCAGTTGTTGCTCGCCGATGAGCCGACCGGTTCGTTGGACCAGGATTCCGCACAGCGGCTGTGCCAGTTGCTGTTGGAACTTAACCAGGAGGAAAAAGTGACGCTGGTGATCGTTACGCACGCTCGCGAACTGTCGCAACGCATGGGCCGCGTGCTGGCTTTCAAGGAGGGCCGGCTGAGCGCGCAGGCGTGACACCGCTTTGGACATGACCACTTGGACACTCATCCGCCGCAGCTTGCGTTTTCATGCGCGGGCGCACCTTGGTGTCGTCCTCGGCGCGGCCATCGGGAGCGCGGCGTTGATCGGAGCTTTGTTGGTGGGCGATTCCGTAAGGGCCAGCTTGCGGGCGATGGCGTTGAGTCGTTTGGGCGGAACGGATTTTGTGCTGAATGCGCAAGACCGGCTTTTTCAGGTCAGCTTGCGGCAGCGCCTTTGTGGGGCAAACGGATCCTCAAACTGTCCACTGGCGGCGGCGCTAATTTTGCCCGGGGTGGCGTCAAAACAAGACGCCTCGGCGCGGGTAAACCAAGTCAACGTGATCGGCGTGGAGCCGGACGTGTGGCCGCACTTCGCGCCATGGAAAGAGGGTTTTCCCGGAGCCTCCGCGGAGAAAGCGTGGTGGGAAGGACAGACAGCATTCGTCAACGAATCGCTTGCGCACCAACTCAAGGTTCGTGTGGGCGACGACATCATTTTACGGGTGCGCAAACCGAGCGCGCTCGCTCTCGATGCGGCGATCAGTCCGCACAACGAAAACTCCGTTGCGCTACGGCTCAAGGTCGGAGCGATTTTGGGTTCCGCGCAACTGGGTGATTTCAGTTTGCTGTCGCAACCTGCGCCGCCGGCGAATCTGTTCCTGCCGATCGGATTGCTCGCCGGGAAAGTCGGTGCGGGCGGACGCGCCAATGTGCTGCTGGCGGGGGCCGGCGTCGGGCTGGCGTCCCTGGAAGCCAGCCTTAAAGAAGATTGGCAGCTTGAAGATGCGGGGCTGAATGTTCGCGTCAGCGACCAAAAGTCAGCCGCCCCCGGAGGCGACGCCCCGCTGCCTCTGGTGGAACTCGCCAGCTCGCGGATATTTCTCGAACCGCAAGTGGTCTGCGCCGCGCTAGCTCTGGAAACCAAACCGCCGGCGACGACGGCGCTGACTTATTTGGTAAATCTCATTCGCGCGGGGGATCGCGCGACGCCGTATTCAATCGTCACCGCGGCAGGAAGCCCCTATGTGCCGGTGGACATGCGCGACAATGAAATCGTTCTCAACGACTGGCTGGCCCAGGATTTGAAAGTGAAACCAGGTGATCCGGTGGAGTTGAGTTATTTCCTCGCGGACTCAGGCAGCAAGTTGGTGGAGCGAACCAATGTTTTTATCGTGCGCGAAGTGGTGCCGATAGAGGGCGTTCATGCGGATCGCACGTTGATGCCGGAGTTTCCCGGGCTGGCAAAGGCGGAGAGCACGCATGACTGGGATGCGGGATTCCCGCTCGTGTATCCGATTCGCGATCAGGACGAGGCGTATTGGAAACAATATCGCGGAACGCCCAAGGCCTTCGTAAGCCTGGCGGCGGGCGAGGCGATGTGGACCAATCGATTTGGAACGATAACCTCCGTGAGATATTCCGTTCCAACCAATATCACGGCGGAGGCATATCGCATCACGGTCTACAGCAATCTGTTATCGCGTCTGACGCCGGGCGAGGTGGGGTTGCGCTTCGTTTCGGCCCGCGCGGACGCCTTGCGCGGAGCGGCGGAATCGCAGGATTTCGGGCAACTGTTTATTGGCTTCAGTTTCTTTCTGGTTTTCGCGGCGCTCCTGTTGATGGCGCTTCTCTTTCAGCTCGGACTTGAGCAACGCTCGGTTGAAGTAGGCACGTTGCTGGCCGTCGGCTTCACCGCGAAACGTGTGCGGCGAATCTTCCTGTGTGAAGGCGCGGCGCTCGCATTGGTTGGCGGAGTGATCGGCGTGGTCGGCGGCATCGTTTATGCCCGAATCATGTTGCTGGGTTTGGCCACCATCTGGCGCGGCGCGGTCGGCACCTCAGCGCTGCAGTTTTTCATGACCCCGGCCACTCTCATGATAGGTCTCGTGGCGAGTACGGTCGTCGGGGTGGTGACCCTCTGGATGACACTGCGCAAGCAGGCGAAACGACCCGCGCGCGAGTTGTTGGTGGGCGAGACGCTTGGTATGAAAGTCAACGGCCGGATCCGGGGCGGATGGATTGCTACAGTGAGCGGGCTGGGTGCTGTGGGGATCGCGGGTTGGGCACTCGTGGCTGGCGAGAAACAAAATGCCGAGGTGTTTTTTAGCGCGGGGGCATTGCTGCTGATTGCCGGGCTGGCGGGAACTTCGGCGTGGCTGGCCCGGCTTGCGCGAACCGGCGAATGGCGTGGTTTTACTATCAGACGTTTGGGCGTGCGCGGCTGCGCGCGGCGACGCAAGCGGAGTGTGGCCACCGTGGCGCTGCTGGCTTCGGGATGCTTTGTGATCGTCGCCATCGGCGCGTTTCGCCTCGACGCGAGCCGCGATGCGGTTAGGAAAACTTCCGGCACCGGCGGGTTCGCCTTGATTGGTGAAGCCTCCCTGCCGGTCGTGAAGGATTTGAACACCCAGGCTGGCCGCGATCAGTTCGGGCTCGCGGACCAGGAGATGGCCGGGATGAATGTCGTGCCGTTACGCGTGCGAAACGGCGACGAGGCGAGCTGCCTGAATTTAAGCCGCGCTCAGCAGCCGCGACTCCTCGGTGTGAAACCAGATTCGCTGGCGGGACGATTCACTTTTACCGGCGCCGCCAAGGGATTGGATGCTCATGCCGGCTGGGACTTGCTCAAGTCGATTTCGAGTTCAAATGCCGTGGACGAAATTCCAGCTATCGGCGACGCGAATGCCATCCAATGGGCGCTCGGAAAGAAACTCGGCGATACGATCGACTATACGGATGAAAGCGGTCGGCTGTTTAAAGTGCGTCTGGTGGGGGCGGTCGCCAATTCGATTTTGCAAGGCAGCCTGCTCATTGATGAAGCGGCGTTCGTCAAAAGATTCCCGGGAGAGAGTGGCTATCGGATGTTCCTGGTCGATGCGCCCGCCGGATCTGTCGCGGCGATATCCGCGACCCTATCGCGCGCTCTGCAGGACGTAGGGTTGGAACTGACGCCTGCCGACGAACGATTGAACGCCTTCAACGCCGTGCAAAATACTTATCTCGGTACTTTCCAAATCCTCGGCGGTCTCGGGCTGTTGCTGGGCAGCGCTGGTTTGGGGGTCGTGGTGCTGCGGAATGTTTTGGAACGACGAGGCGAACTAGGATTGCTGACCGCCGTAGGCTTTCGGCGTCCGGCGTTGGAGCGGCTGGTGTTGATCGAGAACGGAGCTTTGCTGATTCTCGGTTTAGGCATCGGCATCGTTGCTGCCGTCATCGCGGTACTTCCAGCTTTGTCCACGCCCGGCTCGGAATTACCCTATGGATCGCTGGCGGTGACATTGGGTGCGGTCCTTTTGAATGGCACCGTCTGGACGTGGCTCGCGGTGCGGCATGCGTTGAAGGGAAATCCGTTGGAGGCCTTGCGAAATGAGTAAGTCCGAAACGGCGGAGCCGGGCGCACCCGCCAAAAAACGCCCCCGGACCATAAAGTATTTGATTACCCTCGCGGTAGTTTGTCTGCTCGTGGTCGTTATGTTGCGCTGGTTTGAACACAGTCAGGTCTATCATCCGAGCCGTCGGATGGACGCGACCGGCGCCGAATTGGGGAAGCCGATGGAGGATGTATGGCTCAAAGCTGCGGATGGGGTTGCGTTAAATGCGTGGTTCTTTCCGGCGACAACCAATTTACCGCGCGCCCAACTGGCGATCCTGTTTTGTCACGGCAACGCCGGCAACATCAGCCACCGACTGGCCTTATACGACCTACTTCTTTCCGCTGGTGTAAATGTTTTCGCCTTCGATTATCGCGGATATGGAAAAAGCGAGGGTCAACCCGGGGAATATGGAACGTATCTGGACGGACAGGCGGCTTATCAATGGTTGCGGGCCAAAGGATTTGCGGACACGAACATCATCGTTTTTGGTGAATCGTTGGGGGGCGCGATAGCGACCGAAGTGGCGGTTCGGGAGAAAGTCGGAGGCTTGATCCTGCAAAGTACGTTCAGCAGCGTTCCCGACATCGGCGCCGAGATTTTTCCGTGGCTGCCGGTTCGGTGGCTGGGGAAAATTCGCTACGACACGCGCAGCAAGTTGCCCGGTTTGAACGTTCCAGTGCTGATCATGCACAGTCGGACCGATGATTTGATCAACTTTCGGCATTCCGAGCGGAACTTCGCCGCCGCGAACGAGCCGAAGCTATTTTGGGAGATCCAAGGCGGACACAATAATCCGCTGGCGGATCGGCCGCAATTTATCGCGGGAATTGAGCAGTTTTTGGCAAAACGCTGACCTAGCGTAGGTCGAAGGCTACGGATTTATATCCGTAATGGTTCCCCCTGTGCCATTAAATGTTAAGTTGACGCTTTTCCAGCGCGTGGTATTATAACTTTGTTGTATGAGCGCGAGAAAAGCCGAAAGCACTGGGTCGTTGCCTCAAGTTACTCTTGAAGCTCGACAAACCCGTTTATCCCTGTCCTCCGACGCCGTAATTATTCATAAGAACGGCATCGAATTTCGCAGCCTTACCCCGTTTGCCGAATGGACCGAGATGACGATGAACCTTCAATCTCCCGCCGAGGGCACCCGGGTGAACTGTACGGGCGTGGTTGTTTCCTGCAAGGGCAACAAACACTCCGGCTACCTGGTTAACATGGTGTTTACGGCGTTGTCCAAGCAGGCGCAGGCCCGTTTGAGCACGATGGCCTACATTTAAGCGGTAGTGTCCGGGTAGTAGCGCGCCAACAACCAGATTTTGATCGAGCCGAGCCAGGTTCCTGGCTCGGTTTTTTCTTTGGCCTTCCTGTCTTGCCTTGAATGGGCGCAATCCCTAGGCTTTTAAGCGTAAACCCAAACCAGAATTACACTTAAAAGGCACCTTATGAATAAATATCTAGTGGAGTTCATCGGCACGTTCTTTCTCGTCTTTACGATCGGGATGTCGGTCATCAAGCCGGGACTGGACAACTTCGCTCCGATTGCCATTGGGTCCGCGTTAATGGTAATGGTGTATGCGGGCGGGCATATCTCCGGCGGCCATTTCAATCCGGCGGTGACGATTGCGGTCTGGCTGCGCGGCAAGTGTCCCACGGCCGATGTCGCCGGTTACATCGCTTCCCAAATTGTGGCAGGCGTGGCTGCGGCGGTGATCGCCTTGTATCTCAAGGGAAATCCTGATCTGACGGCTCCCGACGTCAAAATTGTGCCGTCGCTGATCGCTGAATTTCTCGGCACGTTCGCCCTCTGCTGGGTGGTTTTGAACGTCGCTACCGCGAAAGGCACGGCGGGCAATTCCAATTACGGTTTGGCCATCGGTTTTACGGTGATGGTGATGGCGTTTGCGGTGGGAAGCATTTCCGGCGGCGCTTTCAATCCGGCCGTCGCGGTCGGGGTGACCGTCATGAATCTCGTCAAAGGGGCGCACCTTTGGGTTCATTTGGTGGGCGATTTTGCCGGCGGCGTCTGCGCGGCCATGGCGTTCAAGGCGTTGAGCCCGGAGGATCGTCAGGCCTGAGGCTTTTTCCAAGTCTGATTTCAAGCGGTTCGGGCTGAGCCCGGGCCGCTTATTTTTTTGCGCCCCAGTTTTTCAACTTTGGTTTGCCAAATTCTTGAGCTATTTTGGCCGGATATGGAAATGTTTCATCGAATTTTGAAGACAGCGGTTGAAGGCGGAGCTTCGGATATCCACATCAAGATCGGCACGCCCGTGATTTTTCGCATCAACCGGCAGCTGATTGCCATCGAATGCCCTTTTCCCACCGATGACTGGATAAAGAATGTGGTACAGCAGATCAGCCCGCCGCACATGCTCAAGCGGATCGAGCAGGAGCGCGAAGCGGATTTTTCCTACTACATGCCGAACATCGGCCGATTCCGCACGAATCTCTTTCAACAACGCGGTCAATGGTGCCTGGCGATGCGCCATGTAAAATCGTCCGTGCCCAGTTTCGAGGAGCTGGGGCTGCTCGATCAGCTCAAGAAGATCGCCGAATCGCCCCGCGGCATCGTGCTGGTGGCCGGTTCCACCGGGTCCGGCAAATCCACGACGCTGGCCGCGATGATCGAATACATCAATGCCAATTTCAAAAAGCACATCATCACCCTGGAAGATCCCATCGAATACGTCTTCGAGGACAACCAGAGCGTTATCGAGCAGCGAGAGGTAGGCCTCGATACCCTGTCATTCCATCACGCCTTGAAACACGTCCTGCGGCAGGACCCCGACATCATCATGGTCGGTGAAATGCGTGATGCCGTGAGCTTTACCTCGGCGATGAGCGCGGCCGACACCGGGCATCTGGTGATCTCGACGCTGCACACCACCAACGCCGCCCAATCGGTCGGCCGCATCCTGGACTTCTTCAAGGGAGACGACCGCGAACAGGTCCGCCGACAACTGGCAGCCACCATGCAGGCCGTGATTTGCCAGCGCATGGTGACTACGGTGAGCGGTGGCATGACGCCGGCGATGGAAATCATGATCAACACGCCTACCGTGCGGAAGTTGATCGAGGAAAACCGCCTCGACAAACTCGGCGCGGCGATCGAAACCGGGAACGACGACGGCATGCTGAATTTCAATCAGGCGTTGTTCAATCTGGTGAAACAAGGCAAGGTGAGTGAACAGGAGGCGCTGCTCAAGGCGTCCAACCCACAGGCGCTGGAAATGAATTTCAAGGGTATCTTCCTCGACGAAGGCCGCCGAATCCTGACCTGATTTGGAAGCTCTCGGGGACGGGCAAACTACACCTGGGCCGGAATTCCGGCCTTGGGTGTGGCCCGATAAATTTCGTCGGACAGATGCTGGATGATCATGTCCACGGTGCGGTCGATCGCACCGAGATTTTCGCGGACTACTTTGAGCGCATTGCGGCCGAGTTCTTCACGGCGGGCTGGGTCATCGAGCAGATTTCCAACCACCTTTTCCAACTCGGCGGCATCACGCACCTGCAGGGCGCCGTCCTTGGCCAGAAAATTCCGGGTGATCTCGGCGAAATTTTGCATGTGCGGGCCGAACACCATCGCCTTGCCAAGAGCGCCGGGCTCGATGGGATTCTGGCCGCCTTCGGCCGTAAGGCTCTTGCCCACGAAGATCACCGTGGCGTGCTCATAGAAATACCGCAGCTCGCCGGTGGTATTGACGAGCAGACAATCCAGCTCGCCGGGCGCGCGATGGACCGTCGGGGTGACCTCGCTGCGATAAATGAATTTGAGGCCGCGAGAGGATAATTCCCGCCCGACTTCATAGCCGCGTTCGAAGTGGCGCGGCACGATCACGAGAAAGAGCTTGGGAAATTTCTCGCGCAGGCGAATGAAAATGTCGGCCAGGATGGCCTCTTCGCCGTCGTGCGTGCTGCCGCCGAGGAACACGAGCGCGTCCGGGGGCAGGCCCAGCTGGCGGTACATGGCCGGCACGTCGAGACGGCGACGTTCGTCGAGGCGCGCGGCGTCGAATTTCAAACTACCCACGACGTGAATGGCTTCGGGCCGGCAACCCAGAGCCGCAAGGCGGGCCGCGTCCGCTTCGTTTTGGGCGCCAATGCCGGTGAAACGGCGAAAGATGGGACGGAAGAGAAAACCGAAGCGTTTGTAACCGCGATAGGAGCGGTCGGACAAACGCGCGTTGACCAGAAAAACCGGCCAGCCGTAATCGGCGGCCCGCCAGAGAAAGTTGGGCCATATTTCCGCCTCAATCAGGATGATGGCCTCGGGACGGATGGTGCTGAACGCGCGGGAGACGAAGGCTTTGCGGTCGATCGGATAATAAATTTTGCTGACATGCGTGGGCAGCTTCCGCTGCAACTCCGCCATTCCCGTGGTGGTCGTGGTGGAAACCACGATCTTGAGGTTGGGGAGGCGCAGCTCGATGGCGCGAATCAGTTGGGTGCAGACATTGACCTCGCCAACGCTGACGGCGTGCATCCAAATCACGTGCCGATTGGTGAGCGCCTGCTTGAGTTTGGTGGTGTATTTCCCGAAGCGTTCCGAGAAACCCTGGCGCCAATTGCCGCGCCGGCGCATGCGCATAAAATAGTATGGCGACGCCAGGACGAAAAAAATACTGAACAGGATGTTGTAAAGGGTGCGCACTCCGCTCTTCGCCAACAGATTAACTTCTCTCCTTTTAACAGAAATGTGACATTTTGCAAGCTAATACTCCGGCAAACTCAGGGGGGTAATAGTAAAAAATCTGAGGTATCCCTAGGGGAAAACCCCGGAGCGCGATGTCCCGGAGTCATTGACGAAAGAAAAGCAGCCACAGCAGGACCAGCATCGGCGCCAGACAGGGGAGGGTGAAACGGAAAATGAATCCCAGAAATCCCGGCGTCGGCACCTTTTGATGTTCGGCAATGGCCTTGACCATGAAGTTAGGTCCGTTGCCGATGTAGGTAGCTGCGCCAAAAAATACCGCACCGATGCTGATGGCCAGGATGTAGAGATTGTATTGGTGATTGCCCAGCAGGAAGGCCACTTCGACTTCTTCCCTGTCCACCTGGCCCCTGACCAGGTCGGCTGCGTGATATTGCTGCAAGGCTTCCATGGTGTGTCGGACTGCTTCGGCGTTTGGTCCAGTGAGGGCGGCAAAGTCTGTTGTGTGATTTTGCACCAGGGTCACGACCTGATCCACGATGTCGGGAGAGACGAACAAGCCAAAAGCGGCGCTGAGAAAACTCAGATAGGTCGGAGCGTTATCCAGCACACTCGACAGGATGCCGCTGCCCCAATAGAACAATGCCGGCGTCGGAGTTCCCAGATTTCCAGCGTTATTCTGGAGCCAGTCGAGCGCCGGCATCATCGTGGCAAAGATGCCGATGAAAAGGATCGCGACTTCCTGGATGGGATGGAAGTTGAAGTGATTGGACTCGTGCACTTGTTTTCTGGTTGTGAACCATGAGCCGATCGCCGCCGCTGCCATCAACGATTCGCGCAGGAACAGCGGATAATTGATGAATACTGCAACCAGGATGAGCAGCAGAAACGCGAGGTTCCAGCGACCTTCAAACCGCCATTCCTCCGGCGCGGCGGTTTGCTCCGCGCGAACCACCCGCGGGGCGCGGCGGTAGTTAAGGACATCCACGATATAGAACAGCGCCAGAAGATAACCCACGCCCACGGCCCACATCGGCCAGCAATGTTGCGCCACCCACCAGAAGGGAATGCCCTTCAGGTAGCCGAGAAAAAGCGGCGGATCGCCGATGGGCGTCAGGCAGCCGCCGATGTTGGACACAATGAAAATGAAGAAAACGATGTGGTAGGCGGTAATCCGGCAGTTGTTCATCCGAATCCAGGGACGGATTAGCAGCATCGAGGCGCCGGTCGTGCCGAGCACATTAGCCAGGACCGCGCCGATCAGCAGGAATATGACATTGGCGAACGGCGTGGAGGAACCTTTGACATTGATGTGAATGCCCCCGGAAACGATGAACAGCGAACCGATCAACGCCATGAAACTGACATACTCGTGCCCCACCGAGAGGATGCGGGGCCAGGCCTGCAGCCCAAAGATGTAATATGCCAGCGTTATCGCTCCCAACGAGAAGGCGACCTTGGCGTAATGCTTTAACCACCAGGCGGGACGAATCAATGGCGCCAGGGCGATGGTTGCCAGCAACACACCGAAAGGCGCGATCATCCAGGGATTTGGATGGACGGCGTCGTGGCTCATGGCGGCAAACCTAACGACGACCGATGGCGGGTCAAATCTAATAGTCAGGAACCGCTACCGCGCCCCTCAATGTTTCGTCACGATACGCTCCGCGCCGGAATAGAGGTTCATCGTTTCGCCACGCAGAAAACCCACCAGCGTCTGACCGCTGTCGCGCGCAAATTCCACCGCGAGACTCGACGGCGCGGAGATTGCACAGATGATGGGTATCCGCCCCGCCAAAGCCTTCTGCATGATTTCAAACGACGAGCGGCCACTCACCAGCAACACCTGCGCATCGAACGGCAGTTTGTTTTCGAGCAGACCATAACCGAGAATTTTATCCACCGCGTTGTGTCGTCCCACGTCTTCGCGCAACACGATCAGGTCGCCTTGCGCATCGAAAATCGCCGCGGCGTGCAGACCGCCGGTGCGCGCAAACGCCGCCTGCGCGGCCTTCATTTTAGCCGGCAACCCGGCGAGCAATTCGGCCGGCACAGTCAGCCGTGATTCGACGGGCGGGAAATGTTGTTGCACGCTTTCGATGGAGGCCTTGCCGCACATTCCGCAACTCGAGCTGGCAAAAACGTGCCGCGTGAGCCGTTCGAAGTTCACCTCCACGGACGGCGCCAGAAAAACGTTGAGCGTATTTTCCGGCGTTTCGCCTTGCAGACAAGGGGCGATCTCCACCACGTCGGAAGTTTTGTGAAGGATGCCTTCAGTCAAAAGAAAACCGGCTGCCAATTCGCGGTCGTGTCCCGGCGTGCGCATGGTGACGGCAACCGCGCGACCGCGCACTCGAATCTCCAGGGGCTCCTCGCGGGCGAGCGTATCGTTCTGGCTTAGCGGGGCCGCACCCAAACGCACCTGTACCACCTCGGCGGAAACCACAGCCGCCGCTGGCGCTTCCACTTTTGCCAAATGGGAATGCTTGAACTGCTCAGCCGGCATGGGTGGCCTTAGACGATTTTTTCCACCTTAACCCGCGCGTTGTAGTCGGGCACACCGCCGCTGGGCTCGATTACACCGCGATGAATGACGACGTTACCTTCCGGCCAGTGGATTTGCAGGTTATGCCGGGCAATCGGCGCTAGAAAAACCCGGCCCGCGTATTGGCCAAGGTCGTTGGACAACCGTACGCGGTCGGACTGCGCCAGGCCGAGGTCCGCGGCGTCCTCGGCGTTCATCAACACCGCGTCGCGTGGCGCTCCGTTGAGGGGGTCGATTTCGGCGTAGATGAGCGAATTAAATTGTTTGCCGCGCCGGGTGGAGACGATGAAGGGCAACGCCTTCCGGCGCGCGCCGCTTTCCGCCGACGTGGATTGCGGGAGCGGCACCGGTCGAAAATGGGCCTTGCCGTCCGGGGTGGCGAATTTATTTCCGGCGCACAAATGCGGGCCGCCGTACTGAAACGCTTCGCCCGTCTTTTTCAAATGCTGCACGCCATCGTAGAACGGCACAACCCGGGCGATTTCCTCGCGCATTTTCCAGCCCGTCTCGCAGCCGAGCAGATGAGCGCGCTCCGGATGAACCGCCGCCGCGAGTTCGCGCAGGATTTTCCATTCCGCGCGCGCTTCGCCGACCTGCCGCGGAATTTCCGGCGTGAACATGATGCGCCGCTCCGTGCTCGTCTCCGTGCCGCCGTCGTCCTGCTCATAACGCGTCTTGGCCGGCAGCAACATAACCTCTTCGCCCGCGATGAACATCTGGTCGGTGAGAATAATATCCTGATGCACGCGCAATGGCACGTTCCCCAGCGCACGACGGACGTAATCGGGCTCGGGCAGCGTGCGCAGGAAATTACCACCGAGACAAAACAGCAGGTCCAAATCCCCGTTCGCACAAGCGTCCACCATTTGCACGGCGGTCATGCCCTGCCAGTCCGGCACGGGAAAACCATATTGGGCCGAGAGCGACGCCGCGTTCTCGGGCGTCACCGGCTTGCCACCGGGGAAAGCCGTGGCGTACGCACCCATCTCCGCCCCGCCTTGCACCGACGAATGACCGCGGATCGGCATCAGCCCGCATTTGTCGCGCCCCACGTAACCGCGCGAGAGTCCAAGATTCAATACCATCTGCACGCCGTCCCCGCCCGATGCGTGTTGCGTGATGCCCATGCTCCATACGAGCACCGCGTTTTTTGCGTCGCGAATCAACGCCGCAAATTCTTCCATGCTCGCTCGATCCAGACCGGCTTGCGCTTCGAGGGTCTCGAACGAAAAACTTTCCACCTGCTTTTTCAACTCTTCAAAGCCTGCGGTATGATTGGCAATAAAATCCTGGTCCACCCAGCCATTGGCGATCAGCACCTTCAGCACGCCGTAAATGAATGCCGTATCGCCGCCCGTCGATACCGGAAACCAATAGTCCGCAATGTCGGTCCCGAATACTGCGCTGTGCAAATTCGACGGCACCCAATACCGCTGCATACCGGGCTCGCGATACGGATTCACCATCACGATCTTCGTGCCGAGTCGCTTTGCCTCGTGCAGGTATTTGGTGGTGACGGGTTGGTCGTTCGCCGGATTTGCGCCGAAGAATATGATCAGGTCGGTGCCGTACCAATCCTTGTAACTGCATGTGGTGGCGGCGTAACCGATGGCATGTTTCATCGCCGCGGTGCTCGGCGCGTGACAAAGCCGGGCGGCGTTGTCCACGTTGTTCGTGCCGAGAAAGCGCGCGACCTTCTGTGCCATGTAATAAATCTCGTTGGTGACCCCCCGCGAGGTGACGAAGAAAGCGATGCGTTTCGGTGTGCTGGCGCGGATATGTGCGGCCATCCGGCGATACGCTTCCTCCCACGAAATGACGCGAAATCCGGGCGCGCCCTTTTCACGCAGCATCGGCGCAGGGAGCCGGCCGAGTTCGCGCAACTGCGCATTCTCCAGCGTCGTCAGTTGCGAGACATCCGCCAGCAACTTCGGATCAAGCGCGGGCATGGTGTTCAGGCGCAGCAAATTCAGCCGCGTCATGCACAGATGTGTGCCTTTAATTGTCCAGTCGTGAAAGCCGGCGACACCCAGCGCACAGCCGTCGCACACGCCGCGGCTCAACACTTTCCACGCATATGGCAGGTTGTCCCGATTGCGCCACGTGATGGCGAACATATCGCGGAAATGCGTCGGCTTGACCTGGCCCAGGCCAAACGGTATCAGCCCTTTCAGCCGGGCCTTCCAGTCTTTTTCAATTTTATGAGAGGCTTTCAACTTGCCGAGGTTTCCATTTCTTCAACGCGCGCCGCCAGCACTTTTCGATTTCACCACGCAGCACTTTCGCATCCTCCCAGCTACCGGGAAAACAATGCAAATTATAACCCAGCCAAAGCGGCCCCATCTCCGGCACCGCAAACATTTCGCGGCCGGCCGGCGCGGCGGCCAGCCATGTTTCCATAACCTTCTCCATGAACGGCGCGTAATCGAGAAACTCCGGCGTCAACCGGCCACGGCCGTTCGTCACCGGCACCTGGCAATGATGACCGTTAAAAGGGCGAAAGTGGAATTGTTGCGCTCGCTGGATCAAATCCGGTCGCCTGCCCAACCGGGGCCAATACGGCGGCAATAGATGTTTGATGATCGCCGGATGTGAATAATCCCACGTGAGCGCCAGGAATTCGCCGGTCGCACGCTCATAGCCATCGGCCAGGGCATACGTTTTTTCCGGCGTTTCCGTGCACGTATCGCGATGCACTTCGATCGCGGGTTCAACGCCGAGCTTTTCGCCTGCGACCATTAACTGTCGCGCAAGTTTGATCGCTACCGGAGTCGGGGTGTCGTGGTCCGCGAGCTGCACATTGATATGATGTGCACCCGCGTTTTTCTGCTGACGTAACAGCGTTGGAAAAGTTTTAGGGTCACCCGAGGAAAAATAGCCCACCCGCATCAACCCCAACCGATCCGCGAGCCGAGCATGTTGGGGCGTCAATTGAGCGGTGAAACCTTCGAAACCCGCATCTTTTACCGCTCGCAGCTTGTGCTCCAGCGACCACTCTTTCTTCTTGGATGGATGCCAAACCAGTGTCCAAAGGTTAATAATGTGCCGCAGAACGGGCTTTTCGGCGGCATTCATCTCAGTTGCGCCATGGGTTGGATCCGGGCTCTTTCATTTTGCCGGTGACCATCAGTTCAACAATTTCCTTTTCAGCGACGGATTCGTTTTCGGCCTCAGTGGCTCCTTCGCAAAGCGGCCAGATGTGAAAACCGCCGTGAAACGCCGGCGGAATTTCCCATGTTCCCCAAATGCCCTTGCCCTCGCGAAATCCATGATAAATCACTGAGTGAGCGCCGACGTAAGCTTTTGTCCAGTGACAGTCGCCGCTCACGCCGTCATACCGGCCCTGGATGTGGAAAATTCCGATGTCGTCGCTGCCATCGCCGAGCATCACTCCGTTTTTGAAGGTGAGGCGCAGATCCATCCGATGCTGCTTTCCGGCACCAGCACCCATATGATGGGTGTAGAAACCAATCCACGGGCCCGAGGGGAAATTTAGCTGGCTCACGGAACCTTCAAGTTGGTGCAGGGCTGCAAACCACAGGCCAGCCTGGCATTGGAAGTGGTTTGCCACTCCGATGCCACAGCGCTGGCCTGAGTTTATTCATTTATGCCGCTGCTTTGGGCTGGTGCCGGCCGGGGAACGTCAGCTCGGCAATGCCGGATTTGTCTAGTTCACCCAAGCCCTCAGTCACCATGCGGTCGTATTGCTTTTTGGTCGCCACGGCGAGCGGCAGGTTCAGGCCTTTGGCCTTGCCGAGTTTGAGGGCGATGCCGGAATCCTTCGCGGCATGCGCCGAAGAAAAGAAACAGGCGTGGTCCCGCTTCTGCATGTCTTCGCCGTCGGTTCGGAGCACGCCGGAGTTGGCGCCGGTCTGCGAGAACACTTCGCGCAACATCGTCAAGTCGAGCCCGAGGGCCGCGCCGAGGCCGAGACCTTCAGCGAGACCGGCGGTGTTGATATTCATCACCATGTTCACGAGTGCCTTCACTTGCGCAGCTGTGCCGGCTGGGCCGACATAGCGCATCGAGGCGCTGAGCTTTTCGAGAATGGGTTTCGCGCGGTCATACGCCGCCTGCGTGCCGCCGCACATTAAATACAACGTGCCCTCGCGCGCTTGCGTGATGCTCGAGGCCATGCAGGCTTCCAGCGACTGCGCGCCGGCCTTCGTTGCCTTCCCTTCCACCCAGACATGCACGTCGGGCGTGATGGTGGCGCAATTGATGAAGAGCTTGCCTTTGGAGCGGCTGAGCAATCCGCCCGTGAAAATCGACTTCATGGCCTTGTCGTCCGTGACGACGGTGATGATGATATCGGACAGCTTGGTGACCTGCTGTAACTGTTCGGCGGCGGTGCAGCCGAGTTCCTGCGCCAGCGCCTGCGCGCCCGCGGTGTTCACGTCGTACACGGCGCCGATTTCGTATCCGCTGTCCTTCAAACGCCGCGCCATGTTCGCACCCATGCGTCCGACGCCCACAAATCCAATTTTCTCAGCCATAATCTCGTATTCCTTTCTTCTGTTCCCTTCACTCGACGCGGAACCCTTTTCCAATGACAGCGACGGTGAAAGCACAGAAAAACTAGACCACTGGGCGGGGGATGGCAATCCGTCAAACTGAGAGCGGCGCCGGCAGCGAACCGGCGATGATGCAGCGGGGCTTGGAGTTTGCCGAAGGAATGAATAGCACGAATGTTTCATACCATCGGAGGCACGGAGCTGCGGAGGAGAAAAATTAACAAGGATGAAATCGAAATCCCGCTTGTCTGTTTCCTTCATTCACTTTGCAAACTTCTGTACAAATTCCGGCCCGAGCAGAGGTGGTCGTTCGCTACGCTGATCGATGAAATCGGAATCCACTTTTAATTGACACAGAGCCGACCGACGGAGCTCGGACGAATTGTCTGTAAGCTC
The DNA here is from genome assembly GCA_044223735.1 of Limisphaerales bacterium. Lineage (GTDB taxonomy): Bacteria > Verrucomicrobiota > Verrucomicrobiia > Limisphaerales > UBA8199 > JBGALR01. The sequence goes on along the minus strand of JBGALR010000002.1, from coordinate 36,579 downwards.
CCGTTGCGCCTTCTAGTGTTCCCCCTTTCTCCTGTCTAAAAGGCTCCTATTCCATGGGCTCCCGAGTTTCAGAGCCTGTAGTTAAAAATACCTATTGCCGGAATACATACATCCTATAGTTTGTAGAGACCGCCATCAGTGACTCTAGGTTAGCGGTTCGGCGGGGGAGTATTTCGTGAGTAAAATTCTGTTGATCGACGACGATGTCGCGCTTCGCGACGTCGTGAGCCGCGCCTTGGGCCGCCAGGGTTTTGAGGTCGTCGAAGCTGTGGACGGAAAGGATGGCATAGCCCGCACTCGCGACACGCTGCCGGATTTGGTCATCTGCGATCTCAACATGCCCGGCATGGACGGTTACGAGGTTTTGTCCACGTTGCGCGCCGATCCCAGGCTCGTGGATATTCCATTTATTTTTCTCACAGGACAGAGTGCGCCCACCGAGATGCGCCACGGGATGAATCTCGGCGCGGATGATTACCTCACCAAGCCCGTGGACCTGGGCGACCTGTTAAGCGCGGTCCGAATACGGCTTGAACGCCGGAAATCCCAGCGTGACCGGCAGGAGAAGCAGATCGCGCGCGGCATGGAACTTTTCTCCGGCATCGTCCACGATTTGCGCGACCCGTTGTTTGTGATGCTCGGTTACACCGACCTGCTGAAGAGCAAGGCGGGCGAAGCGCAAAGTCCCCCGGTGGATTCGAGGCAGATTCTGGATCGGATGCAACAGGCGGTGGGCCGGATGCAGACGATCATTTCTGAAACGCTTTTCCTCGCGCGCTCGCGGATGCAACGACTGCCGTTTGATCCCGGACCATTGGACCTCCGCGAGTTCTGTGAGCACTTGGTGGCGGACCACGACGAAAACGCCCGGCTGCGCTTTGTGTGCCTGTCCGAGGCGGGATGTCCGCTGGTGGCCGATGCGTTGCGCCTGCGGCAGGCGCTGGAGAATTTGATCTCAAACGCGCTGAAATATTCCGACGACCTCGTGACGCTAAGACTGTCTTCTTCGCCAAAATGCTATTTGCTGGAGATTCGCGACGAGGGCATCGGCATTCCGCGCAGCGAGCAGCCAGCCGTTTTCGAGCCATTCTTCCGGGGGACGAATACCGGGTTGAAGCCCGGGCACGGCCTCGGGTTATCCATCGTCAAGAGCTGTATCGAGCAGCACGGCGGCAAAGTGGCTTTCAGCAGCGTCGAGGGAAAGGGAACCGCCTTCTTTCTGACGCTGCCGAAGGAGCCGCCGGCCAAAACCGGGCGCGTACTGCGTGAAGCGGCTCCGCCAGCCATTTCCCCCACCAACCGCGACAAGTCTTCAACGGCGGAGGACCATCAACAGGGGATGCCCTTGCGAGGCATCATTGTGGACGACGACCCGTTCGTACGCGAACTGTTGCGGGACTTGCTGGATTCCTCGCTGACCATTGTCGGCGAGGCAGGCACGCTCGCAGACGCCCGGCTGCTGGCGCAGCAGCCAAAATTGGACGTCGTGTTTCTCGATGTGAATCTCCCGGACGGTTTGGGCTTTGAACTGCTGGATGATTTGAACCCCAATGTGTCCGTGGTATTCGTCACGAGCGACGACGAATATGCGGTCAATGCCTTCGATTGCGAGGCCGTGGATTTCATTTTGAAACCGGTTACGCGTCAGCGTCTGGAGAAGGCTCTCGCGCGGGTTCGGCATCGCCGCGCCCTGAGCACTGTCCCCGTTGCCCCCGCCGCGCCGCTGAGCGATGCGTTCCTGCTCAAAACCCTTAATGACAAGCGCATGGTTAAATTCGCGGACGTCCGGCGGATTCTTGCCTATGGGGAATATTCCTGGGTGTATTGGAGCGGCGACAAGAAAGGCGCGCTCATTCGCAAGCCGCTGAAGCAATGGCTGGCCGAATTGCCCTCGGATCGCTTCATCCGCGTTCACCGCGGTGCGATTGTCAATTTGGCGCACCTCGAACGAGTGGAAAAAACCGCGGATCATCGCCTGCGAATTCATCTCCGCGACACCGACGAACCGATCCTCGTCAGCCTGCGCCTGGCGCCCGACTTGAATCGCAAACTCAAGACGCTGCGCGGTTGACGATTTCTTGCGGCCGGGCGTTAACTGCAAATATATCAGCGCTCGCTGCAGGCATTATTTTCACGGCCGAAGACCCCCAAGGACGTCACTCCTTTGGACATACGTTGGCGACGCTTATCCTCGCGTTTGCTGCTTCCAGCGTGCGTGCCGCCACGGTTCAGACGAAGCTGAAGCATGGTTTATTATTGCGCGCTTAAAACGTGAAGTATCGCAAAACAAAATTAATCGCATGAAAAAAATACTCTTGGCGATTTGTGTTTCAGGAGTCGCAATTGGTGCCGTCGCTGCCCCCGGCCAGTCGGAATGGAAGCGACTGCTGCCCAGTGTGACGGGCGGGCTGGCCATAACGATGGAACGAGCTGAGCGCGGCGATATGAAGTCCCAGGTCGAATTGGCGGAACTTCTGGCCGCGAACCATCTTTCCAGCCAGGCGGCGGAGTGGTACCGCAAGGCCGCCGAACAGGGCGATCTCCGGGCCAAATTTCGTCTGGGTGAATTGTTGCTTTTCGGCGTGAACGATTCGGCGGATGCGCAACGGGTGGTGCCCAATCCCGGGGAAGGCATTCGCTGGACGTTTGAAGCCGCCACCAACAACTATTCCGAAGCCTGCCACAACATGGCGAGGGCGCTGGAAGGCGGCCTCGGCGTCGCGCCCAACCTGGTCGAAGCCTATGCCTGGCTCGAGGTGTACGCCCGAAGCAACGTCTCGAACGCCCGATCCGAAATGGACCGGATGGCGCTGCACATGCAATTGCAAGACATCCGCGAGGCGCACACGGTGGCGACGGTGTTCCTTCAGGGCCGATGGCCCGAGCTGGCCCAACTAAAAGCTCCAGTGGGCGCCACCGGTCTCAAACTGAGCGGCATTACCGTCGGCCCGGTCTCGCTGGCGATCATCAACGGCCGCACGTTCGAGGAGGGCGACGCGGCTGACATTCGCTCGCAGGACGGCACCAGCCGCGTCACCTGCCTGAAAATCGAGCCGACGGCGGTGCAAATCGCCATCGAGGGAGAATCAGGGCCGCGAACGCTCGTATTGCGATAACGAATTTTGGCGGGCAGCGCGGCCGCCCGCCTTACGTCCACAACTGGCGGTCGAGCGAACGATACTGCACCGCCTCGCTGACATGGTCGCTCTCGATTTTTTCGGAACCGGCCAGATCGGCAATGGTGCGGGCGACTTTCAAAACGCGGTCGTACGCGCGGGCACTTAAATTCAGATCCGTCATCGCAAACTTCAGCAGCTCCATCGTGGCGTCATCCAACGCGCAATACTGTTTCAATTCCCGCGAGGTCATCCGCGCGTTGCAGGTGATCTTCGGCTTCTCCGCAAAACGCGCCTGTTGAATCTGGCGCGCGGCAATGACGCGCTTGCGAATTTCTGCGGAAGATTCGCCGTTCTGCTGGCTGCTGATTTCGTTGAACTTCACCGGCGGCACTTCGATGTGCAGGTCGATGCGGTCGAGTAGCGGCCCCGAAATACGGCCGAGATAATTTTGAATCTCCCGCGGGCTACTGCGCGATTCGGCCGGCATTTTTCCATCCGGCGTGGGATTCATCGCCGCCACCAGCATAAATTCCGAGGGAAATGTCATCGTCCCCGCTGCGCGGGAAATCGTCACGCGACCCTCCTCCAGTGGTTGCCGCATCGTCTCGAGCACGCTGCGTTTGAACTCCGGCAGTTCATCCAGAAACAGCACGCCGTGATGCGCGAGCGAAATTTCGCCGGGCGTGGGATTGATGTTGCCGCCCAGCAAACCGGCGTCGCTCGCCGTATGATGCGGTGCGCGAAACGGCCGCCGCGTCACCAGCGCCTGGCCCGGCGACAGCAGGCCGACGATGCTGTGAATCTTGGTGGTCTCCAGGGCCTCCTCCATCGTGAGCGGCGGCAGGATGGTGGCGACGCGTTTTGCCAGCATCGATTTGCCGGTGCCGGGCGGGCCGATGAGCAAAGCGTTGTGCCCGCCCGCCGCCGCGATTTCCAGCGCGCGCTTCACACTCTCCTGGCCCTTCACCTCGGCAAAATCGATTTCGTCCTCGTGATCCTCGTTGAAGAGCCTGGCCACATCCACCTTGGTCGGCGAGATTTTTACTTCGCCTTCGAGAAAGCTGACCGCCTCGCGCAGATTGCGTACCGGGATCACTTGCAATCCGGAAACCACCGCCGCCTCCGCGGCATTTTCGACCGGCACGAAAACACCGATTTTGCCCTGCTTGCGGGCACCTAACGCAATGGGCAACACGCCCTTCACCGGACGCACCCCGCCGTCGAGCGCGAGCTCGCCGATCATGACGAAGTTCTCGAGTTGATCCGTCTCCATCTGCTCGCTCGCTGCGACCATGCCGACGGCGATGGGCAAATCGAAGCTCGGCCCCTCTTTTTTTACGTCTGCCGGCGCGAGGTTGATGGTGGTGCGGCCGAAGCTGAAGCGAAACCCGGAATTGGTCAGCGCCGTGATCACGCGGTCCCGCGATTCCTTCACCGCGGCATCCGGCAACCCCACAATGACGATCAGCGTATCACCGAAGCCCGCGTTGACTTCCACCTCAACCGGGTACGCTTCGATGCCGTTGACCGCCGCTGAACAAACCTTGGCTAACATCGGGACTTTATGTGCGAGCGGCTGCCAAAGGGCAATTCGTAAATGTGGCGCGGTGGCTGCATCCATCTGCTCGGCGAACGGCAATAATTCAGTGTGAATCCCGAATCGGCCCAGTCGGGGAAGTATTGAGTCCCCACGCGGCATTCATCGATGTGGCGCGCTTTACGGGAGCGGCTGGAGGCGGAAATACAGCTTGTTCCAATTATCCACGTTCCAGTACTGCGGATAGGTCATCACGGAGTTGGTCGCCACGAAGGGCGCGCCCTGATTGGTCCAGGAGAGCATGTCGCCGGACATTTGCAACTGGTACGTGGTGCCGAAGAAAAGCTGGGTGAAGGCAGGCTGGACGGCTTTCAAAAGCGCGACGTGCGGGCCGGCGGGCGAATCGATATATACGTTCGGCGCATTCGTGTAGCCGGAGCCTCCACTGGTGATGGTGATACCGATGACCACCCCGTTATTGATCGTCGCCACCGCGTTGGCCCCAGAACCGCCTCCTCCTTCAATCAACACCTGCGGCGTGGTCAGATAGCCGCAACCCGTGTCCGTGAGGTTCGCCGCGACCACGGCCCCGCCAGAGACAACGGCGGTGGCGGTCGCCTGACGCGCGTTGCATGGTTGCGCGGTCTGATAGTCAAAGAGCTGCCGGACGTCGTTGGAAGAAAAGGCGCGGTTGTAGAGACTGACATCGCTCATCGCCCCAAACAGGTCATAGAACGCGCCTCCTTCCATCCGGCCGATCCAGAGGCTGCCGGCATCCTGGATGGTGAAATTGATGTTAGTCGAGGTGACGCGGGTGTTGTTGAAATATCCCTGGACTAGATTTCCGTTGCGCACCAGCGTGATCATGTTCCAAACCCGCGGAGTGTTGGTGCCGTTCCAGACGCAGCCGTAGCCGAACTTGGGGCCGACCGCAAACTGCCAGGGATTCGCATCACCGTACACATACCGGGTGTTAAGCGCGTCCAAATTGTCGTTCCCGGTCGAAAGGAAATTATGCACTCCCGCATTTGGATCCACGATGGCCCAGAATGAGATCGTCCAGTTCGTGTTGAGATTGATTGGCGTCGGGGTGATTGACACATAGGAGGCTCCGCCGAAATGAAGCGCGCTGCCCGCCACACCCAGGTGATTGGTGGTGGCGGAAATCGAACCCCCGTTGATCACGCCATTGTGTCCGTTCCCACTACCGTCATTGGCTGTCCCGTTGAAAGGGTAATAGGCGACCAGCCCGTTGGTGACCCAGCTCTGGGCCTGCACTTGAATGGACAGGATGGTAACGAGAACGGCGAACAAAATTCGGGTCATCATGGATTTTCCTCTAGGCGCTACTATGCGGATTAGGGAACCGAATATTTGAAGACTTGTCGATATTCTTCTTCGCGGTTACCTGCGCTCGCTGATGCCCGCTTTTCGAGCGGCCTCGGGATCGATCCGATTCAGCGCCCTGCGTATAAGTGGGAGAATTTCGAGTTGATTCGGTAAGGCCGGCACATGCGGATGCGGAGCTGATGCGTTGCCTTGTTCCTTCTGATAAAGTTCAATCAGCAGTGGGCTCGCACAGATCGCATTGGTGCCGAAGCGGCGCAACGTAATAACTGCCGCCACTCTCACGTCATACTCAACGTCGGTCAGCGCGTTGGTGACCACCGGCAACACCCGCGCTTGCTGCTCTCCTTTGATTTCGCTCAAAGCGTATATGGCATCGTGGCGAATACTTGCGTTCGTATCCACGGACAAGGCGATCAGTGTGGGTATGGCCTCAACCTTTCTATTTCCCAGCGACCGCATCAAGTCATCTGCCTTGTAGAAGCTCCATGCGCCCCGGTCCCGAAAGCCTCTGAACATGACGGGCAATACCAGCGCCGGGTCAGCCCCGATGCGGAACGCGGAATCAGCGGAATAATAGCGCACCTGGGAATTCGTGCTCGGCAGCCCGTCCAGCAACACCGGAATCGCGGCCTTGGCCGGAGGCCCAATCTCCCCCAACACCATTATCGCCTGCCGCGACAAGTCCGGGTCCGATTTCTGGGCGACCAGTCTGATCAACGTGGGTGTGGCGGACGCGGCATTTGTCCCCAGGGCGGTCAGGCCCGCATAGGCATCCGATCGCTCTCCCGCCACGGAGTCATACTCCACCTTGATGAATTTCTGCATCCTGGCCAATCGCACCAACTGACGGTCCCAGTCCGTTTCCCTGGCCTGAAGTTTTCGCAGCAACGTCGGAACCGCATTGCTTCCGATGGCGCGCACGGCTTCCGCGCTGTCATCGTAGTTTCGACTCAACCAATAGCTCAACGGATGCCCCTGGTAGTTCGGTTCCGAGCGGACCACACCCCACCAGACGATGAGACCCAGCCCGGCCAGGAACAATGTCATCAGCAGGATTTGTCTCGGCTTGCTCATTTCAAGCGATTGATAACAGGTCCGGCCCGATATTCTTCATATAGCACTCGCGGTGTTTCCGGCGGGCCATCGCCTCCGGAGATGCTTAATTGCCACCAATGCTCGCCTTCACCCGTTGGCGCGCCCCAAATAATTCGCTTACTCATCAGACCGCCGCCGATTCGCAGCATCGCGAAATTCGTCTCCACGATGACGTACTCAGGATTTAAATCCCGCAACACAGGGGATAAAGAGTTCACGTCGCGGGAACGCACCTCATACCGCTCGCCCCCGCTTCGTCCAATCAACTCGTCAAACGCACGGGTTACTTGCTCATAGTACGCCCGGTTTTGGCGCGCAAACTTCCATGAGGTGATAAAGTGCGGATCGATCAGGAGCGCAAAACCTAAAAGCCCGCCACCCAGGCAAATTACTACGAGCCCTAATTTGAGGAGCCGTTTCACCGTGCTAACATTATCTTGTTAGTCACTGCTTTACAGCGCCAAGGGTTGGCCGTGCATCAGGCGCTCGATATTTCCAGCCACCTCCTGCTGGATGCCAATCACTACGCCGACCAACTCCGCGCCTCGATAATAAGCGATACTTGGAACGTTTAAGAGCCCAATTTCTCTAGCATACGTCTGCTCCTTATCGCAATCCATATAGCCAAAGGAAACGCTCTGCTCAAACTGGCGCTCAACACCGCTAATCTTATCTCCCAAAACCTTTCGGTAGCCGTCCCAGTTCGCATCAACATGGATAACCGAAAAGGGACGGCGGGCTAGAAATTCAAGTAAAGTTGCTTTCGATACGCATTCCATAATGGACAACGGTCAAAATCGGATCCTCACTCGGTTCGCATCACGATTGATCACCGCGCTCTCCGCCTCAATTTTTTCGTGGATGCCGCTGGCGATATTCTCGCACGATGCGTAACGAATTCTCCGATTGTTCGCGATCGGCCAGTTCAGCGTCGCGCGCCAGGCTTTGGATGGTTAGGAGCGACGTATCAAGCTGCTGTTCCAGTAACTCGAGGGCGTTTGCCACCCGGCCAGCGCGCAATTCTTCGAGGATAATTCGGACAGCAAGGGCTTCTCCTTGTGCGGCGACCAATACGCGATGTCGTTCCGGTGCAGTCATGGGCAAGGCGGTTGTTTGTTTGGATGGAGTGAATTAGCCCGGTTGAGGCGTTTCAATAAATCTCAAAAACCCCGTCGCTCAGCTTTGAGTAATGGCGGGAGGTGTGGCCAGCGGCGGAAAGTTTGGGTTGAGATGTTTCACCAACCGGACCCACAACCACATCCACCCCTATGTAGGGCGTGGAATGGCCGCCCGTTGAGTGCATTCCGAATATTTTGAGATGCACCACGGAGACATCACAATATACCTCCTGCGGTTTGAGGACGGCGAGGGCGGGCGGCAGAATGTTCGCTTCATTTTTCTGCGAGCGGGTCCACCGAAAAGTTTCGTTCGTCGCCATCAGAAGCAGGCAATCGCGGCGCACCGCTTCCCAGCCGCCCGCGCTTAGCGCCCGTTGCGCCATCTGGATGCGGAGGCTCCGCGTTTCCCAAACGTTCGAAAGAAATTGTAATGGATTGAAGCCGCTCAACCAAAGCAGCGCCGTGATCATCGAGAAAATTCCCCATGCATAATGCTTCACGGGATGCCGAAACATGCTGGCGCGAACTTCCCTCGAAAAGGTGGAACATAGCAACCGCACAAAGAAAATCAGCGCGGCCAGCACGCAGAATCCAAACAACCAGCCAGCCAGGACGTAGCTCATGATCGTTTCTCCGCGACCCTGCGCCGGGTTGGGTCTCTTTCAAAAATTCGCGCGGTATGCTTTGCTCGTCCCGGTCGGGCGAGCAATTTCTTTTCACGATCTCCCAATAAAAACCAGGCCAGCAAACTTACTCCCAAAGGAACGCCGATGATGAACAGCAGGAGAAATAAACCGGACGACAGAAACTCCCTGGTTTCCCCATAGTCCATCGGAGTCAAATTCCACACCACACCACAGACTTCAATGACGAGGAGCGATCCGGATAGGACGATCAGTTTTTTTGTTCGTGAACGATTGGCACGCCAGGCGGGAACCAGCGCGGCCAACGCAATCAGCGGAGGGGCCACCAATATAAACAGCGCCGCCACCAGCAGCATGGCGGCGTCAACGGGACTGCCAATGTCGTGAGCCAGGATTACCGGCATAGGATGGCAATTCCCGTTCGTGATTCCGGGTCGGCGAACTGGTTATTAGCGTGATATTTCATATCCCTCCGAGCGGGATAAATTGCGGAACGTGATTTCGAGATTTGGCTTTCCCTTTGGTTTTATGCGCGGCAAATCATCCCTTGCTCCTGGTAACTGAAGCTTAGCATGCGAGCAAGTCGCAGGCAACCGGTGCGATTTATACGAAGCACTTTCGCCCCGCGCAGGGCATTGGCTGGCAACGAGGACAAGAAAATTTGGGCAGCGCGGTGGCACCATCCCATCGAATCAGGTGGGGCCCGCAAGCGGGATGCCCTTTCGCTCAATTCTTTTTGACCCAACACCGACACTCATCAAAGCGAGGCCGGCCAAAAGCCAACGGCGGGGAACGGATCCCGCCTTTTCGCGCCCACGCCCGGACGCAGAACCAAAAGGATTTCCACCGCGAACCAGCGCGGATTTACACGGATAAAAAACGGAGACGCAGGGAAACTCTTGAGGCGCTGGCGAAGTCACGACGCAAACAATTCCGCGAGGGCGCTTTCGAGGGATTGCATGCGGATCGGTTTGGTCAGATAGGACTGGAAGCCGGCGGCCTGGCCTTTGGTTATATCGTCTTCCATGCCGTAGCCGGTGAGGGCGAGGCCCTTTATTTTCGGTTGGGCCTTTTGCAGCTCGATCATTAAATCCATGCCGCTGCCGTCCGGCAGGCCAATGTCGGAAATCAGCAGATGAAATTGATGCGAGCCGGCGAGTGTCCTGGCCTCGGCAACAGAGCCTGCGGTCTTAACTTCGTAGTGTCGGCGTTTCAACAAGTGAGCCAGCGCGGTGCGGGTGGGTTCGTGATCTTCGACCAGCAACACGCGTATCGGGCCGTGATGGCCTTTGATCGAAACGGCGTGAGAAGTTTTGCGGGCACTCGGCGCCTCGGTTTGGCCGGGCGCCGCCTTCGCGATGGGCAGGGTGACGACGAAAATGGAGCCTTTATTTGGACCGGCGCTGCAGGCCTCGATGGTGCCCGCGTGCGCCTCCACCAGTTTCCGGGTGATCGCGAGGCCCAAACCCAAACCGCCAAATCGATGCGAGCCGCCGGCGCTCCCATGTTCCCCCTGGGCGAAGGCTTCGAAGATTTTCCCCAACTCGGCCTTCGTCATGCCGATCCCGCTGTCGGCAATCTCGATCGCCATGTGGCCGGGTTTTCCGTTGCGAGTCGCGATGGAGATGGTGCCTTTTTCCGGCGTGAACTTGACGGCGTTGGCGAGCACGTTCCAGAAGATCTGCTGCAATCGAACCGTGTCGCCGGTAACCGTCGAGGGATCGCCTTTCAGGACGCAGGAAAAAATAATGCCTTTGCGCTCCATCTCCGGTTTCACTTTCCCGACCGCGTCCTGCAAGACCTCGTGGACGTCCACCACGCCCATGGTCATGGCGAGTTTGCCGTGAATGATGCGGGTGATGTCGAGGAGGTCGTCAATCAGGCGCGCCTCGAGTTCCACATTGTTCCGAATGGTGATGAAACTTTTTTTAACTTCGGGCGCCAGCGTGGGATCCTCGGCGCCTTCGCTGGCGAGCAAGAGGACGGGATTGAGCGGCGTGCGCAATTCGTGCGAAAGGGCGGCGAGGAATTCATCCTTGGCGCGGGACGCGGCGAGGGCCTCCTGGTGGGCGCGTTCCAACCGGCGCTCCGCCTGCTTTTGCGTGGTGATATCGCGCACGATTTTGGAGGCGCCAATCACTTTGCCACTGCTGTCCTTGATGGGTGAGACGGTGAGTGAAACATCCACCAGGCTGCCGTCTTTGCGCCGGCGGACAGTCGCGTGGGATTCCAATCCTTCGCCCTGCCGGATCCGTCGAAGAATTTCCTGCTCCGTGGCCACCAGTTCGGGCGGCATCAAAATGGTCACGGGCTTGCCGATGACTTCCTGCGCTTCATAACCAAACAGCTCCGTGGCGCCTTGATTCCACGTCGTGATGATGCCCTCCAGACTTTTGCTGATGATGGCGTCATCGGAAGACTCGACCAGGGCGGCCAGCCGCCGTGCGGCTTCCTCGGCGCGTTTGCTTTCGGTGATATCCAACAGCATGTTGACCGCGCCGACCACGCGTCCGGTGGCGTCGTGGATGGGATCGGGATAAGGCATGACATTCCGGCGCGACCCATCCGGCCGTTCGATCACAATTTCCTCCCCGCGAATCGCCTTGCCTTGTTTTAAAGTCCGGGCCGCGGGGGAAAGCTCCAAGGGAAGCGGTGAGCCATCGGCGCGGTACAGGCGATGGGAACCACACCAGAAGTCCTGGCCAATTTCCGGCGTGCGGCCCCACAACATTGTCGCCGCTTCGTTGAAGAGCATGACCCTGCCCTCATGGTCGGTGGTATAGACGGCGGTTGGCAGCGCGTTCACGAGCTGGCTGTAGCGCCGCTGGCTCTCCCGCATCGCCGCATCGCTTTGTTTTCGTTCGATCGCAATGGAGGCCAGGCGCGCGGCGGCTTCCACCAATTCGGAATCCTGCCGGCTGGGCTGACGCGAGTCTGCGTGATAAACGGCAAAGGTTCCCAACACTTCCCCTTGTCGGGTCAGAATGGGAACGGACCAGCACGATTTCAATCCGTTGGCCAGGGCAAGGTCTTTGTAATCCACCCAGAGCGGATCCTTCGCGATATCGGCGACATAGACCGGCGCTTTCAGGAACGCGGCGGTGCCACAGGAGCCCACGCCCTGCCCGATGGCCACACCGTCGATCGCGGCCGCGTACGCGGCGGGGAGACTGGACGACGCGCCGTGGCGAAGATGAATGCCGTCGGGCTCCAACAGCAACACCGAGGCGAATGATTTACCGGAGGATTCGCCTTCGACCTTCACCACCAGCTCGGAAAGCACGTCGCGCAACGGGACATCCTCGGCGATCAACTGGAGCACCCGCCGATAACTTTCCGCGGCGGCCTCGGCGCGCTTGCGGTCGGTCGTCAACCGGGTGGTGCCACAGACGGCGGTGACTTTTCCATCGGCGTCAAATACCGGGCTGAAGATGTACTCATGGAAATCGTCCACTCCCCTGGCATCCTTAAAATAGGTTTCACCCCGGACGGCTTTGCCGGAGGCGACGACCTCTTTCACCTGAGCTTTCAGGCGCCTGGCCAAATCAGGCGGGTAATTCAACTGCAGCGAACTTTTGCCGGTAATTTCCGCCAGCGTTTTACCCCATAGTTCCAACAGGGGTTTGTTGGCATAAATCCAATTGCCTTCGAGATCGAACGTGTACGCAAGGTCGGTGATGGAGGATAGTGTCGCATCAAAAAGCCGCGCCTGAGCCTCCTTCTGCACGAGCAGTTGTGTGAGTTGGCGTTCGACTGTTTTTCGCTCGGTGATATCAACGCACGACCCGATATAGCCGATGAATTTTCCGCCTTCGTACCGGGGCACGCCGTGCACGAGGAGCCAGCGATATTCGCCATCGTGGCGGCGCAGGCGATATTCCACCTTATAACTTTGCCGGGCTGCAAAGACGGAGCGCTGCGTGCTTTTCCAGTGTGCGACGTCGTCCGGATGAATACCTCGCTGCCAGCCCTGCCCGTACTCTTGCTCCAGCGTTTTGCCGGTGAAGTCGAGCCAGGGTTGGTTAAACCAAGTCCGCAAATTATCCTTGTTGCTTAGCCAAACGAGCACGGGCGCGTGATGAGCGGCAATGTCGGGAGGGGGCGCACTGGGAAGTTTTTCCGCGCGTCGGTTAGCCGCCAGGACCTTGCGACCGATTTTGCCGAGCTCGCGCGCAATTTTTTCGGGCGGCAAAATGAAATCCACAAAATCCGGCGTGGCGGAGGGGCGTTTGAGTAAAGCTCGTGTGGCAGCGACCTTCGCGAGAAAGGTAATCCCACCAGACCTCTTGATTTTTTTCAGTCCGGCGAGGCCGCCACCGCTTTGGTGGTCGAGCAAAACACCGATGGCCCGGGAAGGCATCTCTGCTGCGAGCGAGACAAGCAAACCCTTCACCGGTTGGGAACTCGCCGAGGCGCTGCGTGTGAGCTTGAGATTTCCAGAGACCAGGCGCACCCGGTGGGCGGCGGGAATAACGTACAGGTAATTCGGCCGGAGGAGCGTGCCATTTTTCGCCGGCAAAACCGGTAATGCGGCGGCCCGTGATAATAATTCGGCATGCTGGTTTCGAAGCTTCGAAGTGGAACGAAGCGTGAGCATGAAGGCCATCCCGGAATCGGCGGGTAAATGTGCCACCAATTTTGTGAGGGCTTCGAAGCTCGCGTCGCTGGCACCAATCCCAACGATGGAAAAGCCGGTTTTTCCGGGATTAAACCCACGCGGCAAAGCCAAAGACGTCGATTTTGCCTTTGAGACTTTCTTTCGAGGAGACTTCATTACGTGGTCATTAGCGAGCGGGGATTTTGGCATTTCCCGGTACGGTTTTGAAGGAATTTCCGCAGGAGGGTTAACATCGGGTTCTGAATGTGTGCATTGGCGGCCGGGACCATTGAGCGGTGGATGTCCAAGCCTCCCCGGTAGACTTTGGCCAGGTAAGATGGGTTCTTTGACATATGGGTTATCGGTGTTCGGAAAATGGACGATTCGCACCGATTCGCCCTCGGCGGTTTTTGGCGGCTGCGGAAGGTTGAAGGGGCGTGACTGGAAGGAACAAGGCGGTAAAATTAATCTGAGAATGGCGAAGGCGGGTGAAAATGAGTCGGCGGGGACGGTGGGAAGATTCCCAACCAAGCTTCCTTTACCGGCCTTAAGGAGCCTTCAGACTCCTTCGGTAAGGTTGACCCCGCTCAGCCGATCACGATCAGGTGCATGGACTCCGGCAGGCTCGCGGCGACGCGGCCGATGACGTTGCCCTTGAGCAGTTTTACGAGCGAGGCGCGGCGGCTGCCGCCCATGACGACGGTGTCCACACCGAACGTGGCGGCGATGTCGATGATGGTGTCCGCGGGAGAATCGCTGACGCTGTAGAGCTTGCTGACCTGGAGTTGGCCGGCTTCGGATTCGAGCCGGTGAAAAATGGAGCGGGCGTGGGGATCGTCGCGCCAGTTGGAGCTGGCGTCGATGCTGACGGTGACTTCGTGAATGTAGAGGACGAGCAGTTGGGCGTTGCGCAGGCGCGCGGCTTCGAGGGCGAACTGCAACGCCGGGGTCCAGCCGCGAGCGGCCACCAAGATGGTTTGGCCGAGGAACGTAGTAACCGGAGCGGCGGGCGCAGCGGCAGGATGTTTCGGAACCGAGACCGTGGGTACAACGGGAGCGACCGGGCGTCCGGCGGTGAGTTTTCGCCGGCGAATGGTCACTTCGCGCACAACCAAACCAACGCCCAGGATGATGGCAACGAAGAGCAGCGCGTAGAGTTTGCTGATGGCGATGGTAACCCAGATGGCGACGAGCACGCTGAACGTTGCGATCATGATGCGACGTTCGTTCTTGCCCTGGTTGATGCCTTTGGCAAAGGCGCAGGAGCCCAGGTTGATGGCGATGGCGCCGACGACGCCGATGGCGTAAAGCGCCGCGAGACCTTCGACGCGGTCGTCGATGTTCAGCACGATGACCGGAAAAACGGTGGCGGTGATCAACGCGACCCAAGGCACACCGAAGCGGTTCAGTAATAGAAATGGATCGGGCAACTCGCCGTCATGCGCCATAACATAGAGCAGCGATACCATGCCGGTGATGGCGGTGTTCACGGCGGAGATCAACAGCATGCCGATCACGATGGCGACGACGAAGCCGAAGCGCGGCCCGAGGAAGACGTTGCCCATGTAGCGCAGCATGTCGTTCTGATGTTCCTTGGCAGCCTCGGGGAGGCACATCGCGAGCACGCTGAGGAGGGCGGTGGCAATCACGACGTCGATCATCACGATCAGGATCGCGCGCCGGGCGCTGCGCAGGACGGACGGTTTTTCCGGTGTGCAATTCGGGTCTAGCTTCATGATGCCGGTGCTGCTGGCGGCGACCTCGACGCCGGAGAGCGCGAGGATCATGTCCACGAAACGAGTCCAATTCCAAACGATGCCACCGCTGGGCGCGTGGGCATGAAATTGCGCCAGATGGGGCACACCGCCGATGATTAGCACGACCACGATGAGGACGGTTGGGATACATAGCCAGACCGCGAGATTACCGGTGTGTTTGGGTCCGAGAAAATTGATGGCACCAATGGCGAATATAGTGGTGATAGCCCACTTTTTGGCCGCTGATGCCTCCTGAAAACCGAGATAATGGAAGCCATCGAGGCAACTTAACGCTGCGGTAACGATAAAGTCAGCCAGGAGGAGAAGTCCGCCGACGGTGGCCAATCGGCGGGAATGTAGCCGTGCGGCCGTATAGACACCGCCACCATTGGGGAAGTATTTGCAGACCCAGATGTAATTGATTCCGACCAGGCAGGTCAGCGCGCAGACGGCGAGCAGATGAGGTAGCGCACCGAATCCGATGGCTGCCACAGCGAGTCCGATGACGTAGGCCTTACTGGTACCCCAATCGCCATACAGCAGGGCGGCGGCTTTGATCCAACCCACATTCCGTGGACGGCCGATGGTACTGATTTCCATGCGGCCGGGATTATGCGATGGGACGAATGCAGGGTTTCACTGGGAAGTTGGATACCAACCGGGACGAACAGAGGCAAGCTTCGACGCTGCGGAAGTGGTTCATTTCAGGCAAAAAGCAGCGGGTAAAACGCGTGTCATTCGATGTTGTATGCCAAGGAAATCCCTGATGGCAGGCGGCAGGAGTCAGCACTAGGCTAGCCTAATACTAATACGGAAGCAGTGGCGACGCGAAAGTAGCCGGCTGGGTTAGTGGCCCCGAAGTTTGGGCTGGTAGATAGTGCCTTTACATGCAATATGAGTTTTGCTCTAATAAACAGTCGTAACAAACAGCGGCCGGGTCATTGGGCTACCGGGCTCGGCAGCCCCAACGGACAAAAAGTGAGCGCAAAAAAGCAAATCATTAAGGTATTGGTGGCGGATGACCATCCCGTGGTCAGAAAAGGCCTCCTCTCATTGCTCACCAAGCCGGGGCATTTGAAGATCGTCGGCGAAGCCTGTGACGGCGATGAAGCCCTGCGCAAGACTCGCGAATTGAAGCCGGACGTCGTGTTGATGGACATCAGCATGCCGGGGCTCAATGGCCTCGCGGTTACCGAGGTATTGCGCAAGGAATCTCCGGCCACCAAGGTTCTGATCCTCTCGGTTCACAACAACCGCGATTACATTTTCCGGGTGATTCAGGCAGGAGCGCATGGGTATGTTTCCAAGGAAGCGCCACCGGCGGAGTTGCTGGATGCGATTGAAACGGTGTTCAGCGGGGAACCATTTTTCAGCGAGGAAATCGCCCGCGCTGCGTTGAGCCAGTTCGTCAGCAGTGGCGGGAAGAAAGAGCCGTTTGCGCAACTGACGAGCCGCGAGCGTGAAGTGCTTGTGCTCATCGCCGAAGGACAGAGCAACAAGGAAATCGCCAACAAGCTCGGTATCGGTGTGCGAACAATCGAGACGCACCGCGAACGCATCATGCGCCGGCTGGGGATTCACTCGGTCGCCGGTCTGACAAAATACGCGATTGCCAATGGTTTGATTTCGCTCGAAGAAGGCTCGGCGGTTCCTTCCAATTCCTCGCTTTAAAGGCCTTTGCGGCTTCAGTCCGTAATCCAACCGACCGCCTTCCGTATTCACGGGAATTGTGTCGCGGACGCAGAGGGGCGAACTTTAAGGCAGATGAAAGTGACCGACCACCTCCCGGCAAACCAGGGAGGAAATGCCCCTGTGGAATCGTGGCCCGCGCCCGGTGCCCACGCGCAGAACGAATTTTCCTCCCGTAAAACCGCACCTATCCGCGCGCTGGTCGTGGATGACGAAATAATCTCCCGCGAATTACTTTGCCGCCTGCTGCGCTGCGAGACCGATGTGGAACTCGTCGGCACCGCGACGCGCGGTCAGGAAGCCGTCGAGGCCATCCAGCGCCTGCAGCCGGACCTGGTTTTCCTCGACGTGCAAATGCCCGAACTCGACGGGTTTGGAGTCGTTAACCAGATTCAAGGCACGCACATGCCGGTGGTCATATTTGTCACCGCCAACGATGATTTCGCGCTGAAAGCTTTTGAGGTCCACGCGCTCGACTATCTCGTGAAGCCCTGCACCCGCGACCGTTTTAGAATTGCGTTGCAACGAGCCCGCGAGCAAATCCTGCGGGATCGCACGCGCGATCTGCACCTGAAACTTCACACGTTGTTGGACCAGGTTGAGCCGGTGCCGACGTCAAAGGCGGCCGATAGATTGGCAATCAAATCCGACGGGCGAATCCTTTTGGTGCGCGTAGCGGACATCGATTGGGTGCAAGCGGCCGATAACTATGTCGAACTGCACATCGGCGACCGCACCTTGATCCAGCGCGAAACCATGGCGGCCATGGAGGCGAAGCTTTCACCGGAACAATTTCTGCGCGTCAACCGCTCCGCGATCGTGAACATCGAGCGGATACGCGAGATGGAGCCGGCATTCCACGGCGAATATACTTTAGTGTTGCGGGACGGCACGCGTCTAACCCTGACTCGCGGCCACCGCGAAGCATTGCGGCATCTGGGGTTGGAGTGAGGCAGATTAGAATCCTTCCTTGCGCTTGGCGCTTGGAAATCAGAGGGTTCCTCCTAGACTTGCTGCGTGACCGTTCTGGAAGTCATCCAACGCAGCAGTGAATTTCTCGCCAAAAAGGACGTGGAATCGCCGCGGCTGCAAACGGAATTGCTGCTGGCGCATCTGCTCAAACTGCCACGGATGCAGCTTTATCTGAATTTTGAACGGTCGCTAACGCCCGCTGAGTTGGAGAATTTTCGGCAACTTATCAAACGGCGGGGACTGCGTGAGCCGTTGCAGCATATTGTCGGCTCGACCTCCTTTTGCGGCTTTGAAATCGCGGTGAATCGGGATGTTTTGATTCCGCGGCCCGAAACCGAGTTGCTGGCGGAGCAAGGCTGGAAGTTTCTGAATCAACCTCCCGTGTCCGAACAACCGTGCCCCGCCGCATTGGATTTCGGCACAGGTAGCGGGTGTCTGGCTATCGCGCTGGCCGCGAAGAGTCCGGCCAGCGACGTTTGGGCGCTCGATTTGTCCGCAGGGGCATTGGAGCAGGCGCGGCAAAATGCCGCCCGAAACAATGTCGGCGAACGGATTCGCTTTTTTCAAGGCGACGGCTTTGCCGCCCTCCCGGCTGGCGCGCAGTTTGACCTGATCATCAGCAACCCACCTTACATTCCAACCGCCGAGATCGCGACTTTGCAGCCTGAAGTGCGCGATTTCGATCCGGGATCGGCGTTGGATGGCGGGCCGGAGGGGCTGGATTTTTATCGGCGGCTGGCAGTGGAAGCGGCGGCGTTTTTGAAATCGGGCGGCCGGTTGATGTTGGAATTCGGCGATGGCCAGGCGGCGGCGCTGGGGGAAATTCTCGCGCAGCAAAACTGGGTTGTCGAAGCGGTCGTGGGCGATTACAATAAAAAGGAGAGACTTTTAATCGCGCGGCGCTGAACGTTTGGACGCGGCAAGGTGTCGTTTATCGAACGGTTGAGCATTGCTGAGTCCGGGGGGCGTTTCCGCGGGCATTCATGACCAAATTAATTGGAATTTTAATTATTGTGCTGGTGTTGTTTGGCGCATGGCGCTTCTTCCTGTATTGGGAGTCGGTTCGAGACGCGAACGAAAACAAGCAAAAGCAGCAAGAGGTTGTCGCCGTCGTAACCGGAGACCAGCTTCAAGGCATGCCGCAAAAGCTGGAAGCCTCGCTGCAAGCGGCTTCGAAGAATCCCGCCTCGTTCAAAGCGTGGCTCAAGGCCAATGACCGTTTCCTCCAGGATCCGCGCAAAGCTTGGATTGAACTCGACTACTGCGTGTTGGTGTCCCGCGCGGATCTGCCGGAAGCGCGACGCGTTTTCGCCGAGGTGAAAAACCGCACCCCGCCCGCGTCGCCAGTGTGGCCGCGCATCCAGCAGCTTCAACAGGCGTATCAGTAGTCGGCGGCGAAATCCAGCCGCCTTAAGCCCGAGTAGTATTTGCTCCGGTCATTTTATTCTCGCAAAAAATAAACAGTTGCGTAACAATCTAATTCGTCGGAAAACCCAGATACCGCTTATGGACGTCATCTTCAATTGTCCCAAGTGCGACCAGGAATTGGCAGTGGACGCCTCCGGAGCCGGCACCGAAATCGAATGTCCCTCCTGTGGAGAATCGCTCGTCATTCCCGCTCCCGGTCCGGCAAATCGCACCGCTCCCAGTGGCGATTCGGGCGGCGAATCCGGCCTTCCCAGCCCCGTTAACGCCATCGCTTCCTCTGCCGCCGCCAAAGTGGAAATGCACCTGCGCGTGCCCGTGCGGTCCACGCCGTCCGAGCGGCTTATTGAAAAGGCGCTGCCGCCGCTCGAAGTCGCCGCCAAAGAAACCGACAAGAAACTTCGGGTCAAGACGATCAAGCACACCGATTGCATCGAGGTGGGCCATGACAAATTTGACGAAGTGATTTCGGAATTTCTCATCAAGATTGGCGAAGCCAACGTCGTCAGCCTCACGCCGCTTACCTATAGCCACCTGGATATCGGGTCTCAGAAATTGGTCACGGATTTCGGCGTGATGGTGGTTTATCGCGCTTGATCGGAACCGGCCCAGACGGTCTGACCGGCTTGACTTCCCAAAGGCCAGTCCTTACCGTGCGCGCATGAATCGCCGGTGTGTCCGCCTCTTGCTGATAGCTGTTTTCTGGCTGGGCATTCCCTTTATGGCCCCGGCTCCCCTCATCTATCGTGCAGGCGAAGGCTGGACTTACGAACCGGTCGGCGGCGAAGGAAAGTGGGTTCAACCCCGCGCCAAGGATCAACTCGACGTCGCACAGGCGGCGTTCGATAAAAAAGCCTACAGCCTCTCCCTTAAAGCCGCGCGTCGCGTGGTGAAAATCTGGCCGTTGTCTGATTACGCACCGCAGGCTCAATATTTGATTGCCCGTTGTTACGAAGCTAAAAATGACGACGAAAAGGCATTCAAGGCCTACCAGACTATTCTCGAAAAATATCCCAAGATCCCCAATTACGAGGAAATTCTCGGTCGGCAATATGGCATCGCGAACAAGTACCTCGCCGGCAAACATTTTAAGCTTTGGGGATTTCTCCCGCTGCCCAACTGGATTTCCGGCTCGATGGAACGTACCGCCGACATGTATGGCGTGGTGGTAAAAAACGGGCCTTACAGCGAAGTGGGCGCCGCCGCGCAGATGAAAATCGGCACGGCCTATGAGAAACATTCCGATTATCCGCTCGCGGTCAAAGCTTACGAGACGGCGGCCGACCGGTATCATGACCAGCCCAAGATTGCGGCGGACGCCTTGTTTGCTGCCGGCCTGGCGTGGAAAAAACAGGCGCAGCGCGCCGAATATGACCAAAGCGCCGCCGGTCAGGCGATCGTCGTTTTCACCGATTTCATGGCGTTATACTCGAACGATCCACGCGTGCCGCAGGCGCAGAAATTCATCGGACAACTCAAGCAGGAACAGGCGCGTGGCAGTTTTGAGATCGCGAAGTTCTACGAACGCTACAAGAAGTGGAACGGCGCGCTCGTATATTACAACGAGGTGCTGTTGCAGGATCCCACGTCGCCGTATGCCAACATCGCGCGGCAGCGGCTGGATGAACTCAAGCGCCGCACCCAAAAGGCGGCGAACTAGCATGTCCCGGTTGCTCAAGCTGTTCGCTTTGGTTTTGGCGCTCGGCTTTAGCGGTTGCGCCGGTTACAAACTCGGCCCGACCAATGGTCAGGTTCCCGGCGCAAAATCGGTTCAGGTCAATCCGTTCCTGAACGAGACGATGCAAGTGCAGTTGGGTGATGACGTCACCGACCAGCTTCGCAAGCAGATTCAGAAGGATGGCACCTTCCGTCTGCAGACGAGTTCTGACGATAGCGATATCATTCTTTCCGGTGTGTTGATTTCCTACGTCCGCATACCGCTGAGCTTCCAGCCTAACGACGCGCTGACCGTCGCAGACTACAGTGTACGCGTGCTGGCTCAAGTGACCGCCAAGGAGCGCAGTACCGGCAAAGTTCTGCTCAACCAACCCGTCAGCGGGACCACTCTGGTCATCGTCGGCGGCAATCTCGACAGCGCCGAACGTCAGGCCCGGCCGTTGCTGGCCGCCGACCTGGCCAAAAATGTCACGGCGTTACTCGCAGAAGGCAGTTGGTAGAAAACGGTAGTAATAGAGGGTGTCAATCAACCTGAGGATGGCCTCAAAAACACTTGCCTAACGACCATCTTTTGCTATGGATAGGTTTTCAAAGAGAAATTTAATCACTAAATAACTATGAAAAACCTGCTAAAACTCAGTACCCTAACATTGCTTGCCTTGTCGCTCGCGGGCCTGCCGCTGGTGACCTCGGCGCAAACGAATGCTCCCACGACGGAAAAGAAATCCAAGTCCGGCAAGAAGGATGCGCCCAAGGGCCATGCCATTCACGGTAAATTGGTGTCGATCGACAAGACGGAGAAATCCATCACCGTCGGCAAGAGCACTTACATGGTCACATCCGACACCAAGATCACCAAGGACGGCAAAGCCGCAACTTTGGAAGACGGCGTGGTGGGCGAGGAATGCGGTGGCTATGTCCGCACCAACAGCGTCGGCAAGGTTGTGTTGAGCACCCTGCGCTTTGGAGCGAAGCCGGACAGCGAAAAGAAACCCGGCAAGTCGGACAGCTCCACTCAGAAGTAAGAAGTCATTTCACCTTGGTGGCGCCTAACGGCGCCACCAGCTCGTTTTGCTCTTCGAGCCTTTTCCGCCTCCTCCCGGACCCTGGCTTTGCGAAATCAACAGCTGGCTGCGTGCGCCGTAGAGCGCCATCGCCAATTCGTCGTAGCTCAGATAGCGATCGGAGGGATTCTTCGCCAGCACCCGCACCAGCGCGTCGCTCGTGGGCAGGGTGATTTCCGGCACCACGAGATTCGGTGGAGTCAAGGCGGTATGCACATGTGCCGCCACCAATTCCTCGACCGTTGGCGCTTCAAAAGGAACGTGTCCGGTCAGCGCATGGTACAAGGTGCAGCCGAGGCTATACATGTCCGACAGGAACGTTTCCCGCTCGCGTTTGATCTTCTCCGGAGCGACGTAGTAAGGCGTGCCCTCGGTCACTGCTGCGGATTCCGGCTCGGCATCGACACTGCGCGCCAGGCCGAAGTCGATCAATTTGGGCTCGTTGTCGGCGTCAAAAAGGATGTTCCCCGGCTTGATATCGCGATGGAGGAAGTTGTGCTTTAGCGCCATGTCCAGCGCCAGGGCGATCTTGTAGCCGATGTCGAGCACTTCGAGTTCGGACAATCGTTGGTGTTCGATGCGCGTATCCAGACTGCCCCGGTCGGCGAGTTCCATCACCAGATAACGCTGACCTTCATATTCATCGAAAGAGTAAATATGAATGATGTTGGTGTGGTTGAGCGACGCGCAGGCGCGGGCCTCGCGATAGAAAGCTTCGAGCGCAGCCGGGTCGTTCTCGAGTTCCTTGCGCATCAATTTGATGGCCACCAGCCGTTCGAGAACGGTATCGAAAGCTTTGTAAACCTTTCCCTGCCCGCCCGAGGCGATCTTGCTGCGCAATTCGAAATGCCGCATCTGCATCGGCATCATGATTGCGTGGCCGCACTTGCTGCACGGCACCGAAGCCAGGGGAGGAAGGTCTCCGGGAATGAACACCCTGGACTCACAACCGCTGCAAGTCACCATTTTGAGTGGCTTATCACTCGCGCTCATTACTCTTAAAGTAGCATTACCCGTCCATGCGGCAAGCTCGTGCCGCCCAGCCCCGGAAAATTCGCTCCCGCCCGGAGAACCGCTGTGTTTGTAACCTTTTGCCCGCGGGGCGTCAAAGGCGAAAACGACCGATAAAGCAAATGATTGACAGTGGTCGCAGAATGCTGTTAACTAATGACCGTTACGAAATGATGACGACGATTAAAAACAGTCTGCGTGTCCAGCGAGTCGATGGGCTCACGTCCGTCTGGCATGTCTGTGCGCACCATGGCGTCGCGGGGAGGAATTTCTAAAACCCAGTAACAGGATTTTCCAAAAACCCGCGATTGCCAGTCAATCGCGGGTTTTTTGTTTAACCAAAGACCGTCCGGATGGGCGGCAAAGAGAAAGCAAGTATGATGAATAAAAGAATAAAACGGGTGGCGACCAGGTTCGCACCCGAAACACGTTTCGACGTGGCGCCCGCGCGGTTGCGCGCCCGGCGCAACATCGAACTCGAGGAACTGAAGGCGCGATTGCTCCAGGAGCAACTTCGAAGCGTCTGGGAAACCCGGCGCACGTTCCAACTGCGCCGCGCCGCGGACGAAGCCGCCGCACTCGCGTGGGTGACCGCGCATCCGTTGCTGGTGTTCCCCAGCCTCTTCGAGGAGAAGGCCCGGGCCGCCTTGTTGCAGGTGGCACGGCAGGATAAGGTGCGTCAACGCAGCCGCGAGCTGCTCGTCGTATGACTACGATGCCGCTGATGTTTGATCCGGCTGGCCGGGCAGTGGGGTGCCGTGGTTGCAGGCGACTGGTTGCCAGTCACGCTTCCAACCACGGCTCCTCGCTCCGGCATTGCCGGGAGGGTATCCAGCAGGGCAGTTTGCTTGGACGAGGTTGAATCTCCGTGTCGCCGGACGCGCGCAGGCGCGTTCCCCGCCGCGCTTCACCCTCGTTCAGGCCATGATCTGTGTGCGCAGCCCCGTGCTTGCACAGCCTGGGGCGCAAGATTCGCCGTTGACGCCTTTACGCCCCCGCCCTAATTTTTGTGTTCTAAACCGTTAACGAAAAAACACATAAATTCTATGAGTACCCATGTTCCCATGATCAGTTCCGGCGTGGCCGGTCCTCTCGGCGTTTTGCATCTTCCCCGTCTCTGGCTCAAGGTCTCGCTGGAAAGCACCGGCAAACTGGCCCCCGGCTATCCCGGCGCGGGCAAGGGCTACGACCAGATGGTCATCGACGGGCTCGGTTTGCAGCGCGATGCCGTGCTGAGTTACATCAAGACCAGCAAGCCGACTTACTGCGAATTTGAAGCGTGGGTAAAGAAACACGGCACGAAGCTTGATAAGGGTTCGATCGAAAAATTGAACTCGGCGATTCGCGGCTACATTCACGACGACGAGACGCGCAAGTCAATCCTTGGCGCCAACGGCCTGGCTGATGACGCCAGCGCCTGCAAGGACGCCGTGAACCTGAACAACCTGGACGACTGGAAGGAATTCCACGCCGCCGTTTTGAAGTAAGGTCCACAACCACCGGAGATTCTCCGGACCGGTGATTCATTTACCGCGTCGGAATGCCCGTTTAGGTGGCGTCCGGCGCGGTTCGTATTTTTGCTCGCATTTCTTGGTGGCGAGGTGGCGATAAGGGGCGAATATGTTGCCCATGAAGTGGGTTCATGCCCCCCCACCCCGTCGGAAATTCTTTGGAGCTTTGACCATTGGTGCGGCAGCTTTAATGGCGCGCGGAGTATTTGCCGAGGAATTGAAAGGAACAGCGGAGACGGGCGAAGGGCCGTTTCATCCGGACAAACTACCTCTTGATACTGACAACGATCTTCTGATCGTCAACGACTCCCTCACGCCCGCTGTTGGCGAGGTCACGCATCTCAGCGGTCGACTGCTTGATTCGCATGGCGATCCGATTCGCAACGCCGTCATCGAAATCTGGCCGGCGGATCACACCGGGACCTATCTGCGCGCGCGGCTCAGACGCGCGCAACTACAACGCTAACTTCCAAGCGTTCGGCCGCTTCCTGACCAGTTCGACTGGCGAATATTATTTTCGTACGATCAAACCGGTGCCGTACACCGGCCGTCCGGCAGCGCACATTCATGTGGCAGTGAAGACAAAGGGACGTGACAAAGGGACGACGCAATTGTTCGTCAAAGGCAACCCCGGTAACGCCCGTGATGGCTTATATCGGGACATTCCCGACGCGGCAAAAGAGTCAGTAACCGTGGAGTTTGTGCCGCTCAAAACCTCCCGGGCGGGAGAATTGACCGCAAAGTTCGATATTATCCTCGGTTTCACGCCTCAGGCCTGATCTACTGCAAAGTCGGCCCTTCTGGCATGGTATTCGCTGCTTTACGGCCTCTGACATGGCTGAGCAACCGCAAAAAAGCAACGATCCGTCCAGCGCGCGCTTTCGCTTCAAGGCGATCTGCGCGAGCGTTGTATCGTTGGTGGCGTTGAGCTACATCGATTACGTCGCTCGCTGTCAATTTCTGCTGTTTATTTTTTATTTCATCCCGGTATCGCTCTGTGGTTGGTACCTCGGGCGCACGGCAGTTGTTGTCATGGCCATACTTACAGGGGTGAGCTGGTGTTTTGTGGATATTGTTTCCGCGCACCAATATCCGTTTGAGATATTTCGTTATTGTAACAGCTTCATTTGTTTCGTAGCTTTCGCGACGATTGGCCTGCTGCTGCAAAGCCTGCGTCAAAGCCTGCAAGAGCAGGGGAAGATACGCCGGCAATTGGAGCAGACCCTGGATGACCTGACCCGTTCGACGGATGAAGCGCGCAAGCTGCAACAACAGTTGCATGTGGTGTGCGCCTGGACAAAGCGGATCAAAGTTGAAGGCAGATGGATCGCGATGGACGAGTTTCTTCGCGACAAGCTCAACGCAAAAGTCACCTACGGCGTGTCTCCCGAAGCCATGGAGAATGTTCTCCACAGCGCGGAAAAAGCCCACGAGCCGGCCCTATCCTGACGGAGTGGACGGGCGGTTCAGTCCCCCTCGGCAGTTTTTTAAATGAACAAACTGACCGCTTTCGGTGTCTGACCTTTCTCAACATGAAAGTGAACAATAGCAGAGTCACGCAGCCGTTGGCCAAGGGACAGCTTTGGCAGACCAACGATGCCTACGTTCAAATCGTGGAACTCGGCAAGCGCCTGATCCACTATAAAATGCCCAGACAGTTGGGCCAGAGAGCAGTGAAGACTCATACCGTTGGCATCGAGACGCTGGAGAGCTATCTCAAGACCAACCAGGCGCGCCTCGTTCAGGCCGCCGCTCCGGCCAAGGCCTGAGCCCAATCTTCCGCCAGCGCGCCGTATTGGGAATGGGGGACCGTGAAAACCCGGTGTTAATTTCAACATCAGGCCGGGTGGGTGGTTGCATTCCTGTTTTAATGGCCGGACGGTTTACCCGCCTCGGTTCGTGATCTCCTGTCCGGCCGGTTGGATTCCTTTTTCTCCCGAGGTTGCCACCGTCACTTCGTCTGCATTACTTTGAAGGGACGAAATTGTCCTGCGACGACCAGCGAGCAATGCCGTCGGCCTATGAGAACATTTTTTTGCGTTTGCTTCACTGCGGTCGTGGTTCTGGCGGCGGTCGCCGGTATCGCGGGGCCATCGCAAACCGAGGAGGATCTGCGTCGTGACACCGCCATCTCGGAGTTCACCGCGAAAATGCGGGCGGCGAATTATCCGGCGTTGTTCGACAAAGCCGCGCAGGAATTTGGTGTTCCCGCCGACATACTCAAAGGCGTCTCCTTCGCTGAAACGAGGTGGGACCACCTGACGTGGCCCGAAGGCGAGACCGTCTCGCCGGAGAATGGCATGCCGCGTCCCTTCGGCATCATGTCGCTTTGGGATAATCAGTATTTCGGCCACAGCCTGATTGAGGCCGCGACGTTGATTGGCAAAACCCCCGATGAGCTGAAGCAGGATCCCTATCAAAACATTCGCGGAGGCGCGGCGCTCTTACGGAAGATTTACGACGAAACCCCCAAGCCCGACGGCACGACGGAGGCGGACATCGAAAGCTGGCGCAGTGCGATTCGAAAATATAGCGGCATCCCGGAACCAGACCTGAACGCGCAACACGCGCTTGATGTGTACGTGTTTATGAACCAGGGCTATCATCAGTACGGCATCGAATGGGACGCCCGGCCGGTGAATCTGGTCGCGATGCGCGAGGACACGAAGCAAATCGTGGCGGTGGAGCGCGCCAAACGGATGGCGCTGTGGGCGGAGAAACATCCGGACGAGGCGAAGGCAATGGCGACCTCCAATGCGCCCGTGAAATCCGCCGCCGCCCCACCGAAACCAACCAATGCCCCGCCCGCCGCAGTGGCGGTGGCTCCGCCCGTCGCGTCCCAACCGGCAAACAAGTGGTGGCTCATTCTCCTCGGCCTCGCCGCGCTGGTGGTAATTCTTATCCTGTATCGCCAGCAAACAAAGGGTGCCAAGTAGCCTCTTTTTTTACTTCGTTTGCCAGACAAACCGCTTAAAATAGTGAGTTAATGAGAGCCGCTGTCCTTCATGGCAAGGAAGAGATCCGGGTTGAAAACGTCGTTCAGAAAACGCTTCGACCGGGCGAGGTGCGCGTTCAGATTGAGGCCGCGCTTACCTGTGGCACCGATCTCAAAGTATTCAAGCGCGGCTATCACGCCCGGATGATCGTTCCGCCGGCTCAATTTGGTCATGAGTTTGCGGGCATCATCTCGGAAATTGCGCCCGGTGTGATCGGCTGGAAAAATGGCGACCGCGTGGTGGTCGCCAATTCCGCACCGTGCGGGAAATGTTTTTACTGCGGCGAGCATCAGGAGAACCTCTGCGACGATTTGCTGTTCCTCAATGGCGCTTACGCGAAGTCCATCGTGATACCCGCTCGGCTGGTGGAAAAGAACCTGTTGCGACTCAAAGCAGGGACCGATTTCAAGGACGCCGCGCTCGTGGAGCCGCTGGCGTGTGTTGTGCAGGGAGTTGAGGACTCCAAACTGCGGAAGGGACAGCGGGTCCTGGTGATTGGCGCCGGGCCGATCGGCCTGATGTTTGTGGCCCTCGCCAAACACCTCGGCTGCGAGGTATCCGTGGCAGGCCGCGGCAAGCAGCGCCTCGACGCCGCGAAACGACTGGGGGCGAAAAGCATTTTCAATGTGGGCGCCACAAGCGATCTGACGGTGATTCCGAAAACGGCAGTGTTCGACGTCGTGATCGAAGCCGTGGGCAAGCCGGAAACGTGGGAGGTTGCGGTGCGGCTCGTGCGCAAGGGCGGCATGGTCAATTTTTTCGGCGGTTGTCCTTCAGGCACGGCGGTGTCGCTCGATACGGCGCTGGTTCATTATTCGAACCTCACATTGCTCGCGAGTTTTCATCATACTCCGCGCACCATTCGCCGCGCTTTGGAATACATCGAGGCGGGCATCGTGCGGGCGGCGGATTTTGTGGATGGCGAATGCAAATTGACGGAACTGCCCACGGTATTTCAAGCGATGGCCGCCGGGAACCGGGCGGTGAAGACTTTCGTGCGCGTTCACGAGTGAACTTCTACTGACGGACGGCGGATGCAACTGACGAGCCCCGCATTTCGCGACGGCGATCCGATCCCGGCCCAATATACGGGTGAAGGCCGGAACATCTCCCCGCCGCTGAAATGGAGCGATGCCCCGGTCGGGACGAAGAGCTTTACCTTGATTGTGGACGACCCGGATGCCCGTTCGGGAATGTGGGTGCATTGGGTGGTTTACCATCTGCCCGCCACCGCGAGCGAACTACCGGAGGAAACGGCCAGGAGCCAATATCTCCCGGGTGGCGCGATGAACGGCCTCAACGGTTTCAAACAACTCGGATACGGCGGACCAATGCCGCCGCCGGGCAAACCGCACCGTTACTTTTTTAAACTCTACGCGCTGGACCAACTGCTCGATCTTGAGCCGGGATTGACGAAAATGGAAATCGAGCAGGCGATGGCGACTCACGTCCTCGGCCGGGCCGAATTGATCGGTACCTGCTAGCGATATTAAGTTGCGAGCGAGATCTATTTGGCCGGCGGTACTAGGGTCTTGAACTCTGGCGACTGCCGCAAAGCGTCAAACCGTTTTTCGGTGCGGGCGTTGTCCAGGAGATTGCGAGCCTTCGGGTCTTGTTGGAGGCGTTTGTTGCTCAGCGTGATGGCGGAGCGCAGCGAGGCCATCGCCTCGGTGGGCTTGCCGATATTGGCCTGGAGCGCGGCGAGGTCGTACCAGGCTTCTGCGCTTTCAGGCATGATCTTTACGAGCTTTTGCAAGGTTGCCTCGAGTTTCGCGGCATTGCCCAGTTCCGCATACATCGAAGCAATCCCGAGCAGAACGTTGCCATCCGTCACCGGCTGATTGAGCACGTTGTCGAGCGCCAGCGTGGCCGCCTCGTTTTTGTTGAGGTGCCGGTATCCCTCCGCCAGGGCCAGAGCGGCCTGATAATTGGTAGGGTTGGCTTTGACCATGCCATCAAGTCTCGCGACGGTTTTTTCGACGCCGGCGGTCTGGCCGATGCTGCTGAACGCCTGGATCAAACCGCGCAGCGCGCCCGCATCGGTTTGGGGATTGTTCAGCACGCTTTCCAGCACCGCCACACCCCGCTCGGTCTGCTGCATTTGAATATACGCGCCCGCGAGGTCGAACGCTGCCTGGACGTCTGTGGGATTCTTGCGCAAGCGTTCCTCGAGTTGTTGTATCGTGGAGCGGGCCTGTCCGCTGCCCTGTTGCTTCATGATGTCGCTGATGTTTTGCACCAACCCCTTAACTTGTCCGTTGAAGGGATCCAGCTTCAGGCACGTTTGCGCGACGAGCAGGGCGTCGTCAAAACGCTGCACCTGCACGAGCAGCGACACGTAACGGAAAACCGCTTCGGGGCTGTAGGGGCAAAACGCGAACGCCTGGCGAAACGCGAAGTCAGCCTCTTTGAAAAGGCGCTGCTTCTCGGCGTCGTTCTTGGGGCGGTACTCCGCCGGGGTGGTGGGGTTCAAGCGCCAGGCGTAAATGCCCCCGATGGAACTGCGCAGTTTGGAGAACGACTTCTGACCGTCGTCGTCGTGAATAAACTTCCGGTCGCCGGTGAAGCCGGTGAAGTCCTTGCGGAGATAGGTTTTCTCGATCCAGTCGGTGATGGTCTTTACCGGTGTGTCGTAATCGACAATATCGCCCGTGAGTCGCTTGGAGAATTGCTTCCAGAACTCATGGTCGCGCTGATAGACGTCTTCGCTCAGCGTTGGAATAGGCTGGCGGTTGATCTTCATGATGATGCCGAACGGCGTCAGGTAGGGATACATCCAGTCCAGCGGGAAGCTTTCTTCAACGAAGAACTCGTTCTTCGGGTTTTGATCGAAAATAACCTTGGTGAGCAGGCCGTTGATATTCATCACCGCCACCTGGCCGGAAACCTGCACACGGTTCTCCACGACTTTCACTTCCTCACCCGGCTTAAGCTGGTTGAGCTGCATGCGGCGCGAGGCGTCCGACATGTAATCCTGGAAGCAGCGCTGCGAATCGTCGGGCGTCGGCGTGTAAATCTCGCGGTCGGGATAAACGCCGCCGATGCTGGTGGCAATCGCCTTGGGATAGGTGGCTTCCAGCAACAGACGATTCAAGCGGATACGCGTGAAGCTCTGGGGATTCTCCTTGATGAAATCCTGGAGATATTCTGAAAGCGTTACGCCTTTGAAACGTTCGGTGGTATAGAGCGGCTCGATCTTGGAGAACTCCGCGATCTCGCTGTTAAGTTTGTCGAGTTTCTGGCGCAGTTTTTCCGTCGAGCTGCCGTCCGCGATGTCCTGCTGCAAGGTCTCGCGTTCGTGGGTCTTGAGCTTCAACTGTTCCTTGATGTCCAGTTCCCGCTCCATGAGTTGGTTTATTTCCTCGCAGAGCTTGCGGCGGAGGCGAACGTCGTCGCCCGGATTGGCCAGCAATTGCTGGGTGGCCGGCGTCAGATTCTCGTAAATGAACTTCGAGACTGCATTCTGCTGTGCGCCGGGGCGCAACTGATTGGCAAGGCCCGGCAGATCTAGAAAGTCCTTTTCCTCCAGCCATGACGTATAAGTGCGGCGGCGTTTTTCGATCTTGGCGCCGACATCGGTAAAGAAGCTGTCCAGCGGCCGCACGGCGCGGGCAATAAAATTCGTCTGGTAATCCTTGTCGCGGAGCGCGCCGCGAGCGAGTTCGCTGAAGAATGGCGGATCGATTTGCGTGCTCCGATTATAGTGTGCGCGGATGTAACTCAGGTAGGTGCCGTCCGCGAGCGCATTTTGCGTGATGATATAAACATCGCGCCGGTCAAATTTCTGGTCCTCGACGGGCTGGCATTTATGCGGCGTGAAGCTCTCGCAGAAAATCATGTACGTCGGACAAAACCGGCCCGGATCTGTGCCACCGAACAGCACGGCATCCTTTGTCATTTCCGGATAGATAGGCTTCCCATCCTTGCCGTTGAACGGTGGCGTGAACATGTCGTGGCCAAACCAGTAACCGAACCAGTGATTGCGCTGGTCGCTCGAAAACCAATGCGCGAGCGCCGAATACAACGGCATGGACGCGAAGATGCAGAGCGTGAGCAGCAGAGGACCGCGCTCGCGATACACCACCAACCCGATGACGAACGCCAGTGCGAGGGCAACCAAAATCAAATCCGCGTAAATCGGCAGACCGTATTGATTCGGCGCAAACGCGCGTCCAATCCAGTGGAACATTTCGCCAATCCCCAACGGCTGGGGCGGACCTCCGGGCCCGAAATAGTGTTTGCCTGTATCATCCCAGACATAAACGATGGCCAATACCACGGCCACGATGCCCCCGGCCAGACCCCAAAGCCGGAAGCTTTGATAATGCGTCGCCATGAACGCCGCCGTCAGCGCCAGTCCGTATCCGATCAAACACGCCACAATCGTGTGCGACGAACAAAGGAAGACCTTGATGAGGTCGGCGGACGCTTTGTCCGGTGTGGGATTGAGCAACATCATGAGCAACCCGCCCAAGCAGATATACATCGCCGTCAGCGAGATAAGCCAGGCTCGTTCCCGCTTTTGCATCTTGAAGTAAAAGAGGAACGGGACGAGCGCGATGAACACATACACCCACGTGAACTCATCGGCCGCGCCGGAAACGAGCATCTTCAACTGGCCCACATACCGCCCCGGTTCCGCGAACGGATTCGTCGGATTGGGCTGCTCATATTGACCGCGGCTGATCGCGTGGAAGAAGCCCTCCACCGTGCGCGGATAGCCCCATTGCATCGGCGGATTCGACATGCCCGACACGGCCATGTAGAGATAGAACGAAGCGCCAAAGCCCCACAATACCGCCATCACAATCACCGATTTCCAATAAGAGAGAAACCCCTTGGTAATCACCGCGAGCCAGATGCAGGCCGCCAACGAACCCACGCCCACCAGATTGAACAGGATGAACAAACCGGGCTTGGCTTCAATGTTCGTGAAAATGTGCTGCCCGCCGCTCAGCAACGGGAAACAATAGTAAAGCAGATATACGAGGAAGTTTCCGAAGAAGATATCCCGCCCCAGTTTGGGATTGCCCGCTGCGAGCGCGACTTCCAGGCCCAGGGCCGCCACGATCAAACTTTGATGCGTGGTCATACAGATGCCGAACAAAAACGCCGCCCAGTACGCGTATCGCATTTGATGCGGCGCGTAAATCCACCGCAGCAAACACACCAGCACCGACAAATACCACGGCACACTCGTCACTGCGATACGGTTGACGACCACCGACTCCTTCCACATGAAACCGTCCAGGCCCAGCAACAGCCCCGCCGACACGGCGGACACAAAGCAAATGGCCGTTTCCCATTTGCCGCTCATCGACTTCAACTCCTCGATGCTCTCCATGAACATGCTGCTGCCGCGCGATACCATCAGCGAGAGCAACCCGCACGCGAGCGAGCCGAGGAACGCCTGGCCGCACGACACCCGCCACGCCATGTTTCCGACCGGCAGCAGCGTCGTCCAAATCCAGCTATAGATCGACCACACCGGATAACCCGGCGGATGCGGAATGCCCGCGTAGAAGGCGCCGGTCACCAATTCGCCGGAGTCTTCCAACGTCAGGTCGGGAGCCAGAGTCAGGAAATAGAAAGTCGCAACGATGGCGAAGGTAACGCCCATTGCCAGCCAGTCTACGCGGCGGAACAGCGGCGGGACCGGTGCGGGAGCCAGCGGCGCGGGGCCGGGCTTTTGCACTTTCTTTACGTCCCGGTCCACACTTTTCGGTTTCGTCATATAGTGTCGCTTGAAAGGACACCATACCCGGCCCGATTTGTATAAGGCGAGCCGAAATTTTTGCGTTTGGCGACGCTCCGTCCCTCTGACCGCGCCTCTAAATCAACCGTATTGCCGCCGATACTTGCCCCGGTGCGAAGGGGTTTGAAGCGGTGCGAATCACCCTTCAAACCGGTGAGAGCCATCGCACCCCTGTCGCGTTCAGGCTTTCCCGTTTCGCGCTCGAAAACCTGCATTTTTCAATCGGCAGCTAAAAGGTGGGTTCGTTTTGCGCGCGTAAACCGTCAGAAATATTCGCAAGTATCTACCAATGAATATTTTGTGCATTTTTGAGTTTGGGTTCGTTTGGTAAAATTTACATTTGCGTAAACTTCCGCCTCCTTCCTACATCGCGCTGCGCAACCGCGCGCAACAGGGCGCAAGACAGCGACACACAACTCAGCATGCCGTATGGCTCCATGACCAAGCCGAACCAAGGGGCCTCTATCGCGTTCCCAGCCCTCTCCAACCCGACCCCAAGGCGACTCAATACCGCCCATAACGCTCATTGACCCCGCACAAGTGAAACGCCAAAGCCGTCCTTTACACTCCGAGTTTCGGTTCCGACGGAGCGCGGGTTTGTAACCCGCTGCAGCCCGGTATTCAAACCGAGCCATAAGTTTGCCAGGACCGTTTCAGCCGTCGGATCGTAGCGCTTCAGTCCCGCTACCGTTCCCCGCTGCACCGCCGCACCACCTATTATCAAAGAACAAATCTATCAACCCCGCGATCCTAAACCAGGGGGTTGGACAAATACTGTCCAATGGTCCAACCCCGGAATTCCGACGGAAATGTTTAACGGGAGCCCACAGAGATCACAGAGAAAGAAGGGCCACAAGAGGAGCTGCGAATTTCATGGATTGCACAGATGACAAAACCCGGCAACGCATGCATCAATTTTTAAAACATCCCCGGCAGGGATTTCAGAAATTAGCCGGGGGTCGAGCGAAGCGACCATCCCCGAAAGACGCCCCATTCATGAAGCACCCTGAAAGCGGTGCCGAAGCCTCACGCCCGTTGGCAACGCTGTTAGGTATGCACTCCCCGTCCGCGCCGCCCCTTCTGTGCCGCGCGGGATTTTACACCCCGCCGGGGTTCGATTTGCCTTCTGACGTTGTTCTACCAAGATGCTGCGCCGCTGGCGCTTTGGATTTGCGCGAGCCCCGTTTGCGCGCTTGTCGAGCATGGGCGCGAACATTACCTTGGCCGGCGTCATGATGGAGTTGAGCAGGTATTCTTTCATAAACTGGTTTCCCGCGACCGTGGGATCGAATCGCACACAACAAGGCACATGAAACGTTGTTCTTATTGCGGCGCAGAATACACCGACGAGAAACAGCTATGCCCGGTGGACGGACGATCGCTCGTGGAGCAGACATTGCGCACTCCGGAAGTTTTTAAGAATGAAGAGAAAGAGTCCGGCTTGGGGAAAGCGTCGTTTTTCATTTCGATCGTCGTTGCATTTTTGATGCTGGTGAGCTTTGTCGTCGCCGGCATCCTGAGCGCGGGCCACCAGGTCCGCCCGGGCAAATATTACCCGGGTCAGATGTTGGTGGGTTTCTTCATCATCGGCCTGCTGGGCGTCGATGTTGTGGCAGTCGGATTGGGAGTGGCCGCCCTCTGCGAGCGGGGAAAGAAACGCGTGCTGGGAATTCTTGGTCTGGTGTTTTCCTCCATGACGATATTAGGCACACTGGGATTGATAATCCTGGGCATCATGGCTTCCGGCAGATTCCAAAAACGGACCGAGGTGCCGCCCGCGAACGTTCATCTGAGCAGCGTGATTTCGCCGCCCAACGCCTTTCAAACCCGCCCAGTCAATCGATAAAAGTTTTGTTGGGCGAACAGAGGGATCCAATCAAATTGAACCAACGCCGAATTGTTCGTGGATTAATTCCGAAAAATGATGCGGGTAACGCATACGACAAAATTCCAGGCTGCCCCCTTCAGGAACCACGATCTGGTCTGTTTCAATCAAGGCCCGACCACTCGATAGAATTTTATCGGCGAGCCTGAGACTGAGTTATCCAGGAACAAATAGGACATGGTCGTGGGAAAGAAGCCGCCCAGGTCAGACCAGTTGGCGAGATTGGTCGAGGTCTGAACGCGATAATTCAAATAGGAGGCGAGAGTGATATTGAATTGATATCCACCCGGAGGGAGGTTGGTGGCGCGGGTGGGGGGCGTGATGCGTATCACGGGCTTGCCCATGCGGATTCGGGAGCCGCCGTTTTGCGCGACATACACGGTGCCGTGACTATCCACCGCGATGCCGTTGGGATTGGTGAATCGCGCGACATTGCCAGTGCCGTCCGTGTTTCCCGACGAGCCGCTGGAACCGGCTAGCGTTGTGACCGCTCCGGTTGGCGTGATCTTTCGGATCGTGCCATTGATCCACTCAGCGACATACACGTTTCCCGAGGCATCCACTGCCACGCCCTCGGGCTGGTTGAAACGAGCAATGGCGTTTGTTCCGTCAGTGCCGCCCGGGGCGCCGTTGCCCGCGAGCGTGTTAACCACCCAATTGATGCCCACTCGTGTAATCTTGCGAATTTTATTGTTCCCATAATCGCCCACATATAAAACCCCGCTGGCGTCGATTGCCACCCGGTCCGGTGTGTTGAAACGCGCATCGCTGTTGGCGCCATCAACGTTTCCCGGGGCACCGGCCAGGCCGGCGACATCGCTCAGCATCCAGTTTGTTCCCGACAGTGAGAGCTTGCGAATTGTGTGACGCCCTTGCTCATTGAAGAAAATATTTGTGGCGGCATCCACCGCCAATCCGCCAAGCGCGCTTCCAACCAGGCCGGTGATCAGCGTCGAGACCACCCAGTTCGTGCCCTCTGGAGAGATTCTTCGGATCGCATTGTTGCCCGCGTCGGTCACGTAAAGATTAGTGGCGCTATCGATCGCAATGCCATTGGGATGAAAGAAGCTCGCGGTCAGGTTGGCGCCGTCCACCAGACCGTTGGTTCCGCTCCCCGCAATGATATTGGTGGTCCAGCCAACCCCGTTGAAGTGCAGTTTCCTCACAACGCCGCCCACATACTCGGCCACAAAAAGATCGCCGTCCGGGTCCAACACCAGCGCATCGGGGTTGAGCAAATTGGAGGCGATGGTTTGGAAATTATATGCTTCGTAGATCGGTACCGAAAGAGACACGAGGCTGCTGGTCACGGCGCCAAAAAGATTGCTCACCACGACGAAGTATTGCGCGGCATCGGCCGTTTGAACGTTGTTGATC